>JAEUHN010000005.1 GCA_016795365.1 Verrucomicrobiaceae bacterium
CAGTGGACGACTTACTCGGCGGTTCACTGGCGCGGTCTGCTATGGAAGACCTTGGCTCATTGCGCGCTGTTCCTTGGCTACGGTGCGTTCGCGCTCACTTATCTCACAGCTGCTTTCCGACCATGAGAACGAACCTCAGCATCTATGCTCAGCAGCGCATGCTGAGCGGGCGCGGCGAGCCCTTCTTTATCGCTGGCTGGCATGATGTGGTGTTTCTGCATTTCGCGGTGCCGCCGCACAGTCTTCAGCCATGGGTGCCCTTTGAACTCGATGTCTTCAACGGCATGGCCTACGTAAGTCTGGTGGCCTTCACCATGCGCGGGCTCCGGCCTCGTCTGGGAGGTGCCGCCTTGTTCAAGCCGATTGCCACGCACGAGTTCCTGAACGTGCGGACCTATGTGAAGCATCAGGGTGAGTGCGGCATCTACTTCCTTGCCGAATGGCTGCCGAACTTCCTGGCGGTGATGCTCGGGCCCACGGTGTTCGGCCTGCCCTATCGGTGGGGTCGTCAACGTTATGAACATGACCCCAGACATGGCTTTCGTGGCCACGTGGAGGATCGGTGGAGTGGTGCCGTGTTGAGCTACTCGGCAGCGGACGTGAAAGACGTTGAGCCAACCACAGCTGCTCCAGGATCGCTGACTGAGTTTCTGGTGGAGCGTTACACAGCCTTCACTCGCTACGCGGGGTGGAGCAGGTTCTTCCGGGCCTGGCATCCGCCTTGGCCTGTGGTGCCGATCAACGCGCACGTGCACGACCTCAGCCTGCTGAATCGAACCGGAGACTGGTGCCGAGACGCGAAGTTCGTCGGTGCTCACTACTCGCCCGGATTCCCGGAGGTCTGGATGGGCCGCCCGCGGCTCGCGTCATCCACTCACACTCAACTGCAACCTCATCATGCACCCGCCTTCCATACCTGAACTTCGTCGTCTCAAGATCCTCGCTCGCTGCGCTGTGGCATTCGTCTGGCTGTATGAAGGGCTCGTGCCCAAGCTGCTGTGCGTTTCGCCCTTTCAGATCGACATGGTGCGAAACTCCGACTGGTGGTGGGGATCGCCTGAGGCCACGCTGCACGGACTTGGCGTAGCCATGATAGTTGCCAGCTTGTTTCTGTTCGGTGGTTGGTTCGAGAAGCTCGGGCAGCTCGTGGCGACAGTATCGGTGCTGGTGCTCATGGTGCTGGTGATTCGGAATCATCCTCCGGCTCTCTACGATCCTTTCGGCGGACTGGCCAAGGATGCCTGTCTCTTCGCTTGTTCGTGGGTGGTCTGGCGATTGAGCGGTCGGTGCTGAATTGTTCAGCGGCCTTCCTTTCATGTGGCACCAAGAGTTGATTGCGCTCCAGTGCGCGAGTGCCTGACCTGCCTGGAATCGCCGCCGACTCCCCTTTGCATCGCCCGCTCCGCGATGTGCCGGGGATCGTCGCGCATGTGGAGCGGCAACTGGGCAAGGAGGACATCAAGACGGTGGCCGATGTGCTCGCGCATCTGCCATTCCGTCACGAGGACCGCATTCGCATGGAAGGCCAGACCTTCCACGCAAGCGAGACGCCGTCGTGCCATCGAGTGATCGTGATGAAGACGGGCGTGAAGTTCTTCGGCCCGCGTCGCGGTGGCAACTTCGAGGCCGTCGTGCAGCACACGGATGCGAACGCGCTGGGCCAGCAGCTCACGCTGCGCTGGTGGGGCATGAGCTTCATGTCGCGCGTGATTGCGGAGGGCCAGGAGTTGATCATCCACGGCAAGATCAAGGACTGGAAGGGTCGTCTCTCGATGGACCATCCGGAGTATGAAATTCTGCGTGGTGGCGATGACGATGAAGCCGTCACCATTCACGCCGGTCGCATCACACCGATCTATCGCCTCGGCGGCGCGCTCACGCAGAAGGCGGTGCGCGTGGCCGCGTGGCATGCACTGCAAGTCGTGCCCGAGCACTTCATCGACGACCTGCTGCCGCAACCGAAAGCGGATGGCGAGTTCGCTGGCTGGAACCGTTCGCGTGCGATTCGCGAGGCGCACTTTCCCACGTCCACGGAGTCGCTCGACACGGCGCGACGCTACCTGGCGCTGGAGGAGTTTTATCTCTACCAACTGCGCGTCGTGCATCGTCGTCGCGAAGTGCTGGCCAGTGGCGGACGCTCGATGACGGGCGACGGATCGCTGGTCGATGCCTTTATCAAGGGTCTGCCCTTTGCCCTGACCGATGCCCAGTCTCGTTGCGTGAAAGAAATCAAAGCGGACATGGCGTCGAAGGCTCCGATGAATCGTCTGTTGCACGGCGACGTGGGCAGCGGCAAGACCGTGGTCGCGTTCGCTTCGATGCTCACGGCGGTTGAAGCTGGAGCGCAAGCCGCGCTCATGGCTCCCACGCAAATCCTCGCCGAGCAACACGCGCGCAACGCCCGCAAGTGGCTGGAGCCACTCGGGCTGCGCGTCGCCTTGCTGACGGGGGCGAAGAAGGAGGATGGGAGCGGGATGGAACTCTGGACTGGCGATGCGAAACCCCACATCCTCATCGGCACGCATGCGCTGCTGCATGATGATCGGCTGGTGCACGACCTCGGGCTCGTGGTGATCGATGAGCAGCACAAGTTCGGCGTGGCCCAGCGCGCGAAGTTGATCCAGCAAGGCACCGCGCCGGATGTGCTGGTGATGACCGCCACGCCGATCCCGCGCACTTTGACCCTGACGATCTATGGTGACCTAGATGTGAGCACGATTGACCAGCGACCGCAGACGGGGACGAAGATCACCACGGCGGTGCGTTCGAAGTCGAAGATCGAAGACGCGGCGAAGTTCCTGCGCGAGCAGATCGAGGCCGGACGCCAGGGCTATCTCGTTTATCCGCTGATCGAAGAAAGCGACAAACTCGACGCGGGTGCCGCAGTCAAAGGCCACAAGGAATGGGGCAAGCTGCTGAAGCCGCACAAGGTGGGCCTGCTGCATGGCCGCATGGACGCGGAGGAGAAGGACGACGTGATGAAGCCCTTCCGCGAGGGCGACACGCACGCGCTGGTGTCCACGACCGTGATCGAGGTCGGTGTCGATGTGCCGAACGCCACCGTGATGTATATCCACGACGCCGGACGCTTCGGACTCGCGCAGTTGCATCAGCTTCGAGGCCGCATCGGGCGCGGCGCGCACAGCAGCTACTGCGTGCTCTTCATTGATGACAAGGACGAGGAAGCCAAAGAGCACCTCGCGATCATGGAAGAGACTAGCGACGGCTTCCGCATCGCCGAGGAAGACCTGCGCCGCCGCGGCCCGGGCAACGTCCTCGGCCATGCGCAGAGCGGCCAAGCCCCGCTGCGCTTCGCTGAGCTGCTGGCGGACACAAGACTCGTCCGGACCGCCCGTGCGCTCGCCGAGCGGACCTTCGAAGAGGACCCGCAGCTCTCGAAGCCTGAGCATCTGGCGCTAAGGCCGTTTGCCTTCGAGCAGCGCGAGGTGGCGAAGGAGATGATGCAGTAGCGCTCGTCGTGGATTTGTCATGCTTTCGACAGCACTCCACGGAACTGCATGGTCGAATGAAAATCGGAAACTGAAGATTTGATATTGGGCGCATCCCCCGTCGCATGGCGGAGCCTTTCCAATCTCAACTTTCCACTTTGCAATGATCGATGCTGCTGGGGCCCGTGGCTTCGCCTTGGCGAAAGGGCATTACCAGACAGCACACACCTTGCGCTTTGTCATTCATCCTTCATTCTTCCGCATTCAATCTTTCCCATGACCGATCACTTTCGCCGTCTTCTGCTGTCTCTCACCGTGTTCCTGGTGGCGCTGACGATTTTCAGCCTCGTTCGCAATCGCCAGCCTGGCTATGGCTTGCTCGATTTGTTGCGGGGCAGGGGACCAGGTGAGCAGTTTACGGCAGCGGCGGGACCTCAGCTGAGCACTGCCGACGTGGCAGGCCTGGCCAGGCTTGATGAAGAGTATGCCCGGCTGTGTGCCGCAGTGCTGCCGTCGGTCGTGAGTGTGAACACGAAGTCCCTGGTGCAGCGCCAGCGCACGTTTCGCTGGGGCATCTTCGACCTGCCGCGCATGACCGTGGAAGAGCAGGCGGGACTGGGTTCTGGTGCCATCATCAGCAAGGAAGGACACGTGATCACGAACTATCATGTCATCGCTGGGGCAACGGAGGTGAAGGTGGTGACCAATGACGGGAAAGAGTATTCCGCTCACGTGATCGACGGCAGCAAGGTGAGGGACATCGCGCTGATCAAGATCGACGGTGGCAAGAATGATTTCCCGCCGCTCAGCTTTGCGGACTCGGACAAGGTGCGGGTGGGCGAGATTGTGTTCGCCGTGGGCAATCCTTTTGGCCTGAGTGGAACGGTGACGCAGGGCATCATCAGTGCGAGGAACCGCACGCTGAGTGATGGATCAGCGCTCGACTATTTGCAGACAGACACGGTGATCAACCCCGGGAACTCAGGCGGACCGCTGGTCAATGTGAAAGGCGAGATTCTGGGCGTGAATGTGGCCATCTTTCGCGGCGATCAGAATGTGCAGGCGTGGCAGGGGGTGGGGCTGGCGGTGCCGGCGAATGAGGCGAAACAGGTGGTGGACTCTGTGCTGGCGCTTCGTGCTGGAAAACGCGAGGCCCCGCGTCAGCAGGGCTACATCGGGGTGCGAGTTTTCGATCGCGCGCTGCAGCTCAATCTCCCGAATGGCCAGGCACTGGCCGCACTGCTGGTTCAGGTGGTGTATGAGGAGTCCCCGGCAGCCGCAGCGGGATTGCTGCCCGGTGATGTGATTCTCGAACTCAATGGCCAGCCGGTGGGCGGTGCGGAGGAGTTGCTGGGAGAAATTGCCAAGCTCAAGCCGGGCACCAAGTTCACGCTTGGCATCTATCGCAACAACCAGATCGGTCAGCTCACGGGCATCGTGGGCGCTGCGCCCCAGGCTTGAGCAAAATCGTTTCCAAGGTTGCAAGACCCTGCCCCCTGGCTGAAACTCCGCCTTCCATGAAAATCCTTGTCACAGGAGGAGCCGGATTCATCGGCAGCCACACCACCGAGCGCTTGCTGCGTGAAGGGCACGACGTGGCCATCCTCGATTGCTTCAACGACTACTACAATCCCGCCATCAAGCGCGCCAACGTCCGGGCCTTCGCTGACCGCGTGCAGATTTTTGAAGACGATCTTCGCGACGGAGCTGCTGTCGAACGAGTGATCGCCGCGGTTAAACCGGATGCGGTCATCCACCTTGCCGCACGTGCGGGTGTTCGCCCGTCCATCGAGCAGCCCGAGCTTTACATCGACACCAACATCAAAGGCACCTTCTACCTTCTGGAAGCTTGCCGGAAGCATGGCTGCAAGAGGTTCGTCTTTGCCAGCAGCAGTTCGGTGTATGGCGTGAACAAGAAGATCCCCTTCGCCGAGGAGGACCCCATTCTTCAGACGATCAGCCCGTATGCGATGACCAAGATGGCGGGCGAGCAGATCTGCTCCAACTACTCGCAGCTCTACAGCATTCGCACTGTGTGCCTGCGCTTCTTCACGGTCTATGGACCGCGCCAGAGGCCTGACCTCGCGATCTCGAAATTCACCCGCGCCATCGAAGATGGGAAGCCCATCGACAAGTATGGTGCCGGACACACGAAGCGCGACTACACCTTCATCAGCGACATCGTGGACGGCATCCTTGGAGCGGTGAACTACAACGGCGAATCGCTGTGCTCGATCTTCAACCTCGGTGGTTCACAGACCGTGAGCCTCAATGATCTGATCGCCACCATCGAGAACGCTGTGGGCAAGAAAGCCATCATCAATGAGATGCCCGAGCAGCCCGGCGATGTGCCTCTCACCTCGGCAGATGTCGCAAAGGCGACGCGCGACCTGAACTTCAAGCCCACGACTCACATCGATCAGGGGATCCCGAAGTTCGTCGAGTGGTTCCGCCAGATGCGGGCCGAAGGGAACGTGGTTTGATTCACTGCTCCGGCGGCAGATCGCGCAGCTGCACGTTCTTTGACCAGCCGAGTTTTTCAGCGGTCTTGGTGAGATAATCCCAAGGCCGCTTTTCTTTGGCATAGATGATCACCTTGGTCCGCTCGGCTGCCATGGCGGCGGCCTGTGGGATGTCCAGGTAGCGCAGCACATTGAGATAAACCGGGCCGTCCATGTGGGAGGTGGAAGGGGCATTGAGATCGAGGCGGGCAATGTTGTCCTCGAACAATGACGCGTAGAGCGTGTTGACCGCCATGGTGCCACCGCTGGCCAGCCAGAGCTTCGTTTTGTCAAAGCCCGCCAGGCTGCGAACCGCCTGCACAGCCCGGCGAATGTCCCAGACCTGCGTGCTGTCCTTCGTCTCACCCAGGAGGTAGAAGCGGCGCAGGCGCTGAGTTTGTGGTTTGGCATCGCCGGTCCAGGCAGTGAGCCCCACGCCACGCGGGGCGATGTAACCCATGGCCCACTTCTGGGCGGCGAACATCTTCTTCTCCGACTCGAACGCAGCGTCATCGGATTTTGCGGACACGGCACCATCGAAGAGCTTGGCAAAGCGTGAACTGTATTCGCTAGCGAAACTCTGCCAGCCCTCGTCGTCCAGCACATGCAGCGCGATGAGATCGAGTTCGTCGGGCTTCAATCCCTCGCGATGGACGATGAAGAGACGCAGCTGGAAGGGCTCCTGGCTGGTGAAATCGTAGGCGCTCATGGTCACGCCATCTTTGTTGATGGTCTCGACCAGGCGGGGGCTCACTGCTCCGGCATTCGTGGGCCAGGCGCGGAAGGCTTTGTCCTTGAGCGCCTGCATCCAGGCATCGCGCTGATGGCTCCATTCGCCTTGGCTCGGAGGCTCAGTTGAGGGCTTCGCCAGGGGCACAAACTCGCGGTCGATCTTCGTGTTGTGCTGATCAGCGGGAAGCTCGGCGAAGACCTTGAGCTGCTCGGGTTGCAGAGACTTCTTCGCGGCTTCATCGGTGGTGGCCATCGGGTCGGCACCCTTGAGGAATCGCTCGAACCAATGAAACGCACCCGTGTTGAGCGGCTGCAAATCTTTGTGTGGTCCCTCTGCGACTTGCAGTCCGATATTGCCCTCCTTGCCAAGCAAGTCATAGAGGCGGCGGGTGCTTTGGTAGAGATGAAAGACTCCGTCGATGGGGAAGATCGGGTCCTTGTCCGTGTTCACGATGAGCAGCGGACGAGGTGCCACGAGCGCTGCGACGCGATCAAAGTCCCAGCGGTAAGTGTTGACCATGAACATGCAGTCGCAGTGCCCTTCCACGCAACCATCGGCAACGTGGTTCTTCAGCGTGGTGATGCCAGCGGTGGGGGCTGCGGCAGCGATGCGCTCATCGAGTGCGGCGATCCACCACGAATAGGCTCCACCACCGCTGCGGCCAGTCACGCCGAAACGCTTCGCATCCACCTCGGGGCGTGTTTCGAGGTAGTCGAGTGCTCTCATGCAGTTCCAGGCCTCGACGCCTGCAGACGTGTAGCCACGAGCCATCCACCACCACTTGTTGAGGTTGTAGGTGCCATGGTGTTCGCCTTCGATCTCGCCAAGCTGAAGCGTGTCGATAATCAGACAGGCGTAATCATGATGGGCGAACCAGATGCCGTGGTGATGGTAGCTCGTCTTGTTGCCAAAGCTGATCCCGTCCTTCTTCACGCCACCGTGACCGCAGACGTAGAGGATCGTGGGTAGCGGCTTTTCGATCTTGCGATCCGGCAGGTAGAGATTCGCCGTGACGTAAAGCCCGGGCATCGACTGAAAATGAAGCTTCTCCACGCGGAACCCATCACCCTTGAGTTCACCGGTGATGACCTGCTTCAAATCGGTGCGCGCGGGGAGTGGATCGAGGCCAAGCATCTCGCGCAGTTGGCGACGTGCTTCATTTTGCTGCGAGGTCCAGTCCGCGGCGGTCTTGATGGAGTCGAGCGATCCACTGGCGCTGACTTCTGCACTACGAAGGTCCCAGTAGCGCTGGAGGTTTCGATTGGCGGCCGTGTCCGGTGTCTTGCCGGGATAAGGCGATGCCGATTGGGCGCAGAAGCTGGCTAACAGGCAAACGAAAACGAGGCGCGTGGTCATGCCGACCTTACGCGCCTCGTGGAAACCTTTTCTCAAGCTGCTCTGTGGGCGGTCCGCTAGGGAGCGCTGAGAACGACCTTGGCCGAATGATAGGGCGAGGTCAGTGCGGTGAAGCTGGCACTGGGAAGCTCCTGAATGAGCACGAAGCCGTAGGCCTTGTGGGGAGGTCCGCTGCCGTCATCAACGATCATGCCGTAGAAGTAGTTGGAGCGTGGGACCAGACTCGTGGCAACAACCATAGGGTTCTGATCCACAAGAGTGGTGAGACCGCTGACGAGTCCGGTGCTGCCAGCCGTGAAGGTGGTGCCACTGCCAGGGACGACGCTGAGGGTCATCTTTGCATGGCTGCCATTCGTGGCTGTCGCGGTCACCGTGGTGGGCAAGACGACAGGAGATGGACTGCCTGCCTTGATTTCCAGTGCGCTGATGTCCAGACGGCTGGCGAGCGACGGAGCAGGGTCGTCTGTGAAGACCAGTTTGGCATTGCCTGGGCCTGCGGTCAGTCCCATCGCCAGAGTTCCCGTGGTGGGGATGGTGTAGCGGCGACCGAAGGTGGTGAGGTCGAGCGGTCCGAAGCCGGATTTGAAGTAGCGGTTTGCTGCCGTCTGGAATTTCTTCGTCCATCCGAGAGCGGAGGCGTTCAGCTTGTTGTTGTCTGTGGTGTCGATGTTAATTGAGCCGTGGACAGAGCCCGTGTTGCCATAGAGCAAGGTGAAGATCTGGAAGCTGCCCGCATCTCCCACCGGGATGTTGGCGAAGGTAATGACTGAGGCATCTGCCATCTTCAACGAGCCTGATGCGAGCCCCGTTGGGCCCACTTTGAAAGCACCGTAGCTGTAGCCCTGCGGCTTGTCGTCGCCTGCGACTGCGTGGGTCATGGCCATGGTGTAGTTACCACCGAGCGCCGTGCGTTTGACGGTGTCCACCACCGGCAGCCACGCTTGGAGACTGGTGCTGCCTCCCGGAGTAAACGTGCCAGTCAGATAGGTCCCGTCTTCCACCGTGCCTGACAGGGAACGGGTCCCTGGGGTGATGGTGAAAATGATGCGGTAGTCCGAGATGGGGGCCTTGTTATCGATGTAAATGGTGCTCGTCTGCGGGCCGCCGGATGCAGTGGTGTTCAGGGGGCCGGTGAAGGGGTAGTAGCTCTTGCCCAGATAAATGCCACCCGTGCAGACACCCGTCGTTGGCACGGTCAGGGTGATACGACCGCCCAGATCATCGCCGAGCAGCACATTGTTACTGCGTGTGATGGGGCCCTGATACGTCCCGACGGCTGCGGGAGTGAGTTCGCTGACGGTCAGGGAGGCAGACTGCGGTAGCACGCTGGTGCCAGCTGCGTTGGAGGCAAAAACCTTGACAGTGAAGGCACCTTTGACCAAGGGGCGGCCGCTCAGCACGCCCGTGGTGGCATTGTAGGTGAGACCGGAGGGATAGCCACTGATGATGAACTTGGCGGGATCATTGACCGCTGTTGCCTGCCACGTGAAAAACTCACTGACCATGATGGTGGAAGCAGGAAGCACGATTGGATCAACGACGGGCTTGATCAGCACGCGAAGATTGATGGCACTGGTCTCGAGGTTTCCGGCGGTCGAACTGATGACGCATGTGTAGGCGCCTTCATCGTGCGTCGCCGAGGTGCTAGGATCGACGGCCTTGATGATGGACAAGGTCTTCCCGGTGTAGCCGCTGTAGTGAACCGGGGCACCAGGGGCCGATATCGGAGTGCCATTATACTTCCATTGGTAGCCTGTGATCGTTCCATACGCGCGGGCTGTCAGTGCAGCATTGAGACCTGCCACGACGTCTTGTGTGGTGACTGTGGTTTGGTCCACCACCACGAGGTTCGCTGAGTTACTCGTCACTGATGGCAATCCTACAAGGCTTCGAATCACACAGCGGTAATAAGTGGCATCGGTGCTCTTGATGTTCGTGATCGTGAGAGTGTCGGTCAGGGCGGTTGGGTTGGTGGTGCCCGAAATCGGGGCCGTGCCTTTATACCACTGGTAAGCAAGGTTGGTGCCTGTGTGGGCGACGGTGAACGTCACGCTTGCAGTGTTGAGGGCTACAATCTGGTGCGCAGGATGTCCGCCCACTGGAATGCCCGGTGGCACTCGAACGGTCAGATGAATGGAGTTGCTGGGCGTGGTGCCAGCCGTATTGGTGACATCCACGGAGTAATTGGCATCATCGGTCGCCTGCGCGTTCGCGATGGTGAGTGTTGGAAGGTTAGGCGCGCCGAGAGAGACTCCGCCTTTCTTCCAGTCATACGACAAGAACAGTCCCGTGGCCTTGACGCTCAAGGTGGCTGTTTGACCCTGATTGACGGTGACAGCCAGCGGCTGTGTCACGATGACCGGAACCTTGTAAAGTCGGAGGATGGCCGCGAGGCTCGTGGTGGATTTGCCACCTTCGGTTACCACGACTGAGTAATTGGCTTCGTCGGCGCTGGCGGTGGTCGCGATATTGTATGTTGCGCTGGTGGCCCCGGAGATGTTGTTGCCGTTTTTCTTCCACTGGAAGGTGGGAGCCATTGCACTGGTGACCACCGTGAATGACGCAGCCGTGCCCTCGACCACGGTCTGGCTGGCAGGCTGCGCCGTGATGACCGGTGCTAGTGGATCGACTGCTGCGGTGCCTTTGCGCAGCAAATGGTTGCCGCGATCCAAAACGAAAAGATCCGCCCCGCTGAAGGCGATGTCGGTGGGATGATAGAAGGTGGCGACGCTGTCTGAGCCATTCACATCTCCGCCATAAGGGAAGAAGCTGAGAGTGGAAGCCTGGTCAGTAAGCCAGGGCTGTCCTGCGACCGTGGTGACCACACGGCCGGTCGTGATCTTGCGGAGGTTGTTGTAGTAAAGGTCGCTGACGAAGACGTTGCTGTCCGTGTCCACGGCGATGCCCACAGGATCGTAAAACCGCGCGGCATTGCCGGTGCCGTCAGTGGAGTTACGGTTGTTGGCCGTGCCGGCAAAGGTCGTCACGACCCCGGTGCTGGTCACTTTGCGGATCGTGGCGTTGCCGCGGTCAGCGATGTAAAGATTGCCAGCGCTGTCGATGCCAATACCCGACGGTGTGTTGAATCGAGCCAGGGTCCCTACGGTGCTGTCGTTCGATCCTGTGATAGCAGCACCGCCAGCTAGAGTCGTGACCACGCCCGCTGGTGTGATCTTGCGAATCATGTGGTTCTTGCTGTCCGTGACAAAGAGATTGCCCGCTGTGTCCATGATCAGATCACGAGGTTCGTTGAACCGTGCAGCAGTCCCTGTTCCATTGGTGGTTGCCTTGAGCCCTGCCGTTCCTGCGAATGTCGTGACCACACCGTCGGGTGTGATCTTGCGGATTGTGTGGTTGCCCGTGTCAGCCACGAAGATGTTGCCGAGGGGATCACTGCAAGCCCCAGAGGGACTGCGGAAAAGCGAGTTGATTCCATCGGAGCTACCAGCCGCTCCTGCGGTTCCCGCAAAGGTGGTGACCGTGCCATCAGCAGTCACTTTTCGAATGGTGTGGTTTGCCGTGTCAGCGATGAAGACGTTGCCCGAGGGGTCAACCGCCATGCCTTCCGGGCTGTTGAACGAAGCCGCTGTGCCGATGTCATTGGTTGCTCCAGAAGGAAATCGACCTGCGATGAAGCTTGCCACGCCCGCAGTTGTCACTTTGCGGATCGCATGAAGTCCCGTGTCTGTGACGAAGAGATTGCCTGCTGTATCGGCACAGATGGAGCGAGGTGCTGCCAACTCCACTGGCAGGGTCGTTACAGCGCCCGTGTTGCTTACCTTTCGAATGCGATTGTTGCCCGATTCGGTGACGTAGAAAAAGCCATCGCTTGCGCGGCAGATGCCCGTGGGGTGATTGAGTCTGGCGGTTCCAGCAATTCCATCCACAAATCCTGCTTGTGAGGTAAACCCTACACGGGTTGTCACCGTGCCACTGGTCGTCACCTGACGAATGGCATTATTGCCGTAGTCTGTGACCCACAGGTTCCCAAACTGATCGATTGTCAGGCTGGTGGGTGATGAAAACTGAGCGTTGCTCTCCTCACCATCCAAATTGCCCACAGAACCGGCCGAACCCGCCGTGGTCACGACAAATCCGCTCGTCAGATTGATAGCCCGTATGATGTGGTTGCCCGTGTCAGCGACGTAAAGTTCGTTTCGGGCGGTGCTAAGCGCGAGGCCCTGAACGTTCGAATACTTCACGTTCACAGCCGCGCCGGAAGTGAAACCTCTTACTCCGACCTGGCCCGAAAACGTGGTGACTTCAGCTGCGGGAGTGATCTTGCGAATCACGAAGTTGCCCGAGTCCGCGACGTAAAGATTGCCGCTCGCGTCCCGTGCTATGCCCACCGGGTAGTTGAACTGGGCTGCCAGGCCCGTGCCGTCAGCGGATCCTGAGGTGCCCGCAGTGCCTGCGAAGGTGGTCGTTTCTCCGGTGGTGATCACCACTTTGCGGATGCAGTGGTTGTAGGTGTCCGAGACATAAAGATTCCCTGAGCCATCAGTGACGCAGCCCCCAGGAAAGTAAAACTGAGCACTGGTCCCAGTGCCGTCGGCAGTGCCATGCCCCGGTGCGCCAGCAATCGTAGAAAACGTGAACGCCTGGCCTAGAACTGATGGCGCTGAGGTCAGAGTCAGGCTAAGCGCGAGTAGAGTGAGGGCGTGCTGGATCGTTTTCATAGCGGGCAGGGTGGCGGTGGATGGGCAACTGCAGTCATTCAACTTCAAGGAAACGGCAAGAGCGATACTTTTCCTGAGAGAATCGAGGTCGTGTTTTTGGTCGTTGGCGGTGAGTCGTTGAGACTGGGAAGTTTGGCGAGCTGGAAGTGACCATAGCCCCGTAGAGTGCCATCAGTGTCGCGTGCGATGATTCCATACCAAAGGACATCCCGTTGAAGGGCGAGGCTCGTAGTCGGATCTGTGTCCATCAGTTTGAATCCGCCACTGAGCAAGCCATTCGACGGCGTGACATTGATTGTAACGAAACCAGGGTTGCTGGCTGGCGTCTGAGCATCACGAACGGCGGTGGCCGAGTAGCGCAGCCGGATGTTGAGGCGCGTGACTGGATCGGGCACCCCACCTTCCGAAAAGGTCAAGGCGGCGTTTGGAACGTCATCTGCACTCGGACTGAGTCCCATCACGATGGCCGAAGGTGCGGTGTATCGTGCCCCCGACACTGCCAGGCTGATCGGACCGAAGGTGTTCCGATATGTCCGCACGGTTGATGGCTGATTGTCTTTGAACCAGGTGAGGCTGCTGGTGGTGACCAGTGCCGGATTCCCTGGCGTCACTTTCAGCGAGCCCAGCAAGGAGCCCGTGTTGCCGTAGAGAGGCGCATACACCACGAGATCACCATTGCTACGAAGGGGGCTTGAGAGGAGAAACTGAGTCCCGTCCGCCAGTCGGATCAAGCCTGATGCCAAGCCCGTGCTGCCGATGGTGAAATAGGTGTAGCCAGCTCCTTGTGGAATCTCCTCCTTTCCAACATCGCCAGGAGTAGCGAGCTGGATCGATGCCGTGTGGTAACCTGTGTAACTGCTGAATGGAGCGACGAGGGAATTGCGGGCTGTGAATGTGGTGGAGAAAGCTCCTGAACTTAGGGTGCCTGTGACGAGCTGATTCGAGGGGTCAAAGTGCATCTCCATCAGCAAGGGCGATGCGGGCGGCCTTGCGATGGTGGATCGAGCTTCAGGTTGTGTAATCGGTGAGGTCTCCAGGGTGCTTGTCAGGGCATGACTGCTACTGCCGATGATCACACTTCCGGTCACCTTCCCAGTGCTTGCCACCATTAGACTAACTCGACCTCCCAGGTGTGAGGTCGCATTCAAGCCAGTGGCCCGATCAATGATCCCCACGTAATTGCCCTCGGTGCCGAATGGAAGACCCTGCACTGTCAAAGGGACCTTCACGGAGGGTCCAACGCCGGCCGCGTTGCTGGCGCTGATCGTCACTTGAAAAGGCTGGCTGCCGCTCTTGCTCAGAGGACGGCCGAAGATCAAGCCCGTAATCGGATCGTAGGTCAGCCCCGAAGGCAGCCCGGAGATGTAGAATCGCGTGGGAGCATTGCCTGCATAAACAGGCACTTCCATCAGTTGGCTCACCGTGACCACATCGAATGCGGGCGGCACGATGAATGGCTTGGTTGTGACGCTGACCATGTTGGTTCCCGCCAGGAGACTGCCGCTGGGGTTGCTGACCACACAGCGATACTTGCCAGCATCCTTGCCGGTGACGCCTGTGATGGTGAGCCGGTTAGTAGTTACGCCTGTGATGCGCGTGTCTGCCACCACATCTACCTCATTGCGCTGCCATTGGAATGACAAGCCGTTGCCTGACGCAGAGACTGTGAGCACGGCTGTGGCACCCGCAATGTAGGACAAACTCTTGCTGTTGCCATCGACGACACCAAGCTCGGCGATAGCGCTCTTGAGCGTGGCGGACGGATTCTGCGCCTGCAAGCGATAGGCTCCCGCATGAGATAGTGCAGCAGAGCCAATCGAAAAGGTGTCCTGGGTCGCCTTGCTGATGGCCTTCTCGTTGAGGAGCCACTGAAGGTTCAATGGAGATCCACCGGTTACCGGCGTCGAGAATGAAACTGCAGTTCCTACGAGAACGAGGTCGCCAACAGGTGGCGGACCGAAGATGGGCACGGTATCGTCATCAAGAATGGTGACCGTCACTTGACCCGCGATTGCGGTCGCCCCAAGAGGCGTTCCCAAGGCGAGGACCACGGTTCTGTCCGGTTGATCGATGAGGTTCGCCAAGGCGGTGATCGCGAGGCTGCCGGATTGCTGTCCAGCAGCGATCGTCACCGTGAGCGGGAATACGTTAGCGTCAGTGCCAATCAGAGCTGAACCGGAGAGTTGAATGGGCACGATCACGGTTCCAGTTGTCGGCACCGAGAGGCTCAGGCTGACCATGTAGGTTCCGCCTTCTTCGGTGATGGCACCATCATTGGTCACAAACTGGACGGATGGCATGGAGGCGGAGTCGTTGGTCAAGATCAGGCCTGCCTCACCGAATGCGATCGTCTGGGTGCTCGAACTCACGGTGCCTCTGAGGTTGCCACCAACACCCGCCAAACGAACGATCCACGTGATGCCATCCAGGCTGTTCACTACCACACTATTGGGATGCGAGAAACTTCCGCCGTGGCCTGTCATCACAAACTCCGAGCCGGTCCAGTGCAGGCCATGCATTCCCGAGGACTGCTGCCCCGAAAAGGGCGAAGTGCGTGTGGTCCAGCTCGCCAATGAGGTGGTGGAGGCAATGATTCGTCCTCCTTGGCCAGAGGCAACCGCCAAGGTGCCATTTGTTGAGACAGAGGTGAGGTCGTCAGTGATGCCTGTGCTGCGGGCTGTCCAGGTGCTGCCCGCGAACGTGTAAGCGACGCCCCCATCCCCAACGGCGATCACCTGAGAACCCAATGCCGCGATCGAACGCAGGTTCGGAGATCCAGCGATGGTTGTGCCTGACCATGAAAGACCATCGACCGAACTGGTCACTGCGCCGCGCAACCCCACCGCGATGATCTGTGAGCCGGTCCAGGCAACTCCCTGTAGCGAACGCGATGTGCCTGATGGGTGTGATGCCCACGATATCCCATCAGAGCTGGTGAGCACGGTTCCGGCATCTCCCACGGCAATCACACGGCTTCCCGTCCATGCCACGCCATTGAGATGGGCGACTGTGCCACTGGTTTGTGAACTCCACGCGACGCCATCTGCGGACGTTCGAATAGTGCCCGAACTGCCGACGGCAACAAACTGAGTGCCAGTCCACACCGAGTCGTGCAGCCACTCGCGAGAGCCAGCCGCTCGTTCAATCCAAGGACCGGCGGCGACGGGGGCGGAGGCGATCGTGCCACGGTCACCAACAACAACGACCTGTCCGCTGGCCGCGATCGCGCCGTAGCAAGTCACTGCTGGCGTAAGGGGCTGAGCGGTCCATGTTTGCCCGTCCGTGGAGGTTAGGGCGAGTCCATCCTCGCCAAGCGCGAAGAACTGACCTCCGTCCCACGTGATATGATTCAACCGATGGGTTGTGGGCGCCGCAATCAGTGACCACACGGTGCCATTTGATGACGTCACGACGGTGCCCGCATCGCCCACAGCCACCCAGGTGCTTCCGTCGCTTGCGACTGACCGGAGCGTGCGCGTTGTTCCTGAAGAATGGGTGGTCCACGACAGGCCGGTTGAGGACGTAGCAATTGCCCCTTTGCTTCCTACCGCAACCAACAAGCCCCCTGACGAAGAGACACAACGCCAGTCGGTGCTCACCGCAGTGAAAATCGGGGACCAGTGAATGGCGTCCGTGGAGGTAACGATGACGCCTTCATCTCCCGCCGCTACCAGCTGGCTCCCCGTCCACGTGACAGAGAGAAGGTTGGTCGCGATGGGGGACTCATGTTTGATCCAGTTCACACCGTCGGATGAGGTGACGATTCCGCCATTCTCACCCACGGCCGTAAGGATCGTGCCGGTCCACGCGAGGGCATACAGAGAGTCCGACGCAGGGCTGACACGGCGCGTCCAGGCTATGGCATCCGCTGAAGTGCAGATCGAACCCTCCTTTCCCACGGCAATCCATTGGCTGCCATCGTGCGCTACAGCAGTCAGGTTATGACCCAACGTCGGCAATGGTGAGCGCAGCTGCCAGTCGTCACCCACTGCAAGAGCTGACAGCTGCATCCCGCCACAGATCGCCGCCACCCACATCCATGCAGGCCTTAAGGGCGAGGAAGATGTGGTGAAGCCGGTCATGAACAATCATACGATCACGGCTTGGCCCCGATGGTCACCAAGCCAGAGAGAATGTCTGTCTTGGACTCAATGTGAGTGCTGTCTGGCAGCTTCGGCAGATTGAAGTAGCCAAAGCTGATGCCCTTTCCTGCAAGGGTTGGGTGTGGAACGATGATGCTGTAGTAGGCGTTCTTGCGCGTCACATTCTTGCCGACAAGTGCCGAGGTGGGGTCGTCATCGACCAACGTGAAGAACCCGGTGAATTGACCAGTGGTCTTGTTGAGGCTGACAGTTACAAGGTTCGGGTTTGGCGTTGGCACAGCCGCCACATTCGTGGTGGGAATCAGGAAGAGCTGGTTCAAGGGTGCCAGAAGACCGCCGCTGCTGAAATTGGCCTGTGTGTTGGTAAGAGGTGTTCCAGTGGCGGCTGGAAGTCCCATGACGATATCGGTTCCCGTGGGTGGCGTATAAAGGGAACCCGTTAGATCGGTGGCGTAGTTCTCCAATGCAATGGGCTGGGTAAAGCCTGCCTTGTAGCTTCTGCTGGTGGGCTGGGGCTTGCGACTCCATGTGAAACCGAAACCCGGACTCGGATTTGAATCGACCGTCACTGTGTGTCTCGCATCCGCTGCGATCACTAGACGTCCCAAAACAGAACCATTGTTGGTGTAGAGTGACTGGAAGACGATGACTTTGCCGGTGGGGCTCAAGAAGCTGGACGTCGAGAACGCTGTATCGTCAGCCATGCGTCCCGCTACGGTGGTGGTTCCCGCTGCAGCGACGTTCACAGAGCCGAAGCTTGCCCCCTGCGGAACGACGGCAGCATCTGATGACGCAATGGGAGGCTTCACAGCGAAATTGTGAAGTCCAAATCTTCCATCCACAGAGGTCGAGTAGCCCGTCGCAGTGAATTTGTTTCGCCAGCCTTCGATGGAGGCTGTGCTTGTGGGTGTGGTGCTTCCCGATGCCAACTCTCCCACGGTTCCGCTGACTGATTGCTCGGTCACCTTTGCCGCATCAATCGTAACGACGACATCGACCTTGAGACTGGGTTTGCTACCTCTTGCGATGGTGGCGCTGCCCTTGAGAACGTTCTGCAACTCACCAGAGACGGTTCCGCTGGAGGTTCCGCTTCCAATAACCAGTTGCGGCTCCAAGTAGAACGGCGGCAAGACATAAGCCGTGCCCCCACAGATCAGTTTGCCCGTGGTGTAGCCGACGCTCGTGGCAGTAATGTCAAGCCGGCCACCCAATCCATCATTGACACCTGTCGAACTAGCCGTCGGAGTGCTGTGCCGTGTCACGGTGGCTGTGTAGGTGGACGAAAGCAGATTGTTGAAGGCCAGCGGATGCGGCTTGATTCGAATGGTCACGGTGACTTCACTGCTCGATGTGAATGGGTTGGAGGCCTTGATCTTGACGGACCAGACACCCGACTGTGTCGGGCGGCCCGAGATCGCTCCGGTGAGCTTGTTGTAGGTGAGCCCGGGTGGAAGATTGGTGATGGTCCAGAGGGTGGGAATCCGCCCTGGATCAACGCTGTTGTAACTGATCAGTGAGGTGCTGTAAGGAGCATTCACTGAACCCCATTCAAGATTGCCTGGGGTGGTCGAGCCTGCCTGTGGTGCCACAATCACGACCGGAGTATCATAAATGATGACGCTAAAGGATGATGTTTCGCTGTCCTCAGGACTGCTTCCAGGGATGGACGCTACGCATTGATAGGTGCCCGTGAGATCGAAGAAAGCGTCCGTGATGGTGAGTGTCTTGAGGTGGTCGCCACCTTTGAAAATGAATCCACCAGCCGCTGACCCGTTCCGATACCAGGAGTAATTGATGGTTTGTCCGGGCGCGACGGTGATCTTCGGGGTGAGCACCAGCGACTTGTTCGGCACGACATAATACACCGGTGCAGGAGCGACGATCTCAATCACCGAGATCTTTGCGGTGGCGGTCGTGCTGACACCTTGAGAAGTAGCCTTCAGCATGTAGGCCGCTGCATCTGTGGTCTTGGCATTGGTGATGGTCAGTGATGGACTGGTCTTGCCAGTCAGCACGACCCCATTCTTATACCACTGATAAGTGATGAAGGGAGCACCACTTACCTGGGCCGAGATGGTGACCGTCTCGCCGAGCCTGATCAGCTGATCCTTCAAGGTGGCCGCGAATACCGGTGCCGCCGATTCACGCATGGCCAGACGGATTCCGACCTTGCTGCTGATGGCCGTTTTGGCCAGAGTTTCATGCGCATTGTTCTGAAGAGCCGCAGCGGCATCCGAGAAGCCGCCGCCACGCACGTAGCTGTTGCCTGAGATCGATGCATTGTCCTCCATGATCCATTCTGCCACGTTGCCTCCGAGGTCGTGCAGACCGAGCTTGCTAGCTGCGTAACTGCCCACGGCTCTTGGCTTGGCTGCCAGAGTTGTGTCATTATAGCGCGCCAGTGCAGTGCTCACAGTTGCGCCTGTTGGATAGGCGAACCCGGGATTCAAGCCCCCACGAGCAGCCCACTCCCACCCGACGTAAGTGGGAATGTGGAATCCTAGGTGGCTGGTGTTGGATGAGAAGGTGAACCCCGAGGTGTTGATTTGGGTGTATCCGAACTTGTGGTTCAGCACTGCGGTGGCGAGGTAGGCTCCATACCAGTTGACGCAACGCACAGGGAACTTGGCCACAGCCCGAGTGGTGTGGAATGTCTTGCTTTTACTTTCGTAATCGATCTCGCAGGAGGGGTTGTTGCTGTCAGTGGAAGGGGTGGCCGCCATGTAACAGATGATCTGGCCGCTGGTCTTCGGATAGCGGACGGCGGAACGCGTGCCATCGACGACGACCTCTGCGACATTCATGACCCGCACCGCGTAGTCGAGCACGGCTGCGAACTGATCATTGGTCATTTCATACTTGGCCAGCCATGTATCGGGGATGGAGACGAGGGCTCCGCCCGCGATGTTGTTGCTGAAAGACGCGGTCGCAAGGCCGGTGATTCGTTTCAGAGCGATGCCTTCCATGGCGGCATTGCCCTCGCGAGCTGCAACGAAGCGCGCAGCACTCGGATTGCTGGTTGCAAGGCTGGGATTGGTGCCCAATCCAACCTCGGCTCCGTCCGAGTATCCATCGTTGTCAGAGTCTGCGTTGCTGATCGAAGTAGCTGGAACCCGTGCCAGCTCCTCGTCGTCCATCAGGCCATCACCGTCGGTGTCCACTCTGGTGACCGTCAGATTGAAGGCCTGGCTGGTTGAGTTGCCGTAAGTATTGCTCACGTAAACGGTGTAAGCGTCTGCGTCTGAAAGCTCCAGCGATGTAATCGTGAGCGTGGCTGTGGTCGCTCCAGCGATGCGAGTGCCGTTGGCAAGGTTCACACCATTCTTCTTCCACTGGTAGCTGATCGTTGGTGCGCCCGAGGTGGTGACCGTGAACGAAACTGATGTATGGAAGTTCCGCGAAATGAACTGAGGGACTGTGGGTGCGGTGATGACCGCAGGTGCGTTCACAGTGACAACCGCAGCATTGCTAGTGACGCTTCCCTGGCCATTGCTGACCACGACCGTGTAGGTTGCCGAGTCGGCAGTGGTGACGGAATCAAGGTTGAGCGTGGCTGTGGTTTTGCCAGACATGGGCTGCCCGTTCTTGAGCCACTGATAATTCAGCGCTGAACCGGATGCGATGACCGTGAGCTCGACGTTGGCTCCGGGATTAACAGTGGTGGAAGCCGTCGGTTGTGTGTTGATCGATGGTGCGGTGTAGCCGTCCACGATATTGATGTCCATGGTCTGGCTGGTGGGATTGCCGTCCACGTCGGTGGCGGTGATGGTGAGCGACGTGGTTCCCACGGACACGCCCGTGATGGTCAGGCTATCAGCCGTGATTGCGGCCGTGGCGATCCCAGAATCCGGAGCTGTCGTGATGGCGTAGGTGAGAACTGGCAGTGATGTGATTGAATCAATCGTAACCATCTTGGTGTTGTCGATCGTCGAGGGAGCCGTCGAATCATTGATCGGCCAGATCGTTCCGGCCCCAAGGTTTCCGCTGAGAGGGTTGGTCGATGTCCGAGTTGAAGCACCCGAGGGGAGGAGGTTGATATTGTAAGTGCTCTGGCCTGGAAGGGCCAGAATCGAATCGATGGTGGGCGTGGTGCTGGGTGATAACTGGAATCCGGCCACCCTCGCGAAAGCCGTGAAGGCTCCATTTGATTCCGAATCGAGCCCGAAGTTGTCTCCCAAATTGATGAAAAAATCGTGACTGCCGCTATTCGGGTCAGAGCCTTTGGCGAGGGAGATCATGCCGCGGCTGTTTGAAATGCCAGGTTCGTTTTGTGGCGAGGCACGGCGATTGACTTCATCGAAGTAGTCTGTTCCTCCCGAGTTGGGTTTGTAGCCTCCTCCTTGCAAGACGAAGCCCGGCGAGTTGCGGTGGAAAACAGAACCATTGTAGTCGCCAGCGTTCACATACGCCATGAAGTTGGCGACGGTGAGGGGCGTGAGAGTGGGGTAGAGAACGATGTCGATATTGCCCTTGTTGGTTGCCATACGGACGGCTTGCTCGGTATCAGGATCAGCAAACAAGTCCGACAGTGGGATTGATGTTCCACTCGAAGGGGCCATTGTGCGTGAAGCGATCTCCTTGGGCTTGATCGGTGCCGAAGCCGGTTTGGGGATCCGGAACGTGAGGTCTTTGGTTGCCACCCAGTTATCACTGAAGGTGGCTGTCATCGGGCAGGTGAAAACGCCGCTCACGGTAGGTGTGCCTGTCACCTGGGCGGTCGTCGAGTTGAATGAGAGCCCTGCAGGCAGGCCAGTAATGCTGACTGCCGTGCGGGTGGCGTTGCCAGTGGTGGTGGTCAGCTGATAGGGGGTGATCGCCGTTCCAACAACGGCGGGATGGTAGGGTGGGCTGTTGATGGCATTCTTGAGCGTGATCGAAACCAGATTGGACTCTGTGGTGGTGCTGATGATGTTGTTGTTTTCAGCATAGTATCCGACGACCTTGAACTCATACAAGGTGCCAGGACTGGTGAGCGTGAAGGACGCAGTGGTCGCATTCGCGGCGAGGTCGGTGACGGTGCTGAAAGAGCCTGTTCCTCCACTGCGACCGAGCACTCGATAGCCAGACTCCCGCGCCGACTTGTCCTGCCAGGTCAGAGTTACCGTTTCTGACGCCGCAGCTGCATTAGCTGTCGATGTGACCTGGAGGTTCTCCGGCGGGTTGAACTTGGTCGCTACCGTGATCTCGTTAGCAGTTGGCGCTTTGATGTAGTTCGCGGTGCTCGGGCTGGCGAGAATGCGATTCGACGCCGGGTTGTAAACGTTGGTGACACGCCAGATGAGCGGATAACCAGGGATCAGCAGTCCTGGCAAAGCGGTCTTGGTCAGGCTAAATGTCTGGGCGTTGGGATTTGCCACGTCACCGATTTGGAAAGCAAGTCCCGACGTTTCTTTCCACTCCAGCAGGTAGCCCTGCTCTGCGTTGGAATTGTCCAGCCAGTCGATCCGGATGGTGTCTTCATCCACGGGTGTGGCTGTGAACCCAGTCGGTGCCTTCAGAGCCGGGATCGTGAAGGTTGCTTCGTTGGACACAGCCGACTGCCCCTGGCTGTCCGAGTAGGCGGCGACTTTCATGTTGTAGGTCACGCCCGGCTCTAGTCCGCTGGTCGCCACCGTGGATGTGCCGACAGTTGTGGTCTTGTAGAGGAAAGCAGTGTTGCTGATGGTGTAGTCGTTCAGATTGAGCGGGAACTTTTGTGAATCGAAAGTGCTCGGATAGCTGCCGTCAGTCGATTTCTTGATCAGGAACAAGTAACCATCTTCGCGATCGGTGTTGTCGTTGAACTGAATGCGAATGTGGCCGTCATCGGGAAAGCTTGATCCATTGCGCGTAATCGTGGGGATGCTCACTTGCAGCCCCGTGGGTGCTATCAAGGAGGTGTCGATGGCGCTGGTCTTGTAGGTCAACCCCAAGGAATTCGAGGCACCGGAATACTCGTTGAAGGAACTGATGCCAGAGATGGACCCGTCGTTGTTGAAACTGAAAGTCACCTTGCAGGCCAGCACCTGGAAGTAGAACTTGGTTCCGCTGGGGATTCCGGCCAGAGCTGCATCGGAAGGCTGCCAGTTGGCATAATCGTTGCCTGCCAGCAGATTCGAAATCGCCACGTAGGAACCCACTTCACCCACACGAAGTCGGATTTGGTAGAGGTTCTCGTCACTGGAAGTGGGGGTCCACTGAATCAGGAAGTTGCTCTTGTATCCGGTGGTCCCTGAAACGGACTGGCCCACCTTGACCATGGAGGGTGGTGAAAGCGCCCAACTTGCTGTTGCAGAGACTGCCAGCACCGTTAGTGCGAGGCCTAACACTGCCCGGGCATAGCCAGGAAAGCAGTTTGAGTTGGGGCTTTTCATAGTGGGTGGTGGAGTGGGCAAGATGGCAACGAGCGCAACTCGGAGCGTATCTAAGTTGTCGTTACATTGTCAATTCTGACGTGAAAACATTCAATATTCGACAAGACCCGAATAGTTGTGACAAGGTTCGATAATTCAGGCTTCTGTTACAGCCTTGTAATCTGCCAAAGCCAAAGGTGTTAGGCCTGCCTGCGTCATCCCATTTTTGTTAGTCTCATGAGAATCTCGATCGGTGCCCTTCTCTATGGTTTGGTTTGTGGTTCAATCATAGCCCAGACGCAAGCCCCTCCCTCCCGCACCTGGACCAGTTCCGATGGCAAGAAGATGGAGGCATCTTTCCTCGGGCGCGAAGGTGCCGGGGTAAAGGTGCGGATGACCAATGGCGCGGTTTTTACGATTCCCATCGACCGTCTCTCGTCTGAAGATCAGGCCTACGTGCGGCAGCAGCCGGCGAATGACATGGCCATAGCCAAGCCAGGCGCTCTTGCGGCCCTGAAAGACTGGCCGCGAGGTGTGGCTCTGGATGAGCCGCCGCAACCCACAGTGGTGACGGAAGATCCCGCCAAGAAGGAATTCGTCTATCGCTCAGGACACTACGAGTTCCGTTGCGATTCCAAGCTGGGGTCCAACGTGGTGAAGGAGTTTTCCCGCATCTTCGAAGCGACTCACCTGCTCAATTGGCAGCTCCCCCTGGATCTCAAACCCACTCCTGAAGAAGGGCAGGAGCTTTTTATGGCGCGGCTTTATACGAACAAGGAAGACTACTTCGCAAATGGCGGCATGACGGGGTCGGCGGGCGTCTATCAGCGTGGGGAGAAAGCTCTGTCTGTGCCGCTAGCGTCGCTGGGTGTGAAGATGGTGGGCAGCCGCGTTTCGTTGGAAAAGATCAGCGATGATGACAATGCCACCCTGATTCACGAGATTACGCACCAGATGATGAATCACTGGCTGCCCAAGCTCCGCACTTGGTATGTGGAAGGTAGTGCCGAAGCTGTCGCGATGCTCGAATACCAGCGCGGCAGATTTACCTTCATCGGCGTGAAGCAGCGGCTGTCGAATTACCTCCAGCGCCGCGGCAGCGATGGCAAAAACTTCACCATGCTCGATCCCGAGGAGTTGTTCTCGCTCGATGGAAGAACGTGGTCCGCCGCGCTGGCGAGCATCCGAGGGCAGGCTTCGCAAAACTACGCGTCGGCCGGTTTGATGACCTACTTTTTCTACTACCTCGATGGCAAAGGCGATGCGGCCAACATCATCGCCTACCTTCGCGAGTTGGAGGCGGGTGACCGCAATGCCGAGCCCGATGCGTTCAAAAAGCATCTCCTCCGGGAACGCTCGATGGACGACTTCCGTGAAGAGGTGAAGAAAGCGTTTCGCAAAGAGGGGTTGAACATCACCTTCGCGCCGATGGGCAAGAACGAAGGGTTCTCTCAATCCCAGTAACACGTGCGGATCAAACGATCTGAGGCTTTGGCAGCGCGTGTTTGTGGCGTAGCCGCCACACGAGAATCAGCCAGGTCATGACGACCGGATTGATCCATGACCAGGAGGGCTGGGCCCCAAAGACGCTGCCCGGATAGGTTTGGCTGGTGGTTGGTTTGAAAAGTATGATGGCCCACTTGAACGGAGCCCCTGTGGCCAACCAGTAGAGTGCGATCACCGCCACGAAGGTGAGCCATCGAATCGACCAGACATCTGCCCGATCGCCCGAGCAAGGCGAAGCGCGTCGCCATCACAAGAATCATCCCCAGCGGGAAACCTAGCGATGGATCAAGCAGCGCGAGGATGGCGGCGAGTATGATGCTGGTGAATTCGACGAGGAACTTCGTATGCGTAGCCATAACGCGATCCTGGCAAATCCACGTGCTGCCTGTCAATACCGCCGCAAGACCGTGTCGTCGTGTTACTCGCTCAGCGTTGTGAAAGGGGTTGAGACATCACGAGTCGGTAACGATGAAAAAAGATGATTCTATTGAAGAGACCAAATCTGTCAGAGATATACATCCAACACTTTCATGAAATGAACCGCCTCCTTGCGACCCTGATTTGCGGCTGCCTGGCCATCCAACAGATATGTGCAGCAGATGCCGCCAAGGAGGCCATCATCTTGAACATCGAAAAGGCCCCGGCTCAGACCTTGCTCGGCTTTGGCACGAGCCTGATCACAGAGATGGAACCACTGCCGGGCACCACTGTGCAGGACTTCACGAAGCGCGTGTTTGGCGACCTTAAAATGAACATCGTCCGCCTCTGGGCTCCGAGTGGCGAAAAGGAGACTGTAGAGACCATGCTGGCCACGTTTGCACGTCGTTATGTGGAGAGCGGAAGGCTGGAGCTTGTGAAGCAACAGGGTGTATCCATCTATTTGCTCGCACCCGCTCGCGGTGAAACGACACCGACAGAGCCGATGAACGAATATGGCAACAAACTGGCGGAGTTCATCCTTCAACTCAAGACCAAGCACAACGTGATCATCCACGTTACCGGACTCGCGAATGAGCCGGGTGGCTTCAGCGCGCAGCAAGTCGTCGATGGCGTGAAGGCGCTCCGTTCTGGTCTGGATGCGCGTGGCCTAAAAGATGTCGGCATCGTTGCCCCGGAACATGCCAATAATGACCGTTCCGCGCTCAGTCAGATCGAGGCGCTCGTCGCTGACCCCGTCGCGCTGAAAGCCGTTCGTGGGCTGTCCACTCACAGCTACAGCATGGCGGCCAACACACCCATCGCCACGGCGATTAAGGCGGTGAAGAAAGAGTTCTGGATCACAGAGGCAGGAAATACCGGCCACGAAGATGCAGGCGATACCCAGCGCGCTGCGTCGCTCGCCGCGAGATTCTTGAACGACCTGAACCACGAGGTCACCCATTGGGTGCATTTCATCTCGTTTGGTGACAGTGGGAATCTTGCGCTCGACCAGGATAATGCCACCAAGCTTCTGGTCTTTGACCGAAAAACCGGCACCACCTTTGAGTCGCTGCAGCATCACTACCTGCGTATGCTTCGCGTCGCCTTTCCCACGGGCTCTCGGATTTATCGAGTCACCGCGCTGCCAGGTGGGGATATGTTGAATTCTCACGGTCAAAAACCGCAGTTAAATGCAGCGGCGGCCCGCCTTCCCGATGGTCGCTGGTCAATGGCCGTGGTGAACCTAACGGGGCTGACCAACACGTCCATCGCCACCTACCAGTCCGCCTCAAAACTCACGATCAAATTCAAGCTCCCCGCCGCAGAGGGGCGGCTGAACAAATCCTTCCGAATGTGGCACAGCTCCGCAGACGGCAAGGTGGCAGACGCTGGGAAGGTGAACGCCATCAACGGCGCGTTCAGCATCGACACCTCCCCTCAAGAACTGGTAATTTTTCTCGAAGATAAAGGCACCTGAGGTCGAGAATGCCGCCGGAGATGACGTCGTCACTTACGCGGGTGCTGAGGCTTGAGCCGATGATCTGGCTGCCCCCCCCGCGGAGCCCAATTGGGCGCAGGGATTCAATACCGCCGCAAGACGGTATCCGCAGGCGGACGGGCATCATCCGGCGTGGGGTAGTCGAGGGTGTAGTGCAGGCCACGACTTTCGTGACGACGGATCGCACACTCGACCACGAGGGAGGCCGTCTCGACGAGGTTGCGGAGTTCCAGCACCTCGCTGCTCACTTTGAAGTTCCAGTAAAACTCCTGCACCTCGCGCTTCAGATTGCGCAGGCGGGCGGCGGCGCGTTGCAGGCGCTTGCTGGTGCGGACGATGGAAACGTAGTCCCACATCAGGCGGCGGATCTCGTCCCAGTTGTGGTAGATCACGACGAGTTCGTCCACGTCCACGGCATTGCCGCTGCGCCAGGCGGGAATGTCGTAGCTCTGTGCCTGCTCCTTGCCCGTGGGCAGTTTCTTGAGCAGGTGCTTCACGGCTCGATGGCTGACCACGAGGCATTCGAGGAGGGAGTTGCTCGCCAGTCGATTGGCCCCATGGAGGCCCGTGCAACCGACTTCGCCAACGGCGCAGAGACCTCGCAAGGTGGTGGCTCCGTTCACATCGGTGAGCACGCCGCCGCATTGATAGTGCGCGGCTGGCACGACGGGGATCGGCTCTCTGGCAATGTCGATCCCCACGGCGAGACAGGCCTCGTAAATGTTCGGGAAGTGTTCCTTGATAAAGGTCTCGCCCTTGTGCCGGGCATCAAGATAAACGCATGGACCGCCGGTGCGCTTGATCTCGCTGTCGATGGCGCGGGCGACGATGTCGCGTGGGGCCAGGGAGCCGCGCGGGTCATACTTCTGCATGAACTCCTTGCCGTCCTTGCCAATGAGCACCGCACCCTCCCCTCGCAACGCTTCGGTGATCAGGAACGAGCGCTTTTGCGGGTGGTAGAGGCAGGTCGGATGGAATTGGATGAACTCCATGTTGGCCACCGCCACGCCAGCGCGCCAGGCCATGGCCACGCCGTCGCCCGTGGCCACGCTGGGATTGGTCGTGTAGAGATAGACGCGTCCGCAGCCGCCCGTGGCGAGGACCACGCGATCACTGCGAAAGGTTTCCACATCGCCTGTCGATTCATTCAGAACGTAGAGACCGAGGCAACGATCCTCGGAGACAAAGCCGAGCTTTGCCGTGGTAATGAGGTCGATGGCAAAGTGGTTCTCCAGCACTTCGATGTTCGGGTGAGCGCGGACGGCAGCGATGAGCTTGTCCGTCAGTTCTTTGCCCGTCGCGTCGCGGGCGTGGAGCACTCGACGTTGCGTGTGGCCGCCCTCGCGTGTGAGGTCAAACTCCAGATGGCCGTTGGTCGCCTCGCGCTGATCGAAATGCACGCCCCACTCGATCACCTCGGCGATGCGCTCGGGACCTTCGGTGACGATCGTGCGCACGGCATCTTCTTTGCAAAGACCTGCACCGGCGATGAGCGTGTCGCTCACGTGTTGTTCGATGCTGTCGCCTTCACTCTGCACGCAGGCGATGCCGCCCTGAGCCCACGAGGAATTTGATTCCGGTGCCGTCTTCTTCGTGAGCACACACACGCGACCATGCTCTGCGGCGTGCAGGGCTGCGCTCAAGCCGCCCGCGCCGCTGCCTACGATGATGAAGTCGAAATGGCGCATGGCTCTGAATCTAGCCCGCGCGCTTCAACTTCTTTTCAGCCGGGGCTTTTGCCACGCGTTCGGTGAGCAGTTCGGGCTCGATCCCGAGCAGCTTGGCGGCCCGGTTCACATCGTTGTCGAACTGGCGCATGACCATCTTGCAGAGTTCCTTTTGCACCCAGGGAATGAGTTCGATGTCAGGCGAATCCTTGGCTGCGTGGATGAGCGAGTTCAATGCATCGCTCATGCGGTTCACATTGCTCACCGGACCTCCGAACCGGCTGCCGCTGCTGCCCAGGGGAATGTCGGTAGGCAGGAGCACGTCCGAGTTCGATAGCGCGCAGGCGCGTTGGATCGTGTTCTCGAGTTCGCGCACGTTGCCGGGCCAGTCGTAAGCCTCCAGCATGGACAGGGCATCCTCGCTGAAGCGCATCTGCGGGCCGCGTTTGCGCGAGGCCATGCGCTGAAGGAAGAACTCTGCCAGCAGACGCACGTCTTCGCGGCGCTCGCGAAGCGGCGGAATGTGAATGCGCACCACGTTGAGGCGATAGAAAAGATCTTCGCGGAAGTTTCCGGCCTCGACTTCCTTCTCGAGATTCTTGTTGGTCGCCGCCAGCACACGGACATCGGTTTTCACCGTCTGATTGCTGCCCACGCGGCAGAACTCACCTTCCTGGAGCACGCGCAATAGCTTGCTCTGCACGGTGAGCGGCATGTCACCAATTTCATCGAGGAACAAGGTGCCGCCATCGCACTGCTCGAAGCGCCCGATGCGGTTCGCCACGGCTCCGGTGAAACTGCCTTTCTCGTGCCCGAACAGCTCGCTCTCCAACAGATTGTCTGGAATCGCCGTGACGTTGATCGCCACGAATTCCTTCTGTGTGCGCGGGCTGAACTTGTGCACTGCCTTGGCGACCAGTTCTTTGCCACAACCGCTTTCGCCAGTGATCATGACAGGCGCATCGGCGCGGGAAACGCGGCCAATCATCTTGAACACCTCCTGCATCGGAGCCGAGCGTCCGATGATCGTTTCCTGGATCGATTCTGCGGGCACTTCGGAGGCGGAGGCAAGGGTGACCCGGCGGGCTTCGACGGCGCGCAGGGCACTCTCGACGACCACACGCAGCTCATAGGTGAGGCGCTCCTTCGGTAGCACATCGTAGGCTCCCAGACGCATCGCCTCGATCACGTGGCTGGTGCTGGCGATGGCGCTGGTCAGGATCACCATCGCATTGGGATTCAGGGCGCGCAGGCGCTTGAGCAACTCGATTCCGTTAGTGCCATTCAGGCGGACTTCGGAGAGCACGAGATTGGCCCGGTTCTTCTGATAAGCGGCCACGGCGTCCTCGGCTCGCTGGAATGTCTCAATGACAACCCCGTCGGCTTTCAGGTGGCCAGCAGCCCACGCCAGGAAATCGGAGTCGTGATCGACGAGGTAGATGCGGATGGCTTCTTCAGCCTTGGTGGGAGCGGACATGGGCCGCGCATTATCGGGGAAAATGCTGTCCGCGCAACTGCGACGCCGCGTAGCAAGGATAGTGCCAGGAGTGGCGCGGAGGCTTCACACAAAGATGAGCTTCAGCGCTTACGCTGCTCCGGCGGCCTTCCCAGCGGAGGAACGCCTTTCTTTTCTAACACAAATGGCTGCGAATGAGGCTCCTTTGCGCAGCCTTTTTACTCGTGTGAAAAACCATCACCGCCTCTCCTATTCCATGCTTTTGCCCTACAGCAGCCTGGAATCAGGCGCTGGAGACTGTGTTGCTTGGAACTCTGCCAAGTGGTCCTTTAGCTCGCGAACGGAGAAACGTCGCTTCAGCTCGGCGATGGCAGCGGTGGCGAGCTGATCGCAGAGTTCGTTGTCGGGATTGCCCGCGTGGCCTTTTACCCAGCGCCAGTGGATCTTGTGCTTGGCGGCCTGGGCATCGAGCGCGCGCCACAGGTCCTCGTTCTTCACCGGTTGCTTGTCCGCCGTTCGCCAGCCACGCGCCTTCCAGCCCTTGATCCACTCGCTGATGCCCTTCTTCACATACTGCGAGTCCGTGTGGAACTCGATCTCACACGGCTCCTTCAGCACGCGGAGGGCTTCGATGGCACCCTGAAGCTCCATGCGGTTGTTCGTGGTCGCGGGAGCCCCGCCATTGATCTCCTTCACATGCGCTCCGAACCTCAGCACCGCCCCCCAGCCGCCAGGGCCGGGGTTGTTCTCGCAGCCGCCGTCGGAGTGGATCGTGACTCTTTTCATCGTCAGGAGCGACTACTTGCGAAGGACGTCCAGGAACTCACCTGGGTCCATGAACCGCGTGAAGAGGTCCTTGCCGTCGGGGCCTGCTTTGAGGGGGACGCTGTCGCCTCGGATGGATTCTAGCGGCTCTGCCATCACGCTGCCGTCGTTGCGGGCGATGATGATCTTGCCACTCCTCCAGGCGCGTCCAGGGACTTTCTTTCCTGATTGATTGCAATCCCACATCGGGGGCCAGCTTGCCTCGATAGGGTTCTCGAAAATCAGGGGAGCGCTCCCGTCTGAGGAATCGCTGAGCCCCTTGGTCATCGCCCAGTGGTTCTCGCCTGCTTCGAGAGCTTGTCGGAAATCAGGAGGTGAACCGATGATGTTGTCGGGCTCGTAGGCGCTGTTTTCGGCGGTGAAGGGACGCTCGTCCTCCATCAATCCAGCCACAAATAGAAGCCTGAACGCATCATTGGACGTTTGTGGGCTAGCGCTCCTGTCGGCATCAGGATAGTTACCGCTTTGGTCCCCAGCATAGCCCTTGATCGCGATCACGATCTGCCGCGCATTCGTGCTCGCCTGCATGAGCTTCGCCCTTTCCTGCACCTGATTGAACGCCGGGACTGCGAGGCCTGCCATCATGGCCGTCCCGAAGATGCCCAGCGTGCATGCGCAGCACAGGCCCGCGATCGCCAGCCCCTTGCCACCGAGCGCGCCCTGGGACTTGCCAATGCGATTTAGCGCTATGATGCCCATGATGATCGCCGGGATGCCCGTGATGCAGGAGCAGAACACCGTCGCAATGCCGCAGACCAGGCTCCAGACGGCGAGCTTCGAGGTCCGGGGCTCCAGCGCGGGCATGGCGGAAACGGGAACCTGCGGAACGCTCGATGGCTGCGGGAGCGAAGGAATCGCCGGCGGGATGGGCGGGGCCGACACGGGAGCTGAGGCCGTGGCTTCGAGCACGTCCGACAGGGGCTTCCAGTCGTCCATGCCCTCGCACCACGCCATGTCCGTGGGGCGGAGTTTGCCATTGGCCAGATCGGCTTTCAGTTGATCGAGGGAAAAGGTGCCGAGTTGGGTGCCGTCGCGGCCGACGTAGTAGTTCATGAGGAAATGTTGGATAGAGGCTTGGATAAGGAAGCAGGACAGGAGATCAAAGGCCACTCCGGGCGGTCAGTGAGGCGAGCCCAGTTTGGTTCGGTGAGGAATGTTGGTTCAAGCACAAAACCATTACACACCGCCGAACCTGCGGTGCCGCTTGCCATAGGCCTGCACCGCCTCGCGCAGCTCATCCTTGCGGAAGTCCGGCCAGAGCTTGTCGGTGATGTAGAACTCGGTGTAGCTCAGCTGCCAGAGGAGGAAGTTGGAAAGGCGCATCTCGCCGCTCGTGCGGATCAGCAGATCCGGGTCCGGGTAGTAGCGGGTGTAAAGGTGCTTGCCGAACATCTCCGTGTTGATCATCGCACTGTCGATGTGGCCCTTGCCCACGGCTTCCACGATGCTCTTCACGCCATCGATGATCTCTTCCCGACCGCCGTAGCTGAGCGCCAGGATGAGGGTGAGGGCCGTGTTGTTCGCCGTCGTCTCAATGGCCTGATGCAGGGCCTTCTGGCAGCTTTCGGGCAGATCGTGCAGCCGCCCGATAGCCTGGAGCTTGATGTTGTTCTTCATCATCACCTTCGTCTCCTGCTTCAGGTAGATTTCCAGCAGCTTCATGAGCGCGTCCACTTCACGCTTCGGACGCTTCCAGTTCTCTGAGGAGAAGGCATACAAGGTGAGGAACTCCACGCCCAGTTCGCGACAGCCTTCGGTCATCGCTCGCACGGACTCCGCACCGCGTCGATGCCCCTCTGTGCGTGGCAGTCCACGCTCCTTCGCCCAGCGTCCGTTGCCATCCATGATGATGGCAATGTGTCGAGGAATCGCACCGAGATCGTCTTTCTTCATCGCCGCAGAGCTACGAAGCAATGCCCCGAGTGTAAAGGCCAGGATGGTGAAGGCCGTGTGAAAACTCAGCGCGCAGGAGCGAGCGAATCCCAGTCCGCGCTTCGTCCCTCACGTCCCGCAGAACGTCCGATAGCTGCCGTCGTGATGAGCGGGAGGCTGGGCGTAGTCGAGGTGGGCGGGCGAGTCGTCGAAAGGCTTGGCGAGGGCTTCCAGAAGGCGGTGCAGGGGCGCGAGGTCGGAGCGTTCGGAGGCGGCTTGGAGTGCTGCTTCCACTTGGTGATTGCGGGGAATCACAGCGGGGTTGCTGCGGCGCATGAGAGCGGCGGACTCGGAGAGTGTCTGGGGCTGTCGGCCTCGTCGCGCGGTCCATCCTTGGTGCCAGCTCTGGAACTCGGGACCGGAAGCCAGAGGCTCTTCAGCAAGCGACTCCGTGGAGAGTCGGCGGAAGGTCAGCGTGTAATCGGCGGACGTGGCCCGCATCCATTCGAGCAGCCCCTGCATCAAGGCCGTGTCCTCGGGCTCCGCGTTGAACAGTCCCAGCTTGGACCTCATTCCCGCGAGCCAGTGCTCTTGAAACTGCGGCTGGAACGCGCGGACCGCGTCATTCGCGATCTCGATCGAGCGCTGCTCATCCTCATCGAGCAGCGGCAGCAAGGCCTCGGCGAAGCGGGCCAGGTTCCACTGGGCAATGTGCGGCTGCTGGCCGTAGGCGTAGCGCCCGTGCTGGTCGATGGAGCTGAACACCGTCTCGGGATCAAAGGCATCCATGAAGGCGCAGGGGCCATAGTCGATCGTCTCGCCAGAGAGCGCCATGTTGTCCGTGTTCATCACGCCATGGATGAACCCCACGTGTATCCATCGGGCGATCAGCGATGCCTGACGCTCGACCACCGCTTCCAGCAGAGCCAGCGCCGGGTTGTCCGTAGAGGCACGTTCGGCAAAGTGGCGCTTCAGCGTGTAGTCGGTCAGCGCCCGCAGCAGTTCCATCTCGCCCCGCGCTGCCGCCCATTCGAAGGTGCCCACGCGGAGATGGCTGGCCGCGATGCGCGTCAGCACCGCTCCTGGCAGCGGCTCCTGTCGATAGACCGTCTCGCCCGTCGCCACCACGGCCAGGCTCCGCGTTGTCGGAATGCCCAACGCATGCATTGCCTCGCTGATGATGTATTCGCGCAGCATCGGACCCAACGCTGCGCGCCCATCTCCACGCCGCGAGAAAGGCGTCAGCCCTGGGCCCTTGAGCTGCACGTCAAAGCGCAGACCCTCGGGCGTGATCTGTTCGCCGAGCAGGATCGCCCGTCCATCACCCAGCATCGTGAAGTGCGCGTATTGATGCCCGGCGTAAGCCTGCGCGATGGGCTCTGCATTCGATGGCAGCGCATTGCCCGAGAGCAAATCCGGCCGATCCGACAAGCCCGCGTCCAGTCCCAGGTGCGTCGCCAGTGGACCATTGAAAATCACCATCTGCGGCTCGCGCACGGGCGTGGGAGCCACCTTGCGGAAGAGCGGCGCAGGCAATCGGGCAGACGAGTGATCGAAACGCCAGCCCAGCGAATCGGACGTGAGAGAAGGGGCGGTCATGGAGAAGAACTACGTCGCCGCGTGCGCCTGGAGCGACTCGAGAGTGACAAACTCCAGCGCACTGATGTGCGTGGCCTCCAGGACCACCATCGGTGCATGCCCCGCGGCGAGCGCCTCTGCCCAGCGAGTGACGCACAGGCACCAGTGATCCCCCGGCTTCAGCCCTGGGAAGTCAAACTCCGGCACCGGGGTGCTGAGGTCATTGCCCTGCTGGCGGCTGAACTTCAAAAACTCCTCCGTCATCACCGCGCACACCGTGTGCAGCCCGCGATCCTCAGGCCCCGTCCGGCAGAAGCCATCGCGATAAAACCCCGTGGTTGGAGCGAAGCAGCAGACTTGAAGGGGACCGTTGAGAACATTGGTGCGCATCCCGCCACTATGACCACAGCCTCCACAGGGGAAAGTCGAAGACTGATTTTCAGTCGAGATTCCGAAGTTCGAGGCCAGAGGCATCTGAGCCTTTTGACTGTGGTCACCTGCATTCCCTTTGCCTATCCGGCAGTGCGTGGAGGCTCTACCCATGATCGGAACGGTGATGCCCATCCGAAAACTGGCACCGGCAAATAATAGCTCGTCTCACTCGTGAGAATATTCGCAAGGACCACAAAGAAAATATTTTCACTCAGCGCGATTTGCATAGAATTCGCGACTATTCCCGCTAACTGGCAACCCTTGCCTCGCCAAACTCCTGTGGACGTTTCACCGCCATCTCCTTCGTTTTCGCCGTCGGGTCGCCCCGCACAGAACCCCTTCCTGGAGGATGTGTGCACCACGCCGTTCGATGTGGTCGAGGAACGCTCCGTCTCGGGGCTGAACCGGGATGTGGTGCAGCGCGTGGCTGAAGCGGTGGAAGACCTGGCTGCCGCTCCTGGCAAACCTTTGCTCCTCCTGACCGCGCCTCGTGCTGGCTACGGCAAGACTCACCTGCTAGGCCGGGTGGCGGCAGCGGCGGGGAATCAATCGGTGGCGATGCCGCTGATGTTCCGGTCCGATGTGGAGGTCACCTGGTCGGGCGTGAGCCTGGAGGCGCTGGAGACCCTGCGACAGATGCCGGGCCGGGTGGAGGACTGGCCGAGGTTGCGGGAGATCTGCACGGGGATTTTCACGAGTTTGATTGTTCGGCTGATCCGGTCGGGCCGGCTGCCGTGCGCGAACCGCGATCAGGCGATGAAGGTGCTGTCCGAAGATCCAACGGCGCTGTTTCGCGAGGGTTCGTCGGCGAAGCTCATCGGTGACTGGTTACGAAAGCACTTCGGCCAACTGCGCAAGCCGTTGGCGGAGCTGGCTCGTCAGGTGCCGGGAGCGGGTGTGATGGATGGCTGGGTGGATGCGCTGTTCGCGGCCTCGAACCATGGCACGCCGCCCGCGCTCGATGAGGTGGTGAAGCTGGCGTCGGGTTCACGGGAAGCCTTTGCCCTGTGGCTGAGGCTGGTGGCGCTGTGGCATCCAGCGGTGCTCTTCGTTGATCATCTGGATGGTTTTTATCGCATGGAGAAATCCGGCCTGCGCATTGCGACGATGCTGCTGGAGCTGGCGGGCATGGAGGGCGTGCACGTAGTGCTGAGCCTGAACCAGGATGTGTGGCAGGCCACCTTTGCGCATCATCTGCCGAGTGCTCTGGAGGACCGGCTGACGGCCTCGCAGTTCCTGCTTCGCGGGCTGACTCCGGCGGATGCGGCGGAGCTGGCGCGGATGCGCCTGGCCGCGGCGGGGACGAATGTGGAGGAGCGGGTCAGATTCGAGCGCTTCCTCAATATCGGTCGCTACTTCAACGGTCGTCCGGTGGGCTCGGTCTCAGCGCGCGCTTTCTTGCGGCATCTGGCCCAGCAGTGGGACTTTTTCCAAAACCTCCAGGCGCGCGGCGAGGACCCCTCGGCCTCGGCTTTGATCGACCCGGAGCCGGAGTCCGTGGAGCCGCCTTCGACCCAGGCTGATCCTTTGCCCGACGTGACCTTGTTCGGTGCCGAAGATGCGCATTTCCTGAGGAACGCCGCCACCGCGCTGGCCGAGCCTACGCCAGCGATGGTGAACACGCCTTTCTCCGTGGCTCCCGTCCAGCCATCGGCTCCCGCGCCAGTGCTGGCAGAACCTTTGTCGCCCTTCGTGATGGCCGAGCCGCCGGCGCCAATCGCGACCAACGGCACCGTGCCCCAAGCCTTTGCCCAGCCGCAGGCTCCGAACGCGCTCGAAAAGCTGCGCGACATGATGGATCGACTGCGCCAGCAGACCACGGGGGCTGCACCCGTCGTGGGTGCTGCCGCAGCGATGGCGGCGGCTGGACAAGCTGTGGCCCGTCCGCCCGAGCCCAGCCTGGAGCCCCCTCCGGTGAGCAGTGCCGCCTTATCCCCGCAGGATGCTCTGGTGGCGCGCTTCGAAGCATTGCGCATGCAGATGCTGGCCGAGGCGGAAAGCTCGCCGCTCGATCTGGCGAAGGTGGAACACCTCATCCGCTTGGCGGGCAAGCGCTTCCCTTTGGTGAAGTATGACGAGATCGAGCTGCCTGGATTGCCGGGCAAGACGGCTCCGCGCTGGAGCCTTCAAGATCAGGAGATTTTCTTTGGCACAGGTGCTTTCAACGAGCGCAGCTACTGGCGCGCGCTCGCCCAGGTGATCGCCGGGCGAATGGCGGTGCCATTGGTGCCCGGACGTGCTCCGGCCCTGAAGCTCGTGGCCTTCAAATCGGATCGCGAGACCATGGCCTGGACGGCTTTGCTAGGCAGTGATGCTTTTCCCTCGGGCATTCGTCAGGTGATTGAGGCCCTGCATCTCGATACACGCAGCCTCGCAGCGCTCTACGCCATGCAGCGTATGATCGGAGAAGCCGAGGCCGGTGCTCTCAATGCCACGCCTGCCCAGGTGATGAGTGTGCTCGCCCGCGAGCTGGACTTCTTCTGGAAACGGGTGACGCGGCCGGTTAGTCAGTAGGCCGGTGAGTCAGTGGGTCCGTTGCACGAGCCGAGGGAGTGATCGTGTTTTGAAAGTGCTTCCCGTCTTGCTCTCGCGTCTCGCTCATCTACTGTTTGCGCGGTTTGGCCTTGGCCAACCGCTTCACTGTCCTACTGATCTATTGTCCTACTGACTCACCGTTCTAACGTCCCGCATGTCTCTCCTCCGCGTCGAACGCCTCAAAGTTCACTTCCCCGTTCGCAGCGGTCTGCTGCAGCGTCAGACCGACGTGGTGAAGGCGGTGGACGATGTGAGCTTTCAGATTGAGCCCGGTAAAACGCTGGGCCTTGTGGGCGAGAGCGGCAGCGGCAAGTCCACCCTGTCCCGCGCGCTGCTAAAGCTGATCCCCGTGACCTCCGGTGAGGCGTTTTATCGGGGCAAGGAGCTGTTCGCGATGTCGGAGACCGAGTTCCGTCCGTTGCGCAAGAACCTCCAGATGGTGTTCCAGGATCCCTTTGGTTCGCTTAATCCGCGCATGACCATCCAGGCGATCATCGACGAGCCGCTGGGCATACATTTTCCGAAGCTCGGCGGCGACGAGCGCGAAGACCGGGTGGCAGCGCTTTTGCAAAAGGTGGGTCTCGATCCCGTTGCCATGCATCGCTATCCCCATGAGTTCAGCGGCGGCCAGCGTCAGCGCATTGGCATCGCCCGCGCCCTCGCGGTGGAGCCGGAGTTCCTGATCTGCGACGAGCCCGTGAGCGCGCTCGATGTGAGCGTGCAGGCGCAGATTCTCAATCTGCTCAAGGATCTCCAGGATGAGTTCAAGCTGACCTACCTTTTCATCGCGCACGATCTGGCCGTGGTCCGTCACATGAGTGACGACATCATCGTCATGTATCGTGGCAAAATCGTGGAGCGCGGAGATGCCGACCGCGTGTGCGAGGCCCCGCAGCACGAATACACCCAGCGTCTGCTCAGCTCCGTGCCGGTGCTGTAAACTTGCCCTCTGCTCCATGACGCCTCTCTTCCGCAAGTTTCTCGGCATCAATTGGGTGATCGTGGCCAATATCATCGTCCTCATCACCTTCGGCATCTACGCGATCTACAACGCCGCAGATGGACGCAAAGGATTCGAAGGCATGTGGAGCAAGCAGGTGGTCCTCGCGGCTGTCGGTTTGATCGTGCTGATCGGGGTGGCGCTTGTGGACTACAAGTGGCTGCGCTGGGGTGCCTGGGTGATGTATGCCGTCGCCATCGGTGGGCTGGTGCTGGTCAAGATGATCGGCGTTACCCAGAACAGCGGTGCGCGAAGCTGGATCCTTGTGGGCGGGCAGACGGTGCAGCCCTCGCAGTTCGCCATCCTCGCAGGCATCTCGGTGCTGGCGATCATCTTCGGCGACCTCCAGCGTGTTGCCCCGATCTTTCGTTATCCCTTCCTCCGCATCGCGCTTGGCGGCGTGATGACCGTGGTGCCGATGCTCATGATTCTGAAGGAGCCGGACTTGGGCTCGGCCATGGTGTGGGGCCCCACTTTTTGCGGCATGATCCTCGTGGGCAGCATTCCGTTTCGCTACCTCATCGCCCTAGTGCTCTCGGTGCTGATCGTCTTGCCGGTGGCCTATTACTTTGGCCTCAAGCCGTATCAAAAGGACCGAATTGACACCTACATCAACATGTTGATGAACAAGAAGGTGAACATCCAGGAGAGTGCCTGGGTGCCATATCATCTTCAGTTGGCGGTGGGTTCGTCGGGCTTTGAGGGCAAGGGCCCTCTCTCACGGAAGGTGCCGGAGCAGCGCTCGATCCACCGCACCTTCTTCCCCAATGAAGCGATCAATGACTTCATCTCTGGTGTGATCTGCGAGGAGTTCGGATTCCGTGGCATGGTGCTCCTGCTCACAGGGCTGAGCTTCCTCATGTTCCAATGCATCTTCGTCGCGTTTTATGCTCGCGATCAGATGGGTCGGCTCATCGTGGTAGGGGTGGTCGCCGCGATGATGACCTATGTCTTCATGAATGTAGGCATGAACATCCTCTTGGTGCCGATCACCGGTCTTCCGCTGCCCTTCATCAGCTACGGTGGAACGTTCATGGTCGTGGTGCTCTTCATGTTCGGCCTCGTTCAGAGCGTCTGGGTCCACCGGAACATCTCGCCGGCGCGCACGGGGCGCGGTCGTGAGGACGATGAGGAGTAGGCGGCCTCCGAGGCGACGAACCTCACTCGGAACGGTGCGGTTTTCTGTGCCTTAGCGCTGGCAGACTCCGGCATCGCGTTCCGTAGTGAGTCCCATGTTTCGAACCGCCAGCTTGTGTTCCGTCTTCCTCATCGTCACCATCCGCGCCATGGCTCAAGATCCTTCGCCCGCAACCACCTGGCTCCAGGCCCTCGGTCCCGTGCCCGCTTTCGAGATTCCAGCTTCTCCCGAGGTCTGGGTGTCGAAGCGAACCGCCATCCGATCCACGCTCACACGCCTCCTCGGCGATCTCCCCGCAAGACCCACCGTGCCCCAGGTGAAGGTCTTGTCCAAAGAGGACCACGGCGACTACTCGCTGGAGAAGTTCGAGTTCGACAACGGCGCAGGCGAGCAGGTGCGCGGCTACTGCTTTCTGCCCGCAAAGGCCACCAACTGCCCCGCGATCCTCTACTGCCACTGGCATGGCGGGCAGTATGACATCGGCAAAGAGGAACTGCTCCAGTCCAACGCAGTCCCCGTGCCGCCTGGACCCGCGCTCGCCAAGGCGGGCTATGTGGTCCTCGGCATCGACGCCTGCTGCTTCGGCGAGCGGAACGGCGCGATCGGGGACAAGGGCAGCGCAGGCGAGCTGAGTGCCTCGAAGTTCAACCTCTGGGCTGGACGCACCCTCTGGGGCATGATCGTGCGCGATGATCTCATGGCGCTCGATTACCTCTGCTCACGCCCCGAAGTCGATGCCACGCGCATCGGCGTCACTGGCATCAGCATGGGCAGCACGCGCGCCTGGTGGGTGATGGCCCTCGATGATCGTCCGCGGGCAGCCGTCTGCATCGCGTGCATGACCCGCTACCAAGATCTCATCGCCGCCGGCATGCTCAGGGCGCATGGCATCTACTACTACGTGCCCGGCATGTTGAAGCACTTCGATACCGAGGCCGTGATCGCGTGCGCCGCCCCGCGGCCCATGTTGTTCCAGACCGGCGACCAGGACAGCGGCAGCCCCATCGAAGGCGTGCGCAAACTCGGCGACATCGTTGGTCAGGTGTATGCCGTGCATGACAAAGCCGACCACTTCGAGAACACGATCTACCCCGGCGTCGCGCATGTGTATCTGCCCGAGATGTGGAACAAGACCGTCGCCTGGATGGATCGTTGGGTGAAGGAGGCTCGCTAATCACTCCACCACCATCTCGCCCTTCATCACCAGCCAGTGGCCGGGGAAGGTGCAGATGTAAGGGTAGCGTCCGGGTCTCTCGGGAGCCAGGAATCGCAGCGTCTCGCTGTCGCCTTGGTTGAGCAGCTTCGTGTGGTGCAGGATCTTTGGATTGTCGGGGATGAAGCCCTTGGCCATGCCGCTTGCATCCTTGGCCATTTCATTGCCAGCCAGCCCGACCTCATCAGCAGCACCTGGCTGCACCAGCACCAGGTTGTGAGCGGTCACGTCCGGGTTCTCAAACACCAGCTTCACCGGTGCCTTCGCTTTCACATGGAATTCACGATTCGTGAACAGCATGCGCTCTGGCACGGTGCTCACGTTCACCACCTGCAATCCCGCTTGGGCATCGAAGGGATCAGGCTTCTCCACCTTCTTTTTCTTCTGACCAAACACCGCCTTCTTCGGCTCGCTGTCCTTGAGGAACTTCTCCAGCTCCGGGTGCTTCTGCATGAACGCGGCGTTGTTGAACCAGTGCGGCTTGAGCGTGTGCGAGTCCAGTGCCGTGCGCAGCGCAAAGGTGAGGTATTCGTCCATCGGATGTTTGAGCAAATCGAGCGCTGATTCGAGCGCTTCCGGCGTGCCGATGTAACTCGCCGCAATGGCTGCTTCGAGACGCACGAGGCCGCTGGGGTCGTTGGCGGCTTTGCTCAGGAGTGTGCCCCGCTGAAGTTCGTTCGGAGAACTTCGAAGTGTTCTCGCGGCTGTTGCTCTGGCTCGAGCCAGTTCGTTGTCCGCAAGGCTAGTGACTACCTGCCACGGAAAACGAGGAACAGATGGCAGACTTGGCGATGCCACCCAGAGTAACTCCATCAACTGATTTGGTGGTGGGGCCGAAATGGCTGCGATTGCTGGGAGAACTTTCTTCGCATCCCTCTCCCTCAACTCCCCCCGCACCAAATACCGCGTGCGCAGATCATCGCTCTTGAGCAACTCCAGCAGCTTCTCCACCGGCTCGCCAGCAATCTTGACCGGCTCTTGCAGCTTCGCGCCCCTCTTCGTCACGCGCCAGATGCGACCGCTTGTCTTGTCGCGGCGAGTGTCGCGCAGCGAATACTGCATGTGACCTTTCACCGGGTTATACCAGTCACAGATGTAGAGCGCGCCATCGGGGCCGCACTTGCAGTCCACGGGGATGAAACTGAGGTCCGAGCTTTGGAAGATCTGGCCGACCTTCTTCTCCTCGAAATGGGAATCCTTCTCCACCCACTCGTGAAGTTCGACTTCATTGGTCGGCTTGTAGCGCACGCGGGCGAAGTGGTTGTGGAACTCTTTGCCCCAGTGCGTGTTGTGCAGGAACTCCTGGCCACAAGTGCCGCTGTAGGCAGGGAAGTAGGCACCAGCGGGCACATGCTGATCAGGGTAGGCCGGGTTCAGCGCATGAACAGCCTCCGCGAACACAGGATGACTGCCCATGTGGAAACCCCAGTCATCGAAGCAGATGCCCCACGGGTTCGTGCTCATGTAGCTGCCGAAGGCCTGCAGCCTCTGCGTGTGAGTATCGAAGCGGAAGAACGACGACTCCCGCGCCCGCACAGGACCATACGGCGTCTCCACCTGGCTGTGATGGAAGATGCTCTCGCGGAAAATCAGAGCGCCATCGGGGCTCCATGCGAAGTCGTGCAAAGCATGGTGCGAATCCTCGGTGCCGAAACCACTGAGCACCACCTTCTTCAAATCCGCCTTCCCATCGCCATCGGTGTCCTTGAGGAAGATGAGGTTTGGCTGCTCGCTGCAATACACACCACCATCGCCGAACTCAAAGCTGAGCGGGATTTGCAGCTTGTCAGCCCACACGCTGCATTTGTCGGCTTTGCCATCACGGTTCGTGTCTTCAAGAATGAGGATCTGATCCTGCGGTGCCTGGCCCGGATAGACCTGCGGATACGTAACGCTCGTGCTCACCCAAAGCCGACCTTGCGTGTCCCAGCGAATCTGGATGGGCTTCTTGAACAGGTCGGGGAAGTCCTCCTCGCTCGCGAAGCAGTTCACCTCGAAGCGCGGATCAATTTTGAAGGCGGCAAGCTCGTCCGCTGGTGTGTGCCATTCATTGATCGGTCGGTCGCCAGTGATCGTTGGCAGCGGCTCAGTGTTGAGGTCATCAAAAAGTGCAGGGTCCGCGCGACTGGATGGCTCACGAACTCCAGGCTGTGGCCCCCACGCACGAGTCAGCCTCTCGGTAAAGGCGTTGGCTGCTTTGGTATTCATCTCGCCATTCACAAGTTCGTGAATGTATTGATCACGAACCTCGGTCATCTGAGCCAGCTTGTGGAGCTCGCCAGGGAAGTTCACGACGCCATAAGGCTCCATGCGCCCGCCCTTGATGTAGTAGTAGTTCAGAGGTCGGTAGTGATAGAACCACTGCTCCTCTTTCGCGTCCACCATCGCTCTGACATTGGGATTGACGGTGGGCGGTGTTTCATGGAGCAAGCCGTTGAAGAGTTGCTCCGCAAATACGGTGTAACCCGCTTCATTGAGGTGGATCGAGTTGATCGTTCTTGTCTCACCGCTGGTCGCTTTCTTGCCAAAGGCTTCAAGCGTCGCAGCGAACACATCCACAAAGCCCACGCCCTCGGCAGCTGCGACCTTTTTCATGGACTCGGTGTAGGCGGCCAGTCGTTCGTTCGTCGGCTTTGCAGGTGGCAAGGGCGCTCCGAGGTCCTCCAGCGCCGTGGGTGAGACGAGGACGATGCGTGGAGCGCTCGTGCCATTGTAGCGATGGCTTTTGAGTTCGATTAGAAACGCCTTCAGCAGTGCCTCAAACTCCGGGATCGCTTCGATGCCTTTGAACGACTCATTGAAGCCGAAGGCGGCCAGAATCACGTCCGCCTTCGCCTCCGTGAGATGCTCATTCAGATCGCCGAAGCCATCGGGTCGAGGTCGCAGGGCCACTTCGTCCGCGCTCCAGGCGAGATTGCGCACGGTGACTTCTTCCTTGGCAAAGCGTTGCTGGAGCATCGCCTCGAACTGCCCGTAGTCGCGCATACGATCAAACAAGGTGTTGCCGATGAGCACGATGCGTTGCTTGGGCTTCAGTTCCAAAGGCAACTGAGCGAAGGCGGTGAACGCGAAACAAGTAAGGAGCAGGGCGAGACGCATGGAAGCCACTTCACGAACGATGGACGCATGAAATTGCAGTGGCTCACACCACCGCATTCACATCCAGCGCCACCATGCGCAGCAACTCATCGGCACTCATCTGCGTCAGCAGCTTCTCACCGCCTTCACCACCGAGGAGTTCACTAGCGAGCGATTGCTTCTCGTCGATGAGGCGGTCGATGCGGTCTTCGAGGGTGCCGGGGACGACGAACTTGTGCACGAGGACGTTCTTCTTCTGGCCGATGCGGAAGGCGCGATCGGTGGCCTGGTTTTCGATCGCGGGATTCCACCAGCGATCGAAGTGGATGACGTGGCTCGCAGCCGTGAGCGTCAGCCCCGTGCCGCCGGCTTTGACGCTGATGACAAAGAAGGGCGGGCCATCGGCAGCCTGGAAGCGCTCGACCAGCTTCGCACGCTGAGCGACGGGCGTGCCGCCGTGCAGCGCGAGACCGGGGCGGCCAAAGACCTGCGTGAGATGCTGCGCGAGTGGATCGCACATCTCGGCGAACTGCGTGAACACGATCGCGCGCTCCTGACGCTGCGCGAGTTCGTCCGCGATCTCGGCGAGGCGCATGAACTTACCGCTGTCCTCGGGCTTGAACTGACCATCGCCGCTCCAGTGGCTCGGATGATTGCACACCTGCTTGAACTTGAGCAGGAAGCCGAGCACGAGGCCGTTGCGCTCGAAGAGTTGCAGCTTCGGATCGGCGAGCGAGCGCTTCAGTTCTTCGACGAGGCGCGTGTAGATGGTCGCTTGCTTGCGGGTCAACGGGCAGTGCGCCTTCACTTCGATCTTGTCCGGCAGATCGCTGATGATGCGGCGGTCCGTTTTCATGCGCCGCAACAGCCAGGGCTGAACGAGGTTCCGCAGCGGCGCGTAGTTGGTGCCGAGTCGTTTGAGTGTCTCTGCGAACTGCGTGGCGCTGCCGAGCAGACCGGGATTGAGGAAGTCGAACAAACTCCACAAGTCGCCGGGCCGGTTCTCCACCGGCGTGCCAGTCAATGCGATGCGCGCGTGGGCTTGCAGTTCCTTCACCGTCTTCGCTTGCTGCGTGCCGGGATTCTTGATCGCCTGCGCTTCATCGAGCACCACGACATGCCAGCGATGCTGCATCAAGGCGGGGCTGCGCGCGAGCAAGGCATAAGTGGTGACCACGACATCGACACTGCGCAGCACCGTATCGGGATGCGACTCGAGCGCGGTGAAGTCGTCGCGCGAAGCCGCGGAGCGATGCGCGACGAAGACTCGCAACGTGGGTGCGAACTTCGCGAGTTCGTTGCGCCAGTTCCCGATCAAGGACGCGGGCGCAACGATCAGCGAGGCACGGCCTGACTTGAGCGCGAGCAGCGTGGCGATGACTTGGATCGTTTTGCCCAGGCCCATGTCATCGGCAAGGCAGGCACCGAAGCCGAGTCGCGACATGAAGAGCAGCCAAGCGAGCCCTTGCTGCTGGTAGGGTCGCAGCGTGGCTTGCAAGTCGGGCGGCTGTTGGGCGTGCGCCGGACTGCGCATCTGCTGCAGCATGGTGGCCAAGTCTTTTCCCGCGATGACCTGCGACCACTCGGCGGTATCGGTCTCGGTGAGGCCAGCGCTGAGATCAATCGCCGCACCGCCACCGAAGCCGGAGAGAAATCTCATGCCTTGATGAAAGCTGAGCTGACCATCGGCATGAAGGCGCTGCACGCGCTGCCAGTGCGTGAGCACTTGATCAAGCTTCTCGCGCTGAAGCTCCACCCACTGACCGCGCAGCGTGACGAGGCCGGAGGTGCTGGCTTTGATCTTCGCGATCTCGTCCGCCGTGAGCGGCTCGCCATTCATGCTGAGCGAGAGGCTGAAGGACAACAGCGCGCCGAGGCCGACGTTGGATGGCTGATCGGTATCAATGGTAACCGTCACCGTGGCACGCGAAGGCCGACCGCCGTTCCACCAGTCGGGCACCTTCACGACGATGCCCGCGTCTTGCAGAACCGCGATGTCGCGCACGAACGAATACGCCTCGGCAGGCGTCCACTTCAGCGCTTGAAACAACTGCCTCGATTCTAGCATGTCGCTCACCCAACGGCACTTCGCTGCCGCTGCGCGCACCGGCGCGAGCAAGGATTGCAACGCCGCCTGATCCTGCTGCGCGCCGAACATCTGCACCGCACGCGCTAGCGGCAGATGCTGGAGCTGGCCCGTGGCGGAGACTTTCTCCGTGAAGGTCGCGAGGAAGGCAAAGGGTCGCTCTGCATCGCGTTTGTTCTCAGCGAGATGAAACGTCACGCGACCCACGAGATGCCACACGTCACTGTGCTTGCGCAGCCAGCCTTCGAGGTCATTGCGAGCCTCGTTACGCACGACATTCGCCAGTTCATTCCACAGCGATGCGAGCGACGATGCGTTTACATACTCGGCACCTGCGAACGGCGGCGCGCTCTGCGCGAAGGCAGTGCACTCGGCTTCATCGGGAGCCGCAAGAGCATCGAGTTGACGTGTCTGGCACAAACGAGCGAAGAAGCGCCGTCCCCACTGCCGCAGCCAATCGAGCGCGATGTCGATCCCGCTCGTGTCCCTGGCGAGCACGATCACGCCGTGCACCGGGCTTTGCTGCCAGGCGGCGGACAGTGCCTTTTCCATCGAAGACCCAGGCGCGCCCTCCAGGAGGAGAAAGGCTTCAGGGGTGCAACGGAGCGTCAACATGAGCGCGAGTAATGGACGTGCCAGACGTGCTGTCGAGTTGAGATACATCGCTGACTCAGAGACGATGCTGAAGCAGAGCAAAAAAAACTTGCGCAGGTGGTGCTCTCTGGCTTCTTTCTCGCCCTCGCCGCAAGCGAAAAATGGGTAGGTTCCGGAGTGGTCAAACGGGGCAGACTGTAAATTTGCTGGCTCACGCCTTCGCTGGTTCAAGTCCAGCCCTGCCCACCACTTCTTGCGAGTAAAAGAGACAGCCCCCGCCAAGCGGGACAAGGCTTCTGAAATTATTTTGAGGATCATTGAACGTCCTCTGTGTGCCCCTCACTAACTCAGCCAACAGTGATGGACGGGTAAAACCTCCGTGAGCTGATCTTGAGAGTGATTGGTTGTTGTCTGCCGAAAACCCTGCGCAAGCAGGCTGTGTTGAGGTTGATACCACAGAGGCCGGGCGGAATCGGGAGCCGCCCGGCCTCAACTTTTTCCAGGGTTCGCCTTTCCTCGGGCTCTTTGACTCCTACTTTGCCGCCGCATGTCCGCTGAGTCTCCGTCATCCAAGCCCGTGGTGCCGCGTCGCCGACGCTGGTGGGTGCGGCTCCTGGGCTGGACGTGCGTGCTAGGCTTGATCGTGTTTCTCGCCTTGGCGGGGCTGACGTGGTGGGTCTGGCAGAATCCTCAGCGAGCGGTGGCGGTCGTGGTCGAGAAATTGGAACTGCCCTTCAAACCGGAGGCGACCGCCATCCAAGTGGAGCCGGGTGCGGTGCTGCTGAATGACGTGGTGATCCGCGATGGGTCCACCGGACAACCTTGGCTGAAGGCGGCAAAAGTGAAGTGGTCGGCGACCATCAGTGACCTTCAAAGCGGTCAGCTGGGCAAGCTTTCGATCGATGAACTGACGGCTGATGTAGATGAGCCGATGGCAAAGCGGCTGAATGACTGGCTCGCGGTGCCTGCAACTCCCGCGGGTGGTCCATCGCCCGTTCGCGGCATCGAACGCATCGAACTACGACAGGCGCATCTCAAGATGGCAGCGACGGAGGTGTGGCCTGCCGTCGAAGGACGTTTCGATGTCCAGGCTGAAGACGTGGATTTGGCGGATACAGCTCAGCCAGTGGTGAAGCGCTTCAAAGTGGTGCTTCATCACGCCCGCGTGGACCAACATGACTTGCCGGTGATCGAGACTGCAGGAAGTCTCAGTAAAGAAGGTGAACTCAGACTTGAGCAGGTCGTGCTTGGCCAGGGCCACGCTGCGCCTTCTCCATGGCTGCTGCGACAGCTGACGCCTACTCCTGCGACCGCGACCCCGAGCACCGGCAGTGCGAGTCCAATCAAGTCGGTGGTGCTCGATCGGCTGGAGTTGAACGACTTCTCCCTCGGTGCTGGTGATCCGCTGCTGAAACTCCCCGCCTGGTGGCCACCGATGACGGGACGGATGTCGCTCAAGGCGAGTGATCTCGCTTTGAACGAAGCCGGGCATGTAAGGTTCGGCAGCGTGAAGCTGGACGTCGCCGATGTGCAGTGGCGGCCCACCTCTGGCGACGGGCGTCTCGCCTTGTCTGCGGGCAAGATCTCTCTGGGGCCCTGGCAGCCGGGTTCGCCGCTGCATGTAATCGAGGCCGAGTTCCAAGGTCTCGTGATCCAGTGGACGCAATCGCTGGAAGATTCGCTGATGTCTGAAAAGGCGACATCGGGCACTGAGGAAGCATCATCCGTTCCGATGCTCATTGATCGTCTGGCGTTGCGGTCAGCTGCTGTGAGTGTGCAGCGCACTCGGCGTGTGTCGTATGCAGGACGGGCAGGCATCGACTTGGAGATGGCAGACGTGCGCGTGGACGATGGCGGATTTCACTCGGCCCGTGTGCAGAGAATGGATTTGGCGAATGTTAGCCTCGCAGAGCATCCCGCGCATCGAGAGCAGGCGCTGGCGGACTTCATCAAGCTCGACCGCGCGACCTTGCGGCTGGTGCCCGATGATTGGGCTCGAGCCTCGACGATCGAAGAACTGACGCTGCATCGGCCTGTGCTGCTGGCCACCGACGAGAACGTTTCATGGTTCAAGCCAAAGCCTCCGGCCACCGTTGCATCTGCGAGTCCATCCAAGTTGCCCACCTTCCATGCGAAGCAGTTGGCCGTCACCGAAGGTTCGGTCGATCTTGCGGCGCAGGCTGGGCAGCGCATTGAGCTTAGATCGAAGATCGACATCACCACCGAGGCGGAGATGCAACGCGTGCGTCTCCATCAGATCCGTGCCTTGGTGCCCGAGCGTGCCCGATTGCCAGTCGCAGGTATCGAAGAGATTGAGGCGGTGGTGAAGCTGCCGGATCTGTGGACCAGCAAGCGCCTCCAATCGCTGAAGGTTAAAGGTGGTGAGCTGGAGGTGGGGGATGCTCTCCTGTCACTCGCCGGCGGCGAAACGGTCACGTCACCCAAAGCGTCCGAGCCTCCCGCTGTGCCTTCGACTTCCGCTTGGCGAGTAAATGAGGTCACGATCGCCGACACCGCGATCACATTACAACGTGTGGCTCCGGGCTTGCCACCGCTGAAGTTCAACCTCGACTACACCGCCAAGGATCTACCCCTCGATCCTTCGGCGCTCGTGGGCAACTTGGTTCCTCAGCGCATCGAACTCTCCCAGCTTTCCATCAAGTCACCCTACGATCCGCTGCGCAATGTGGCGCACCTGGGCAGTGTGTTCATCGACTTCACGCTCGACAGCCTCATCCAGCAGCGCATCGACAAGGTGGAGATCGTGGCTCCGACACTCTTCGTGGGTGAGGACCTCTTCTGGTATATCGATTACTATCGCAAGTATGCCGCCGGTCTGCCCTTGCCAGGCGCTGAGCGTATGGCCCTTGCGAGTGCGGACAAGGAGTTCGCTCTCGGTGCCGCCACGAGTGCTGCGAATGCGCCGGTGAAGGAAGGCGGCGCGTGGACAGTGGACACGCTCAAGGTCGATGGCGGGAAGCTGGTCATAGCACCGAAGGGCCGCCCCTTGCCAGGCATCCCGCGGCCCTTTCCGTTCAGCTTCACCACGCGCATGAATCAAGGCAAGCTGGAGGCCGAGTTTGACATTCCCACCGACACCTACACCTGGGAGCAGATGAAGCTGCAGCTCGAGGGCATGAGAGGTCGCGTCTTGTTCAATCTGCCGATCAAAAACGTGGATAACAACCTGACCGAGACCTTCAAAGTGGATCGCATCCGCTACAAACAGATGCACATGGAGAACGCACACCTCAGCGTCACCTATGACGCCAACGGCATCTACGGCCAGTTCGGTGGCGAGGCCTACGAGGGCTACATCAATGGGGCCTTCAATGTGTATCTCGACACGCACTTCTCGTGGGATGGCTGGATCAGTGGCACTGGAGTGCGAACCACCGACATCACCCGAGTCATGTGCCCGGCCTACTTTTTACTCGATGGCAAGGTGGCCACGACGATCGTCGCCCAGGGCAACATGAACGAGGTGTATCAATGCGATGTGAAGTTCAACAATGCTTCGCCGGGCAAATTCTCCATCGTCGCTCTGAACGACATGCTCTCGGATCTTCCCAAGGATCAGGCCACCTATGAAGACGATCTCATGCGCATCGGTGTCGAAACTCTGCGAGACTTCGAATACGACAAGGTGGATGCGAAGTGCCGGTTCTATGGTCGCGAAGGTAAGGGGCGCTTGGTGCTGACGGGCCCAACGGGCTCGCGCAATATCGAGGTCAACATCTACGATCATCGCTGGACCACCAAGCCCGCGAAGGGCTCCACCGTTCAGGTTTCCAATCCGGCTCCACCGTGACATCATGCATCGTCCCATGAAACCCTTCGCACTTCTCGTGTTACTGCTCTTGCCATCGTGCAAGCTGCCGGACATCAACCTCGCCACACCCAAGCCCATCGAGGTGAACCTCAACATGCGGCTCGATGTGTATCAATACAGCGGCGATCAACCCAAGGACAAGGAGCAGGAGAAGTCGCTCGCCGAGGCCACCGATCGTCAGCGCAATCGTCAGCAGGAGATTCAGACCATCAAGAACAACCGCTTTGTGGGCGAGGACCATCGAGGGCTGCTCCAGCTTCGTGAAGTCCCAGCCGGTGAGTGGGGCGATTACGTCAAGCGCACCATCGAGGCCGAGAACGAGGATCGCATGCTCCTCATGCGCAACGAGGCCCAGAAGAACAATCGCGAGCTTCACGAGGTGCAGAAAGAGCAGTGGAAGCTTCGCTCCGAGCGCGCCTTCAAAGGCGAATACATCGAGGCTCCTGGTGACAAAGAAGGCAGCTACAAATGGGTGCAAGCTACTGGACCCAAGGAAAAGCAGAAGAAGCCAGACTGAGCTGAAGCCCGTGCTCGGGAATACAAGCCTTCACAGAGATTTCATCATTGATCGCGTGCGGTGGCCATCGTGTTGCCGAAGGTGCGACCATGACACCGCAATCCTTGCTGCGTTACCGAATCGCGCTGGCCTTCTTCATCGTGAGCCTTGTGCTCAGCGGCCTCACTGCCTTCCCCTTGCTTACCGAGCTGTCGTTCGTGTCGAAAGCACTCGGCATTAATGATCCCTCCGCCTACGCCAGCCTCACGGGGCTCCAGCACTGGATCGCCTTCGTGCATCACGGTCTCCAACAAACGTATGCTGCCTATCCCTTCGTTGGCTATGGCACCGACTGGCTGGCGTTTGGCCACCTCGTCATCGCCATGTTCTTCGTAGGACCCTGGCGCGACCCCGTTGGCAATGCCTGGGTGTTGCGCGTGGGACTCGTCGCATGCGCGAGCATCATTCCTCTGGCGATGATCTGCGGTGCGATCCGAGGTATCCCATTCTCTTGGCGGCTGATCGACTGCTCCTTCGGCGTGTTTGGTTCGCTTCCGCTAATCTACTGCCTTCGGGTGGTGGGCGATCAGAAGGTGGGTGTGGAGTAAATCCACGGATCGTGGGCAGATGATCGATTTCGGGTGCGTTTGCGTGTGTCACACGATCGGTTCCACGTGCAGCAAGAACGAGGTTAGGATTCACCATTCTCGTCTTCGATGAGTGGATTGTCTTCGTCACTCAGGGGCTCCTCGTCATGAGCATCGCTATCCTCCATCAGTTCCGAGAGATGGTTGTATTCACTCTTCGTCGCAATGTAGCGATCATCAGAGTGGCGCAGGCGTCTGGCCAGCTGAGTGCAGAGCCAGGTCATCAGCTTGCGTGCAATTTGAGGATCATTGTCCATTACTGCATCGAGTTGTGTTCGATCGATCCGCCAAAGTTCCCCGCTGGTGGCTGCTACAACCGTGGCCCGAGCCCCGACGGGGTGGAACAGATTCACCTCGCCGAAGGACCGTCCTCGCTTGATGGGGCGGAATTCAACGACTGTGCCATCGTCACCCTGCCGACGCTGGGACAGTTTGCCTTCAATCACCATGAACAGGCTTGAATGATGTTCCCCCTCATTCACGATGATCTCACCGGGCTCGAACTTCCAGAACTCACCGCAGCGGGCTAAGAATCTTCGTGGCCCTGCTTCAAGGCCCTGTGCGAATCCGTAGGGCGGCACGGCGAGTCGTTTGATCTTTCTCATATCACCCATATCAGGCGAACCGATGCCGGAAGGTCAATGCCTGATTCGTCACGATTGAGAAATTTCGTTGGAAGTTCGGCACCAACGACAAGATTGAACTTTCTCACGAGCACGCCTTCGCGATTCAGCGTCGGGACCCTCGAACTGGATTGCACCTTCGATGATCTCATCACAGCGATCAAAGGGGAGTCCCTCGTGAAGCACGTCGTCGAGTGTCACATGCACCACGAGAGCTTCGGTGCGGGGGTGGCGCAAAAGGCGGGTAGTGTGCTCATGAAGACTGGCACCTGGAGTGCCAAGAGGGACGCCGTTGAGCCAGGCACCATTGCGACTGGCGAGGCCGACGTTGCTTCGCCCCGCACTCATGTGTTGTGCGATCAAGAAATCAGCCGCATCGCCGAGCACCACGGTCACGGGGATTCGAGCATCCTCGGGGCTCGCGAAAAGGGTGTCCACGATGGCTTCGCCAATGGGGCGTGGCGGGATGCAGCGGGGCTCCATGTGAAGAATGATGCCGGGCTCCGGGTTCACTTCGAGAATGGCGAACTCTTGCTCGGATGGAGGCAGAGTGAGGTCCGTGGCGATCACATCGAGGCCTGCGATGTCGAGGCCAACGATGGCAGTGGCATCCACCACCATGCGGACGATGTCGGGGTGAACGAGATCGGTTTGGTCCAGATGCACGCCATCATTGCGAAGGTAGATGTCATCTGTTAGGCGGACGGTTTCATCGAGCGCAGGCACGGAGTCGTGAGAGCGATGATCATCTGTGAGCTGCGGCCACTCGCCCGTTTGTTGCTGCACAAGCATGAAGGGCGAAACGTAATCGGAACCGCGACGGGCGTCGTAGTTCGCGGCCTCGATCAGTTCGAGCAATGTGCTGCGGCCATCGCCAACGACGAACCAGGGCTCACGACGAACGGCAGCGATGAGCTTGCCTCCAATCACGAGCAGTCGAAACAAGTGCCCAGTGACGTGATGCTCGACGAGCGCGGTCTCGCCCCATTGGCGAGCCTCGGCGAAGGCGGATCGCACACCATCTTCCGTCAGAATGCGCATGGTCACGCCATTGCCGTAGTCCCCGTCTTGCGGCTTCACCACGACGGGGAATCCGAGTTCGATCGCGGTTTTCGCGGCATCTTCGGTGTTCGTCACGGCGCGGCCTTGAGGCACGGGGATTCCCATCTCAGCGATGAGTTTTTTGGTCAGCGATTTGTCCGAGGCGATTCCGTTGGCGATGAATCCAGTCCGGTCCGTGGTGGAGCGCTGGATGCGGCGTTGGCGGCAGCCCTGGCCGAGCTGGACGAGGCTCTCGTTGTCGAGTCGATAGAAGGGAATGCCGCGTGCCCGTGCGGCGTGGGCGGCGGGGCGTGTCGAGTTCCCGAGGCGCACATCGTAGGCGAGGTCGGTGAAGACTTCCCACTCCTGCGCGAGGTCGAAGGGTTCGCCGTTTGTTAGCGCTGTGAGCCAGCGGAGAGCGAGATCAAGCGCGGCCTTGCCAACGAGTTCCTCTTCATACTCAACGATGACGAGCGCGTGCTCGGGCGTGGTTGCTTCCTGCACGATATGGAAGTCCACAGGTGATCGGCCTTCGCGTTGAATCTTGATCACCGCGCGGGCGAGCCAGGCAGCGAAGTCCGAAGCGTGGGTGCCTTCGATTTTTTGTGAACGCAGCAGCTCATCGGCAGCGTGCCAGTCGTGGATCGGGAAGTGCGAGGCTTTCACCTCGATCTGGAACACCGTGCAGGTGGACCAAATGTTCGGGCCGCGCAGGACGCGAAGGGAAGTGATGGGCTCGTTGGGCTGTGACGACATGGACTGCCGAAACCAACGTCGCTCAAGGCGACGGACTCACTTCAAAAACGGCCTCGCCACGTCCATCGGGCCAGGCCTCCATCTGCCAGCCATCGAGCCGGGTGCGCCAGAGGCCGCTGTGAGGTCGGCTGGCTCCCATGAAAACGCGCCACTGTCCGAGCTGACGATTCTGGCCAGGAAAGGCGAAGCGCACGGTGTTGATCGGAGTGGTGGGCTTCGGTGGGGGCGGTGGCAGCTCGGTCGCAAGCCGTCGTGGCAGCGAGACGCGATCACCCTGACGGATCAATCGCCCACGCACGTTGCTGCGCGTCTGGCCGCTGCGCTTCAAGTGCGACACGTCGATAAGCAGCGAGTCGGAACCGGTGATGCCAGTGACAACGCCTGTCGCGAGATTCACTTCGACGGCGGCGTCTTCACCCACGCCGAGCCCGAGTCTGCGGCCCGAGTTTTCCAATGCGACCACGAGCCTGCCCGCGCGATCGCGTTCGAAGAAGTGCGAGTCCGTCACGGCCCAGGGCAGGAAGGCCATCCCAGGACCCATGCGGGGCACCTGGCCAGGACGACTCCGATCGCTGAGCGAGTCCGCATTGCCGCCACCGAGCAGCATGACGTCACTCATCATTGCTGCCCCTGCGCTGCCTCCAGAGATCACTCCGCCTCGGGCGAGCAATCGCTTCAAGGCCAGCCACTCGGGCGTTTCCTTGCCACCTGGGCGGTAGCGCTGAGCGATGAGTTCCTGATTGCCACCGGTGAAAAAGATGCCAGTCGCGCGATCGAAGGCTGCAACCGTTTGTTCGGTGGAGTGTGAGCGCCGGATCAGTTCGACGGGCACGTTTGGAGCCCAGGCGCGAAAGGCTTCGGATTTGTCGATCTCCTCGTCGAGCTGGTCCTTTTCCATCGTGATCGCGGTGGTGGCGATGACGATGTGTGGCTTGCCCGGCTTGGAAGCCAGGGCAAGGAGGCGCTCGAAGATGGGGCGCAGATCGTTGTCTAGTCCGCCTCCGACGATGAGCAGGTGTCCGGCCCCGCGCAAGGGAAGCGGCAGCGAGGTGCAGCCACTCAGGATGAGCGTGATGAACGCGATCAGCGTGGTAAGTGAACTCAGTCGCAGCCCGGGGGCTGGTATGTTGGAGAGGGATTTCATGCAGGCGGCGAGTTCATGGCGGTGACCGGCAGCAGGGTCAAGAGACTGCCGAACCGTCTGCACGCTACATGCGCGACATCACGCCTGCGCTTTCGAGTGGATGCAGGCCGTGCTGGCTGAGCGCAGGCGCATTGCCGCCGGGGAACATCTTGCCGCGATTGGCAATCTCCTTGGGATCGAACCCACGACGGACGCGCATCATCACATCGATGTCGTCCGCGCTGAACATGCTGCCCAGGTTGGCCTTTTTCTCCAGGCCGATGCCGTGCTCGCCTGTGAGCGAGCCGCCCATCGCGACGCACATGAGCAGGATCTCACCGGCGAGCACCTCGGCGCGTTCGAGTTCGCCGGGCACGTCGCCACGATAGAGGATGAGCGGATGGAGATTGCCGTCGCCGGCGTGGAAGACATTGGCCACGCGCAGGCCGTGGTCCGCGGCGAGCTTGCTGATCTTGCGCAGTGCCTCGCCAAGGCGGCGACGCGGCACCACACCATCCTGCACGATGAAATCGGGGCTGAGGCGGCCCACGGCGGAGAAGGCAGACTTGCGTCCCTTCCAGATCCTCAAGCGATCATCCGCATCGCGAGCCACACGGATCTCGATGGGCTGTGATTGCTCGATGATCTTCATCAGCGCGGGTTGTTCAGCAGCGACTTGTTCGGGTGTGCCTTCGAGTTCGACGATGAGGCACGACTCGCTGCCGGGCGGGAACTCGGCATGAACGGCTGCCTCGGCCGCATCCATGGCCAGACGGTCCATGATCTCCATCGCGCCGGGCAGGAGGCCGCTTTCGACAATGGCGGAGACGGTGTCACCTGCCATGTCCAGGCTACGGTAGCCGACGAGCACGGTGTGAAAACAGGCGGCGCGAGGCAGAAGGCGAAGGGTGATCTCCAGGGCGATGCCGAAGAGTCCCTCGCTGCCGCAGAAGAAGCCGGTCAGGTCGGGGCCCACCTGCTCCAGGCTGTCGCCACCGAGTTCACAGACCTCACCATTGGCCAGCACCACCTTCAGCCCCAGGACGTGATTGGCCGTCATGCCGTATTTGAGGCAGTGCGCTCCGCCCGAGTTGAAGGCCACATTGCCGCCGATGGTGCAGACCTGCTGGCTGGAAGGATCAGGGGCGTAGTGCAGGCCATGAGGTGCTGCGGCTTTGGTCACGGACAGATTGGTCACGCCCGGCTCCACCACGGCCGTTCGCGTATCCGGGTCCAGCTTGAGGATGCGGTTCATTCGATTGAGCGCGATGACGATCCCTTCCTCAATCGGCACCGAGCCGCCACTGAGCGAAGTGCCGCTGCCGCGGGCAACGAAGGGCACCGCGTGCTCGTGGCAGAGCTTCACTAGACGGATGACTTCGTCGGCGGTCTCGGGCAAGACCACGGCGCGGGGAATGACTTCGAAGGCGGTGAGTCCATCGCTCGCATACGTGGCGAGGGACATCGGATCGACCAAGCAACGCTCCGCTGGAAGCAGCAGGCGCAGGGAGTCGATGAAGAGCGGACGATCCGGCATGGGGCTGCTGATAGCCTTGCTCCGCGTGAATCTCAACCTCGGCTGCCGATGCACTTTCTGTGTCCGGTTGGGCTCGCAGTCGTGGTATGAATGCAAACCATGAACAGCAACGAAACCCAGGCGGCCCAGGTCTTCCTCGCCCATCACGACTTCGTGAAAGGCGTGGCGCTGAAGTATGCGCCGTGGCCAGGCCTGATGGAAGACATCACGCAGCAAGTGTTCCTGGAGTTCATGCGCAAAGAGGAGCGCTGGGATTTGACCAGGGATGCGCGCCCGCTGCTGGCCACCATGACGAGGCATGTGGCGATGCGTCTATGGCGTGATCGAACCAAGGAGCAACCCGAGACGGTGCAAAAGCTCGCGGATCACATTCGTCAGCTCGCCGAGGAGCGCGATCTGCCACCGCGCTACGAGGAGGAGATCGGCGTGCTTCGCAGCTGCCTGGAGAAGCTGCCCGAGAAGAGCCGCGATCTCATCCAGCTCTACTACTACAATGATCTGGGCACGCCCGAGATCGCCAGCCAGCTGGAGATGAAGTCGGACACTGTCTGCCGCGCGCTGTCGCGGGTGCGTGACAAGCTGCGCGAGTGCATCCAGCGAAACCTCAACCACGGAGCCCCTGCTCATGCCTGATCCCGACACCTTGATTCAACGTTACCTTGAGCAAGCTCTGAGCGCCGAGGAGGCGGCGCAACTCCATGAGATGCTCAAGGCAGATCCCAGGCTGGGCGAGCGACTGCTGGGGCAGTTCGAGACGGATGCGATGTTGCGAGCGACGCGTGCGTCGGGGGCGATAGCGACGCGCTCGATGGTGCTCCTGCCACGGCGGCGATTCAGCTTTGCCACGGTGGCGGGTGTGGCTGCGCTGGCGGCGTGTTTGACGCTCGTGGGCGCCTGGCTCGTGATGCTGGTGAAACGTGCGCCCGATGAGGCGACGACCGCATCTGTGGCCGTGCTTTCCAGGGCGGTGAACTTGGTCTGGGAGACGGAATCGGGCGCGCCAGTGCCCGGGGCGGCCTTGTCACCGGGCGTGCTGAAGCTGAAGTCCGGGCTCGCGCAGATCGAGTTTTATCAAGGCGCCCGCGTGACCATCGAAGGGCCGGCGACCATCGAATTGATCAGTTCCGGTGAGGCCTTGTGCTCCAGCGGACGCTTGATCGCTCATGTGCCCGAGCAGGCGAAAGGCTTCGGCATTCGCACCCCGCAGGGCAAGGTGGTGGACCTGGGCACGGAGTTCGCCATCGCGGTCGATGCGAGCGACACGGAAGTGCATGTCTTCAAAGGCAAGGTGGAGGTGCAGTCGAAGGTGGGCGGCACGCGCGCTCTCGGAGCTGGCGAAGCAGTGCAGATGGCTGATCTCACGCGGCGGCGCGAGGCGGATGCTTCGGTGTTCGGATCGCTGACCGATCTCGATGTGCGGACGGCTGCGTCCTTGCGGACCCAGTTTGAGCACTGGCAGCAACTCAATGCCCGGCGCAATGATGATCCGGCGCTGCGGTTGCATCTCGATTTCCAGGACATGGATGAGCTGCGTTCCCTGCAAAACCATGCGCTGAATCGCCAGGGTGTGCCGGACGCGAGCATCGTTGGCTGTGCCTGGACGGAAGGACGCTGGCCGGGCAAGCGTGCGCTCGAGTTTCGCACCGTGAGCGACCGTGTGCGGTTGAGTGTTCCGGGCCTTTATCCAGTGCTGACCATGACTGCGTGGGTGCGGGTGAGTGGTCTGGATCGTGCCTTCAACTCGCTCTTCATGTGCGAGGGCTGGGGCAATCGGAAGGTCCACTGGCAGATTACTCGTGATGGCAAGGTGAGGTTTGGTGCTGCGTCGGATGCGGAGTCAGGAGCACGTTTCGTGGACTGCGATTCGCCGCCGTTGTTCACGCCTGAACGCTTTGGGCGATGGACTCATTTGGCCCTGGTCTTCGATGCCGGGCGTCGGCTGGTGCAGCATTACGTGGATGGCAAGCTGGTGGCTGGCGTGCCCATGCCAGACTCGGTGCCCGTTCGACTCGGGGTGGCGGAACTGGGCAACTGGAACAATCCTGGTCACGACAAAACAGCGATCCGCAATCTCAGCGGAGCCATGGATGAATTCGCCCTCTATGCGCGAGCACTGAGTGCCCAAGAGATCGCTGAAATGGCGAAATGAACGCCGCCGCGCAAGCATCCTGGTGATGCCTGCGCTCGTGTCCCAAAGGGTATCAAGGGTGCCTACGCCGCCGCAGGCACAGCAGCTTCTTCGCTGAACTCAAGCTCCTCTTCGACGCGGAGGTTCTCGACGATGTAGGTCTGGCGATCGGGCGTGTTCTTGCCCATGTAGAAGGTCAGCAACTCTTTGATCGTCTTGGCCTCGGGCATGAGCACGGGCTCCAGGCGCATGTGCGGGCCGATGAAGTGCTTGAACTCATCGGGGCTGATTTCGCCCAGGCCTTTGAAGCGGGTGATCTCGGCGTTCTTGCCCAGCTTGTGCATCGCCTTCTGGCGCTCGGCGTCGTCGTAGCAGTAGAGCGTCTCCTTCTTGTTGCGAATGCGGAAGAGCGGCGTCTGAAGGATGTAGAGGTGGCCTTTGCGGATCAGTTCGGGGAAGAACTGAAGGAAGAAAGTGATCATCAGCAGGCGGATGTGCATGCCGTCCACGTCGGCATCGGTGGCGAGAATGACCTTGTTGAAGCGCAGCTCTTCGAGGTCTTCTTCGATCTGAAGTGCATTCGCGAGCAAGTAAAACTCCTCGTTCTCATACACGACCTTGCGGCTGAGGCTGAAGCAGTTGAGCGGCTTTCCGCGTAGGCTGAAGACGGCCTGATAGTTCACGTCGCGGCTCTTGGTGATGGAGCCGGAGGCGCTGTCACCTTCGGTAATGAAGAGCGTGCTGAGGTCACGGTTCTTGTCTTTGGTGTCGAAGTGGACGCGGCAATCGCGCAGCTTCTTGTTATGCACCTTGGCCTTGCGAGCGGACTCACGCGCGAGCTTCTGGATGCCGCTGATGTCTTTGCGCTCCTTCTCGTTCGCCTGAATCTTTTCCTGCAGTGCCTTGGCCGTGTCGCCGTGCTTGTGCAGGTAGTTGTCGAGCTGCTGGCAGACGAGGTTGATGATGTGCGTGCGCAGGTTGCGGCCCTCGGGCTCCATGTGCGTGCTGCCGAGCTTGGTCTTGGTCTGTGACTCGAAGACGGGCTCCTGCACCTTCACGGACACAGCGGCGACGATGCTGCCGCGCACGTCGGAGGGTTCCCACTGCTTCTTGAAGAACTCGCGGCACTCCTGCACGATCGCTTCGCGGAAGGCATTCAGATGCGTGCCGCCTTGCGTTGTGTTCTGGCCGTTCACGAAGGTGTAATACTCCTCGCCGTAGCCTTCGCCGTGCGTGAAGGCGACCTCCACATCGGGTCCCTTGAGATAGATGATCGGATACTGCTGGTTCTCAGGCAGCTTGGTGCGGATGAGATCGACGATGCCGTCCTTGCTGCGATAGACCTCGTCGTTCAGCTTCAAGGTGAGGCCGGGATTGAGCCACGCATAGAAGCGCAGCATCTCGCGCACGTAGTCGAGGCGGAACTGCACGTCCTCGCCAAAGCTCTCGCGGTCCGCGCGGAAGGAGATGCGCGTGCCGTCCTTCTCTTCCGAGTCCTTCGGCGTCTTCATCTCGTTGACCACGAGACCTTTGGAGAACTCGATGGCGCGCGTCTTCTTGTCGCGAACGGCCTGGATGTCGAAGCGTTCGGACAAAGCGTTCACCGCCTTGATGCCGACGCCGTTGAGGCCGACCGAGCGCTTGAAGACTTCGCTGTCATACTTCGCACCCGTGTTGATCTGCGCGGAGCACTCCATCAGCTTGCCCAGCGGAATGCCGCGGCCGTAGTCGCGCACGCTGGCCACTTGATCCTCAGTGATGGTGATTTCGATGACGTTGCCAAAGCCCATGACGTGCTCGTCGATGGCGTTATCGACGACTTCCTTGAGCAGCACATAAATCCCGTCCTCAGGCAGGGAACCGTCGCCCAGCTTGCCAATATACATGCCGGGACGCAGGCGAATGTGCTCGCGCCAGTCGAGGGACTTGATCGAGTCTTCCGTGTAGCCGTGGGATGGAGCAGGGGATTGGGCCATCTTTCCTGATACGAGCCGGGGGCGACGAGTCAAGGAGGTGATCGGTCCCCGGCTAGAGACTCGCGGAGTCGGACTTCGTCTAGCGCAGTTCCTGAGCCGCGCGATCCAGCCACTTTTCAGCGTCCGGGGCTTCGAAGGCGCTCATCTTGTCGATGAGGTCATGGATGTCGTCGCTGACGATCAAAAGGTCGCGGTGCTCGGCTTTGAGAAAACGCTCGGCCACCATGTGGTCGAGGAAGGCGAGCATGGCATCGAAGAAGCCTGCCACATTGAGCAGGCCAATGGGTTTCCGATGCAGGCCCAGCTGGAGCCAGGTCATGGTTTCGAAAAGTTCTTCCAGCGTCCCGATGCCTCCCGGCAGGGCGATGAAGCCATCGCTGAGGTCCGCCATCGTCTGCTTGCGTTCGTGCATCGAGTTCACACGAATCATTTGGGTGGCACGCTCGTGAGCGAGTTCCTTGTCAGCTAGGTGATGAGGGATCACGCCGATGACTTCGCCTCCTGCCTCCAGCACGGCGTCTGCGATCCTGCCCATCATGCCCACATTGCCGCCACCATAAACGAGTGCGATGCCACACCGTGCGAGAGCTTGGCCAACGGTGCGCGCGGCATTCGCGTAATCCGCGCGTGCTCCGGGGCTTGAGCCGCAGTAGATGCAGAGACGTTGGGTCGTGGGTGCGGAAGCGGGGCTCATTGAATAGGGGTGGGTGGCGATCCAACTCAGGTCTTCGATCAGGTAAAGACGGGATTGATGGACCGGAGGAGTGTCGCTAGCATGGGTCCGCATGAAGCATCTTTTTCTCTCCGTTGCGATGGCTCTGTCTCTGGTGGGGCTGACTGGTTGTGTGGACCTTGATCCGGCTTTGATGGGCGGTGGTGGAGGCTACAATTCAGGCTACGAACCCGGCTACAGCTCGGGCTATCGTCCGAACTACAACTCTGGCTATGGGGCGGGATACGGATCGGGTTATGGCTCAGGATACGGCTATGGCTCCTCGGGTTATGGATCGGGCTACCGCCCGCCCTATGGGAATAGCTACGGAAACTCGAACTACGATCATCATGATCATGACCACGATCATCACTCGAGTAGCAGCAAGAAGGACGATGACTACTTCGGCGGACCTCGTGCCTGGTATGAAGCGGGACGCGGGATTGGGAAGAAAGATCGTCGCGAGCACAAGAACCAAAACTATCGTGCGCACAAGACGCAGTATGATGGCCGGACGGAGCGCGAATTCGCCCGTGGTTACAGCGATGGCTACAATGGCCGCTAGTCTTTAGGTCAGCCGGGCATGATGGACTCGGTCTGTTCGAGGACTTGCTGAAAAGGATAGTCCTCGAGCAGTCCAAACGAGTCGTGGCGGCCCAGCCGGTCACGACTTGTCGCCGGGCTGGTAAGGCCGCACAAGAAGCGTGCCATCTGGCGCGGTGCGCGCAGGGCCGCATGACCTTCGTCCATGAGGGCGTGGATCTGCGTGACGTGCTCGGTGCTGATGACCTTTTCCGGTGAGCGCGGGATGGAGCGAGGCTTTTTCAGTGGGTGCACGCAACTGCCACAGTGCCCGCAGTTGTCTTCCAGATCTTCGCCGAAGTAGCGGAGCAAGTGCCGCGTCAGGCATTCTGGGTCCTGTGCGAAGGTCATGATCCTTTCGAGGCGCTCCGCGTCCTTGGACTCGCGCAGGGCAAAGAGTTCCTGCATGCGCTGCACTAGGCTTTCAATGGATCGGGAGTCGTCCGTGATGCGATAACGATGACGGATGCCGCTGGGCTGGAGTTCGATGTCACCACTCTCTTCGAGGTAGTTGAAGGCCTTGGTGATTCGTTCGCGGTTCTCGCCGATGGTGGCGGCGGCAGAGTCGAGATCGTTGATGGTGATCCATTTGTAGCCACGCTTGCCGCAGCCGAAGAGCTTCTTCAAAAACGCCTGCCTCTCGGGCGTATGCCCTGCGAGCACACGGGCTTCAGTTTGGAGGAAGCGAAACTTGCAGCCATTGTAAAAGGCTCCGAGCGGGCTGAGCACGCCGTCGAGTTCCAGGTAGGTGAGCACGGTCTCGAGCACCAGCGGCCGGATGTCCGTGGCACGCGAGAGGTCATACTGGCTGATGCTGAACTCCGATCCTTGGCGCAGCAGCGAGTCCATCGCCGTCCGAAGTGCGAGTGGTGTCGGAGTGTCTCCAAAGATGAAGTTTTGCAAGACGATGAGATCATCGGCGCAGGCGAGCATCTCGCAGTGCGATGGCTTGCCGTCGCGTCCAGCGCGACCAATCTCCTGCTGGTAGTTCTCCAGCGATTTGGGCAGGTTGTAGTGATACACCGCGCGGATGTCCGCCTTGTCGATGCCCATGCCGAAGGCAATGGTCGCGGTGATGACGTCGATCTCACCGCGCATGAACCGCTCTTGCACATTGGCTCGATGCTCAGGATTCAGGCCTGCGTGGTAGGCAGCAGAGTTGAGACCCTGCTTGCCAAGATGGGTGGCCACCATCTCGCTCGTCTGCTGCTGGGTGACATACACGATCGCAGGGAAGCGGCGCTCGGAAGTCAGACGTTCCGTGAGCAAGCCCAGGCGCTCGCGATGGCTGGTGGGAGTGATGTGGATCGCGAGGTTGGGCCGGTGGAAGGGTGTTTGCGTGCAGTCCTCCCGCTTGATATGGAAGGCTTTCGCGATGTCCTTCGCTACCGCCGGTGTAGCTGTCGCGGTGAGGGCAAGGACGGGGTGGAGTTTCAGCTTTCGCGCAACGTCGGCGAGCCGCAGATACTCGGGCCTGAAGTTGTGGCCCCACTCCGAGATGCAATGCGATTCGTCGATGGCGAGCAGGCTGATCTTGGTTCGCGAGAGACGCTCCATGAAGCTCTCGCTCATCAGGCGCTCCGGCGCGATGTAGAGCAGCCTGAGAGTGCCGGATCGCATGGATTCCAGCACGGCTGTGGATTCCTCCAGGGTGAGGGTGGAGTCGAGTCGTGCCGCTGCGATGTCGCGAGCACGCAGGGCTTCGACTTGATCCTTCATCAAGGCGATCAAGGGCGAGATCACCAGCGTCAGCCCCTCCATGAGCAGCGCAGGAAGCTGGTAGCACAACGACTTGCCGCCGCCGGTGGGAAAGATCGCCAGCGCACTGCGTCCGGCGAGCAGTGCCTCGATCACTTGCTGCTGCCCTGGACGGAACTCCGCGTGACCGAAGGAGTGCTGAAGCGTGGCGTGGAGGTCGGGCATGGTGCGTCTTCACTATCGAAGTCTGGACGCAGCACAAGAGCCGCTACTCATGCCGCAGCGCTTCCACCGGATTCATCCGAGCAGCTCGACGGGCGGGATAAATCCCGAAGGCGATGCCGGTGATGACGGAAATGCTGAAGGCGAGAGTGGGTGCCCAGAACTTGATCACGGTAGTGACTCCCGCGAAGTGACTGATGAGCATCGGAATCGCCAGGCCGAGCAGCACACCGAGCACGCCGCCTGCGCCTGAGAGCAGAATGGTCTCGATGAGGAACTGCACCACGATGTCTGTCTGCTTGGCTCCGAGCGCGCGCCTGATGCCGATCTCACGAGTGCGCTCCGTCACGCTGGCTAGCATGATGTTCATGATGCCGATGCCGCCGACGAGCAACGAGATGCCTGCGATGCTGCCGAGCACGATGCTGAAGATTTGCTTTGTGCGTTCGGCCTGTCGGAGCAGCTCGATGGGCACGATCATCGTCCAGTCGTTCTTCTTGTGATTGACCTCCAGAATGCGGCGGATCGCGGCGGCGGACTTGACCACGTTCTCCAGCTTGCCCACGCGGACGATGGCCTCGTGGAACTCCACCTTTTCCGCCTCGAAGCTGCCGCTGCGGAAGCGGAAGAACGTCTCGCCATACTGGTCCATCAGCGTGCTGAATGGGATGAACATCTGCTCCGGCGTGTCATTGGCGGTTGCCGCCGCCTGACTGTCATCCTCGATCACACCGACCACGCGGTAGTAATTGCCGCGCACACGCACGGCCTTGCCGGTGGGCGTATTGAGCGGGTAGAGCTTGGTGGCGAGCGACTGATTGAGCACGCACACGGCCACACGGTCTTTCTGTTCGAGATCGGTGAAGAATCGACCCTCGGTCAGCCTGCGATTGCGCATCTGGGGGTAGATGGGCAGGGCCCCAACAATGCGGGCGTCCGTTTTGCGATCAAAGTTCCAGACCACGTCACTGATGAAGCGGCTGGGCACCACGAGGCTGATGTCGGGCACGGTGCGCTGGATCTGGGTGATGTCCTTGGTGGTCAAGCCGTAGTCGATAACCATGCTGCGAGTCTCGTTGCTGCTGCCAGCGGAGTCGCTGGGCTTGGCGCTGCGCAGGATGATGTTTTGGCTGCCCAGCTTGCGGATCTGCTCCTGGGCCTCATGGCTGGCCCCCTCGCCGATCGCCAGCATCGCGACGACGGATGCGACGCCAAAAACCACGCCCAGGGCGGTCAGGAAGGAGCGGAGCTTGTGCAGCCAGATGCTCTTCATGCCCAGCGTCATGGTGCGCTTCAGGTGCTGTGGCGACAGCACGAGGCGCAGAATCGGGTGACGAAGCAGGAAGGTCATCATGGCACGGCAAGGCCTGACCAGAGGGCTGGACGAAAGGGGTTCATTGGGGGGCGGAAAGGAACGCGCGTCGCGGCTCATCCTTTCCCCGCTCTGAAAACTCAGCCTTGATCCCCCTGCCTTCTGACGTAGCCTTCCGCCCGTTTTTCATGAGGGCGTTCAGCATCATAGCCAGCATTCGAATTAGGCGAGGGTTCCACCGCGCCTGATGCCGTTGTGTTGAACCCAGGAAACTCCGTCGCCTCGTCATCGTGCGAGATGCCAGCATCAAGCCCGCCGGCTCATCGGCCTTGATTCTTCTCATTTCTCATCCTTCTACATCCCCCTTTCATGTCCCCAGTCTCCATCTACGACACCACCCTGCGCGACGGCACCCAGGGCACCGGCATCTCCTTCAGCACGCTCGACAAGATTCGCGTGGCCGAAAAGCTCGATGACTTCGGAGTCCACTACATCGAAGGGGGCTGGCCGGGCTCCAACCCCAAAGACGCCGCTTTCTTTGAGGAGGCTAGCAAGCGCACGTGGAAGAACGCCAAGATCACCGCCTTCGGCATGACGCGACGCGGCAAGCTCAAGGTGGAGGAGGATCCTCAGGTGCAGATGCTCCTCGATGCGAAGACCCCCGTGGTCACCATCGTGGGTAAGACCTGGCCGTTGCATGTCACCGAGGTGTTCGGCGTAACGCTCGAAGAAAACCTGGCGATGATCGCTGACACCGTGGCCTATCTTAAAAGCCATGGCCGTGAGGTGCTCTACGATGCGGAACATTTCTTCGACAGCTTCAAAGAAGATCCCGATTACTCTCTCAAGACCGTCAAGGCGGCCAGCGATGCAGGCGCGGACCTCATCGTCCTGTGCGAAACCAATGGCGGTGCCCTGCCTGAATTCGTGGGCGAGGTCACGGCCAAAGTCGTCGCTCACTTGGGCAGGCCGGTTGGCATTCACACGCATAACGACGGCGGTGTCGGCGTGGCGAATGCGCTGGCCGCTGTGCGCGCTGGCGCCAATCAAGTGCAAGGCACGATCAACGGCTACGGTGAGCGCGTGGGGAACTGCAACCTCATCACCATCATGCCCACGCTACAGCTGAAGATGGGCATCGATCTCGGGCTCGATCTCACACGTTTGCGTGAGCTCTCGAGCTTTGTCGCTGAGATGGCCAATGTGCAGCCGGAGATCCGTGCGCCGTATGTCGGTGTCGCAGCCTTCACGCACAAAGGTGGCTTGCACGTCCATGCTGTGCAGAAGCTGGCTCGCAGTTACGAGCACATTGATCCGGCACTGGTCGGCAATGAGCGCATCATCACGATCAGCGACATGAGCGGCCAGTCCAACGTCCTGGTTCGCGCCGAAGCCATGGGTTTCAAGTTCGCCAAAGGTGCGCCGGAGGTGCAGACCATTCTGGCCGAGGTCAAACGGCTGGAAAGCGAGGGCTACGAGTTCGAGGCTGCGGAGGCTTCATTCGAGCTGCTGATCCGAAAGCAACTCAAGCAGCACACGCCGTCTTTCCAGCTGCTGGAGTATCACGTCAGCCATCGCCATCGTGCCGGAAACGAAACCTGTGAAGCAACGGTCAAACTTCTGATCAATGGCGAGAAAGTTTACACCGTGGATGAAGGCGATGGCCCCGTGAACGCGCTGGACAATGCACTTCGCAAAGCCCTCTCGCCTGCCTATCCAGCGGTCGCCAAGATGCGCCTGGAAGACTATAAGGTGCGCATCATTGACTCCGGTTCGGGCACGGCAGCGAAGACTCGCGTGCTCGTCGTTAGCAGCAATGGCGAACGCACATGGGGAACGGTCGGCGTGAGCACGAACATCATTGATGCGTCCTGGGAGGCGCTGGTGGACGCCATCGAGTATTTCCTGGTCAAGAAAGCTTAAATCCAAATCTCCGAACGAAAACGGGCGGCCATTTCGGGCCGCCCGTTTTGGTATTCGGAATCAGATCGAAGGTCGCCGTGCTACTTGGTGGTGGTTGTCGAACTGGAGTCGGTCGTTGAATCGGTCGAAGTGCTTCCAGTCGTTGTCCCAGTGGTGCTTCCGGTTGTTGTCGTCGTTGTCGATGTGGTCAGCTTGAGTTCGGTGTAGCCTCGCGCAGTGACCTTGACGACCAGCGTCTTCATCGCATCCACGACGCTCAGAGAATTCTCGTTCACGCGGTTGGTCTCACCTTCATCCAGAACCAGCTTCATCTCCGAGAACTCCACAAACCCAAGGGTGCCGTTGAGTGGCTTGGTGGTGGCCGTGGATTCATCATAGGCTGCCTGAGCAATGCCGTGCATGGTGCGAGCCGTCTTCACACTGATCGAGACAGTGGGCGTGTTGGCCTTCACCTTGTCGTCAGCCTTGCCATAGGCGTGCATGCAGAGGCTGGCTCCGCTGGTGCCGTTCATGGTGACCACCGTGTAGGTATCATCGCGGGTTTTGCCGGTGAACGATTTCGCTCCCGTTTGTTTGCTGTAGATGCGCTTGCCATTGTCGCGTCCGAGGAACAGCACCTCACCCGTTCCACCAGTGGCTGGCAGGACCACGTAGCCGTCTTCGAAGAAGTCGATGCCGAATCCGGCAAGGTGTTTGAAGTTGAGGTTATAGACCAGCACACCCTGGGTGTTGGTGCCTTGGGGCGTCTCGGGGGTGGGGGTGGTGGATGATGTGACGGTGAGCTTGGCCGAGCTGGTCTCCTTGGTGCCAAGGCTGTTGGTGTAAACAGCACGGAACAAGGATCCGCTGTCCGACAATGCGGAGGTAAACTGGAGAGTGTTGGACGTCGCGCCGCTGAATCGCGAGTCTGTGATGTTCGTCCAGGTGCTGCCGTTGTTCGTGCTGATCTGCCATTGAACAGTTGGAGTTGGGTTTCCCGAGGCAGCGGCGACGAATGCGGCGGTATCTCCTGCTACTCGAGTGAGAGCTGATGGATTGGTTTGCACCGCTGGCGCTGCAGGAGTGCCCGTGGTGACTGTCAACGTTGCGGCGTTCGATGTAGCTGTGCCGTCCGCATTCGTGAAAACAGCCCGGAACTGGGTTCCGCTAAGGGAACCTGTTGCTGTTGCCGAGTAGGTGGTGGCAGTCGCGCCGGAGATGTCTGAGAAGCTGGAAGCTCCCTCGGCTTTCGATTGCCACTGAACCGTGGGACTGCCAGAGGCATCCGCTGTGAAGCTCACCGATGTTCCAGACGCTACGGTGGTGGTGGTGGGGTGAGTCGTGACGACGGGTGCAGCGGCACGCACGGCGTTGCCAAAGAAAAACATAGTCACGAAGACGAGCGGCGAGAGGAATCTCATGGCGGCGATGGTAATGGAGTTTGGCACAGTGTCCAGCAGGGGCTTGCTGCCGTGATTCGAGGTGGAGAGGTGGCTTGGCGTTCGATTTTTGATCATTGCCGGGCTGTCATGGAAAAGGTGGGCGAGAAGGGGTGAAGGTATTCCTTCTTCCACCATGGACCGGTCTCTGTGCGTTCATCGGGTGTTGCGAAGTGGTAGCGATAGAGCACAGCGCGAGCGTGGGTGATGGTGTCGCGTGGGAACGGCGGCTCACCAACGAGGGCCCATACAGCCTCGCGTTTCTCCAGCAGCGCATTCATGAATGGGCCAAACCAATGCATCGGTGAACGCGGATCGGAGTCGCGCTGCGGCACATAGCCCGGATACAAGGCGGCAAACCACATCTGCCAGTCGAGGCGTGGCTGATGCGGTGCGATCTGACGCGGCATGTCCTTGAGTGCGCCGGGTTTGTATTTGAACGGGAGATCACGCCAGAAGACTCCGTCATCGCTGACCTCGATCACGACTTCCAGTCGCTCCTCGGTCATGTCCTGGAACAGACCATACGCATTGATCGAGCGCCACGGGGCGAGATGCTTGCCATACACATTCGCCAGCCATGCGGGTGTGTGTGAGGTCCACGTCTTGATGCGCCCCTGAAGGAATTCATCGGCGGCCACCCCGCTGAGAAGCGCAAGCACCAGGGTGCAAGCATACACATGAATGTGACGGCGCTGCCAGCGCACGCGTGGCTGAGGGCTGAGCTTCAGCCAGTGCTTCAGTGTGGCTGGAACCCATGAGTCATCGAGCAGCGTGAGGCTGACGACAATGGTGAGGAGATTGAAAAAGTTGTAGTTCCCCGTCATCATCACACCGCCCATCAGCAGGCAGAAGCCCGTGCAGGCGAGCAAGCGCCCCCAGCGTCCGCAGAAGATGGCGAAGGGCAGCACGAGTTCGATCGCATACATCGCCCAGCAATTGAAGACGTGCAGCCAGCGCGGCAGATGATGCGCCCACCAAGCAAGCGGGTTGGGCAGCGGCTGCGTCTCGAAGTGATACATCAGTGCGGTGCCGTTCTCCCACACCAAGTCGCCGCCACCGATCTTCACGTAGCCGCTCATCAGCATCAGTCGAAAGGCCAGCCAGTGCAGGAGGAAGGTGGAGCCCGTGGGTGCATCGGTGGGTCTGGCGCGCACTCGCCACGAGACGAAGAACAGCGCCAGGAAGCCTGCCTCCAGCAGCATCGCATCCCATTGATAACCCATAAAGATGCCGCCAGTGGTCGCGATCGAAAGATAGCCAAACCACAGCAGCGCCAGGATTGGCCCTTGCCACACGCCTAACATGACCAGGATGCAAAACCCCATCGCCACCCAGCACACGCCGTGCAGCAGGGCATCGCTGTAGTGCCAGTAGAACAACGTGGGCACCTGCCAGAAGGCGTTGACGTGCTCGCGCTCCGCATACGCATGGACATTCGCCATAAAGTCCTGCGCGGGCAGGATGCCTTGCTCACCCACGAGCCCATCGCACTGCGCCAGCCACGACGCGAAGGCGATCGCATACACGAGCGCGAGCAGCCGTGGGAACAACCAGCGCTGGGTGCGGTAGGTGGGCAGATTGAGGTTCACAGTTCTCGGTTCAGAGTTCTCCGTTGGAGTCAGGCGAGAGACAGTGGAGCCATTCGAGGTTCTGACATGCAACCTGATCTTCGCACTGTCTGGAGCCTGCAAACCGAGAACAGAGAACCGAGGCCCATGAACGGATTGCTACACCTCCAGCCGCAGCACGCGCTTCGCGTTCTCGAACAGGATCTTCCTGACCGCCTTCGGATTCGGGGCCAGCTTGCGGATCATCGCGATGGTGCCTGCGCCTTGGCAGCCAGGGCCGCGGCCGAGGTGGTCCGCGCAGTCGGAGCCATAGAGGATCTTGTCTTGATGACGATCGAAGAAGCCGCGCGTGTGGTCCTCGTCGCGTGTCAACGCATTGAGCCCCGAGCCAGCGGACATGTCAGCGAAGAAGTTCGGGTAGTCCGCGAGGTAGCGATCCGTGAGGCCGCCGGGCGTGACCTTGCCCTTCGGGTAGTTGTTCTTCCAGTCGTAGTTCTTGTCGATGTTGCCCCACACGGTCTGCGCATGGCCGATGAAGTTCGTCTTCGGATACTTCTCGAACATCTTGTGCGCGCGCTCGTAGCCGAAGTTGTAAGTCTTGAGCTGGAAGTGCAGCAGGATCGGCACCTGATACGCGGCGGCCAGTTCGTAGAGCTTCTGACTCGCCGCCGAGTCGCACTCCACCGCGAACTTCTGCTCGCCAATAATCACACCGCCGAGCTTCAGATACTTCTCGATCTCGGCAGGCGCATTGGCTTCGTCGGTGATCTCGTTCACACCGAAGAAGAACTCCTTGGGATGCGCCTTTGCGATCTCCATACAGACCGCGTTGCCCGTGCATTTGGCAGCCAGTCCGTTCGACTTGCCGTTGTGTGTGGACGGCTTGTCAATGTAGGTTCCGGCAGGCAGGAGCACGGTCGTCGTGATGCCCATCGCACGCTGATGCGCGATCATGTGATCGTTGGACCTACCGTGGTAATCCGTGTGCTGGTGAATGTCGATGATCGGCTCCGCAGTGGAGTCTTGAGCGAACGCGGTAGAACCGGCGAAGGCGAGCGACTGGGCAATGAACTGGCGGCGTGAGGAAGTCATGTGCATGGTGAGTAAACCAACGCGCATGCCAGATCGTTTTGCGCAGTGGACGCACATTAGACTTGTCTCCGTGCCTTACTTGTCGCCATGATGGGCTGCCATGAAGCTGACTTCCTTGATTCTCGCCGTCGCGATTTCCGCGTTTACTCTCGTCGCCCACGGCGAGGCCCCCAAAGACTCGGCAGCCATTGAGGAGGCCCTCAAGGCAAAGCTCAGCAAACTCGAACGCGGTCCCGAGAGCCGTGAGAAGGCAATGGTCTTCTTCAAGGAAACCATCACCGAGATCGACGCCTACCTGAAGGCCACCCCGGATGCCAAGGACAAGGTCAAAGCCGAGGTGCTCAAGGTGCAGCTCCTCAATGCCACGGGGCAGGAGGCACCCAGTTCTGAGAAACTCGCGGACCTCTACAAGCAACTGACCAAAGGAAAGGAGGGGGACCTCATGAGTGCCATGCCTCTCATCGCCCTCCAGGTGCGCGGTGCCATGTCCAAGGGCGACAAGAAAGCCGCTGCCGCCTTGCTGGACACCTTCGAAAAGGACTTCGCCGACCATCCCGACATGGAAAAGCAAGGTTCGCGCATGGTTGGCTCGCTGCGTGGACAACTCAATCAGCCAGCCGTGGGTGACACGATGGAGATTGCCTTCACCGCTCTCGATGGAACCAAGGTTGATCTCGCCGCCATGAAGGACAAGGTGGTGCTCGTCGATTTCTGGGCCACCTGGTGTGGCCCCTGTGTGGGCGAACTCCCCAATGTGAAAAAGGCCTTCGACACCTACCATGCGAAAGGCTTCGAGATCATCGCCATCTCCCTCGATCAGGAAAAAGATGCCCTGGAATCCTTCATCAAGAAAGAAAACATGACCTGGCCTCAAGCCTTCGACGGCAAAGGCTGGGGCAGTGAGATTGCCCGCAAGTTCGGCATCAACTCCATCCCCGCCACCTTCCTCATCGGCAAGGACGGCAAAGTGGTCGCCACCAATCTCCGGGGCACCGCCCTGGAGGAGAAGCTGGCGGAGTTGTTGAAGTGACTAACTCGATCTTTGAATCACCACGTATGAAAACTCTCATCGCATTGCTGAGTTGTTCGGTGTTGGCGCTTTCGAGCGTGAGTTCACAGGAAGTGATGTCACCTGAGATGCGCGCTGCGCTCATGAAGTTCGTCGAATTGAATGGTGAACTCGCAGGGCTGAAGGCGGCTCCGGGTCAGTTGGTCGCCGCCCTCAAGCCAATAGCCCCCTCATTGCCTGATGAGTTTTGGGTCAAGGCTGAGAAGAAAATGAACGTCGATGCCTTGCTTGAGGAACTGCTTCCGATCTATGCCAAGCATTACACACTCAACGAGGTCAAGGACTTGATCGCGTTCTACGGAACTCCGACGGGACAGAAGTTTGCAGTTCATCAGCAACTAACGACACAGGAGGGATTCACCATTGGTCAAGCGTGGGGAGTCAAAGCGGGAGCAGCTCTGAGGGCCGATGTTGAGGAAGCCAAAAAAGCCCTTGGTAAGTAAGTTGCGGACCTGCTTTCGAAGTTGCTATCGTGCGAGCGTATAACCACGCCCCGCATGAAAGCCATCCTCGCTCTCGTCCTCGCTTCCACGGTTGCCTTCGCCGCGCCGAAGCCGCTCTTCCAAAGCAAGCTGCTCACCCCGCAAACGCCGGGCCACTCGGTGGACATCGACGTGGAGCTGAAGGGCGCGAAGGAACTGTTCCTGACTGTATCCGATGGCGGCAACGGCTTCACGGCTGATTGGGCGGACTGGGCAGAGCCTCGGCTCATCTTGAAGGACGGCAGCGAGAAGAAGCTCACCGAGGTCGAGTGGAAGTCCGCGAAGTCAGGCTGGGGCAATGTGCGAGTCAACGCGAATGCCGAGGGCCGTGAGCTGCGCAGCGCGGGCAAGGCCATCGAGTATGGCATCGGCACGCATGCGAACAGCGTGATTGCTTTCAATCTTCCCGATGGTGCGACGCGGTTCAAAGCACGCGCCGCGCTCGATGAAGGCGGCACGAAGCAAGGGGCGACCAGCGTGATCTTCAGCGTCTTCACTGAGAACCCGGGCGAGATCAAATCGAGCGATGAAGCCACGCACGATCCCGCCGACGCCATCGCGAATCTCGACGTGCATCCTGAGTGCGTCGTGCAGCTCTTTGCCAGCGAGCCGATGATGATGTCGCCTTCCAGCATCGACATCGACGCACGAGGTCGCGTGTGGGTGTGCGAGGTCGTGAACTACCGCAAGCACCTCGGCGATCGCGCGGAGGGCGATCGCATCCTGATCCTCGAAGACACCGATCACGATGGCAAAGCCGACAAGTCCACCGTCTTCTACCAGGGCCACGATGTGGACAGCGCGCACGGCATCTGCGTGCTCGGCAATCGCGTCATCATCAGTTGCGGTGACGACGTGTTCTCGCTCATCGACGACAACGGCGACGACAAGGCCGACCGCAAGGAAGTGATGTTCACCAAGATCGGCGGCGCGCAGCACGACCACGGCATCCACGCCTTCCACTTCGGCCCCGATGGTCGCCTTTACTTCAACTTCGGCAACGCCGGCAAGCAACTCTGCGACAAGGACGGCAACCTCATCACCGACATCCACGGTGTGAAGTGCACCAATCAAAACAACCGCCCCTATCAGCAAGGCATGGTCTTCCGCTGCGAACTCGATGGCAGCAACGTCGAGGTGCTCGCCTGGAACTTCCGCAACAACTGGGAGGTCGCCGTGGATTCGTTCGGCACGATGTGGCAGTCCGACAACGACGACGACGGCAACAAAGGCGTGCGCATCAACTACGTCATGGAGTTCGGCAACTACGGCTACTCCGACGAGATGACCGGTGCCGGCTGGCAGACCCCGCGCATCGGCTGGGAGGACGAGATTCCGAAACGTCACTGGCATCAAAACGATCCCGGCGTGATCCCGAACCTCCTGCAAACTGGCGCGGGCTCACCCACCGGCATGCAAGTCTATGAAGGCGATCTGCTGCCCAGCATCTTCAAATGCATGCCCATCCACTGCGACGCCGGACCCAATGTGGTGCGCGGCTACATCACCCAACCCGATGGCGCAGGCTACAAGGCAGAGATCGTCAACGTGCTCGAAGGCACCAAGGACCGCTGGTTCCGCCCGAGCGATGTCGCGGTGGCACCGGATGGTTCGTTGATCGTGGCGGATTGGTATGATCCGGGTGTCGGTGGACACGGCATGGGCGATGTGACGCGCGGACGGCTGTTCCGGGTGACCACGAAGGCGGCGGAGAAGTATGAATCGCCGAAGGTCGATGTGTCGTCGGTCGATGGTGCTGTGGCTGCGTTGAAGTCGCCGAATGAGGCAGCGCGGTATCTTGGGTGGATGGCGTTGAGGGCGTTCGGCCCGAAGGCTGCGCCGGAACTCAAGGCTCTTTTCAGCGATACGAAATCCGAGCCACAGCATCGAGCGAGAGCGTTGTGGGTGCTTGGCAACTTGGGGACTAAAGCCAGGCCATTTGATCCTTTCACACTCGAACCGGATGCTAAAGAGGCGGCACTTAATGTGATTGGTGATGCCCTCCACAGCGGTGACGACAATCTCGTCGCCGCCGGTCTCCGACTTATTCGACAGCATCATTTTCAAGAACCACTGATGGCGCATTGGTATCGCGGCATTTTAAGAAGCCCAGTAGCGAGACGTGAACTCGCCATTTCTGCGCGGTTTGATAATGGAGAAGTTGGAGTCCCAACGTGGGCATCCGTTGCCAGCGGTGCGTCTGCTGGTGATCGTTGGCTCATCGAGGCATTGGGAATTGGCGCCGATTTGAGTTGGGACAAGAGATTGACTGAAACCCGCAGCATTGACGGCGATAAGGGGAGCGAGGAACTCGCTCTGGCTTTGGTATTGAGAAGCCGGGGTTCCGACTCACCGAAGGCATTGGCGGATTTGACGCTGCGACTTGCTGAACTTCATAGTGCCGCGAAAGGCACAAATCTGCGACTTCTCCGCTCCCTCCAAATACTCCAATACAACCACCCCGCCGAAGTCACCAAGGCCGCGCTTGAGATCTTCCACAAGGCCGACAGCGAAACTGCGCTCGCATCCGTCGCCTTGCTCTCGCGTGATGCCATCACGAAAGACCCGGCGGCGCAAGCACGGCTCGACTCACTGTTGAAACCCGTGATCGGCAAGCCGGAGTTTGTCTCGCTCGTCGAGCGACTGAACCTCACGGGCTTCGAGAAGGAACTGCTCGACTACATCCTCGCGAACCCGAATGCGCCGGAGTCGATCACCGCCGCGAAGATGCTGGCTGCGAATCGCGATGGCACGACGGCGTTGCTTACCCAGTCCGATCCGAAGAGCGCCACCGCACTCGTGAACGTGCTTGGCCGCGTGGGCGATCGCGCGAGTGTCGCCGTCTTGAATCAGGCGTTCTGGAAGCTCAAAGACAACGGCGTGCGCAACACCGCCATCGAAGCGTTGGCGCTCACCAGCGAAGGCGCGCGCAACATCCTGCGCTGGCACAGCGAGAAGAAACTGCCCGAAGCTCAGCTCACCACCGCCGCGCTGGCGCTCAGCCGCAGCACCGATGTCGGCGTGCGCAACGAAGCTGCGAGCACACTGCCTTTGCCCGCCGCGCAAGGCTTACAGAACTTCCCCAGCATCCCTGAACTCATGAAGCTCAACGGCGATGCGAGCAAGGGCATGACGATATTTGCCCAAGCAGGCTGCGTCGCCTGCCATCGCGTGAAAGGCCAGTTCATCGACTTCGGTCCCGACCTGAGTTTGATCGGCAACAAGCTGAGCAAGGACGGTCTCTTCACCGCGATCCTGTATCCGAGCGCCGCCATCGAGCACAGCTTCCACGGCGAGACGATCACGACCAAGGAAGGCCAGACCATCGTCGGCTACATCGTGAGCGAGACGGACAGCGAGTTGACACTGAAGGTCGCGGGTGGTGCTTCGATGACGGTCAAGAAGTCAAGCATCGTCAAGAAGGACGAGATGAAGGACTCGCTGATGCCGCCAGGGTTGGCAGGGGCGATTGGCGCCCAAGGGTTGGCGGATCTCGTCGCTTGGCTGCAGACGCTGAAGTGAGGCGAAGTGTGTAGAACGAACGTCCACGTTCGTAAGCAGGTGAGCAGACCATCGTCGCTCGATTGCCGCGCCCGTGGACGGACGAGGCACCAGTGGACGAACGAAGACGCTCGCTCTACGTATCGTGCGACAGTCGTATCAATCCGAGACCATGCTCATCGAACTTCGCAACATCTCCAAGTCCTACGCCGAACCCGAGCGCGGTGAGTCCGTGCCCGTGCTGCGGGACATCTCGCTCAGCATCCAGCCCGGCGAATCCGTGGCCATCGTGGGACCTTCCGGCTGCGGCAAGAGCACGCTGCTCAATATTCTCGGCACGCTCGACGAGCCCGATGCCGGCGAGGTCTTGTTCGAGGGCAAGTCCTTGCATGGTGCTTCGGCGGAGACACTCGCCGCGCTGCGCAGCGAGAAGATCGGCTTCATCTTCCAGCTCCATCACCTGCTGCCGCAATGCACCGTGCTGGAGAACGTGCTCGTGCCCACCATGGCGCTGAAGGCGAAAGCCGACCGCACCGCGCGTGCGCATGAGTTGCTCAAGGCCGTCGGCCTCGACCATCGCGCCACGTATCGCCCCGCACAGCTCTCCGGTGGTGAACGCCAGCGCGTCGCTGTCGTGCGAGCGTTGATCAACGAGCCGCGACTCATCCTCGCCGACGAACCGACCGGCGCCCTCGACGAAACGAATGCCGCTGCACTCACCGACCTGCTCATCGACTTGCAAAAGAAGACCGGCGTCAGCCTTGTGCTCGTCACCCATCATCGCGCGCAAGCCGAACGGATGGGACGCGTGTTGCAGATTCATGAAGGGAGGCTGGCATGATCGGCATCGCCAAAGTAGCCCAGTTGCGCCGCAACTGGAGAGACGCATACGCCAGTTGCGGCGCAACTGGACTACTATCATGACCACCTTCGCCTTCATCCTCTCCAGCGCTCGCCACTACGGGCGTGCGCATCTTGGGTTGCTCTTCGGAGCCTTCCTCGCGTCAGCGATCCTTAGCGGTTCACTGCTCGTCGGTGATTCGGTGAAGGCATCGCTGCGTCGCGTGGCAGAGCTGCGCCTGGGCAAGATTCATGCGGGCATGATCGGCGGTGATCGGTGGGTTACGGAGAAGCTCGCGCACGAAACCAAGTCGGTGCCGATGATCATCGCGAGCGGCTCCGTCAGTGTCGCCACGCGCAGCACGCGTGCGGCTGCCGCGCGAGTGAACGGCGCGCAAGTGCTCGGCGTGGACGATGCCTTCTGGCAGCTCAGTCCTTCGGGCAAGGTCGTCTCGATCAACACAGGCGAACTCGCGATCAACGCTCCGATGGCTCGCCGTCTGCAAGTCGCCGTTGGCGACACCGTGATTGTTCGGCTGGAAAAGCCGAGCGCGATCTCGCGCGATGCGCCAATGTCCGGCGCGACGGATCAAGACGTGGCCCTGCGTCGCAAGGTCAGCGCCGTGATCAGGGACGATGACTTCGGTGCCTTCCAGCTCGCTGCCTCCGCCGTGCCACAACCGACGGCCTTCCTCGCGCTCGCGGATCTTCAGATTCAGGTCGAGATGGAGGGGAAGTGCAATGCGGTGATGAGTTCCGAGTTTTCCGTTCTCGGTGCTCAGTTGCAGCAAAAGGCGACGATGGAGGACTTCGGTCTCAAGCTCGAGCGCGTGAAATCGGACAAGGCCGAGTGGCAGATCGGCACGGATCGCATCTTCATGGACGAGGGCCTCACATCGAAGCTGCTCGCGCATTTTAAGGACAGCTATGGCTTGCTCACGTATCTGGTGAACGGCCTCAGCTCCGCCTCGGGCAAGACGCCGTATTCAATGATCACCGCTGCGCCGAGCGCGCGCTTCGCGGAGTCGGGATCAAAGCCGTCGCTGGTGATCAATTCGTGGCTCGCCGAGGACCAAGGGCTCAAGGTCGGCGACAAGGTGGACCTGCGTTACTTCGTGATGGGCCTGGGACGCCAGCTCACGGAGCAGACCACCAGCTTTACCGTGAGCGGCATCCTGCCCATTACCGACGCGCGCCTGACCAAGGACTGGACGCCGCACTTCCCCGGCCTGACCGATACGGACAACTGCCGCGACTGGAACACCGGCATGCCGATGGACCTCAGTGCCATGCGCGACAAGGATCAGGAATACTGGACGCAGCATCGCGGCACGCCGAAGGCCTTCATCGACCTCACGAAAGGCCAGGAGCTGTGGGGCAATCGCTTCGGCAAGCTCACGGGCATTCGCTTTGCCGACAGCGGTCAAGACGAGGCACAACTCAAGCAGGAGATCGCCTCCATCCTCAAGCTCGCTGACATAGGCCTCAGCGTCCGCGACTTCAAAGCCGATGCGAATGCAGCAGCCAAAGGCAGTGTGGACTTCGGCGGCTTGTTCGTCGGACTGAGCATGTTCCTGATCGCGGCAGCGCTGGTGTTTGCGGCACTGCTCTTCGTCTTCATGATCGAGCGTCGTGCCTCGCAGGTGGGGCTGCTTATGGCCATCGGTTGGACCGCGAAGCAGGTGCGTGGCGCCTTGCTCGGTGAAGCTGGCGTGATCGCGTTGGTCGGCAGCGGACTCGGTCTGATCGGCGGCGTGTTTTACACTAAGGCGGCACTCGCGGGCCTCAACGGTGTGTGGGGCAGCGCGACGGCTGGGCTTCAGATCACCTATGCTGCGCAGCCGTTGACGAGAATCATCGCAGGCGTGTCGAGCTTCGTCGTGTCGATGCTCACGCTGTGGTGGGTGACGCGGAAGCTGCTCAAGACCGCACCGCGTGCACTGCTCGCTGGCGAAGGGATGCAGATCACGCAGACGAAACGCGAGCGCCGTTGGACGAACTGGAAGTTGTGGTCCGTGATTGGCTTCATCATGGCGATCGGCCTCGGCTTCGCTGGCACGAAGGCGACGAACGCGGAGGAACTCGGCGGCATGTTCTTTGGCGCGGGCATGTTGCTGATGGTCGCTATGCTCGCTCTGGCGTCGGGTTGGATGAAGGCGATGGCGCGCGGGCAGCGCGTGGCTTTGTCACTGACGCAGATCGGCGTGCGCAATGTGGTGCGACGTCCGGGCCGCAGCCTGGCAGTGCTGGGCATGATGGCGGGCGGCATCTTCCTGGTGGCGGCCGTGAATGCATTCCGCCTCTCTGCGGATGCCGATGCGACGAAGCGCGACTCGGGCACGGGCGGCTTTGCTTTGATCGGCGAGTCGTCGCTGTCGGTGTATGAGGACCTCAACGCCAAGGCCGGGCGCGAAGCCTTCGGCCTGGATGCCGAGGACATGGAAGGCGTCGCCGTTGTGCCTTTCCGCGTGCGTCCGGGCGACGATGCGAGCTGTCTCAACCTTAACAAGGCGCAGAATCCGCAAGTCGTGGGCGTGAAGTCCGATGAGCTGGCCAAGCGCAAGGCTTTCGTCTTCAGCGGCAAGGGCTCGTGGGACATGCTCACGAGTAGCAACGACGATGCCGTGCCCGCGATCGCTGACATGGCCACGGCGATGTGGGGCCTGGGCAAGGGCGTGGGCGATGTGCTCGACTACGATGTGGGCGGTGGCAAGACGATGCGCGTGAAGATCGCGGCGTTGCTCGCAGGCTCGGTGCTGCAAGGCAAGATCATCATCGACGAGAAAGCCTTCATCCACTGGATGCCGGACACGGCAGGTTATCGGTTCTTCCTGATCGATGCGACCGCGAAGCGCGAACGTGAAGCCAACGAAACCTTGATGAAGCAACTGGAGCCGCGTGGTCTTGCGTTGGAGCGCACGGTCGATCGCTTGAATGCCTTCAGCGCGGTGCAGAACGCTTACATTGGCATCTTCACCGTGCTCGGCGGACTCGGCGTGTTGCTCGGCACCGCAGGCATCGGTGTGCTGGTCGCACGTCATGTGCTGGAGCGCCGTGGTGAACTCGGCCTCATGCAAGCGATGGGCTTCCTGCCTTCGCGACTGCGCACCATGATCATCGGCGAACACGGCGCTCTCATTCTCGGCGGCGTCGTGTGCGGCGTGCTCAGCGCTGCACTAGCCGTGTGGCCCAGCTTGCAACAGTCGAGTCAAGATCTGCCGCTGAGCTTCATGCTCAAACTCGTCGCCGCCATCGTGGTCTTCGGCTTGATCGTCTGTGTCATCGCTACCTCGACAGCACTGCGTGGGCGATTGACAGAGTCGATTCGGAAGGAGTGAGCTACAACAGATTCACCACCGCCTTCACCACGCCGGTCGCGGGCTTGATCCACTCGGGCATTGCGGTGGGCAGTTCATCGAAGGTGCAGCGGTGGCTGATCCAGGCGCTCGTGTTGATCTTGTCTTGCTCGATGAGTTCGAGGATGCGCGTGAAGTCGCTGGCAACGGCGTTGCGTGAGGCGAGCAGTGTCAGCTCGCGGCGATGGAAGAGGGGATCATCGAGCGGCACTGGCTCCTTCGTGATGCCGACGAAGATGATTTTGCCGGTGAACTTCGTATAGCGAATCGCTGCTGACATCGAGCCGGGGTGCCCGGTGGCATCGAAGACGCACTGCGCGCTGGCTTCATCGGGTGCCTCGGTGAGCACACGCACGTCAGGCCAGGTGCGCTGGACGAAGGCGCGACGAGCTTGGTTGAGTTCGAAGATGCTGACTTGAGCGCCAGCGAGCCGCGCGAACTCCAGCACCGTGAGTCCGATGGGACCGGCACCGATGATGAGCACGGGATCGCCTGCGTTCACCTGTGCGCGATTCACCGCGTGACAGCCGATGCCGAGCATCTCGACGAGCGCGAGTTGCTCAAAGCTCAAGGTATTGCGCGGATGCAGCTTGTGCGCAGGCAGCACAAGTCGCTCGCACATGCCGCCATCGCCATGCACGCCGAGCACGGTGAGCGTTTCGCAGCAGTTGGTGCGGCCTTGAGCGCACGAGTGGCAGTGGCCGCAGTTCAAATAGGGCTCCACACTGCATTTGTCGCCGGGCTTCACGTTGGTGACCGCATCGCCCACGGCGATGACTTCGACGCCGAGTTCATGACCGAGAATGAGCGGTAGTTGCATGAACGGCATCTTGCCCAGGTAGCCGCTGACATCGGTGCCACAAATGCCGATGGCATGGACGCGCACGAGCACTTCGCCCGGGCCGGGATCGCGTGGCTCGGGAATGGTGATGAACGTGAGAGTCTGAACGGCAGTGAGCTGGAGAGCGCGCATGGGGCGAAAGGATGAAATCTGAAGTATGAATGATGAATGAGCTTCAATCGAAGTGGTAGCGCCCATCTTGAATAGTCCAAGTGGGTGGCAAGTGAGTTAGCTCGAAGCGATCCCAGCCTTCTTTGAGATTGAGCCAGAAATCGCGGTGAATGCCCACCACGGCGGACATCCTCTCGGCGGTCATGTGGAAGGGGAAGCAATGAACGTCGATGTGAGGCTGGCCGGCAGCCAGCGCGGCTTCGACGATGAGGTAGATCTCTTCGATGACTGGATCAGTCATCGCGAAGCAGCCGATGGACACATCCTTGCCATGAATCATGATCAAGCTGCCGGTGCGTCCCAGAGCCTGATCGAGGGCGTTGGGGTAGCCGATGTTAAACGAGAGGTGGTAGCTGCTGCGTGGATTGAGTTGTTTGGAGTCAAATGCATAAAAACCTTCGGGCGCTTGGTGATCGCCTTCCTTGGTCTTGGGGCCAAGCGTGCCAGACCAGCGTGCGATGGGCCATTTCTTGTAGAGGTTGAAAGCGCTGCTCGTGCTTGGTCGCAGCCACAGTTCCAATTCGCTGCCTTCCTTGATTGCCCTCAGGAAGACGGCATTGCCGAGGGCAAAACCTTGGGCTTGAAGAGCAGCGGTGACACCGGCTGTGCGGCGCGAGTGCAGGTCAGCGAGCCGTTGCTCGCCAGTCATTTGCTTCCAATTCTCGGGTGCTGCAGGTGCAGGGGGCATGGGCTGGCTTTGGGCAAAGATGAGCCACGCACTGCCTGCGAGGGCGATGCTGAGAATCGAATGTGACCAGCGAGATCGACGTGACATGGCGCACGATGTCGTGAGCCACGATCACTCGCAAGGATTCATGCCATCACGGCGGTGGCAGTGGCGGATCTCCAGGCAGAGCAGGGGGTGCCGAAGGCAAACCTCCTCGCAGAGTGGGCGGAGGTGTGGGCGCGGTGAACCCAGGAGCTGTTGAGTTTTCGACCGGGACTGCTGGAGCTGCGGCAGGCATCGGAATGTTAGGAGCTGGAGGCACTGCAGATCCTTGTGGGAAGAGCGTGGGCTGCTGTGGCACCTGAGGCACATTGCCGCCCGGACGGGTGGCGAGCATTCCATCGGGTGCAGGAGCTGCTGCGGGAGCTCCATTGCCAGAGGTGGCTGCTCCATCGGAGAAGGTGACCCAGCCCACTTGATTGCCCTTCTGCAATTGAATGCGCATCTGATCCGAGTTAGCACCAGGCTCGATCTTCGAGATGCGGAAGCCCTCTTCATTATCGACGCCGATGTAGGCCTGGACGATCCCAGAGGTGGTCTTGTCGATGAGGACGGCGGTCAATTTGCCATTCTCCTCGAAGGTGCCGGACAGGGTGAAGTTGTCGGAGAAGGAGGGGCCAGCCGGGGCGTCAGGCAACGGCATGGCTCGCGTGGTGAACAGGGATTCTGTCCAAAGACGCGAGTAGTGTTCCAGCTGCGGGAGCGGCACGGGAGAATCGTCCGCCTTGTAGGGTTCAACCGCGGCGGCCGACTTGTTGGCTGGCTTCGGTGGTTCGGTGCTGACGGGAATGGCCTTCGCCACGACGACAGGCGGTTCGGCATCTTGGGCCAGCGAGATGCCAGCGAGAATGGTAGGGATGAAGAGGAAGCGTTTCATGGTCGGCTAGTTCTTCGAGAGTTTCTGGGCAGGCGCTTCACGGTAGAACTGGGTGAGTTCGACCTCGCAGTTCACGCTCTTGCCTTGCTGATTGGGAGTGAGGGCCATGCGCGTGATACCGATGAAGGACTTCAGGCTGTAGATCTTGTGCATCCATTTGAAGAGGTCCTCCTCCTTCACGTCGCTGAACGTGAGTTTGACAGAGGCCTTGTCGAAGTAGCCCATGGCTTCACCTTCCTGCGCGATCTGCTGGGGCTGCATCTCGCGGGAAGCGATCTTGAGGCCAGCGGACGTCGCCTCGTCCTGCACCGTGGTGAACAGGCGGGACGATGCCAGCGTGTGGCTGGAATACTTCGGCACATGCGCGTCCACGTAATCGCTCTTTGTCTTCCATTCTGTCCCCTGAGCAATGGCGGTGCTCATGACCTGGAGGCGATTCTTGAGAGCTTCGGTTTCAGCGGTAACCTGACGATAGTTCTTCACGCCATACGAGGCAACTCCGCCGCCGATGATGACGAGGAAGAGAATGGCGAAGGCACCGAGAAGAATCTTTTCACTCTGTTTCATGGCTTGGTGACCTCCGCTGAGGCGAGCATGCCTTTGAGTTCGAAAGTGGCGCTGTTATCGCGCTCATTGATCTTGGGCACTCCAGCTTCCCAGATGAAAGCCGTGAGGTTCTCACTGTCCTTGATGTCTTGCTGATACTTGAGCGCTTCCTCCACACTCGGCGTATGGCCTTGGATCAACACGCGGTCAGGTGTGCATTCGAAGGACATGAGTGCGAGTTCGGGCGACTTAGGCTCCATGCAATTGAGCAGCACCTGCATGGGGAACTGAGTGGGATCGACCGCGGGAGCCGCTTCCATCCACGCGGCCCTGTGACCGGCCACGCGAGAAGCTCGCGGAGTGATCTCGGCGATCTTCTCGCGCAGGGCATCGCGTTCGCTGGTGGCGATGGACATGAGGGCGGAGAAAGCCGCGACGAATACAGCAATGACGAAGCCTGCGCTCAGGGCCACCATGCGATGACGTGCGGACGCTTGCTGAGCCTGACGAGCGGCGATGACGTCCATGGGCATGAGCCCCGTCTGCTGACCAGCGATGAGACGTGGTCCGGGACGCGAGTCGCGGCGCACCTCAAGGCCGGTCATCTTGTGAATGCGCTCGACATCGCCGTCTTCCATCCACAAGACGATGCCGGAGAGCGATTCGAGCACCTTCTGGAAAGTGAGCTGCAAGCAGATGTTGTTCAGCTCAGCGAGTCCGCTCTGATCCAGCGACGAGGCGGACATGGGACTGAAGTAGGCGAGTTGCGGACCGACCGTGATGGCAACGACGAGCCGACCAAGCTCGCGCCAGATCGTGATGGAGTTCGGTGCCAGAGCGAAGCACATCGCGCTGAGCTGGCAGTCATCGGGCAGCAGTTTCAACTCCGCCAAAGGGGTCGTCACATCTTTCAGGGCAACGACGCGGGTCAGGTGACTGCCGGCGCTTTCGTCGATCGAGTTCACGATCATCGCCTGCTCGTGGCCAGGCGTGCGAACGCTCAGCCTTTCGAGGTGGAGGTTGGCCATGTCGCGCAGATGCTCGCGCTCACCTTTCAGCCAGGCTGGCAGCACCCAAACGGAGGCGGCAGGCAGAGCCAACGTGCGTCGTGCGGCAGTGGTGGCGAATGAGCCAGGGCGGGAGTCGTCAAAGGATCTCACGTGCTCCATCGCACCCAGCGACGTGCTGCTCCACAGCTCCCAGGACGTGTCGCCGGGAATGAGGAGTTCGTGTTTGAGTTTGGAAGTTCGGTTGCTCATGAGGAGGGCATTTCTCCGCGCCAGATGGTTTGATTGTTCTGCGTGATGAGGATGATCTTGCGACGCATGGAGTTGTAGCTGCCAGTGCTTTCGATGCGGCGAATGGGGCCGGCGAATTGAACCCATTGCTGAAGGTCCTGGACGATCTTGGGCTGAAAGACGCCCAGTAATTGTGCGACCTGCGCGGCGCTGTTGAGACGTCCATCGTCGATCGTGTGATGGGCTCCGTCGCGGCCATTTCGCAGCGTGAGCAGGGGAGTGAGTCTTTCCATGGGCACGGCAGCGAGCACGGAGATGAACTCCGGCCTTGCCTCGTTCACATCCACCTTGCCATCACCGTAAACCGTGAACCAGTCGCGCCATCCTGGATACGCAGCATTGACGGTCTCCATGCCTCGCACGAGCAGCATCTCATCCAGGTTCTTGAACGGGCGATTGAAGGGCAGGTGATCAAAGCCGAGCTTCTCATACTCGCGCTTCTCTGCGCCATTCAGCGAGATCTTGTCATCGGCATCCACCCAGTCTTTGAGGGCGTCGCTGAGCTTCGAGGCGAACTCAGGTCTCATCTTCCAGTAGGTGAAGATGCGGCGCAGAATCTCGCGGTCAGAGTTGAGCAGGAGGATGTTGATGTTGAACCGTGCTTCTTCCGTGGTGATGCTCACCGAGTAGCCACCGCTATCATCGCTCATCGAGAGCAATGGATCGTAGAGTTCGATGCGAGGATGACGTCCTACTTCGAGTCCCATCTCAGCGTAGCGTTTGGCCTGCATGCGGTCGCGCATCACACGTGCGGCCGCAGTGTCGGTGGCGAGCAACTTGGTGGCAGCGAAGAGCACCATGCCAAGCACGGCGATCATCCAGAAAACGGCGATCAAGGACGAACCGCGCTGGCATATCGATGAACGACGAGGGCTGATCGGTGACGCTTTCATCGGGCACCTCCTGGTTGAGGCACGGGAATGCGCTGACCCATGGGAGGTAGGCCTGGTGGCGGTGTCTGGCCGGGGATGCCTGGTGATTGAGGAACACCTGCCTCGTTGATCGCATTGCCACCGCTGAACCAGAACACATACTCATAGGCCTTCTCGCGGGGCTCATTGGCAAAGGCAAGGCGCAGGCGCATAAAGAGCGGAGGGGCTCCCTTGTCTTCCCAGAGAGTGACCCACTTTTTCTTTTCAGCATCGTAGAACTGCCAGGTGAACTCGCGCAGGCCTTCGATGAGCGGGAGTTCGGCGATGACCTCGTAGTCGTCAGGCGAAGTGGCACGTTCGGGCTTCCGAAGGTGGCGGACGAGAAGGGTGCTGGAGTTGCGATCGGTCTTGGAACGCGAGACCTTGAACTCGACGGCGGGAGCGAGACGGACTTCGCGCGACCAGGCGAAGGGCACGCTGCCGTTTTCAATCAGCAGGCTGCCGCGGCCGAATTTGCGCGAGGGCTTCTCGCCCACCGTGATGCGAGTGTTCGGCGGCAAGGACTCCAGATACTCCCGCCAGGCACTGACGAAGTTCATGAGCCGTGCTTCATGCACTCGACTTGCGGCCATGCTTTTGCCCAGGCCGAGAGCACCACTGGCGATGCCATACACGCCACCAATGACTGTCATCATCAACGCCATGCCGGCGATGACTTCGATCAGGGTGAAGCCTGCGGTGGATGCCGCTCGCTTACCTTTCAGGACTGTTGGGCGAATAGACATAGGTCTTCATTTCGCGCGCGAAGAGGCGCGATTTGCCGTCGGGAATCCACGCTTTCACGCGGATGAGAAACATGTGGTCGAGCAGCTGCTTGTTGCGTGTGTAAAGCTTCACGGGCTCAATCGTGGCATCGGCTTCCACACCATCGGCACCGGCTTCAAAACGGATGCCTCCGGGCTTGAGCTTGGGCTGATGGGACACTTCGGCAAGCACGCTTTCGAGCACGCGAAGCACCTGGCCTTCACTGCGTGCCGCACGTGAGGTGCGGGCAACTTGATCCAGTGCACGCGTCATCGAGACAGCGACAATGGAGAACAGGCCTATGGCGAGCACGATCTCCAGCAGCACGAAGGCGCGCGGCTTCCGAGTGCGACGCTGCGGGTGCAAACGAGAGCAACGACCACGAAGGTCGCTGGACGTTTTTGCAACGCTGTGGGTCGCGTGGTTGCCTGGCTCGTGTTGCTTCATGTGGCTCAGTTGTTCACGCTGATGTTCTTCTTCCGGGCGCAGCCGGTGAGGGGATCGAAGCCCATCTCAATGGTGCCGGTGGTGCTGGTGATTCGGATTTCAACAGGCTCGCACACTCCTGTCGGACTGAACTCCCAGGTCTCGTCGGAGTCGGGCTTGCGATACTTGCTCTCGCCGTAGCGCTTCACTTCCACGTTGCCCCCGCCGCCAAGGCCTGAGCCGAAGCTCAGCTGCACCGGACGATGTTCGGAGATGGCCTGAAGCAAGGAGTTGCGTGCCGCGCTTTCGATCAAGGCTGCAGACTCCCGGAGCTTTTGTTCGTCCTGAACGCCCGTGACTCCGAGCACTGCGACTCCGAGGATCAGCATGCCAATGGTCATGGCAATGCAGACTTCGAGAAGTGTAAAGGCAGCGGCAGATCGTTCTGCCCTTTCAGCGCTGATGCTTGTCCGCGCGGAAACCGAGGGTTTCACCCTGGGCTTTGTTGTCTCGCCCCGCCGGGGCTTTGAGTGGTGTGCTTTCATGGCGTTCTCGGTTTCCGGTTCTTTGCTCTCAGCTCTTAGCCCTCTGCTAAGGCTATAAAGTTTTCCCGCTCTGAGACTCTCCCTCCTCACAGCTGCCAGTTGCCGATATCATCAGCGGTATCGGCAATGCCATCTGGACCGTTGGAATAGACATCGTAGGGGCCTTTGTCTTTGCTAGCCGGGCGACGGTAGTTGTAGGGGTTCTGCCAGGGATCGAGGATCAGCTTCTTGAGGCAGGGGCTCCAGCTTTGCGGCACAGGGCGCGATGAGGGCTTCTCCACCAGGGCCATGATGCCTTGCTCCGTGGAGGGCAGGACGCCATTAGCCATCTCGTAGTTTCCGAGTGCGGCGGTGAGGGTTGTGAGGTCGGCTTTGACGCGCTTGTCTTTGCCTTTGTCCAGCACGCCGGTGAGCTGGAAGATGCCAGCACCGACGAGCAGGCCGATGATGCCGAGCACGAGGACCATTTCGACGAGCGTGAAGGCGTGATTCCTGATTCCTGATTTACGATTCCTGATTCGAGTGTGCATGGTTAGTATGGGGTTGGCTTGATGGTTTGATGGTGAGGGAAATGGCTGTTGAGCTGCCTGAATCAGGAATCATGAATCACGACTCAGGACTAGATGGGTTACTTGATGCTGCTGATGGTTTGGAAAATGGTGGTGATCATCATGTAAGCCATGATGCCGACGAGGCCGGCCATGAGGCAGATGATGGCGGGCTGCACGAGGGCGGTGAGCTTGTCGATGCGCTTGGCGAGTTCGCGGTCGAAGCGCTCGGCTCCCTTTTGCAGGGCTTCGGAGAGCTTGCCGGTCTGCTCGCCGACGCTGACGATGTCGATGAGCAAGGGTGGGAAGTGACCGCTGCGATCAAGCGCGCGTGACAGGGCGACGCCTTCGCCGACGTGACGGATGACGGCATCAAGTTCGGTGCGCAGGAAGGCATTGTCCGTAGCTTGCTGCGTGAGCTGCATCGCGTGGATCATGGGCAGGCCGTTGCCGACGAGATTGGCCAGCGTCTCCAGGAACTGGACATAAAAGCGCGCGCTGAGCACGGAGCCGAAGAGTGGCAGGCGCAGGCGGAGCTTTGCATACGGGATCTGCGACTCGGGGCGCTTGGCCCAGCTCTTGAAAAGGATGGTGCAGGTGGTGATGACGATGGCGATGAGCCACCAGTAGGATTTCACCAAGTCGCTGAGTTTGAGGATGATCGCAGCTCCAGCAGGCAAGGAGCCACCCGTGGAGTTGAGCAATTCCATCAACTGCGGGATGAGATACACCACGAACAAAACGGTGACGGATAACGCCGCGAAGATGAGGAACGCGGGATAGATGAGAGCGAAGAGGACCTTGGCTCGGAGCGCCATCTGGCTGCGCATGTATTGTGCCTGACGCTTTAGGATGGCGTCCATCGAGCCGCTGGCCTCACCAGCGGAGACGAGCGAGCAGAACAGCGAGCCAAAGCTCGGTGAGGTGGCGGCGACGGCCTTGCTGAAGCTCATGCCATCGCGCACCTTGCTGCGCAGCGCGGCAGCGAGCGTCTTCACGCCAGAGAGTTCCTTGCGCTTCTCCATCGTGCCGAGCGCGGGCTCGAGCTGAATGCCTGCGGCGATGAGGTCGCTGAGTTCTTCAACGAAGAGCACGACCTGTGGGAGCTTGAGTTTGATCGGTGCCCCAGTGAGGGCGGCTGCGTCGGCAGCCTTGGTCTCGCTGGGCTTGGCTTTGGCCTTCGGCGCAGTCGCTTTCACGGCGGTGCCCGCGACTTCCAGCTTGAACGGTTGCAGCCGCTGCTTGCCCAGCAACGAGAACGCCTCGCCCCGGTCGCTCGCAGAGAGCGTGCCGGTGACGATACCGCTGGGGCCGTGGGCGCTGTAAGCAAAGGTGGGCATTACCGAAAGGATGAAGAATGAAGGATGAAGGATGAAACAGATGCTGCCGCGCGGTCCATCGGCACCCGGCGAGACGCGTGTGCTCCCCGTGCTGGTTGCGATGGCGATGAGTGATGCAAGGTCATGTGACTAGTGAGCGACAGGGACGAGCGGCCGCGTGGCTGGCGCGCGGGGGACGAGCTTGGGTTTCTCCTCGTGGAAGGTGCGCTCGGCGGCGGTGACGCTGAGGACTTCCTGAATGGTGGTCTCGCCTTCGAGCGCCTTCATGAAGCCGTAGCCACGCATGGGCAGGTAGCCGTCGGCGAGCGCTTGCTTATGGAACTCGCTGGGGTGCGCGCGCGTGTTGATGAGATGCTGCAGCGCATTGGTCATGATGCAGATCTCGTAGATGGAGAGTCGGCCTTGATAACCTGTGCCACGGCAGCTCTCGCAGCCCTTGGCTTTCATGAGCTGACCGCGACGGAAGTGAGGGAAGCCGATGGACTCGAGATACTCGGGCTCGACCTCCGTGGGCTCGCGGCACACAGGGCAGAGACGACGCACGAGGCGCTGCGCAAAGAAGGCGCGCACGGCACTAGACACGAGGAAGGGTTCGACACCCATATCGACCAAGCGAGTGATGCCGCCGATGGCGTCGTTTGTGTGCAGAGTGGAGAACACCAAGTGACCGGTCAATGCGGCGCGGATGGCGATCTCGGTCGTTTCGAGGTCGCGCATTTCACCGACCATCACGACGTTGGGATCGCCGCGCAAAATCGAGCGCAGACCGGTCGCGAAGGTGAGTCCGATCTCGGGCTTCACTGCAATTTGAAGGATGCCGGGCATTTTGTATTCCACCGGGTCTTCGATGGTGACGATGCGGCGATGCGTTTGATTGAGCTGGCTGAGGAAGGCGTAGAGCGTCGTCGATTTGCCGGAACCCGTGGGACCCGTGATGAGGATGATGCCGTTGGGCAGCTTGAGCAGTTCATCCACCACGGGACGCAACGTGCCGTTCATGCCGAGGCGGTCGAGCGTCACGGTCTGCTGACCAAGCAAGCGCAGCGACACGCTCTCGCCTTCCACCGAAGGGATGGTGGCCACGCGCACGTCGATGGGATTGCCGTCGAGTTCGAGATTGATGCGACCGTCTTGAGGCAGTCGTTTCTCCGCGATGTCGAGGCGTGCCATGATCTTGAGGCGCGCGATCACGGAGGCTTGCAGCGCCTTGATGTTGTCGGGCACGGGCAGCTCTTCCAGACGACCGTCAATGCGATAGCGAATGCGCAGGCGATCCTGCTGCGGCTCGACGTGGATGTCCGTGGCGCGTTGTTCGAGGCCACGACGAATGATTTGATTCACGAAGCGCACGACGCTTGCCTCTTCGTCCTCGGGCTCGTTGTCGAGCACGGTGACTTCCTCGGCGAGTTCCTCCGCGCCCCAGTCCGCGCGACCGCGCAGGATCTTTTCAAAGGTGTCAGCGCCGAGTCCATACAACTTCTGGAGACCTTCGGCGATCTTGGTGCGTGCACCGACGTGCCAGACGACGGGCAGGCTCACAGCGGCGGCGAGTTGCTGACGTGCGACGAGGTTGAGCGGATCGGTCGCCGCAATGTGCAGTGCGGTGGCCTCGACGGCGCTCGCTTGGTCGATCGCGTTCGCGGCGTTCTCGCTCGGCTTCGTGTCGATGCCGATGGGCAGGAGACGATTCTTCAGCGCGACATCGGCGGGCAAGTAACGGCGCAGGCTGCGATCCTGCTGCTTGTCGGGATCGGGCTCCCACCAAGGCAGGTCGAGCATTGCCGCCAAGCCTTGCAGGAAGGTGCGCTCGTTGACGCCGGACACGTCGAGGACGGCATCGACGAACGAGGTCTGATTGTGGCAGGCCTCGTCGATGGCTTGGCGCACGTCTTCGTTCTCGGCGAAGCCGCACTGGCGCAAAAGGTTGTCGATCACTGGGATCATGGGGGTCAGCCCGTGGTGGGGGCCTTGAGGAGAGGTTAGATTATGGTTAATCGAATTTCACTCGAATAATTATGGTATTTAGCAAGAAACGCAAGTATTAAAGATAACCATACTTTCACGAAGCTCTGAAATTTGACTGAGTTTGGCCGCTGATTCGTGTATCGAGGTGCTGGAATCGAGGTATCAAACTCGCCGGACGCAGTAGAAAAAGGCCGCTCCCTGGGTGCTGCCCAGAAGGAGTGAAGGTCTCGTAAAAACTTCGCCAGACTACAAACTACGCGCGAGACTTCTCGTTCCCATAATGCTCCGTCCTCGTTGCATTGATCTATAGATGCGATGCACGAACACCCGGATCGTGACGCCGAAAGACTCGCTTTGGCGATGCGCCGATGACTTCTTCCGAACTGAACAGAATTCGTGAAGTCAACTTTGAGAGACTGACTCGATCCGCTAAATGCTGGCCACAGGACCAGGAACGATGCGGCTGTAGTGCATGTTCACCCGGCTGAGGAACCAGTTCCAGGTGGCCCCAGGTTTGCCATTGTTCAGCAGAAAGTGCGGGCAGTCCTTGTGCAGGGGGCTGGTGCCGTAGCGGGGCCAGTGGTAGTGAGGCACCACGCGATTCAGAGGCAGGCGATAGACATACATCAGGTAGGCTGCCAGTCGGGCCGTGCGATCGACCGTCCAGGCCAGATCGTTGCCTTTGTTTTCACACATCTCGATGCCGATGCTCGTGCGGTTCCCCGGACCGGTGAAATCCGCATGCTCGCCTTGTTCCCGAGTGGGCAGATGCTGGACGGCAGCATTTTGCTGCACTGTGAAATGCCAGGTGAGGTAGCCCGTGCGATTGCCGCCGGGGCGTTTGTGAGCGCGGAAGGAGCCCCGCTTCATGCCGAGTGCATGCTGGAATGCCGTCGCCCCCGAACTGAAGTTTTGGGTGCTGTGAATGGTGATGTATTCAGGATCCATCCGCCATCCCATCCGGCCAACCCTGCCCTTGGGCAGGAGGTCCACCTTGATGCCGATCTCCTGGTAAAGCTGGAGCGGGGTGACCTGAGGCAGGCCCTCGGAATTGGGCAGGCGAGTGGACCAGGACTGGACCATTGGATTGACTCCGTTGCAGCTCGACAACAGCACAGCGAGCAAGGGAAGAATCAGGTGACCGAAGCGGGACATGAACTCAGGGGAGTGGGGTAATGATGATATTGCGATAAGCCACGGCCCCGTGGTTCCCTTGGAACATCAGCGGGCCGGTCGAAGATTCCTTGCCCGTGACACCTCCGGGAGTAGGACCTTTCATTTCGAGGTTCTGGTGCAACAAGATGCCGTTGAGTTCAACCTTCACGAACTTGGCATTGCCAGTTTTCATGCCCTGAGCATCGAAGGTAGGTGCCTGCCAGTCGATGACGTAGTGCTGCCATTCACCGGGCTTCAAGGAAGCATTCACCGGCGGAGGATTCGCTCCATAAATCGCACCCATGTCACCAGGGCCGGGCTTGGCCTTCCCATGGCTGTCAAAGACCTGGACCTCATACTCGCCCATCACATAGATCCCGGAGTTTGAGCCCTTGGGAACGAGCACGTCGAGTTCAATCCGGCAGGAGCCAAAGGATTCCTTGGAGTAGAGATCCCAGCTGTCACCGTGCTTCGCCGCTGGATTCACCATGGCACCTTCAGGGCCAGTGATGTCGAGCTTCGATGTGTCCGCAGCCAATCGGGGACTGCCAACGGTCCACTTGTTGGTGCCCATCTTGGGCTCTGCCTTCGCGTGCCAGTTCGACAGATCCTTGCCATTGAACAAAAGCACTGGCTCACCTGCGATGACGAGGGACAATATGCCAACCAAAGCTGCGATAAGTGCGTATCTCATGCGATCGGAACGGTGGCGTGAGTGATGCAGGGTGACAAGGAGATCTCCAGCGAAGCCGTCGTGCTCCTTCAACTTATCATCGCGCGAAACGCGGCCTCATCGAGCACCTTCACGCCGAGCTTCGTGGCCTTGTCGAGCTTGCTGCCAGCTTCTTCGCCAGCCAGGAGATAGGTCGTCTTGCCACTGACGCTGCCACTGACTTTGCCGCCGTGCGCGCGGATGAGTTCGGCGATCTCGTCGCGGCCCTGGCTGAGCGTGCCGGTGATGACCCACGTCGTGCCTGCAAACTTATCGCTGAGCTGCTCGGACTGCGGATTGGCAAAGGTGAGACCGGCGCTGCGCAGACGGGCGAGGAGGGCAATGTTTCGCTCATCGCGGAACCACGCATGGATGCTTGGTGCGACCACGCCGCCGATGTCCTGCACTTGAGTGAGTTCTTCAATGCTGGCCTCAGCGAGCTTGTCGATGCTGCCGAAGTGATCGAGCAACGAACGCGCTCCGCTGGCTCCCACATGCAGGATGCCAAGGCCGAAGATCAAACGCCAAGGGGGCTGCTGCTTGCTGTCGCGGATGCCCTTGATGAGGTTGTCGATGCTCTTCGCGCCGAGGCGCTCGATGCCCATGAGACGCAGTTCATCGAGGTCGTAGATGTCAGCAACGTTGCTGATGAGCTTGGCATCCACGAACTGTCCAACCTTCTCCGAACCAAGGCCCGCGATGTCCATCGCACCGCGATGCACGAAGTGCTCAAGCCGTCGCTTCACCTGCTCGGAGCAATCGGGATTCGTGCAGCGGATGACGACTTGCTCGGCGTCCTTGGTGGCGATCGCATTGCACACCGGGCAATGCGTGGGCGCATGAATGGTTTGTTCGTCGCCCGTGCGCTTCTCCTTCAGCACGCTGACCACCGCAGGGATGATCTCGCCCGCCTTTTCAATGATCACGCGATCGCCGACGCGGATGTCCTTGCGCTCGATCTCCTCGAAGTTGTGCAGCGTTGCATTGCTCACCGTGGAGCCGCTGAGGAAGACGGGCTCCAGCCTTGCCACGGGTGTCAGCGCTCCCGTGCGACCGACTTGGATGTCCACGGCGAGGAGTTTCGTTTCAGCCTGCTCGGGAGCATACTTGTAAGCGATGGCCCAGCGTGGGGCCTTCGATGTCGCGCCCAGTTCGCGCTGGTCACCGAAGTCATCGACCTTGATCACCGCACCGTCGGTTTCATAAGGCAGCGCCCGGCGCTTCTCGTCGAGTTCGCGGATCGCGGCCACCGCTTCGTCGGCGGAGTTGACGGTCCAGATCAGATCGGCTTTGCGCAGTCCGGCCTTGTCCAGCAAGGCGTGGACATCGTGCATGGAGTTCACGTCGGCTTCACCTGCATCGGCCAAACCGTAGAGCACGAGGTCGAGCGGACGCTTCGCGACGATGCGTGGATCGAGCAGCTTCAGTGTGCCTGCCGTGGTGTTGCGCGGGTTGGCGTAGAGTTCTTCACCGGCTTCGGCGCGCTCTTCGTTCAGCTTCGCGAATCCCGCCTTGGTCATGAAGACCTCACCGCGCACTTCGAAGGTCTGCGGCGCGTCCTTCGGTAGCCGCAGCGGCAGTGACTTGATCGTCTTGAGGTTGTTCGTCACGTCGTCGCCCGTGCGACCATCGCCGCGAGTGGCACCGTATTTGAGCGCTCCGTTCTCGTAGCGAATCGTGATCGCCACGCCGTCCACCTTGGGCTCGATGATGCAGCGCACTTGCTCGCGGTTGAGTCCCTTTTGCAGCCGCTGGTAGAAGTCGCGCAGCTCTTCCTCCGAATACGTGTTGTCCAACGACATCATCGGCACCGTGTGCGCGATTTGCGTGAAGCCTTCGAGAGGCGCGCCGCCGACTTTTTGCGTAGGCGAGTCAGGCGTGATCAGTTCAGGGTGCTTGGCTTCCAGTTCCTGCAACTCACGCAGCAGTGCGTCGAACTGCTGGTCGCTGACGTCCGGCTTCGCGTCGAGGTAGTAGAGCCGGTTGTGATGATTGATCTCGGCGCGGAGTTGTTCGATGTGAGCGGCGGCGGACATGGGACTATCGGTTCTCGGTTCTCAGTTCTCAGTTCTCGGTTCTCACTTCTCACTTCTCACTTCTCACTTCTCACTTCTCACTTCTCACTTCTCACTTCTCACTTCTCGGCTCTAAGCCCTTAGCTCTTAGCTCTTAGCTTTGGAGTCAAGCCTTGGCCAGCGCACGCTCGAAGCGCGCGATAAGATCAGTGCTGTCTTCGAGTCCGGCAGACACGCGGATGAGGTGGCGCGGCACGCCACAGCTTTCGGCCCAGTCGAGTTCCTGGTAATGCGCGAGCAGCGTGTAGGGGCAGACGAGCGTGAAGTCGGTGCCGAGGCTGGGGCCTTTGCACACTTCGAGTGCGTCGTAGAAAGCGGGGGTTTTGAACTCGTCCTTCAGCACGAAGGAGAAGAGGCAGCCGTGGCCGTTGCCGCGCTGAATTTGCGCATAGCCGGGACCACCTTCATTGATCGAATGCCACACACGCGCGACCTTCGGATGCTGGCGGAGGTAGTGGTAGAGCGCCACGGAGTTGAGGCTGGAACCGAGGGCGCGTTCTTCGAAGTCGCGTGAGTTCTGCTCAAGCACGACGGCATCCGCTGGGAACAAGGCATGATCGTTGTGCTCTCGCAGAAAGGCGCTGAAGGCCGCGTAGTGCTTCGAGGCGCGTGACAGGATCACACTTCCTGCCAGCACATCGCCTGCGCCTGAGAAGGCCTTCGTGAGGCTGGTGGTGACAGCGTCGGCGAAGCGGAAGGCATCGACGTGAACGCTGGTGCCGATGGTGTCATCAATGATGAGCGGCGACTCGCCTGCGAAGGAACTCAGCCATTCGTAGTCGCAGCACTGGAGCAGGGGATTGGTCGGTGCCTCGCTGAAGATCCCCGCCTGCGGCTCACGCACGAGCAGATCGCTGAGCTGTTTATACGACTGGTCATCGAGCACCGGGAAGAAGTGCGCGCCGGTGCCGAAGTGCTGCTGAATCTTCAGCACATCGACATACGGGAAGCCGAGCTGTGTGGTCTTCCGTCCAGGGAACAGCGTGGTGATCATGCGATGCACCGCGAACGAAGCAGCCATGCCGGACGGGAAAAGGAACACGTCCTCGGCTTCCTGCCCGCTGAGGGCGGCGAGGTGCTGACGAATCTTGGCCGAGGCCTGCTCGCCTCCTTCGCGCGACACGCTCGATGTTTCGCCGAGGGCATGCAGCGACTGGCGAATGCTGACCACCTCGCCCGCGAAGCGCCAGAACTTCCGCGCAGTGTCGTAAGCCGCGGCCGGGAACAATGCGACGCCCAGCGCGTCATCGGTGAAGGTGGCAATGCGCAGGCCATCGCTGATGCCGTTGCGGCGCAGCCACTCCAGGCAGCGCTCGGCATGAACGAGTCGAGGGAAGACGATGCATCGCTCGCTGGGCCGACCCAGGGCTTGCTCAGCGGCCTTGAACAAACGCTCAATCGCAGGCGGCAGGAAGAAGCGAGGATAGCCGGAGCGGAACTGGCTAGTGATGGCGGCATCGCCTTCCTCGTAACCGATCACATGCGCCCAGAGCGGCAGGCTGACGGAGACGCCGAACTCATTGTCCGGCAGCGGCGAGCCGAGCGAATCGGCCTGCCAGAGGGGTGATTGCAGAAGATGGGACATTGTGGGGAAAGGGTGGGGATGGCGCACATCGACTCACCGACGCGGGAATCGAAAATGGAAAAGCCAGGCCCAAGACGGCCTGGCTCTCAAATGACGCTGCCGTGGACGGCTTGCGACTTATTTCTTCTCTTCGGTCTTAGCCGTGGCCGGAGCGCCGTTGCCGAGGTCGATCATGTCGCGGATGACGTTGATCGCTTCGAGCTTGGTGGGCTCGATACCGTAGGGGAACTTGGTCGATTCAGGGCCTGCATCCTCATCGTCGTCGCCCTTGCGCTTGGACGAACGGATGCCGGTGCTTTGCTCCAGCGTGAAGGCGGATTCGGGAACGAGTTCGGCCTGATCCACATTGTCCAAGGTCAGGTGGTAGATCTTGAAGGTATCCGTCTTGAGCTTCTCGGCGACGGCCTTGGCGCGTGCTTCGCGGTCTTCCTCATACTTGTCGCGACGGGCTTCGTTTTCCTTGCGTTCTTTCTCGCGGGTTTTCTGGTTGAGGGACACGGTGTCACGTTCGAGGCGCTTCTTGAGGCGTTGAGCTTCGTCCTGGATGTAGGCGAAGTCAGGGTTGCCCTTCACGCGGCTGCCCATGCGGGCGCGGAGTTCTTCGACAGGGAAGGGATCCTTCCGGAACATCGTGTAAGGCAGGGGCTGGATCTCATCGTAAGGCAAGGCGTTCTTTTGCGAGGCCTCGCCGAAGTCCATCGCATCGCGAAGCGAAGGCAGCTGCAAATCAGGCTCCACGCCCTTGAGCTGTGTAGACCCACCAGCGATGCGGTAGAACTTCTGGATGGTGACCTTGAGGTTTCCGGCACGGCTCTTGTCTGCGAAGAACGGCATGAAGCGCTCGACTTCCTGAATGGTCTGCACGGTGCCTTTGCCATAGGTGCTCTTGTCACCAATGATGACGGCGCGGCGGTAGTCCTGGAGGGCAGCAGCAAAAATCTCGCTGGCAGAGGCGCTGGCTTTGTCGGTGAGGACGATCAGGGGTCCGTCGTAGAGCGGGCGAGCATTCGAGCATTCGCGGAACGATACTTCGTCTTTCCAATCCTTCACCTGAACCACGGGGCCGGAGGGGATGAAGAGACCTGTGAGGCGAATCGCTTCCTCAAGGGAACCACCCCCATTGCCACGGAGGTCAAAGACGAGGCCTTCGATCCCTTCCTTCATCAGGCGACGAAGCAGGCGCTCCACATCCGCTGTGGTGCTGACCTTGCCATCCTGCATGTCAGCGTAAAACGAAGAGAGATTGATCCAGCCAACCTTGAGAGCCTTGCCTTGAGCCGCAGGCGTCTGAAGCAGTTCGGCATTCGCCAACTTGTCTTTAAGGGCAACTTCGCCACGAACGATGTTGATTTCTTTGGTTCCCGTAGGGTCATCGGCGGGGCGCACCTTGAGGTTCACCGTGGTGCCTTGCTTGCCGCGAATCATCTCGACGATCTTGTTGAGGGGCATCTTCTTCGTGGAGACCCACTCATAGTCGCCCTGAGCGACGGCGATCACTTGGTCGTTGAGCTTGAGTTCGCCCTGCTTGTCTGCCGGACCACCCATGATGATGCCCTGGATCTCGGCCACATCATCTTTGATTCCGAGCAAAGCACCAATGCCGAACAGCTGATGCTTCATCTGGATGTTGAAATTCTCCATCTCGGTCGGGCTCATGTATTCCGTGTGCGGATCATAGGCCGTGGCGAGGCAGGACAGGAAGTAGTTCACAATGTCCTCGTTGGTGTTCTTGTCGATCGTCTCCTGGAGGCGCTCGTAGTCCTTCACGAGGCGCACTTCGGGCTTCTCCTCTTCTTCCTTATCCTTCTTGGCGGTCTCGTCTTTTTTCTCGTTTGTTGCTGCAGAGCTGTCGCCTTTGGCCTCGTCCTTCTTCTTGGCCTTTTTCGCTTCCTTCTCCACCTTCGCCTGCTCGATCATGTGCTCCTGAAGCATCTCAGACTCGATCAACTTGGACCACAGCTCGTCAGAAGCTGCCTTGTCCTTGGGCCATGGCAGCTTCTCGCGCTTGAGGTCCACCGTGCGGTCGGAGTCAAAGGTGAAGGCGGGCTTTTCAAGGAGCTTGCGGGCGAAGTCCACTCGCTCCTTCACGCGCTGCTTGTAGGTGTCGTAAATCTTGATCGCTGGCGAGATGTCCCGCAGCATCACATAATCGTCGAGTGTCTCTTTGTAGTCCTTGCGGAAGAGGTCCACGTCTTCCTGGGTGAAGAAGTTGTGCCGAGGGTCGAGGTAATCGAGGTAGTTCTCGAGCAGCTTGGCTGACATTTCATTGTCGAACTCGCGCTTCGAATAGTGCGTGTTCTCCAGCATTCGGGCCACGTAGATGGCGACCTGGCCGAAGTCGGTGTCCGCGCGGGCTGTCGATGCGAGAGTGGTCAGAGAGACCAGTGCAGCCACGATGAGGTGCAGGAAACGTGATGTCATGGAATGAAGTGCCGGGGGCTTTGTGTCATCGAGATAACGACACGCGGAGGCGAATTTTGGCGGTTGAGGGTTGAAAAGTCCAACGCTTTCAGACTAGCTGGAGGCTGGAATGTTTAGGCTTTCTTACTTCACTGGCGGTATCGCGCAGACCAATGGCTGGCTCCTGGAGGGCGACGCAGGCGTCATTGCGTTCGATGCTCCCGAGGGGTTCACAGACTGGCTGGCTGCGCGAAAGGTGCGAATCTCGGCCCTCTTGCTTACGCATCAGCACTTTGACCATGTGCAGGATGCGGCACGGCTGAAGCGTGAGCATGGCTGTCTGATCTACGCCTTTGCTGGGCACTCCAGGGCGCTGACGTTGGAAGATCTCTTTGGTGCCGTCACAGGCATGGGTCTGTCGGTGGAACCCTACGAAGTGGACGAACTTCTGGAAGGGCGGGAGGCTCTCGGCGTGGCCGGGATGGCCTGGCAATTACTCCATGTGCCGGGGCACTCGCCCGACAGCCTGTGTTTTTATTCCGAGGCCGAGGGACTGCTGTTTGGCGGAGATGTTCTCTTTGCCGATGGCATTGGGAGAACTGATTTCCCAGGGGGTGGCACCGACTTGTTGCTGTCAGGGATTGCAAGCAAGCTCCTGCCTTTGCCGGACGCGGTTCGCGTGTTTCCAGGGCATGGTCCCGAGACCACCATTGGAATCGAGCGGGCTGAGAACCCGTATTTGCAAGACTTGTAAGCCAGTCGCGTCTTCACCTCGCCATGCGTTGCTTGTCCATTTGTTGCCTCGTCTCTGCTTTCGTCGGTTTGGATGTTCAAGGCCAGGAGCCTGCGGAGCGGCAGTTCGATTCCAATGGGCTCGTGGAATACATTCCCGGCAATTTGCCCCTCATCATTGGTGCACCGCATGGGGGCTCGCTCAAACCTCCGGCCATCAAGGACCGCACCTTTGGCGTGACCGACCAGGATGCAGGCACTCAGGAGATGGCGCGTATGCTTCGCGAAGCGATGATCAAAAAGACCGGTGGAGCGCCAGCGATGGTGATCGCTCTGATCCATCGGTCCAAGCTGGATCCGAATCGCGAGATTGTTGAGGCCGCACAGGGCGATCCTCTGGCCGAGCAGACGTGGCAGAACTGGCAGGGTTTTATTGGCAAGGCCAAGGCGCGGGTGAACGAGCGCTTTGGCGTGGGACTCTACATTGACCTGCATGGGCAGAGGCACCCTGAGGGACGAGTCGAGCTGGGCTACATGATCTCGGCTGAGAAGTTGCGTGAAGGTGACGAGACCTTGGAGAAGGCGAGCTTGGTGGTGCGTGCTTCGAGCATTCGGGAGCTGGATCAACGATCCCCGGCGAATTTCATCGAGTTGCTCCGTGGTCCCACGAGCCTTGGGGGGATGCTTCAGGCACGGGGTTATGCCTCGGTTCCAAGTCCAGATGTGCCTGCGCCCAAGGAGAACGAACTCTACTTCCGCGGTGGCTACAACACCGATACCCACGGCAGTCGCCAGGGAGGAACGATTAGCGCCTTGCAGATCGAGTGCCCCTGGGTAGGCGTTCGCGACACGCACGAGCATCGGGTGCGATTCGTCGATGCCCTCACGGACATCCTTCCCATGTGGTTCAAGACTCACTTCGGTGCCCCGCTGGCACCTCGTTCACCATCCAAGCCATGATTGAAATCACCATCGACTACCAGGGCGACCTCCGCTGCCATGCCGTTCACGGTCCTTCGAAACGCGACCTCGTTACGGATGCCCCGGTGGACAATCATGGCAAAGGCGAGTCCTTCTCGCCGACGGATCTCGTCGCCACCGCTCTCGGCACCTGCATGGCCACGATCATCGGCATTGTGGCGAAGAGAAAGAACCTCGACGTCGGAGGCATGAAAGTGCGTGTAGAGAAACACATGAGCGCAGACTCGCCACGACGCATCGTCCGGCTGCCCGTGACGATCGAGCTGCCACTGCCGGCGGATCATCCCGAGCGCCCGTTGCTTGAAGCATCCGCGCACGGCTGCCCCGTTGCCCACAGCGTCCACCCGGACATTGACAAGCCGGTGACGTTTGTGTGGAATGGCTAGGCTATGGATGAGCTGCTGGATATTCTCTTGGCCGGATTAGCCATTGCCTTCGGCATCGGAGTCATCGTCTTCTGGATCAAGATGTTGATCAGAGCGGCACGGCTCTCTTCATCCAGCGACAAAATTGTCTGGGTGCTCATCATCCTTTTTTTGGGAATCTTTGGAGCGATCATCTTTGCTCTTGCTGGCCCCAAGCCCAGTGCAGAGGGCCTTGGAGGATTGACCGATGAGGATCGCAAGATGCTTCAGCAGATGCGGGCCGAGTTTGAAAACGGTCCTGGCTCACGACCGAAGGTGGAGCTTACGCCTGAAGAAGAGCGGGTGGTGGCCGAGTATCGGCGTGCCTATCGCGGGGATTCTTGAACGGCTCGGGGTTCAGCGTGGTGCCGGACCCATCCAGGGCGGCGAGATCACGCGCAGTCCCTGCACACGGGTAAAGTGTGCATCGTGGGTGACCACGGTTGCGCCTGCGTGCATCGCACAGGCACTGATGATCAGATCGGGGCCATGCATTTTACTCTGGCTCTCACAAGTTTCACTTCACTGCAGGCGTATGGGGCAAACGATGAACCGTCGCACCTTCACTGCCACTGCCCTTTCCACTGCCGCGTTGGGCACGCTCCGCGCGGCTGATACTGCCAACAACAAAGTCCGCATTGCCGTCTGTGGCCTTGGTCGCGGCATGGGTCATGTTTCCGCGCTCTTGAAGTGCGAGAACGTCGAACTCGCGTATCTATGCGAACTCGACGAAGGCCGCATGTCGAAGGGGGTGGAGATGGTGCAAAAGATCACTGGCAAGGCCCCGCAGACCTTCACGGACTTCCGCAAACTTCTCGGGCAAAAGGATCTTGATGCGGTGACCTTCGCGCTTCCCAATCATTGGCACGCACCCGCCACCATCCTCGCCAGTGCTGCTGGCAAGCATGTGTATGTCGAAAAGCCCGGCAGCCACAATGCTCACGAGGGCGAACTGATGGTCCAGGCTGCACGCAAGGCTCAGCGCGTGGTGATGATGGGCAATCAGCGCCGCAGCTATCCTTTCGTTCGCGAGGCGATGCAGCGCTTGCATGAAGGCGTGATCGGCAAGGTCACTTACGGTCGCAGCGCCTACAACAACTCACGCAAAACCATCGGAGCTGGTGATCAGAAGCCGGGCGCGCACGTCGATCTCGACTTGTGGCAGGGACCTGCACCGCTGCGCGACGACGTGGCGAAGTATGTGCATTACGACTGGCACTGGAAGTGGAACTGGGGTGGCGGCGAACTGGCCAACAATGGCCCGCACGGGCTCGATCTCGTGCGCTGGGGCCTCGGTGCTGAGTATCCGCTTACGATCGCGTATGTCGGCGGACGCTATCACTTCGATGACACCCAGGAGACGCCCGACAGCGGCGTGGTGACCTTTGACTTCGGCAAGAACGGCGCGGCCTGGGATTGCAGCAGTTGCAACCCTCGTGCCCACGACAAGCCCGAGTTCGTCGAGTTCTACGGCGACGGCGGCTGCCTAACCATCAGCGGCGGGAGCGGCTATACGATTTACGACATGAAGGGCAAGGAGATCGAAAAGCAGAGCGGCCCTGCCAGCGACGTGCTGCACTTCCAGAACTTCATCGACAGCATCCTCGGCAAAGCGAAGCCCAACTCTGAAATCGAGGAAGGCCAGAAGAGCACCCTACTCTGCCACCTGGGCAACATCGCGTGGCGTAGCGGACGCACGATTCACTTCGATCCGAAGGCGAAGAAGATCGTCGGCGATGATGAGGCTGTGAAGCTCTACTGGGGACGCGATTATCGCGCTGGCTGGGAGCCGAAAGTTTGATCAGTCTTCCATGTCGTGGCGGGCCGTCTTGCCTGGATGCCAGGAGCCTTGAATCATGGTGATTCGGGGGGAAGCTGGCAGCCCCAGACGGCCTTGCTCCACGCTGGCGATGATGGACTCGACGGCCACGGTGGCGATGATGTCCTCGCGCTGCCACATGCCTGAATTGGTGCCCTTGGGGTTCACGCCTTGGTAGGCAAGTGACACGTCCTGCGGCACACGCCGCCCCGTGCTTTCCAGCAGTTCCTTCATGCCGCGAACTTGGGAGGCCACGGCATCCACTCGATGCGTGCGCAGCCACGTGGCAGCTGTTTTGGTGGAGGTGGCACCGAGGTCTGGCAGCAGAAGCGGTGGAATGTCCGGCACGCCGGGATTGCGCAGGGCGAAACGCTCGCGCGCGATGCAGAGTCCGTAGTTGGTTGCCAACTCGATCTCTTTGGTCGTGCAGATTCCGATTCGCTGGTGGCCGAGGAGCTTCAGCTTCTCAAACAACTGCACACAATTCCCAATGTCATCGGCATCCACGCTGTCCAGGCTCAGAGTGGTCTGGCAGGAGCCGTTGTGGAGCAGGGCAAAACGTTTCCAGTCGAGCTTCCAGTCGGGCAGATGAAAGGGGGCTTTGAATTGCTGGATGATGACTCCCTGGATGCCCAGGGCTACCAGCCGCCGTCCGATGCGAGCCGAATCGCTTGGATGAGCATTCGCAAAGCGCTCGAGTTTGTAGCCAAGTTCATTGGCTCGTTTCACTGCGAACTCCCAGTAAAGGTCGTGGGGCGCTCGTTCCTCGGGGATGGTGATGTCGTGGTCCGTCACCCAGGCGAGCGTGCCTTGGAAGGCGCGTTGTTTGGTAGCCCGCACCTGGCTCATGAGCGCGGCCATTTTGGGGTCGCGCTTGTAGCCCAGCTTGTTGGCGGCTTTGACTACGCTGAGTCGCACAGCGGCGGTGATCCGGGGATCGTTGCGGAGGGCACGAGACACAGTGGCATGGGAGATTCCCAGGTGGGCCGCCACATCGCGCATGGTGCAGGCAGGATTGCGTTTCATTGGGCGAAGGTTGGTCACGTTCAATCGTTGTGCAACGGGTGCATGAAATTGTGCTCTGTTCTTGTCTGCCGGCTTCCTATTTTCAAGGCTGAACACCTGTTTTCATCCTCCATGCGTCTCGCTTTCCGTTTCCTTCTGTTTCTGCTGCTTCTCGTGACCGGGCTTCAAGCCCAGACGACGCGTGACTACGCGGTGGACCTCAAGGCTGATGTCTCGACCTCGGTGCCGCGCATCACGTTGTCCTGGTCGTTGCGGCAGGCTGCCAATATCTCGGGGCAGCAGGTGTTTCGCCGCCTCAAAGGTGAGACGAGTTGGGGCACAGCGGTGGCCACCTTGGGCAATGCAGACACGAGCTGGGCCGACACCACGGCGCTTGAGGGCGTAGAGTATGAATATTGGCTGAAGCGCACCTACTCCGCGAACTTTCCCGCCAATCCACAGGGCTACATTTGCGCAGGTGTGAATGTCCCGATGGTGGAAAGCCGGGGCAAGCTGCTGCTGGTGGTCGATGACACGATGCTCGCGCCCCTCGGGCCTGAGATCGAACAGCTGAAACGCGACCTGACGGGCGATGGCTGGAGCGTTCAGACGATTCCCGCAGCGCGCCGCAGCAGCCTTTCGGATGCCACGGCCGTCTCTGACACCAAGGCGCTAATCAAGGCCGCTTACGATGCGGACCCGACGAATGTGAAGCAGGTCTATGTGCTTGGTCATGTGCCGGTGCCCTACGCGGGCAGTCAGGCACCGGATGGTCACGGCAATCACAGCGGTGCGTGGTCGGCCGACGGTTTCTATGGAGACATGGATGGCGCGTGGACGGATTCGACCATCACCAACACGTCTTCGACCGAGACTCGCATTCACAATGTGCCAAGCGATGGGAAACTGGATCAAAACGTGATTCCCAGTGCTCTTGAACTCATGGTGGGCCGCGTCGATTTGGCATCGATGCAGCGGGCTCCGGCCTCCACGGTTTCCGAAGCGGCACTGCTCCGGCGCTACTTGCGCAAGGCGCACGACTTCAAGACCAAGCAAGGGGCTTACGCCAATGTGCAGCGCCGGGTCTTGATCCGTGATGGCTTCGGATATTTCTCGGGGGAGAACTTCATGATGACGGGCTGGTCGTGGGCGTTCACAGGCGTTGGTCGTCCACCGGAGGTGACTATTGATGAGGCGCCGTCGGGCAACTGGTGGACCCATGCGGCGACGAACACCTACCTGCTGGCCAATGGCAATGGCGGCGGCAGCTACGAGACGTGCAGTTCGGTGGGGGCGACGGCTGACTTCGGCAGGCGTCCGTTCCGGGCGGCATTCGTGTCGTTGTTCGGCAGCTATTTTGGCGACTGGGATGTGACCAACAATTTCATGAAGGCTCCACTCGCCGGCAATGCCACGGGCGATGGACTGGGGCTGTGCTGCTTCTGGGCCGGGCGTCCGGCGTGGTTCATGCATCACATGGGGATGGGGGAGCCGCTGGGTTACTCGATTCGGCTGTCCATGAATTCCCAGTTCGTGAGCAGCCCGGGCTACACGCCCTATGATTTCCCGATTGGCGGCACGCACTGCGGATTGATGGGCGATCCGTCGCTGCGAATGCACGTGGTGGAGCCTCCGCGTCAGCTGGTGGCGACGAGTGCGAACGGGGCTGTGACGTTGAATTGGGCCACCTCGACAGAACCCAATGTGCTGGGTTATCACGTGTATCGAGCCACCAGCGCAGCCGGTCCTTTCACTCGGCTGACGGTGAGCCCTCTGAGCAGCCCGGCCTACTCGGATTCCACAGGCAATGCGGGGACGAACTACACCTACATGGTGCGAACGTTGAAACTGGAATCCTCTCCCGGCGGCACATATCAGAACCTCAGCCTCGGAGAGATGACTTCGGCGGTGGTCAATGTGGCGGCCACTGGCGTGCCGCTGAATCCCTCGGGGCTCTCGGTGGTGCAGAACAGCTCGATCAATGCCGTGCTTACTTGGCAAGACAATGCGGGGGACGAGACGGGCTATCGAGTGGAGCGAAAGGTGGGGCCTGCGGGTGTGTTTTCCACCTTGGTGACCCTTGGCAGCGGTAGCACGACCCACACGGACACCGGTCCGTTCACCAACAACGAGGTCTATTACTACCGCGTGGTGGCGATCAATGGGGCGGGCGATTCCGCTGCTTCAAACGAAGCATCGTTCGAGGCGGTTCCGGGCTATTTCGAGTTCAACGAGACACTGACCAAGGTGAGCAAGACCATCGGCTCGGCGCTGATTCCCGTGAAGAGATTCGGGGGCATCAATGGGCCCGTCACCGTCAACTACGCGACGAGCAACAGCTCGGCCACCGCAGGCACTCACTACACAGCTTCGTCAGGGACGCTGTCCTGGGCGGACGGTGAAACGGGCACCAAGAACATCAATGTGCCCATCACGAACTCGGCCAGCGCGCAGCAGGCCCGACAGTTTAGGATCACCTTGAGTGCTGCTTCGTCAGGGACCGGCATCGGCACCTACAATGCGATTGCCGTGCTGATCGAAGACCCCACAGCTACGCTGCCGGGCCCCTGGCTCCAGGCGACCGTTGGCACGGTGACGTCCACGGGATTGGCCGTCCAGGCCGAGGGCGGAATCTCCTCGACCACGGTGGGCGGCACGGGGCTTGCCTCCGCTGCATCGAGCGAATCTGGGCAGTTTGTTTACCAGACGCGGACTGGCGACGGGGTGATGACAGCGTTCGTGCCCGCAGCGTCGCCAGCCCAAGGCGGGGCGCGATTTGCGCTCATGGTTCGTGAGAATGTGACTTCGGGCGGGGCCTTGATGGCGGGCACGGCGGTCAGTAACACTGCGGGGACTTTTGCGGCCAAGCAGGTTTACCGCACCGTGGCTGGCAATACGGCCACGTTCGGGGCCAGCTCCGGTGCCATCGCAGCCCCGTGCTGGCTGCGTGTAACTCGTGCGGGCAACAGCTTCAATTCGGAAGCTTCCACGGATGGCGTGACCTGGGTAAGCCAAGGGACGGCCTCTGTGTCGATGGCTTCCGCTGCCCAGTGGGGCTTTTTCCACACCTCTGATGACTGGAGTGGAACCACCTATTCAGGGAATTTCCAGACGGTCAGCCTGCAGAATGTCGCCTTCTCCGCTGTCAGCGCCCCCGGCGCTCCAGGGAGCTTGGCAGCGAGTTCGATCGGGTCCAATTCGGCCACCTTGACATGGACGGCTGGCGCCTCGGCGGCGGGCTATCGGCTGGAACGGCGGACCGAGACGACAAGCTTCAAGCAAATCATCGACCTCCCGGCGAGTTCGGTGAACTTCACCGATACCACCGTGGCGCCCGATACGGCCTACGAGTATCGCATCTACGCCTACAACTCGTCTGGCAACAGCCCGCTTTCAAATGTGGTGGGCCTCACGACCCTTGCGCCGCCACGGACCGTTCTGTTGACCACGGAATCGACTTCGGAGAGTTATGATGGGTCAGTCAAGGGTGGCAATTCGTCTGCCAACTTCGGTAGCGAAACCACACTGCGTGTGGGTGGCAATACCGCAGGGGGCTCGGTGTCCTCGAATGTGAAGGCCTACCTCCGGTTTGACTTGGCTGGCCAGACGGTAACGCCGACGGGAGCTTCGCTCCGGCTGGCTGTGGTGCAATCCGGCAATCTTGCGCAGTCAGGTTTTAGCTTCACAGGCGCGCTACGGATGCTGCCTGAGGCTGGAGATGCATGGGCTGAAAGTGGGATCACCTGGGACAATGCCCCCTACAATAATCCCGCGACCAATGGTTTTCAGGCGGGCACCATTTCGCTGGGGTCCTTTTCGATCAGTGATCCTTTGGGAGTGCCGTCCTTGGGGACAGTGGTGACAATACCAGTGCTGGCGAGCACCTTAATGACGAACAAGGGAGCCAATGGGGTGGTTACCTTCGCCCTCAATACCACGACGGTGGGTGCGTGGCTTGATTTTGCCTCCAAAGAGCACGCGTCGCTGCCTCCGCCAACTCTTGAACTCACATTCGCACCGGTCTTGCCGACTCGACCTTCTTTCCTCACGGTCGCCGAGGGCACTGGGGCCAACCTGGACCTGGGCTGGGTGGACAACAGCACCGTTGAGACCGGGTTTGAGATCGAGCGGCGTCCGGCCGGTGGCGTCTTCGCCTTGCTGACGACGACGGCCAGTAATGTTGTGGCCTTCACGGATACGACAACCGCGCTGGGAACGACGTATGAGTATCGAGTGCGGACTGTAAGCGCGGCGGGGAACTCGGCTTGGTCATTGGTCGTGGCTGCGACCTCCGGTGGCAGCACCAATCCGCTACCTGGGGCCCGACTGACCTTTGCCACGTGGCTGGAGGCGACGAATCTGGCCGGGGCGGTGGACTTGGTTGCCTCTGAAGATGCTGATCTCGACGGCCTGCCCAATCTGCTCGAATATGCCATGGGGTCGCCTGCGAACTTCGCCGATATGACGAGCCGTCCCGTGGTGGGGCAGGTCACCCGGGATGGTGAGAAGTTCCTCACTCTGACCTTCGCTCGAAGACTTGATGCCACGGATGTGAGGCTGGCCGTGGAAGTAGCAAATGATCTTGCTGGCCCCTGGGCGAATATTGATCCCCTCCAACCCGAAAACCAAGTATCCACGCGTTCAAATGAACCTCAGGCGGGATGGCAGACTCTGACGGTGAAAGATAAAGAACCCATGAGCGTCTTGTCTCGGCGCTTTATTAGATTATCGGCTAGCCGATAAACACAGAACGCGGACCTTCTGGTGATCACATTTTTCCAATTTTCCAACCCTGTCTAACCCATGAGCCTCAATACGCCTCCGACACTGTCAACACAGCGACGGTCTCCATTCCTTGCATGGTGCCGTCGTCATCTAAGGGTGCCAGTCACTGGTATTTTGATTGCCACCTTTGCTCTTTGGAGCACGCAGGCTCGGGGTGTCACTGGTTATTGGACGTTGGATGGCAACGGTTCCTGGACAAATCCTGCGAACTGGCTGGATGGCACAACACCTCTCGGATCTGACGATGTGGCAAACTTCAATCTCAACATCACTGCCAACCGCACTCTTACCATGGATTCGCCGTGGGCGCTTCATGGGATGGTGTTTGGCGATTCTCTGGGAGCGCAGGGCTACACCATTGCTGGGACAGACATCATGTATCTGGAGGCATCTGGCGGGCAGAATGCCTTCATCAACAAGTTCAACTCCGCGACCGACGTCTGGCAGGCTCCTCTGACACTCAACACGGATACCGATTTCAACATCTATTCCGGGACCTTCCAGATCAATGGAGCAAGCAATACGCAGGTGCCAATCGTCAGCACCTTCGATATTTTGAAAAACGGGTCGGGCACTTTGCAGCTCAATGGTGACCTGTCATCGTTCTCAGGAAACTTTGTTCTGAACTTTGGTTCGTTGACGCTCGGCGGTGCGAATTCCGGTGTTCCAAGCCTCGGCACTGGAACGGCGGGGATCGTCCTCAACGGCTCTGGCAACGTAGATCGCACGATTTTGAACCTCCAAAACAACGGCACCGGCAGCAATGGAGTCATTACTTATCAGAACAACAACGACATCGTGCTTCAGGGAGCGGCGACGATCGCTGTGAACCAGAACTTCGTGGGCGGTGCCAACACGGGGAACACGATCGTGCTCGACAATCTGATGATGAACGGCGGGGTGCTCCAGACCAACGGGGCGAACAGCTACGCCCTGCGATTCAGTGGCACGACGACGCTGGCAGGACAGACCAGCGTGTTTTCGCCCAATTCAGCTCAACTCACATTGGCCGGTCCGGTGACCGACGGAACAGGGACGCGAGCCTTGATCAAAGAAGGCACGGGCAGACTTCTCCTGACCAACACCGCCAACACTTACGATGGCCCGACGGCGATCAAGGATGGCTTCATTCAGCTTGGAGCGGGTGCAAACTTGGGCACCGGCATCACCTATGTGAATGGTGGAGCCTTGGTTCCTGAGAACAAAGCGACGCTCGATGCTGTCTCGACGAACGGATTGGTGCTGGTCGGTCAGCTGGGCACCTCGCGTTATGCCTTGCCGGTGATTGGCTTTTCCCAGAGTTATGGAGCGATCAGCAGTGGCAATCCCATCAACGTGAATGTGCCGGTGGCAGGCATGGCGCTCGGCATTGATTCGATCGCAGGAAACGTCACCAGCGACATCGATTTGAGTCAGGTTGGCAGTGGCAGCAATCGCGTCTGGGTATCCAACTTGCTGGGTGCGGACAGAACGTATCAAGGTGTCATTACGCCGAGTCTCGACAACACCATCCGTCTCACTTCCGCCGGCAACAACTTGATCATCAGCGGCAGTGCGAATCGCCTTGGAGGTGCCGCTTCCACCGCGAAGCTCGTGTTCGGTGTAGATCATATGACTCCCGTGAGTGTTGGCGGGGCTACCATCGCTCAGGCACAGGGTGGGACTGTTTCCGTGCGTGTGGACAATGATACCTCGGGTGCAGTGACGATTCATCGTGGCATCACAGTGAACGTTAATGGCACGGGGCTGGTCAAGCCGTTGGGCACTGGCACAGTCACGATGCTCGGGGGCACCCTCAACACCTCCGACAGCGGCGTCACGCTGAACAACAACGACGTGAAGCTGGGCAATACCGACTTCCGTCTCTACGGTGGCAGCACATTGCTGCTCGACAATGCTACCGTCACTACCACCCCGAATTCGAATCGTCGGCTCGATGCGACTACGGACATCAGTTTGAGTTCATCCACCCTTCGTCTCATCGGCGATGGCGGGGCTGCAACGGTTTCATCGCAGGCGATGGATGCGCTTACTTATCGTGGGGGCAGCACCATCAGTGTTGATACCGACGGAACGACTGCTGGACGTTTGACGACTCTCACGCTGGCTAGCCTCAGCCGGCAGGATCGCGGGACACTGAACCTGCGCAGCATCTCTGGCAATACCACGACATTTGGCACCAGCGCCGGCACTCAGAAGCTGATTGTCACAGCCAATCCAACCGTGACGAATGGCATGATCGGAGCTGACATTGCTCTCTGGGGGGGCGCGAATTCCAATGACCCAGGAACTCCCTTGTTTGCCACCTATGACGCAACTCATGGAATCCAGGCAGCTGCCATGACGACGATCGCGTCACCGGCCAATCTGGCTTCGGCGACTGCAACGACGATTGCGAGCATCAATGGCGTCGCCATCGCGACCAGCGGCAATGCCACAGTCCAGGCGCTGAACCTGAGATCGACGGCTTCCTCGCATACGCTGACGGGAAATACGATCACCATTGGATCATCCGCTGGAGCTGGACAGGGAGCTGGCCTGTTCATTGCCCACACGAGCAACGACACCATCACCCACACGAGCAACTTCACTTTTGGAGGCAACCAGGAAGGCCTGCTTTATGCAGCGACATCGGGTGGCACTTCGGGCGTGGTTGCCCTTAGTGGCGTAATCGCCGGCACCAATGGCGTGACTCGGTTTGGTGATGGCATTCTTCGTCTCAATGGTGCCAACACTTTCACAGGTCCGCTGACTTTAAACTCGGGGGAAACGCGGTTCAACAACATCGCCGCAGCTGGTGGGACAGCCACCGTTCCCAATGAAGTCAATGTTTACGGTGGGAGCGTTTATCTCGAGGCGGCCAACTCCCGCTACTATGCCAACCTGAACTTCTACGACAATGCACGTCTCGGTAACGTCAATGTGGGGGCCGCTGGGTTCAATAACCTGACAATCCAGCCGAGGGTAGGCTCCACCGACCCTGTGGTGGTATGGGTTCAGGCTCAGGCCGGGTCCAATGTCACGACGGCCTACGGGAGTCTCGCGGTCAATGGCCCAACCCAGTTGCTGACCCCTCACGTGTTGCAGGTGAATGGCGGGATCACTGGCAGTGCCCCGCTCGACAAGTATTTCAATGAGCGCCTCATTCTCGCGGGCGATGCGAGCGGTTACACAGGTGCCCTGACATCCTACACAAGCGCTGTCGTTAGCTACAATTCGTCGAGCTCCGCCAAGCCGTTTGGTGTCGGCGCTCTGACGATGAACCCAGGATCTGGCATTATCCTCGCCGCTCCTTCAAACATCAATGCCTCCCAGCTGACGATCAGATCAGATCACGGGGGCATCTCTTACCTCGGTCAGCTCTACGTGGCCGATCCCACCACCACCTTGCCCGCCTTTAGCATGACGTCATCGGCCCCATGGAAGGGAGCCTTCGGTGTTGGTGCGGTTGGTTTCAGCGTTGATATCAATCAGTCCACCCTTTTCGGAGGGAACACCTACCTGGGTGCTCCCGTCGGCTATCCGGGCATTTATACGGGAACACTGACACCGGCAGCGTCCGGTTACTTGCTTGGCACCAGCCAGGGAACACTTCGAATCGCGAAGCCTCTCACGGGGACTAGCAATGCGATCATCGGTATCTCGATGACTGGCGATTCGAGCAGGGCGGACCAGTTTGTTAACAACTCGGGCGGTGTGGTTCAGTATGACGTGCCGATGACCTACTCGGGCAATACGATCCTGAACCCAGGTCCTCTGCTGCGCATCAGTGCGAAGAATGCATTGACTGCTACTGGCGATCTCGTGTTCGCAGGTGGGCAGTTCCGCGTGGACCCATCCAGCGGTCAAAACCGAATGATCGCTCCGATCTCCATCAGCAATAACGTGATCATGACGGCTGACACCACGATCCAGATGGAGAACAGTGCCTATGATTTGAGGTTCGGCGGTTCGCTCAGTCTGGCTCCTGGCTCGACGGGCGTGGTGAGAACCCTCAACATCGGCAACGATCAGCCAGGAGGTGCTCAGAACAATGCGGGCATGGTCTATCTCGACGGAGGAATCTCCGATGGCGTAGGCGGCTCGGGGAATCACTTCGTGAAAGGTGGCGTGGGCACACTTTTCTTTACAGGAACGAACACCTACAGCGGTTCCACCACTATCACAGGCGGTCTGATTGGGGTTAACGGGGACGCAGATTGGGGCAATACGAGTTTGATCAACATGCTCAACGGGGGCATCGCCGTCTGGGAGAACTCGTTTGAGACGTCGCGCAACTACCACGTGAGTGGCAGCAACGGATACTTTGATATCGGACCGGGTCTGATTTTGACACAGAATGCGGCGGCAGTGATTGACGGCGGTAACAGTGTCATCAAGCGCGGTCTTGGAACGATGGTTCTGAACGGGACCAATGCGGTCACGGGCATCTACCTTGGTGACGGTATCTTGCAGTTCAATACTCAAGGGTCCCTCGGAGACGCAGCCACCACGAGCTCGTTCTCGTTTGGCAACGATCAGGGCCTTGGCGGCTCTACGGGTAACACCCGTTACACCGGAGGCACGGTCCGGATCAATTTCTCAGGCACCACTGCCCGCGGAATCGTTTTCAACAATAACAGCAATACGAACTTCTCCGGCGGCATCGATGTGACCACGGGCAACATCTTCACCCTCACCGGGGCGATGACTCAAGGCACCGAGCTTGACTACGGATTCAAGACGGGTGGCGGCACCCTGCTCACGACGGGAGCGAACACGATGAGAGGTTTCGCAGTCGCAAACGGCACGCTGCAGTTTGCCACCAGCACGCCTTGGGCAAACAGCACTGCAACTGCCACTGATAACACCTTCATCGAAATGATGGGCGGCACCATTTATGCCTTGAACGCGGGTGCCAACATCGCCCTTGCCAATGCGGCCAGCACCACCACCTACAACTACGGTGGCGGCATGCATCTGCGCATGGGATCAGGCACGGGATTCTCGGTGGAGTTCGCTGCCGACAATCTGATCCGTCAGAACCAGGGCACCTTGGTTATCGAGACTGATGGAACCACCACTCTAGGCGGAGTTGGCGGCTCAAACACGGGACGCCTCTTGACCGTCAATGCGGTGAACTCGGGACTCGCCAGAGCATCTGCCGTGACAAATGGCATCTATCCAGCCCATCTCGTGGGTGCCGATGGAAGCGGCGTTGCGTTCTTCCTTGCAGAAAATGCGACCACGGGATTTGTGCCTTATGCCGGAGCTACGATTACCAGCCTGAGCGGAACCAATCCCGCTGCGATTGGGGACATCAGTTCCGCAGCTTCGCTATCGGGAACCAACAGCGTTTATGCTTTCCGGACTTCTGCGAATGTCTCGGGCGGAACACTCAAGGTGACGGCGATCGACAACGTTCGCTCTGGCGGTGTGCTCATCAATGGGTCGAACAACATCTCCACGAACTTGGTCTTTGATCCAACGTCCGTCACAGCCGCAGGAACTGGGACCTCTGGTGAAGCCCTCGTTTATGTGAAGACGGGCGAATCGGCGGTCATCTCGGGCAACGTGACTTCGAATGCGTTCACCAAGTTTGGTAGAGGCGAACTGACCCTGAGCGGAAACACTTCGGTGCTTGGGGACCTGAGCGTTCAGGACGGCACCCTCAAGATCGGCAACTCCAATACACTCAATCGCCTCAATACGGAGTTGAACGTCAATTCGGGAGCCGTTGTGGATCTCAACGGGTCCAATGTGGGGCTCGAGACGATTGGCTCTAACAACCGCCAGATTGCGACCGCCAACCTTGGTGGAACGATCACGAACAACAATGTGTCGAACGTTTCCACATTGATGGTCGCGGGTCCGATTTCTTCGGCCTACAACGGCACGCTCAATCTCGGGATCAAGCTCGTGAAAGCTGGATCGGGGGTTCTGACGATCAATGGCTACAGCGCTTCCACTCCAGATGCGGGAGCCAACAACTACTCGGGTGGAGCCGACATCTATGGTGTGTCTGCGGCTTCAATCCTGGGAGGGGCGACCACGAATGGCAGCGCCACCGTGACAGTTACCAGCACTGCGGGACTTGCTCCAGGTATGATCATCTCGGGCACCGGAATCAATGCCAACAGCTACATCACTTCGATCACCAACGCGACGACCTTTACGATCAGCCAGAACGCAACCGCAACGAACACGGGTCTTACGTTCACGAGCGTCGGTGGTCTCACAGTGAACAATGCGCCGAACGCACTTGGCGGCTTTGGTAACAGCCCCACAGGAGATGTGAATCTCTATAGCGGTAACCTGAACCTCTTCTTCTCGAACGGAAACACGGGGGTCAATGGAACCCAGGGCATGAACTACAACAGCCAGGTGATCAAGCTGGGTGCTGAGAATACGAATGGCATCACTCTGAATGTTCGTGGACCAGGTTCGATCTATGTCAATCAGGGGCTGGTGAGCAGCAATGGCACCTTTGGTCAGGGCAACATCGTTCAAGTCGGCGCTCTGAACATGACGAACACAGTGCTCACTCTTGGCGGCGGTAACTTGTATCGTTTGCGCGCGGCTGGTCCGATTTCGATCCTGGGTTCCCAGGCAGCCTTCCAGACCAACCAAAGTGACGGGCCATCGGGAGCAATCGAGTTGACGGGAGTCATCTCGGGAGCAGGTGCTCTGACCAAGCTCGGTGATGGCACGCTGCGTGGCATTGTAATCTCCAATCCTGGCAACACTTACTCAGGTGGCACCAACATCGTCGCAGGTGATGTGCAAGTGACGGCCACGTCAGGCACACCTCTTGGAACTGGTCCGGTTCGGGTCTTCCCCGACGGAACCTTGCGTCTGGCGAGCAACACGAGTGTGAATGGCTCCAACTTGACGGTCTTGAGCCGCGCCACCGGACTGGGCGTGGTGATGATCGATGACAATTTCAATCCGACGGTCCTCAACGGCACGAACTTCACGAGCGTTTACAACACGGCACTCCACCTCGGACAGCCATTCTTTACGCAACCATTGAACATGGCTTCCATCGGTGATGGTAAGGCCTTCTTGGGTGCGGGGCTCAATGCCGAAGTCGCCTACACGGCGGCCACCTTGGGCGCAGGTGTGGCAGATGCTTGGAATCCAGGGGCTGGCGTCTATCGAATTGCTCCGGGTTCGACCAGCTTGGCCTTCTCGGGAACTGACAATGTGCTCACGGGGAGTAACTACCTGCAGGTAGGCCCCCAGCGAAACAATGTCCTCGGAGTGATTCAAAATGGGGGCAATGTCGTGGTCATTCGAAACTCGAACAACTTCACGGCGGGAACTCAGATCACCAAGGGTGCCAGCGTTTACATTGAGACCGGCGGACGGGCCACAGGCGAGACACCTCTGGGGACTGGAGCAATCGAAGTCTATGGCGAACTGCGAATTCGTGGCGCTCAGGGCTCTCTCTGGAATGCCTCGACGGGCAGCCAGACCAATGTGGTCAATCTCCGTCCAGGTGGCGTCGTGCGTCTCCATGAAGCCGATGGAGCGGTAGCAACCAACTTCATCGGAGCCGGTAACCAGGGCCGTTGGGGTGACAGCGTCGGGATTGACCTCAATGGCGGTGAGTTCCGTTACGACGGTGGTGCCAACCTCCAAACGTCTGAGACGATTGGCAATGTGATTGCCCGCAAGCGCGGCATCCTGACCTCCGCCAGGAATACCGGGGCGTCTTCAGCCCAACTCACGGTCGGTGACATTTCCCGCGCAGAGCGTGGTGTGCTCACGCTGAACTACAACAGCGGTTTCCTTGGTATCCCGGCGACCACTCCGCTCTCGTATGAGCGAATCGTGGCCACCTCGATCGCTGGAGCAGCTCCTGTTCGTTCGGGTGTCACTCTCAATGGTGCAGGTGTGATCAACGGCGGCATGCTTGCTCCCTGGATCATTGATCGCGTTACCAACACCTTCGTCGGTTATGATCCGACGGCCGTGTCAGGAACCGGGTTCCAGCCCTTGCTCAGCACTGCTTCACCGGGCGCAGGTCAGATCAGTTACAATCAAATCGTCACGGGAGCGACGTTTGGCACGGGGTTGGGCAGCAATGACATCGTTGATTTCACGACTGCGAACAAGACGCTGGATGCCAATCCTACCATCCACGCCTTGCGCATGGGGGCCTTCAACCTCAGTCCCACCGCTTCGTTCAACTCGGTCACGCTCAATAGTGGTGGCTTGATCATGACGGGGGGAACGATCAATCCAACGGGTGCCATTACCGCAGGTGTGGTTTCGCCGATGACTGTCAACTTTGGCCCTGGTGGTGCAGGGGAGGCTTTCATCTACAATAGCGGCACGGCTATCATTCAGGCGCAGATCAACGCTACCCAAGGGCTGACCAAGTTCGGTGCCGGACAGCTTCAGATTCATAGCATCAATCCCGGCATCGGAGGTCCGGTCACACTGCACGAGGGCACAACCTACATTCGAGTTCCTTACTCCATGAGTGGCTCTCCGGTTGGGCAGGTGCTCAATGGACAGGACATTACGGTGAATAGCGGCACTCTGAACCTTCAGTCTGTGGGAGCTAATGCGGCTGGAACGGCCAGTGAAATTGCCTCGAACCCCAATAGTGCTCAATCTCGCCTTGATGGCACCATCTTCATCCGTGGTGATGCCGCTTTGCGTGTGAACGGCGCCGGGCAGTATGTGCAGATTTCAGACCTCACCATCGGCAACTCGGCAGGGTCCGCAGCGATGAGCGGCAACAGCACGATCACCTTGAATCTCCAGAGCGGCATCTGGGTCCGAGGAACCACAACACTGGCCCCTGAGGCGGTGATCAATGGCACCTTTGACGGTTTCTCCCAGTCCACTCTCGCAGGCAAAGTCACGGGTGCCGGCGGTCTCATCAAGCACGGCAACGGCGCTACGACATTGCTGAGTCCGAACAACGACTACGCTGGCGGCACGACGATCTGGGGATCGACGGTTCTGACCGCGACTTCCACCGTCGCTTCCGCATTGCGCGGTCCTGGCACTCCATTCAGCACCGGCACAATTGCGATTCAGCCCGGTGGTCATCTGCGTGTGGCCGACAATGCCAACATCGCGAGCAACCCGGTTTATCTTCGTTCCGATGGTTATGGACTGGGCGGCATTGGTCTCGCTCACAATGGCGTCCTGCCATCGATCATCACCTCTGGCACGCCAACGGCCGGACAGATCAAGGTGGAGTCCTCGGGGCCATTCGCAGGCGTTGTGTCACTCGACTACGGCTACTACAGCAAGACGCTCGATATGGCCTCCATTCCTGGTGGTGCTTGGTGGCTGGGCAATTCTCAGCAAGCAGAGGCCTACTATTTCAATTCCAGCATTGGTGCAGCTACCGGGGGCAAGTATCTGCTCGGCGGTGGCGGCAATCAAAGTGGTGTGACCTTTGGTTCGGTGCTGGTAAGCGCTGGCCGAAACACCTTGTTTGAAAACCTGTTCACCGGCGGCACTGCGGGTCAAGTGCGTGTTGAGATTGGAGCGCAGACCGGGGACTTCGCTTGGAACTCACCCGCATTCGTGAACGGGAACTCGGGCTTTATGTTCCTGAGTTCGCGTAACACCGGATTGGTCGGTGATGTGCGAGTCAATACCGGCACCCTTCTTGGTCTGGGCAACAATTTTGCTCTCGGTAGCGGGCGGCTCATCATTAATGGCGGTGGTATGCGGTTTGATGTTGGGAACAACAACTTCATCACTTCCAGTCAGGTCACTATCAATAACGACGTCGTCTTCCAGGGTGACTTCAACACCGCCAATCAGACAGGCGCGGGCGATTTGATCGTTCGTGGTAATGTGGCCCTGAGTGATGTGGTCGCAGCCGGTGCTACGCGCACGATCAACATCACGACAGGCAATATTTCCGTGCTCGGTGTGGTGAGTGGTTCGGCAGGCAGCAACCTCATCAAGGCAGGTGGCGGAAACTTGGTGCTGAGTGGAGCCAATACTTACCAGGGCTTCACGCAAGTTGGCGCAGGATTCCTCTTCTATGGCGGAGACGTGAAACCCAACGTCCCAGGACCGCTCGGTGTCAGCGATTCTCCCGTGGTCATGGCGGGCGGCAGCCTGCGTTCGATGGGCAAGCTCTCCTTCGATCGTGACTTGATTGTCAACAACTCGGGCACCTTCGACACGGCTACCTGGGATGCCACCGTGGTCAATGGAGGTGTTTCCCTCACCACCACGCAGACCCTCACGGTCGGAGCTGTCGCAGCCGATGTGACGACCTTCCGTGGTGGTTTGCTACAATTCAATGGTGCCATCAGTGGTGGTGGCGCTCTCACGATTGGCACCACGGCTGCGGCACCTGCGATCGGTGGCACGGTTTACATGGCCGGCACTTCCAACGGCTTCGGAATCAATACCTACAGTGGTGGCACCACCATCCAGTCTGCTCGTGTGCAACTGAGTGGCAGCTCTTACTTCGCCGGTCCTGCAGACAATCCAACGACTATTCTCAGTGGTCCGCTCGGCATTGGCACGATCACCATCGGTGGCGGCGAATCCAATCGCGGAGCGATCTTTGAGGCGGTGGGTGGACCAGTGACCTTGGTCAATCCTTTGGCGGCACTGAGCACGGCGGCATCTACCACCATCAGCTTCGGTGGCCATGAAGCGCTTACGTTTACCCGCAGCCTTGATCTCAATAGTGCCACCAGCCTCTTTAACCGCACGATTGCGGTCCAGAATCTCTATCAACCGCTCACCTTTAGCGGCGTTCTTAGTGGATCGGGGGCGGCAGGTGTCAGCTTGATCAAGACGGGTCCTGGTATGCTCATTTTGAACGGAGCCAATACGTTTGTCACCAGCGCTACCCAAGGTCTTCAGATCAATCAGGGCATTGTTCGCATCAATGCAGATGCGGCACTTGGTGCTGCTGGAGCAGTTCGTCTCAATGGCGGTGCATTGTCCGTCTCTGAGAATGTTTCGACCGCCCGCCAGGTGGTCCTCCAGGTGAATGGGAGCGGGATTGACGTCGCCTCGGGCAAGACCGTGACTCTGACGGCCGCCACGACCGGTGCCTTCTCTCTCAACAAGACCGGACCTGGCACTTTGATGCTTAACAGCACTGCCAATACCATCACCACATTGACCCTCGGTGGACAGGCTCAATTGAATGCTGGAATGGGCTTCTACAGCCAGACAGGTGGCGTCGTGGGCACGACGGCGGTCTCGGGCACCCCATTTGCGACCTCAGCGGTTACGATCAATAGCGGATCAATCGCCTTGGTCGGTGGCGGCACAGCGCAGGCACTTTCTATTCCTACAGTCACTTATGGACCGGCGGGTGCCATCGCACTGAGCATGGGTTCCACGTCATCTCAGCTCACGGTTTCCACCGCACTCACCCGTGGCGGGGCTGTCGCAGGGGCATACAGCCCAGCGCTTCCCACAGCCTTCGGCACCATGTATGTGGCACCATCCTCACTGGCGAACCTCGGTTCCACGGAAAAGGTGCTCGTCACCGCAGGTGCGCCTGCCAATACCGCCACGGGTGGTGGCAACATCTTGACCACTCCTTCCATTTTCATCCGCCCGCAGACGCCGGGCGATGCGAACTTCGCTCGTTATGATGCGACCACGGGACTGCGAGAGCACGACGTTGCAACCATCACAACGCTTGCCACCACAGATCCTACGAAGGTGGCCAACGTCGGTTCTGCTGACACAGCGGGTGCGGGAGTCATTGACGTGCAAGCGCTTCGCACCAGCGCCAATATCACGCCGTTTGACGGAACGACCTTGGTGCGCATTGCACGCGGCGGACTGATCATGAACGGCACGCCCGCCCCTGTAATCAGTGCGCCATTGCTGTTCGGCACCGACGTTGGTGCTAGCTTGAATGAGGCGATTGTCTATGTTCGTGACGGCCAGACCGGAGCTTCCACCATCAGCGGCGGAATCAATGCCCGTGACTTTACAAAGACTGGCCCAGGCTTGCTGGAAGTGGGGGGAACGAACAACCTGCTCAATCCAAACTCGGCACGCCTGCCTGTGGTGAGCGTGCAAGATGGCACCATGCGTCTGACGTCCGCTGGCGCTGCGTTCAAGAATACTTTCCGAGGAACCACAGTGGGCGACTACCTGGGACACGCTGCTTTCAATATCAATGAGGCCGGCACCTTGGACCTCAATGGCAACGATACGGTGACCGGCGGCCTGGCAGGCAATGGAACGGTCAACAGCGGTGTGGCGGGCAACGTCAACCTCCTGGTGAAGAACGGCTTCGGTCAGGACACGACCTTCACTGGGTCGATTGCCAATGGGGCAGGCACTGTCAGTCTGACGAAGACTCAGGACGGTATCCTGACCCTCGCGGGCAACAACACCTTCAGCGGCGGCATCACGATTCAAAGCGGACGTGTCACCAATGGCATCGGCAGCACGGCTGGACTTGGCAGGTTGGAGGCGCAGACCGTGTCAGCGCTTGGCACGGGCGACGTGACGCTCCAGGGCGGCTGGCTTCGTCTCAATGCAGCCACATTGTTGGGTGGTGCTCAAAGCATCTCGGAAGTCGGAACAGCCATCGACTATCTCCAGTGGGGGAATGCCGGAGGCTTGAATGTCACCGTTTCCAATACGGGCTACGCGAATGGGGTTCTTCTGCCGCAGAACCTGACCTCGAACATTACAGCGGTGACCCAGAATGCGGGCATCAAGAATCTCACCGTCAACGCCCCAATGCTGACGCTCAACGAAGGCATTATCGTTCAAGTCAATGGGACGACTTCCTTTAGTCAGTCCGATACGACCTTGAGGGTTCTCGGGGGACGCTTCTTCCTGGCTGGCAAAGTGGATGCTGCAGGCAAGACCATCACCAAGACCGGCGCTACAGATGTGGTAGTTCTCAATTCGGCGAGTGGTGTGGGCCAAAACAGTGTCGGCCTGTGGAAAGTTTACGGTGGTGTGGTTGAGGCTAGATCAGCCCTTGGGTCATCCAATCCTTTGGGAGCTAATGCGGTCGTGGAACTCAATGGAGGCAGCACCAATTACGGTCTCCGGCTTCTCACGGATGGTGATGGAACCGGTCTTGGGATGCGCATCAAGACTTACGCCGACACCACTGTTCGATTTGGTTCAAGCCTCCCTGTGAGCAGTGACGGATTCGTGTCCGCAGGTGCCAGCCGTGTGGCTGTGGATCGTGCGATGCTGGCCAACAGCAGCTTTAAGACCGTCGAAATCAAAAACATTGAAGTCAATGGTGCTCTCGGAAGTGCCTACGCTTACTTCGTTTTGGCCAACAATGATTCCGTCTGGGTCAATGGCACCACCACATTCCAGCGCGACCTGAGGTTGCAGGTTGATGGCGGTCAGGGGCTCACCTTGAACGGCCTGATCAGTGGTAACGGCACTTTCAGCCGCAATGCCAATGGTGGTTCGCTCTTCATCAATGCCGACAACTCAACTGGTTATTTTGGCGGCAGCTTCTTTACCGGGAGCGGTCGCAATTACTTCGGTAGTATGGAAGGCAGCCAGGTCACCCTGAGCAACACCGCCAAGCTTGGTGCAGGCCATGTTTTCATCGGCCCGAACGCCTTGTTCCAGATCAATGACGCGGGCAATCTGCAGGCAAATCAAAACTTCTATGTCTCTGGGAATTTAAGCTGGATGGCAAACTTCAGCCTCGCGGCCGACCTGCCTCTTGATCAAGTCGGGCTGCGTTCTGCCGGGCTCGGTGGTGTCCAGAACAGCCCGGCCAACTATTACTTGTCTGCCTCCAACCCGTCTTCCACGGTTCTCTCACTCGGCACTGTTTACACCAAGCCGCTCGACATGCGCGCCTTGGGTGACGGCATGTGGTATCTCGGCTCCGCCACTAATGGCGTCGGTGCCAATGGTGCCTACGACGCGGCCACCTTGGCCCCTGGCCTGGGCAACACTTATCGACTGGGAGCTGGCGGCAATACGCTCTTCTTCGGCACCAATGGCATTGCCAATGTGCTGACCGATTCCGACATCGCCTGCCCATCCAATCTTATCGTTGGCGCACCGATGACGGTCCAGAATATGGCGCCGGTGGCGTTCGGCACAGGCACCGTGGTGCTGCTGCAGAATCAGAACTACACGGGTTCCACGCTGGTCAACTGGCAGAGCACCCTGGACTTCCGCGGAACAATGGCCACCTCTGGGTTCGAAGTTTATGGCACGCTGAATGCCGCAGGTGAGGCTGGCACCTTCCTCAAGGGAGGCACGGGTGCCAATATCCCGGTCACGCTTCGTCCAGGTTCCTTGCTGCGTTTTGACAGCACCTCGGCAGGAGCGCTTCCCCTCAGTGCGACCCAGGGTCGTTGGGAGGATTCGGTTGGCATCAGTCTGACTGATGCCGTGCTGCGCCTTCAGGGTAATCCTGCCGTCGAGGTGGTCGAAACGGTGGGAGCAATCACTGCCAATAACGGCGGCAACCGAATCGAAGTCCTGCGCGGTGTGATCGGTCGCGGCACAGAACTCCGCACCCCAAGTATCACCCGCGTGGGCAACGGCACCGTCCAGTTCATTCACAACGCTGGTCAGTTGGGTTCGGACGAGCGTGTGATCCTCACGGGCCCAGCTCCGACCGTGACGAACGGGATGGTTTCCCCTTGGATGGTGAGTGCTTCTGACAACCAGTTTGTCACCTACAATGCGGACAACGGGTTTACCCTTGCGGGATTTGATCACACCTTCGGGACGGCCGCCACGCTCGCCGCCAATGTGTCGCAGCCAACCTCACGCGCGTTCTTCTCGGCTGTTCCGACGCTGAACAACGCCGACTACTCGGTCTGGGGATTGCGCATTGATGTCGATGTGAACCTGACCACGGCGTCCGCCGCCACCAATACGACCAACCGTCTCATCATTGGCAGCGGTGGTCTACTAGTGAATGGTGCCAGAACTGTTCAGTCGGGTATTTGGGCTGGCACCAGCGGCACCGAGGAGCTGGTCATCTACAACAACAGCACGCTCAATGTGGGTATCCTGGCCAACAACACCACCTCTGGACGAATCAAGGCGTCAGGCATCACCAAGACGGGTGCGGGCACGTTCCAGATTCTGTCCGAGCAGCCTGATTTCAGCGGTGATATTCGGGTTCAGCAGGGTGCTTTGCAGTTCCAATACACGGGAACCACGGCCTCTAACGTGACCTCAGTCATGGGTGGCGTAGGCGGAAACATTCTCCTCCAGGGCAACAACACGTCGCTCATTCTGCGAATCGGAAACGACAACTGGACGGCACCAGGAGGCACGTTCTCTTTCAATAACAGCGTCGTATTGGGAGATTATGTTTCCACTGCCACGATCAACTATGACCGGGCTGGCGGCAACATCTCGGGCAAGCGAATCATCCTGAACAACCTCACCTTCGGCCAGAACAACGCCGACGTTGGTCAGGTGCTCAGGTTGCTCGGACCCACCAACGATGCGTTCAGCATCCAATTCAATGGCACTACCACTCTCGTGGGGCGTTCTGCCATCGCTGTCGACAACAACTATTCGTCAGGCGCAAACGATGCCTTCCTGATGGGCAAGGTCACCGGTTCGGGAATGCTAGTCAAAGGCCCCTCGGACAGCCGCACGCGCACCCTATTCCTGCAGAATATCAACAGTCTCAACGACTGGGCCGGAGGCACTACCCTTCAAGGGGGCACGCTTCAAGTGCAGGCGCGCGCAGCCAACGTGGCAGCCAACGCAGTTTCCAATATTACCCTCGGCGGTCTGGGAACGAACAACACGGTGACAGTGATGGGCGGCACGCTGGACCTCCGGGTTGACGGCGCCGTTTCGGGCGCTGCCGACACGGACATCGAGTTCGTCCGTTATACGTCCGGTTCTGGCAACGGCCTTGATCTTGTGGTCAATGGCTCCACAGCGCTAAACTTTGACCGCAATAGCTATCAAGGCACTTACACACGCAGCACCGGGGTGGTTACGGCCACTTTGCCAGGTGGGCATGGTTTCGTGAATGGGCAGACCGTCTCGGTTACAACGGGGGCCAATGCCAACAATTTCGTCATTACGTCGATCATTGACGCCAACACCTTCACTTACGCTGACGCCACAGGCACCGCGGCGGCAGGTTTCTTTGCCGTCAATAACGGGTCCAGCTCCAACAAGATGGTGACGTTTAATAACCTGACCATCGGTTCACAGATCCTTTCGGTGAGCGCTGGCAACGGATATGGCATGGCGGTGGCGGGCACGACGACACTGCTCGGTAACGCGTTTTTCAATGTTGGCACAGACACGGTGCTCGGTGGCGGTGCGGGCACTGCAGGAACCGCAAACTCCATCGTCACCGATGGCGGCCAGGTCCTCATCAACAAGATTGGCACGGGTAACCTGTGGGTTCACTCGACGAACAACTCGCTGACGGGACCTGTTTATATCAACGCCGGTTTGCTTGCCTTCGGTAACCGGGCTGTCGGCAATACGACTGCCACGTTGGGGACGGGAGACCTGTTCATCAATCCAGGGGCAGAGATTCAGGTGCGGGCAATGACCAATATCAACACGGCATTGGGCCAAGAGGTGGTGTTCACAGCCACACCATACGCGCCTGCTGTTTTCCGTGGCGTTGGTGCCTTCACCCAGGCAAATCTCACCAGTCTGATTCGCAACACGATTTCAACGACGACCTCGAATGACATGGTGGTCATTGGATTTGAGGCCACACCTGCCGCAGATAATTTTGACCAGAGCACACTGGGTAACGGGCGCGTGTTCTTCGCTTCCGTCGCTGCTGATCGCACGATTACCGGGGCGGCTGGCAATGGAACCCTCACTCCGGGGCTTGCGGATCTGGCTAACAATGTGGTCGGCAATGGCAGCACCAATCGCGTCTATCGCCTTGGTGGGCGCAATTCCAACGCCCTCATCATCAATTTGAACGGCACTGGGAATCTCAACGACGTCGGTGGGGCTACGGATGTCATGATCGGAACTCAAGCCAATCTGGGGCCCAGTTCCAACTGGGGCCTGGGCCAAGTGGTGATGCTGGATCAGAACACCTACACCGGCCAGACGACCGTTAGTCGGGGAAGCACACTTCGATTCCAGACAACGTCCACCGCCACGGCTGGTCCTTTGGGGGGGCTGACGGGAGGCACCAGTGCGGCACCCATCCACGTCTATGGCACCCTTCAAGTGGAGGCCAACGGCACTTTCCGCGATGCGGCTGGGACTGCGAATGCCTATACCAATATCAACCTCCATCCTGGCAGCAGTCTGGTCTTGCTCGATAACAACGCCACAACCAATGCCAACAGGTGGAACGACACCACTGGCATCAACTTGGATGGCGCACGCTTTACTCTCGATGCCGCCAACAATGTGGACCTTAGTGCTGAGACTGTCGGAGCGATCACGTTTGACCGTGGTGCACGTATTCAGACCGTGAACCAGGGCACCAGTGAAATTCTGCTCACCGCCGCTTCGATCACTCGTGCGGCTGCGGGGCCTGGGGCAGGCACAGGTCGTGGCACGATGGTATTCACTCCTGGAACCAGCGGCAATCTTGGTCTGTCGAGCGCTACCAACAATGCGGAGCAGGTTAAGTTTAGCGCCGCCCCCACACTGTCTGCCGTCGCACCGACGATGTTGCCTGGCTACTTCATGGACGGCACAGGTCATCGGTTCGTCGGTTACAATGCCACCAATGGGGTGACGCCGATCGCTGATGGAGGCATGGTCGCCATGCCCGCAGGAGCTGGTGCAGGCAATGAAATCGTCAATGTAACGGCCAATGTCACGATGGGCAGCTTCGAGACGAGCATCTTCGCGTTGCGTGGTGGTGCGTTCACTTTGAACAGCCCGACTGGTGCCAACAACGATGCGACGATCACTTTCACAGGATCGGGTGCGGACATCGGTGCTGTCGCCAGCTTTGGGGCTTTCATCGTCAACCCTAACCTCAAGTTTGGCACCACTGGAACCAACGAAGCGCTGTTCTATACCGGGAGCACATTGACCGTGAACGGTAATATTACGGCGGGTTCGATCACGAAGTTCGGCACGGGCGGCACTCTGGTCATTGCTAACGATCAGAGCGACGCCGCACGTGGAGTGGGCAATGGCTACCAGGGGGGCTGGGTCGTTAACGAGGGTAACTTGCAGCTCGGCCAGTTTGGATCGGCCGGCAACGCGGTGGCTACCAATACCATCGTGCTCAATGGTGCCCAGGCCGGGGCTGCCCAGTTGAATCTTCGCGCGCAGCCTGCTGATACGCTCCTGAATTACACCTACAGTTCCGGGCGAATCATTGCCGTGGACAATGCGACCATCGACTGGGATCCGAATGCGGCGGATCGTGTGCACAAGATCGCCGATATTGAGATTCAGCAGTCGGGAGGCATCGGCAATGCTGTGGCCAATAGTGCGAACGATGCGCTCTTGCGCGTGGCGGTTGCCAACTCTCGCAACATTCTGGCTGCAGGTCAGCTGATCATTACCAACAACGCGATCTTGAACGTGGATGCCACGACGGCAGGATCGCCATTTGCCGCTTACAGCGGGAATGCGGCATACCTGACTAACGGTATGAGTTCCGGTCTTTCGGTCGCCAACCTTACCGGCAGCCAGCGCTTCACCAAGTGGGGCGACGGCACCCTCTATGTTCGCGGCGATAGTTCCGCCTCCTTCTCGGGTCCGATGATTATCGACCAGGGAGCCGTGCATGTGAGCCACAATGGAGCGCTGGGCACTGGTGCCCTCATCATTAACCGCTACGGCACCCTTGAGATCGGTGTGGCGAACTTTGCCCCGACCAACTCCTCGATTACCTACAATGCGGGATCGATTGAAAGGTGGAGCGTCAACAATGCTCGCTCGGGCACATTGAACCTCGGCCAGGGCACCCTGCAGATTGCCGCTGACCAGCCAACCACGAATGTCGCGGTGACCATCAATGGCGGTGGAATCGAAGCTTTCCTTCGCAATGATGACCAGATCGCGGCCAGCACAGGTGCCGGTGTGCTGCGTGTGCTGAATTCGAATGTCACCTTCACGCTTGCTGGTGATTCGTTCCTCGGCAGCCAGTATTACCTCGGTGCCAACGGCCTAGACAATGGCCGCCAAACTCTGGACAACCGCCCGCTCGAAGAATACCTCGCTTCCGGTGCCATTCTCGACATCAAAGGCGTCATCAGTGGTCCCGGCGGGCTTACCAAGGTCGGCTACGACACCGTCTTCCTCTCCGGCGCCAACACCTACGCAGGTGCTACGAAGGTCGAGGGCGGCAAGCTCATGATTGGCAAGGACAACGCTTTGCCTGTGACTACCTCGCTGACGACCACCGCCAACGGTGTGCTTGATCTTAACGGTCAGAATCAGACGGTGGGCTCTCTCAGCAATCCAGGAGTCCCAGCAGCCGGTGTGAACTCGACGAGTGGCTTCATCACCAACAGCGGAACTACGATGAAGACATTGACAGTCGGCAATGGCGTGTCCGCTGATTTCACCTACTCGGGCGTGATCCAGCACAATGTCGCGCTCGCCAAAACGGGAACGGCGGTATTCACGCTCAACAACGCCAACACCTACCGTGGCGATACGACCATTAGCGCTGGCACCTTGAAGCTCGGCCAAAATGGAACGGTGGATGATTCGCCGTGGATCAAGATTGGCAACAATGCACGCCTGGACGTGTCTTCGAAGACTTCCGGTTACAACTACGACGGTGTGATCAGCGGTGGTGGCACTGATACATCGGGCAAGACCTTTGCCACGGCGACTAATGTGGCCAAGATTTCCGGCGCGGTTACTGTCGGTGACCACATCGGCGAAGTTTGCCTCGTAGGATCCATGTCTCCAGGCGGCAGCAGTGTGGCCACGGACATTCTGACCGCCGGAAACCAGATTGGTCACATCTATACCGACAATGCGGTGACGCTGAGTGGCGCGATCGCAGGAAGCTCTCCGGCGGCTAGCACCACACGTCTGACGCTCCAGTTGAACGGTGCGACGGCAACCCTCGCCTCCCTGGGTTACACTTCGGGCCCATACGAAGCCTTCATTGACTCGCTGCCAACTCTCAGTGCCCTGAGCACGAACACTCTGAATGGTGTCGCTGGCGACCTGACGGGCCATGATTATGTGAACGTTGGCGGTGCTCTGACTCTCAACCAGAACGGCAAGATTGCTGTGAGTAACTTCGGCAGCTACACACCAGCGATTGGTGACCTGTTCAATCTTCTCGATTGGGTATCGCTGACCGCCAATACCTTTAACTTCGGCAGCCGCTACCAGGATGGCTCGGAGAATAATGACCTCGACCTGCCTTCACTTTCGGGTGGATTGCTTTGGGATACGTCACTGTTCCAATCGCATGGTGTGGTCGTGGTCGTATCTCCTGAGCCAGGTCGAGTGATGCTGCTCCTGCTGGGCTTCCTGGCCATGTTTGGACGCCGTCGCCGCCGCTGAGAAAACTGTCGAGTTTAAAACGCCCCTCAGACGATGTGGGGATCAGCCCCACATGGAGGCAGACACACATCACAGCAAATCCCCGGTCGTCGTCTGGGCGATCGGGTTGCTGTGGGCATTGTCGGGCTTCTCGGTGCTTACGATGGAAGGCCTCTGGATGCGCGTCGTTGCCCTGCGTGCAGGCAACACAGCCATGGCTTCGACCTTGGTGGTCTGCATGTTCTTTGGCTTCGCAGCTTTGGGGAATTGGCTGGGTGCCAGGTGGTTTGCGCACAATGCCTATCCGTTGCGGGTCTATGCGACTCTGGAGATCGCCGCTGGTTTGATGGCGATCGCGGGCCGTTGGATGGAGGCCATGATCAACGCTGCTGCCTTGTCGGGCCTCGGCTCTGACACGATGGCCATGGTGAGTGCGGTAGTGCTGGCGGGACCTGCATCAATGCTCGCCGGTGCGAGTTTCCCGAGGCTCGTTGAATGTGTGGTGGCTCGGTCTGATGAACGAACTTCACATGCAGGACGGCTCTATGCGTTGAACCTCGCCGGAGCAGCGCTTGGCGTCACTCTTGGGGGCGTGCTGATGCCCTGGTGGTGCGGTTTGAGGCGGGCGTTTCTGTTGGCTGCGGGTTTTCAGATCACAGGTGGACTCGCGGCTTGGTGCTGGGCAGCCAGAGTGCCGCGTTGTGAGAGCAAAAGAGGCCCACGAGGAGTGGAAAACCGTCATGCGTGGGCAGGGTGGAGTTTATTGCTGCTCTCGGGTGTCCTTTCGTTGGCTGCACAAACAGTGCTGGTGGTGTGGGCTCGCCAGATTTTTGAGGGTTCGATCTACACGACGAGTGCTGTGCTCGCGACCTTTCTCGGAGGTTTAGGTGCAGGAGCTTGGTTGGCAGGATGGCTGCGGAGATGGGGTTGGGCGAGCGCGGGGTTGATCATCGGGTTCACCATGATGGGTTCCGTGCTTTTCTTTGTGCTCGCTAGTTGGCTGCCAACGCTGGTGAGCCGCAGTCTTTGGCTTGGGGCTCAATCACCCGAGCACCTGCTGGTCGAGGCGACATGGAGGTTGTTGCCTTTAGTCGTGCCATTAGCCTGTGCCTTGGGAGGAGTGTTTCCGCTGGCATGGGAGTGGGTGCGGTTGGGAAGTAGCGGAGAAAGCCGAGTCATGGGAGTTGCTGCCGCACTCAATAAGCTGGGGGCTGCTCTCGGCGCGGTGCTGGCGTTGTTCGTTCTGATCCCGGTCGCAGGCCTTGGTCATGCAACTACGGTTCTTGGCTGGGCCTACTGGATCGTTGCGGTGTGTGCAATCTTGGTGGTTGCTGAATCAAAGTGGCGGCGAGGGTTTGTTTTGGTGGTGATTGGATTGTTCGGTTGCTGGGCCATGCTGGGCGTGAAAAGTCCCGTTGCAATCGAAGTGAACCATCGGGCGATCGCTTCAAGCGTGGGTGCTTATGGCCCTGTCGATGTGGTAGAGAATCTGTCGACGGGTTCGCGACACATCGTTCTCAACAGCAAGCAAAGGCTGAGTGGAACCCGCGGGGCATTGTTGTCCCAATGGAATCAGAGCTGGGTGCCCTTGTTGTTTAGCACCAGACCCGATCGAGTGGTAACCATTGGCATGGCGGCAGGAATCTCGGCGGCCGCTGCTCTGGATGCTCCGCTCAAACAACTGCAATCCATTGAGTTGGTGCCCGAGGTCGTAGGCGCTGCTCGCCAGCATTTCGCGCCGTGGAATGAACGTCTGTTTAGTGATCCCCGCTCTCAGGTGCTTATTGGCGACGGGCGCACGCAGTTGGCGGGGATGCCCTCAGGCATCGACTTGCTGATCGGTGATCTCTTCTTCCCGGCCGACGACGGTAGCGCCTTGCTCTACTCGGAAGAGTTTTTCCAGTTGGTCCGCGGCAAGCTCGCTGCCGATGGAGCCTTCTGTCTATGGCTGCCGTGCTATCAACACACACCGCAGACCGCAGCGCTGATCATCAGCACGTTTGAGAAGGTGTTTCCTCATGCGATCATGGTGCGGGCGAACTTCGATCCTCAGGCCCCCGTGGTGGGCCTTCTGGGCTCGGGCAAGCCGATTCCCCTCAGCCGGGCTTCCCTCGGGCAGCAGCTCGCCCAACCTTGGGCTAAGGGCGTGGCAGAGCGTTCGCCGTTCTATCGCTCGGTCGATCATGCGCTGCTCGCGATCGTCTGTGATCTGCACTCCGCAGAGCCCGCCTTTGGTGATGGCAATCTGATCACTGATGACCATCCGGCGCTGGCCTGGCTGGGTCCACGAGTGCCCACGGGCAGGGAGCGTCTCCATGGCTTTCCATTTCTCGACTGGGCAGGGAAGCGGGCGCTCGGTGGTCGGTTTCCGTCGTGTGAACTCGGCGACCTCGATCCGTTCGGGCTGACGCAGGCAGTGAGGGCGGCGAACTTCTATTTCGCAGCTGCCGCAGCCCATGTGATGCTGCCCGGCGATGCACGCCCTGAGGTGATGCGAACGCAACAGTCAGGCGGCTATTTGCACCGCGCAACCGAGCTTTGGCCAGCGGCTTCCCTGTCCCTTGATGACCTCGGGAAGTGATGCCACCACGGGTCGTTCAACGACTTGGTTTATTCAATTGTCTAGGCGACAGGTGCCGCCGCTGGCGCATGATCCGCGTTCGCGATTTTCTTTAGCGCCGACGTCTTGTCTTCAAGCATGAAACTTTTCCTTTTGCCCCTCCGTCTTGCGCTGGCAGTCCTGGCTCTCACCTCCAGTGCTCTGGCCGATTACGGCCTGACTTCTCGACCCTCCTTCACGGCCTACAATGGCGGCACCCTGCCCACCACCGCTCCCACGTTCTCGGGGTCATGGTCCACCGTTCCCGCGTTCAACAACCTGACCTTCATCAATGCCCTGGGCATCACGCAGATGCCGGGCACGAACAACATGGTGGTCTGGGAGCGCGAAGGGCGCGTTTACATCTTCGACAAGAGTGCCAATACGTCGACGAAGACGCTGGCGCTCGACATCACGTCCAAATGCCAGGGCTGGGATGATTCAGGGCTTCTCGCACTGGCTTTCCATCCGAACTTTGGGGCTGGGCCTTCGAACAATCGTTACGTCTTCATCTACTACACGTGGGTCACGCCCGGGACAGTCACCGGTTCGTCCACGGTTCGACCTGCCACCTTCAAGGCAAATCGCGACCGCCTGGCGAGGTTCGTGGTGAACCCGGATGGCACCATTGATCCCGCGAGTGAGACGATCTTCATTGACCAAGTGTCGCAATCTGTCTGGCACAATGGTGGCGGGATGTTCTTCCACCCTGACAATGGCTTCCTCTACCTGACCAATGGTGATGACGCCCAGGCATCCGTAAACACTCAGCGGGTTGATCGCGGCCTCTACAGCGGTGTGCTGCGCATCGATGTTGATCAGCGTGGAGGCAGCATCTCGCATCCCATTCCGCGCCAGCCGCAGCCTGCAGGGTCCATCACGCAGAACTATTACATCCCCAATGACAATCCCTTCGTTGGCCAGGCGAATGCGATGGAGGAACTCTTTTGCATTGGTCTTCGCAGTCCTCATCGAATGACCATCGACCCGGTGAGCAAGCGCATCTTCATCGGTGATGTCGGCCTTGCCTCATGGGAGGAAATTGATGTCATCAATCCCGGCGAAAGTGCTCTCAATTTCCAGTGGGACAAGGTGGAGGGCAACAATGGCGATCTCACCGCTCCCTACATCGGGACCAACCGTCGCCCCATCATTCACTACTCGCACAGCGAGGGCAGTGCAGTGATCGGCGGCTATGTTTATCGCGGATCAGAGTTCGCTGCCGACCTCGCGGGCAAATACATCTTTGGGGACAATGGCACGGGCAACATCTGGTATCTCGATGAGAGCACCACGCCAGCGACGAAGGTGCAACTCGCCCAGCTTCCGAATGGCAGCGGGCCGAGCGCTGGCTCCAACTACATCGGCTTGTCGAGTTTTGGTGTGGACTCCAACAACGAGCTTTACCTCTGCCAGATGTCCAGCCTGGGCGGCAAGATCTACAAGCTCTCCCGTTCGGGCTCGCCGCCTGCTGCTCTGCCTACGACGCTGAGTGCGACTGGATTGCTCAATGCCACATCGTTCACCAATGGCGCGACCCCGGTCCCGACTTCGAGCTTCATCCACTACAACGGCATCACCCCCCTCTGGTCCGATCGTGCTGACAAGACACGTTGGTTTGCCATCCCCGATGGTCAGCAGATCGGCTATGCACCGGCAGGCGACTGGACCTTCCCCAACGGATCCGTCTTCTTGAAGCACTTCTCGCTGCCCGTGGATGATGCGAATCCCACCGTCTTGAAGCGACTCGAGACGCGTGTGCTGGTGCGTGATGGCAATGGTCAGATCTATGGCATGACCTACAAATGGCGTGCTGACAACAGCGACGCCGACTTGGTCACGACCGGCTTCACGGAGGACGTGCCCGTGGTGGGCAATGTGAACCTGGGCACGCTCACGAGCACCGACATTGGCTCGCCGCAAGCAGGCAACACCGTGCCGCTCAACGGAGGCTATGCGGTCACAGGCGGTGGCGCGGACATTTTTGGCACCAGTGATTCGTTCCGTTATGTGGCCTCGCAAAAGACGGGCGACTTCGACATTGCGACGCGCATCGAGTCCGTGACCAATGCCAACCTATACACGAAAGCCGGGCTTATGGTGCGTGAGTCATTGGCAGCCAATGCCCGGAACCTGATGGCACTCGTGTTTCCAACGAACGAAGCGCGTAACAACAACAACGGCGGCTACGAGTTCCAGTATCGTGAGACGACCGGCGGCGGCAGTGCCGCGATCTACCCAACGGCACCACAGCCTGCGGTTCGCTATCCCAATGCCTGGCTGCGCATGAAACGAGCAGGCGACGTCTTCACCGCCTATTACTCGCGCAATGGCACCACATGGACGCTCTATGCGACCAAGACGCTGGCCTTGCCGAGCACCGTTTATTTTGGCATGGCCATCACCAGCCATACGACGAGCGCTCTGGCGACGGCGAATTTCTACTTCAACATCAACCGCACGCAGCCCTGGTATTTCCCAGGCCGTCAGGACTGTCTCGCGTGTCATACCAACAACGCGGGAGGTGTGCTGGGGATCAACACACAGTCCAACAACAACATGAAGCTCTTCACCGAGACGGGCGTGACGGACAATCAGATGCGGGCCTGGAATCATGTGGGCTATCTCAATACAGGGATGAGCGACAGTGCCTTTGAGGCGTCGCTTTCTGGCTTGGTGACCATGGCATCTCTCAACGATACCAACGCATCCGCCGAGCATCGCATGCGGTCCTACCTGGACTCGAACTGTGCGCATTGCCATCGACCAGGCGGTGTCCACGCCTTCTGGGATGCGCGTCTTGAGAGTTCGCTCGGCAGTGCAGGCATCATCAATGGCATTGTGCAGGACACCCTCGGCATCAGTGGAGCGAAGATCCTGGTGCCACAGAGTGTGGAGCAGAGCACCATGTATGTGCGCATGGCGTCCGCCACCGCTCACTACAAGATGCCTCCGCTCGCCAAGAACGTGGTGGACCAGCAAGCGATGGCTGTGCTGGAGCAATGGATATCCGAGGCCACGCAGCCACCAGCTGATCCTCTGCCATCGCCGTGGCTTCATGCCGACATCGGCAGTGTGGGGCAGCCCGGCGATGCAACGTATGCAGGAACCACCGGCACATTCATCATGTCGGGTGGGGGCGATGACATCTTCAACAACGCCGACGCCTTCCACTATGCGTATCAGCCGCTCACCGGCGATGGCGAGATCGTGGCGCGCGTGCAGTCGCTCTCGGCCACCGACCCTTACACGAAGGCGGGCCTCATGATTCGCGAAAGCACGGGGGCCGGTGCGAAGAACGTGATGGTCAATCTCATGTCCGCGCACGGCTCGCAGGTGCAGTGGCGCGACACGACGGACGGCGGCTCAAACTACCAACTCGGCCCCAACCAAGCCGCGCCGTATTGGCTGCGTCTGCGTCGTCAGGGCAATGTGATCACTGGCTACGTGTCCGGCACCAGCGGAGGTTGGTCGCAGATAACAAGCGTGACGCTGCCGATGAATAATAGCGTGCTCATCGGCATGGCGCTCACCGCGCACAACAACGCGCAGACCGCGACCGGCTTGTTTGATAACGTCAGCGTTATCACGGGCTCGTTGCCACTTGATCTGCACATCAACTTCCAGCCTGCAGGTGCTCCGATTCCTGAAGGTTACCTTGCGGACACAGGTCTGGTGTATGGCGCACGCGATGGTGGCCTCACGTATGGCTGGAGCGAGGACAACACCGCCTTCGCGCGTGACCGCAATGCAGGGACGTCACCCGATCAGCGCTACGACACGCTCAACCACATGAAGCACAGCAGCGCGCCCACGGTGCGCTCCTGGGCGTTGGCGCTTCCGAATGCAACGTATTCCGTGCATCTTGTGGCTGGCGATCCGACCACGACAGACAGCACCCACGAGGTCACGGCCGAAGGTGTCACGCTGCTCAGTGGCATCCCAACCAATGCGACGCCCTTCATCGAAGGCACGGCGACTATCACAGTGAACGACGGCGTGCTGAATCTTGCGCAAGGAGCAGGCGGTGCGAATACCAAGCTATGCTTCATCGACATCACCGCCGTGCAAGGTGCGGTCAATGTGGTGCTCACCTCGCCTGCTCATCAGAGCACGCACTATGGTGCGGCGGCTGCTACAGTGAATCTCAGTGCTGCGGCTTCGACCTCGAATAGTGGTGCAAGCATCACAAGCGTGGAGTTCTATGATGGACTGACCCTGATCGGCAGCGACACGAGCGCGCCGTTTGAGCTGGCCTGGAATACGCCAGGCGCTGGCACGCATCGCCTCATGGCGAGAGCCATCGATTCGACCGGTGCGAGCGGCCTCTCGTCGTTCAGCGATATCACGGTGAGCGCGGATGGCGCGTTCGGTTTGAATGCCGAATACTGGCCGAACCTCACGATGCAGGGCACGCCGCTCACTCGGGTTGATTCAAACATCCAGTTCGACTGGACCACCGGCATCCCGATGAGCGGCATCCCGAACGACAACTTCAGCGTGCGTTGGGTGGGGCGAATCAAGGCCCCCGTTACTGGCACCTACACCTTCAAAACCGCGACTGACGATGGCTGCCGCTTGTGGGTGAATGGACAGCTCATCATTGATCGCTGGGTGAACCAGGGTGCGACTCCTGCCTGGACCGGAAGCATCGCATTGACGGCTGGCACGATTTACGAGTTCGAGATGCACTACTTTGAGAACTACGGAGGCGCCAGCGCGCTGCTCTCGTGGTCAGTCCCCAGCTTGATCGCTGAGACGCCGGTGCCGATGACGAACCTCTATGTGCCTTCGGCTGGCTCCAATCACCGTCCACGCACGCCTGACATCCTCATTCCGGCTGCTGATGGGGAACTGGTCGATCCCGTCAGCATGGTGATGCAATCGAGTCTTTTTGAAGACCAGGATGCGGCTCAGACGCATGCATCGACCGAGTGGCAAATCTGGAGCACCGATGTGGTGCCCGTGCAGGTGTGGGGTGCGACGGTGGCGAGCGGCCTGGCACTGACTCATGCAGGCCTCGCGGATGGGGCGTTCGTGAATGGGTTCACAGCGCTGGCGAACAATGTGAACTACCAGCTTCGAGTGCGGCACAAGGATAGCAGCGCAGCATCGAGCACCGAGTGGAGCGTGTTCGCGGTGCGCAATTTCACCACCACACCTCCCGATGATCCGCGCGGTGTGACGGCGGAATACTATGCGAACACCACGCGGTTGGGCACAACGCCAGCGCTGACTCGCACCGAAACGAACATCAATTACGACTACGGCAATGGTGCCCCGCCGAGCACGAGCAATGTGGGCACTGACAACTTCTCCGTCCGCTGGCGTGCACGCATCAAGCCGCAGTTCAGTGAGACCTACATGTTCAAGACGATCACCGATGATGGTGCTCGTTTGTGGGTGAACGGGCAGCTGCTCATCGACAAGTGGGTGGGCCAGGGCGCTACGCCATGGACGGGTAGCATCACCCTCGTGGCCGGTCAGTATTACGACCTTGAGATGCAATACTTCGATGGAGCCTTTGGCGCCTCGGCCAAGCTGTATTGGAGCAGTCCCAGCCTCACTGAGGAAATCATCCCCGCGCTTCGACTGTATGCGATCAATGCCGGGGCCAATCATCGTCCGCTGGTGCCAGGCGTCGCCGGTCCGATGGTGAATGGAGGCTGGTTGGACGTGGCATCCACGAGCACCATCACCAGCACCGCCTTCGAAGATCAGGACGCAGCCCACACCCACGTCGCCACGGATTGGGAGATCTGGGACAATGATGCCACTCCTACCCGCATCTGGTCCGCGCTCGGTCAGACGGGAAGCCGGCGCACGGCGATCGCTCTGAGCGATGGCACCTTTGAGGGCACGCATTCGGGCCGCACCACCCTCATTGCCGAGGCCGCTTACAAGATTCGTCTCCGTCACAAAGACAGCAGTGCCGACGCCAACAGCGAATGGAGCGCGTGGAGTGATTTTGTCGTCTTCGTTGGCAGCGGCTCGCTGAACCCGCATGGGCTACTTGCGCAGTTCTATCCCGATACTCAGACCTTCACTGGCACGCCGCTGTCCCGCATTGATCAGAACATCAACTTCAACTGGGTGGGCGGCAGCCCCATGGCCGGTGTGGGCGTGGACAATTACGTCGCACGCTGGACAGGACGCATCATGCCCGAGTTCAGCGAGACCTACACCTTCAAGACGGAATCCGACGACGGTGTTCGCCTCTACGTGAACGGGCAGCTCATCATCGACAAGTTCCAATACCAGGGCACCACGCAGTGGACCGGCACAATCGCCCTCGTAGCCGGGCAGAAGTATGACATCCAGCTCGATTACCTCGAAGGCGGGTTTGATGCCAATGTGAAGCTCATGTGGAGCAGCCCCAGCCGCCCCGAGGAGGTCGTTCCCGGCTCACGTCTGTATCTGTCCGCCCCATGGAATTCGTGGCGCAGCGACACCAACAACTTCACACTCGCCGAACAAGGCAATGCAGCCATCAGCGGCGAGACTGCCGACCCCGATCAAGACGGTCTGCCCAACCTTCTCGAATACGCCTTCCGCACCTCGCCCAAGACCCGCACCGGTCGTCAGGACACCCTGACCAAGGCACCTGCCGAACTGACGCTCGACTTCCCCGTGAACCGCGAAGCCACCGATCTGCTCATCACCGTCGAATGGTCCACCGACCTCTCTAATTGGTTCACCACTGGCGTCACCTACGAGATCCTCAGCACCGTCGGCAACATTGACAACTACCGCGCTCACGTCGCCCTGCCATCTAATGTGCGCGCCTTCCTGCGAGTGAAGGCGGTGAAGCAGTAGGCAAAGGTGATGATGGACCTTGGTGGTCTCGTCGGCGGATGAAGGCCTGTCATCGGAAGGTAATACGGACTTCAACCGCCTGACTATAGTCGCGAATCAACAGTGAGGCCTGATGTTCGCGACCAATGCCCGGCCGTTGGTTGTTCGTTCACTTGCTACCTCCTGAACTGAGGTGGCATGGGATCGGGGATGCGTTGGGCGAGAGGGATGTTGAGCTTTTGTTCGAGCGTTTTGAGGTTCGAGATCACTCCGGGCATCTTGTTCCCATTGGCATAGTTTTGCTGGAGGATGGCGTAACCTTTTTTCCAGGAGGCGGGATCGTTGGCGAGCTTGGCGAACTCATACGCGGCGCGGCGCTCATACACGGGCAGGGCTCCATTTTGAAACGCGAGCAAGAAGTGTTCTCCGGCTTGTTTGGGATCGGGTGGCTGAGGACGGGCGGAAAAGACTTCGCCCAGATTCTGGTGCAGGCGATAGCTTTTGGGCAGGTAGGTCAGGCCTTGCTGAATAACCTCGATGCCGCGCTTCACATAGTGCCCGTAGAGCTGCTGCGTGTAGAACTCGGGCTGCTCGCGAGCCCACGAGGCGGCGTCGTAGGCCATGAAGTTGGCCGCGTTGTCCCAGTAGCCATCGTAGCGGGGATCGAGGCGGGTGGCGATGCTCATGCGATTGTCCACGGAGCCCCAGTCCTTCTCATCCCAGGCGGAGGCGGCGCTCAAATACAAGCCGCTGGCCACCATGGAGCGCAGGCCACCGAGGGAAGCAGCGAGGCCCATCTGCCCTAGGTTCTCCATCACGCCCACCTCCATGCGCGGTGGCAGGACTTCTTCGGCACTGAGGTGCTGATAGACGCGATGCTCCATAGGCAGCTTCACAATGCCGACCAGGAGGAAAAGCAGCAGACCCCAGTGGCGTGGTTTCATAGCTCCTTATCTTTGAAGAGAAAGCAGGCGACGGCGGTGTAGCCGACCACGTAAAGCCCTGCCGCCCATATCATGTAGAGCACGCTGGTGGCGCTGACGGCCTTGCCAATCACAACGGCATCCACGGCTTCGAACAGGCTGAGGTCCGGGCAAATGATCGCGATGGCAATGGAGAGGGCGGTCTGCCAGATCGTCGCATCGCCGCGCATGAAATACTCACGCAAAAGACCTTCGCCATGTCCCAGCACGGTCATGCAAAAGGCGCTGATCACAGTGAACAAGGTGCTGCTGGCAAAGGTGGAGATCAGCAGCGCGAGCGAGGCGATGACCGCACCTTTGAGGAAGATGGCAAGCGTGCCCAGGTGCAGGCTCCAGGCGAGGCCCTGGGCGTGGATATTGGTCATCACGGAAGCCATCGCTTCGGGTGGAACGTCGCCTTTGTAGCGCTCCTTGATCGAGGCGATGGTCTCATTCACCACCATGCCCTCACGGATCCAGAGCACGGCGCTGCACACGATTTGCATGATGATCAATCCGGCCCCCATGAGCATGAGCACACCGAGCAACTTGCCGAGCAGATAATCGACTCGTGGCACGGGCTTGGCGAGGATGGTGTAGAGCGTGCGGTCTTCCACGTCCTTGGGCAGCAGGAGCGCGGTGGCGACGATGGCGATGATCAAGGCGAAGACCAACTGCGCACCGAAGGATACGGACTTGAGCTGCTTCAATTGCTGCTCGGCATCCAGACCTGGAAACGCGAACGCAGCGGCAACGACAATGACACAAAACACCGCAAGGAAGGCGACGATCTTCATGCGCACGAGCTGTGTCACGGTGCTCGTCGCCAGTGTCCAGATGCGGGCAGGGGAGAAGCGTTGATAGGCGTCGGTCATGCGCGGGATGATGGCATGTGGGGGCTCAAGTGCCAATGATGGAAACGTTGGATCTGTGATGGCAACAAGTTCCGCCTGGAAGAAACTTCTCGCCTGGGGCCAAGGTGATCCGGTAACGTCGTTCAATGAACTGGACGCCTGAACGTAAGCGCTTTGTCCTCGCCGTGGGTGATGGGTTGATGACGTTTCTGGTCGTCACGGCTACTTTTTGTCTGAACCATGGATTTGTGCGCTGGCTCGTGCGGAACCTGAGTCATGCACCCGAGAACCGGCGGTATTGTGTGACGCCGTTGTATGAAGCTATCGTCGCGATCACCCCAGAGAGTTGGACCCTGTTGATCGTCCTCCTCGGCATCCCCTTAGGCTTCGGCTACCTCAGTTATTCTTGTGACGAGCCGCTCATTACCAAGGTGTCTCGATGGTTGATTGCTCTGTGCGCCTTCTCCGTTATGGCCGCTGTGTCGCCCATTATGTCGATGCACCATTGCCTTTGTGGTGACATTGACCAAACGGCTTGGGACGAGATCTTGATTCCGGGCTTGGTGGTGATCTTCGTTTACTTCTGTCGTCGGCTGGCTTGCCGCAGGTCAAAGGTCACCGGGTCTTCGCTCGCATCTCCTCCCGCCAGTTCGGGCGGTGATTCGCAGCCCAGTCTTTGAGAGCGCGCTCGAAGCCGATGTCGTGCCCCGACTTCTGACTTTCGAGATACTTGTGCTCGAGGATCTTGGCGAGTTCGGCTTCGAAGGCGGCGTAGGCGTTGGGGAATGGCGAGGTGTTGGACTGGCTCATGGGCGGGCAAGGGGTAGCCAGGACCACTCGCGAGACAAGGACGTGCATTTCAGCTCTTGCCAAGGTTTGACCGACTCCCTAACCTCGCGCCCGCTTATGAAATCACCTGCCGCGAAGAAGTTGTTCCTCATGATGGTCCTGGAGTTCTTTATCTGGGGAGCCTGGCTGCCGTTGATTTGGGGCTACATGCTCAATCCTGTAGATAAGGGTGGCATCGGGTTTTCTGGATCTGAGGTCGCTTGGGTCGGCAGCGCCTTCGCCATCGCATCTGTGGTGGGCATCTTCTTCAGCAACCAGTTCGCGGACCGCAACTTCGCGGCGGAGAAGTTCATGGCCTTCAGTCACCTTGTCGGCGGTCTGGCCATCCTGGGCATGTATTTCGTGAAGGACTTCAATACTTTCTTTGCCCTGATGCTCATCCACTCGCTGCTTTACGTGCCCACGATCAGCGTCTCCAATTCCATCGCCTTCACCCACATGAAGGACGCGCAGAAAGAATTCGGCTTGGTGCGCATGGGCGGAACCATCGGATGGATCCTCGCCGCATGGCCTTTTTACTTCATCATTGGCAACAAGGTGGGGGCAGATGCCATCGCTGCCCGACAGAATATCTTCCTCGTGTCCGGCGTTGCCTCGCTGCTGCTTGCATTCTTCAGCCTCAGTCTGCCTCATACCCCGCCGAAGCCCGCGTCCGATGGTGAGGGGCGTTTCGCTTGGCTGCGTGCCGCGTCTTTCCTGAGCAAGCCTTTCCTGCTCGTGCTCTTCATTGTCACTTTCATCGACTCGACGATTCACAACGGCTACTTCCTCATGGCTGAAGGCTTTTTGGGCAGTAAGGTGGTTGGTATCGAACAGAAGTGGATCATGCCCGTGATGAGCATCGGTCAGATCGCCGAGATCGCGACGATGGCGGTGCTCGGCATGGTGCTCTCTCGACTCGGGTGGAAGACCACCATGATCCTCGGTGTGCTCGGCCATGCGGCACGCTTCGCCGTCTTCGCCTTCATGCCGCAGAACCAGACGATGATCATCCTCGTGCAGGTGCTGCATGGCATTTGTTACGCCTTCTTCTTCGCCACGCTCTACATCTTCATTGATGCTGCATTCCCGAAGGATGTGCGCTCCAGCGCGCAGGGTTTGTTCAATCTCCTCGTGCTCGGCCTCGGCGACCTCGCGGCCAAGTGGATCTTCATCCCGCTGCAAGGCAGCCTCACGGCCAAGGATGGGTCCGTGGACTATCATTCGCTCTTCCTCTGGCCCACGGGCCTCTCCCTCGCAGCTGCGGTCATCCTTGTTATCGGCTTCTGGCCCCCGAAGGAACTCGAAGCTCCGGCGGATGCGGGGCATTGATGCCTGCGGCTGACCCCTATCCTTGGGCAAGACAACTCTATGAAAGCGGCCTCTATTGACCTTTCTTCGGTCGGCGATGCTCACGTCATTGATGTCCCCAAGGTAGCCGAACTCCAGATGGAACTGCGAGCGCTAAAGGGAATGCCCGGATGGCGAGAGATTCGTTCGGCTTTACTCTCTTGCGTGGCTCCGGCGCTTGTCATTGGAAACTTCCTTTTCAATCGAGCAGCTACACCCTCTGCGCTGGATTTCATTGCTTGCTTCCTGATGGCGCTGCTGCCGCTCACTATGCTCGTTCTTTTCTTGGAGCGCAGGTCTCGCCAGATCAGGCTCATGGAGGCCTTGCTCCATTGCCTTGCGGAGAATCAAAATGAACACCGTCGTATCCTCGAAAGACGCGCCCGCTCCCAGACTCATTAGTTTTCCGACCTTTCTTCCACCATGAAACGCTGGCGCATCGCAGGCATCAACTTTGATCACTTTCACATGGGCGACCTGCTGCGGCAGGCGTCTGAGCATCCGAACGTGCAAATCGTCGGCATCTCGGACGAGCAGACCGAGCGCATGGTGGAGGCCACGCGGAATTTCGACCTCTCGCCCGAGCAAGTCTTCACTGATTATCGCGCCTGCATCGAGCAGACGAAACCCGACATCGTGATCCTTTGCCCGGCCGCATCGAAGCACGGCGAGTGGGTGACCAAGGTGGCTCCGTTCGGCACGCACATCATCATGGAGAAGCCGTTCGCGGGCTCGCTGGCGGAAGCCGATGAGATGGTCGCAGCGATGAAGCCCACGGGCAAGCTGCTCGCGATCAACTGGCCGCTGGTCTGGTCGGCGGGGCATCAGACGGCGTATCGCCTGATCCAGGAAGGGCTCATCGGCGAGGTGCGCGAGTTCCATCACAGTGGAGGCAATCGCGGGCCTTTGTATCACGGCGCAGACAAGATCGACAAGGAACCGACGGCAGAGGAGAAAGCTGCGAGTTGGTTTTACAGCAAGGCCTTGGGTGGTGGTTCGCTGCTCGATTACATGGGCTACGGCACGACGCTGGGCACGTGGCACTTGGGCATGAAGAAGCCGCTCGAAGTCACCTGTGCCTGGGATATTCCGCCAGGCCTTGATGTGGATGAGCACGCCGTCGCGGTGGTTCGTTACGCCTTTGGTCTGAGTAAGACGGAGACGCGCTGGGGCACCTTCACCGATCCCTGGACGCACCAACCTCAGCCCGTGTGCGGTTTTGTCATCAAAGGCACGGACGGCACGATCTCGATCCCGGATTACTGCGAGCATCTGCGCGTGCAGACACGTTCGCAGCCCGAGGGCTGCGATATTCCCGTGGAGCCATTGTCAGGGCCGAACCGCAACCCGATCGAGCATGTCATCCACCACCTGGAGACCGGCGCGCCACTCATCGGACCGCTCACCATCGAGTGCTCGCGCATCGGCCAGCAGATTGTGGATACCGCCTTCGCGAGTGCCACGGCCAAACGCACGCTGCCATTGATCGGTTAGCGCACGATTGGAGCCTGCACGTAGATGTGGTAGCTGAACATGGCTTCGAGCCCCTTCATGTCCTTGAAGTGAACGAAGTCGGGTGACTGTGCCACACGCTTCATGAGGTCGGGCGAGCGATGGGCGCTCTCGCGCAGTCCTGCGAAATAGACGAAGACCGGACGCGCCTCCGTTTTGCCGCGAGCGAGGAGAGCATCCACGTCTCCGGCTTTCTCCAGGATCGTCACGTCGGGATCATAGCTTTGCGACTGACGGTCACTCACGCCGAAGACGCCCGTGAGGGCCTCGGGTTTCTTCTCGTAAATGGCCTCGACGGTCTGGCGGATCGGCTGACGATCGTGATTCACAAAGATGGATCGAGGCTTCTGCGTGCCGATGCCGTAAAGACCCACCAGCACCAAGACCAGCACGGCCGGGAACACCTGGAAACGAACGGCCGCCAGACCGCAGGCGAGTGCGAGCGGGATCAGCAGGTAGATGTAATACATCGCGAGGTTCGGATGGTTCTGCACGTGGGCGTGCCAGAGGCTGAGACCTCCGGCAATGGTGAGGCCGAGGATGCTGACGCGCGCTGCCACATTCTCGAACGGCGCGACGATGAAGCCCAGGAAGGCCAGGAAGAGAACGCCCCAGCCGAGGATACTGGTGGCATCGAAGCTCGGTCCCCGCATCTGCTCCCAACTGGTGCCAATGTGCTCGGTGCTGTCCGCATTGATCTGCATAATGCCAGCAGCGAGGTGCGAACCCAGGTCATAGATCCAGCCGGAGTCTGGTCTGAGGTTGTTCGAGTAACCATGGGAGAGGAAGCCGGCCATCTGCGGCACGGACGGAAGCGTCCACCAGATGACAGGGATCGCAGCGATCAGATTGAAGGCGATCAAGGCAGCGATGCGTCGAGGCTGGCGCTTCACCATGCATTCGATCAAGGCGACGGCGTTGATGCCAATCGCGACATAAATAGCACCGCCGAAGCTGAGCAGGAATCCAGCTTCTCCGATCGCGAAGAGCAGCCAGTGCTTGAGTTCGTGATGGCGCAGCGCACGCACCAGACCCAGGAGGGCAAGGCAGATGAAGAACAAGCAGAGCGAGTAGCCCTTCGCCTCCGCAGCGTAGCGCACATGCCACGGATGCAGCGCAAGCATCCAGCCCGCCCCCACGCCGACCCACGGCAGGCCAAACTCCCAGCCCAGCATGGCGAGCAGGGCGATCGTCAGCACGCCTGCTAGCAGCGAAGGCAGTCGAAGGGCGGTCTCGTTGAAGTCACTGGGCTTGGCATCCTTGTTGATCAAGCGCCAGGCGCTCAGTGATACGCGGCTGAGCAGCGAGTGGAGGAGGTGGTTGTTGCCGTTGTGATTCTCGAACAGCGTTTCATTCCACTCCACGGCTTCGAATTGCTTGCCTCGCTGGCCTTCGTCCGGTGCCTTCCACTCGCCGTGAGCAAAGCGGCGCATGGCATACTCTTCATCGTTCCACAGGCTGTGGCTCATGGCCGGCATGCGCAACCAAGCGCCCGCTGCCATGGCGGCCACCATGAGCACGTAGAAGATCGGGCGTGCGGACAGTAGCTTCGCGAAGCCCGTGTCCCCGGCGTTCTCAGCATCGGCTTCTTCCTCGACGGCTCGCTCCTGGCCCTCGAGTTCACCATGAGGCAACCACCAGCGGCTGGTGAGCAGCAGCACCACGACAATGCCCAAGGCGATGCCCGCACCGTAGAAGGTGCCGATCATGCCGTGCTCCTTGGCGCGCAGGATCTTCGGGTGCTGCACCTCGCACTTGAGCCAGTTGCCAAACTCGGTGACGGACTTCGGATTCTGAATCTCGGGTGCTTCCTTCACGATGCGCTGGATGACGGACTTTGACCACGGCAGCGGCCCCGAGTAGAGCTTTGCAAACGCACCGATGAAGACCAGCAGCAGCACGACCTGCAAGATGCGATGTGCGCGTTCGCGGCTGTGAATGACTTCTTCAGCTTCCTGATGATCGGTTTCGGTGCGGTAAAACATGGCAGCGCGGATGGAGGTTGGGAGTGCGGCATTCTGCGCAGACGCGGGCGCGATGGTCAAATGGCAATTCTCAGGGCATCGAGAACGACAGTCATCGGTCGCTTGGACAAACGACTCTGATGAGGCAGTCTGCGAGCCATGAAACTCGACCGTCTGCTAGCTCGTCATCAGCACATGGGCCGCACAGCGGCTCATCGGGTGCTTGCGCAGGGGCTTGTGGCGGTGGGGGGCGTGGTGCGGCGTGATGGGCACTACGAGGTGGATCGTTTTGATGAGGTCACGCTCGATGGTGAAGTCATCCAGGCGGGTGAGCGGGCCATCTATCTGATGCTGCACAAGCCGGTGGGCTGGCTCAGTGCCACGAAGGATGCACAGCATCCCACGGTGATCGACTTGATCGATGAGCCGGACAAGGCCTCGCTGCATCTCGCGGGTCGTCTTGATCGCAGCACGTCGGGGCTGGTGCTGCTGACCAATGATGGCCAGTGGTCCAAGCGCGTGATGGATGCGGAGCACCGGGTGCCAAAGGTGTATCGTGTGCAGACTCAGGAGCCGATGCGAGAGGAGGATGTGGAGGCCTTCGCCCAGGGATTTCATTTCCCTACCGAGGACATCATCACTCTGCCTGCCACACTGGAGATCATCGGCGTGCGCGAGGCGCGGCTGACCTTGCACGAAGGTCGCTACCATCAGGTGAAGCGGATGTTCCACCGGGTGCAGAATCGCGTGATCGCGCTGCATCGTGAGAGCGTGGGAGAGTTGTCGCTGGGGCAGCTGGCTCCGGGGCAATGGCGGCCTCTGACGGCTGCGGAAGTGGCGGGATTCCTGGCTACGGGTTGCGACTGATCTTGCGACGAAGTCCGTGACGGCGCTTGCGCTTGTGCTGCTCTCGCCTCTACGTATCGCCCATGCCCGATCTCGACATACGTGACATCCACATTCTTCGCGGCCCCAACATCTGGGCCAACTACCCGGTGCTCGAAGCCTGGGTGGACCTCGGCGGGCTCAATGATGCTTCATCGGAAGAGGTGCCAGGCTTCAATGCGCGGCTGAAGTCGTGGTTGCCAGGCATGATCGAGCATCGGTGCAGCGAAGGCGTGCGCGGTGGCTTTTTCCAGCGTTTGGATCGCGGGACCTATCCGGCCCATGTGCTGGAGCATGTGACGCTGGAGCTTCAGACGCTCGCGGGGCACAAGGTGGGCTATGGCAAGGCGCGCCACACTTGCGTGGACGGACTTTACAAGGTGATTGTGCGTTACATCGACGAGGCGGTGGGCGAGGCCTGCCTGCGCTCGGCTCGGGAGTTGTTGCTCGCTGCCTACACGGGGAAGGAGTTCGATGTGAAGGCGGAGGTGGAGCGCTTGCAGCAGATCGTGGATCGCAACGCGCTCGGCCCGAGCACGACTGCCATGGTGGATGCGGCGCGCGAGCGAGGCATTCCATGGCGCCGCCTGCAGGAAGGGCGCAGCTTGATTCAGTTCGGCCAGGGCGCGAAGCAACGCAAAATCTGGACGGCTGAGACGGACCGCACCGGTGCCATCGCGGAATACATCGCGCAGAACAAGGACCTCACACGGTCCACGCTGAAGGCAGCCGGGGTGCCTGTGCCTGAGGGACGCACGGTCTCAGATCCTGAGGATGCCTGGGATGCTGCGCAAGACATTGGCATACCCGTGGTGGTGAAGCCGCTGGATGCGAATCACGGTCGTGGTGTATTCATCGATTTGGAAACCAAGGAGCAGGTGGTCGAGTCCTACCACGAGGCGCTCAAGGAAGGCAGTGCGGTGATGGTGGAGAAGTTCATCCCTGGAGTTGATCACCGCTTGCTGGTGGTAGGCAGCCAGATGATCGCCGCCAGCCGGGGCGATCCAGCGATCGTTGTCGGTGATGGTCGGCAGACCATCGTTGAATTGATCGAATCGCAGCTCAATTCCGATCCGCGTCGCGGGGAGCTGGAGACCTGTCCGTGGGACAAGATCGACACCGTGAAGTGGGACCCTGTCATCCTCCGCGATCTGCAAAGCCAGGGCTATCAAACCGACTCGATTCCACGCGATGGCGAGCGCGTGATGGTCGCGCGTTTTGCCAACTGGGCGATCGACATCACGGATGATGTCCATCCCACCGTGCGTGCGAATGTGGTCATCGCCGCGCAGTCGGCGGGCCTGGACATCTGTGGTGTGGACGTGGTGTGTGTGGACATCAGCCGGCCCTTGGAGGAGCAGGGCGGTGCCATCGTGGAGATCAATGCCAGCCCTGGCTTGCTCATGCATCTCAAGCCCGCCGTCGGCAAGGTGCGCCCGGTTGGCGAGGCGATTATCGACATGATGTTCGCGCCTGGCGAAGATGGTCGCATCCCCGTGATCGGCGTCACCGGCACGCATGGGAAGACCACGACCGTTCGGCTGATTGCGCACTTGATGGAGGCGACCGGAAAGTTCATCGGCGTCGCATCGAGTGACGGGGTGCGCTTTGGAAACCGGGTGTCCAAGGCCCTCGCCGGGGATCGCATCGCGGGCTCTCATGGTGTGCTCACGCATCCCTGGACAGAGCTTGCCGTGTGCGAGGCAGGATCGGAGAGCATCCTGCTGGAAGGCATGGGATTCGATCGCTGCCACATTGCCGTCGTGCTCAACGTGGGCACCGAGGAGCTAGGCTTTGCCTACATCGACACGGTGGAACAGATGGCCAAGGTGAAGCGCTGCGTGGTGGACATCGTGCTGCCCACCGGCACGGCCGTGCTCAATGCCGATGATCCGCATGTGGCGGCCATGGCCGAGTATTGCAAGGGGCGAGTGCTCTACGTGACACGCGATCCAGCCAATGCGGTGGTGGTGGCGCATCGTGCCAATGGTGGTGGCGCCGTGGTGTTGCGTGAGGGCGTGATCTGCATCGCCGAGGGACCCGATGAACGGGCGCTCTGTCCCCTGGCGGAGGCTGGCATTCCCACCTCGGGGCCGTTTGAATTCCACACCGAAAACGTGCTGGCCTCCGTGGGTGCCGCAGCTGCGTTTGGGCTGGAGGACCAGGCCATCATCGAGCGCCTGAGGAGTTTTGATGTTCGCTCGTGAGGCGGGAGGAGTTTGGGTTTGAAAGACCAGCAAGGCTCGCCACTCTCGCCGCACCATGAGTGCTTCCTCCCTCGAACGCCTTCGCTCTGCCATCCGTGACGTGCCCGATTTCCCGCAGCCGGGCATCATCTTCAAGGACATCACTCCCGTGCTGGCGGATGCCGAACTCCTTCGCCTGGCCATCGACGGCATGGCCGAGGTGGTCGCAGGTCAACGAGTGGACAAAATCGTGGGCATCGACGCCCGTGGTTTCATCTTTGGTTCGATGCTCGCTCAGAAGCTGGGCACGGGATTCATCCCCGCACGCAAGAAGGGCAAGCTGCCCTGGAAAACGCGAGGCCTGGACTATGCGCTCGAATACGGCACGAACTCGATCGAGATGCACGAGGATGCGATCACTCCAGGCGAGCATGTGCTGCTGGCGGATGATTTGCTCGCCACGGGCGGCACTGCAGGAGCGGCGCTGCAACTGATGGAGATGGCCCAGGCCAAGATCGTCGGCGCGGTCTTCTTCATCGAGCTGGGCTTCCTCGGCGGGCGCGACAAAGTCTCGTCCTTTGGTCCAGTGCATTCGTTGCTGACGTTTTAAGTGTCTCGCTCAGGGAGCAGATTCAGTGTCTTCTGGTGGAACTCGAAGGACACGAATCGACCACCATCTCACGAGTCACTGATTCCAGCGACGTAAGGGTTCGACCAGCAGGTGAGCCACCGCTGGAATGATCACAAAAATCATGGTGGCTGGTCTCGGCTCTATGCGCGCAAGCATGAGGCTGAAGCCTGGAGTTACGAGCGACATGACATCTGCTAAAAACAGGGTCACCATAAGATCCTGAATGCGGAGACGAATTCTGATCACGCGAAACAAAAGCCAGAGACAGAGTCCTAGCCCCGTAAGGACCGACACATGCCCATATGTCCAGCGGAAGTCTAAAAGCCGCGCCTGAAAAGTTGGGAAGGCAAACCAAGCGATGATGAAGGCTGCCATATAGACCATAGTCCACACACGTCCCCACCGAATCTGGCGTGAAGTAAAGTGAACCGGTGTCATCCACCAAATCCAGAATACCGGAAGGACGGTGAGTCCAAGCCAGAAGAATGCTCGTCCGCGAGTTGATTCCAGATTGGTGTTCATGACGATTGGTTTTGTAACAGGTCTGGGCTCGCTATGACAACCCGAAAGCACGCACAAAAGAAACGTTACTCCTTTGAAGTCGCGAGAATCTTGGTCATGCTCACGGCTTCATGCGTTACCACAAACCCATCTGGATTGATGACGAGCCGCCGGCAGATAGCGGGGCGTTGATGCGTCGCTACAAGACCTTCCTCAAATTCGAGGAGGCGCGCATTCTTATCCGCCACAAGCAGAGCGGCGATGGGCTGCGCGTGTGCCAGGAGCGCACGGATCTCATTGATTGGGTGGTGCAAAACCTCTGGAAGGACCTGCCCAAGGTGATGGACCCGCCCTTGAAGAAGATGCCGGCGCTGTCGCTGGTGGCTACGGGTGGCTATGCGCGCGGGGTGATGAACCGCCATAGCGACATCGACCTGAGCTTCATTCTTCCCGGCAATCGCTTTGACCTGAAACCCGACGAGGCCGCCTTCGTGGGCGATTTTCACACGTTTCTGGGAGACCTCAGTTTCGTGGTCGGTCACGCCACGGATTGTGTCGGCGGGCGCATTGCCAAGGCGAACGAAGACCCGCTGACCAAGACGTCGCTGATCACGACCCGCTTCATTGGTGGCGATCCTCTGGCCTACGAGCAGTTGCAGTCGCGATTTGTCAGGGAGTGCATCGCCGGTCAGGAGGATCAGTTCCTGAAGGTGCGCATGGATGAAATGATCAAGCGCCACAACAATCACGAAGGCACGCCGTTTGTTCAGCAGCCAAATGTGAAGGAGGGCTGTGGTGGTCTGCGTGACTACCAGAATCTTGTCTGGGTGTCCTTCGCCAAACTGCGCATCACGGATCTGAGCGAGTTGGTAGAGAAGGGCATGCTCGACAAGCGCGGGTGGAACGAGCTGCGCCGGGCTTACGACTTCCTGCTGCGCGTGCGCAATGAGATGCACTACCACGAGCGCCGCGAGCAGGATGTGCTCACCATGAAGCTGCAAGGTGCTGTGGCGACTCGACTGGGCTACAAGGGCACGCGCATGACGGAGCGCATCACGGCGTTCATGCATGACTACTACCTTCATGCGCGCAATCTGATGCGCCAGTCCACGAAGGTGCTCGATGCGTTCAATCTCCTCGTGCTCAATCAAGGTGAGAGCCCCACGCTCATGAAGAAGCTGATGAGCAGCATCAAGATCGGCGGTAAGAAGGAGGGGAAGGCTGAGCACTTCGATGGCTTCTATGCCCAGCATGGGCGCATCTTCGCGGAGAATGATCGCATCTTCAAAGAGGACCCTCATCGCCTGATGCGGCTCTTCATGCACACGCAGCAGCGGAACCTGCGCCTGGCACCCGAGCTGTTCGACATGGTGTGCAACACCTCGCTGGTGAACAAGGAATTCCAATACAGCAAGGCCGTGCGCGAGACCTTCCTCAGTCTGCTGGAGAAGAAAGGCGATGTGGCCCGCGTGCTGCGCCAGATGCATCGCTGCGATTTCCTGGGCAAATACATCCCGGAGTTCGGCGCGCTCACGCTGCGCATTCAGCACGAGCTGTTCCATCACTACGCCGCCGACGAGCACACCCTGCGCTGCATTGATGCGCTCGATGAACTCGCTGGCAAAGAGCAGAAGGGGCTGGAGTTTTATCAGCAACTGTTCCGCCAAATGCTCAATCCCGCTGTGCTTTACCTTGCCCTGCTGATGCATGACACGGGGCGTGCAGCGGAGAAGAAAACTCACGCCGATGAGAGCACGATCCTGGCTGACAAGGTCTGCCGTCGGCTGCAGATCAAAGGCGAACCGCGCAACCAACTGCTGCTGCTGGTGGACAATCATCTCATGATGTTCATGACCGCAACGAAGCAGGATCCAGATGATCCTGAGGTGGTGCAGAACTTCGCCCGTATCGTCAAGAACCGGGAGAACCTCGACATGCTCCTGGTCATGACCATGGCGGATTCGAAAGGCGTGGGCGGCAATGCCTGGACGGGTCACAAGGAGTTGCTGCTGCGTGAGTTGTATCGCAACACGGTGCGCTACTTCGATGCGCCTGCGGACTTCATGGCCCGCGCGACGGTGCCTTTGGACAGCCTGAAGGCCGAGGTGATGACGGATCTCCGCAAGGGTGACAAGGACGGTCACTACGAGCGTGAAGTGGCGGCACACTTCGAGAAAATGCCGCGTGCGTATTTCAATTTCCGCAAGCCATCGACCATCGCCAATCATCTGCGCCAGTTCCGCGCCTTCTACGAGCAGGTGGAGAAGAGCGACGACGATCTGTCGCTCATGCCGGTGCTTCGCTGGGAGGACAAGCCCCTGGAAGGATGCAGCAAGCTGGTGGTGGTGGGCTGGGACAGGCATCTGCTGCTCGCTCGTGTGGCGGGTGCTCTCGCGGCGGAGAGCCTCAGCATTGTCAGTGCTGATTTTTATCAACGAGCGGATCACCTCGTGCTCGATGTGTTCCGCGTGAGCACGACCAACTTCGAGCCTGTAACGGGAGAGAATACACGCAAGCGGGTGCAAAAGGCCGTTCACGAGGCACTTCGCACCGAGCACTTCGATTTCAGTCCACGCATTGCATCACGGCGCAAGCAGGTGGGCCTAGCGGAGTTGGAAGCTGACATCCCTCAGTGGATCTACGTGAACAACAACATCTCGCCCAACCACACAGTGGTCGAACTCCAGGCCATCGACCGCATTGGCCTGCTCTATGATGTTTTCATGGTCATCGGCAAGCATGGCTTCAGTGTGACTCATGCACGCATCGGAACCGAGCGCGGAGTCGCGGTGGATGCCATTTATCTCCAGGATGTGTCGGGACGGAAGATCACTGATGAATCCCAGTGGATGCCCCTCAAACTTGCTCTGGAGAAGGCGGTGATCGGCGTCGAGCGCTAGCTTAGCATGCCATTGTCCGTGGAACCATCAGAGGCCACTTGGCTGCGTGTGCGCGGGGTGGGCTGGAGTCCGGGCTCCCGGAGGGTGCGTGCCATGTTCATCTCTCGGATCAACTGATCGGCCGTCACCGGTTGCTTGCGCGCCAGTCCCACGGAGATGGGGCGCGAGGTGCTGGCCTTGGGGAAGAGCCGGTTGAGGATCTGGAGCAAGCTCTGGGCATCGTAGGGCTTCGCGAGGAAGTTGTGCCCTTCTTTGAATCCGTTGTCGATGCCGAGCGTTTCGGCGCTGTAGCCGGTGCAGTAGATGATCTTGGTCTGCGGGCGATCGGCAGCGATGCGCTCGCCCACGCCGATTCCGTTGATGTTGCCTGGGATGCCCACGTCGGAGATCACGAGCTGAATCTCCTTCATGTGCTGCCGCCAGAGATCGAGAGCTTGCAGGCTGTCACCGGCCTCCAGCACGTCGAAGCCGAACCGCTTGAGCATCTGGCGCAACACACTGCGATTGATGTCTTCGTCCTCAATGATAAGCACCGCGCGTCCAGCCCCCACATTCCAGTCGCTCGGCTGAAGCGGCTGGGTGGCAAGACGTGCGGGCTCGGCTTCCTCTGTGGTCCGAGGTAGATAAACGAAGAAGGTCGTGCCAAATCCTGGCGTGCTCTCCAGCTCCAGCCATCCACCCTGCTGTTTGACCAGGCCATGCACCGTGGCGAGGCCGAGACCGGTGCCGCCACTGGCTTCTTTGGTGGTGAAGTATGGCTCAAAGACGCGGGCCTGGATCGCAGGTGCGATGCCGGTGCCGGTGTCCGCCACCTTGACGAGGATGTAGTCGCCAGGCTTGGCGTCGCGCACGCGCTCGCAATGACTCTCGTCGATGCGAGCGGTGCAGGCTGAGACGGTAATGCATCCGCCTTGAGGCATGGCGTCACGGGCGTTCACCACCAAATTGAGCAGCACTTGGTCAAGGCTGCCCGGATCCACTTGAGCTGCGGGCATCGAAGGCTGGCTCTCCCAGCGGAGGGCGACTCGTTCTCCCACCAGGCGGCCGAGGAGACGCGACTGGGACTCGATGTGCGACCTGACGTCGATGGGGCGAGGCACGACGACCTGCTGACGACCAAAAGCCAGCAACTGGCGCACCAAGCCCGTGGCTCTGTCCGCAGCATCAGCCATTTGCTCGATCGATTGCTGGGCGGAAGGGGGCAGATTCGAATCTCCGACCAGCAGGCTGGCTTGTCCTTTGATGACGGTCAGGATGTTGTTGAAGTCGTGGGCGACACCAGCGGCCAGACGGCCCACGGCTTCAAGCTGAGCCGTTTGCCGGTTCTTCTCCTCATTCAATCGCTGAGCGGTTACGTCATGGAGCACCAGCAGGACATGTGGCTCATCCTTCACGTGGATGAAGCGCCGTGAGAACTGGATAAAATGCTCTTCGCGACGACGGTCGTAGAAACGGCTCTCGGCGCGCAGGACTTCATCGGGGCTGGCGAGCTGCTTGCGCAGGCAATCAGGCTGAGCGCGCCAGAAGGAGCCTACTTCCACACGTTGATTCATCAGGTCAGCCCTTGGCCAGCCGGAGAGGGTGACGAAGGCTTCGTTAGCATCCACCCAGGTGACAGTCTTCACGTTGATGACACACATGGGAACCGGCGCGGTTTCGAAGGTCGCGCGGAAACGCTCTTCAGCCTTGCTGCGCTCCGACATCTCGTGGCTGAGTTCGGCTTTCGTTGCCAGGATCTGTGGCTGAGGCGATGCTGATTCGGTGGTGTCCGTTGGTATGGACGCGCTCTTGTGGGCGAGGTTGATCGCGAGTTGGAGTGCTTCCAGAGGGTCGATCGGTTTGCGCAGGATGGCGAAGTTCTCGTTGATGCCCAGCAGGCCGGCGAGGTCCTTGCGCGTGTAGTCAGACGATGCCGCACAGAGTGCAATCTGAAGGTCTGGCTGCACCGCCCATAGTTGATTCATGATCTCGGGACCGTTCCACCCGTCGCTCATGTGCATGTCCACGAAGGCCACCTGGTAGGGGTTTCCAGCCGCAAGGGCCTTTTGGAGCAAGGCGACGGCTTCCTGGGCTTGCAGCGCCGAATGGATGTCTGGAACGCTCAGCGGTGTCGTCGCCGAGTTCACTGGGGCGACCGGCTTGGATGCTGAGGCAAACGCCTTCTTCAGATCCGTGTGAACCGCAGGATCATCGTCGATCAGGAGGATTCGGAGAGATGGAGGAGTGCGTAGGCTCATGAGGTCTGCTGAAGGATGGGAAGAAGGTCATCATTTAATCAGGCCTGGCTGCACTTGCGGGCGTAAGTCCGATTCGTTGCCTTGGGGTATGAGGAGGAGGGATGAGGGATAAAGGAGGGACTGGGTTTGGAGGCAGGAATCGCCGCTACGAAATTACTGAGTTCATAATTACCATAATAATTCGACTGACGTCAACTATGATCTGGAATTGCCATGGAATTGACTTATAGCGAAAACCCTAGGTCCTAAGTGGAAAAGGGCTGATCTGTGCCGCGAAGTGTGGAGCCGGGGGGAATGCCTGCTTGTATGGGCGCGATGCTCGCTATGCTGCCGGAGTTGCAACCCAGGCGTCAGCCTGCCGCGTCGCCTATGGAAAAGACTGCCGCTATCCTGATTGGTCGCCATCAACTCACCGAAACCAGCTTGATCGTCCACTGGTGCTCGGCGGAGTGCGGGTTGTTCAAGACAGTGGCCAAAGGGGCGCTCCGTCCGAAGTCGCCCTTCACTGGACGGCTTGACCTCTTCGTGACGGCCGAGATCCGATTCACTCGTGCGAGGACCGGCGACCTCCACACCCTGGCTGAGGCCGAGTGGATCAATCCGCGGCTGTCCCTCCGCGAAAGTTACGACCGAGTGCTGGCAGCGACCTACTTGGTGAAGCTGATTGATTTGATGGTGGAGCGCGAGCATCCGCTGCCGGAGATCTACGACCTGCTGGCGAAGGCGCTGGATTATCTCAGCACTCACGCGCCGTCGAAGGTGCTGATCGAGCGTTTCGAGGCACGCCTGGCGGAGGACCTGGGCGTGGCCACTCCACAGGGCAAGGCCGCGGCGGCTTTGCAAATGGCGATCCATCATGCATTGCCCGTGCAGAGGCGTCAGCTGTTCGCCCGATTACAGGCTTCTGTGTGACACGAATTTCCCTTGCTGCCTGGGCAGGCGAAGCGGCATGTTACCCGACCCCCATCCCTGTTTTCATGCCCGTCTCCCATCTCAACATCAATGCTATTCTCCAAGGCGAGGCTGGCGAATTGCTTGCCGCCGGAAAGATCGACGAAGCCCTAGCCGAGGGCGAAAAGGCTCTGGCGACTGCACGAGAGGCATTCAAGATCGAAGAACGCCATCGTGCACTCGTGGTTCAGGCGCTGGAGAACCTTGCCGAGATCAAGCGCGAGGCTGGCCAGCCTGAGGCCGCCAGACCGCTCTACGAAGAAGCCCTGGATGAGGCATTGAAGGCGCAGTTGGAGCAGCCAGTGCTGGCCCAGATCCGAACTTCGCTGGCCACGCTGCTCGACAACCTCGGGCAGGCGGCGGAGGCGGTGCCCGTTTACGAGCAGGCGATCAAGGATCTGGAAGGCATGACTCCGCCGGACATGCAGACGGCCGGCCAGTTGCGTAACAACCTGGCGCTGACCTACAAGCGCATGGACAAGTTTGCTCTTGCCGAGCAGCATTACTTGCGTGCGCTGGAGGCGCTCGAGGGCAGTGAAGGCGCGGAGTCGGAGATGGTGGCCTCGATTTGCAACAACCTCGGCGGACTCTACTACGCTGCGGGGTTCGCTGATCAGGCCAAGGACATGTTCGAGGATGCCATGAATGTCCGGCTCAAGCTGCTCGGACCCAATCACCGTGACGTGGCGCAGTCGCACAGCAACATGGCGACGGTGCAGCACGAACTCGGTGACAACGAAGGAGCCCAGCGCAGCTACGAGCAGGCACTGCGCATTCTGGAGACTCACATGCCGCAGGAGGCCGAAAGCTACGAAGCCATCGGCAATGATTACATCGCCCTGCTTGGTTCCATTCAGGAAGACCGCAAAGCTGCTGCCTTCCAGAAGCGCATGGACAAGGTCCTCGCGCAGGCGAAGACGGTAGCCTAAAGGCGATCGGCGGGTGGATGATGGTTCGAGGTTGAGTGGTGGAGAAGTATGCTGCAGTGCAGCCCGCCTCCCTTCTCACCTGTTGCCCCCTGTCCGACAGCTATGTCGTATCCTTCGGCAGTTCCTGCTTCTGCTGCATCTCCTGCTTCGCCTTGTCCATGGCCTCTTGAATGCCCTTGTAGAGTTCTGGGTTGGTGAGGCTGGAGAGCATCAGCAATGCATACGAGATGATCGTTACGTAGCCGAGGATCATGCCGACCATCGCCAGCGCCTTGCCTTGCAAAGAAGGATTCGCCTTGATCTGGGAGAGCGACACGTGGCCGCAGATCACCGCCACCAACGCCGCTGCCTGCAACGGGCAGCAGCAGCATCCCATGGTGCCCACGATTCCGCACACGAGCGACGCGATGGCCGTGCCGCTGGTTTGACCCTCGATGTAGGGCTGCTGGTAGTGCTGCGGGGGAATGATCTCCGGCGGCGGCTGAGGAATATAGACCGGAGGTGGGTTTGACGACGTTGGTTCGTTCGGCGGAATCTCTGGAGGCATGAGTTCGGCACGCTAACGCTGGACTCGTGCCGATGGGAAGACTTTTCTCGCATCTCGTGCGGAGGAGTGCGATCAAACAAGCACCATGCTCGATGCCATTGATCAGTTCATCATGCACCTCGCCACGGAGCGCGGGCTCTCGGTGAATTATCAGATCCTCGTGCGTCGTGTGCTGGAGACCTTCACGGGCTGGGTGGGGCGTGTGCGCGAGAAAACCCAGGTGGGGCAAATCGCCACCAGCGACCTCACGGACTTCCTCATGGATCGGAAGCGTGAGGGCTTGTCGCCTGCGACACTTCGCCAGGACCTTGTTGCCTTGAAGATCTTCTTCCGCTGGCTGGTCGTTCGTCGATTCCGAGAAGGCGATCCCGCCGAGCCCATCCTGCCGCCCCGCATGGAGCAGCATCTGCCGGATACGATGAATGAAACGGAGGTGCGGCAGTTGCTTGAGTCCGTCACGGGAAGCGAGCCCCTCGATCTGCGGGATCGTGCCATCCTGGAGCTGTTTTATGCGAGCGGACTTAGGCTCACGGAACTAGTCGAGTCGAGGCTGGAGAATCTCAGCCTGGAGGAAGGCTGGATTCGCATCACGGGCAAGGGCAGCAAGACCCGGCTTGCACCTGTGGGAACTTCAGCCTTGGCCGCAATCCGCCGTTATCTTGATCAGGGGCGGATAAAGTTGGTGAAGCCGAAGAGTGGCAGCTGGATATTCCTGTCCAATCGCGGAGCCCGGCTCAGTCGAATTCGCATCTTCCAGATCGTGCAGGAGCGGGCTGCGCTGGCCGGACTGGATCCGAAGCGTGTGCATCCGCATTTGCTCAGGCACTCCTTTGCCACCCATCTACTGAGCCATGGAGCCGACCTCCGTGTGATTCAGGAGATGCTCGGCCATGCAGACATCGCTACCACGCAGATCTACACCCACGTGAATGACCGGCAGTTGAAGGCGGTGCATCGCAAGTTTCATCCACGCGGATGAGGGGGTGCAAGGTTGTTGCCCATCAGGCAAACTCGCCTAGAATCCGCGCCGCCATGTCACTTGAAGCCATCCTTTCCCAGGCCGTCGCCGACGGCAAACTCCGCCAGAGCAGCCTCACGAATATTCAGTCGCTGCTCGCTGCCAGCACGAACCCGCTGTATCGCACCGCGATCGAAGAACTCGCCAACGGCGGCCACTGGACGGAGTTGGATGATCGCTTCTACCAGACGCTCAAGTTCGGCACCGGCGGTCTGCGCGGACGCACCATTGGTCGCGTGATCGCGAAGGTGGAGCAGGGGAACTCGCCCTCGGGTCGTCGTCCTGATCATCCCTGCGTCGGCACGAACTCGATGAACTTCTTCAACGTGCTGCGCGCCACGCGTGGTCTTGTGGCCTACATCTTGAAGTATCGCGCGAAGGATGGACTCGGTGGCAAAGCGAGCCTCGTGATCGCGCACGACACGCGCCATTACTCGAAGGAGTTCTGCGACTTCGCCGCCAAGGTCGCCACTGACATGGGCGCGAATGTGTATATCTGGGAAAGCTGCCGCCCCACGCCGGAAATGAGCTTCGCGGTGCGCACGCTGCGTGCCGATGCAGGCGTCATGCTTACCGCCTCGCACAACCCGCCGCACGACAATGGCTACAAGGTGAACTTCAACGACGGCGCTGGCATCGTGGAGCCACACGCGAAAGGCATCATCACCGAGGTCAATGCGATTACTTCTGAAGCTTACGAGCCCGTGGCTGAAGCGGATCGCGGCAAGGTCATCGTGCTTGGCAAGGACATGGACGAGGCCTTCCTCACGCGCGTGAAAACTTCCATGCTCAAGCCCGAGCTGCTCTCGAAGGCGCAGGGTCTGAAGATCGTTTACACCGCGCTGCATGGCACTGGTGGCGTGTTTGTGCCCGGCTTGATGCGCGGGCTTGGTTTCAATGTTACGACCGTGCCCGAGCAGGACGTGCAGGACGGTCACTTCCCCACCGTCGAATCGCCGAACCCTGAGAACGCACCCGCTCTCAAGATGGCGGCTGACCTTGCTGACAGCATCGGCGCAGATGCCATCATCGGCACCGACCCCGATTGCGACCGCATGGGTGTGGGCGTGCGCAATCAAGAAGGCAAGATGGTGCTGCTCACCGGCAACCAGATCGGCGCGCTCATGGCCTGGTATCGCACCAAGACGATGTTCGAGATGGGCTGGGTCAATGACTCGAACAAGAGCCGAGCAGTCATCTTGAAGACCTACGTCACCTCGTCCATGGCCGAGCGGATCGCTGAGATCTATGGTGTGAAGTGCGTCAACACGCTGACCGGCTTCAAATGGATCAGCAGCAAGCTCCAGAAGTATGAAGAGGCGCTGGGCCTCGGTGACAAGTATCGCGACCTCAGCGAGTCCGAGACCCGCGACGCTCGTCTCGCGAAGAGCACCTTCCTCATCATGGGCTTCGAGGAGAGCTATGGCTACATGGGCAGCGACTTCAGCCGCGACAAGGACGGCAACGGCGCGGTCGTGATGTTTGCGGAGCTCGCGGCATTCGCAGCAACTCGCGGGCAAACCATCGCCGGTCTGCTCGACGACGTGTATGCTGAACTCGGTTACTTCCTGGAAGTGAACAAGAGCAAGGTGTTCGAAGGCGCGGATGGCGCGGAAAAGATCAGCAAGCTGGCCGACAGCTACGCCTCGAATCCGCCGAAGGAACTCGACGGCGTCGCCGTCACCAAGGTGCTCGACTTCCGCAAGGACGTCATTCACGACGAAGAAGGCGATCGCGTGCCTGCCGAGAAGATGATTCGCGTCGAACTCGCCGATGGTCGCAGCTTCAATGTGCGTCCGTCCGGCACCGAGCCCAAGATCAAATACTACATGTTTGCCAAGCAACTCCCAGCATCGGGTTCATTCAGTGCCGAACAGCTCGCTGCGGCCAAGACGAGTGCTGCCAATGGTCTCAAGAACCTGTGGTCGGCGCTGGAGAAGGATATTGATTCCCGACTCGCCTAAGGCCGATGCAAAGACTCGCGTGGCTGAGGATGATGGTCGCTGCTCTCAGCGGCTTCATCCTCGTGGGCGCGTTTCCAGGCTGCAATGTCGAGGCTGCCGTGTGGCTGTGGTCGCTGCCATTGCTTGCAGCTTTGTGGCTGGGTGAGCTGCCCGTGGTAACCGCGCAGGGGCGGTGGAAGCGCTGGTGGCAGGCATCGTATGTGTTCCGCCTGGGCTGGGTGACCGGGGTTTGTTTTTTCATGCCGAACCTGTCCTGGCTCCGTCACTCCTCGCGGGTGATCAATGGGGCCACCGGTTTGGATTGGATGGGCTGGCCGGTGGAACTCATGGGCTGGAGCGCGGTGACGGGCATGAGCGTTTTCCTGGCCCTCTACTTTGGACTGTGGGCCGCCTTTGTTGCGAAGGTGGTTCGGCCTCGTGAAGCGGTGTGGCGTCACGGCTCGATCGTGGAGGCGTCATGGGAGTCGATTCGCGTCGCGCTGCTCGCCGGTCTTGCCTGGGTGGCGCTGGAGTGGGTGCGGGGCTGGCTTTTGACCGGCTTCGGATGGAACGGACTGGGTGTGGCCTTGCATCGAAACAAGGTGCTGATCCAGGCTGCGGATCTTGTGGGCGTGAGCGGACTGTCGTTCACTCCAGTCTTCTGTGGGGTGTTGTTATTTCTCGTGGGCTGGCGTTTCGTGATCCAGTCCCAGGGAGGCAAGCGACTGCGCTATCACTTCGATACGTTGACCGCGGTGCTGCTGCTGGCGGCGCAGTTGATCTACGGCATTCAACGGCTCAAGCCCACCACAAACGAAACGATCCCGCTACGTGTTGCCCTGGTGCAGCTGAATGTGCCGCAGGTGGACATCTTCTCGCGCGAGAATGTGGTGAAGCACTATCAACGCTATGCTGAACTCACCCAGATGATGGTGGAACCGCGAGGTGGTGAAACCAAAGGATCTTTCGATCTGGTCGTATGGCCTGAGAGTGCCGTTGGTTTGCCATGGGATCACAAGGACCATGGAGCCTTCTTTGATCCGCTTTTGCAGTTGAGCGATTACTCGTTGCTTGTGGGCTGTGATGACCGCCCTGTGGCTGGCCCGGAGCACACGGGTGCGGCGATGATGAACAAGGCCTACAACGGCGCACAGACCTACTGGAAGGTCCACCTCGTGCCCTTTGGTGAATACCTGCCGCTGCGTTGGTTGCTGGGTCCAGTGCTCGGAGGCGTGCTGCCTGGTGACTTCCGTCCAGGTGAAAAGCTGGAGCCGCTGCCGATGCAGAACATTCCCGTTCAAGTGGTGCCGCTGGTATGCTTCGAGGACACCGTGGGCGACCTCGCTCGTCAGTTCGTGCGCGATGAGCCGCAGGTGCTCGTCAATCTCACCAATGATGGATGGTTCCTCCAGAGTGCGGAGCCTGAGCAGCATCTCAACAACTCCATCTTCCGTGCCATCGAGCTGCGTCGTCCGCTGTGTCGCGCTACGAACACGGGCGTCACATGCTTCATTGACGAGCGGGGTAGTGTGACGGCCTCACTGCGTGATCCAGACACGGGCAGCACCTTCATCGAGGGCGTGCTGCCCCGGACCATCCAGGTGCCCAAGCACCCAGAGCGCACGATTTATGCGCGATGGGGCGACTGGTTCGCGATGCTGGGAGCAGTGATTTGTTTGGCCGTTGCTTGGTTCACTTTACGTGATCGATCAACTGCGCGATGACCTTCTCCACCGTCACGCCCTCGGCTTCGGCGCGGTAGTTGATCAGCACGCGATGCCTTAGCACTGGCTGGGCGAGAGCCTTGATGTCGTCGAAGGTGACGTGCGCACGACCGTGCAGCAGCGCTCTGGTTTTGGCTGCCAGCACCAGCGCCTGACCCGCTCGCGTGCCAGCTCCCCAGCTCACCCATTCCTTCACGAAGGCAGGTGTGCCGGGCTGTCCAGGCCGTGAAGCTGCGGCTAGGCGGACCGCAAATCGCACCACATCTTCTGCACAGGGCACCTGACGAATGACATGCTGAAACTGCCGGAGTTGCTCGCCATTGAACAGTGACTTCACCTTTTCGCCGGGGCCAGCGGTGGTGCGTTGGATCACTTTCACTTCGTCGTCTTCGGGCAGGTAGTCGATGACCACATTGAGAAGGAAGCGGTCAAGCTGGGCCTCGGGCAGGGGATAGGTGCCTTCCATCTCAATCGGGTTCTGCGTGGCGAGCACGAAGAAGGGCTCCTCCAATCGCATCGTCTTGCCAGCCACGGTGACCTGGTGCTCCTGCATCGCTTCAAGGAGTGCCGCCTGGGTCTTGGGCGGTGTGCGGTTGATTTCATCGGCCAGGATCATGTTGGCGAAGATCGGCCCCTTGCTGAAAACGAGCTTCCGGCCCTCCGGCGTGTCCTCCAGGATCTCCGTGCCCGTGATGTCCGAAGGCATGAGGTCGGGTGTGAACTGAATGCGCTGGAAACTCAGATCGAAGACCTGAGCCAACGTCTTGACCAGCAGCGTCTTCGCCAGTCCCGGTGCGCCCGTGATGAGGCCGTGGCCTCCAGCGATGAGTCCGATGAGCATTTCCTCCACCACCTGCTGCTGCCCGACAATGACCTTCGCCACTTCGGTGAAGATGCTGCCGCGCGCAGTGTGAAGGAGTTCGACGGTGGTGCGTTCTTGGTCGGGAGTCATGGTCTGGATGCTGGTGGCTGGATGGCAGATTCTGGATGGCGGATCATTTTTCGGAGCGATGGCCTTCGATGACGGCTTGGCGGAATTTTGAGCTTTTTGCCGAGCAACTGGAGGCGGTCGTGGAGGTCTTGGTAGATGGCTTGATCTTTCAGCGATTCACACTCCCAGAGGCAGTCGAGATGATCGGTAGTCTCGTCGCAGGAGCCGAGGGCGAAGGTGAGAAACCGAATGAACTCCTGCTTGTAGTCCCGGCGTCCGTAGCCTTCCACGATGTTTGCACGGATGGATTTGCAGGAGCGGCGAATCTGCGAGCCTTGCTCATAGAGTTCGAACTTCGGCAGCATCGTCAGCGACATTTGGTGAACGTCCTTCGACACATCACGTGCCAGCTTCCAGATGTCCAGATTTCGGTAACTCATAGCACTCGTCTCAACGCCCCATCTTCGATTCATCCAGCATCAAGAATCCAGAATCTAGCCACCAGCATCGAGCCTCAATGCGTCATCGCGTAGTAAATGATGTTGATCGCGAGTGGGTAGGCATACTTCTCGGAAAACTCGCGGAAATACCAGGGATCAGCGGCTTCTTCCTCCCAGCCATCGCCGTTGTCCGTATTCCAGCAGATGATCATGCACATGCGCTTTTGGTCATCATACACGGCGCGGTAGTGCACCGTCTCAGAGCCGGGCTTGAACCATTCGTGGTAGCGGGTGTCGCCCATGTGGTAAGCGCGGACGGCCACGCCTTTGCCGGGGACCATGGGCTTTTCTTTGAGATCGAAGACACTGTGGAAGATGTCGTGATCCATCTCTAGTTCCACGAAGTCGCGGTCCGGCCAGATCATTTTGAAGGCCCGGTAAAAGCCATCCCATTCGTCCGTGCCCCAGAAGTCATCGACCATCACAAAGCCACCGTTGAGCATGTAGTCGCGCAGGGCTTGGGCTTGAGGCTCGGTAAGATCGATCTGCCCCACCTCATCCATGTAGAGGAAGGGGTAGTGGCGCATCTGCTCGGGCTCGATGTCCACGATGGCGCTGTTCGGATTCACGCGCAGCGACGTCATCTGCTGGAGGCGATAGGAGAGATTCATCTCTGCTCCAGGGTAATCCACATGCCAGCCGCCACCGCGCCGACGACGGCCAAAGCCTCCATCGCCATACGACGGGTAACGAATGCGCACAAAGGTGAAATCATCGTTCGGAGCCTCGGTGCTCACGGGCCAGTTCGCGAAGCCCGAGAAATCGCCGCGGTCGTAGTCGCGCGGGTTCTCCGGGTAGTAATCGTTTTGGTGATCAATGCCGAAGCTCTTGGGCCGCACCGTGAGGTCTGGCGAGGTATCGTCAGCACCGATGACGATGCTAGACACGAGCAGGGCAGTGAGGAATCGGCGGCTGGAGTTCACACGGATGACCATGCGTGAACGTGGGGGCGGCAGCAGTAATTGCGCCCATGTGGCGGCGAAGCTCTTCTTCGACCGATCAAACAAGTCACTCAGCTGCGGGTGACTCCGCCTTGGCACCCGACTCGTTTGCCGCCGTAGCTTCCGCTTCAGCCTCTGCGTCATCTTCCTTCGCCGTGCCTACTTTCAGCGACACCTTGATGCCATGCTTGGCGGCGGCCACGTTGAGCAGTGAACGAATGGCACTGATGGTGTGCCCATGCTTGCCGATCACCCGTTTCACATCCTCCTGCGCCAATTGAATGCGGAAAGTGGTGGCACCCGCGGCGTTGTGACCGATGGCGATGGACGCCTGCTGGGGGTGGTCGATCAGGTTGGCGACCGCGTAGGAAAGGAATTCGCGAAGGGCTTCGGGGGCGTCCATGGCTCAGAGGAAATGATTCGACGGTGACCAAACAAAAAGTCCGGGGTCATGCAAGCGACCACCGGACTTTCCGAAAAAAGGAATGCAAGCTCCGCAGCTTACTTGGCAGCTTCAGCAGCCTTGCGAACGCGCTTGATGATCGAAGCGACGGTCTCGGAAGGCTGAGCGCCTTTGGAAATCCAGGCATCCACACCGGCGAGGTTCAGCGTCTCACGATCAGAATCGTTCTTGGCCAGCGGGTTGTAAGTGCCAAGGTTCTCCAGATAAGCTCCCTGACGGGCTTTGCGGTGGTCGATGGCCACGATGCGGTAGAACGGACGATTTTTTGTGCCTTCACGGCGGAGACGAATGGCGACCATGTGTAAGTGGAGACGGGTGTTAAGGGGCGGGGATAGTGCTTGGTCGTGTGAATAAATCAAGCGGGTTTTCGGGAAGATTGTCAGGATCACAGCGCAAGGGTAGAGGTGATTGCCTTCGCCATGGTGGCCGACTTGAATCAACTGCCGTAAACCGGATCCGATGCCTCGCCTCCACATCAACTTCTCAGGTCCCGAGCATGGGTGGCTGGGGATCAGGATTCAGGCGGAGGGTGGGGAGATTTGCGTGAATGCCTCTCACACGCCCGAAGACACGCTCACGGCATTCGCCGAGGCCTTGGTGGCAATCCTGGAATCGGGCTCCAGCAGGCCGATTCCGATCCATGAGGAGCCGCAGAAGTCTGAGCTTCGGTTTGAGCGGGAGGGTGATAGCCTGCTGATCAGGCACATTTCTTTGGGATCATCCGCATCCGGATCGCACCAAGTCTTGAAGGCACCCTTCCGTTCAGCCACCCGGGAGATCGCGCGCAAGCTGCGGACTCTCTATGAAGAGGTTGGATACGATGGATTCGTGAGGCACTGGCGGCATCGACCGCCCAAAGATCTGATCGCTCGTGCTTGGAACGCAATTGCGCTGGCAGATTGAGGCAAGCCTTTGGCGACACGAAAAAGGGCCACCCTTGCGGATGGCCCTTCGGTCAATCGTTGTGATCAGTGAGGCAATCAGGCCCAGCCGTGGGCGTTGCGCACCTTGATCATGGCGTCGAGGATCTTGTTCCAGGTGTCCGGCGTTTCGAGCACGGCGTTCGGGAACATGCAGCCATCCCAGCAGATGTGCTGGATGCCACGGGAGGCGGCGTCTTTGAGCCAGTAGCCGGAGGCCTTCGTGATGTCGAGCTTGCCGTTCGGATCGTCAGCGCGGCAATGCTTGCCGGTCTTGTCGTGGCTGCCGGCGCCGTGGACGGTGCCGTCGTTCTGCGCGACGTGGAAGTCGATGGTCCAGGGGCGGAGAGCGTCGGTCATCTTCTCATAGGCGGCCCAGAACTCGGCGTCGCTGTAGCCTTCCTTGAGCAGGGCGTGCTCGGGGGCGTTGTAGCCGAGGGTGTAGAGGTAGGTGTGGGCGAGGTCGGCCTGGAAGCCGAGGGCGTCCGGCATGCCGACGCCTTCGAGGACGTCGAGCATGTCCTTCCAGGAGTGCATACCGGCCCAGCAGATTTCGCCTTCGGCGGCAAGGCGTTCGCCGTTGTCCTTGGCGATCGCGGCGGCCTTCTTGAAGGTGTCGATGATACGGGCGGTATTGGCCGTGGGGTTTTCACGCCACTTGGCGATGCCGAACTCGGCGGAGTCGATACGGATGACACCATACTTGCGCACGCCGTGGGCGTTGAAGATCTTGGCGATGCGGCAGGCCATCTTGACAGCGCTGAGGAACTTTTCCTGCTGAGCATCGTCGCCCATGGCGGAGTCGCCGACGGTGCCGGGCCACACAGGAGCCACAAGGGAACCGACAGAAAAGCCTTTGGAGGCGATCAGATCGGCGATGCGCTTGATCTCGTCATCGCTGGCCTCGGGATTGGTGTGAGGGAGGAAGAGGAAGTAGTCGATGCCTTCGAACTTCTGGCCGTTGACGTTGGCTGCGGCCGTGAGGTCGAGCATGCGCTCCAGGCTGATCGGGGGTTCCTGGCCGTCGCCATCGCCTTTGCCGACGAGGCCGGGCCACATCGCGTTGTGAAGTTTGGGTGCGGTGTTGCTCATGATGGTTTGTAGGTTGATGAGTGAATCTGCGGCTTTCTAAAGCGGCGCGGATGATAGAGGTGAGCGCGAGGTTGAAAAGCAAAAAGCAGCGCTTCGAAACGGAACTTGAGCTTGCCCGTCGGCAATGGTGGGGCGGCGCTGGACATTGAGACTGCCTTTCCTGGCGAATCCTGGCATTGCCTTGTGCGACTGAAAGTTTCGGCGATGAATGGCGCGTTTCTTCTCATCAACTCCTTGTCATCCTCTCATGACTTCCGCACCCAGCCAGCACTCCGAATACGATTACGCGCCACCTGCGCCGCCGCCGAACTACACTCTTTACTGGGTGGGCATCTCGCTGCTGACGGTCGCGTTCTTCCTGGCGCTGCTGATCTGGCCGCCATATTTTTCCGGCGCTGGTGCGAGCACGCCGCCATCGAGCTGGGTGGTCTTCTTTGGGCGCTTCCATCCCATCGTGCTGCATCTGCCGGTCGGTGTGCTGGCGATCAGTCTGCTCATCGAAGTGGGCTCGTTCCGCGCGAGCTTTGAGGAGAAGTGGCGCGATCAAGCGCTCTTTGTGGCCTTTGTGGGTGCCGTCGGTGCGGTGGTGGCGGTGATGTTTGGCATCTTCCTCTCGCGGGAAGGGGATTTCGCAGGGAAATCAAATCTCCGCGCCCATCAGATGCTGTGCCTGATCAGTGCTTTCACCTCGATCGCGGGTGTCTTCGCTCGTCTCATCTACCTCACGAGCATGAGGAAGTCCCTGCTCGATGCCACGCGGTTCATCTTGTTCGGCACTGCGGCGGTGATGGGCATCGGCGCTCACTTCGGTGGCAATATGTCGCACGGTGACAAGTATCTCACCGAGTTCGCTCCGCCTGCGGTGGCAGGTCCAATGAGCGCGATGGACAACTGGGTGCGCAGCTTCTTCGAGAAGAAGAAGGACAGTGCCAAAGAAGAGCCCAAGACGGTTCCGACGCCTGCGGCCAGCACCAAGACTGAACCGGCGAAACAGCCCGAGCCTGCGAAGACGGAGCCAGCCAAGGCAACAGCACCTGCGCCCACGCCTCCTCCTGCGCCAGCGGCGGGTGGCAATGACAAGCTGGTCTTCCAGCACATCATCCTCCCGATCCTCGAAGCCAAGTGCAACAAGTGCCACAACGAAGCCAAGTCCAAAGGCGACCTCCGCATGGACACGTATGAGTTGGCGATGAAGGGCGGCGAGAACGGTAGCAACATCGTGGCTGGCGACCCGGACAAATCATTGACCGTTCAGCGCATGGCCTTGCCTCTCGATGACGACGAGCACATGCCGCCCGAGGGCAAGGATCAGCCCACCAAGGAAGAGATGGAACTCATCAAGTGGTGGATCAAGGAAGGCGCCTCCAACACCCTGACCGTGAGTGCTGCCAAGATTCCAGACGCCTTGAAGGCCACAGCGGACGAGCAATTGAAGAAATAACTGTCTGAAACATTCGCCTCGCCGACTTCCTATTACACACCCGACCATCCCCCCAAAGCCTATGATCCGATCCACGCTCCTCGCCTTCCTCGCCACCACCGCGCTGCTCAGCGCCCAGGATGACAAAGCCGTGGCCGACATCGTCGCCAAGGTCAATGCCACCGGTGCCTCGCTGGCCCCGATTTCAGCCGATGCCAAAACTTATCGTTTCACCGCGCTCAACGTCGCCAAGGAATTCACCGACGCAGGCCTCGCTCCGCTGGCACCGATCGCTGACAAAATTACCTCGCTCGACCTCGCCCGCACCAAGGTGACCGATGGCGGGCTGAAGTCCCTGGGCGCAATGAAGAACCTCGTTGAGCTGCACCTCGAGAACACCGGAATCACCGACGCCGGATTGGATGCCCTCAAGCCCCTGGCAAGCCTCGAATACCTCAACCTCTACGGCACCAAGGTGACCGATGCGGGGGCCGCCAAGCTCTCCGCGCTCGCCAAGCTGAAGTCCCTCTACCTCTGGCAGACGGCGGTGACGAAGAACGGAGTCGCCGCCCTTAAAAAGGCGCTGCCCGGCGCGCACATCAACATTGGCTGGACCGCTGAAGATGATGCCAAGCCCGTCGCCGTCGCCGCTGCCCCGGCCGCCGCGCCTGCATCGGCTCCCGCTGCCAAGCCTGCTGAAAAAGCCGCCGCACCCGCTGCTGCTCCGGCCGCCGCCGCCAAGCCCCTCGATCCCGCCTTGGCAGGCAAGGCCGTCGTCTTCAATGACGTGATCATGCCCATCCTCGAAGCCAAGTGCACGAGCTGCCACGGTGCCGACAAGGGCAAGGGCAAGCTCCGCATGCATACCTTCGCCGACCTCATGAAAGGCGGTGGCGATGGCCCGACCACGATCGTCGCAGGCAAGCCGGATGACAGCCTCGCCATCGTGCGCGCCAACCTTCCAAAAGACGACGATGAACACATGCCACCTTCGGACGAGCCTCAGCTCACCAAGGAAGAGATCGCCATCCTCAAGTGGTGGATCACGGAAGGTGCCAGCGACACCGTCACCGTGGCTGCCGCCAAGAAAACACCCGACATCGAAGGCATCATCGGTGGATTCATCAAGACCGGCAGCAAGCCCGCCGCTGCCAAAGCCGCCGAGAAGCCCAAGGCCAAGCCTTTGAGCGAAGCGGAAAAGAAAGCCGTGGCAGACCTCGCCGCGAAGATGCAGGGCATCGGGGCCTCGATCATGCCGCTCGCTCTCGATACCGAGCAGCAGCGCCTCAGTGTGATCAATGCAGCCGACAAATTCAGCGACAAGGAACTCGCCATGCTCGCCCCGATTGCCGCGACCCTGTCATGGGTGGACCTCGCCCGCAGCCAGATCACCGATGCCGGCCTCGCCACCATCGGGAAGTTCGCCAATCTGGAGCGCCTCCACCTGGAAAACACCAAGGTGACCGATGCAGGCGTCGCCCAGCTCGCCGGCCTGAAGAACCTCGAATACCTCAATCTCTACGGCACCAAGGTGACCGACGCCGGCATCGCCAAGCTCGCCACGGCCACCGGATTGAAGAAGCTTTTCGTCTGGCAGACCGCCGTCACCCAAGCCGGAGCCAAGGCCCTCGAAGCCAAGATCCCAGGGCTGGTCGTGAACATCGGCCTCAGCGAAGCCGAGATCGCCAAGCTCACCGCTCCGCCCCCTGCGCCCCCTCCCGCTCCGGCTCCCGCCAAGAAAGAGGAGCCCAAGAAGGATGCCAAGCCCGCCGCGACTCCCGCTCCCAAGCCAGCAGCCGCTCCCGCAAAACCAGCAGAAGCGCCGAAGAAGTAATCTCGTAGTGATCGGCCACACGCCGCGCCGTGGACGTCGGCACACCTCATTGCTCCCGGTGACCGGATCTCGGCGTGGCTAGGCCTTTTGGGCGGAACGCCCAGCCCGGCGTGCGGTCTCAGCAGCGGACCAGGCAGTAGCCAAAGTCCAGCTCCCAGCCCGTCTCGGTGCGGCGGGCGGGGATGGTCGGGGACAGGCGGTAGAGCAGGCGACGACCGTCGGCGGGGTTCTCCGAGGTCACCACCAGGCCCGCGCCGCGCAGGGCCACGAGGTGCTTGAGGGTGGCATCCAGTTTGCGTTCGGCGCTGCTCTTGAGTTGGGTCGCCGTCCGCCCCTGACCATCCGCCAGCGCTTGGAGGAGTCTCCGGCGGGCGGGATCACCCAGCGCGGCATAGACGGTATCGGCGGGAACGACCTGCGGTGGCGGCGCAGGGATCATCGGAGGCGCGGCAGGCTCATTCATCATCCCAAAGTGCCACCTCCCCGGCTCCTGACAAGCGCCCAGACTTCGGGGTTGCCTCGCCCCAGCCTAGAGCGAGAGGCCAGACGCCTTGGGGCCGGGGCAGGGAGGCTGGCGCAGGGCAGGAGGTCCCACGAGGAACCGGGAGGAAGGCGGCACCGGTTCAGCCAGAGATTTCCCGCCCTCCGGTCGAGGGTCGGCACCACCGCAACCTCAGCCGGGGCAGCAGGCCAGAGACTGGAGCGACTCACCGCGAGATTTGGCGGCGGGTTCCCGAGACTCCCCACACGCGTGCCGAATCTTGGGCCGACCCACCGGAGACTCCCGACAAGCGTGCCGAATCTGGGATCGACTCGCCGGAGACTCCCAACAAGCGTGCCGAATCTGGGATCGCCCCACCGGAGACTCTCAACAAGCGTGCCGAATCTGGGATCGACCCGCCGGAGACTCCGAACAAGCGTGCCGAATCTGGGATCGACCCACCGGAGTCTCCCAACAAGCGTGCCGAATCTGGGATCGCCTTGCCGGAGACTGCCAACAAGCGTGCCAAATCTGGGATCGCCCTGCCGGAGACTCCCAACAAGCGTGCCGAATCTGGGATCGGCGTGCCGGAGTCTCCCAACAAGCGTGCCAAATCCTGGATCGGCGTGCCGGAGTCTCCCGATGATGAGCCGCGCAGGCCATCCATTGAGCGGCACCGACTTGCCGCCGGGCGGGGATTCTCACCGAAAAGCGATTGAACAATTCTGAGTCGCAAGGTAAAAGGCCGGGCCTCGGCCTTCGTTTGGCTGCGCTGTTTCTCTTACCCTTGCACGGAGTTTGCTGGAAGACCTCTCCTCTTCCCGATCCGATCTGTAGGGCATCCTCCCACAGCGCTCCCTCTCACCTCCCCTTGCCTCTCACCCGACATGCCCTGTGCTGCGGTCCGTGGATCGGACCAGGGGAACGTGTCTCAAGATGGGTAGCCTCGGAGAGCCGCAAGGTGCAGGAACATCCCAACAGGGCGGCGCAACCACCTTTGATCAGCGCGGCTTCACCGCCGAGGCTGACGACGGCGCGTGGGCCTGGGGCCTGGAGCTACAGCATGAGGCAGACATTCCTGTCAGCACGAACGACCCGGAAGCAGACAAAAAAGTCCGCACCACCCTGTTCATCCGCCGCAGCGTCCTGGCTGAGATCCGCCTGCGCGTGACTGACTGATCGCTTCTTCTCAACCCCGCCCTCCACTTTTCTCTCCCTTGTCAACGCCTCCTCCCGTATGAAGAACTCGATCGTCGCACCCCTCCGCCGGTTTGCCGCCAGCTCTCCGATTTCTATCGCCCTGGCCGCGCTGCTGGTCCTGGGCGGCTCTGTAGCGATGGCTGCCGGACTCGTCACCGGCAGCACTGGCCAGGTCTCGCCCACCGCCATCCCGATCACCAAGCCCGCAACCACGATGACGTGGATGATAATGGTCTCGGGCATGATGTATCCGACTGGCGACGTGAGTGCAGGTGGTAATGGTGCCATGACTGAAGATGCTTATATTGGCGAGGTGCGATTGTTTGCCTCCGCAGACACTTACCTCACGAACAACTCATCCGTGTGGTTTCCGTGTGACGGGCGCACGATGCAGATTACCTCATACCAGGCGCTCTACTCGCTGCTGGGCACGCTCTTCGGCGGCGATGGCGTCACGACTTTCAAACTTCCCGACATGCGAGGTCGCACACCCATCGGTGTGGGCACGGGCACGGGACTCACCTCACGCACCGTCGGACAAATCGGCGGCGGTGAGACGGTCACACCCGCCACGGCCAATCTGCCGGCGCACACCCATACCATCGCCGGGGGCAACAATACCGACTCCTCGGGTAGTGGCACCGGCTTGAACAACATGCCTCCCTTTATTGTGCTCTCGCCGGCCATTGTGGGAATGGGAAATGACAGCACTTCCATCGGCACGATCCGGTGGTTCGCTTTTCCAGATGTCCTCCCCTGGAGTCCAGCCAACCGCCACCTTCCCGGATTGCCCTGCGATGGTGCGATCAAGGCGATTAGCCAGCATTTTGCTCTCTTCTCCAAAATCGGCTCGACCTTCGGTGGCAATGGCACCACCAACTTCGCCGTGCCCGATCTTCGCGGACGCATGGCTATCGGAGCTGGCAGCGGCCCCGGACTCACGGCCCGCCCGCTGGGACAATCCGGCGGATCGGAAACTTACACGCTCACCGCCACGGACATGCCGGCGCACACGCACTCCTACACAGGCGGCACCACCGGCAGTGCAGGTGGTGCCGGGGCAGCGCACAATGTCATGGCTCCGTTCCTCGTGTTGAATACCGGACTCGCCGTCGGCGGCACCTACGGGGAGAGTGATTATGATCCCGCCATTGGCGAGGTGCGGTTCTTTGCCAAGTCTTCGAGCCTGCTTGCCATTGACGGCGACAACACGGGCTATGGCTGGCTTCCCTGCGATGGCACGGTGCAAGCCTACACGAACGCAGTGAACGGTGGCAACATTCTGATCGCCTACTTTTCCATCGTCGGCTCGACCTGGGGCGGCGACGGCGGCACTACCGTGGGCGTCCCCGATCTGCGCGGGCGCAGCACACTGAGCTTCGGGCAGGGAGCAGGTCTCACCAACCGCGTGCTGGCCGCCCAGTTCGGCTCGGAGAGTCTCCCGGCGCTCACTTCCGCCAGTCTGCCAGCCCATACACATACGGAGCCCACCGTCGGCACCACCGTCACCTCGCTGAACCGGGTCAACGCCACCCCCAGCAATGCCACCACGGTGAACTGGACGCTGACCTTCTCCGCAGCCGTCACCGGCGTGACGGCCAGCAACTTCTCGCTCTCAGGAACTGCGGCCACGGGAGCCAGCGTCGGCACACCGACCATCGCCAGCGGCGGCGGCCTCACCTGGAACGTGCCCGTCACCACGGGCAGCACCGATGGCACACTCGCGCTCAGCCTCGCCAATGCCACGGGCCTCACTCCGGCCTTGTCCACGGCGCTGCCCTTCGCCACGGCGGGCCAAGATTACACGATGGACAAGACCGCACCCACCATCGGCATCGGTTCGCCCTCGGTCGGCAGCGTTAATGCTGGACAGGGCTCGGTCACCTACACCGTCACTTACGCCGACACCAATTTCAACGCCAGCACGCTGGCCAACGGCAATATCACGCTCAATGCCACTGGCGGCGCGAGCGGAACGGTGAACGTCACCGGCAGCGGCACCACCCGCACCGTCACCATCAGCAGCATCACCGGCGCAGGCACCCTCGGCATCAGCATCGCCTCCGGCACAGCCAGTGACACAGCAGGCAATACCGCCCCAGCGGCTGGCCCGAGCACGACTTTCACGGTGATCGGCGTCCCCGGAGCCCCCACCATCGGCACAGCCACGGCTGGCAATGCGAGTGCCAGCGTGGCCTTCACGGCACCCGCGATCACGGGTGGCAGCGCCATTCTAGACTACACGGTCACCTCCAACCCTGGCACCATTACCGCGACGGGCAGCAACTCACCCATCACTGTCTCGGGTCTCACCAATGGCACGGCTTACACCTTCACGGTCACGGCAAGGAACGCCATAGGCCCGGGTGCGGCTTCGGCTCCGTCGAACTCGGTCACACCAGCTGCCCCGGCAGACATTCCGATCACGATTGGAGTGGGCAGCACGTTGACGATTGATGCGACGGGCTCGGCGGGAGCAGCGGAGACGACGGTGCGCCTGGTGGATCTGGGTGGTGGCGTCTTCGTGCTGGAAATCACGGATCCGAATCGCAGCATTGGAGCGCCTCCAGGGGGCACGCAGGTAAATTCGAAGGCGGTGCAGATCCCGATTGGCCTCGTGGGGAACCTTGTTATCAATGGCACGTCGTCGGGTGATCAGTTCACGTTAGACCTCAGCATGGGCACGCTGCCAGGGCAGATCACGGTGAATGGCAATCTGCCGACGAGTTCACCGGGCGACTCCCTGCGGGTGATCGGCGCGTATGACGACATCACGTATGGTCCGAACGGTGTCGGCTCGGGCAACCTGGATGTCGATGGCACGCAGGTGGCTTTCTCTGGCTTTGAGCCCTTGGATTTCAGTGGAGCGAGCATCGGGAATCTCACCGTCACCGTGGACCCGACGAGCACGTTTGCGGGAGATGTGATCACCACGATCGCTTCGGTGGATGCGGGGGTGAACACGGAGATCACCTTTGCTGACAATGCTGGCGTGGCGAACGGGCTGGAAAGCATCAAGATCGGTGCCCTGACCGGCACCCTGACCATCGAGGGGGACAACGCGGACAATGACTTCTTCAAGCTCCAGGGCCTCGGCTCGGCGATGGTGGGGCATCTGAGCATCGATGGGAAGGGCGGAGCCTCGGACATCGTCGTCATCAACGGAACCACCGTGACCATGGCTGGTGCGGGCAAGAACTTCACCGCCACGGCGGACTTCATTGCCACGGGACGTGTGTCCGTCGCATCACCCGCCGACAACCCCGGCATCCTGGAGTGCAGCGGCAACATCATGCTCGTGGCGGATGGCGATTCCACCGTTACCAGCCCGTCTCTCTTCGGCGCGGGCGGCGTGTGGTCCGGAGTGCCCATCACGCCCGTGGCCTCCGCTTACCTCGGCACCTCGGTGACTGGCGTCGCCTACTCGCGCGGGTCCATCCTGCATCGCGGTGTGGTGCGCAAGACCGCTGGCGCGGATGCCACCGTCACGTTCAAAGCAAAGGCGAATGTGACCTTCCAGAACGCCACGCCGGGTGCGGGCACGGTCACTTCCACCTCCAACAAGCTGCACACCGTGCTGTGGTCCGACAGCGACAACAGCGGCGAGGGGAACATCGCTTGTGGTGCGATCTCTAGCATCACCACCAATGGCGGCAACGTCACCATGGGCGGCGGCACGGACCCCGCGCTCAATCCGGCGCGTGGCCTGACCGGCGCCGTGGTGGGTGTCGTTGTCAGTGCGACGTCGATCAACACCGAGGGTGGTAATTTGAGCATCCGCGGTCTGGGTGGGAATGTGGCCAACGGACTCGGTGTCGCCTTCACTGCCAATAATGTCCTCAATCCCACCGCCACGACGAGCACCGGCGCGGGCAGTATCACCATCGTCGGCACCGGTGGCAACACCACCTCAGGGGTGCAGATCCAAGGCGACACGGCAGGTGTCACTGCCACCACGCAGTTGCTCACCACCACCGGAGCCATCAGCATCACCGGCACCGCCGGCGGCGGCATCTCCAGCGGCGTGAGCATGACCAGCCTCACCAACGTGAGCAGCAGTGGCGCGGGCAACATCACCATCACCGGCACGGGTGCCGGCGGCGGCTTGGGTTGCCTATTGGCCCCGGCAAGCACACGCACCGCCACTGTGTCGAGCACGGGCGGCGCGATCACCCTCATCGCCGACACGATGAACCTTGATGGCGGTGCAGGCACCGAAAGCATCACCACCGGCAGCAGCACCAGCGGCAGTGTGACGCTCAAGCCGCTGACGGCGGGCAAGCAGATCGCGCTGGGCTCTGGCGTAACGGACAGCGGCACGCAGCTCGCCATCGACTCGAGCATAGAGTTAACGAATGTGACGGCTGGCACGGTGACGATCGGCGACAGCGCCTCGGGTCCGATCTTCGTAAGCAGTGTGATCTCGCCGGCTACCTTCACCACGCTGGGACTAGCCTCTGGTATCAGCTCCACCTTCCAGTCCACGGCTGGCTTCATTGCCGATGTGACCAGTGCGAGCAACTACGAGAAGATCGCTGTCACCGGGGGCATCGTCATCACCCTCAACGCCACCTTCACCGCGAGCAGCGCTGGTGGCTATGTGTGGAACGGCACAGATGCGTTCACCTTCATTAACAACGACGGCTCAGACGCGATCAGCGGCAGCACGTTTACGGGGCCGACGTTGACGAACTTCCTGGGCAGCACGCTCACCGCCACGCAGAGCTACACCGGCGGCACGGGGAATGATTTGGTCATCGGTGCAGCGCCGCCCATCGTCACCAATGTCTTCCCACCTAGCGGCCCGACCACGGGTGGCACCAGCATCACCATCACTGGCTCCAACCTGTTAGGAGCCACTTCCGTGACTGTGGGCGGCACACCTGCCACCAACGTATTGGTCGTTAATAGTGGCTCGATCACGTGTGACACACCGGCAGGCTCAGCAGGCCCGGCCAATGTGCTCGTAACTACCCAGGCGGGCACCAGTGCCCCCAGCTCCACCTTCACCTACGTCGCGCCCCCCACGATCACGACTGTCGCTCCCTCCTCAGGAACGACGGCAGGTGGCACGGTGGTGATGATCAGTGGCACCGGATTCACCGGAGCGAGTGCGGTGACCTTTGATGGCATTGCCGCATCTTCTTTCACTGTGACCAGCGACACGCAAATTATGACCACAACCCCGGCGCATGCCGCTGGTGCGGTAAACGTGGTCGTGACCACGCTCGGCGGCACGAATTCGGCGAACGCGCTCTACACGTATATGGTGATCAACACCGCGCCCACCATCAGCAGCAACGGCGGCGGTGCGACGGCTTCGATTGACGTGATTGAGAACACGACAGCCGTGACTACCGTCATTGCGAGCGACACGGACCTGCCTGCGCAGACGATCACGTATTCGAAGAGCGGCACGCACGCGGCGTTGTTCAACCTCAGCTCGGGCGGCGTGCTCACCTTTGTCACGGCACCAGATTTCGAGACCAATCCGGGACCATTCAGCGTGACCGTGACCGCCACGGACAACGGCTCGCCCAACCTGAGCGATTCGCAGGACCTCACGATCAACGTCCTCAATGCGAATGAAACGCCACCTGCGGGCACCGACAAGGCGATCACCATGAACGAAGGCACCACTTACACCTTCGTGCCTGCGGACTTCGGCTTCACCGATCCGCTCAGCAGCCCGGCGGACAACTTCAAGACGTTGCACATCGCCTCGCTACCGACGGCGGGCTCGCTGCTCGTGGGTGGAGTGCCTGCGGTGGTGGGTGACACGGTGACGCCGAGCACGGCACAGGCGGGTGCCACGCTCGTCGAGCGCACCAGCTCTGTCCCATCGGGCGACACGCCTGGGTTTAGCACCATTCTCAGTTCGGGCAATGGCATGAAGCTCATCGCCAAGTCGAACAACGGCTACATGCGTTTCTCATCGGATGGCGGTGCCAGTTGGGTGACGCGTAACACCTTGTTCATGTCAGGGGAAGTCTGGGCCATGACTCGTGATGGCAGCAAGCTCATCGTGAAAGCTAGCACTGGCTATCTGTCCGTCTCCACGGACGATGGACAAACCTGGACTCAGCTCACCAGCGCGGGATCCAGGGACTGGCAGCAGGTGGTCATCTCTGCCAACGGCCAGCGTATCGCTGCGGCGGAAGGCAATGGCTACATCCACACTTCCACCAATGGGGGAAGCTCCTGGACCCAGCAGACCGGCTCAGGCCCCACCTACTACTGGCTCAGTCTCGTCGCCTCGGATGACGGCATGAGACTCGCCGCCGGTCGCTTTAGTAGCTCCAGCCAGAACCAACTTCTGCTGACCTCCACCGATGGCGGTGTCACCTGGACGGAGCAGCCCAACTCCGGCGTCCGCGACTGGAGAAGGCTGGCCTGCTCGGCCGATGGCTTGAAGCTGGTCACTGCCGGCTACAGTCCTATCAGCCGCGTCTTTACCTCGAGCGATGGCGGTGCCAACTGGACGGAGCGCACCAGCAGCAGCAACACCGTGAACTGGACTGGCGTCGCCTCCTCGTCCGATGGTATGAGGCTCTTCGCTCTCGGCTCTCAGTTGCTTGAGACCTCCAGCGATGGCGGTGCCACCTGGACGACGAAATCCCTGAACACGGCCCCCTTGAATATCTTTTCGGCGAACTCAATCGCTGCTTCCTCGGATGGCTCCCGCCTGGCCATCGCGGATTACTTCCCGATGACCGGCAAGATCTGGACCTCGGTGGGCGCCAGCTCAACCACGCCTACGCTGACCTACACCGCACCGAGCGTGCCCGCGGATGCCAGCCCGCTGACCAGCTTCACCTTCCAGGTGGAAGACGACGGCAGCACCGCCAATGGCGGCCAAGTGCTGGACCTGTCGCCGAACACGATCAGCATCAACGTGCTGAACCTCAACGCGGCACCGACGGACATCACGCTGACGCCTTCAAGCATCGCCGAGAACAACGCCGCAAATGCCACCGTGGGCACCCTGGCCGCCGTGGATGCAGATGCAGGCCAGACTCACACCTTTACCAAGGTCACCGGCACCGGAGACACCGACAACGCTAGCTTCAGCATCAGCGGCACGGACTTGATCCTGATCCCGAGTGCGAACTTCGAGGTGAAGAGCAGCTACAGCGTCCGCGTGCAGGCGGATGATGGCAATGGTGGCACCTTTGCGAAGGCGCTGACGGTGACGATCACGGACGTGAATGAAGCGCCCTCGATTGTGAACTTCGGCAGCTTGCCCACCTTCCCGCTGGACTGGGCCGAGGCCGCTCCCGGCAGCCTGACTTATGCGGCCTCTGATCCTGATGCGGGCCAGACCTTGACTTACTCCAAGTCGGGCGCGGATGAGGCGCTGTTCGATCTCACGCCAGCCGGTGTGCTCACCTTCGTCACTCCGCGAGACTTTGAGAACCCGACGGATGCGAACACCGACGGCGTGTATGAAGTCACCATCACGGTCACAGACAATGGAGCCGTGCCCCTGAGCGACTCGCAAGCGCTGGTCATCACCGTGACCAACCGGAACGAGCCGCCCACCTTCACCGGTGGCAGCAGCCCGGTGCATACGGTAGATAGCGGTGCCAAGACCGTGCCCGGCTGGGCCACGGCGATGGATGACGGCGACAGCACTGTCACTCAGGCCTTGAGCTTCACCGTGGTGCAGAGCGGTGGTGCCGCCATCTTCAGCACCCCGCCCACCATCGCTGCCGACGGCACGCTGAGCTACACGCTGAACGGCTCCATAGGCACGGCGACTCTGTATGCCTACTTGACGGATGACAACGCGATCACCCCTCACGCGGCGCTGAATTCCTTTCCGAGTTACTTCTTCTCCATCACCAATCAGACCCTGCCGGACTACCAGGTGACCTATTCGGGCGGTGCCCTGACGGTGACGGATCTCTCCGGGATCAGCGGCACTGTGCTCTACCTGTATGAGAAAACGGGTGAGGCTGGCCGCGTGCGTTTCTATGATGCCGGTCGCACCTTCAGCGTCAATGGCGGGCTGAAGTCCACCACGGAGACGAGCGTCTCCTTCCTCATGGCGGACCTCACCAGCAGTGTGACCATCAATGCGGGGGCGGGAAACAACACCATCCGTGTGGAGACGAATATTCCCGGCAATGTCCTGACTCTGCCCAGCCTCACGATCAATGGTGGAGCGGGCAATGATACTGTCCAGATCCGTAACAGCATCACCTTCCTGGCGGGGGCCAGCCTGGATGTGGACCTGCAAAACGATGCTGGTGGCGCAGGCTTGGACACTGTCACCATCTCTAACAATGTGCTTATGCCGCTGCTCGGCACAGGCTCTGCCACGATCAAATGCAGCGGCCCGATCTCGCTTGGCAGTTCCACCCAATTGACCACGGTGAATGGCAATCTCACGCTCGAGGCCAATCAACAGGCTGTTCCCAGCGTGAGCAGTTTCTCCGGGATCACGCTCGGTGGTAGTGCTCTAGTGCAGGCCAGTGGCACCGGACAGGTGACGGTGAAGGGCCGCACCGGCGATACCTCTGGCCAGCATGGGGTGGTAATGGCGGGTGGGGCTTCCATCATGGGCGGCACCACGGGCACCCTGAACGTCAGTGCGGTTTCGAATGCCGCCACTGCCGGGGGCTCTGGCCATGGTCTGATGATGTTTGCACCGGCTGCCATGATCAGCACGACAGGGGCGAATGTCGTCGTGGAGGGCACGGCAGCGGTCTCTGGTAGTGGCGTTTTTGTGGATGGCGGCGTGATCTCCGCAGGCGGAGCGGGCACGGTGAGCGTCACCGGCACGGGTGGCGTCGGGGGCGCTTTTAGCAGTTATGGCGTGTTGGTGAGGAGATCATCCGGCACGCAGAATGGGTCCATCCTCTCCAGTGGTGGAAACGTCACGGTTGTAGGCAATGGCGGTTCGGGGACGAACGGCGGCAATTATGGGGTATTGATCCAGGGGCCTGCGGACATCAGGCCGGGCACGAATGGCAATCTCAGCATCACTGGCACCTGCAGCGCCACGGCCACAACAGGCAGTGGCAGCGCTGGTGTGTTCACGACTAACACTGGAGTAACGGTGGGCGTCAGCGGGACCGGCACCCTGGTGGTGAACGGCACTGGTGGCAATGTCAGCGGCGGGTTCAATTCCGGCGTGGTGCTGAGTAGTGGCACGTCAGTCACGCTCGGCTCTGGAAACGTGACCATCATGGGCACAGCTGGACCCGGCGGCGGCAGTAACAATCAGGGTGTCTCTATTGTGGTCCCGCTGACTAGCTCGGGAGGCAATCTCAGCATCACGGGCACGGGCAAGGGAGTCGCCACCACCAATGGCAATCACGGTGTCACCACCAATGTGCTCAGCACCACTGGCACGGGCACCATCACCGTGCAGGGCATGGCGGCCACCACCGCAGGCGGCTATGGATTCCAGCCCTCGGGAGCGATCACCACCGCTGGCGGCAGCATTTCCCTCACTGGAGTTGGAGGTGGGGCTGGCACAGACGGCACCGGCCGTGGCGTCCTGATCAACAACGTCGCCGTCTCCGGCCCGGCAGCAGGCTCCACCCTCACCCTGCATGGCACGGGCAGCACCCTCACAGGAGCAGGCAACTTCGCCGTCGGTGTGGAACTCGCCGGTTCTGGTGCCCAGGTCAGCACCACAGGTGGCGACATCGTCGTCACCGGAATCGGTGGAGCTGACAGCTCTCTATATTCCATGGGAATCGTGCTCAATGGCGGATCAGTGGCAGCGGGAGGCGCAGGCAAAATCAATCTTATCGGCTCGGGCGGGGCCAATCTGGGGGTCACGCATGGCGTCTGGCTCATTGGCGGTTCCGTCAGCACCAACAATGGCGATATCACGCTCACTGGCACCGCAGGTGGTCAGCCAGCCTCACCGCCCAACTATGGCATTTCGAGCGCCGTCAACGTCATCGCGGGTGGCACAGGCACCATCACCCTGGTGGCCGACAGCATGAATCTCAGCGGAGCCTTCCAGGCCGTGGGCGACACCATCACCGCACGCCCGCGCACGGCTGCCACCCCGATCCTCATCGGAGGCGCTGACGTGCTCACCGGGTCGCTCGCTCTGGGCCTCTCGGACGGCGAACTCGACCGCTTCGACTGCGCCACGGTGACCATCGGCGAGTCCACCAGCGGCCCCATTGCCGTCAGTGCCGACATCAGCCCTGCCACCTACAAGACCTTCGTCCTGAAAAACAACACTGACTTTACTAACACGGGCAGGTTCTTCTCCGATGTCGGGGCTACGGCCAGTGTGTTCGAGAAGATCAGTGTCGAAGGCACCGTCACGCTTAACACCAATGCCAATGTCTTCTTCTCCTCCACCGGCGGCTACGTTCCGGCGCTGGGCGACAGCTTCAAGATCATCGACAATGACGGGTCCGATGCGGTCTCAGGGACCTTCACTGGCAAGGCCGAGGGCGCGGTGCTCGCGAACTTCGCAGGCTCCAGCTTGAACGCCCGCATCACCTACCTTGGCGGCGATGGCAATGATGTCGTCGTTACTGTGCAGAACATTGCTCCAGTGATCACCAGCAATGGCGGTGGCACCACGGCTTCAATCACCGTTGCCGAGAACACCACTGCCGTGACCACCGTCACCTACACTGATCCCGACGTGCCGCAGACCAAGACCTACAGCCTGTCCGGCACCGACGCGGCGCTCTTCAGTATTACCTCGGGCGGAGTCCTTACCTTTATCGCCCCGCCTGACTTCGAAGGTGCACACGGCAATACTTATGCTGTCACGGTGACCGTCACCGACGACGGCTCGCCGATCCTCAGTGATTCGCAGGACCTCACCATCACGGTGACGAATGCGAACGAGGTGCCGAGCTTCACCAAGGGCGGGGATCAAGTGCATCCGTATCAGACCAGCGGTGCGCAGAGCGTCACAGCCTGGGCCACAGGCATGGATGACGGGGACAGCACCGTGGTGCAGGCGCTTACCTTCAACGTGTCGAACAACAACAATGCCTTGTTCACCACGCAGCCAGCGCTGGACGCCAGCACCGGCACGCTGACCTACACCCTCAACGGCACCAGTGGCATCGCGACCGTCAGTGTTTCCCTCACCGATGACAACACGATCAATGGCAACCTCGCACGGACCAGCGCCGTGCAGACCTTCACCATCACGGTGGAGATGCCGGACTACCTGGTGACCACGAACGCTACCACTGTCACGGTGACGAACCTCAGCAACACCAGCGATACGCTGAGCTTCACCGACGGTGGTGCTTTTGCGACGTTTGCCGCTGCGGGTCGCACCTTCAGCTTGAACGGTGCCCTGACTCAATCGGGCAGTCTCGATCTCACCTATGCCAGCCTTCCTGGCATCACCACGATCATCATTGATGGTGCCGGAGGCAGTGACACGATCAACATTGGTGACTTCTCGGCTCGGAGCGGATTCCCAGGCCTCACCATCCATGGTGGCACCGGCGACGACACGGTGAATTTCAATGGCGACATCACATTTGCGACGGATGCGAGTCTGGATGCTGACTTGCAGAACGATGACCCGGCGCCCGGCATCGACACGGTGAACGTGGCGACAAACGCCAACATCCTGACCAGCGGCACCGGCACGATCACGGTGAAGGTGAGCAAAAGCTTCGCTATGGCCAGCGGCTCCAGCTTTGAGACCGTCAACGGCGGCATCACCGTGGAGGCCAATCAACAGGCCACGCCTGCTTCTGGAACTTTTATCGGTGTGTTGGTCAGCAATGCACAGGTCAAATCCACCGGATCGGGAACGGTTTCAGTGCTCGGAAAGGGCGGTGACTCAGGCACCAATCAATATGGCGTAAGCGTGGCCGCTGCTGGCAGCATTACGGGTGGCACATCTGGAACAACGACCGTTGTGGGTCGCGCCGGAGCCTCAACTGGGGCTTTCGCAAAAGGTGTTCTGATTGATGGCTCCGGTTCGAAGATCACTGCGAACGGCGCAGACATTGCTGTGCAGGGTTTTGGAGGCACATCTTCCACCGGGTCCAACAGCAAAGGGGTGCACTTGATCAATGCTGGGTCGATCGTCGCTGTATCGACAGGCACGATTACAGTCTCGGGCACGGCTGGCACTGGCACAAATCAATGCACTGGGGTGGAGCTGCTGTCAGGAACCCTGATCGCTTCAGCGGGAGGCCAGGTGCAAGTGAGCGGGCAGGGCGGCGGAACCGGTGCTGCCACCACCAGTCGGGGCGTCGTGGTTAGCGGAACGATCAGTGCGGCGGGAACTGGAGCGGTGGAAGTGACTGGCACGGGCGGTGTCGGCACGGGTGGCAACAATAACGGCATTTTGCTGGAGCAAAACAATGCCAACGGCACCATCCAGGAGATCAAGTCCGCTAACGGAAACGTGACAGTGACGGGAACTCCAGGAAGTGGAGCCAACTCGGAAGCTATCAAACTAAATTCCGTTGCCCTTGCCCCCGCCAGCGTCATGACCGCATCCCCTGGCGTGCTGACTCTGATCGGTGACAGCATCAATCTGGTCAGTTCGTCCGCGATCTCCAATACCGGAGGCACGGTGAAGTTGCTGCAAAAAACGGCTGGCACGGTCATCGCCCTCGGTGGTGCTGACAGCTCAGGCACACTCGGCCTGACCGATGCGGAACTCGACTGCGTTACCGCTGACATCCTCATCGTTGGTGACAGCAACAGCGGCAACCTCGTGGTGCAATCCGCCGTCTCTCCAGCAGGTGCCGCAGCCATGAATCTGATTAGCGGTGGCACGATCAGTGACACGAACACAAGTGGCACCGACATCACCATTGCCAGCCTGACCACGACGGGGAATCTGGTATCGGTGGGCAGCACGCCGGGGATTTTCACCGTGACTGGCAACCATGCCTTTGCCGCGAGCAGCTACTTCTCCATCACCCTCGGCGGCACCACACCCGGCACTCAGCATGGGCAGTTGAGTGCCACCGGCAGTGTAAATCTCGGCGCGAGCACGACACTGGCTTTGGGTGCGAGCGGTGGGTTCACGCCGAGCATCGGCCAGGTCTTCACCATCATCTCACGCACGGGGGGCACGGGCACTTTCTTTGGTTTGGCCGAGGGGGCATCGGTTTCGTCGAACTTCCTCGGCTCCGGCCTGCCCGCACGCATTTCGTATGTGGGCGGCGACGGTGATGATGTGATCATCCGCGTGGCCAACCCTGAGATGATTGTGACCGGCAAGAGCATTGAAATCGTGGATGGAGACACCACGCCTGTCGCAGCCGACAACACCGACTTTGGTGGTATCCTCGTGATTGGCAGCCCGGTGCCTCACGTCTTCCGCATCGCCAACACGGGCACCAGTGCGCTGTCATTGACGGGCACGCCGAAGATCGTGCTCAGTGACACGGTGAACTTCTCGGTGGGGCTGGACCCGGTATCGCCCGTGGCAGTGGCTGGAAACACGCTTTTCCAGATCATCTTCGATCCGGTGAGTGCGGGCGTGAAGACCTGCACGGTGAGCATTGCCAACGACGACTCCGATGAGAACCCCTACAACTTCGTGATCACAGGGGAAGGCACCGTGCCAGAGCCCGTCGAGTTTACCGTGGGTGGAGTGCCTCGCAATGTGGTGACGAACGAAGTCGCCACCGATGCAGCAGGTTTGGGCGATGGCACCCAGTTCGACATCCTCGGTCGCGGCGGCTACCTGGCCAACAACGGCGTTCTCGGAGTGCCCGGCACCCTCAAGATTGGCGTGGGCGGTGTGACCGAAGTGCCGAACAACTTCCAGGGCTACTGGAAGAGCAACGGCAGCACCTTGAGCCGCTTGATTCGCTCGGGTGATGTGGCTCCGGGCACGGGTGGGGCGCTGTTCAATGCGATTCCCACCATCCCCGTTCCAGGGCTCAATCCAGACGGCGAAGTGACTCTCCTCACAGCGCTGCGAGTGGGCACGGGCAGCCCGGCGGTCACGACCTCTGATGACCAGGGCATGTGGTCCGAAGTGGGCGGCAATGGGCTGCAACTGCTGATGCGTGAGAACGATGCAGTGCCCGGCATCGCTGGGGCCTTCGTCGCCAACTTTGGTTACGGCTGTTACGCCACCGCCACCACCGGCGCGGGCGCAGGAGAAGCCGCCTTCACGGTGAAGCTCAAGGGCAGCACCACCGACTCCGTCTTGCTGCGCATGAGCATCACCGGACCCGGCACCGCTGATGTGAGCGTGGTGGCACGTGAGAAGACCGCAGCCCCCGGCACGGCGGAGCAGTTTGGCGCGCTGCACAGCACCTTCACTAGCGCAGTGCGCATGGACCCTCAGGGCAATATTGTCTTCGGCGCCGTGACCCGTCCGAGCAACAAGACCGGCATCTGGTCCCAGGCACTCGGTGGAGCCCTGGCCAAGGTGTTTGTCGCCGGCGATGTGGCCCCCGACACCGGCGGCGCGACCTTCGCCGCCCTCGACATGCCCTCCATGGCCGCCGACGGGGCCTTCACCTTCCGTGGCGTGCTCAACCGCGATGGCGACAACACAGCGAACGACAAGAACGACGGCATCTGGTTCCGCTCGGATACCGGATTCATCTTCCCGATCCTGCGCCGTGGCGACGCCACCGTCACCGGACTGCCTGTTGGCGGTAAAGTCGGCAACGTGTGGAATGGCTGGGTCAACCTCGGCGGCGAAGGAGCCTGGCGCGGCTGGGTGGACACCGCCGGCGACGGCATCAGCCCCTTCCCCGCCGACACCTATGGCATCTACACCAACATGGGTAGCGACATGGAATTGCTCATCAGCGTGGGCGATACAGCGCCAGGAGTCGCCGGAGCCACGTTCTCCTTCATGGACCATCCCGTCGTGGGCGGTGACAGCTCATTGGACGGCTACCTCGCCTTCCTCGGCAACATCACCGGCGGCGGCATCAACGGCAGCAACAACAAAGGCGTCTGGGCTTCTCACAACGGCAATGCCCCCATCCTCGTCCTACGCACTGGCGACGAAATGCCCACCAGCCAAGGCAGCAAAGTCGTGTCCAACATCGACCTCCCCGGCTCCGGCATGGACATCCGCCCCTGGCAGCAAAGCGTGATCGACAACCAAGGCCGCATCCTGCTGTTCATCACCTACACCGACGGCACCACCGCCCAGGTCGTCATCCCCGTCTTCAGCCCCAGCACCGCCGACTAACGGAGCCAAGACCGCACCGTGTCTCACAACCCGCCGCCCTGTCCTCATTGACCAGGCGGCGGCATGTGGCTGATTCATCCTGCACAGGGAGATCTATGCGTCCCGGCTGGTCGTCATCGCTTCATCAACCCATTCTTCCAGCGTTGCCTGCCAGAGCTTCAGGCGGGCTCCGACGGCTTCTTTAGTGCGTCGGTCGATCAGGCTGGTGGTGTCGAGCAGGGCGATGAGGCGGGCGGTCGCCAGGTGCTGCCGAAGTCGTGCGCGCAGATCGCGAGCGAGGGCCGCATGAACTTCCTCCTCGGGAGTGCTCGCCGCATTGAACACGAGCACCACGAGTGGCTGAGTGGGTGTCCATTGGGTGACGAAAGATTCTTCTTCCGCCGAGGGTATGGCATCGAATTGCAACCGAGCGAGTCCGCCGAAGCGCTCGCGAATCACCTCGGCCCAGCGATCCCGAGGCTCCTCGCCTGCGCGCCAGCCGTAGGCCAGCACTTCGATGGATTTGCCGCCGCCGGTGATCGTCATGCGCAGCCTGCTTGCGTAGGCCGCCCAGTTGAGCTTGTGCCAGGCGACTTCGACACGCTGCGAACCTCTCCACAAGGCCAGTGCGGCGAGGCATAGACGTGGCAGCAGCACCAGCAGTAGCAAGGTGCCAGCATACAGGTTGATCCATGGCAAGGCATCGCCCGGATGCGGCTCGCGGCCGGGACCGGCACGCATGGCATCGAAGTGCTCGAGCGGCAGTGGCAGGCCTAGCACCTTGGAAGTGGGACCATGCAGGGCGCTCAGGAATGCCTTCGCCGTGGGTGCGTCCAGCAGGGTGCTCTCCCAGACTGCGCGATACTCCTTGGACCAGCCTTTGGCATACATGCCGGTCATCGTGCCCAGGGCCAGCAGGGCGGCGGCAAGGTGCATCCAGGCGCGGGCTCGACTGCTGGCACGTAGCACGATGAGGGGCTCAGTCATCGCCCGGAACCGCTCGGTGATCTTGGTTCTGAGCGCGTCGTTGCTGGGTGGCAGCCAGTGCTTGGTGAGGCTGCGCAGTGCGAAGGGCATGGTGGGCTTTGGCGATGGGGAACGCCATTCCAGGATGAGGCTCGTGATCGTGACGGCGACATTCCACAGCACCATGCCCACGAGGGGAACCGACAGCAGGTTCATGAGCCCGCTTTCGCCGAGTTCCGTCAAGCCATAGCCGAGGACGAAGGCGGCGATCCATCCGGCGCTCGCCCAGAGGCTCAAGGTGGGCCATTGCAGGTGATCAGCGATCTCGTGTGCCCGCGTGGCATGGGCTTCGAGCCAATCGACGCGACGCTGAAGAAAGAGTTCGTCATCGCCCGCCTGTCGCGTGGCTTCGGCGCGCAGTTGTGATCCTAGCACTGCGCCCTCCACATCGGCTTCCTCGATGGCCCGCCAGCGGAGTTGCTGGAGCTTGTCGGGCCAGGGTGCTTGCAACGATCTCTCAGCCATGACGAAAGCGGATGTCTTTGATCTTCCCTTTGCCCAGCGCCTCGTTCAGCTTTCTCAGGAGCACCGGCTTCTCCATCATCAGCGCGTGATGCACGGACGACTGGCCGACCTTCACGGTGAGCACCCCGCGTTGCACGTTTTCAGGCACCGAATGCTTGGCAATGAAGTCGCCCGCCGCGCTGCGCCAAGCATTCACCACATGATCAAGCTGCATCCGATCCGTGAGACGGAGGTCCTTCATTACCTTGGACAGCACATCGCTGATGTCTTTGGCTGGAATGTCGATGAGCGGCCCGTCCTCCACGCCTCGCCACTGGGCGATCGTGCGATGGCGCAGACGCTGGGCTGAGGTGGCTTTGCGAGGATCGGACATGGGCGACGACTGAAAGCTGAAAGCGGAAAACTAAAAGCGGAAAGCATGGAGCAGGGCGGGATGAAGATGGAAATGAGGAGGGGGAGTTGGAAACTCTGTGCGCGGGCCTTCGTTCTGGAGGCGCTGGTTTTCAGATCTCGGTTCTCCTCTTTTCCTACTTCCCCATGAAGCTCCTCCGAACTTTCCTCCTCGCGCTCACGCTCAGTTCTGTCGCGAGCGCTGCCACGACGCCCAATGTGGTGATCATCTTCATCGACGACATGGGCTATGCCGACATCGGCCCGTTTGGAGCCAAGGGCTACAAGACCCCGAACCTCGACCAGATGGCGAAGGACGGCACCAAGTTCACCAACTTCCACGTGGCCCAGCCCGTCTGCTCCGCCTCACGCACAGCTTTGCTTACCGGATGCTACCCGAACCGCATCGGCATTCACGGTGCACTCGGACCCGGATCGAAAACGGGCATCTCCGACCAAGAGATGACGCTTGGCGAACTCATGAAGCAGAAGGGCTATGCGACCGCTGCGGTGGGCAAGTGGCACCTCGGTGATCGTCCGCAGTTCCTGCCTACACGGCATGGCTTCGATGAATACCTGGGCATTCCGTATTCGAATGACATGTGGCCTTACCATCCGGCGCAGCTTGCCAACATGAAGAAGGGCAAGAAGGGCGGCTATCCCAAGCTGCCGATGTATGACGGCGAGAAGATCATCGACTCGGAGGTGACGCCCGAAGACCAGACGCAACTCACCACGCAATACACCGAGCGCGCCGTGAGCTTCATCGACCGCAGCAAGGACAAGCCATTCTTCCTCTACCTCGCTCACAATATGTGCCATGTGCCGCTCTTTGTGAGCGACAAGTTCAAGGGCAAGACCGAGCGCGGGCTCTTCGGCGATGTGATCGAGGAGATCGACTGGTCCGTGGGCGAGGTAATGTCCGCCCTGAAACGAAATGGAGTCCGTGACAACACACTCGTGGTCTTCACCTCTGACAACGGCCCCTGGCTGGTCTATGGCGATCACGCAGGTTCTGCGGCACCCTTCCGCGAAGGTAAAGGTTCGTGCTGGGAGGGGGGCGTGCGTGTGCCCTGTCTCATGCAGTGGCCAGGGCACATTCCGGCAGGGGCCACTGATGATCGCATGATGATGACCATCGATCTCTTCCCCACGCTGGCCAGCCTTGTGGGGGCGAAGCTGCCTGATCACAAGATCGACGGCCGTGACATCACGCCGATGATCACAGGACAGTCAGGCGCGAAGAACCCTCACGACTTCTACGCCTTCTATTACGAGCAGAACCAGCTCCAGGCCATCATGAGCGCCGATGGCCAGTGGAAGCTGCAGCTTCCGCACACGTATCGTGCGATCAATGGCGGCACGGCGGGCTCGGGCGGCACACCGGGGCTCTACAAGCCGACGCCCATCGAGAAGGCCGAGCTTTATCGCATTGATTCGGACCTCGGTGAAAGCAATGACGTGTCCGCGCAGCATCCCGACATCCTGGCCAAGCTCGAAGGCTACGCCGAGCAGGTGCGTGCGGAATTGGGTGATTCGCTCACGAAGCGCCAGGGCACGGGCAATCGTCCTGCTGGCGTGTTCGAGCCGATGCCGTAGTGTGCATCTGCCATGCCCGTGACCTGCCAGCAGATGCAGCAACTCGAAGCCGCCGCGTTTGCGCGAGGTGTGAGTGCTCGTGATTTGATGGAGCAGGCCGGTGTTGGCATCTCGGAGATTGTTAGGCAGTTTTTTCCCCGACCAGGGACTGCGGTGCTCTACCTGGGCAAGGGCAACAATGCGGGCGATGCGCTGGTGGCGGGTCGCGAACTGAGACGGCATGGCTGGCAGCTGGCGGCGCGTCTGTCGTGCGAGCCCGATCAGTTCAAGGACCTGCCGCGTGAGCACTGGGAAATGCTTCAGCCTTGGGTGCAGCGATGGGATTCGAGTGCTCCCGCATCTCATGCGCGTGGACCACTCGTTTTGCTGGATGGCTTGCTCGGTATTGGTGCGTCGGGCGCAATGAAAGGGACGCTGCGCGAACTGGCGGCGGATATGAATGCGCTGCGTTCAGAGCTTCATGCCACGACGATCGCGATGGACATTCCGTCGGGGCTCGATGGCGACACGGGTGTGCCGGGCGAGGATGCCGTGGTGGCAGATGTCACGGCGACTGTGGCGCAGGTGAAGGCGGGCCTGCTGGCCGATGCGGCCGCGCACCATGTCGGTCGGCTTGCTTTGGTGCCACTTGCCGATCTGCGTGTGGAGGGTGAGAAAGAGGTCGAGATCGTGACGCCTGAGTTGCTTCGCCCGTTAATGCCAAGGCGCAGCTTTGACATGCACAAGGGGCAGGCCGGGCGCGTGGCGCTCGTCGCGGGATCACGCGGTTACCTTGGTGCAGCGGTGCTCGCATCGTTGGGTGCGCTCCGCGGTGGAGCGGGACTCATCACTTTGCTGGCGATGGAGCGGGATTACGATCTGCTCGCGATGAAGGTGCCGCCCGAGGTGATGGTGCGGCCCGTGGAGGATTATGCCGAGGCGATGAATGGGTTCGACGTCATTGCTGTGGGTCCAGGTTTGGGAGCGGATCATGATCGTGCCGTGCTGGAGATTGTTCACGATGCCTCGCAGCCGGTGGTGGTGGACGCGGATGCGATCAATGCGATGGCTCGGCATGGCATTGGTAGGTTCCGCGGACCTCGATTGCTCACGCCGCATCCAGGCGAGATGAATCGGTTGCTCGCGGCACGCGGCGATTGGTTGTCGCTGGATCGTCGTGGTCAGGCGGAAGCCTTTGCCGCGCATCACGATGCGACTCTGCTGCTCAAAGGTTCACGCACCGTGATCGCGACGGCGCAGCATCCGACTCGATTCAACACCACTGGTTCGCCCGGCATGGCCAGTGGTGGGATGGGGGATGTGCTCACCGGTTTGACCGCAGCACTGGTGGCCCAACGGATGAGTCTCCACGATGCGGCGAGTGCTGGCAGCTGGCTGCTTGGGCGGGCTGCCGAGATCGCGATCAGCAGTGGTGCGTGCTCCATGGAATCACTCGCTGCCACCGACGTGGCGGCGCATCTCGGAGCGGCGTTCGACGCGCTGAAAGGCAATGCTTCGGCCCCGTGGTGAAGGCTTCCGGCGCTAGTTGCTTGTGCGAGGACTGATGCGCACCTCTTCACCAGAGGCAGGCACGATGGCTTCCTGCTTCGGCTGCACGGAGGACCAGACCATGGTGCCGATGAGATAAAACATCGCGGCACCGAGACCTGCGCCGATGGCGATGGCGCGGCGCTGCCAGACGTTCTTGGCGTCGATCACCCACCACATGCGGCCACACATGAGCACCCAGAGGAGGCAGAATCCGATGATGAAGAGTTGAGCTGTCATGGCTGATGGTTGGTTCGTGAAGAGATACGACGCAAGGAGGCCGGGCATCTTGGAAAACCAACAAGTCGTTTGCCATTCATCCCTCGCCCTTCATCCTTGCGTCCCTCCACCATGGCCTGCCGATTCGAGATCACCGAGCGCGTTCAGTTTTCCGAAACTGACATGGCTGGCATCGTGCACTTCTCGAACTTTTTCCGCTACATGGAGCGCGTGGAGCATGCGTTTTTCCGATCGCTGGGCATGAGCATCTTCGAGCACGGCGAAGACAAGGTGGCGTGGCCACGAGTCCATGCGAGCTGCGACTACATGGCCCCGCTGAAGTTTGAAGAGGAGTTCCGCGTTGAACTGCTCGTCGAAGAGGTGAGGGACAAAGTGATCCGTCATTTGATCCGGCTCTGGCATCTCGATGGCACCCTTGCTGGCGAAGGACGGCTCACGGTCGCTTGTGTGCGGAAAGACCCCGACTCCGGTAAGATGAAAGCGGTGTCCATTCCTGACCGCATTCGGAGCAAGATAGAAGCGGCCCCCGCCGAAATGCTTGCCCGGCCTCCGCGCTGATTTTTTCACTCCACATCCACCAACCACACCTCCATCCCACCCTCATGAACTTCTCCTGGATCCACTATGCATTGATGACCGTCTTTTTCTGGGGCGTGTATGGCGTGCTGCTTCATCTTGGCCGCGGCTACATGCCGGGCGTGACGCCTCCCAGCCCCGAGGGTGCCAATGCAGGACTCAAGGCCTTCCTGCTGGTGTGCGTGGCCTACATGATCACGGGCGTGATCGCGCTCGCCGTGCTGAAGGTTCGTGGCTCGAGTTTTGAATTCACTAGCTCAGGCATCAGCTGGAGCTTGATCGCGGGCCTGGCCGGGGCCCTTGGGGCCTTCACGCTCGTGTTGTCGCTCGGGGCTGCTGGTCCGATCTACAAGGCGGCCGCCGCAGGTGCGGTGATGCCGATCGTTTTCGCTGGTGCGCCAATCGTGAACTCGATCGTGGCCATGCTGAAGGCTCCGCCTGCGGGTGGCTTCAAGGCGATCCCGATCCAGTTCTTCCTCGGCATCGTGCTCGCAGCGACGGGTGGTTTCCTGGTGGCCAAGTTTGCTCCTTCCAACACGGGCTCCGCTGCCAAGCCAACGGCAGCGGCCCCAGCAGCGAAGTAATCCTCCTTCGATTCCATGTGCTCCGAGGCGGCGAGAACCAAGCTTCACGCCCTTTTCCAGCGCGTGCTGGCGACGGACAATTTCAACGCTCGTCGTCTTCGCGCTGCGGGACTTGATAATGCGGAATCCTGCCTTCGAGGGCTCGCCTCGATTCCGTTCACGACCAAGGCCGACCTGCTGGCCGATCACCTCACGCATCGGCCGTTTGGGTCTGCATTGACGGAGCCGCAGGCCCGATACACGCGCTTCTGCCAGACGAGCGGCACCAGCACCGGCCAGCCGATGGCATGGATCGACACGCCGGAGAGCTGGGAGGCGATGCTCGAGTGCTGGCGATTTGTGTATCGTGGTGCCGACCTCCGGCCCGGCGAGGATCGGCTGTTCTTTGCCTTTTCCTTCGGTCCCTTCCTGGGCTTCTGGACGGCGTTCGAGGCGGCCGCCAACGACTACCTCATCATCCCCGGTGGAGGCTTGTCCAGCCAGGCGCGGCTGGAGGCCATGGCGAGGTATCAGGCGACGGTGCTGTGCTGCACGCCTACGTATGCTTTGCGTCTTGGTGAGAGCATCGGTGCGGCCTCGGGCGTCTCGCTGGATCAGCTCGTCGTGCGAAAGGTGATCGTCGCGGGTGAACCCGGTGGCAATGTGCCAGGTGTGCGGGATCGCATTGAGAAGCTGTGGAATGCCCGCGTCTTCGATCATCATGGCATGACCGAGGTAGGACCCGTGAGCTTCGAAACATCGTCGGCTCCGGGCTTGCTCCAGGTCATTGAGGAAGCGTATTTCGCCGAGGTGATCGATGCCGAGGGGCGCGAGGTGGCCGATGGTGAGTGCGGAGAACTCGTGCTGACCACGCTGAATCGAGTGGCCTGTCCGCTCATTCGTTATCGAACAGGTGATTGGGTGCAGAAGCGTCGCGTCAATGGGCGGCTCGGCTTGGAAGGCGGAGTCCTGGGCCGGGTGGATGAGATGGTGGTCATCCGAGGGGTGAATATTTATCCAAGTGCCGTTGAGCGAGTGGTGCGGGAGTTCGACGGCATTGCGGAGTTCCAGATCGAGCAGAAGAAAGTCGATGCCATGGATGAACTCGATCTCCTGGTGGAACTCGCACCTTCAGCGCCTCCCGACCTGGTGCGGCAGTTGGAAGCTCGGCTGCGGGACACGTTTTCCATGCGCATTCCGGTTAGGGTCGTGGAGTCGCTGCCACGCTTTGAGTTCAAGGCGAAGCGATGGGCCAGGGTGCAGTCGTCGGGGCATTGATCCCTTGGCGTTGTGACCAACAAAAAACCGCTGTCCACACGAGGCGGACAGCGGTTGAATTGGGAGTCGAGTTAATTCGGCGAATTACTTGGCGGGCGTGGCATAGACGGCCACTTCAATGTAACGATTGAAGTCGTCCATCGTGCTGCCGTTGGACCAGAGACGAACATAGCGGCCCTTGGTGCCCTTGCCGTCGAAGAGGCGGCCATGGTTGGTCTGGATCCAGGCGGCGTCGCTGCCCTTGCCCTGCTTGCAAGCGTCGTCGATGTCGGAGTTATAAACGGTGGTCACACCGGTCTTGAACTCAGGATCGTCGGAGATCTGGACGACCACGCCCTTCACGATCACAGCCTGACGATGGAAGTGCCAAGCGAGGATCTGATGGATGTTGAAGGAACCTTCGAGGTCGATCTGGATCCACTGGGGCTCCGGAGCGAGTTCGACGAAGCAACCATCGGAGCTATCAGCGTCGCCATCGGTGATGAGGGTGAGCGCGTCAGGGCCGGGGATGACGGGAGCGGGGTCGGAACTGGTGACCTTCTTTTTGAGCGCCACGTTGGTGGTGCCTTTCGGAGCCTTGAAGCTCAGGATGGGATCATGAGGCTTCTCGAGGTTTGGCAGTGGTTCGGCGGGCACCGGAGTGCCGACGAACATGGGCTTCGGGAAGGTGGGCTTGATTTCTTCCAGGTCACCGGCAGGGGCGGCAGGTGCTGCGCTGGCGGAAGGCGTGGCTTCGGCGCCGCCTTTGCTGTCGGACTTGCCGCAGGAGCTGAGCGCGAGGGCGGCAACCGCGATGAGGCTGGTGCCGAGGAGTGCGTTTTTGGTGGTGTTCATCATAGGATGGGGTCTGGGGGATTAAACGGTGAAGTCTTCAGGCTTGAAGACATACTTGGCTCCGGTCTTCATGGACTCGTAGCACTTCAGCACGGTGACACAGGAGCGGAAGGCGTCTTCCACAGGGCAGTTCAGACCGGCGATGTTCTTGGTGCGGGCGCACTCGAAGAAATTGACCAGGTGGTAGTGGTGCGGAAGGCCGGGAGCGACGGCACCGAGTTCCCAGGCTTCGAGGGCCTTGGACTCGCGGGAGTCGGTCTTCACGTCCATCCACTTCGGCGCGCGATACCAAGGCTTTGGCTTCTCCCAAAGCTTGTTATGCACGGACAGGGCCGAGCGGGCAAGCACCGGGGGATTGGTTTCGGCCAGTGGGTCCCAGCGCTTGGTGGCGTTGGGCTCCTTGTAGATGCTGTTCGAGGTGGGACTTTCGGAGATGACGAGCGATCCTTCGATGCCCATGAGCTTCTCGTAGTAGCCCTGGCTGCCCGTGGTGGTGAGCACCTGGTAGTAGGCGCGGCGAATGCCCTCGGAACCCTGATATTCATACATGGCCATCACGTTGTCCGGCAGTTCGAAGTGAGCGCGGCCATCCTTGCCATCGTAGTAGTCGGTGCCGCCGGTGGCGATCACGGACACGGGGGTGACGAGAGGCTTGCCTTTCTCGGAGAAGAACCAGTTGAACATGTCGATCTGGTGCGCGCCGAGGTCGGAGATGGGGCCGGCTCCATACTTGGAGAAGAAGCGCCAGTTCAGGAACTGCTCCATGTTGTCGTAGCCATACTTCGTCAGCGTGGCGGAGTCGAGTTCGGTGCCCTTCTTCACCTCCAGAGGCACAGACGCGGACACGCCGCGGTTCCACTGGCCATACATGTGCGTCACACGGCCCAGCAGACCATTCTTCTGCAGGATGTTCTCGCGCACATTGATGTAGCGCGGGTTGCTGTGACGCTGGTGGCCGATCTGGAGGAGTCCGCCGGTCTCGCGCTGGGCTTTCACCATGTCACGGGCGTTCTCGATGGTGTTGGCCATCATCTTCTCGCAATACACCGCCTTGCCAGCCTGGAGAGCCAGACGGGTGAAGGGCGCGTGGAGGAAGTCCGGCGTGGCGATGAGCACGCAGTCGAGGTCCTTTTCCTTGGCCAGCATCTCCTCGATCTCGGTGTATTCAGTCACCGAACCGTAGGTGTATTTGACGCGGGCAGCGATGCCGCGGCGCTTCATCGGGAAGATGTCGCAAACGGCGGTGAACTGAATGCCGGGGATGTCCTTGGAGGCACCGAGAAGACGCTCGCCCTGGGCACCGCAACCAACGAGCGCGACTTTCAGGACGCGGTCGGCTGACGTTTGCTGAGCGACGGCGCTCTTGCTCGTGGCAAGGTAAACACCCGTGCCTGTGAGGACACTGGTGCGGATGAAGTTCCGGCGGTCCATGAAGTGGCTCAGGCCGGACGTCGAGGTGGGGGAAGTAGTTGCTTCGGTCATGATGGAAGACATGGAGGTGGCCCTGGTTTGAAACACAGGAATTTACGAAGCTGACCGCTTATTCGGCGGCCTTGTGAGCGCAGCAGCCGCCTTTCTTGCGGAAGAGGAGGCCGTCGAGCGAGAACTGGTTGTGAGCGCTGGTCATGAGGGCCAGGGCGGTGAGGGCGACTTCAATGCCGCGGAACACGGCCTGGTCGTCATCGGGAAGGGCCATGAGGCCGAAGCTCAGGGACACGAACACCAGGCCGCCGACCAGGAGGCCGATGCGGTTGGCGATTCCCAGGATGCACCACACGCCGGAGATCAGCAGGGCGTAGGGCAGCACGATCGCATAGGGCTTGAGCATGAAGCCGGGGATCAGGGCATACTGGGCCATGTTATCCACGATGGGCTTCATGCTTGCCTCGATCCATTCGAAGCCGAATCCGTCGCCGCCTTTCTGCCGCATCTTGTCCAGGCCGGCCATCAGGAGGCGGAGCCCGACCCAAAGGCGGAGAATCAGATGGGCGTAGGCCCAGTCACAACGAGGAGTGGTATGGCAGCTTTGGTCGGACATAGATGGTTTTGTTTCAGGTTGTTAATTCGGGACGAGAGGGCGCGGACTCTGCCGCCTCGGAGTGCGAAATCCAGCAAAATTTAGGGTTGTGAGAACAGGGCGGGCCTACGCCGAAACGTGGAGTGGGATCGGGTAAAGGGGTAGGCCCCCTATGAGGCGGCTCTGAATAAAGGGTGCCCGATGAGTGGGGGCAGTGTTTTGGCCAAAGGGCTATTTCTTGCCCTTCTTGCCTTCGTCAGGCTCCACTACGTCGCCACCGGAGGGCAGCACGAGCTGTTCGACCACATCCTTGAAATAGCTACCGTGTTCCTGGGGATGAATATAAAGGCGCTGGCGGCGGACGAGGAGGTTGTCGAGGACGGTCTTGAGCTGATACGCATCGACGGGATCTTGGAAATCTGAGAACCAGTAGAGGGCATCCGCACTACGGGCCTGCTCGCTGAGGAGCGCGATCCAGGTGTAGTCGAGGGTGTGATCGTAAACGAAGTAGGTTTGATTTCGCCTTGCGAAAAAGCGGAACACGTCCGGCTGAGAGACCGGCACTTTGCGATCAAACTTCACGCGGTCGGGGTCCACTTTTTCAGACGAAGTCATGATGATCTCGCCCTGCCAGATGCGCCAATACACCTCGAAATGCTGGTGTTGCGTGCGTCCCACGCGCTCGATCATGACCTCCTCGGGCTTTTTCACCCCGCAGCCACAGTAGAGAATCACGGGACTGCCAGGGGCCACCCGGTCCAGTTCTTTCACCACGGCCTCCAGGTAGGAGGTCATCGAGCGGGACACATCCAGGATGACGACGATCCGGCGACCGACGATCTTTTTCCCGAACATCGACAGCGGAGTGAACGTGACGCCCGATTTGCCGCCAATACCAATGCCATTGCCAAATCCACCGCCCGCACCCGATTTGCCAAAGCCGAAGCTGCCGAGCTTGCCGGCGTCCATGATGTCCTTCGCCATGGGCAGGTCCAGAAGGTCGGGCCGTGCCTCGGGAAGGGTGATAGACGACATCGCCTTCTCGACGGCGATGCGCTGCATGGGCACCTTCTGGAGCCAGCGGGTTTTCTTTCGTGTGACTTGGTTTTCGAGGGCTTGGGAGGCGGCTTCGCCCTGTTGTGTGCCGCCGCCGGGCAGGAAGTCGATCCGTTCATCCTGGGTGTAAGTGAAATAGACCAGGCCTGCGAAGAGGATGATAACCAGATGGATCCCCACGCTCATCGTCAGGTAGCGGCCGCCGATGTTTTCCCAGGTGCGCTTGAATCTCTCCTCGCGGGTGAGGGGCACTTCTTCGCTATGAGGAACGGTCGGGCCAGGATTGGCCGGGTTGCCTGAAGGCTCGTCTTTGGGCGATGCAGGTTCGCTGGACGAAGTCGGGGCCTTGGACGGCGGCGGTGCCTCGTCATCTTCCGGGGAAGGCTTTTCGTCCGCGGGCGGCGTGGGTGGAGGCTCCTCGGGTTTGATAGGCAGGGGTGCTTCGACCGTTGATACCAAATCATCGGAAACGTCGTCCTGCTCCTGGGTGGCGGTTTCGAAGTCAACAGGCTCTGCCGCAGTCACCGAAGGGGTGGCCGGAGCGGGCTTGCGAATCTTGATCCGGCGCTTCAGCCGGGGTTGCGGCTGGGCCGGTTCAGGAGCCACAGGTGCAGGCTGGGGCTGACGTCGAGCGAGGGCCGCTTCCTTCGCTGCAGCCCACAGGTCCTTCTTGGCACGCACTTCGTCGTCCGCTCTGGGCAGATGGGAGAGAGGGTCCGGTTCGTGGTCTGAAGGCATGAGAGTGCGGAGTGTCCGATGTTCACGACGTGCCTGCAAGGAGGTTCCTTGGGCAGGTGACGAACATTTTGCAGAATGCTACGCGCTGGAACGCGATCTCGGAACAGTAGTTGCTTGCAGCCGATCACGGTGCGAGCCTTCTGGACTGGCCCGGAAGGTTTCCTCCCCATCTCATCACCTCCATCGCTCCTATTTATGAACAGTCTCCACGTTGACATCCGGGCTAAATTGATGTCAGGCAATATCGTAAGGAGCGAATGAGTATTTACGGACATCAGAGCCGCCACTGGAGCGGTGTAGGCCAGCGGTTCATCATCGATATGATGATGGTCGTGGTGAGCTTCTACGCAGCTTGTGTCATACGCTTCGAAGAGTGGTGGCCGGTGAAACTGGGGCAGTATGTTCCCTCCATTGCCTTCGGGGCCATGCTCCTGCCGGTGGCGATTTACATCCTTGGGCTCTACACGGAGGAGAGCCTGCACTATTCCAGGCTGCGCCGGTATGCACTTCTCCTGGTGGCGTTCTCGATCATGATTTGCCTGGCGCTGGCCTACGGGTCGGTCAATTTTTCGGCCCGAATTGGGCGTGGGGTGATGGTGTGGGGCTCTGCCTTGACGATGGCACTGGTGTGGTCGCACCACGAGGTTATTCGACTCCTTGCCCGGCGGGCGCCTTTGCGGCTGGCGGTGCTCATCCTTAACGACAGCGATGCTCATTCAGCCAGACGACTGGCCGCCTTCGACAAGCCCCATGCGAAATTCGTGGGAGTGGTGCTAGGGACGGGAGTGAATCCAGCGGTGGCACAGGGATTGCCGGTGCTGGGCGATCTGGATGTCCTGAGGGGGGATTCGGCCATGGAGGTCATCGATGATCTCGTCGTCCGCCCGGCCTACGCGGTGGCTCCCGAGGTGTCGTCCGTGATTCGAGGTCTGAGGTATCAAGGTTTGTCCGTCATGACGCTGATGGATGCGTTCGAGGAGTTTTATCAAATGGCACCCGTGGACCTCATTGATGGCGGCTGGTTGCTTCAGGCAAGTTCCATGCCGCGCATGATCTATATCCGTAAGCTGAAGCGGGCTTTTGATATCGTTGTCTCGATTGCTTTGTTGATACTGCTTGGACCCGTCTGCCTGCTGGGCATGGTATTGATTAAGGTTAACTCGCCAGGGCCGGTGCTCTTTCGTCAGATGCGCCGTGGTCGTCATGGACGTGACTTTGTGGTCCTTAAGCTTCGCTCCATGCCACTGGATGCCGAAGCCAATGGCCCGCAATGGTCTCGCAAGGGTGATGATCGAGTGAGGTGGTGGGGCAAGATTCTGCGGAAGTATCGAATCGATGAGATTCCTCAGCTCATCAACATCCTGCGGGGCGAGATGTCCTTTGTGGGCCCGCGGCCTGAGAGGCCTGAATTCATAACGGAACTGGAACAGGCGATCCCTCACTATCGTGAACGCCTTCATCTTCAGCCTGGCCTGACGGGCTGGGCGCAGGTATGCTTCCCGTATGGTGAAACCGTCGATGATGCCCGGCGGAAGCTTCAATATGACTTGTATTACCTCAAGCACATGAGCCTGGCGTTGGATTTGTTCATCCTCCTGGACACGGTGAGAATCATCCTGCGCGGAGCTACTCACGCCAAGGCACCGACCGAGCCGGCGGTTCCACAACCACTGGCGGCATTCAAGGTGGCAACTCCTGCTCAAACTGATGCCGTCTGAGCTTGCACATCATTGTTGACCCGTCGAAGGCTACCAGCTGATTTGATTATCCTGCATGGAGTTCCTCGCGGCCATCCTTTTTCTCATCCTCTACTTTGTCCGTCCGCAGGACTGGGTGCCTGGACTGGAGGGTCTGAATGTGATCAAGCCCATCATCGCGATGGGCTTCCTCGGTCTCTTCAATCGTGAACGCCGGGTGCCTCGGTGGGGCTGGATGACCACTCCGCATGAGTGGGTGATGCTGGCCTACATCCTTCACGGTATCTATGTAGATCCGGTGTGGGATGAGGCTTTTTCGGCGGTGATGCCAGTGGCGTCCTTTTACTTTCTCACCAGCCAGGCATTGAGTTCTGAATCACGCGTGGACAAGTATTTCGCGTGGTGGGCAGGCTGTGTGACCCTCATGTGCTTCGTGGGTGTTCTCACCGATATGGGCATCGATCTCACGAAGGCGCGGGACTACATCGACGTGAACCTGGGTCGTCTTTGCCTGAACACCTACCTGCTCAACAACCCGAACGCGATGGGGCACACTGCGGCCACTGCTTTCGCTCTGATTTACTTCGCGATGGTGTTTCGGCGGGACATTGGCATGAAGGCCATGGCTGTGCCCGTGTTCCTGATGGTCGGGCAGTGCGTGGTGGCAACCGAGTCCAAGGGGGCGTATCTCAGCGCTGCGGGCACCATTGTTGCGGCCCTCATGATCGGGCGCTCATTCGTCGTTCAGATCTTGGTGGGATGCCTGTTGTTTATCGGTGGTTCGGCCGCGACGTCGTCGCTTCCTCGAATGGCGGACACCACCGCGATGCAGTATGACGAAGGTATCATGGGGCGCGCCCTGGCCTTCGAGGCGGCGCGAGGATTGTATCAGTTTGGACCTCCGGCAGGGTGGAATCGCTTCCAGGCGGTGATTCAATGGGAGGGTGAGGACGTGGAGAAATCGACGCACAGTTCCTTCGTGCAGGTCGGGGCAGATCAGGGTCCCGTGGGACTCTTCCTTTACCTTGCAGTGTTTGGATGTGCCCTTCGCTCGTTGTTCACCATGCGAACCTCCTCCGATGTGCTCGAGCGCGCGCGCGGTGTGCTGTTCGCTCTCATCGTTGGTTACTTCGTATCTGGCTGGATGATCAACCGATCCTATCACTCCGAGTATTTCCTGATGATGGGAGCCGTGGTTGCTTTTCACAAGCTGGCCCGTGAGCGGAAGCTCATTGAAGCTGGTGTGAAGCTCAACGAGCACGGTGAGCCGCTCGTGGATGAAGATGAGGGACCGGTGCCGGTCTTCACTGCCGTTCCTGCCGGAGAGGGCGGCGGCATCGAAGTGCGTGAAACGGAGAGCCCCTGGAAGAAACTCTGGAACCGCTATGGGCTGATCGACTTCGGGATTGCTTACGCATTGCTGTCCTTTGTGATCTGGTTCTGGGACTACCTCATCAATTTCTTCGTGCCAAGGTGAAGGCGTGAGCGGCCAATGATGACGTGGAGCATTCTTTTCTGGGCTTGCCTCGGGTTGCTGGTGTGGACCTATGTGGGTTACGCGGCATGGATTACTTGGTTGTGTCGTAGCTCTCGGTCCTCGACCAATGCTGTTTCGCCGACGGCAAGCTCCGCACTGTCCGTCTCGATGGTTATCGCGGCACGGAATGAAGCTAGACGAATCGGCGAGAAGCTGGCTCAGCTGCGGGCGCTCCAATCCACTTTGCTGACGGAAGTGATCGTCGTTTGCGATCACTGCACGGATGATACTGCGACGCGTGCGGAGTCCACGGGCTGGGACAAGGTGAAGGTCGTTCGTCACGATTCTGGACCCTCTGGCAAAGCGGGTGCGCTGAACGAGGGCATCGCTGCCGCTAGTGGGGAGCTGGTCTTGTTCGGCGATGTGAGGCAACGGCTGGGGGAGGCCGCGATTGAGCGGCTGGCGGCCTACTTTTGTGATCCGCAGACAGGTGCTGTGTCAGGCAGTCTTCAAATCGAAAGGTCCGAGCAGGGCGTGGGGAAGGGCATTGACGCTTACTGGAGTCTGGAAAAGAAGATCCGGCACTGGGAGTCGGAACTGGACTCGTCCATCGGGTGCACCGGTGCGATCTACATGATTCGGCGTGAGCTTTATCAGCCCTTGCCCGCAGACACGATCCTGGACGACGTGGTGGTGCCGATGCAAATCGCCCAGCAGGGACGAAGGATACGCTTTGCCCCCGAGGCCGAGGCCTTTGACCCGCAGCAGCTGGCGGGAGGCACGGAACTGAAAAGAAAAACCCGGACCCTGGCTGGCAATTTCCAGATGCTGTTTCGTTATCCCGCCTGGCTTTTTCCATGGTCCAGCCGCCTGTGGTGGAAGCTCATCAGCCACAAGTATCTGCGCATTGCCACGCCCTTTCTGCTGATCGTGAGTCTGGGGGCATTGGTGGCGCTGCGTGGCTCGTCCCTGTATGCTCTCATGTTGCTGGGGGCTTTGCTTCTAATCGGGCTGGGCATGGTTGGGCTGCTGCCGTTTGGCAAGAGGGTGCGAGTGGCGTCCATTCCAGCGAGTTTCCTCCTCATGCAGGTTTCCATCGTTCGTGGCTTCTGGCAGTGGCTGCAGATTTCCTTGCACGGGTATCAAGGCTGGAAGTAGTGAGGCATCGCATGATTCGAGGAGCAGACAGATGGCTGTGGCCCGTGCTGAAGCAACAGCTCCAGCGCGAGCACGAGCGTCCACGGCACGTGTTTTTGGCGATTTGCGATCACTTTGAGCCACTGCATCACACGGACCAGGCGGGTGCACGCGAGCGTCTGCTGCGATGGCGCAGCGACTACATCGCTATGGCTGCCCAGTTTCGTGATTCGGATGGTCGTGGCCCAAGGCACAGCTTTTTCTATCCGATAGAGCAGTATGACCCGGACCACGTGGGCCTGGTCGTGGACATTTGCCGCGCCACAGGCTCAGAGATCGAAGTGCAACTCCATCACGATGGCGACACAGAAGCCTCGTTGACCGAGCAGCTGGTCAAAGGAATCGCCAACCTCGCTGGCCATGGCTGCCTCAGTGTGGATGATCAGGGATCCCTTCGGTTCGGGTTCGTGCATGGCAACTGGGCGCTCTGCAATTCCCGCCCGGATGGTCGTTGGTGCGGCGTTCCGACCGAGCTTGCGCTGCTTCGAAAGCTGGGTTGCTATGCAGACTTCACCTTCCCTTCTGCTCCCAGTCCGACTCAACCTCGAGCCGTCAACCAAATCGGCTACGCCTCGGAATGCGGGTCCTGTGCCGCACTCGATGCGCTGGAGCGAGCGACGGAAGGCGGCACCTCACCCTTGAGGCGCGACTTGAATCGACTTCTCCTTGTTCAGGGTCCGTTGGCTCTGAATTGGCAGCGACGAAAGTGGGGCTTGTTCCCGCGGGTTGAGAACGCGGACCTCACCCAGGCCAACCCTCCGACAGCCGAGCGTATGGGACTCTGGATGCGTCAGCACATTCACGTCGAGGGTCGTGCTGACTGGGTTTTTGTGAAGCTGCACACCCACGGTGCCACACCGCCGAACGCCGCGATGCTTCTGGGCGAACGCATGCGGGAGTTTCATCATTACTTTTCGACCGTTTTGCCCGGCCAAGCCAACGTCGCAGTCCACTACGTGACCGCACGGGAGATGGCCAATCTCGTCCACGCGGCCGAGGACGGCGTTCGAGGTGAGCCGGGCACGTGCTTCGACTATTGGCTAAAGCCACGACTCCGATAGGGAGAGGAAAGATTCCGGTAGGGGGACGGGCACTAGCCGTGTGTCTTAAATTTGATTTACACGTCCTAACTATGTTGCTATTATTTCAACAATAACTCAACCCACTGTGTTTTAGCGCCGTGAACGACAGCCTCTCCAACATCGGTGAATGCCCCGAATCTCTGGTTCTTCCGGGAGTGAGGCTGCACGAAGCATTAAAGCACTCCTCGGGTGTTCCCGAAGCGTTTGATACCTACTGTCGGCGAGCGTTCCGAAGCGTCGAAACAGCGGCCATGGGGGCTCGCTTTTTGGTCAAGAGTTTCAGCAGCAAAATCGAGCTTCTGCTCGGGCTCGTGGACGTGCAGCACTTGAAGGCTGAGCTGATGGCAGGGTCCAATGTGCTGTGCTCGCTGGTGGCCGAGCAGTGGGATCGGGCGGGCAACTCAGATCGACTGGCCGTCTTGGCATCGTCGATTGGCGACGATTGGCGGGATGAGTTTCGCAATCCTGTGGCCATGGAGTTCATCCTCGCCCTAGCGGCAGCCGTTGCCATTCTGCACCCAGAGAAGGCGAAGATTCTTTTGGATCGGTGTCAGGCCGAGTGTGCAACGAAGCCTGAATTCAAAGAGGCTCTGGACGAAGCGCGCGAATGGCAGGAGGCTGGAGAGCTGGTGTCCCATGCATCGCCCGAGCAGAAGATGTTCTGGCATCGCCAGCTGGCCGGGCGGATCGGCGATTGGGTTTGGGACACTGCGGAGGCCAAGGCCGCCGTTTCTGATTTGGAGCAATCGAGGCCTGGGCAAGGCGTTTCGTCGCGCTTGCTCCGTGATCGAGTCCCTGGCTGGGCATGGAATCAGCGGCTGGAGCGCACACAGAACTTGGCTGGCGAGGCGGCACTCCGCCAGCGTGGAGGCATTCAACGGAGCGTTTGGATAGGAGCGGGCAAGTGGTTGCTCGCGTTGATTGTCGGCCTGACGACCGGCACCTTGTTAAATACCGACAAGGCCCGTGAAGCCCTGGCTTCGATCAATGAAGATGCCGCCACCTCCAGCTCGGTGGCCTCCACCTCCGAACGAGAAACGCCCGCGAGCGAACCTGACAGCAGTGGTAGCAAATCGGAAGCACCAGAACCTTCGGCACCTGCCGAATCGCAGGAACCCAAAGCATCGACACCCACAGTCGCGGCGGCCGATGAGAAGGCTCCCCAAGATGCACCTCCGGCACCTGCTCCAGGCATGCCGACCACCGCAACCATTCAGCCCGAGGCAGATACTCCTCCCGCCGCTGTGCCTTTGGTTGCAGTGAAATCCGATCGTGAGGGCTGGGTGCGAACGTCCTTGGGCGAGGAGCTGGAGCTTGCCAAGGCAAAGCCAGTTGATGGCAAGATTTTGGATTCCGCAGGCAGACCTTGGGTGGTCCCGGCGGATCTCGTTCTCGCGAAGGTCGAGGGCATGGCGACAGGGCTTTCCGAAGCTGCAAACCTTGAGAAGGAATCAGCAGAGCCAAGTGCTGGATCGCCTCCGGCATCGCCCGCGACGGCTGAAAGCCAGGCGGCGAGTGCCCCTGCGTCCCCCGACTCGGGAGGCCTTGATGGTGGCGCAGAACCTCAGGCCAAGACCGAAGAAGTCACCGTGATGAAGCCCGTCCAGTCCACTCCGTTCAACCTTCATCCAGACTACTTTGCTTCCAGCCAACAGACAGCATCAGCGTCGAGCGCGCCATCCAGCCAGCCCAAGACCACTTCGCGCAAGAATGCTTCCCCGTCGTCGTCAGGACCTCGTCCGGTGGTCCGCTCATCGAGTTCAAAGCCAAAGATTCGTATCGACTTCGATGACTCGAAGTCCTTTGTGACTCGCGCCAACAACATCCGGATGATCTATCGAAATGGTGTCTGGGAGAGTTCACCGGGTGCTTACCTCGCCGGAGCAGCTGGCAGTCCCCAGGAATGGGCGAGGGACATGACCTTGAGAGAGAGGTCTTCGGGCACTATCCCGAGCAACTACATGTTCCAGGTGCTTAGCAACGGTGCCGTGCAGGTGGTGCCCGATCCGCAGCGCGGGAACTAGCCTTTGACCGCCACCATGGTCACGGCTGGGAAAAGCCGTTGGCAGAGGGTGCGTCGGAAACCGTGAGGCAGGGGGGCCAGCAGCAACTCAAGAGCGTCCACCACGATGTTGAAAAGCGAGCCTCGCTGGGTGCGCCCCATGCGGAACACGTAGCTGGTTTTGAATCCGTGGCGTGCGAGCAGGGCGCGCATCTGGCGATGGGTCCACTCCTGGAAATGGAAGCACAAGAGTTCATTCGTGAAGCAGCGCGAGATGTCGTGCGGCCCCGAGTAGCGATGCGGTGTGTCGAAGACATACACGCCGCCGGGTTTGAGCAGACGATGCACGAGTTCGAAGTGCGGGCCCACATCATCCGGGTGCAGGTGCTCCAGGAATTGAAAGCTGAAGGCGATTTCGGCAATGCTGTCCGGTAGGTCGAGGTGGTAGCCGTCATAGACCACGTGCTGATAGTTCACGGGCACCGGCGTCTTCGGATCGAGTTGGTTGGAAATGTCCACCCCGATGACCTTGCGTGCGGTCTTGGCGGCCTCGAATCCCAGCCAGCCGTTGCCAGGTGCGAACTCAATCAAGGTGGAGTCCTGCCCGAGATACTCGCGCACCAGCTTCATCTGTGCGGCGACGTTGCGGGAGCGAATCTCCTCAGAGTCGAGCCGCGTCCAGCGGGGATGATCCGGCACGCGGGAGAACAGTTCCTCGTAGAGCGTGCCATAAAGCTGCGATCGTTCCTCGCGCGTGGATTGGCGAAGCCGTCCGGCGAGTTCTTTCTCCACCTCGAAGTGGTTGCGAAGCTGCTCCTGGGTGCGGGCGGGAGGAAGAGTGGAGGGCGAACTCATAAAGGTTTCCGAGCGAGAACGAGATACTGGGCTCCGGTGGGCAGCTTGCACACATGACGCTCCAGAGGCCGCAGGAAGCTGAGTGAGGCGGGGAAGATGAACAAGAAGTCCGTGCGGATGACCTGGAGTCCGGTGGTTTCGATCATGCGGCGTGATTCATCGGGCCAGAGCATGATGGCATCGCGATCGAAGGGCACGAGCGCCATGAGCAGCCGGGTGATAGGGTTCCAGGGATTGTTCTCCCAGTAAGCGAACCATCCGCCGGGCTTGAGTGCGGTGGCGATTTGTTGGATGCAGTTGGCTCGTTCGGCTGGAGGAATGTGATGGAACACGCCATTGCAGTAGGCGAAGTCAAAAGTGCCAGCCTGAGCGGCGAGATCATCGGGGTGCCCGAAGCCGGCACGATCGGAGCCATGGGCTTGATGGGCCAGTTCGCAGGACTCGGCGGAGGTGTCCACGCCCCAGACCTTTCCGGCTTCGACGACGTTGTGCAGGAAGGGCGTGGCTGCGCCGATGCCGCAGCCGTAGTCGAGGCAGTTCCAGCCTGGCCGCCAATACTCGCCCAGGACTTCGCGCGTCCATTTCAGGCGAGTCTCGGCGAAATACTCCTTGGCCTCGCCCGTGAATCGCAGCCCTTTGTTGATCGCCTGATCGTAGGCCGACGCATACTCGTCGAAGGCGCGCGGGCTAAGCTTTTCAGCAGACTCAGATGGTGATGAGGGTGTGCTCACGAGCGACGCTTGAAGACGGTGATCACATCCTTGTAGAGACCAGCTTGATGAGTGGTGCCTTCGTCCTGCCACTCGAGCACGGACTCCACGATCTCGAAGCCACGATCCTGCAAGGTCTTGAGAAAGCTCTCGTGCGTCACATTGCTGCGCCAGCCTCCGAGTGCTCCGCCGACACTGCCGTGATGAATGACGCCAATGGCACCGGGAGTCATGACGCGGTGAAACTCGTCGGCATACGCCTGGACCTCGGCGAGGTTGATGTGAACGAAGACATCGAAACTCCAGAGGGCATCCACACTGCTATCGGCGATGCCTTGCAAGTCAGAGCCAGAGCCGACGATGAAGCTGGCCTTGGGCTCGTGGCTGAACTTCTTCCGGCAGAGGTCCACGCAGCTCTCGGAGATGTCCACAGCGGTGAATGACGCGCTGCGGGCGATGAGTGCGCCTGTCCAGCGACCGCCGCCAGGGCCGATCTCGAGCACGCGAGTGCCGGTGGGAATGTGGCGCTCCAGCACACACTTCATCACCGAGGCTTTCCATTCGTCCGAAGGGGTCCACTCATCGCCGCCACCGCCCCAGTCCCAGGCTTCCCAGATGGCCTTGTTCAAGGCTTTGCTGTTCATGCCGGGGATGCCTGTCCGGCGTCGAATGCCATCCATGGACTTGAAGAACCGATCAGCCACAGCACTGGCGGCATAGTAGCCCCCCAGGCAGGCGCACCAGAGCGGGCCATTTTCTTTGAGCACGAGAAGGCCAATCCTGAGCTTGCTGGCCAGACTGAGTCTCTGACGATTTTCTACGATGTCTTTCATGGGGGAGATGAACCACGGAATTGACTGATCGAGTGCAGTTCATTTGCGCGGTCCGCCCTTTTGCCCGAAGAATCGGCCCTGGTCAAACCAGAGTCACTTCTCCCATGCCATCGTTGAAACCCGAAGCTCCCAACAAATCCCAGTGTCACCCGTGGCAATGGGCACTGGTGCTGGTGGTGCTGACCGGTGTGGCGGTGTTGATGCAATGGCTGAATGCGGCCTACTCGGCGGATATCGGGGCCGACCCCGATGAGCCCGCCCATGCGGTGACGAGTCTCATGATGAGGGACTACCTGGCGAGCGGCATGTGGAAAGGCGTGCACCCGATGAAGTTTGCCCAGGACTACTACGATCACTTCCCGAAGGTAGCGCTCGGGCACTACCCGCCCGCTTTTTACGGGGTTGCAGGTCTGTGGTTGCTGCCCGCAGCATCGAAAACGGCGCTCATGGCATTGATCGGTTTGCTCGCTGGTGGTCTGGGCACCCTGACGGCAGCGCTGGGGCTGCGTAGTGGTCTGGATCGGGGGAGTTCGTTGTTGGTGGGCTTTTGGTTGGTGCTGCTGCCAGTGACCCAAAAGCAATCCATGCTGGTGATGTCGGACCTGCTGCTCGTGATCGGGTGCCTGTCGGCCACGTGGCTGTGGGCGAGGTTTCTGGTTGGGCCAACGGTTGGTCGGGGACTTTTGTTTGGCGTGGTCGCTGCGTTTGCGATTCTGGTGAAAGGCTCGGCGATGGCCCTGGCACTGGTGCCAGTGATCTCGATTGTTGTGTTGAAGCGCTGGAGCTTGCTCAAGCGCTGGTCCTTCTGGCTTGCACCTTTGCCTGTGGTGCTCACCGCCTTGCCATGGACGCTCTTGACGATGGAAATCACGAAGGAAGGAATGCTCGATCAATCGGTCTCCAGCTACTTTCCCGAGGCCTTCAAATACTATGCCGAGGCGTCGGTTTATACCTTCGGCTGGGTGTTGCTCCTGGTAGCGACCATCGGCGTTGGACGATGGATCTATGACGTGTTGAAGTGCCGCAGTGCAGGCCCTCTGGCGGTCTCGATGCTTGGCTTTGCCGTGGCACTCGTTGGCTTGTATCTCGTTTCTCCCACGGGGCTGAGCGCGCGCTACTTGCTGCCGCTGGCTCCATTGCTGGTGATCTCGGCCGCGCATGGCTGGTGGGTGCGTCGCGCTGATGCAAGTCCCAATCCCTACAGGTATCTGGCCATAATTGTAGTGATGAAACTTTCGATTGGGACCGTCGATCGAGGGCCGGTGAAGGTGGCGTCGGGATTTGGAACAGTGGCCTCGCGATTGTTGGACAGTGGTCCCCCTGGCAAGGTGCTTGTCATCTCGGATGCGAGGGGCGAGGGCGGTCTGGTGGCGGAGTTGGCATTTCGTTCGACCGATCGACTTGAGCATCCGTGGACCGTCGTTCGTGGCAGCAAATTCATGTCCAAGAGTGACTGGATCGGGCGCGGCTATCAGGCGGCCTTTGCGAGTGCTGAAGAGTTTCGCACTGCGGCGCAACAAGAGGGCATCGCATGGGTGGTGGAGGATACCGGAGTTCCCGAAGGCTACGTGCAGCGCCATCATCAGCAGCTGGCCGAGTGGAGCGCCACCTGGAGCCCAGCCTTCGAAACCCAGGCTGAGAAACAATGGGTGGCCGGCAAGCACGCGCTGAAGCTGTTTCATCTGCCATCGATCACCAAGCCATGAGCGAGACGTCCTGGAGAATCCTTTGGGTCAAAGCCGGAGCCCTGCATCCTGCCGACACGGGCGGGAAGATTCGCACCCTGAGCATGCTGCGTGAACTCAACCGCTGGCATCACGTGACCTTTCTCTCGCCACATCCCGCGGGCTCCGCACATCATCCCGATGAGATGCCCGACGGCTATGCAAATGACAAGATCTGGATCGAGCGCCACGAGCCTGCCCGCATGTCAGCCGCGTTCTTCATGCAGCTAGCATTGAACCTTTTCTCATCGCAACCCTTCGCGCTGTCGAAGCACTTCGTGGGCGAACTCAAGGAGCGACTGATGGCCCTCGATGCCTCCGGAGAGTTTGATCTCATCGTGTGCGACTTCCTTGCCCCAGCGCTTCACTTTGAAGGACATCAATGGCGCACGCCGACGGTGCTCTTCCAGCACAACATGGAGTCCCAGATCTGGAAACGGATGGCCGCTAATCATCCGCGGTGGTGGGGCCGCATGTTTCTTCAGAGCCAGTTCAGGCGGATGTATCGCTGTGAGGAGAATCTCAGCCGCCTTTTCAAAGGGATCATCACCGTGTCTGCCGAGGACTCGAAGTTTGCGCGCGAGCAATACCATCTGACCAATGTGCTGGGCGACGTGCCGCCGGGCGTGGACACGGAGTTCTTCCGGCCTACGGATCGTCTAGCCGAAAGTCAGCCCGTGCTGGCGTTTTTGGGCTCAATGGACTGGATGCCCAACATCGAAGGCGTGCATTGGTTTGTTCGGGAAGTTTATCCCCAGGTGCGTGCAGCCATGCCGGGAGTTCGGCTGCGCATTGTCGGGCGCAAACCAGGTGCGGACATCCGAGCCCTGGCGCAGCATGATCCCACGATCGAAGTTACTGGCACCGTCGAGGATGTGCGGCCCTGCCTGGCTGATGCTGCCGCTTTGATCGTGCCCCTGCTCTCAGGCGGCGGCACGCGGATCAAGATACTCGAAGCCATGGCCTTTGGTCTCCCCGTCCTCTCCACCACCATCGGCGCTGAGGGCTTGCCTTTCGACCATGACCGGCACCTGCTGCTGGCGGACTCCAGCGCTGACTTCGCCACTCAGTGTGTCCACATGCTGCGGGATCGAAGCTTGCGTGACCGCTTGGCGCAGGCAGCACGGGATGAAGTCGTGAATCACTACTCCTGGGCTGCCGCGTCGCGGAAGTTTGAAGCTCTCTGCCGTGTCATCGTAGAAAAAAGGCTGGCCTGAGTTTGGCAAGAGAGTTATCATAGTAATTATGAAAGCTCATCTTATCTTCAAGGGTGCATCCGTGGTGACGGCTTTGGTGCTGCTACTGGGTAGCGTAGCTTTCGCTGCCTCGAATCCATTTCCAGACGTTTTGTCGCTGTTTCGCTCGAAGAACGTGGACCCCTCGATTCCCGAGAGCTATCGCCATTCCTTTAAGACGAGCCGCAACAATGTGGTCATGGTTTTCAATGGCGATCACTGGCAAAGTTTGAGCAATCGAGCGGTCAATGGTCCTGCTCATCAACAGCGCACCTTCTGCGAAGCCTTGACGCGCTCCGACCGCTCCCAAGGCGTCATTCCCTCTGGCTTTCAATATGTGCCCGGTGGTGATGGACGTGTCTATCTGGTGAAGTCCATCAGTTCACCTCCCGCTTATGAGCCCGTGGTGGTGAGGAAGCCCACAGAGTCCCGGCCTTCCACAAGATCTCGCGAAGTGGTGAGCCGCAGTAAACCCAAACTGCCCGCGGTGGCGGCTACGTCGGGCGAGACGGTCCGCCGTGCGATTGTCACTCCGGTCAAACAAGAGCTGCCCACTGCAATGCCTGCTGCCGACGGCAGCTATCGAACAGCGATGGGAGATGTGCTCATGAAGCAAAATGGCGATCAATGGGAAGGCTACGCTCCGGCCGATGTTCGACAGGGCCTGCGAGCTCCCGATTTCTGCGCGAAGGCTGCTGCTTCTGATCGTCTCAAAGGTCGCCTGCCAGCGGACTACACCTATGTGCTGCTGGCGGATGATACCTTGCTTGCCGTGCGTCGTGAATCTGAAATCGTGCGCGCGGCTGGGATCAAGTAATCGAGCGGTTCATCTCGCGTGTGGCGACTCTGGACGCGCCGATCAACATCTCCAGGCGTCGTGAATCAGTGGGTTCACACTTCGTTGGCAGGGTGACGGCTTTGAGATGCGGCACGGATGGGAACTCGGGGTGCATGGTCTTCCGATCCCACGCTAGCAACCCCCAGCCTGATGGAGCTTCAAAGGGTTCGATGATGCCCTCTAGGATCACGAGGTAGTGGAGGTCTGCGCTTTGCCACTGAAAGAGTTTGTCGAACTTCGTCTTGCCGAAGAGTCGTCGCTGCAGCTTCTCCAGCTCACGGAGCGTGGACTTATAACCTTCGTGTCCAATGCCGGAAGGGTCCACGGGCACCACGAACTCATTGAACAACTCGTCGCTGGTCCTGAGGCTCGGGTAGTGAGTGCCCAGCAGCCGGTCGAGTCCCGATTTGCGCTGCTGCAACTCGCCCATGCGGACGAGCGTTTTCTGCACACTGCGACTGTCTTTCAGCAAATCCGAGCGCGCTTGCTTGCACTCGAACACGGCTGAACGCCTGATTTGTGGGCCACCACGAAGACTGGTTTCACAGCCGACCACGTCTGCCCGGTAGCCGCTGCCAGGAATGCGAACCTCGGTAGCCACCACGTCAAATCCCTGATCCTGCGCCCAACGCAGGGTGGCAGATTTTAAAACGAGGTGGTTGAGAGACTCGGAGCGAGACATGCGGGGCAATCACTGGAAAGGGAATCTGGATCAACTGTCTTTTTGAACAGAAGTAACAGCCAGGAAAGAACGTTAGGGCAGACTAAACCCCGGACTTGGCAAATGATTAACTCCCGCTAGACTCCCGCCCCTTCCATCCCTGTATCCCTTTTCCATGAACCCAATTGCCACCTTTCTTTCCGGCACCGTCATCCTAATTCTCATGCTGTTTTACGTCGGAACGACGATACAGGCAACGAAGCGATTGATCGGGTCCCTGCTGGTGATGGCGGCCACGTTGTTCTCTCTCGCTGCCTTCCAGCTGGAAGGGATGAAACTGGGGATCGACCTTCAGGGCGGCAGCGAGTTTGTCGTCCAGCTCCAGAAAGGTGCCGACAGCGAAGGAAACGTTAAAGAGGTCACTTCCGATAGCATTCAGCAAGCCATCTCGATCCTTGAGAAACGTCTCAATGCGGATGCCAACAAAGACCTCCTGCTTCAGCCTCAGGGCTCCGACAAGATCCTCATCCAGATGCCAGGTGTTTCGGAATCCGAGATCGCTGGTGTGCGCCAGAAGATCGAGCAGGTGGCCAAGCTCGAGTTCCGCATGGTGCATCCCAACAGCTCGTCCGAACTCTCGCGCACCGAGAGCGGCGGAGTGGTCGTCGGCTACGTCAAGATGCCCGTCAAAGATCCCAAGGGCGAAGGTGGCGATCAGTTCATGCTGGTGAAGAACCGTGCGGATGTGGACGGGACGCATGTGACGCAGTCGTTTGCTACCTATGACGCCAAAGGCTGGATCATCATTTGCAAGTTCGACAGCGTGGGCAGCAAGCAGTTTGGTGAATTGACGGGAGCGAACATTGGTCAGCGTTTGGCTGTTGTGGTTGATGGAGTCGTGGTTTCCGCTCCACGGATCAATGATGCGATCTTCGGCAACTGCGAGATCAGTGGCACCTTCACCGAAGAATCCGCACGGGCTTTGGCAACCGCTCTGGAGAACCCGCTGGAGAACCCGATGAACATCTTGTCGGAGAGCACGGTTTCCTCGGCCTATGGAGCTTCTTCGATTGAGCAGGGGAAATGGATTGGAGTTGTGGGACTGCTGATCACCACGTGCTTCATGCTATTTATCTATCGTGCAGCGGGTCTCGTGGCCATCGTCGGTCTCGTGATCAACTTGGTGATCCTGTTTGGTGCCATGGCCTTGTTCCAGTTCACCATGACCATGCCGGGCATTGCGGGTATCGTTCTCACGATCGGTATGGCCGTGGATGCCAACGTCCTGATCTATGAGCGCCTTCGTGAAGAAATGGCCGCCGGACGCACCTTCAGTTCGGCTCTGAATGCAGCGTATGACAAGGCCTTCAGCGCCATCGCTGACTCCAACATCACCACGCTGATCTCGGCCGTCATTCTTTACATGATCTCGGGCGGCCTTGTGAAGGGATTCGCCGTGACGCTGGTCATCGGTTTGATCTCTTCCATGATCGGAGCGCTCGTGGTGACGCGAGTGGTTTTCATGTGGGTGGTGGACAAGGGCTGGCTCACCACGGTGACGAGCCGCCAGATCATTCCGAATACGGTCTGGGACATCCTTTCCAAGGCTCCGGCGTTCATCATCGCCTCCCTCGTGGTGACGGCGATTTCCTTCGCCACTCTGGCCATCAAAGGCAAGGCCAGCCTCGGCATCGACTTCCGCGGTGGTGCGCTGGTGCATGTGGAACTCCAGGATGGAAAGAAGATTTCGGAGGCCGATCTTCTTGCCGCTACCAAGGATTTGAAGCTAGCGGACGGGAAAGACGTTGGAACCGTTTACGCCCAGGAGAAGACTAGCCAGTTCGGGCAGGTATGGGGTGTGCGTTGCGAGTTTGATGCAGGTCCGGTCGTGGAGAAGGCGATTCTTACCAAGCTCGGCAAGGATGCTGTGAAGGGAACTCGCGTCGAACGCGTGGGTTCGGTGATCGGCAGTGAAATGGCAAAGACGTCGCTGATTGCTCTCATCGTCGCTTTGCTGGCCATCTTTGTGTATTTGATGTTCCGATTCGAGTATGCCTTCGCTTTGGGGGCCATCGTTGCGCTGTTCCATGACGTGCTCATGGTGCCAGGTCTGTGCGTTCTCTTCGGGCAGGAATTGAGCGTCATCCACGTTGGTGCCTTGCTGACGATTGCTGGTTACTCGATCAATGACACCATCGTGGTGTTCGACCGTATTCGTGAGGTCATCCAGTCGGGCAGGAAGGAGTCGATGCGCAGTCTGATGAATGACGCTATCTGCAAGACCCTGAGCCGCACTTTGTTGACCGGTCCCACGGCTCTCGCCCCCATGGTGGCGCTGTTGTTCATGGGCAATCCGGCCATGATTGAGTTCGCGCTTCCGATCGTGATCGGCGTGCTTCTCGGCACTTACTCTTCCATCTTCATTGCATCGCCTCTGGTGCTTTGGTATGCCGAACGCAGCGGCACTTCGATCGAGCAGGAAGTGCTCGAAGCTCACGAAAGAAAGCAGAAGATGGAAGCTGCGCTTCGTCAGGCTGAGACACAGGCCAAGGCGTAAACGAGGCCTTTTCCCTTTGAGGATGTTTGATTGCCCGGCTGTGACCAGCCGGGCAATTTTTTTGGCGGAAGGCCAGGCTGGATTTCTTCCTTCAGCGAGGCATCAAAATCCGACGTTGCGAAGCTCTGAAATCACCGCATCACTCCCGGCCTTCAATTATGATCAAGCTCACCGGAATTGCAGATGAAGCAGGCGCGTCGCTCGACGTGCAAATCAAGGCGCACAAGGAACTCGGCTGGGACAGCATCGAGTGCCGCGTTGTGGAGATCGATGGCGTGAAGGGCAATCTCCATGAGATCCCGGAGCCTGCCTTTGAGAAAGTCTGCGCCCGTCTCGACGAAACTGGCATGAAGATCTGCGGCTTTGGATCTTTGATCGGCAACTGGGCGAAGAAGATCACCGACGACTTCTCGATTACTGAGGCGGAGATCAACCGTGCCATCCCGCGCATGCAGCGTCTGGGGGCGAAGATGGTCCGAGTCATGAGCTATGCTGTTTGCAAGGGTGAAGGAGGAGCGGACCTGGAGGAACAGTTCGCCGAAGAGCGCATCAAGCGCATGAGGGAGATCAATCAACGATTCGCAGATGCTGGCATCACGGTTCTTCATGAGAACTGCATGAACTGGGGGGGCATGAGTCCGTCTTATGTGAAGCGCATGGCCGAGGCGGTTCCCGGCATGAAGTGGGTCTTCGACACGGGCAATCCAGTCTTCATTGATGACCGCGACCGTCCGGGGCAGAAGCAGGATTCGTGGGAGATGTATCAGGCTGTGAAGCCTTTCATGGCGCACGTTCACGTGAAGGACGGCCGCTGGGTGAAAGAGAAGAATGACGCCGAATACACCTATCCAGGTGAAGGGGATGGGCAGACGCGCCGCATCATGGAGGACCTGGTGAAGACGGGCTATGCTGGCTACATCAGTATCGAGCCACATGTGGCGGTGGTCTTTCACGGCGCTGGTGCTGCGGATGAACTTTCGCCCGAACAAAAAGCACGCGAGCAATTCACGAGCTATATCAAGTATGGCACGATGCTGAAGGACATGCTCGTTTCGCTCAATGCGCCATTAGGCTGATCGACGTGCCTGCACGTTTCGTTGGATAATGAGTCCTGCCTTATGACCAAGGCCGAATCTCCAACCTCCTTTCCAGAAACCCGCTGGTCTGTTATTCTCGATGCCCGTGCCAAGGGTGACGAGTTGAAGGCGCGGCGTGCAATGGGTGAGGTGTGTTCGAGCTATTGGAAGCCGATCTACGCGTATGCGCGCACGTTGGGCAATTCGCCAGCCGATGCGGAGGATCTTACGCAGTCCTTTTTCGAAAGGCTGCTGGAAACCGATCTCCTGGCCAGTGCCTCCTCGGAGCGCGGTCGAATGCGCTCGTTTTTGCTCTCGTGCTTTGGGAACCACATTCACAACGTTCATCGTGTCAAGACAGCGCAGAAACGCGGCGGCAGTGCTCAGCCCATACCTATGACGGGCGTAGAGGAGGTTGAGCGTGAGATCCAGGAGGTGGCTGCGCGTTCATTGACTCCCGATCAAGTGTATGACCGTCAGTGTGCTTTGTCGTTGGTGGCCGAAGTTCTGAAGATGATTGAGGACGAGCAGGTCAATGCAGGGCGTGGCGAGATCTATGCTGCTTTGCGCCCGCTCCTTGATCCCAACGCCAAGCAAACAACGGCCAGCCAGGAGGAGATTGCCTTGGAACTGGGCGTTTCGCACAGTGCGATTCGTGGCTCGTTGATGAGGCTGCGGCAGCGATTCCGGGAGGTCACACGAAGCCTCATCAGTCAGACACTCCGCTCGCCAAGCGAGCAGGAGATCGATGAAGAGTTGATGCTGCTCCGTCAGTCGCTGCTCTAGCGTTCCCTTGAAGAGCGGTGCTGGAGCGTGTGAAGATTGCTTTAATAGAAATGCGATCAGCACTTGCGTTTGTGGCGTGACTTTTAAAGATGCGCATACGGTCACTGCGCATGGATTCCGACTCAGTCATTGTCTTCGGCAGCCACGCCTCCCTCGAAGCTCATCGTGCGGAGTCCTGGCTCACTGCCTTGCGCGTGGGCGGCGTGTCGGTGATCCAGCACGAGGGGGATGATGCTCGTGCTGCCCGGGCTGTTCGTGACAGCCCGGTGCTCCTCGCTTTTGTCTCCAGCATGGCTACCGAAGACAGTCGCGTCGCTCGTGACATCGGCAACGCCCAGCTCGCTGGCCATGCAGTGGTGATCATGCTCCTCGACGAGACGGATGTGTCTGAGTGCGAGGGCAAGTGCGATATCATAGACGTGCCTGCCCTCGGTCGGCGTGTCGCATGGGCCAAACTGGTGGCGGTGTTGCGCTCGCACGATGTGGAGTGGTCTGATCCTGATGAGCGGTCGTTTTGGAGTCGCTCCACGCGGAACGTTCACCGTAGCGTTTTGCGCCTTCGACGACGCCTGATGGTTGGCTTCCTGATGGCGGTGCTGGTGACCGTCGGATACCTTGTTTTTCGATCGGGTTCGCCAGCTTCAGCGCCTACGCCAGCGCCTGGCCAGATCGTGAGGGTGGAGCGTGCCGATCCTCTTCCTGATCCGATCCCGCCGCGTGCAGTTCCGATTCCTGATCCGGTCACGACTCCTGATCCTGCGCCCGTCAATACCACGCTGCAAGGGAGGGATGTTGCCGCCATTCAACATGTCTCAGCCTGCATTGCAGCAGGTGATCGCACTCGTCCGGTGCCCGATGACCAGATCGCCAGGATTGTGCGGACCTTCTTTGCCAATCCTGCCAAGATCCAGGACACGGGTCTGCGTGACTACGGGGGAGTGGAGGCCAACCTGATCGTGAAGCAGTCGATCTGGCCGGAGTGGCATGAAACCATTGACTCCATCGCTATCAAATCGAGGCCCGATGCCGATACGGTAGTGGTGGAGGTGTTCTCGAAGTCTCAAGGCATCAATGCCACCGAGGGCAAGGCTGACAGCTCACGTCTCCGCACCGAATACACGGTGAAGTTTTTCTCAGGGGAGAAGCCTTTGATCATCGGCGTCTTCGGCGAACAGCTCCGTCAGGAGTGAGTCGGGGCTTGACTCCTCATCCGGGAGCGGCACGTAACTCCACCCCCATGAAAGTCATTCGTCATTCCGATCCCGACTATGCGTCCGCACTCCGCAGTCTCAATCGCCGGGCAGAGGCCAGCGACCAGGTGCGTGAAGTCGTTGCCGATGTGCTCAAGCAGGTGCGCTCACGTGGTGACGAAGCCTTGCTCGAGTTCACGGAGAAGTTCGATGGCGCACAGCTGGCCTTGCCTGCCCTGCGGGTGACCGAGGCCGAGATCGCGGCTGCTGTAGCCGCCACGGATGCACGCACAAAGGACGCGCTGCGTGCTTCTCATTGCAACGTTCATGCCTTCGCGGTCGCCAGTCTGCGCAAGCCATGGTCGATGACCAATGCGCAAGGAGCTGAGATTGGCGAGATCTATCATCCCTTCGAGCGTGTGGGTTGCTACGTGCCAGGCGGCACGGCTCCCCTTGTTTCCACGGCGATCATGACGGTCACCTTCGCTGCGGCAGCGGGTTGTCCTGAGATCGTTGTTTGCACGCCGTGTGGACGTGACGGCACGGTCAATCCGGGCCTGCTGACGGCACTCAAGATCGCAGGTGCCACGGAGATATACAAGATCGGTGGTGCTCAAGCCATTGCTGCCATGGCCTACGGCACCATGACCATCAAGCCGGTGCTCAAGATCGTGGGACCGGGCAACAGCTATGTGGTCGAGGCCAAGCGCCAGGCCTTTGGAGTCGTGAGCATCGACCTCCTGCCTGGACCGAGTGAAGTGGTCATTCTCGCTGACAAGATGGCCAATCCTGCTTTCATCGCGGCCGACTTCCTTGCCCAGGCAGAGCACGGCAAGGACAGCGGTGCAGGGTTCATCACCGATGACGAATCCATTCTGGAAGCTGTGCTCCAGCAGATCACGGAGCAAGCTGCCAAACTCGGACGCCAGGCAATGGTCCAGAGCGTGCTCGACAAGGGTGGCTTCGGCATCCTGGTGCGCGATATGCAAGAGGGCATCAAGCTGGTCAACGACTACGCTCCCGAGCATCTCGTGCTCATCGCTTCCAATCAGGAGCAACTCATTCCACAGGTCCGCACGGCGGGCGCCATTTTTGTCGGCAACTACTCGCCCGTCGCGATCGGTGACTTCCTCGCCGGACCCAGCCACACGCTGCCTACAGGAGGTGCAGGCAAGTCCTTCCCCGGCTTGATGGCAGACATGTTCCAGCGCCGAACCAGCATCGTTCATCTCACGCCCGAGAGCTGCGCCAAGAGCGAGCCCATCGTTCGCGCGTTCGCCGATGTCGAGGGCCTGGACGCTCACGGCGAATCGGTGGCGATTAGGCTCAGGGGTTGATTTTTGCAGCAAACAAAAGCGCACAGACGTCTCATCATTCATGATTCACTGGCGTTTGATCCCCCTTGTGCTGCTTTGTCTTTGCGCCGCTTGCCTCGTTAGTTGTGCATGGAATGAGGCTCGTGGCGAACCCACATGTGCAAGCAAGTATCCTGAGCTCGCTGCCAAAGTCGGCAAACTCATCACTGTATCAGGCAGGTTGGGCTCCGGGAAGTTGGGGTATTATATTGTGGGAGCCGACGGTCGAGTCTATTTGCAGCCAACCAGTCCTGAAGACATTTCCTTGTTGGCTGTCTTGTCGTCGAAAGTAGGATCACGAATTGAAGGACGAGGAGTTCTGCACTGGGTTCCGACTGTATTTCCTGGCAGAAACGGTGGCTCTCCAATCCCTGAGCACTATTACTTCGATATCAGAACAACGAGGGTTTTCATCTCGCCGTGAAGGCGGTTCAGCGATTAAGAAGGTGCAAGCTATCGGGAATTCGATGGAGAGGTGTCTTTCTGCGACCAGCCATAGATCAGAAAGGCCACACCCGTGAGCACGAAGAAGACGCTGTAGAACTGTCCGCGTGACAGGCCGCTGATCATCGATGCCTGCGAGTCGGGCTCCCGGTAGTTCTCGAGGACAATGCGGACCACGGCGTAGATGAGGAAGAACAGACCCGTGAGCACGCCGTGGGGCAGCTTCTTGAACAAGAGCCGCGTCGTGAACAGGACCGCGAACAAGAACAATCCTTCACCCGCTGCTTCGTAGAGCTGGCTGGGATGGCGCGGGTTCAGGATGGCGGTGAAGTTGCTGATGTCGCCATAGCTCTGCTCGTAGGCCGCGAGGATGTGGGGGCTGTGCTGGGGGAAGTTCTGGAGCGGCAGATCGGTGGGCACGGCGGGCACAAAGTCCGGGTGATGGATCTCAGTAGGGAACTTCACCGCCCAGCTCACATTCGTGATCCGGCCGAAGAGTTCGCCATTGATGAAGTTCGCGATGCGCACCAGCAGGATGCCCAGGGGAGCACCGCAGACCAAGGTGTCGCCAATGCCCGTCCACGAGAGCTTGTGCTTGCGTGCATACCATAGCAGGTAAAGCGCCACGCCTGCGATGCCGCCGTGGCTTGCCATGCCGCCGTCCCACACGCGGATGATCGTCCACGGCGCACGCACGAGTTCATCGAAGTTGTAGAGGAGCATGAAGCCCAAGCGTCCGCCGAGCACGACTCCGAACATGGCAGTCCCGGTGATGAAATCAGCCAGCTTGTCCTCAGCGATCTCAGACAGGCCTCTGTGGGCGAGATGGCGCATCACCAAGAAGGCGGAATAAAATCCGAGCACGTAACACAGGCCATACCAGTGCACGCCGATCTTGTCGGTGAAGCGAATCAGGTCGGGTGAGAGGTCGTGGACGTAATAAGCGAGCATGGCCGCGCATGGTAGTGCGATGAGGCCATTCGTAAACTGCTTCGCTAGCGAACCATGGGCTCACTCCCAGAAGAAGGTGGCCGTCGCCGTGGTGTCCTGATCGGCGACTACTCGCAGCCAGTAAGCTCCGAAGGCATCTGGGAATTTGTGCTCCAGCTTCTCGCCCGGCTTCACTTCGAGAGTGGTCACTTCGCGCCAGTCGCCATTGCAGGTGAAGTCGGCTTCCACACGGAACTTCACTGGCGATGCGCTCGTGTGACTGAGCACCGCACGCTTCTTGTCGTAACCCGTCGCGAGGTATGCATCGCTGGGCACTCCGGCTTTCACCCGGCTCTCTAACCAAGGCCCACCCACGCCGCGTGCCTTGCCGAACTGCCACAGATCGTCCACCACTCCAGCCCACACGGCCACCTTGCCATCATTGCTGCGGATGATGTGCTCGCCTTTGGCTTCGGCTTCGATGCCGGTCATGATCAGCATGCCACGATAGCTGGTGTAGTCGTGAATGAAGCGATTGTGCGTGCAGATCGGACGCACCTTGGCGAAGCCGCCTGCGTTGTTCGCAGGCATCTCGTAGAAGGTGCCGTAGAGGTTGAGCAGGTTGCGCTCCGTGCAGACTTCACGACCCATGCGATGATCGGCTGCCGTGGCAAATGCAGGATCACCTTTCGGCAAGCGCCAGCGCTGTCCCTTGCTGTCCACGTAGAGCACCGATGCGTTGTCGATGGTGACCACGCGCTTCGCCAGAGGCACGGCCTTCGCAGTCCAGGCGGCACCTTGGGGATCGTTAACTTTGTTAAGCTTGAGGTCGCCGTCGAGGTCGTAGCAATCGAGTCCGGCAGTGACGAAGCGCAGGGTCTTCTTGCCCGCACCCCGCGCCATGATCAGGCCCTGGGTCACGTCTTTGCTCGTGGGCTTCGCAATGCCGTCGAAGATCGGCGCGGCGTCGTTGCTGCGGGCATCGGAGTTGCGAAGGTGGAAGAAGGCGGTGCCGGGCGTGAGTGGCACATTCGATGTGAGCCGCACCCAGGTGCCGTGCAGATCACTCAAGTCATGCCACGAACCCTTCTTGGAGACGCTCAGCTCTTTGACCGAAGTCCACTTGCCGTCACCTGCTACATCCACGTCCACCTTGACCACTGCGGGTTGGTTGAGGGCAACAGGTTCACCTTGCAGCCAAAGCGAGCGAAGACCGAAGCCGCTGATCAGGAAGGGATCGCTTGCCTCACCTGCCTTCACCTCGTCATTCATCCACAGGGCACCGCGACCGATGGCGGGGCCGAACTGATCGAGCTGCTCTGGGTTGATGAACCAAAGGTTTGACTGCGACTGGCCCGGGCCTGCGAGAGTGCCTTTGATAAGATCCTTGTTGAGGAACTCACTCTTCGCCGTGTCGTCGCATCCGAGCACCAGACGATCCTGCCAGCGGCAGAAGTCGCCCACGATCTTGAGGTAGTTGGAGCGCGGAGCGATGCCTGCCGTGTGGCTCGCGCTGAAGGTCTTCGGGAACTTCCAGAACGAGCCGTGCATCGTCATCAACAGTGAGTCTTCGCCGATGTCGCGAATGCGTGGCCATTCCGTGTTCCAGCCATGCGCACCATCATAGCTGTGCGAAGCCTTCGGCAGACGGAAGGCATGCCACTGGCCGTGGTCGAGACACATCAAGATGAGCGAACGATGATCCCAGCCGATGCTCCACAGGGGATCGTCTTCCTTGGCATTGCCTTCGATGCCGCCGGGGCCGGTGACATCGGTGAACTGATTGCGACGCACGATCGTCCATTGGTCGGCCTTGCCGTCCCATGATGCGAGCACACCCGAGGGCACCGAGGGATTCGAGAGCGCCTCCTTCGCATGGTCGCCGTTGTTGGCATACACGTAGCGGCCTTGGGCCGAATAGAAACCCTTGCCGTGATAGCCGGGCAGATCCGCTTTGCGGTCACCTTTCTTTTGCTCGTCGGTCCACAGCTCCTTCACGGCGAGCGTATGGACGTCCACCTCATAGATGCCTTCCTCCATGGTCGCGTAGCAGATCTTGTTCGCGGGATCGGTGAGATGCCGCGCCATGCCGGTGTGGCGGCCAAACATCTGCTGAGGTGTGATGACGCGAACGTTGGCTTTGGCGTCGATGACATACGGTCCGATGAAGAGTTGCTGCGACTCGCGGTGAATCATTCGATTTGCCGGTGTGCCTCCGACGCTCTCAGGACGGATGAGCTGCTTCAAGTCGGGCGTGATCTCATAGAGCTTGTCCGAGGAGCCTTTCGGCATGTGGGGCGCATAGCTGATCACCCACAGGCGATCAGCCCATGGCACCACGGCTCCGGTTCCGCACTCGCCTTCGTTGTTGAAGGTAGCGAGCGAAGGGTAGATGCCGGAGATGGAAGGAGGTTCCGCAAGCGCGAGCGACGCGCTCGCCAGGGCGAGAATGAGGAGCTTCTGCATCGTGCCATCTCACCTGAATAGCTCTGGATTGGCAAGACATGGTCGTTATACCTGGACGAAATCCTTTGCCGACTTTTGATGACTCCCGATGCGCCCAACTCATGGTCCCAGCTTCGCCTCGAATGGCTGTGGGTGTATGACGGGATGGTGCCTGTGACAGGCGTGTGGTCCGATGAGATCGTGGTGCCAGCGAGTGTCTTCTTCGTGGTCGAGGGCGAGGGGCGCATTCAGGCTGATGGCCGAAAGTCCGTGGTCCGAGTCGGCGACGCCTTCCTCGCAGCGGCTGGCGTCCGGCGGCAATGGTTTGCTCACGGCACAAGGCTGCTGTCCGTGGGATTCCGTGCGAGCTGGCCCAGCGGCATGAACCTCAGCGCCAAGGGGCTCAATTGTGTGGTGAGCGGAGCCGACATGAAGAGCCTGGCCAAGGCCACGCGGAGGCTTTTCCGAACGATCCATGGTCGCAAAACGATGGTTGGGTTTCGTGATGCGGTGAAAGCGGCCCCCGTTTCGTTCGCTGAGTGGGCACGGCAGGATGCGGCGTTCCGCGCTTGGTTCGCAGAGTATGTGGCCACGCTGAGCAGTCGAGGCGTGTTTGCATCTGAAGTCGCACGCACCACTGATGAACGAGTGCTGGAATTGATGAGAAGGTTAGATCACTGGCCTCTGGATGAAGTCCTGGACGGATCTCGATGGGTGGAAGGATTGCCCTTTGGTGTGCGACGAGCCGAACAACTCATTGGTAAGCAACTCGGCATCACTCCGCACCAGCACTTGATGCGGAGGCGGCTTGACCTTGCACGTTCGATGCTAACGAACAGCACGAACTCCATCAAAGTGATCGCCCATCGGATTGGCCTTCGGCATGCATCGCACTTTACCAAGTGGTTCCGCAGGCACGTGGGCGTGACACCCTTGAGCTACCGGCTGCAGCCTTTGGGCGACGGTGTGTAGCGCGGTAAAGTTGGCACGGTGCTCAATGCGGTGAACGCAGAGTGATTTCCCGTGGCAGCTTGCTTATTTGGCAGGCAGATCGAGGAGCGATGGCAAACCGTTGATGCCTGTGCCGCCGCCGCCTTTGAGCACATCAAGAGCCTTGGCTCCCGGCTTGAGTGGCTCGGCAGTTTTCAGATAGTGGAGTAAATCGCTGTCAGTGGTCAGCACCAGCGTCATGTCAGGAGTGACTGTTTTCTTGAGCGTGTCCATCGCCTTGGTGAACTCAAACAACTGAACGGCTTCAGGAGTCTGGTTATAAGCCTTGGCATAGATCTCAGTGGCTTTGGCGTCAGCTCCACCTTCGATCTCCTGAATCTTCTTGTAGGCTTCGGACTCGATCTGCTTGAGATCGCGATCACGGTTGCCGAGGATCTTGGCAGCTTCGCCATCGCCTTCGGAACGGAAACGCTCAGCGATCTGTTCGCGCTCGGAACTCATGCGCTGGTAGATCGTCTGGCTGACGTTGGGGTTGTAGTTGAGGCGCTTGAATCGCACATCTAGCAGTTCAACGCCCAGGCGTGCGACGGACTCCTTCGCGCTGGCAAGCACGAGACGTTCGAGTTGTTCACGACCCACCTGAATCGAGGGTAGGGTGCCGATGCGGCTGTCGGCGGCAGCCAGTGCTTCGTCACGCTCTGGCTTGCGGGTTTTATCACTGCGGATGGATTCGATGAAGTCGTGCGAGGCGACCACATCGCGCACGGCACCGCCGATGAGCGTGTCGAGACGACTGTGAGCAGTGCGAACATCGGTGACCTGCTGAAAGAACGTCAGCGGGTCCTTGATGCGCCAGCGAGCGAAGTTGTCCACAACGATGATCAGCTTGTCCCTTGTGGGCATCTGGGCACTGGGGCCATCCCATTCGAGCACTTGGTTGGAGAAGCGATTGATCTTTTGAATGAAGGGCAGCTTGAAGTGGAGGCCCGGATCTTTGATGGGCTCGCCCTTGATCTGCGAGAACTGGGTGATGATCACCTGCTCGCGCACATCCACAGTGTAGAGGGATGCATTGAGCAAGATAGCAACCGCGATGAGAATGAAGACGCCTGCGACGGAAAGGAGAGCTTTCATGGCTTTAGTTGCGTGAATTGTTGGTGGGTGCGGTCGTCTGGCCTTTGATTGCAGGGATCTGCATCATGGGTAGGAACTGGGGGGCTTTGTCATCCACGATCACCTTGTTCCTCACGATGGGAAGAACCTCGGTCATGGTTTCGAGGTAGATGCGGCGACGAGTAACTTCGGGTGCCTTCAAATACTCGGTCAGCAGCGCGGTGAAACGGCCTGCGTCACCTTCCGCCTGATTGATTCGCTCAGTCGCGTAGCCCTGGGCGGCGCTGATCTTTTGCTCGGCCTCACCCTTGGCCCTCGGCACCTGGCGATTGTATTCACCATTGGCGACGTTGATCTTCTGTTCCTTCTCCTGCTGGGCGCGGTTGACTTCATCGAAGCTGCTCTGGACTTCGCGTGGTGGTTTCACATCCTGCATTTGCACCTGATTGATAGCGATACCCATCTTCAGATCAGTGATGATCTTCTGCATTCGTTCCTGCGCCTTTACGGCCATCTCGGTGCGTCCGACAGTGAGGACTTCATCAATGGTGCGGTCACCGACGATCTCTCGCATCACAGCCTCGCTGATGTCGCGCAAGGTGGCGGAGCTGTCGGCGAAGTTGAAAAGGTAATCCTGCGGGTTGTCGATGTGATACTGGATCACCCATTCCACGTTGGCCGCATTCAGATCACCAGTGACCATCGACTTCTCTTCTTCCTGCTCATCGGAGAACTGATAAGGATTGGAGGCTCCCATCGAGCCGAAGCCAAACTCCATCTTCAACTGCCGGCGTGTGGGCACGATGGTTGCCGTGTCGATGCCCCACGGGAGCTTGAAATGAAGGCCGTTCTCGGTCGTGGCGAGATACTTTCCGAATCGCTGCACGACGGCGACGGAATCGACCGGCACGGTGTAGAACGATGAGAAGAAGCCGACCAGGAGAAAGATGACGCCCAGGCCGACGAGGACCTTGACGGGGCTGATCTCCAGTTTGATCTGGCGATTGTTGGGCAGGGATGGGAAGTTGTTGGCCACGGTATTGGATTGGTTTGCGCAATCCTACGAACGTCGGGAACGAATAGCAACATAGGACCCCGAAAACAAAAAGCCCCGAAGCTTGAGAGCTCAGGGGCTTGAGTAAAGAAGATGATCTTGATCCTGCGGGAGCTTACAGGGCTTTGATCTTCAGATGCCGATACCAAACGGGGGCCTGTGCCTTGCCATGCAGACCCTGGAGGCCGATCGGACCACTGCGGGCAAATTCCTTCAGCGCGATCGGGAACTTGTTCGGCGTGCCGTCGGGGTTTTTGCCCTTTTCAGGCCAGTTGTCGAGATTGGCCTTGATGACTTCTTCGCCATTGAAGACCACGCTTACTTCGGGGCCTTTGCAGGTGATGGTGAAATGGTTCCATTCGCCCACGGGTTTGGACATAGGTTTCGATGGCGGCATCGCATCGTAGATCGCGGCGACCATGCCATACTTGCTGCCGTCGGCGGAGTCGTGGACCTGGATCTCGAGCGCCTTGAGCACGTTCTTGATGTCGCCTGAGCGGAGGAAGACGCCGCTGTTCGATTCCTTGGCCACCTTGAATTCGAGATCTAGAATGAAGTCACCATACGATTCCTTGGTCCAGAGGGTCTCGTGGTCACCAGCGACGAGTTCACCATTGATGAAGGCCCACTTGTGGGCGTCGACGGCATTCGAGAGGTCTGTGGCGAAAAGGTCTTTCCAGCCAGTGGTATCAGGATGGTCGGCGGCGAAGAGGGGAAGGGTGAGCGCTGCGAGCGCGAGAAGACGGAGTTTCATGGGTTGAATCTAGAGTTCGATGAGCCGCTTGCGTGGCAACAGATCCACGAAAGACGGAGCGCCCGTAAACTCAGCGAGACGGGCTAAACTTGCGGCGTCCAGCGATTGCGGCGACGAAGAATGGGCAGGTCGGCAGCGCTCAGATGAACGCCTTGCCGGTAGATGTTGCACAAGATGCCGACGCTGATCATGGCCATGAGAAGGCTGGTGCCCCCGAAGCTCACGAAAGGCAGTGGCAGGCCCTTGTTAGGCAACAGCCCTGTGGTGACCCCCATGTTCATCAGACCTTCGAGGCCAAACAACAAAGTGAGGCCAAATCCGAGAAGCTTTCCGAAACGATTCGGCGCATAGGCTGCGATGCACATCCCGCTGAGCACGATCACAACGAAGGCGAATACGGCCGCGAGCGTGCCTTGCAAGCCAAGTTCCTCGCCCACCATGGCGAAGATGAAGTCCGTGTGAGCTTCTGGCAGGTTGTAGAGTTTCATGCGTCCGAGCCCGGGCCCCACGCCTTCCAGTCCACCAGAACCGAAGGCGAAGATGGAGTGCTTCTGATGCCGTTTCTTCGCTTCGATCTCCTTGCGATCCTTCAGCGGCAGTTCTTCGATCTTGATGATCTTGGACAAGCCCGGCACCTCGGAGGCAAAGCCGATTACGCGGTGCATTCGATTCGGAGTGATCCACACCATGGCGCACAGTGCCACAATGCCTGCTACTCCCACCAGGGTGAGATAGCGAATCTTGGCACCGGCGACCACCATGATGCCGATGCCGAGCATGACGCAGATCAAGGCCGAACCCAGGTCCATCTCGCCACCGATCAAAACTGTGACTGCCATCAACATGGACACGGGCACGATGAATCCGATGCGGAAGGTGCGCGCGTGCGGCTCATGCTTGGCATACCAGGCCGCCAGAGCGATGACGAGCACCACCTTGGCAAACTCTGAAGGCTGCACACGCAAGTCGCGCTTGCCGAGGAACTCGAGGCCGATCCATCGCTTCGCACCATTGACCTCCACTCCGACTCCCGGCACATAGCAAAGGATCAGTGTGATGATGGCAAGTCCGAGCAAGGGCCAGCGCCAGGCGAACAGACGCTCGTAGTTCATCGCGCAGCACACACCGCCTGCGATCATGGAGAGGGAGAGCCACACGGCCTGCTTCCAGACCATGCCATAATCTGTGCCGCTGCTGTCGAGCGTGAGATAGCTGGCGCTCGCGAGCATGACGAAGCCGATGATGAGCAGGAGCACCACGGCGAGGACTAGAAAGATGATGCTGCGTTTGGCCATTGAGCGGGAGCTGAGTTGAGAGGGCAGTGATCAAGGCGGCACACGTTGCGGCGCTGATCGCTGTCCACTTAATCGGGAAGCGCTCTCTCGTGGCACACACCTGACCACGAGAGAGGCTTCCGAGGAGTCTTACTTGGCAGGGATCGTCAGCGTCTTGCCGATCTGCAATCCGTTCGCGTTCTTGATCGAGTTGGCGCGCATCAAGGCATCTTCGGAAATCTTATAGCGACGTGCGATCGCATAGATCGTCTCGCCCTTGGCCACCTTGTGATGAGCGGATGGGGTGGCGACCGGCTTGCTGACCTTCTTCGCCGGTGGTGGTGAGTCTTCCACCTGGCGCTTCTTGGCTGTGGCCGTAGTCGGCTTGGAACTGTTATTGCTGCTCGTTGTGCTCGAGCGGGGGGAGCGATGCTCGTCAGACTCCAGCGACTTGCGGGCCGCGGAAGGAGTTGCCACGGGACTGGGCGTTGTCGGGCTGATCAGCGATGCACGAGGCACTTCGGTGCGGTTCTGGGCGATGGTGCGACGAACGGAGTTGGTTGGTTTTTCCGTGGTCTCGGTGGTGAACTTCGCAGCGTCTGTCTTTTCGACAGGCGCGGGCGGTTCGGACTGGACGATCTCGGCACGAGGTGCGGGAGTCGGGATCGGTGAGGAGATCATGTGCTTTTGTTCCTCGGCAGGTGCCTTGACCGGAGTCTCGGCGAACTGGCTGGGGAGCAGGCTTTCAGGCGAAGCAGCAGGAGGCGTCGCGGTCGCGGGTGCTGGCGTCGTGGCGGTCACGGGCTGTGCGGCCGGCACTGGAGCGGTTGAAGGAGCAGGCACGTCGCGAACCACAGGCAGCGGTGCCGTGGTGGCAGCAGCGGTGCTCGTGGTGGTCGTGGTTGCCGCGGTCTTCTTGGCTGCGGTGCTGACGACGCCCTGGGCTTCGGGTTCCGACACAAAGTCATAGATGATCACGCCGCCGATCACAACGACGTGGACCAGCAGCATGATGACAAACATGCGCGCCAGCCCCTGGTTGGGCTCGCTTTGCGGCCACTCTTTTTCATGGGTGACCATGGCAGCGACGTGCAGTCGCTTGCGTTCGGAGGTGCTGAGCACCTTGTCTTGCTTCTTTTTCATGGGTGGTGTGTGGTTTGGTTGGAAATGGAGCCGGGGTTTAGATGAGGGCGTTGACGGCGGTGCGGAAGTATTCTCCGCGCTCGGCGTAGCCCGAATACATGTCGAAGGAGGAGGTGCCGGGTGAGAGCACCACGGAGTCGCCGGAGATGGCGGCACGAGCGGCGAATTGCACGGCTTCAGCCATGTCGTTCGCCTTCTGGCAGGGAACGAGATCCTTGAACTGCTCGCACAGCTTGTCGCCGATCTCGCCGATCGTTACGATGCTGCGCACGGTGCCAGGAATGGATTGGCGAAGTGGCGAGTAATCCAGGCCTTTCTCCTTGCCGCCCATGATGAGCACGATCGGGCGATCAAGTGACTTCACACAACTTTCCAGCGCGTGGAGATTGGTTGCTTTGGAATCATTGATGAACTCAACGCCATCCAGCTCGCGCACCAGCTCGCAGCGGTGGCGCGGGGGCTCGTAGCTCGCGATGGCATCCAGCATGGCGTCAAAGGACAGTCCGTGCAGCCAGCCGGTCGCGAGCGTGGCGAGCACGTTCTCCATGTTGTGCCTTCCGCGCAGGCGCAGCCGCGAAGCATCACCCACGCGAGTGTCCTGGTGATAGAATCTGCCGTTTCGATACTCGAAATCGGCGCTCTGATTCGCCGAGAACGTCAGCACCTTGGGCATGAGCGGTCCGAGGCGGTCAATGTCGAGCATGTTGACGATGGCGAAGTCTTCGGCCGTCTGGTTCTCGAAGATGCGGAACTTAGCGGCGAAGTAGTCTGCCTCGGTGGCGTAGCGGTCGAGGTGATCGGGAGCGAAGTTCAGCCAGAGGCTGATGTGCGGCTTGAAGGTGGTGATCGTCTCCAGCTGGAAGCTGCTCACCTCCAGGGCGAGCACATCATAGGGCTGGCCGACGACGATGACTTCGCACAGCGCCACCCCGTGGTTGCCGCAGGGAAGGGAACGCTTGCCGCAGCCATTGAACATGGCGCTGATCAGCTCGGTGGTCGTGCTCTTGCCGTTCGTGCCGGTGATGGCCACCATCGGCATGTCGGTGAGCGTGAAGCCGAACTCCATCTCGCCTGTGAGCGGGATGTTGGCATTGCTAAACTTCACGGGCAGCGGCCAGTTCACATCGAATCCGGGGCTGAGAATCGCGAGGTCGTAGTCGCCCTCCACGATCATGCAGTTCTTCGCCTCGTCGCCTGTGATGATGTTGAAGCCGAGCGTCTTGGCGGCCTCGATGTTCTTCATGAGCTTGGTGGGATCACCCTCGTCGAACAAGGTGATGCGGGCACCGTGCATGGCCGCGAGCCGGCCTGCCGCGAGACCGCTGCGAGCGGCACCGAGGATGGCGAAATGCAGGCCGGAGTATTTCATGGCTTAGCGAAGTTTGAGTGTTGCGAGCCCGAGCAGGGCGAAGATCAGGGACAGGATCCAGAAGCGGGTGATGACCTGGTTCTCCACCCAGCCGCCAAGCTCGAAATGATGATGAATGGGGGCCATGCGGAAGACTCGCTTCCCACGCTTCTTGAAGCTCACCACCTGGATGATCACGCTCAGCGCTTCCATCACGAACACGCCGCCCACGATCACGAGGGCGATCTCCTGGCGGCAACCAATAGCGAGCGAGGCAATGCAACCACCGAGCGCCAGGCTTCCCGTGTCACCCATGAACATGCGGGCCGGATGTGCATTCCACCAGAGGAAGCCAATGCACGCGCCCGCGAGGGCCATCGCGACGATGGCGAGTTCCGCTGCGAGCGGATGAAAGGGCACATGGAGGTAGTCGGCATACTTGCCTGAGCCGCAGACATACGCGAAGCCTGCAAAGCTCAGCGCGGTGGTCACCGAGCATCCGGCAGCTAGACCATCAAGGCCGTCGGTGACATTCACAGCGTTCGACGTGCCCTGCATGATGAAGATGTAGAACACCACGGCGAACAAACCCATGTCCGTGATCAGCGGCCCTTTGAGGAAGGGCACATGCAGCTCGCGCATGTTCGATACTTCAGCGCTGTGATGCCCCATGCCGTAGGCGAAGGCGAGACCGACGATGAGACCGACAGCGCCCTGCCAGACGAGCTTGAAGCGGGCGTTCACGCCCTTGCTGTTTTTCTTGGCGACCTTCTGATAGTCGTCCATGAAGCCCAGCGCACCAAGACCGAGGGTGGCAAAGAGACAGGTCCACACCATCTGATTGTCCCAGCGAGCCCAGATCAAAACGGAGGCGAACAACGACGCGACGATCAGCACGCCGCCCATCGTGGGAGTGCCTGCTTTCTTGCCGTGCAGTTCGAACAGCTTGTGAACCTCGTCCGCCGTGCGGATTGGCTGGCCTACCTTCAAGGAGATCAGTTTGCGAATCACACGTTCGCCGTAAATCAGCGACAGGGCGAAGGCCGTGAGCGCAGCTCCACCTGCACGGAAGGTGTGATACTTGAACAAGTTCAGCAGCTTGTAGATCGGGCTCTCAAGGCCGCCCGCCCATTCCCATGCGAACCAGTCGCGGTGCTCGTAAAGCCAGTAGATCATGACGTTTGAAAATGCGTGAGGACCTTCTCCATGCCGGCCGAGCGACTGCCTTTGAGGAGCACTACATCACCTGCGCGGAGGAAGGTCTTCAATGCAGTGGCGCACTCGTTGTGCGTGGCGAAGTGTTCGGCAGGAATCGCTGTTGATGCCGAACTGCTGATCAATCCAGCCTCTTCACCGACCGTGAAAAGGGCGTCCAGTTTCAGTTCGCTAGCATACTCGCCGATCTCGCGGTGGGCGGATTCGGCGTGGGGTCCCAACTCGCCCATGCGGCCGAGAATCGCGATGCGACGTCCGGTGGAGCCCAGGCCAGCGAGTGTGCGCAGACCTGCCTTCATGCTGTCGGGGTTCGCGTTGTAGGAGTCGTCGAGGAAGGTAATGCCTGCGATGTGCTTGGTCTCGAGGCGGCCCTTGGTGAGCGCTACTTCACGCAGGGCAGCGGTGGCATCGGCAGCGCTGATCCCACTCTGCCAGCCTGCGGCGGCTGCGAGGGCGGCATTGGCCACCATGTGCTCGCCAGGAATCGGCAGGAAGGCATCGAATTTCTCGCCCGAGAAGTCGAGCGTGAACGCCGTGCCGTCGGCACCAGCCTTGAGGTTCGAAGCGATGACATCGCCCTTGCCCAGGCCTGCCTGAATGACGCGAGCTTTGCAGCGTGCCGCTATGGACGGTGTGAAATCGTCGTTGGCATTGAGCACCACGATTCCGCGTTCGTGAACTGCCTCGGCGAGCATCCCTTTCTCAAGGGCGATGGCTTCCCGTGAACCCATGTGCTCGATGTGGGCAACTCCCACATTGACGATGATGCCTGCATCGGGCTGTGCGATGGCGGCCAGCGGGGCGATCTCGCCGGGATGATTCATGCCCATCTCAAGCACTGCACACGTGTCTCCTTCGGCGAGGCGGAGGATCGAGAGTGGCAGACCGATGTGATTGTTGAGGTTGCCAAGTGTGGCGCAGACTTGGTGCTTCCTGGCCATCACGGCGCAGGTAAAGTCCTTGGTCGAGGTCTTGCCCGAGCTGCCAGTGATGCCCACGACGTAGGGCTGATGCCACTCGCGGTAGCTGCGCGCCAGCTGCTGAAGGCCTGCCAGGGTATCTCTGACTTCGATGACAGCGCAGGGCAGGGGACCGGCGGGCATCTTGCTGACCAGCACTGCTGCTGCTCCTGCGGCGGCGACTTGAGCGATGAATTCGTGACCATCGAAGCGATCACCGACCAGCGCCACAAAAAGCTCGCCAGGGGCCGCCTTGCGCGAGTCGGTGTTCACCGTCGTGACCAGACGCGAGCCGTCATTCCCGTGGAGCGTGCCACCGGCGAAGCGGGCTAGAGTCTGGAGGTCGAGCGGTTTCATTCGTTCCACTTGCGACGAGGACGACTGGGGTCGTCGTCGAAGCGCTGCTGCTGATTCATTTCGCGAGCCTGCTCGGCCAGTTGCTCGGCCTGAATGCGGTTCACGAGCTTCTCGGCGCGTGCGGTGCGCCGACTCATGAGCGCACCATGGGCAACGCGAGCATCATCGAAGTCGTGCTTCACACCCTTGATGTCCTGGTAGCTCTCATGGCCTTTACCTGCGATCAGCACAATGTCGCCGGGTTTGGCATTCGAGATGGCCGACTTGATTGCTTCCGCGCGGTCAGGGATCTCGACGTAGTTCTTGCGAGAGAAGCCTTTGATCGTGTCGGCGAAGATCTGGGCGGGGTCTTCGAAGCGGGGATTGTCGCTGGTGAGGATGCACACATCGCTGCCGTCCTGCACGGCACGTGCCATGAGCGGGCGCTTGGTGCGATCACGATCGCCGCCGCAGCCGAAGATCGTGATGATGCGATTGGGGCGCAGCAGTCGGAGCGTGCGCAGGGCGTTCACTAGCGCGTCGGGTGTGTGCGAGTAGTCCACATAGACGGCGAACTTGAAGGTGTCATCGCCCACACGTTCCAGGCGACCCGGAACCTGAGGAGCGTTCTTCATGTGCATTACCGCTTCGCGCAGATTGGCTCCCATGGCCTTGGCGAGTGCAAGTGCGGCGAGTGTGTTATACACATTGAAGTCCCCGATCAGGGGAGTGCGCACCATGAACTGGCGGCCTTGGAAGGTGAGTTCAAAGGTGGTGCCGGTGATGTCGTAGCGAACGTTGGAAGCACGGAAATCCGCAAGGGCGCCGAAGCCGTAGGTGCTGACGCGTTCGGTGCTGGCGAACTTCACGATGAGCTTCTTGCCCCAGAGATCGTCAAGATTGACGATTATGCGTCCCTTGGGGCGGGCGGCGACCATCTCGAATAAGATCGTCTTGGCCTCAAAGTAGCGATCCATCGTCTCGTGATAGTCCAGGTGGTCCTGGGTGAGGTTGGTGAACACGGCGGAGCCAATGCGAAGACCATGCACGCGATCCATGTCCAGCGCGTGGGAGGACACTTCCATCACCGCTGCCCGGCAGCCATTTTCCACCATCGTGGACAGGTGCTTGTAGAGCTCCAGGGACTCGGGCGTGGTGTGGGTGGCCGCCTGAACCTGATTCTGGCCAAGGTCGTAACACACAGTGCCTAACAACCCGCTGCGGATCATCGCAGTATTCAGCAGGTAATGAGTGAGATAGCTGATCGTGGTCTTCCCATTGGTGCCGGTGATGCCGCCGAGGATGAGGTTGCGGTCGGGTCTGCCATAGAAGACCTCGGCCATGAGAGCCATCGCCTTGCGGCTGCTGCTGATGTGAACCCACGGAATCGTGGCATCGGCGGGTGGTGCGGTCTCCGCCACGATGGCTGAGGCACCGGCCTTGATGGCGGCGTCGATAAAGTCGTGGCCGTCCACCTTCGTGCCGCGGAGGGCGAAGAAGGCGGTGCCAGGCTTCACCTTGCGTGAGTCGTAGGTGAGGGCGGTGATGCTGACGTCCTGATCGCCGCTGATAACGGGTTGAGCGAGGTCAACAGTGAGTTCACGGAGTGTCATTGGTCACCTCCTTGAGGATCGGGAACGAGGGTGAGGCGCAGGTCGCGCTCAGGAGCGACGGCCATGATATCGAGCGCTTTTTTGACGATGTCGGCAAAGATCGGTGCACTGATCTTGCCGCCATAGATGTCTTCGGTGTTTTCGGCATGAGGGTCTTCCAGAAGCACCAGGCAGGCGAGGCGGGGCTGCTCTGCGGGGGCGAAGCCAGCGAAGGACACGGCGCGGTGGACTTTGGAATACTTGCCCGTGGCGCGGTCGATGAGCTGGGCGGTGCCCGTCTTGCCAGCGACGCGGACGCCTTCGATAGCTCCGGATTTGCCCGTGCCATCAGTGACGACGAACTCCATGGCTTCGGCCACCTTGGCGGCGGTGCTCGGTGAGCACACCTCACGCACCATGACGGGCTCGATGGTCTGGCATTCGACGCGGTCTGCGGACAGGATACGATCCACGAGGCGGGGCTGCATGAGTTTGCCGCCGTTGGCGATGGTGGCGACGGCCATCGTCATCTGCAAGGGCGTGGCGGAGACTTCATAGCCCATGGCGAGACGCGAGAGGGAAGACGAGGTCCATTTGTCCAGAGGGCGGATCTTGCCGCTGGCCTCACGAGGCATTCCAAGCGCAGTGACTTCACCAAGGCCGAAGCGCTTGATGCAATCGTAGAAGGCCTGGCGACCCGTGGCCTTCGCGACCATGTAGGCTCCGATGTTACTAGAGTGGGCGAGGATGTCTTTGACGCTGAGCGAGCCGTAGGAGCCGTGGTCCTTGAGCCACACGTCGGTGCTGGCCTCCTTGTATTCGCCGCCGTGGCAGTTGAAGTGCGTGCCCAGCGTGCAGGCGCCGCTTTCCAGTGCGGCGGTGAGCGTGAGGATCTTCATGACGGAACCTGGTTCATAGGTGTCGGTCACGGCCATGTTCCGGCGCTCGGTTTCGTTGAGCTTGTTGACCTGCTCACGAGGTTCGCTTGCCATGGCAAGGATGGAACCGCTGGAGGGCTCGACGATCACGGCGACGACCTTGCGCGGAGAGTGCTTCTGATAGGCTTCCAGCAGCGTCTTCTCGAGCATCTGCTGCATGGGCATATCGACGGTGAGCACCACATGCTGACCATGCACCGGCGGACGAACCTGCCCGGCGTAGCCTGGCAGCTCACGACTGCGGGTGGCGTCCATCTCGACATCCTCGTAACCAGCCGTGCCAGACAAAATGCCGTCCATGAGCTGCTCCACTCCCTCAGCACCTTTGCGCGGCAGGAGGCGGCCTTGCTTGTCGAGCTGCTCCTTGGTCACCAAGCCTAGCAGGTGAATCATTCGATCATCGGCCGGACGGAAGCGCTCGATGCGTTTGCGCGTGTAAACCCCGGTGATCGCGTTCTGATCGAAGAAGGCCCGCCAGGCGGCTGCTTCCTCGACATTGAGATCTTTGAGGAAGATGGGTTCCGCAGGCTCGCCTGGTTCTGGCGTCATCATGGCCAGTAGTTCTTCTGCGGCGCAGTCCATGTGAGACGCGATCGTCTCGGCCACGATGCGGCGGTAAGCGTCCACGATTTGTTCGTCGGTGCGCTGGAGCTTGAGGGCTTTCTGGCTGAGGCCGCAGAGCTTCGCATATCTGGATCGGACCACATTGATGTCGGCCAGATGGTGCGTATCTGCGTAGATGTCGTGCAAGGTCAGATCCTGGGCGAGGAGCGATCCATTGCGGTCCCAGACGCAACCACGCTGAGCCGGCAGGTCCTTGCGCACGTGGCGGAGATCGGCGGCTTCGGCCTCCAGTGGCTCATGCTTTTTGATCTGCACCCACCAGAGGCGAACGGAGATGCCGGTGAACCCAAGGATGAGGCCGCAGGCCACGAGCAGCATGCGGTGACTCACCGCGCGCTCGCGTCTCTGAAACTCGATCTGTGGATGGTGTTGCATCTGGGGTTCGATTTAGTTCGCTGAGGTCTGGGTCATGGCCTGCTGCGTGCCGGTGGCCACCGGGCCGATGTGCATCACGGTCGAAAGGTCGATGGGGTCCATCTTGAGCTTGCGGTCTGCCATGGCCTTCAGAAGGGCATCTTCCGTCAGCAAGGCCTGGCGACGGCCCTTGAGGTCGCTGATGTGGGAGCTGAGCGTGGCGATCTCGTGATTGATGTTGCGGAGCTGGCTGCTGAGGCGGTTCTCAAGATGGTGCGCACGCACTTCCTTGATCCAGCGCAGGCCCACGAGGCTGCCCACGATCAGAATGAACAGAATGATCGGCAGACGGATGTTATTGCGGTAGCGAAGGCGGTTCCGGCGTGTCATGGCAGGGATAGGCGTTCGGCCACGCGCAGGCGGGCGGACCGCGAGCGGGGGTTGGCCTGGATTTCTTCGGCGGTGGGCTCCACGGGCTTGCGGGTAAGCAGGCGTAGGAGGTGATCAGGGTTGCGCTTGGGCTGCGGCCATTCGGGACGATCTATGAACTCCGTGGCGTAGTGCTGGAAGGCACGCTTCACGATGCGGTCCTCGAGCGAGTGGAAGCTGATGATGCCGAGCCTTCCGCCCGGCTTGAGCCACAGCGGAGCGGCCTTGAGGAAATCCTCCAGCGCGCCCAGCTCATCATTGACCCGAATTCGCAGGGCCTGAAACACCAGCGTCGCGGGATGGCGATGACTCTTGCGCGGCGAGACCGTCTCCACCACACGGGCCAGCTCCAGGGTGGTCAGGATCGGCTTGGTGGCACGTTCCTTCACAATGGCGCGGGCGATGCGGCGGGCATGGGGTTCCTCACCATAATCGATGAAAATGCGTTCCAGGTCCTCAGCATCGAGCGTGCGGATCAGATCGGCGGCAGTCTCTGGACCATCGGGGTTCATGCGCAGGTCGAGGGGGCCATCGTGCATGAAGGAGAAGCCTTTGGACGCGTCATTGAGCTGCCACGAGGACACGCCGATGTCCGCCAAAATCACATCGAAGGACTCCACGCCGATCTCGCTCAGCAGCTCGGGGAAGCGCCGGAAGTTGCCACGCAGAGCGCAGAACCGCCCCGCATGGGCGCGCAGCCGAGAGGTCGCGTAGGCGATGGCCACGGGATCCTGGTCCAAGGCGACAACCTGGGCACCCTTTTGCAGCATTAGCTCGCTATGCCCTCCCCCCCCAAGCGTTGCATCCAGCGCGAAGGTAGCAGGGCCCGGCTGGAGGTAATGGAGCACCTCCTTGCAAAGCACCGGCTCGTGATAATGAACGAGTTCCGAAGGGCCATCGGGAGCGGGCTCCAGAGGATCGCCCCCACCTCCACGATGGATGCCGAAGGGGTTAAAACGCTTCTCGTGATCCGCGTCTCCCGACACTCCCAGCCAGGGCCACAGGCTGAGTTGGGAAAGGCCCACTCGCCGATGCATCCAGCCCGCTCTGGCATTCGTTCCCCTCGCTCCGCCGATGGACGGCACAGCCGATGCGAAAGGGTGAGAATGGGCGGTTGCGGAGGGCATAGGATCAACTATGGGAGAAGCACCTCAACGTCCTAGATTTCGGAGTTGATTGATAGTCAGGAGATCTTAATAGATGGTTGCCAAAGGGGCTGCAATCCAATAATTCCAGTTTAGCGAAAAACTTATTCCCACTACGGCATTGGGAATAAATGGGGAAAAAGGCGATCCTTTCCCAGGCTCGATCGCCTGAGGCCAAACTCCGATGCTGGGCATCGGAAAACCCCTTGATGAGATGGCAAACTGGGACCACCAGAACGCCTCGTGGCAAGTCGCCCAGTTCTCCCAGCACGGCGTGGTCGCAGTCCCTCTCACCATTATTTTCCCAATTTCCATGCCTGCTTTCGACTCCAAAATTCACGTCCTCATCGCCTGCGGCGGCACGGGAGGACATTTGTTTCCCGGCATTGCCGTCGGTGAAACACTCTCCGCGCGTGGCCACGATGTGACTTTGCTCATCAGTGAGAAGAAGATCGACAGTCTTGCCGCCTCAGGTCACTCGAATCTGACCTTTGAAAAGATGCCGTTCCTGGCCATGCCACGCCCGTGGTCGCCCAAGATGATCCCTTTCCTGCGCGGTTTGTGGAAAGGCTACAACGACTGCCGTGCGATCATTCAGAAGAATCGTATCAGCGTCGTGCTCGGCATGGGAGGCTTCACATCGCTCGCGCCGCTCGTCGCTGGTCGCAAAGAGAACTGTCGCACGCTGATCCACGAATCGAACGCGATTCCCGGCAAGGCCAACCGCCTCAATGCACGCTTCTGCAACACGGTGCTCACCGGCCTGGAAGCCTGCGTCCCGCATTTCAAGCACGACGACGTTCGCTGCGTCGGCACCCCCGTGCGCAGCAGCATGACCAAGGACTCTGGCGAAGATCCGTATGCCTTCTTCAAGCTCCAGCGGGACAAGAAAACGCTGCTCATCATGGGCGGCAGCCAGGGCGCTCGTGGTGTGAACCGCGCGGTCGGTCTCGCCCTGCGCGAGTTGTTCGGCATGGGCATTCAGATCCTGCACATCACCGGGCCGAACGACTACCAAGAAGTAAAGGACGCGTATGCCAAGCACGCCGACATGCCGCACACGGTTGTCGCCTTCTGCCATCAGATGGAACTCGCGTATCGCATCGCTGACCTCGCACTCGCCCGCTCGGGCGCCTCCAGTCTGACCGAACTCGCCTACTTCGGCGTGCCCAGCATTCTCGTGCCGTATCCGACCGCAGCCGACGATCATCAGACACGCAATGCCGAGATCTTCTCCAAAGCCGGTGCTGCCATTTTGATGCCGGAGTCGCAGCTCAATGCCACGACGCTCGTCGAAGCCGTGGACTCGATTTTGAACGATCCGAAGCAAGAGACCGCAATGACAGCCGCCGCTAACTCCCTCGCCGTTCGCGATTCCGCCGCGAAGATCGCGAACATCGTGGAGGAAGTCATCTCATGACCCACGCCGTCCTCAGTCTCCTCAAAGAAAGCAAGCACCCCATGCGCATCGACTTGATCGGTGTCGCAGGCTCCGGCATGAGCGGGCTCGCGTGGCTGCTGATGGCACTCGGACACAAGGTCAGCGGCTCAGACAAGGCGACCACGCTGGAGACGGAGCGGTTGCAAAAGGCAGGCTTGCAGTTTTTCCCGCAGCACACAGAGCGCGAGGTGGAGGACTGCGACATGGTCATCTACTCGTCCGCGATCAAGCCCGGCAACGTCGCGTATGAGGCAGCCTACAAACAAGGCATCCCGCTCGTGCGTCGCGCCGAGGCGCTCGCCGCTGTGATGCACAACAAGAAGGGCGTCGTGGTCGCAGGCACGCATGGCAAGACAACAACCTCAGCGCTCACTGCGCATGTGCTTCGTCAAGGTGGTAAGAAGCCCTCGCACTACGTCGGTGCGGAGATTCCAATTCTCGGATCAAACGCGCACTGGGACCCCGAGGGCGAACTCTTCGTGGCCGAAGGCGACGAGAGCGATGGCACGTTGGTGAACTTTCATCCGCAGCACTCGATCATCCTCAACATCGAGCCCGAGCACCTCGATTTCTACGATGGCATCGAGGCCATCAAGGTCGTGTTCCGTCAGCTGCTGTCGCAAACGCCGGGCCTGTGGGTGTATTGCGCCGAGGACCCGGTCGCGACCGAACTCTGCGCCAGCAACGCTAACGGCGTAGGCTACGGCTTCGATCCGAAGCACGACTTCTGCGCCCGCATCATCGAATCGCGGCCCTCGCAGACCGAGTTTGAAGTCTTGGCCAACGGTAAGTCGTTAGGCACCGTGACGCTCGGCATTCCTGGCCGACACAACGTGCTCAATGCGATGGCCGTCATCGCACTCGCCACGCGTGTCGGCGTTGCCTTTGAGGACATCCAGCGCGCGCTCGCCAGCTTCCGTGGCGCGAAGCGTCGCTTCGACATCCGCTATGGGAGCGAGCAGTTCACGATCATCGACGACTACGGCCATCATCCCACCGAGGTGAAGGCCACGCTCGCCACCGCGCGCGCGCTGAATCCGAAGCGCCTTCTGTGTCTCTTCCAGCCGCATCGCTTCAGCCGCACGCAGCTCTTGAAGAAGGAGTTCGGCGCAGCCTTCCATGATGTCGATGTGCTCGCCGTGACCGATGTGTATCCAGCTAGCGAGAAGCCACTGCCCGGCGTGAGCGGCGAGACCATCATCGACGAAGTCAAAGCGCAGAGCACCGTGCAATGTCACAGCACGCCCACGATGCTGCGGGCTCGCGACGTGCTCGGCAACATGCTGCGCCCAGGCGATGTCTTCATCACTTTGGGCGCAGGCAATGTGCATGAAGTCGGCACCTGTATCGCGCGCGATCTCAAGATCGCCGAGCCACTCATGCGCATCATCAACGAACACGGCGGCGGTGTGGTGCGGCTCTATGAACCGATGAGCCTGCACACGACCTTCCGCATTGGCGGCCCGGCGCAGTATTGGATCGAGCCACGCACGGAAGCCGCGTTCGTGGAGGTGATTCGTTTCATGCGCAGCGCCTCGGTGCCCGTGCGCGTCATCGGTCGCGGTTCCAACTTGCTCGTCAAAGACGGCGGCATTCGCGGTGCTGTGATTCATCCGTCGAAGGGCGAGATCGAAGAGGTGCGTGCGGAAGGCGGTCGCCTCTTCGCCGCGGTCGGCGCGCGTTTGAAGAAGATCGCCAGCGCTGCACGCAACGCAGGCATCGGCGGACTCGAATGGATGGAAGGCGTGCCTGGCAACCTCGGCGGTGCGCTGCGCATGAACGCAGGCGCGATGGGCGCGGAGATGTTCGACCACGTCGAGAGCATTCGTTTCCTCGACGTCGATGGTCAGATCAAAGAGAAGCCGCTCGCCGAGATCGTGCATCACTACCGCAGCGTGCCTGAGTTCGAGGAGCGCTTCGTGCTCTCCGCCTGGCTGCGCGGCAAGCCTGCGGACACGGCCAGCATTGACGCCGGTCTGGAAGCTTCACGCGTGAAGCGCCGCACCTCGCAGCCCGTGGGCGCGAGCGCTGGCTGCTGCTTCAAGAACCCGCAGCTCTGCGGTGCAGGCAAGCTCGTCGATGAACTCGGTCTCAAAGGCAGGCGCGTGGGCAAGGCCGTGGTGTCCGACATCCACGGCAACTTCATCATCAACGAAGGCGGCGCGACCGCGCGCGACGTGCTCGACTTGATTGCCGAGATTCAAGAGATCGCGCAGCGCGAACGCGGTGTGCACCTCGAGACCGAAGTCAAAGTCATTGGCGAAGACACGCCATTGCCGTTATGAGTTCGCTGCCTGAGTTCGTATGGATCAATGGTCGCGTGGTTCGCACCAGCGAGGCACGGCTCTCGCCGTTCGAGCACGGCTACACGGTGGGCAATGGCGTGTTCGAGACCCTTGCGTTTCGCGAGGGCGGTTTTGTTGCACTGGAGCGGCATCACGTTCGGCTGACACATTCCTGTGCTGCCATGGGGCTCCCGGTGCCTCCGCTTAATGACTTCCGTGCTGCGTTGATGGACGCGATGCTGGGCAATGGGATGAACGAGGCACGGCTGCGTTTCACCGTGAGTGCTGGCGAAGGTCAGCCCGCGACGAATGCTGTCGAAGGCCACGCCACGATGCTTGCCGTCGCCACGCCTTTGAAGCCTTGGCCACCGACCGAGAGCGTGGTCATTGTGCCGTGGACGCGCAACGCGAACGATCCACTGGCAGGCATCAAAAGCACTTCCTATGGCGGCAATGTGCGCGCGCTGGCCCATGCGAAAGCACATGGCGCTGGCGAAGCCATCTTCGCCAACACACGCGGTCATCTGTGCGAAGGCACTGGCAGCAATGTCTTCCTCGTGCGCGATGGTTGCGTGCTGACTCCCCCCTTGTCCTCCGGCTGTCTCGCTGGCGTGACTCGCGCACTCGTCATCGAGTCGAGCACCGCCATCGAGCAAGACATCCCCATCGAGTGGTTCGAGCAAGCCGACGAAGCCTTCCTCACCTCCAGCACTCGTGACGTGCATCCGATCGCCGCGATTGATGGTCGTGCGCTTGCTGTGGTGAATGGTGAAGCGACGCAACGTGTGGCGGCTGCGTTGGTGGCCGCTTTGGCGGCGGAAGCGCAGGCAGACGCGTAACGAACTATGTTGCAAGACCGCCTGCACCACGCATTTAACCTTCCCCATGTCCGACGCCCCCAAGCACACGAACGCGCTCATTCACGAGAAGTCGCCCTACCTGCTCCAGCACGCCCATAACCCGGTGAACTGGCTGCCGTGGGGTGAAGTGGCGTTTGAGAAGGCGCGCACGGAGGACAAGCCGATCCTGCTCTCGTCGGGTTACTCGACCTGCCACTGGTGCCATGTCATGGAGCATGAGTCGTTCGAGAACGAGGAGATCGCGGCGGTGATGAACGAAGGCTTTGTCTGCATCAAGCTCGATCGCGAAGAGCGGCCCGACATTGACCTCACCTACATGACCTACGTGCAGGCGGCGTCGGGCCACGGCGGCTGGCCGATGAATGTGTTCCTCACGCCCGAATTGAAACCGTTTTACGGCGGCACTTACTACCCGCCGGTGACGAATAACCGCATCGGCTGGAAGGATCTGCTGGGCGAAATCTCGAAGATATGGAAGGAAGATCGTGCCGGTGTGATGGAGCGCGCGCGCAACTCGATCGACAAGCTGCAGGCGCATCTGGAAAGCGAGCACAGCAGCGCGGGCGAGGCTGAACTCACGCCTGTGCTCGACAAGGCCTATAGCGATCTGAGCGGCAGCTTCGATTACCATGAGGGCGGCTTCAGCAGCTCGCCGAAATTCCCCCGCCCCACGGTGCTCAATCTCCTCTTCCGTCTGCACAAGCACTACGCGAAGAGTGACGAATCGCAGTCGTCCTGGGCGCTGGAGATGGCCTTGCGCACCCTCCGCGCGATGGCCAACGGCGGCTTGCGCGACCATCTCGGCGGCGGCTTCCATCGTTACTCGGTCGATGGCTACTGGCATGTGCCGCACTACGAGAAGATGCTTTACGATCAGGGCCAGCTCCTGCACGCGTATGCGGAAGGCTATCAGCTCAGCGGCTCCGAGTTTCATGCGCAGATCGCTCGGCAGATCATCGACTATGTGAAGCGCGACCTCACGCATCCCGACGGTGGCTTTTACTCCGCCGAGGATGCCGACAGCTTCGCAACCGCAGAATCCGAGCACAAAACGGAAGGTGCCTTCTACGTGTGGAAGGCGGCGGAGATCGACGAGATTCTTGGCGCGCGCGAAGGGAGTATCTTCCGCTATGCTTACGGTGCGCGCAAAGATGGCAACGCGCGTCCTGAGAGCGATCCGCAGGGCGAGTTGAAGGGACTCAACACCTTGTTCCGCGCCTTCACAGCGAAGAAGACGGCGGAGTATTTCAAGCTCACGCCAGAAGAAGTCGATGCCATCCTTAAGACGGGTCGCGAGAGGCTGCTCGAAGCGCGGAACAAGCGCCCGCGTCCGCACTTGGACGACAAGGTGATCACCGCGTGGAACGGACTCATGATTGCCGGACTTGCGAAGGCTGGAGCCGTGCTGGGTGAAGCGAGCGCGCTCACGCTCGCGGAGCGCGCCGCACAGTTCCTGCATGACAAGCTCTGCCGCGAGCCGGGCAAGGGCTTGCTGCGCAGCTGGCGCGATGGCGAGGCGAAGATCGGTGCCTTTGCCATCGACTACGCCTGCCTCATCCATGGTCTCATTGAGCTGCATCAAGCGACGCTGAACGTGCGCTGGCTACAGTGGGCGGAGGCACTGCAAGGCGAACTCGACGCACAATTCGGCGACAAGGAGCACGGTGGTTACTTCAGCACGCACACGGACAAACCCGACAGCATCATGCGCATCAAAGAGGACTACGATGGTGTCGAGCCATCGCCGAACTCGCTCGCCGCCGTCAACCTTGCCCGTCTCGCCGCGCTCACCGCGAACGACTCGTATCACGAGCAGGCGAAGAAGCTGCTCAAGCTCTTCCACCAATCGCTCATCAACAGTGCTTCATCGGTGCCGGTGATGGTCATGGGCCTCGACCTCGAACAACGCGGCAAGCAGCAGATCGTGCTCGCGGGAGATTCGAACAGCGCTGAGTTCAAGTCATTGCTGCGCGTCGTGCAAGAACACTTCCTGCCCTATGCGGTCGTGCTTCACGCCGATGGCGGCGCTGCGCAGAAGTATCACGCCAAGCACAACGAAGCGATCACCGGCATGAAGCCCGTCAATGGCTCTGCGGCTGCGTATGTCTGTGAAGGCCAGACTTGCCAGGCACCCGTGACGACAGCGGATGCGCTGAAGAAGCTGCTTAACGTGTAACGTGCGAGCTAGCGATCCTCACCAAGCGCGTCGCTGAGGACGGGGCTTCGGCTTCTCGACGCGCCATTCCTTCTTTGTGTCGTCCCAGATGGTGCCATCGGGGCAGAGGTCGTTGAACTTCCTTTTCACGTCGTCGGCGAGGGTGAGGTTGGCGTTCGAGTTGAAGAAGACATGGGGGAAGCCGTAGCGCTCTTCGGTCAAGGCGACGGCGATGGAGTATTCGAGGCGGCGATCGTTGACCAGCTTCTTGGCGAGTTCGGCGGCGACTTGGAAGGGCGTGGCCGTCTTGCGAGTCTTTGGCGCGCGGAGGAAGGGGCGCAGAGTTTCGGGCCAGAAGGGACGCACGACTTCCTTGCCGGCCTTGGTCCAGGCGTAGAGCACCTTGCCGTTGGGTGGTTGAACGTCGGTGGGTTTGAGACGGAGTGGCGGCCCGCCGGAGATGAGCTGCATGGTGCCATCGTCAGCCGGTTCGAAGTCGGCGCTGGGATCGGTGTCCAGCTGCACAATGTCGTCCAGCGGGGCGGTGGAGGAATCGAGTTTCAAGCCTGTGAACTTGAGCAGCACTTCGAAGGTCTTTTCGCCGCGTCCGCCTGCGGCCGTGTAGGTGAGGCCGGTGGACTTGAGGGTGACGAGCTGGCCGCGTTCGAGTGGGGGAATCATGGGTGGGACGGTGAGCGACTGCTGGACGCTGGAGACTGCATTGTCCAGAGCATCGAGCACTTTCGTCGCGGGTGCCTCAACCCATCCACCAGCGGAGGACTGCGAGATTGATCGTGACGGTGATCATGCTGAGCAGGGTGCTGTAGTAAACGCTGGCCGTGGCGAAGTGGCGGTCGCCACCGAACTCGTGGGCGAGGAGCGCGCTATTGACGGCGGTGGGGGCACCTGCGGTCAGGATGATCACGGCGGCGACGTCTTTGGGAAAGTGCATCCATTGGGTGAGGGCGAAGGCGATCATCGGGCCGATCAGCAATCGAATGGCCAAGGCCGAGGCGAGTGGGGCGCGGAGTGGTGCAGGCTTGGTCTGCGAGAGCTGCACGCCGAGGGTGACGAGGGCGAAGCCGATCAGCGCCTCTGCCAGCATGTGCAGCGGCTGCCAGAGCCACACGACGGATTGCACGTCGAGGTGCAGGCCTTTGCAGATGGCGGCGCTGGTGACGGCGTAGATCGCGGGCTGGCGGAGCGTGGCATTCAGCGCCTTCAGATGGGAACGCCAGCCGCCACGGGCATCGGCATTGGCCAGGAACAAGCCGACGGTGAAGGTGCTCACGTTCATGGTGACGAGCACATAGACTTGCACCGCTGCCGCTGCCTGGCCGAAGGCGAGGATGACGAGCGGCAGGCCGAAGTTGCCGCAGTTTCCCAGCATCGAGGCGAGTGAGTGCGCCTTCTGGGCTGCGCCGTCCAGCTTGAGCACGCGGCCCACGATGAAGCTGACCACGCCGCAGAGCATGAGGGTGCTGAAGGCGGTGAGCATGATCCAGCCCTCGCCGCCACCTGCGAGCGGTGTGTCCAACAGGCGCACAAAGATGAACGCTGGCACCATGAGGTAGAGGTTCAGCTTCACCAGCGACTCGAGATTGAGCCGGAACTTCCGGTCCATGACGAAGCCGAGTCCAGCCACGATCACGAGCGGGAGGCAGACTTGGAGGAAGATGGAGGGCAGGAGACTGAGGGCCACGGCGCGGCGTTAGTGAACGCGATTCGCGAGGGGCGAAACTGGATTCTTCCCTTATCGACCTGCTTCGTTCAGCCGGGTCTGGACGCTTTCCATGACGAAGTCGAAGGCGAGCCGCAGGTGCGGGAGGATGTGCTCATTGAAGGTGGCGATCAGCGTCAACCAGCACAGCGCATTGATGATGATGAGCACGGTGCAGAAGGTCTCCATGCCTTGCGGCCAGATCTTGAGGTAACCCGCTTCGTCTTTGGCCTTTCGGAAGATGTGCTGAGAGAAGACGTGCGTGCAGGCGCGCCAGAGGCGAGGTGGGAAGAAGAACCCCAGGAACAGATCGCGCAGGATGAGGGTGGAGCGCTGGTCCTCGGGCACGTGCTCCCATTCGCGGAAGCGCACAATGCGGCGGCGCGGGGTATGGGTGGCAGGCTTGCGCCGCATGGCGGACTGGAGCTTGTGCAGACAGAGTTTCCAGCCTGAGAGTTCGGACTCAGCGAGTGCTGCGGCTGCGGCTTCCTCATCGGGGTCGCCTTCGATGGCTCTTTTCCACTCGATCACCGGGCGCCAGTCTTTGGAGTCTTCGGTGCAGACGAGGTCGGTCGGCTTGAGCGATCCGTAGGACAGATAGCTGTTCACCTCGGACCATGTGAGCGGGCCGTGGGTTCTGCCACTACGAGCGATGAAGAAGCTGGAATGCTCTAGCTGAACCATAGAAAACGAGCCGATGCTAACGGCTCCGAAGCAGATGTCCCGCCACTTCTATGTGCTAGTCACAAAAATCGTCCAAGGATGGGCCGCAGGTCTTCGACGGTGGAGTCCGGCCACAGGCTGCGATCCGTCATCAAGGCACCATCCAGGGCGCGATGCTCGGGCCACGTGGGCTCGAGCGGGATGCGTGGAATCACCTTGCCGAGGATGGTCTTCGCCATGGCCACATTGGCATGAAGGTGCGCGATGACAGCCTCCGCAGTCACGGGCTCGTCTTCGACCTTCCAGCAATCGTAGTCCGTGATCATCGCGAGCGTCGCGAGGGCGATCTCGGCTTCGCGAGCGAGCTTCGCTTCCGGTAAATTCGTCATGCCGATCACATCGAAGCCGAGCTGGCGGTTCGCGTTGGACTCCGCTCGGGTGGAGAAGGCGGGGCCGTCCATGTTCACGTAGGTGCCTCCATTGTGGACGCGGGCATAGGCATTGAGCGCCTCCTCATGCAGCAGTTCGCGCAGGTCCGCGGAAATCGGGTCCGCGAAGGACACATGGCCCACGATCCCGCGACCGAAGAAGGTGTGGTGCTCGCGACGGCTGGTGCGGTCGAAGAATTGATCCGGCAGCACCACGTCCCGCGGATGGTATTCCTCTTTTAAGCTGCCCACGGCAGTCACGGCGATGATCCAGCGAACACCGAGCGAGCGCAGCGCCCAGATATTGGCCCGGTGGTTCAGTTCCGTGGGCAGGATGCGGTGGCCTTTGCCATGGCGGGGCAAAAAGAACACCTGCCTGCCCGCGACGGTGCCGCCGATGATCGTATCTGATGGCGCGCCGAAGGGTGTCTGGACCTCGTAGTCCTGGCGGTTTTCGAATCCTTCGATGTCGTAGAGGCCGGAGCCGCCGATGATGCCGATCGCGTTCATGGTCGTGGAGAGTCTGGGGTTCGCTGAGTGCGCCCACCAAGTCGAGCCGGACCCAGATTGCCAAGCAAAAAGCCTGTCACGCTTTCACCCATAACCACTGAAAACAAAGGTCCTCGGCGTGCGTATTGCACCCGATCCCCATCACTCAAAGCTATGACCTCTCGCACGATCTGCCGCTCTCTCTGCATGGCCGCCCTGTCCGGCGCCGCGATGCTGCACGCCGCCTACCCGGAATTTTCCGCCACCAAGCCGAACGGCGGCCAGCGTGGCACGGAGTTCCAACTCACGGTGACTGGCAATCGCCTTGAGGACTTCGAGGGCTTCATTTTCATGTCGCCAGGGTTCACCATGAAAAAGGTGGAAAAGGTGGAGAAGAACAAGGTCACCGCCACCGTCGCCATCGACAAGAACGTGCCGCTGGGCAATCACATGATGCGCATCCGCACCAAGTCCGGCATCTCGCACGCCCGCCAATTCTTCGTCGGCCAATATCCGAACGTGGACGAGAAGGAGCCGAACGATGACTTCGCTGCGCCCCAGGTGGTGAGCTTCAATCAGACCGTGGAAGGCGTGGTGCAGAACGAGGACGTGGACTACTACCGCGTATCGGCCAAGAAGGGCCAGCGCATCGCCGTCGAAGTCGATGGCCTCCGACTCGGCTACATCAATTTCGATCCCTACGTGGCGATCCTGGACAAGGGCCGCTTCGAGATCGGTTCCTCCGACGACACCATCCTGCATCGCCAGGACGGCTTCGTCAGCGTGGTAGCGCCTGAAGATGGCGATTACACAATCATGGTTCGCGAGTCCTCCTACCGTGGCAGCGGCAACAGCTACTACCGCCTGCATATTGGTTCCTTCCATCGCCCGGACGTCGTCTATCCGGCGGGTGGTCAGGCGGGCTCGGTGGTGAAGACGAAATTCATCGAAAAGTCGGGCGAGACCTTTGAAGAAGACGTGAAGGTGCCCGGCCAGCCTGACCCGAACTACATGCTCCTGCCAGCGGCTCACGAGTCGCCACCCTCTGGCAATCCCTTCCGCGTGGTCTCCTTTGCCAACACCCTGGAAGCCGAGCCCAACGACGAGCAGGCCAAGGCCACCGTCTCCACCGGCGACCCCATCGCCTTGAACGGCATCATCGAGAAGGCTGGTGACATCGACTGGTTCAAGCTGCCGCTGAAGAAAGGCATGAGCATCGTGGTCCAGACTTTCGCCCAGGCGCTAGGGTCCCCGCTTGATTCCGTGGTCAATGTTTATAATGCCAAGGGTGGCTCGCTCAGCGGCAATGATGATGGCGGTGGTCGCCGTCGTTTGGACTCCAAGTTCACCGTCAATGTGCCAGCGGATGGCGATTACTTCCTGCGCGTTACCGATCACCTCGAGCGCGGCGGACCCAACTTCATCTACCGCATCGAACTCGCCGCCTCCGAGCCCAGCGTGAGATTCTCTTCGCCGAACTACAGCGTGAACGACAGCCACCTGCGCCAGTTCATAGCCGTGCCTCGCGGCGGCTACTACGCCACCATGGTGAACGTCAACCGCAGCAATGTGAACGGAGACATGAAGTTCGACATGCCCAACCTTCCCCAGGGCATGAAGCTGATCACTACCGACTTCCCGAAGGACCTGCCGAATGTGAACCTGCTCTTCCAAGCCGCTCCTGATGCCCCCATCGCTGGTGCCGCCCTGCCCATCACGCTCAAGCACGTCGATCCCAACGTGAAGGTGGTCGGCACGCTCGCGCAGGAGTTCGACGTCGTGCGCAATGGCAACGTCATCTACTACACCGAGATCGAAGACAAGCTGCCCGTCGCGGTGGTCGAGGAAGCCCCATACTCGCTCGAGATCGTCAAGCCCACCGTGCCGCTCGTGAACAACGGCGTGCTCAGCATGAAGGTGGTGGCCAAGCGCAAGGAAGGCTTCAAGGCCCCGATCCGCGTGCTCCTCATGTGGAAACCCCCAGGCGTTAGCTCCCTGGGTGAGCAAACCATCCCCGAAGGCGGCACCGAGTGTGCCTTCCTGCTCGACGCCAATGCCAATGCCCCTGCTGGTAAGTGGAACTTCACCGTGATCGGCGAGGCCGACGCAGGCAACGGCCGTGTTTACAATGCGTCACCGTTCACCGAGATAGTCACCGCTCCGGCCTACATTACCGCACCCACCATGGCCATGACCGCCGTGGAACAGGGCCAGGAGACCGAGATGGTTTGCAAGGTGGAGCACCTCCAGCCATTCACCGGCGAAGCCACCGCGAAGGTCACCGGCACGCCCGACACCATCGAGATCGCCAGCGCCACCATCAACAAGGACACCAAGGAAGCCATCTTCAAGGTGAAGACCACCGCCAAATCCCCGATCGGCAAGCAGGCCAACCTGTTCGTCGCGGTCGAGGTCCCCATCCCCGGCGGCACCACCACGCATCGCATCGGCATCGGTTCCATCCTTCGTATCGACGCCCCGCGCAAAGCTCCTGCACCCAAGCCCGCCGCCGTGGCCGCTGCAACTCCCGCCAAGCCCGCCCCCGCCAAACCCGCTGAGCCCAAGCGCCTCTCCCGCCTCGAGCAGCTCCGCCAGGAGGCCACCGGCAAGTAATCCGCGCGAGTTTTCCTCCTCCGCAAGGCCTGACGAATGCACGTTCGTCAGGCCTTTCTGTTGGTGAGATGCTGCGGCCCTTATTTCGCCGTCACCACATGGCCTTCGATCAAGGCGCATTGCAGCACGTCTTTGCCATCGAAGGCGGGGCCAGTGGGTTTCCACATGGAGATGAGTTTCACGGTGCCGTCTTGCAGCGTGACGGCGGTGGTGGTTTCGGTTTGGTGGAAACGGAACTGCGGGATGGTGAGTTCGTGGCCCGTCGGTGGATCGGTGTAGCGCAGGGTGTAGTCCTCGGGCGGGGCCGTGGTGTAGCGAATGGCAATGTTGAGGTCGAGAGTCCAGCCGTCGGCACCGAGCACGGGATCGACCTCCATTCCAGGGCCAAGGGTGCGTATGGCGTGATTGATGAACGGCTGTCCGTCATCGCTGATGCCAACCTCGGAGATGAAGGGCTTCTCGATGCCATCGCTCGCCGTCGCACGCTGGCCGGACTTGGTTTCCAGGCGAAGCGTCGAGAGACTGCGGGCCTGCCTTTGATCCGCGGCAGCGCGCAGGGCATCAAGCATCGGGCGATGGTCCTGGATGGCACCGCGCTCGGTGATCAGTCGGCGAAGCACAGGGCCGGGTGCTTCGAAGAGGTGGAGGGTGAAGGACAGGTTTTTGGCCAGTTGAGCGTCGAGGTCCCTGAAATAGTCGTCGATCCGATCAAGATTCGCGGTGGTGTTCCTGACGATGAGTTGGGAAGTGGCGGCCCCATAGATGACGGAGGCACCTTCAGGAAAATTGATGCCTTTCGAGTGCAGGATGCTCTTGGCATCAGTTCGGTTATTGGATTCCACATGTGGTTTAGAGGCGTCCTTGTTTGATTCGCTTGAAGAAACCGAAACTATGAAGTCGCGCGGCACCGAAAATACTCGCGTGTGCAGCGTTGGGTCATCGGGATCAATCACGTCTGGATTCTCTGTGGCGTTTTTGGTGATCTTTTGACTGACTAATTGAGTCACCTCCGCCGTCACCCACACCGCCTCCAGCACATCCTCGTTCACGCCGCTGGGACGATAGACGCCGAGGAGTTGCGTGCCTTGATCGGTGAGGATTACTGAGGTTTCGATCGAGGCCTGGTGGCTGTCGAGGAAGGGCAGGCGATACATGCTGCTGTGCGCGGGATCGCGGAACTCGAGCCAGCGTTCCTCGGGCGGAGCTGTGTGGCGTTTGTAGGCGGCAGTGAGGTCGATCGTGGTGCCGTCAGGGCCAAGCACGGGGTCGAGTTCAATCTTGGTGCCCAGTGGGAGCATTTCGAATTCCGGGCCACGGGCGTGGCCAGCTTTCTTGGGTGGGGTGGCAGCCTTGTCCTCGGGCTTGGGAGTGGGGCGGCCGATGAAGTCGCTGATGAAAGGCTGCTCCGTGATCGAATTGACCGAGGCCTTCCAGCCCGACTTGGTCTCGGTGTAGCTCGTGTCTACGCACTGCGCCTTGCCTTGATCGACAGCCGCGAGGAGCGCACGCAGCATCTCGCGCTGATCGCTGGTGGGCTGGGCCTGGGTCACGAGCGGACGCATCAATGCCGAGGGCGCGCGAATCGTGTGGAAGGTGAAGGCGAGGCCGTGGGGCATTCGTTGTGTCATGCCCCAGACGATTTCGCTGACGTTGGCCAGGGCATCGAGAGAACTCGTCACCAGAAGTTGCCCATCGGGCGTGCTGCCCGCGCGGCTGCCCGCAGGAAGCTGTGCACCGAGACGCTGCAAGCACTCCTCCACGCCCTCACCGCGCGCCCGACCAAAGGTTTCATCGTCAGTGATCTGAAGATGGGAGGGAATGGGAAAGGCGAGTGACTTCCAGCCCTCCGGTAGTGCCCGGCCCGCCGCGCCGGGGACCTCGTGCACTCGCGGCAATGTCTCCACCGGCACCTTGCGCGCGGTGAGGAAGCTGACCCAGCGCACGTCGCCCGTCTCGAACTCAGGCTTGCCGGTGGGCTTCCAGATGTTGAGGAGTTTCGAGCTGCCGCTGATCAGCGAGAGCGCAGTCTGCACCGTCTTGACGTGAAAGGCGGAGGTCGGCGTGGTGAAGCCTTTGCCGGAGAGCAGATCGGTGCTGGTCTCGCTGCCTTCGTCGGGCGGCGCTGAGGCGCAGGTGGAGGCGATGTTGACGTCGATGGTCGCGCCGTCGGGTCCGAGCACGGGGTCGATCTCGACATTGAAACCGAGGCCTCGGATCTCTTGCGCAAGGTTGTGCAGATGGCCGTCCTTGCCCACATCGGCCTCAGAAATGTAGGTGTGCTGCCGCTCGGCCGCGATGCGGACGCGCTGGCCCGACTTGGTCCGCACGAAACTGTCGGCGACGGCTTTCACATTGGAAGCTGGATCAGCGGCGGCTTTGACGAGGCGCTCCAGCTCGGCGGTGTGATCAGCGGTGGAAGTCGTGGCATGCATGAGCACCGTGGCCGCTGCGGCGGGGAGCTGGAAGGTTTGGAGGTGGAAGGAGAGGTTGATGGGACCCCTGTCTTTCATCGCGCCAACGAAGGTATCGACGAGATCGAGATTCGCTTTCGTGTTGGTGACACGGAGGATGCCCGTAAAGGGATCAAAGGAGACGCTGCTGCCTTCGGGAAACTGAATGCCTTGGGCTTCGAGAATGTCTTTTGAGTTTGGCAGGGACGGCTTTGGAACGGGTGCGGCCTTTGGCGCGAAGGGATCGGCGGGGACGGGCGTGAACGGATCAGAAGAAGCAGCCCCGCCAGAGGAGGAAGGCCTGGACCAGGTGAGGAAGTCAGGAGGGATATGGAAAACCTTGGTTTCCATTCTCACCTCCGCACCCAGCGCGAACGAGAGGCCGGTGACCACGGCGAACAGAAATGGGGCGGGTTTCACGCTCCAAGACTAGCGGAGAGTCTGGCCAGGTGTCACGCTCGTAAGGTCATAGATTCCATTACAACGCTGATAAACCTCGGTATGACTGGCGTAGAAGTCTCCTCAGCAACCCCACCCATGAAACGAACCCTCTTCACCGTTTCCCTAGCCCTTGGTTCCAGCATGGCCTTTCAGGCCCGTGCCGTCGATTTCGCCAAGGACGTTCAGCCCGTGCTCGAAACACGCTGTCTCGAGTGCCACAACCCCAACAAGGTCAAAGGTGAGCTGTTGATGGATACCATCGCCAACCTCATCAAAGGAGGCGAAGGCGGAGCCAGTATCGTCCCGGGCGATGCCACCAAGGGCACCTTGCTCGAGCGCATTACGCTGGCCAAGGGCCACGACGACATCATGCCGCCCAAGGGTGATCCTTTGACCCCGGCGGAGATCGCCAACATCAAGCAGTGGATCGCTGAAGGGGCGAAGGTGCCGGAGGGTTTGGTGATGGCTCAGAAGTCGGCGGAAGAACTCAAGGCCATCGCCGCACTTCAGGCCAAGCTCCCAGCTCTGACCAGCATCGAAATCTTGCCCAAGGACTTCTCTCTCGAGACCCAGCGTGACTTCCACAAGGTGGTCGTCGTGGCGCACTTCAATGATGACACGACGAAGGACGTGACGAAATTCGCCAACCTCAAAGTGGCCAACGACAAGCTCGCCAAGCTGGAAGGAGATGTGCTCAAGCCGATCGACGATGGCACGACAGAGGTCACCGCCAGCATCGGCGGCCAGAGCGCGAAGGCAGCCCTGGTCGTGAAGGATGCGAAGAAGGATCGGGCCGTGTCTTTCAACCTTGATGTGATGCCGATCTGGATGCGCACGGGTTGCAACCAGGGCGGATGTCACGGTGCGGCTCGTGGCAAGGATGGCTTCCGTCTGTCCTTGTTTGGATTCGATCCCGATGGTGACTACACACGCCTCACTCGCGAAATGGTGGGCCGCCGCATCAATCTGGCGATCCCCGAAGAGAGCACGCTAATCGAGAAGGCCGTGGGCGCTGTCCCGCACAGCGGCAATCAGTGCTTCGACGAGAAGAGCGATTACTACAAGACGGTGATTGAGTGGATCACCAACGGCACGCCGAAGGATCCTGCCACCATCGCCAAGGTGACTGGCATCGAGATTTACCCCCTCCAGGCGCTGCTCGAAGGCGTGGGAGCTACACAGCAGATCACCGTGCGGGCGAAGTATTCAGACGGCACCGACCGCGACGTCACTAACCTAGCGCTGTTCTCGTCCAACAACGACGGCACCGCGAGTGTCAGTAAGCAGGGCTTGGTAACGTCGGGAGACCGTGGCGAGGCCTTCGTTCTGGCGCGCTTCGATGTGTTCTCGATCACCAGCCAGATCCTGGTGATTCCTGAAAAGCTCAAGTATGAGCGGCCCAAGCTCGTGGAAGTGAACTACATTGACCAGCTGGCCAATGAGAAGCTGCACAAGTTGCGCATTCTTCCCAGCGGCAAGACGCCCGACGACGAGTTCCTCCGCCGCGTTTACATCGACGTGACGGGCATCATGCCGAAGCCCGCTGAAGTGCGTTCCTTCATGGCCGACACCAATCCGAAGAAGCGCGAGATGCTGATCGACTCGCTCCTTCAGCGCAAGGAGTTCACCGAGCTGTGGGTGATGAAGTGGTCCGAGCTGCTCCAGGTGCGCAGCGGCGTGAACAACAACACGGCTCCATTCTACAAAAACGCGCTGCTCTACTACAACTGGCTGCAGGACAAGATTGCCAAGAACCAGCCGCTGAACGAGATCGTCGTGGACCTGCTCTCCGCTTCGGGTGGCACAGTGTCCAACCCTCCCGTGAACTACTACCAGACGGAGATCGACCCGATCAAGGTGACGGAAAACGTTGCCCAGGTGTTCATGGGCATGCGCATTCAGTGCGCTCAGTGCCATAACCACCCGTTCGATCGCTGGACGATGAACGACTACTATGGCTTCAAGTCCTTCTTCACCCAGATCGGGCGCAAGCAGACGGATGACCCTCAGGAAGTGATCATCTACAACAGCAAGGGCGGAGACGCGCGCCACCCCGTGACCAATGCGGTCGTGCCACCCAAGTTCCTTGGCGGCACTGCCCCAGAGGTGAAGCCCGGCGAAGATCGTCGCAAGCTGATGGCCAAGTGGATCGCTTCGTCCGAGAACACTTACTTTGCTCGCAACATCGCCAACATCATCTGGCAGCATTTCTTCGGTGTGGGGATCGTGGACCCCGTGGACGATGTCCGCATCAGCAACCCCCCGAGCAATCCTGAACTGCTCGATGCCCTGGCCAAGAAGCTCACTGAATACAACTTCGACATGCGCAAGTTCGTGAAGGACATCACCATGTCCGAGACCTATCAGCGCACCTCCATTACCAATGAGTCCAACGAGAAGGACAAGCGCAACTTCGCTCACGCAATGGTCCGCCGTGTTCGCGCCGAGGTATTGCTGGATGCGATTAGCTTGGTGACCAACACACCTAACAAGTTCCAGGGTCTGCCTCTCGGTGCTCGTGCCGTGCAGATCGCTGACGGTGCGGTGTCGAACTACTTCCTGACCACTTTCGGCCGAGCTTCCCGCACGACGGTGTGCTCCTGCGAAGTGAAGATGGAACCCTCATTGTCACAGGCTCTCCACCTCATGAATGGTGATGCGGTGCATCAAAACATCCAGCGCGGCAAAGTCGTCTCAGACATGGTGAAGGAAGGCAAGAAAGACAAGGAGATCGTCGAAGAACTCTACCTTCGCTGCTTCGGCCGCGTGCCGAACGAGAAGGAGTGGCAGGCAGTCAATGGTGCCCTCGGTCAGTCCGCCGACAACCGCCAGGCGGTGCTTGAGGACTTGTTCTGGGCGCTGCTGAACTCCAAGGAGTTCTTCTTTACGCACTAAGCATTCATTGCTTGAGATAAGTTTGTCTCTCCGAAGCGGGATCATCGAAAGGTGGTCCCGCTTTTTGTTGCCGACAGCCTGCAAGACAGGGCTTGCAAAGGACCCTGTCGGAGCACAACTCGTGTGCACTCGATCATTCATGATCTACCTCGACAACAACGCCACCACGCCCATCGACCCGCAGGTCGTGGACACGATGCTGCCGTTCTTGCGCGAGCATTTTGCCAATCCATCGGCGGCGTATCGCAGTGCCCGAGGCGTCGATCGTGCGATCACGACGGCACGCGCTCAGGTCGCCGCCTTGATCCATGCGGAGCCCGAGGAAATCATCTTCACCAGCGGCGGCACCGAGTCGAACAACACCGCGATCGACTCCGCGATGTCGCGCTGGCCGGAGCGCAAGCATCTCATCATCGGCGCGACCGAGCACCCCGCGATCATCGAGCCCGCGAACCGTTGGCAAGAACGCGGCGGCACCGTCACACGGCTGCGCGTGAATCGCCTTGGCCAGGTCGATCTCGACGACCTGCGCACCACGCTTCGCGAGCATCCGACCGCGCTCGTGTCCGTCATGTGGGCCAACAACGAAACCGGTGTCATCGCGCCCATCGCCGAGATCGCTGCCATCGTGCATGAAGCGGGCGCGTTGTTTCACACCGACGCGGTCCAAGCCGTGGGCAAGCTGCCCATCGACGTGCGCGCGTGCGGCATCGACTTCCTCTCGCTCAGCGGTCACAAGTTCCACGCGCCCAAAGGCATCGGTGCCTTGTTCGCCAGTCGCCGCGTCGGCTTTCGTCCGTGGCTGCTCGGCGGCGGGCAGGAGCACGGTCGTCGCAGTGGCACCGAGAATGTCGCAGGCATCGTCGCACTCGGTGCCGCTGCTGAGCTAGCGCTGAAGGCCGACCACGCGGCGGTGCGTGCCTTGCGCGATGAGTTCGAGAGCCTTGTGCGCGATGCCTCAATGAATGGCGATCCCGTGCAGCGACTCGGCACCACCAGCAGCCTTTGCTTCCCCGGTATGGACGCCGCGGGCATGTTGATCCTGCTCGATGAACGTGGTGTGTGCTGCTCCGCCGGTTCCGCGTGTCACTCAGCCGCTGTGCATCCCTCGCCTGTGCTGGAAGCGATGGGCTTCGATGCCGCTCATGCCGCCAGCACGCTGCGCTTTTCTTTCTCTCGATTCAACACGCTCGACGAAGCCCGCGAAGCCGCCCGCCTCGTGAACGAATGCACCGCCAAGATGCGCAGCCTCGCTGGCGAAGGCATGGTCGCGATGGCGGAGTGAGTGTGCTACGCCTTGACGGACCGTCCCACCGAGCCACTGACACACCGACGAATTGATCCCATGCCCACCGACTTCATCCGCGTTCGCGGTGCCCGACAGCACAACCTCAAGAACATCGACGTGGACATTCCGCGTAATGCCTTGGTCGTGCTCACTGGCGTGAGCGGTTCCGGCAAGTCATCGCTCGCATTCGACACGCTCTATGCCGAGGGCCAGCGGCGCTACGTGCAGAGCTTGTCGGCGTATGCGCGGCAGTTCCTCGATCAACTCGAGAAGCCCGAGGTGGACTTCATCGAAGGACTTTCACCCGCTGTCGCCATCGAGCAACGCCACAGCGCGCCGAATCCGCGCAGCACCATCGCGACGGTCACGGAGATCTACGATTACCTGCGTGTGCTCTACGCTGTGGCCGGGGTGCCGCATGATCCGAAGACAGGCGAGACGCTAATCAAATCGACACCACTGGAGATCGGCGAGCGCATCTTGGAATCGAAGGAAGGCACCAAGGTTGTCGTGCTTGCGCCGCTGGTGCGCGATGGCACCGGCGATCTGCGCGCGCTCTTCGACAAGCTGCGTCGCGCGGGCTTCGTTCGCGTGCGGCTGGATGGCGAGATTCGTGAGCTGGATGACTCGCTCAAAGCTCCGCGCGCCGAGGCTCACACGTTGGAAGCTGTGCTGGATCGGTTGGTGATTCGCGAGGGCGTTAAGTCGCGTCTCATGGAGTCCATCGAGAGTGCGCTAAAGTGGAACCCAAACGAGGTGAAGTTCCTCTGCGACGACGCGCCGCGCACCTTCACGACTGCGTATGCGAATCCACGCACCGGCTTCGTGATGGAGAAGCTCACGCCGCAGCACTTCTCGTTCAACACGCACGTCGGCGCGTGCCCGACCTGCGAAGGCGTGGGCAGTCTGCAAGCCGGTGATCCCGACCTGCTCGTGCCCGACAAGGACAAGTCGCTCAACGATGGCGTGGTGAAGACGTGGTGGGCGCGGCAGCCGAAGATGAAAGCGATGCACGACGCGGCGATCCAGGCGCTGGCGACTCATTTTGGTCAGCCAATGGACAAGCCGTTCAAGCTGCTCAGCGAGGAGTTCAAGCACGCGCTCTTTCACGGCACCGGCACCGTGCCGATCCCGACCGGCTGGAAAACCAGCGGCAACAAGCGCAGCCTGGAGAAGCCCTTCGACGGTCTGCTCGCCCAGCTCACGCGCGCCTGGGACAGAGCCGAAAGCATCGCGCTCAAAGCCGCGATCACGCGCTTCATGAATCCAAAGACCTGCGCCGCGTGCGGTGGTCGGAGGTTGAAGCCGGCATCGCTTGCCGTTGTTCTCAGCTCTCAGTTCTCGGTTCCCAGTTCTGGCTCATCGCTATCCTACGACGACAACGGAGAACCGAGAACTGAGAACCGAGAACTGTCCCTGAACATCCACGAAACCTGCAACCTCAGCATCACCGATGCGCTGCGCTGGTTCGAGCATCTCACGCTCACCGAGCACCAGCGCGGCTACTGCGAAGAACTGCGGCTGGAGATTCGGAAGCGGCTGCAGTTCCTTGACGATGTGGGCCTCGGCTACCTCACGCTCAATCGCGAGAGCGGCACGCTCAGCGGTGGCGAGGCACAGCGCATCCGGCTGGCGTCGCAGATTGGTGCCGGGTTGGCGGGTGTGCTTTACGTGCTCGATGAGCCGAGCATCGGTCTGCATCCGGCGGACAACGAGCGCCTCATCGGCACGCTGAAGCGACTGCGTGATCTGGGCAACACGGTGCTCGTGGTCGAGCATGACGACGCGATGATGCGCGCCGCCGATCACATGATCGAGATGGGACCGCGTGCCGGCGTCCACGGTGGCACCATCACCGCGCAAGGCACGCTGAAGGACTTGCTCGCGAAGCCCGGCTGCCTCACGGCGGACTACTTGTCAGGTCGCGTGGAGATCCCGCTGCCGAAGCACCGCATCGCGCCGCGACCTGAGCAGCCCGAGTTGCTTGAGCCGACTGGAAAGCCCGGACGCACGGCTGGTCGCTCGATGCTCGCGACTGAACTCGCCACGCAAGCACCGTGGCTGACGATTCACAACGCGACCGAGCACAATCTCAAAGGCGTGACCGCTGCGTTCCCAATGGGTTGCTTCACCTGCGTCACGGGCGCGTCGGGCAGTGGCAAATCGACGCTCATCGACCACATCCTGCGCCGTGCGCTCTCGCGGCATTTCTACGGAGCCAAGGACGAGCCCGGCAAGCACGAGCGCATCACCGGCTTGCTCGGCATCGACAAGCTCGTGGTCATCGATCAGGAGCCGATCGGGCGCAGTCCGCGCTCGAATCCCGCGACCTACACCGGCTTGTTCACGCCCATCCGCGATCTGTTCGCCACGCTGCCCTCAGCCAAGGTGCGCGGCTACGACGTGGGCCGATTCAGCTTCAACGTCAAAGGTGGCCGCTGCGAGAAGTGCGAGGGCGACGGCGTCATCAAGATCGACATGCACTTCCTGGCCGACGTTTGGGTGACCTGCGAGCAGTGCCGTGGCCAGCGTTACAACGCGGAGACGCTGGAGATTGCGTTCAAGGGCAAGAACATCGCCGAGGTGCTGGACATGACTGTCTCCGAGGCTGTGCGCTTCTTTGAAAAGCAGCCGCACATCGAACCCAAGCTGCGCGCGCTCGACGATTGCGGCCTTGGTTATCTCAAGCTCGGTCAGAGCGGCGCGAGCCTGTCAGGTGGTGAGGCGCAGCGCGTGAAGCTCGCTGCGGAGCTGGGCAAGAAGGCCACGGGTCGCACGCTCTTCCTGCTCGATGAGCCGACGACGGGTCTGCACTTCGACGACATCGCGACGCTCATGCGCGTGCTGATGCGACTGCGTGATGCGGGCAATTCGTTGATCGTGATCGAGCACAACCTCGATGTCATCAAATGCGCCGACTGGATCATCGACATGGGTCCCGGTGGCGGCGAGCACGGCGGTCGCATCGTGGCACAAGGTCCGCCCGAGGTGATCGCGCAGTGCGTGGAGAGTGCGACTGGTCGCTTCCTGCGTGGCGTGCTTGCCTGAGGCTTACCAGTTCACCTCGACCTTTTGCTCGCGACGAGTGCGGTCGATGTATTTCACATAGCCATGCTTCACGCCGTATTCGTGAACGCACTTGGTCACCTTTACGTCGTAGCAGCAGTATTCCGCGATCTCCAAGAGCTTGCCTTGCTGCCACCAGCGGATCGCATCAAGACCATCGGCGGTCTTGCTCAATCCTCCCAGGCTGGCTGTGGCGACGGCATCGAGTTTGAGCCGGTGGCCGAGCTTTTGTTCGAGATCCACCATGAGGTCGAGACTGTGCAGGCTCTCGCGGAGGTCGAGGATGGTGTGTGCCATCAACACTCCGTAATCGAAGCTCACGTGATTGAAGCCAACGACGAGGTCCGCTTTGCGAAGCTGTTCGATCAGGAGGCTGGATTCGTCCTCGGTGTAGATGCGGTATTCGTTGAGCCGGGTGCTGAACGTGACAGCGACGGAGATGCCCATCTTGTCCTTGTTATTCCAGCCGCCTACGTCGGCAGCAGTGCGCCGCGTTTCGAGGTCGAAGTAAACAATGTCTTTGTCCATGCCACCGCCTGCACTGGGACTCGAACTAGAGGCGATAGACGATGCGGGCCTTATCGGTGTCGTAAGGGGACATCTCGAGCTTCACGCGGTCACCGACCACAAGGCGAATGAAACGTTTGCGCATCTTGCCGGAGATGTGCGCGAGCACTTCGTGTCCGGTAGAGAGCTTGACCTTGAACATGGTGCCCGCGAGCACGGCGCACACGGTTCCGTCGAGTTCGATGGCTTCTTCTTTCTCAGCTACGTCGCCATGACGACCGCGACCCGGTTCTGGCTCGGGCTCTGGACGACGCCATTGCTGAGGACGGGGGCCGGCGGGTCGATTATGAGAGCGACCACGATTGGAGGACGGACGACGAGGAGGAGGCATGAGGCAAAACTGAATTTCTGACTGTCGATAGTGCAACGAGCCCCCTGAATAACAACCGCTATTTTCCCGCCTGGATTGCGGTTTCGAAGGTCAACCGGCCGTCCTTCATCACATAGCGAACAACCTGAGGCTGCTCATTCTCGCCGATCCATCGTCCATCTCGATCAAATCGGTGCGTTCTGCCCTCCACGTGTCGCACCCATCCATCCGGCTGGCCTTTGTCGTTGTAGCGATAGACATCGCGCCAGGGTTTGATCGAGCTGAGCCGGGGATCGACGTAGAGCGGGGCAGGGGAGCGCTGGAGGAATCCTGGCAAAAGCACCTGGCTCACCACCGTGAGATGCAGCTGGCGCAAATAGTAGCGGTCGGCCTCAGTGATGCCGCTGCGCTGATGAGCGAGGCTGAAGGTGCCATCGGCTTGTTCGATCAGGACGCCGAGATTGGTCAGGCGCTTGAGTTCCGCTCGAAGATCGGTCAGCGCCTGGGAGCCACTGGCATGGGCCAGGAGGGCCGCCTGGTTTTGCAGGAAAAGACCCGGTTGGCTGGTCAGGTGGTCGATTGCTCTCCTGGCAGCGATCTCCACAGATGGAGATGCTTCCCGAATGAGCTTGGCGAGTTCCAGGCGCGTGCTCTCGAAGGCTTCCTTGCGCGTCGGGTCGGTGCTTAGCTGATCGAGTTTCGCTTTGGGCTCCTGTAATCTATCTCGAACCCGGGTTAGTTGGGTCTTGTCGTTGGCGGTCAGCGTCTGCGCTAAAAGTTTCGACACGATCGAAGGAGCGGAGGTGGTGGCGGCTTCCACCCATGTCATCCATCGAAGGTCCGATGGGTCCGTGGGCAGGCCGATCTCGGGATTGCCCGCCTGGTAGCAAATCTCTGCCGTCCTGCCTTTGGCATCGAAGAAGCGCAATTCGTTTGGCAGCATGAAAAAGCTGACGATCGCAGGCGCTGAGATGGCGAGCGGACTGCGAACGAAGAGACCAATGTCCACGCGATGCGTGCGAATGCCTGAGGCCGCGCGCATCGGAGGGTGCCAGCGGACGCGGATCGTCGCCTCCTCGCCCGAGTCGTTGGGGATGATCTCCACGAGTTTGGGATCGCCCTGGAGAAGCCGCCATTCATAGATCAGCGGGCGCCTCTCGGTGTCCACGCTCTTGGCCGCGGACAGACGCATCTCGTGGACCGGGCTCGTGCTGCGAAAAAGTCGGCAGATGAAGGATGGTGTGGTGCCGAGCGTGTTGGTGGTGATCGCGGGCAGTTCAAACCAGTCGCCAGTCGCGGGCTTGGGGCGCTCACTAACAATCTGGAGAAAGGCCACCGGAGGAATGGCAAGCCTCGACATGATTTGTGCTGCCGTGACCATCTTCAGTTCGTCGAGCGAAGCTGCGTCGAAGACCGGTGGATGCGCTTTGCCAGTGTAGTAGTCCTCCGGCTTCTCAACGAGGGTCGTATTCTGTCGGAGCAGCGCTTGCAGCGTGGGGGCCAGAATGCGCTGCCGGATGAGCTGCTTTTGAATGTCCGGCCTCAGAGCTGCGGCGGTGGCCAGAAGTGCTTTCACGAAGGGCATGTCGCTGTGAGACGAACCCTGCGAGATTAAAACGCAGGTGCTGTTCGCGGGAAACAGATCGCCGTAACCGCCCACACCGTTCGCTCCTGGATCGTAGTCGAGGTGCTCGGGATAGACAAAGACCTGGTTGCTCAGGTATTGACGGGCCAGAAACTCGGACGCGCCCGCATCCATGAAATAAAGCCGAGGTAGGCTGCCACCTTCCGTGGGCGGGGCGGCCATGCTGCAGTTTCCGATGGTCGGCAGCTCGCGGATCTGACCTACCGGTCCTTTGTCGTGACCAGCTTTGATCTCAGGCGCGGATGGCTGGTAGTGTCGCAGTGCCGGATAAATCGAAGGCGGCAAGGGTGAGTGTCCCCCATCGTGATTTTCGTATTGAAGCGCATCGAAACCGGCGACCGTCCCAGCCTTGAACCATTCGTTCAAAGCCGTGCCCACAGGGTCGGTCCTCGTCGTCAATGGCTCGGATGTCTGTGCATTGAGCACGGACCCGAGCGACAGCATGACGAGAAGGTGACGGAGGAGCGGCACAGCGAGGAGGTGTATTTGTCGGCTCGATTGCCATGCTGGCAACTCCGAAGCCTGCGCTATCATCGTCCGATGCTGATCGCCTTTCACAAGCCCTTCGACGTGCTGTCCCAGTTCACCCGTGAACTGCCCGAGCATCGGACGCTCGCGGACTTCGGTCTGCCACCTGATGTGTATCCGATCGGGCGGCTCGACCGTGACTCTGAAGGGCTCCTCTTGCTCAGCGACGAAGCGCATTGGACCGATCGCTTGCTCAATCCTCGACGCGGTCACCCCCGCACCTACCATGCACAGGTCGAGGGAGAGGTGACTGAAGAAGCCCTCAAGCAGCTGAGAGCCGGTGTAAAGCTCAAGGAGTTCAAGACTTTGCCATGCAAGGCCTCGCGCTGTGACGGGAACTACCCGCCGCGTGATCCTCCCATTCGATTTCGAAAAGCCATTCCGACTTCATGGATCGAACTAACTCTCACCGAGGGGAAGAATCGTCAGGTGCGACGGATGACGGCCGCTGTGGGCTTTCCGACGCTGAGATTGATTCGGCGACGTGTGGGTGCGCTGGACCTTTCGCAACTCAACCTCGGCCCCGGTCAGTGGCTCATTCTTTCGAAGGAACACGAAGCTAAGGTGCTAGGTCACTGACGGACCACGTCAATGTAGAAGCCGTTGGTCTTGGCGTCGTAATAGACTTGGAGGTAATCAGGCATGCCCTGAATGCTGCGCATGGTGCGCGTCTGCGAGCTGGCCGCCATCTCACCATTGTCACCGCGGATGTTGGCATTGCGCAGCGTCCGCAGAGTGCCATCGGGCGCGGGGTGAAACTCCAGCTTGTTGCGCATGGAGATGATCCCGCGCGGCTTCCAGGTGGCTGCCGTTCGGGTGGATGATTGAACGGGTTGGGAGGGCTGCTGGGGGTTCTTCTGGGACGGCCCACGGCCCGGCTGCGCAGGCTCAGGCATCTCGAAGCGGAACTTTCGGCGTTCGCCCTTGGGGGGAGGGCCATCGCTTTTGTTGGAGGTGGGGCTCTCGGCTGGCTTGGAGGCCGGCCGGGAGTTTCCTGCCTGACCAGAAGGGCTGCTGCCCAAGGCGGCCGGCAGCTGCACGGGACCATGCGAGGTGTTGAGCAGCTGGCGTGGCTTCCACAAATCCTCAGGCACCTTGATCTTGGTGCCATCGGCCAGCATGATGGTTCGCTCCGCGCCTTCCACCAGCTTCACTTCTGGGATGCTGAGCGGAGCGACTGCACTCGTCGGTGGTTCCGCCCCTTCAGAAGCGGGACTCTGGGCGATGGCCATCACGCTGGGTGAGATCACCATCAGAATGATGGCAAAACGACGGGAGAAAGCTGGGAGGAGCATGGTTGGCGTGAGTTCAGTTGAGTTGAGGGAAAGTGGGAATCATCAATGTTCTGATGTTTCGGTTCGGTCTTTTCACGGTGCATCCTCCTTCATTGGCACTGCGATGGCTCGACCTTCTTTGGTGGGCACCCATTTATAGCCGGGCGGGATGACGCCAGCATTGCGGTCGGGCTCGGAGGCTATATTGCACCAATCCACCCAATTGGCGGGGCCACCAAAGAGCTTGTTCCGAGTCATCACTTTGTTGTCTCGGACAATCGTCAGTTGGCTCCCAACTCGACTCACAGCGTTGCCGTTCTTCCACCCGGCTTTGGGAAGGGGTAATGGAGTCGGAAGCTCATCCAGTGAAATGAGATTCGGCTGTGCAGCGGGCTCCAATGATGCGGGAAGCTGCACAGGGCCTTCGGTGGTGTTTAGTAGTTTGTTCGGCTGCCACAATTCCAAGGGAACCGCCGTTAAAGCGCCACTAGGCAGAGCAATCGTGCGCTTGGTGGCATCGACCAGTTTCGCCACCGCGACGAAGAACTCCGAGATGACAAGATTTGGCACCGGAGGTGTTTCAACAATTGGCATTGGGGCTGGAGGGTTCGGTGGCGTCGGGTCGGCGGGCGTGGCCGCGGCATCAGAGGCCTCAGGTTTCGAAGCGATATAAAAACCGTTCAGTCGTGGATCGTAAAACACATGAAGATGGTCCGGCATCCCTTGCGCCCGAAGGATCGCAGTTTGATCCGCCGCAGCTTCGGTTCCATTGCCTCCCTTTTTGGCATCTCGGCTCGTCCTTAAGCTTCCATCGGGAGATGGGCGGAACACGACGCCGTTTCGAGGGGAAGCCAAACCAGATGGCTTCCATTGAGTGGCTGATGTTTCTTCCGCAAGTGCTACATCATGTTGGCCTTCTGGGGTGTTCCCAGCCGGTCGCTCGACTGCCAAGGGGTAGGCTGGCAATGCCATCACGATGAGCAACATCATTGATCGAATGGAGGATGAGGTTTTCATTGATTCCATGGCTCTTGTATTGGCTTCATTACTTAATCGGCACCGCGACCGCCCGTCCGTCGCTGGTGGGTGTCCATTTGTAGCCGGGAGGAAGAACTCCTGCTTTGCGATCAGGATCAGAAGCGGTTTCACACCAGTTTGCCCAATCCTGCGGCCCACCATTGAGTTTGTTGCGAGTCATCACTTTGTTGTCACGCACAACGGTCATGTAGCTGCCCACTCGACTAACAGCGTTGCCATTCTTCCATCCACCTTTTGGAAGTGATCCGCTAGGTGAAGGAGGATCACTCACAGGTGGTTTTGGCGGCGTTGTTGCCACGGGCGTGGTGGGTGTCGATGGCGTGTTGGATTTCTTCTTGTCATTCGAGGTTTTTCCATCGCCGTTTTGCTCTGGGCTTCCCGATGGATTCTCCCTCATGCGGGCTGCTGCGGCAGCTTCAGCTTGCTGAGTTTCTCTGATCTGTTGTCCTTCCTTCTTGATCATTTGATCCACGTCCTCAGTGATCGTGAAGTGCTTCAGTTCTCCAGACTTGGAAAGCGCATAGAGTTTGGAACGTTCGAACGACGTTCCTGTGAGCAAATCTCGTCCCTTGTCGTTGTAGGCAACCAAGGGTGGTTTGATGTTGGTATCGACGCGATACGAAAGACCATTTTCGCCAGGGATACCTTCCGACGAGAGCAGTTTCGCGGCATACGAGATGGGGTCCTCGCCCTTCGGTGCCGAGGGCACTTTGACGTCGGTCTTCTTGCCGGATTCGTCGAGGTAGCTGAAGGTTTGGAGGTCGGAGATCCAACCTACGATCTGGCGTTTCTCAGGGAGGATCATGGTGACGTTGACACCGACCTTTTTGAGATCGCCTTCGGGGACCTTTCCGCCTTTGACCCAATCTAACACGGGGACGATGACTGGCTTGTTCGTATAGGGGCTGGTGACCTTGTAAACGAACAGGGGGGCCTTTGCGTTGTAGCTGCCTGATGGCTCTGGCAACAGGTTAGGGCCACGCACCGGGAAGCTTGGATCAATGTTTTTCACCTTCTCGGGCATCACGGCGACTTTCATCCGCTTCGTCCCGGTGGCGGTTTCCACATCGTCTATCAATTCGACTCCTGGCTTCCACAGTTCCCAACCCACATTCCGAAATGGTAGTCCACTGACAGGGTTTTTCACCACGGGCAGTCCAGCGGCTATAACAGCATTGCGGTCGCCCACTTCGGCATCCATCAAGGGCAGATTCGTGGGGAGCTGAATCATCCGATTGCTATCGCTGATTCTGAATCCAGGGAGCCAGCGGCTGTGAGGCACCTTGACCAAGTTTCCGTCGGGATCAGAAACGGTGCCATCACGGTCAAGTGTGGCGATGAGATGACGTGGATTCTGGGCATCAAAGGTGGCCTGCTCAATGTAAGGAGGCACCGACGATGGAAGCTGGAAGAAGAGCTTGCTGGGGAGGTAGTCTGGTTCGCGGAGCTTGTGGCCAGGCAGCCAGTCCTTGGCGGCGATGCGCAGCAAGGGCGCTTTCTCATCACCGAAAGGATCTTTGACATATCCAGAGTTGGATTCGCCTGCGGCCAGTTCAGCGATCACCTTGTCCAGCAGGAGGTTGGCGGCCTCATTGTTGCCGAGGACTGCCGCTTGCAGGTAGGCTTGGCGCACCTCGAGGATCTTCAAGTCGTTGTCGTTGTGCTGCTTGCGCAGCGCATTGGCGTGCTGGGTCCAGGCCGTCTCGCGGAGACCTTTATCGGCGGACGGGGAACGTGCCAGTTCGAAGAGCTTCGACTGCGCCTGAGAACCGATCGGGAGGCGGCTGCGGCCTTCGTCGAACAAGTCTTTGGTGAGCAGAGAGACATTGCTGGCCAGCCATTCGGAAGCGCGGCTGGCGGTCTCCGAGTGAGCCGATCCGAGGGCGTCGATGTAGGCGGACACCACCTTGCCATTGTTGGCCCTGGTCTTTTCCAGATGGGCAGCATACTTGAGCAATGACTGATCACGGAGAGCGGAGCCTTCTTTGCAGGCTTCGAGGAGCACCAGTTCGCAGAGGCTGTTGAGACGGGCGTCGTCAGCTGCCGACTTTACGATGAGGTCGAGGAAGTCGCTGTCGAGTTTGTTGGTCGCTTTGCGGACCTCAAACTGGTCCTTGAGGTTGGACTCGCGTTCCTTGGTCTTGGGCAGCTCTTCGACGAGAGCGGCGAGATAGCTTTCGGCGGCCTTGGCGTCCGTCTTGTCCTTCAGCCACTGGTCGCGAGGGCTGATGGGCTCGGATGGTGGCGTGGGCATGTCGCCCTTGTGATCGACCACTTCCTCAATGGGCTTGGGATCGTCTTTCTCTTTGCCCCCCGAGTTGTCGGGCGAGGAGGTGAATTTCCAGGCGATCCCACCCATGACCACGACGCCAGCAACGGTGGCGATGGCCCAGGGCATGATGTTTTTCTTCTCGGACTCCAGCCACGCTGGCAGGGGCGAAGGCATTTGCACCTGACGTCCGCCGCACTTGACGATGGCACCGGCTTCCCAGTCAGTCTTGCGCTTGATCTCGACCTCCGTCTTCTGGTCGTAGGGGGAGCGGATGCGATTCTTGCCTTCGGCGAGGATGGCGATGAGGGGGGGGAGCTGGCCGAGGATGATCTTCCGTCCGTCGGGGGAGGCGATGACCTTGTTGTCCTCCCAGTCGGAGGCCGGAACCTGGAGTGGCGAATCGGTGTAGGGGTCGGTGATCCAGCCAAGCCGGTTGTTGATGGGCTTTCCTACCAACTCGGGAAGCGGGGACGGGAGGACGAACTTGCGTGTCGTCGTCGCGCACGTGAGCACGTGCCCGGGCTTCCAGTCGCGGGGCAGAACGCGGACTTCCTGCTTCGGATCAAAGGGGGAGCGGGCGACGGGTTCGCGTCCGATGAGGACACCTTCGCACAGCGGCAGGCCTTGAGGCAGGAGGTAGATGCGGGAGGTCTTGGGATCTTTGACTTTGGCACCGTCCATCCAGTCGATCGGGTCGAATGTCTGGACCTTGCCGGTGAAAGGCGAGATCGCAGACCGGGCCTTGTCCTTGGCTAGTTGGGCGACTGGCGGCGGGAGTTCGGTGCTGGGGAGCTTGAATCGTTTCTTGGTTTCCTGGCAGACGACTTCGTGCCCTTCGATCCAATCCGCAATCGACACCGGCATCCAGGCCTTGGAGCCGAAGGGGGATTTCACTTCGCAAGGGCGTCCGAGCTGGACGACTCCAGTCAGCGGTGGGAGGCCTTTGGGCAGGACCACGCGGCGCTTGGTCTCGGGGCAAAGTATTTCACGTCCTTCAGTCCAGTCATCCGCTGCCACGGGGATGCGAGCCTTGTTGCCGTAGGGACTCTTGATGGACGCTTTCTGTTGACCATCCACCTGAGGATCGGTGCCAGCGAAGACGGCATCGGGCAGCGTGTCTGGCAGCAGGAAGGAGCGCTTCGTCGCACTGCAAACGATGGATGCGCCTGCGGTCCACTGGTCTGGCTGAACGTGCGTGAAGCTCTTCGGTGCGTAGGGGGACTCAGCTTCGGCACCTTCGGCACGAACGCTGAGCGCGCGGAGGGGCGGAAGTTCTGCGGGCAGTTTGAACTGTCGGGTGCCCGTGGTCTGGGTTGATGACGGGACCCAGTCGGAGCCTTTGATCTGGATGATTTCGCCGGTCGTTGAGAACGGATTGATCACGCTGCCAGGCTTGTCCTTGACCAGAGTGGCTTCAGGAATCCAGGCGCTCAGACGATTGGGCAAGGTGAACGGATGGCTGGAGAAGGGGCATTTCAGCAGCTTGCCCTCCACCCATTCTGCGGGCGTGATCTGATAGGGCTGGTCAGGAGCGAAGGGGCTGATGACAAAGCCGGCGCGCTTGGAATCGGCACTCCCCACGAGCGTGGGGCGATTGGTGGGCAGGATGAAGCGCTTGCCACTCTCGGCACAGACGAGGGAGATCGGCTGCGTATCGGGCTGCGCCCAAAGTTGTGGAGGAACCGCCTGCTTCTTCCCGGACAAGGGGCTCATTACCCACCCGGGTTCCCCTGAGATGAGCGTGCCGAGCACCTTGGGCTGACGCTTGATCGGGGTATCCAACTCGTGGCGTTTCCAGATGGCAGCGATTAGTTCAGGGGTCACACTCTTGTGCTTGCCCTTGAGCGCCGAGGCGGCTGCCGTTTCGTCCTCATTGGGATCGGCAGAGGCGGCGTATTGGACGGCCGCTTTTTCCAAGGCAAGGCTGGGGAACTTGTCATCAACGGGCACCCGGAATCGTCTCTTGGTGACCGGGCAGGTGACGAGAGCGCCGGGCTTCCAGGTGGCTTCGGTGAGTTCCACCTGGCCGCCGCCGGAAAAGCAGCTTTTGACGTAGCCTGGCAGGCCGGGAATCCAGCTGCCGTCCATGATCCACTCTTCCAGTTCGGCAGGCAGTGCGAAGATGCGATTGGTGACCGGGCAGGTGAACTCTTTGCCTTTCACCCAATCGTCAATCGGCACGACAAGTTCGAAATCGACCTCGGAGTCGGGACTCGCTTCCGGGGCGAACGGCGATTTGACCAAGCCCGGTTGTCCAGGGGTCAGGATGGCATGCAGGGCGGGAAGGTGGTCGCCGAGCTTGAAGCGTTCGCCCGTGGCCGGGCAGGTAAGCACTTCGCCTGGCACCCAGTGAAGGGCGTCCACCTTGACTGTCTTCGATGGATCGTAGGGGCTGACGGCGATGCCGGGCCTGTCCTTGAGGACAGTGCCATTGGGGATCGGCAGGTTCGGTGGCAGCAGGAAGGTAACCCCTTTGTCCGGGCAGACCACTTCGCGACCAGGGAGCCAGCGAGTGATTGGCACGTCCACCTCTTTGGAGGTGAACGGGGACAAAATGCGCCCCGGCTTGCCAGGGATCACCCGGCCCATCAGAGCGGGGAGTTGAGCAGGAAGTTTGGCTAGGCGGCCCGAAGGCGGACATTTGATCGAGTTGCCCGCATGCCAGTCCTCTGGGACAACCACCCACCGTTGCTGTGGCTGATAGGGGCTGGCCACTTCACGGCTGGATGGATCGAAGGTGGTGATCTCCGCTTCCCATTGTTCGACGACCTGAGGGAGTAGTAGTTTCTGCTTGGTCTGGGTGCAGACGACTTCCTTCCCGGCGATCCAGTCCACGGGGCTCAAGGTCCATGGGGCATTAGGCACGTAAGGCGATTCGATCCATCCGGGGCGCTGTGCGCTTGCGATCGCTTCGAGCGGCGGGAGGTTGGACGGCAGCAGAAAGGGAAGTCCTGTGGTGGGGCAAATGACTTTGGCACCAGGGATCCAGTTGATCGGCTCCACTCGGATCGGCGGTGCCGATGGTGCATAGAAACTGAGGGCACGACCATTGCTGCCCGGAGGGACAATGCCCTCGGGATAGGGCAGTTCTTTGGGGAGGACAAAGGCGTGGCCCGTCTCCTTGCAGGGAATGACCTCTCCCGGGTGCCAGTTAGTCCAAGCAACCTCCTGCTCGTTGCCAGTGAAAGGGCTGACCACGAACTTGGGACGATTGACGTCTCCTTCGAACCAGCCGCGGCTCTCCATCGGGAAGAACCACCATACTCCTGTTTGAGAACACTGGATGAACTCCGCCGTGGCCCATGTGATGGGATCCACTTCTTGAAGGAAGTCGCCCAGGCGAAGCAGGCCGACACTGACGATCTCGCAGGCCTTGGCTTCGCGGGCCTCTCGAGCGGAAGGACCTCTGCTGTCATCAGCGGTGAGTCCCTTCGAGGTGGTGCTGATGCCCCTCGTGCTGCGGCTCACCGATCCGCCAGCACTTCTGCTGCCAGTGGCAATCCGAGAAGATCCCATGGAGGTCCCGGACCCGCGGTTGGTCTTGGGCGGAGGCTGAGGAACAGGTGGTGCCGTAGTTCCCGAAACGGACACACCCTCATTGGCGCACAGTTCGTTGAGAATCAGCGTGACTGACGGCCAGGGTTTGCGGCGGCAAAGCAGATCGCGGATCAAATTGTTGGAGGTCATCTCCAGGCTGGCCGTGGGGATGTAACCCGACGGTAGCGTCTCGGCGATCTCTGGCACGTCAGATCCCGTGAGCGTGCGGTAGATGAGACGGAGGAATCCCGAGACCGGATGACGAAGGGTGTCAGCCAGGATGAATGATGAGCCCGAGACTCCGATCGAAGCCATGACCGAGGCCATGCTCGACATGGAGGCTGACGAGTCCGAACCGGGCACAGGTGGCACCCACATGCCGCTAAACTGCACTCGAAGGTCCTCCCAGTCAGCCAATGGTGTGTTCAGCAACTGCCGCTCGTTCAGAGGGGCATCTTGCGTTCCCGGTTTGATCCACACCTGCTCGCAAGCGAGCGAAATTTTGTCCCAACCGTGGGCAATGAGGTAATCCATCGTCTCGGCGATGGGGCGGAACACGACTTCAGCCTCGTGGAAAGTCAGAGGGCGTTTGCTGGCAGATCGCGTCTGAATGACCGAAGCAAGCGAGGGGCCCGTCGGTGCATCTTCGGCAAAAGCCAGCACGTCCACGCATTCGACGATCTCCCGGAAGCGCAGGAGGCTGGTTGGCACATCGGGTCTGCGCAGCTCCTTGGCTAGGATCGACAGCTTGGTGATCACGTCGTCCAGATCATTCCGCACGTGATTCGTGTCGAGGTCCTCCACCAGAGTCAGCCGGACGGATTCGCCCGACGCTTTATGCCGCGCAACGTAGTGACTGCGACCGCTGTTGGATGCATTGGGATCGAACTCGTAAAGGGAGGCCAGAGGCTCGCGCGAGACCACGACTGGGGAATTGGAGGAGGTGCCTTGAGAGGCCTTCTCCAGGTATCGCGTGAGGGCGATGGAAAGTTCCTTGGCATTGGCGTAGCGATCGTTGGGACGCTTGGCCACCATCTTGGAAAGGATGGACCGGAACTCGGGGCTGAGGCGTGGAGGCAAACGCTTTTCGTGCGCCTCCTCATCCAGGTGCCGCTCCATCGCATCATGAGGATGCTTTAACTCGTCTCCACGCTCATCAAGGAGCGGGCCGCGACCCTGCACCAGATACCACAAGGTCATGCCCAAGGCATAGATGTCCGTCCGTCCGTCGATGTCTGCTTGTTCCCTGATTTGTTCGGGGCTCGCATACATGGGCGAGCCCACGAACTTGTTCTGCGGGGCTGCTCCAGCCGCGCTCTGGGCATTGAGCGTTGTGCCCACCAAACCGAAGTCAACCACACGGCAGATACTGGGGTCGTCCTCAAGCATCTGAGTCAACTGGTCCAGAGTAATCTCTGGAGGCAGATCTTCAGCCAGCATGACATTCGTCGGCTTGATGTCCCGGTGGACGTGCTGCTCACGATGCACAAGCTGGAGCCCCGAGGCTACCTGGAGGCCGATCACAGCGGCCACACGTTCGGGAAGCGGGCCGAAACGTTTGACCAGCTTGGCCAGATCGCCACCAAGGCAAAGATCCATCGCAAAGAAGATCTCCTTCGTTTCCTTGTCTTCACCGGCTTTGATGCAGCGGATGAGATTGGCGTGCCTGAGTTTCGAAAGCGCAGACAATTCCTGCAGGCACTGAAGCCTTTTGGCCGGATTGATTCGCAGGCTTGGGTTGAGCACTTTCAGAGCAACCCTTTCCTCGATCTGTCCGCCAGCGACGATATCGATACGGACGGCTTCGAAGGTCTTGCCGAAGCTTCCTTCGCCCAGCAAACGCGGGCGACCTTCGGCAGCACCTACGATCTTGAATTCACCATATTCGGGTCGGGATCCCCAGGCTGATGACATAGTGGACAGAATGGGAAGGGTTGGAATTGGAGACGTGGAATTCTACTACGGAGCGAGCGACGGGCTCTACATAAAAGAACGAATGAGGAAAACACTGTTCGTCCGGGTGTGCAACTGAACTTGAGAAGGCCTTTGCATCCTGTGCATGGCGGTTGTCGAGAGTCGAAACGTGTTGAGCAGATCAGGCTGTCGTGGATGAATGATCGGCGGGAGGCGAAGACGGAGGTATAGCTTCAGGGTGCTCATCCCGGGTTCTCCCAGGGCAGGAAGGAGACGTTTTAGAGAAAATTTTTGTGGAAGGTGGGTTACGGGTCTGCGTAGGCTTGCTGCCCGATTGAACATGGAGAACAACCAGAATAGCGACGACGACCCGACGACCATACGGGGGGACTCTGCCCAGCCCCCCGAGAGGCCGAACGATTCGGATGCTACACTCGAGCGCTTCGAAGCATTGTTCGATCTGGGCTTCCCCGACGATGATGCAACGCCGAAGCCACCAGCTCAGACGTGGAGCCCGGCCCGCAATTTGCGAATTGGTCGTTACGTGCTGATCGAACCCCTCGGTGAGGGGGGATGCGGTATTGTTTGGAAGGCGGAGCAGCGTGACGACATTCGTCGGAAAGTGGCCCTCAAATTCATCAAGCCGGGCATGGACTCCCGGCAGATCATAGCTCGCTTTGAAGCGGAGCGTCAGGCGCTGGCGGTCATGGACCACCCTGGTATCGCAAAGGTATTGGATGCGGGGACGACGCCGGATGGCCGCCCCTACTTTGTCATGGAGTTGGTGAACGGACCCGCGATCACTGAATACTGCGATCGGGAGACTCTGACTGTCGAAGAGCGGTTGAAGCTGTTCGGTCAGGTTTGTCAGGCTGTCCAGCACGCCCATACCAAAGCGATTCTTCACCGCGATTTGAAGCCATCGAACATCCTCGTGGAGGTGAAGGACGGGCAGTTGAATCCGAAGATCATAGATTTTGGCATCGCCAAAGCTTTGGGCCCCACTTCGCTGACAGGCACGCGCACCGTGAGTTTTGTCACAGGCCGATGGATGATTTTGGGGACCCCTTACTACATGAGTCCAGAGCAAGCCGGGAGTGCTCACGATGTGGATGCATGCTCAGACACGTTCTCCCTGGGTGTGATTTTGTTTGAGCTTTTGACGGGTCAGACCCCGATTCCACCACGCTCATTGGACAATCTCCCTCCTGACGAAGTCTTCAGAAGGGTGCGTGACTTTGATGTGGTGAGACCAAGTTCTTTGTTTGATTCCTCAACTCCATCGTCGCAACAGTCCTCCGTTGCCGAGCGGCGCATGAGCACGCCGAAGCGCCTCTGGCAAGAGCTTCGAGGAGACCTTGACTGGATTGTTCTCAAAGCACTAGAGAGTGATAGAAGCAGGAGATACGTCAGCGCGATTGAGTTGGCGCAAGACATCTCGCGACACCTCAATCACGAGGTCGTGCAGGCACGGCAGCCGACGCCCATGTATGTGCTCGGACGACTGATTCGTCGAAACAAGGCGGTCTTCGTGTCGGGCTCAGTCATCGCCCTCGCGATTGTGGCAGGGGTGACATCGACGGCGTGGGCTTACGTGAAGCGCGCCGAGGAGCGTTTGCGTGCCATGGATGCCGAAGCGCGCAGTTCTGCCGAGCAGAACAAGCGGCAGCGGGTTTCCGGATTTCTAGCGACCATTTTCGAAGATATCACGCTCCAAAGAAACAGCGTTCTCGCTCCTGACGCTCTTCGCGCCCTGCTCCGGGCCGCCGATGAACGGCGCATCGATCGTCTGCAAGGAGTGCCAGAGATTGATTATGCCGTTTCGATGATGCTGGCGAACGCAAGGCTGGAGGTCAACGACCTTAGGCGGGCACTGGCTCACTTTGAGCACGCATTGACTACCTTGAGAAAGGCGGAGGAGGTGGACGTGGTGGACGAGTGTCGGTGCTTGCGAATGATTTGTCGTTGCAAGCTGCAGCTTGTGGAAGAGCAGGGGTGGCGATGGGAGGTTGGCCCCGACCTTCCTCGGATCGAGAATGCTATCAGAGTGTTTCAGGCACTGTCGGAAGGCTATGAGGAAGATCTGTGGGATTGCGTTGCTCTGAAGGTCGCCATGCTGCGAGTCATGGGGAACGGACACGCGGCAGAAGCGGAACTGAAGGTGGTGATGAGCGGAGCAAGTCGCGATAGTGTGCTGAAGACACGTGCATCGGCTTTGATTTACCGAGAAGAGGCATTGCTGGCAGCAGCAGCCGGACGCTATGTTGAGGCGGAGGACGCACTCGAATCGGCTGAAACGCTGCTCAAGGGAGACCCCTCCAGATCCGTCAATCAGGTCAAGCTCATAGCGGCCGACATGGATCGCATCCGGCTCGACTGGCTCTTGAAGAAAGGTGATTTTGCGGGGGCTACAGCCAGTTCTGACAACGAAATGAGGAGCCGACGTGAGGTTCTTGGCTTTGACGATCCCTTTGCTGTTCGTCGAGCCGCCGGGGTGAAGTTACGTGCCGGCAATAATCAACAGGCCGCAGCCCAATTGCAGTCGGCGCTGGAGCAGTTAGAATCTGCCTTTGATGAGGCGAAAGAAAGTTACCTGCTTGATGCGCAAATTCAGATTCTCAGAGACTTGAGGACAGCGGCCGGTGCAAGCGGAGGCCGGATCAGCGAGGACCTCGTCAATTACAGCATCAAGCTGGCCAAGGTGCTGGTCAGGGCTTCTGAGGTAGTGGCCGCACATGACGCGCAAAAAAACGCCCTGATCGCCGAAGCAGAAGGGCTGCTGACAGATGATCTGGGCGCGTCTGCTGGTTCCGGCGTCGAAGCTGCTGAGTTTTTCACCGCGCGGGCCGATGTCCTGATTTATAAAGGTGATCTTCATCGGGCGGCTCTCGATTATCGAAGTGCTGACAGACTCGATCCCGCAAACACATCGCATCGAATTCGAGCTGCGATCTGCCATCTCAGCAGTGGCGATCAGCAGGCTTACAAAAGCGATTGCGACGAACTCGTTGCCCGCCTGGAAGTGCCCGTTGAGGCTGATGACCTTATTGAGATTTGCAGTGCGGTCATGCTTTCGCCCGCAATCGAAAAAAACCAGCTGGAGACTCTCGATTTTAAACTCAAGAACTCGCAAGGGTTAGGGGCAGCCGACAGCGATCGAGTGGCCTTTGCTATGGGCCTGCTGGAGCTTCGATCCAATGATTGGCGGGCCTCACGCGACTGGCTGGGAGCTGCCCGCAATTCACATCATCCCGGCATCGCGTTGGCCGCTGAGATCACCGCATCAATGGCGGCAGGAAAGCTTGAGTTACCTTCCGCTTCTGAAGATTTCAAGACTGCCCTCAGCAGGGTAAAGGAAATCATCCATGCGAATTCAATGATCCAAACTGAGGGGTTGTCCGCTCACGAAAAGCTCTACCTCCAGGTCTTGATGTGGGAAGCATGTGCGCTTTTTGGCGAACCGTTGGATTTATGAACAGGGTGAAGTCCGCTGATTGACTTGTGCTGTGCCCGGTCAGATCATCACAACTATGTTAACACAAGCTGGAAGCTCCCCTTTTCCACTCACCCGGTGGACCGCCGTCTTGTCACTGCGCGACGAGGGCAACGGCGACAAGGCGCACGCTATCATCAACGACCTTTGCAAAAACTACTGGTATCCGATCTATTCTTTTGCCCGGCGCTTCGGCCACAGTCCTGAAGATGCCCAGGACCTGACTCAGGGCTTCTTTTGCAGTGTGCTGAATCAGAACCTTTTTGCTTCCGCGCGCCCCGATCAAGGCAGAATGCGGACATATTTGATCACGGCTTTTCGCCGTTACATGGGAGACGTGCATGAGCGTGCCACGGCATTGAAGAGGGGGGGGCACGAAGAAGTCGTTTCTTTGGACATGCTCGCTGGGGAGAACATGTATGCCTGGGAGCCGATGGACGAATCCACGCCCGAGAAACTCTATGAGAGAACGTGGGCGATCTCAGTCCTTAATACTGCGCTGAGGCGTCTGGGAGAGGATGAGAAACGGCACGGCAAGAGCGCTGAGTTTGTTGCTGCCGAGCCATTCTTGTCTCCGACCAATTCCGGTGAAGGCTGTTATCAGACTCTTGCTGAGCGTCTCGGGGTGGCTGAGACAGCCGCTCGCAAGATGGTCAGCCGACTCCGGCAAAAATTCCGCGAAGCATTGCGTGAAGCGATAGCGGATACGTTGAGCAGTCCTTCGGATGCTGATGTGGACGAGGAATTGAGAGCACTGAAAGCCGCGCTTCGGAACTGACTGGGGAGGGGCTGTTCTTATCTTACTATGGCCTTTGCGGCCATCAGCTGTTCTCAGGAACAAAAGGCTTTGAGAACCGCCATGGATAGTTCACAGTCGCCGGATTAATCGGAGACACTAATTATGAAAACGCAGGCAATCAAATTTCTCCCGGCGGCACTTCTTTTGAGCTTGGTGAGTTGCGAGCAGAAGCAGGACACCGCCCTGAATTTCTATCGGCAGGTCCAGAAAGAAGCTCAGTTGCGAGACGAAGCGGTGCGGAAGCAGCTTGAGGAAATGCAGCGCGGGATTTCCGCGCTCACCGATTCAGTGAATGAGCTGAAGGTCAAGCGAGGTGGCCAGGATCCTGATGCGGCCGACAAGCTCGCCGATGCGGTGTCGGAAAAGGTGCTGGGTCGATTGCAGGTTCAGAATGCGACTGCGCTCGCAGAGATGAAGGCTCAATTGGAAGCGGTAACAAAGTCAATCGCAGCAGCGCAGGTCGCAGCTGCCGAAGCTCCACGGGGCACAATCAATCCTCCCAACACAGTGACCGAGCCCCGGCGAGCCATGATTCCAAGGGGTGAGATTCCGATGGATGATGACCGCAGGCGGCCTTCAGATTCCAACAAGATTCGGATCGATTTTGGTGACGGGCGATAGGCCAAAGAACTGAAAGTTCCGCGAACATGGAAGGCTCCCTTACTGCCATCGTCGTCAACTCAGGTGCAACTATCTCAAGAGTTGCCCTTTACCATAATGACAATGCTCCTCCCGGTGCACGCGGGAAGGACGGGCGTGTCCAGTTCATTGTTGGTTCAGACCCCAAGAGTGACCTTGTGATCAGCGAGCCAGGCTGGGAGGCGGAGCACTTGCGTTTTGCATGGAGTGTGGCCAACGCTACTTGGTATCTGAAGAACATGTCCGATGTGCCTCTGGTCATCGACAACACATCGTTCGAGCGAGGCGAGACCGTTCCCCTTTTGATGTGGGATGCCGTTATGTTTATCGGCGGCGTGGCGCTACATTTTGAGCGGCATCCGGCTGCGCCGTCATTCAAAGGTCGTAGTGTGGCAGATATTCCCCTCGATAACCGCGGACTTTTGATCGGCCGAGGCACTGAGAGCAAAGAAAAATCGGAGATGCCACGGCTTTGCCTGGATGAGGACATGGGAAAGATCTCGTCGGCGCAGGCTGAGATCGTGAAAAGAGGAAAAGACTACTTCTTGATCAATCTCAACCACAAGTCCGCAGAGGTTCGAACCCTGCACAACGGAGTGGCTGATTATGAAGAGAAGAAGCTGGTGCTTGGAGACTGCATTCAGATTCCCAATTGCGAATACTACTCGTTTAAGTTCACTGGCGATTCGTTGACTCATGTGGGACAGGGGGGGATTCTGCAAGCCTCGGCACTCAACGTGATCGTTGGTGGTGGTAGGAGGATTCTCAAGGAGGTCAGCATCGACGTGGCCAAGGGGCGCTTTCTCGGGATCATCGGTGGCTCTGGGCAGGGCAAATCCACCCTGCTCAATGCTTTGTGCGGAATTGTCCCGGCCACATCAGGCTGTGTCACTGCCAGTGGAATCATCCTTCAAAGTCCCAAAGATGTGGCCGCGGCAGGCATCGGATATGTTCCTCAGGCTGACATCGTTCACCGTGAACTCCTGGTGGAAGATGCGTTGCATTACGCTGCCCGAATCCGACTGAGAGCCCCGAGATCACAGATCGAGGATGTGGTGGCCGCGACGATGGAACTCCTCGAATTAACGGAGCATCGCCATAAGCGAATTGCCCAGCTATCGGGAGGTCAGCAGAAGAGAGTCAGCGTCGCCTCCGAACTGCTCGCATCGCCAGACTATCTGTTTCTCGACGAGCCAACTTCTGGTCTTGATCCGCAAACCGAGCAGGCCCTGATGGGGGTCCTTGCCGAGATGGCCGTGCGTCGCCAGATGGGTGTCGTGTGCACAACGCACGTCTTGCAGAATGCCAATCTGCTTCACCGGATGGCCTACATCTCGCGTGGGCGTGTGTTGTTTCACGGAGCACCAGCCGACGGTTCTCGCTTCTTCCTCCGATCGGGACGTCCCACCGCCGCAGAGAGCGTTCGGAGCAGTTTTGGCAGCGCGAATGATTCCTTCTGGAACGCAGCGGGGAGTGCATCGGCGTCAGCGCCTGGGGATGGATCGCTCAAGCGACAGGCTGAGCAGGACGACACCTATTTCCTCGAAAAGATTCGCCTCATTTATCAGCGGGCTCAGAACCTCAAGCTCAAGCCTGAGGAACAAGACAGTGAGGCGGATGAGTGGGAATGCGAATACAAGAAGTCGTCGTATTTCATTCCTCCCGTTTCAGCAGGGCGGAACACTTCAGCCATGCCTCCGAAGCGTGAGCCGGTGGGAGCATTGTCGGGCTTGATGCTTTTGCTTTCACGGCAGTGGAAGCTGCTGATCAGTTCCAAACTGAACTACCTGTTCCTGCTCATGCAGGCGGTGGTGATAGGAGCCATGATTGCCTGGGTGGATGACAATCCCGTGCTTCAACTGTTCTTGTCGGTCATAGCAACGCTTTGGTTTGGTTGCTCGAATGGAGCGCAGCAGATCGTCGCTGAGCTGGCAATCTTCAGGCGGGAGCGTCTCGCAGGCCTTGGAATCCACACTTATCTCCTTAGCAAGTTTGTCTTCCTGACTTTGGTCACTGTGTTGCAGGCGCTCTTGCTCTTTGGCATGGTTTCCAGCCTGACTCACGTTTTTCATCCCGAGAAGGCGGATGAGATTGTTGATCGTCCGAAGGAGTCAGGGAATCCCGACAGAGATGTCAACCTCATGCCCTATGAGATCCCCGATCATCGAGGTTACCTCTGTGATAAAGGAACGCGTGAGTTCCGTGAAGCATTTTTCCATCACCAGCCGTGGTCCCTCCTTGCAAAGGGAAATGACGGGCTTGGACGCGATCCCTCACAGAGCGATGAGGGCGATGAAGATCATGCGAAAGACGAGGCCTTATCGGGCATTCAAGGTGGCGCTTTAGACAAGGACCCGTTGGGACTGGTTCAAGAGTCCACACCGCCGCCCGCAGACATGAGTGGAGACAGCGGAGTGCTGGATTTTGGAGATGGCACCGATACGCCAGCTCCCGCTGCTGCAAAGGGGAGCGCCAAAGACAGTTCGCTGGCCCCTGTGAGGTTAAAGGTCAATCGAACGGGGCTTCGCGTCACCGATCCAGAGTTCATCTGGCTCGAAAGATTTGCATGGTATTTCGGCCTTCGGCAGAATGTCATTCATTCGTTGGGCATCTTTGAGCAGGAGACCACAGTCGGGATGAGCGACCTGCTGCGCGAGCAGCTGGAGGGCACGAAGTCCTGGAAGCTATTCATCGCTTATCTTGTGGGCCTCCGCCTCCTCGCCTTGATCCTCGCAGCGCTTGTCGGTGTAGCCCTTGGTTTGGTGGTGTCGTCATTGGTCAATACTCCCACACAGGCTGTGATGTGGGTGCCGCTGATTCTGATTCCTCAGATTCTCTTCGGCGCCTTCGTCGTCACGTTGCCGGAGATGGGTGATGGCGTTCTGGCGTTCAGTCGCGTGCTGCCCAGCTTTAACCTGCAGCGCATCATGGATGTGTCGCTCATTTATGGACAGGAGACACCGCGGATGACGAACAAGACCAAGATCCCAGCCTTTCTGAATCAGCCCCCCAATGACAAGGAGCGAATCAAGCTTGATGGGGGCAATGAGGTTGAATACGACCAAATGGCCGATCCTAGCAAGGCTTGGCAGAATCTCGTCGTCATCCGCGAGATCCTAGGCATGAGAAGCAAAGAGCCGGCACCCAGCGGCGATGGCGATAAGGATACCGTTGAGAGTCGTGCGGACGTCAGTGTCACCATGGGCGAAGTTTACAGTAATCTCGCCCCCGCTCATCAAAGCGCACTCGTCCTGGGAGGATGGGGTGCGGTTAGTTACATCCTGGCTGCCTTCTCCCTCTACCGGCGACAGACAGGGCGTTGAGTGTTGTCTGCTATCGAATCTCTATGAAACATGTCTTTATCACAACCCTCTACGTGATGGCTTTGCTGCTGGAGACAATCCATGCTCAAGACACAAAAAGCCCATCAGGTTCAGCCAGGTCAACAGTCGAACCCTCCACCCGCGCTGATGGAGATGACAAACGTCCTCCTCCGCGCAGGGATCGCGTCAGAGATCGTTCGTTGCCCCAGATCAGCGTGATCGACAAGCTGCTCGCCGTGGAGTCGGCTCTCAACAGCACACTTGCCCGGACCAACGAGGACGAATGGGTGCGGGACTACCAGCGCCTGTATTCCAGGTTTAGAGAGAATGGGCACATTGATGCGATTCGTGATCAGGGGAAAAACCAGGCCTATGTAGCGATGGCGCTTGGCGTGAAGGCTTCAGACGCCGTGCTGGCGCTCAAGGCGCGCGATTTGGAGGCACTGAACGTCTGCGCAGAGCAGATCGATTTGCTGGCCCGAAATCTAGGAGCCACTGACGGGGAGTTGGGCATGGCTGGAACTGTCCGTCATTATGCGAACAAGAAGCAATGGTTCAGCGCATTCCTCGCTCTGGGACGAATGCAGCGGGATGTTACGAATTACCTCGAGAGTAGCACAGACAAAAGGAAGCGTGATTTGGCTATCCTCGTCGCGATAGGAGGATGGATGCAGGGTGGGCGCGTAGTGACTTATGTGATTGACGCCAACTACACCGACTGGTCCAGCAACGTGCTTCGGGAACCACGCCTTGTGGACCTCATTCAAGAAAATCTCGCTTCGATTGATCCAGGCTATCTCAACGACGAGCTCGTGAGTAAGATCATGAAAGCCCTGCCCGACATCCATCGCCTTGTCGACGTGGGCATGAACGACCCAGTGAAGCGAGCCAACGTCAAAGAACTCAACTCAATCTTCACTTCGTTTGTTGAAGCTGTGATGGAAGGAGAAGTGAAGGAAAAGGCTGGCTCAGAGGACAAGCCCAAGGCCACTGTGCCTGAACAGAAGAAAGCGTCAGGTGCTTCACCCAAAGCTCCTGTAGAAGCCACGAAGTCTTTCTCACCTCCGTTGCCTAAAGAGCCTGCCGTTCCGGCACCGGCACCCAAGCCCGAAGAGGCTCCAACGAAAGAAGCAGAACTGCCGCAGCCCCCGGTTGCTCCACCTGCCCCTCCGCCCCAACCGCCTGCCAAATCGCTTGAGGTGGAGCCCACTTCGGCGCCGAAAGTAGCTCAGCAAAAGTCTTCCTCGTGGTCGGTGATTGTGATTGCAGCCTTAGTGGCAGGGCTTGGCGGAGGTTGGTGGTATCGTAAATCGCAGGCTTGAGCAAGCTATGGACGCACCTCGGATTATCTTGCCGCTCGGAGCCCTTGTAGGTAGTGGGCTCGTTGCCACAGGTTTGCAAAAGCCCCTGGTGGATGTTCCAGTGGTCGGCACGCTAATGTTTGCTGAGCACGCGCCTGGCGGAGGCACTACTGGATGGGTGCTGGTGGCCATCATGGTGTTTGCTTCGATCCTCCTCACTAAGAAACGAGCCAAGTGGATCAGGAATGGCGGTCTTATAGCCGTGCTGGCAAGTGGTGTGCTCGTTGGGCTTTTGGTGTCGATTTACCAGCGCAACATGGCCCAGGTCATGGAGATTGCCGACCTTGGGAACGGTCAGATCGATGAAGGAGTAAAAAAACTGATCGAACAAATGCAGTATGGGCCGGGGGCGTATATGAGTGCCGCCGGTCTTTTGATTCTGAGCTGCGTGTCTTTGTTTTCAGTCTTCCGCAGAGACCCCGCTACCAGATAAATTCTGTTACCTCTCACAACTCACCTTCCCACCATCAAACCATGAAAACCTCGCTTGTAACCATTGCTTCCCTATTGGCGTTTTCGGCAGTTGGAGCCTTCGCACAGTCAAAAGCAAAGGCACCTTCCAATCGTGTCAAAATTGATCAGCCAGCCAAGACTTCTGAGGGTGGTGACAGTGCCAAGCCTGAGAAAGCAGGGCGTGTCAAAGTGCCAGGCATTCCTCAGATCAGTGTAATCGACAAGCTTCTGTCCGTTGAGTCAGCGTTGAGCGCAAAGCTCAAGCGTCAGCCGGGAGACGAAGGTGCCTGGGTGAGCGAGTATGAAAAACTGTATCAGGAGTTCCGCCGTGATGGTAGACTCAACAGCATCGCTGGTGACGGCAACGATTCCACTGCCAATGCGATGGCCCTTGGTATCAAAGCTTCCGATGCCGTGCTGGCACTCAAGGCCCGCAATGTGGAGGCCTTGAATACCGCAGCCGAGCAGATCAACGTGCTGGCGAAGAAACTTGGTGCGACCGACAATGAACTGGGAATGGCAAACACGGTGAAGTCATACGCCAACAAGAAACAATGGTTTGGTGCCTTCCTCGCACTGGGGCGTTTGCAACGTGACGTGACCAACTACCTCGAATCTAGCTCAGACAAAGCCAAGAGGGATCTCGCCATGCTCGTCGTGGTAGGAGGCTGGCTGCAGGGGGGGCGTTGCGTGACGAGTTTCGTCGATGCCAATTACGATGCGTATGTGAGCAACGTTCTGCGTGAGCAACGTTTGGTGGATATCATCATCGAGACGCTTGCTAGCCTCGACCCTAAATATGATGGTGATGCCCTTGTGGCCGACATTCGCAAAGCTCTGCCTGAAATCCGCAAGCGAGTGGACGTAGGGATGGATTCCCCCGTGAAGCAAGCCGACGTGAAATGGCTTCATGAAGAGTTCGAGAAATTCGTGATTCGGGTGACGCCCAAGAAGTGATTGGTGGACCGGAAAGCAAGGAGTCGAAAAAAGATCGGATATTCGGTCACAACTTTTTGGGGAGTCCCTATATCAAGTGTGAAGGCTCTCTTCGCGCTCCTTATGGCCGAAGCACTCCTGCCAACAAACAACACAACACTCCGATCCAATAAATCATGAAACTGAAAACTATTACTCGTTCCATTCTCGGCTCCGCTGCTGCCTGCCTCGCACTGTCGGTATCCACCGCCAAAGCCGATATCCCTGAAGCCGCTGACAAGGCTTTCGAAATGGCTGAAAAGTATGCCGGCATGGGCTACTACATGGCTCCTTCGAAGGAAGGTAAAGCCGGTCACGGTGTCACCCTCGAATTCGAAATCCCTGTGAATCGTGGACTGGACTACGTTTTCATTCTGGCTGGCGACAAGTATGCCAAGGACGTCGATCTCTACATCGAGTCCGAAAATGGCAATACCATCGTGAAGGATACTCGTGCGACGAGCAACGGCTTGGCCGGTGTTCGCTGGCGCTCCGATTACAATGGCGTGGTCAACGTCGTAATCCACTTTGCTCGTGCCGTTGATCGCTGCGGGTGGGCTGCCGTTGCTGGCCGTCGTGGAACCCCTGCTGTCACCGACAACCGTGGCGACATTGATGCACGTGCTCCCGGCAATGCTGAGCGTATCGGCAACGAAACCAGTGGTGGCAAAGACGCCGTTGAAGGCTCTCGCTAAGGATCAGTCCCTGCACTTCCAACTCTTGCTCAGCACGTGTTGGAAGTGCAAGTTTCAACCTTGAATATAATCCAAGTATCATCATGAAATTCTTTCAGCTACTGATCATCGGACTTGTAGCGGCTTCGATTTCCAGCTGCACTCGTGAAACGGTTGTTTACCGGAAACCAGCCCAGATTAACGTCTATACCACGCCTACCTACGCTCTGCCTGGGCAGGCCAGCAAGATTCCCGATCCTAACACTCCATCGAACTTTCGTGCTGCAACTAACCAGTAGCAGATTCGTTTGAGGTGATTATTCCTTCACTCCACTCATCAAACATCAATACTTATGAAATCACACTTCACTATGGTGCTGGCCCTCCTGGCAATGGCTTCTTTTACAAGCTGCAAGACGACGACGCGGGTCGTCGAAGTGACGCCTCCGCCGGTCGTCGTTAAACCCAAGCCTGTGCCCTCGCCAACTCCCGCCCAATTCAAGGTCGTCAATCAATACGACTTCGATCAGCGCTAAGCACTAGGCAGGACTGGAGACTGTCCAAGCAATCAAGCCTGCGAATCATTCACATGGTTCGCAGGCTTTTCCATGTCTAGCGTGGAATAGGGGTAATCGTGCTGATCATATTTCGCGAAGCCGCGAATTGAATCGATCTCCGATCGCGGATCAGGCGTTTTGGGGTGTGCTGACTTGGGCTCCTCCCGAAACTCTTATGCCCCCCTCATTTTCGAAACTTCGTAGAGGGAATAAATGGACGACTCGACGATATCGCGACGACCTTGTTTCAAGTCTTCAAACGAGGCGAACTTTCCAGGCAGCAATTTGAAGTGGCCGCTGCGGGTTCGGCGGAGCGCACTGAGATGTGCACCACAGCCGAGCTTCTGTCCAATATCGTGGGCGTAGGTTCGCACGTAGAATCCTTTGCTGCAGACCACCCGGAAATCGACTTCGGGCAACGCGATGCGGGTAATTTCAAAGTCATAAACGCGGACAAACCTGGGCTCGCGTTCGATCTCTTTTCCCTGGCGCGCCAGCTTGTAGAGAGGGACTCCATCTTTCTTGATGGCACTCACCATGGGGGGCAACTGGTAAAGGTCTCCCTGAAACGCTTCAAACGCGGCTTTGATTTGATCCGGAGTGAATTCAGGGACGGTTTTGGTTTCGAGGATTTCACCTTCCTTGTCTTGGGTGGAGGTAGTGGCACCCAAGGTGAGAGTCCCCGTGTATTCTTTGTCCTCGGCCATGAGAAGATCTTGAATGCGTGTCGCATTGCCAAGAACGAGAATGAGCATGCCTGTGGCCATGGGGTCGAGCGTGCCGCAATGTCCGATCTTCTTCTGATTGAGGCATCGACGGGCCACTGCCACGACGTCATGAGACGTCATGTCGGGTTCCTTGTCGATGAGGAGGACTCCACTAATCTGTTCTTCTGACTTCATGTTCCAGGGCTTCGAGGTAAAGGGTGGCGGCGGTGGTGATGGGACCGGGGAGAGTTGCCCCGGCTGCGGCACGATGGCCTCCCCCTCCGAATTGAGCACACACATCGGCGACGTTAACCGTGTCATTCTTGCTGCGCGCACTCACACGGATGCCTCCGTCACGCTGCTCTTCAAAAATGACCGCACAAACCACGGAGTCAATCGAGCGCAAAGTGTCGATGAGACCCTCCGTGTCACCAGGCTGAACGCCAATGCGCTGCCTGGTAGTTTGTGGATACATCCAGCTCGCAATCCGGCCATCGGCCCGGAACTCCATTTCGTTCAGCAGGGTGCGTAGAAGCTCGACGCGGCGCATCGGATTCTGTGAATACAACAGCCGTGCCATGCGGGCCGTGTCGAGTCCGTCTCGCATCATCGCTGCGACGATTTCATGCGTGTGGGCCGTGGTGCTCGAATACTGGAAAGAACCGGTATCTGTGCTAATGGCCGTGAAAAGGTTCTCACGAATGGCTCCGTCGATGGGGAAACCCTGGGCGGTGAGTAAATCATAGACGATCTCTCCGACAGCTGGTGCGTGGCTGTCGATGTAGTTCAAGTGTCCGTAGCCAGGGTTGCTGCCATGGTGGTCGATGTTGATCAATGTGCCCGCCTTGCTGAGCGCTCCAATGCTATTGGCTCCAAGGCGATCGTGGGTGGCAGTATCGAGGGCGACAGAGACATCGATTTCCAGCGGCTGGCCGTCTGGTTTCACAATGGTGTCAGCACCGGGCAGGAACGCCAGATGCCAGGGAACGCCATCGTTGGAGAGAGCGACCACCTCTTTGCCAGCAAGCCTCATGCTCAGTGCGAATCCGAGCATCGAGCCCAAGGCGTCACCGTCGGGACGGACGTGACATGCGCATCCGATTCGATGTGCATTCCGCAGGGCGTCACCGATCTGAACAAACGTTTTCTGCTCACTCATCGTCATCTTCACTGTCACGCTCTTCGTTCAGCGGAGTATTGAACTGGCTTGGTCTCCGCTGCTTGGAAGGCGAGAGCTGGTCTTGATCAGCCTCCCAGCGATGATCGAGTCCGTCATTGCCTCTGAATTTTCCGATGGGAGCATCGGTCTCGGGCAAGGGGGCGGGGAGTTGCTCCATGGCATTTATGATTCTGACCCCGCGCTCGGCTGAGCGATCCAGTTTGAAAAACAGTCTGGGCGAACTCTTCAAGATTACCCTACGATACAAAGAACGCTGAATGGCACCGGCTGCGCGATTGAGTTTATCAATCACCGCTGTGTGCTTCTCTTCATCACCTCCGATGAGTCCAATGTGAACCGTGCAGTTCTTGAGATCTGCGGCCACATCGGCCTGGTGCACGGTCACAAACACGTCCCCAAAAGTGTGCTCGCGGGCAAGGATGGTGGACAGTTCGTGGCGAATAAGTTCGCCTACTCTGGCTGTTCGGTGGGTCATGTTTTCAGGCGATGAAGGGATGGAGAAAGCAGCCGTCAAAGGAGTGCTTTGACGGGCAGCGTTCCGAGAGGCAAAACGTCGGGCCTTATAGCGTCTGGGCGATCTTCTCCAACTCGTAGCACTCGATGATGTCGCCTTCTTCGTATTCGTTGTAGTGGCCGAGTTTGATACCGCACTCAAGGCCATTGCGAACCTCGGAGACATCATCCTGGAACCGCTTGAGCGTATCCACGTTGCCATCGTAAACGGCCTGGCCGTTGCGGATAACACGGGCACGGGCCTTGCGGTCGATGCGTCCATCGGTAACTCCGCATCCTGCGACGACGCCGCGGGTGAGGTTGAATACCTGCTTCACCTTGGCATGACCGATGACTTTTTCGCGTGTCAACGGATCGAGGAGGCCGAGGAGAGATTCCTTCACCTGATCGATGAGTTCGTAAATGATCGAGAAAAGTTTGATCTGGACACCTTCGCGCTTGGCGACTGCGAGAGCCTTGTTCTCCACCTTGGTATTGAAACCAATCACCACAGCATCGGAAGCGGAGGCCAGCAGGACATCGGATTCGGAGATTGCTCCTGGTTCTGAGTGAAGAATGTCGAGCTTGACCTTTTCAGACTTGATGTCGGTCAGGCACTTCACTATGGCTTCAACAGAACCCTGCACGTCCGTGCGGAGGATGAGCTTGAGGCTCTTCTTCTCGCCTTCCTTGATGTTGGCGAAGAGGCTTTCAAGGGTCGAGCGACGTGGCACCTGCAGCTTCTTGCGACGCAGTTCTTCCTGACGCTCTTCGCTCAGTTTCTTCACGGCGCGTTCATTGTCCATCACGACGACCTCGTCACCGACGTGGGGCATGTCACTGAATCCAACCAGCTCGGCCGGCATGCCGGGTCCGACGGACTTGATGGATTCACCACGATCATTCAGGATCGCCTTCACCTTGCCCCAGTGGGGACCGCAGATGAAGGGAAGTCCCACTTTGAGGGAGCCTTGCTTGACGATAACGGTAGCCACTGGGCCTTTACCCTCCTGCATGGACGATTCAATGATCGTGGCACGCGCGGGAGCGCGTGGATTGGCTTTCAGCTCGAGAACTTCTGCCTGGAGACTCATGGTTTCGAGCAGATTGTCGATACCGATGCCCTTAAGGGCTGAGACTTCCATGCATTCGATATCACCACCCCAATCGACGGGTGTCAGGCCCATCTCTTGAAGTTGACCTTTAACGCGCATGATGTTGGCCGTCGGCAAGTCGCACTTGTTGATGGCGATCATCAGCTGCACGCCAGCTGCCTTTGCATGGCTGAGGGCTTCGCGTGTTTGAGGCATAATGCCATCATCAGCCGCGATCACGAGCACAACGATGTCCGTGACATTCGCCCCGCGAGCACGCATCTGGGAGAAGGCGGCATGGCCGGGGGTGTCGATGAAGGTAATCGGCTTGCCGTTGTGGAAGACACAGTAGGCACCGATGTGCTGAGTGATGCCACCTGCCTCGCCCGATGCGACATGGGACTTGCGCACAGCATCGAGCAGGGAAGTCTTACCATGGTCAACGTGGCCCATGAAAGTAATGATCGGAGCACGCAGCTCCATCACATCTGCAGGCTGCTCTGCGACGACAATCGGTGGTGGTTCAACAATGACTTCCTCAACCTTGTGAACGCCAGCGCCTTTCTCGCGTTTTTCACGCTCCAGCTTCCACCCGTGCTTCTCGCAGACCTTCTCAGCGATCTCGAGCTCGATCGCCTTGTCAGCAGTTGCAAAGACTTTGAACGCAATGAGGTCACCAATCAGCTTGAAAACTTTGATCCCCATCTTTTCCGCCAAGTCTTTGACGATGATCGGGGGCTTTAGATGCAAAATTTTCTCTTCGCCCGAGTCGCCCGACGATTCTGTGGCAGGTCCGGGCGGCGGCGGGGGTAGTGGCGGAGGCGCGGGGGCAGGTGTTGGCTCGGCACGAAGCAAAGAGATAGGAGGCATGGCTCCTGCTGAGGAGGCCGGATCACGCCTGGTTTTCTGCTTGGGTTCCTCGTCAAAGAGAGAAAGAGCCGCGGTCTTGCGCTCAGCGATAGTGGGCTTGGCTGGTTCAGCGGACTTTGCTTCTTCGCCCGGAGTCTTCTTAAGCTCTGTTTTGTTCCGGGCTCCCAGAGGCTTCAAAACCGTGCTGGATCGAGGTGCGGCTGCTTTCTTTGGTTTGGCGATCTCCTCTTCCTCAATCAGTGACAGCACCTTCTTGCTCGCAGCCTTTTTGGCAGCTGGAGCTGAATCCTTTCCCGATTCATCAGGAGAGGGGCTTGGGGACGATCTGGAACGAGAAGGCATGTGGGTATTGACGGGGCTTCGAGCGGAGTAGTGCGGGGAATAAAGGATGAAGCTAAGGAGTTTGGAACTAGGAGTTCAACTCCATCGCGCGGGCGAAAATGTGCTCGGCTAGGGCGCGGTCGCCATCGACAATTGCTGCGATGTCATCCACGTCCGCTTGTGCGAACAACTTCAAATCATTGAGTCCGTTCTCCGCAAGCTTGGCGGCCGTCGCATCATCGACACCAAGGGCTTTGCCCAAATGTGAGGCGGCGCTACCCATTTGGGCGGCGAAAACTTCGGCAGCCGTTTCGTCCTTCTCGATCGACAGCTCCATGTTGACGAGGCGCGACGTGAGTCTGGCGTTTTGACCACGACGTCCAATAGCTTTGGAAAGGTCCTCTTCCGAAACCGTCAGCTGGGCTGAGCGTTTGTCGGACGAGACCTTAATGGAAAGGGGCTTGATCGGTTTGAGAGCTTCACGAATGAACTCCGCGTGGTCAGGGGACCAATGGATGATGTCCACTTTCTCATTGTTGAGTTCGCGGACGATGTTCTTGACGCGAGCGCCACGCAGTCCAACACAAGCTCCAACGGGATCCACCTTGTCGTCGGCACTGTGAACAGCCACCTTGGTGCGATAGCCAGCTTCACGAGAGATGCTCACGATCTCGACCGTGCGATCGGCGATTTCGCTGACTTCGAATTCGAACAAACGACGAACAAAATTCGGGTGTGCACGGCTGAGGATGATTTCTGGTCCGCGAGAGCTGTCTTTCTCAACAGCCTTCACATAGAAGCGCATGCGATCACCGGGAGTGTAGTCCTCGGTTGAGACGCGTTCTTTGGCTGGCATCACACCTTCAAACTTGCCCAGGTCCACAACCACGTCGCTCTTGTCGAAGCGGCGAATCACACCGCTGACCACGTCGCCCGTGCGATCTTTGAATTCATCGTAAAGATTCTCTTTCTCGGCCTGGCGCAGACGCTGGAGCATCGTTTGCTTGGCGGTCTGGGCGGCGATTCGTCCCATGACTTGAGGGGGGATCTCCACGGTGATCTCGTCACCCAGCTCTGCGTTGGGCTTGAGTTTGCGAGCGGCCTTGAGACCGATTTGCTCAAAAGCGTTTTCCACCTTCTCAACGGCGATCAATTTTGCCGTCGCATTGATCGAGCCTTTTTCCGGGTCAATGGAGATCGCAAGCTCACGGGCCGGGCCAATGCTCTTCTTGGAGGCAGCGAGCAGAGCCTGGCTCAAAGCATCGACCATTTTGCTGGCGTCGATGCCTTTTTCTTTCTGGTAGTATTCGAAGAGAGCTTTAAGTTCTGAGATCATGGCGCAGGCGGTGAAAAACAACAACGACCTCCGAAGACAAAGAAGGGCATGGCAGAAGCCACACCCTTCGTGTTGAAGTCGGGTTCCCCTAGCAGTCGAAACAACCGGGAGATGGAGGGCATATAGTAGTCAACGAGCAGTGTTCATCAAGAACAATCTCATTGACACCCCGCCGCCTTATGGCTTTTGCAGGAATTTGGCATTGGGCCATTTCAGTGGCGGTGAAATTCGAATCATCGGGATCGAGGTTCGGCCTTGGATCGACTTTCGAATGAAGGACTGTCCCAGCCGGTCTAAGATTGCTGATCATTCCCTGATGGAGGACCTCATAAAAGTCGTGTTTTTCGATGCCGTCGGCACCCTGATCCGCCTCAAGGAGCCGGTTGGAAGCACCTATTCTGCCGTCGCGCTGCAGTATGGAATCGACCTTCCTCCCGAGCATTTGGAGGCGGCGTTCAGGAGTGAGTGGGCGCGGTGTCCGGCTCCTTTTCATGAGGGATCAGCCCCAGATGATGATCGCGAATGGTGGCGAGATTTGGTGAACCGAGTTTTCGAAACTGCAGGGATCGTGGGCGGTGTGGGGAGTGATTTGTTCGACGATCTTTATGATCACTTTGCTAGACCCGACACATGGGAAGTCTTTCCTGATGTGCGACCTGCTTTGGAGCGATTGGCGGTCCGATGCCGACTCTTCGTGCTGTCCAATTTTGACCGGCGTCTTCGCCGAATTCTGGGAGGTCACGGATTAGACTCGTGCTTTGATGGCATGATCATCAGCAGCGAGGTGGGCGTATCCAAGCCGCATCCCCGAATCTTCGACGTGGCGTTACGGGCTGCCAGGATTCCGCCGGGGAGTTGCTTGCACGTCGGTGATGAACTCAAAGCTGATGGGGATGGGGCGAGGGAGGCAGGGATGCGCTTTTTCCACGTCCGGCGTCCCGAGCACGGGCTGGATCGAATATTGCTCTGAACTCACTTTCACGCTTGCACGGGGGGCTGCTCTGGATAAGAAACCGCCCCCTTCCAAGACGCGCGGGTAGCTCAGCGGTAGAGCAGTTGGCTTTTAACCAATTGGCCGAGGGTTCGATCCCCTCCCCGCGTAGATTCCCTGTTTCCAGCCATGCGTATTATTTCCGGTGTCGCAGGTGGTATCCCAATCAAGGTTCCCGATGCCGTGGCGCGACCTACGACGGACAAAGTGAGGCAGGCCCTGTTTTCGTCGCTGGGTGAGGTGGTGGTGGGTGCCAGGGTTCTCGATTTGTTCGCTGGCTCGGGCGCTTTGGGCCTTGAGGCATTGAGCCGTGGGGCAGAGAGCGCCGTGTTTGTTGATCAACATCGAGGGGCGGTGGATGTGATCAGAGCCAACGTGGCCAAATCGAAATTGGCAGGAGCAATGGTTAGATCCGGCGATGCGATGCGGGTGCTCGATGAGATGGCTCGTGCGCAACCTGCTTCCTTTGATCTTGTGTTTGCCGACCCACCTTACGCCCATGGCTCAAAGGATCGGAACTGGGCGATGGAGTTGCTCCAGTCTGAGGCGCTACGGCGCGTGCTGGCTCCTGGCGGAAGTTTCATCCTCGAATGCCGGGTGACAACGGCTGACCTTTCGCCATCGTGGGGCTGGAGAGTCATCCGGGATCGTGAATACGGATCAACGAGACTCCTCTGGCTCCAGCAAACATCGGATGGGATCACGAACACTTAGCCTCTTCTTATACAACGCATTGCTGCCAGTCGGATTGCTTTACATGGCCCCGGCGGCGCTGATCAAGATGCGGCGGCGAGGCGGGAGTTGGGCAGACTTCGGTCAGCGCCTCGGGTTCTGGAGCCGGGAGCGATGCCAGGCAATGGACGCGCTTCCACAGGGGGGGCGGATCTGGGTTCACGCGGTCAGTGTGGGAGAAGTTGGGGTGGCGAGGAAGCTGATCGTGCAGTTGCTGCGCCAGGCAGGAGATTTGAGTGTCATCCTGACTACAACCACGCCCACGGCTTATCGCCTTGCGGTTGAAGCTGAACAAAGCTTTCCAGGACGCGTGGTGGCTCTCTACAGTCCACTTGATCTGCCGGGTGTGGCTGCCCGGGTGCTGCGGCAGTTTCAGCCTTCTCAGATCGTCCTCGTCGAGGCGGAGGTTTGGCCAAACATGGTTTCTCGGGCAACGAAGGTGGGCATCCCGGTGTCGTTGGTCAATGCACGATTGTCAGCGCGGTCGGAGCGACGCTACGTGAAGTTTCACAGCCTTGTGTCTCCCATCTTTCAGATGCTCACGCAGGTGATGGTGCAAGAGGAAGGGGACCGGAAACGGCTCGCGTCGATCGGTGCACGAGATGCGGCGATCATGGTGACGGGCAGCATCAAGTATGATCCCCAGGGGAGCGCACCATCGGGTGACAAGGTGAAGATGCTCGGCTCACTTTTGGAGAGAATCGGATTGAACAATCGGCCCCTGATCCTCGCTGCCAGCACTCATAACGGTGAGGAGCGGGCTCTGGCTTCGATCTACAAGGAGTTGGCCGCAGAAACTCCGGGACTCGGATTCCTCTTGGTGCCAAGGCACTTCGAGCGGGGGCCACAAGTCGTGGAGGAACTTCGAACTCTTGGCCTTCAGCCTGCGCTTCGTAGTCGTCTTGATGGCGAGTCATTTCAACGAGCGGATGTGATGGTCATTGATAGCACTGGCGAGCTTCGTTCATGGCTGGAACTGGTAACTGTGGTCGTCATGGGCAAGAGTTTCCTGGCCGAAGGGGGGCAGAATCCCGCCGAGGCCGTCATGGCTGGCAAGCCGGTGGTGTTTGGTCCTCACATGGAGAATTTCGGTCCCTTGGTTGAGTTGCTGCTGGCTGCTCAAGGCGCGGTTCAAGTGCCAGACTTAGCGTCGCTGAAAAATGTGTTGGGCGATTTGCTGATGGATGACGCCGCTCGGAGGTGCCTAGCAGAAGCGGGCCAGCAGGCGCTCATGCGTCACGACGGAGCAACGGCCCGGACCGTGGACCTGCTCCTGGCTCATCAGGGGGCTGAGCTGTGCAAGAATAACTTGTAGTAGATCAAATCCAATGGTTGTCTGAAATCGAGCAATTGATCAGGTCAAATGGAAGCATAGATCACCATCAACCGTTGATGAACGATAAGGAGCAACAAGGCAACGGCAGTGGAACCGCCAGCGGGGAAGAGGATCGCGAACTCGTCGAGCGTGCACAAAAAGGGGACACGCGGGCCTTCGATCAACTCGTGCGTAAATACACTCCCAAGCTCTACGGATTGGTTTACAACATGACCAGCAATCGCGAAGACACGGCCGACCTTCTCCAGGACATCTTCGCGAAAGCCTATCGTTCGTTGCTCCGATTTCTAGGCAAGTCGTCCTTTTACACCTGGATTTACTCCATAGCGGTCAACATGACGCTGAACTTTCTCAAGAAGCGTGGTCGTCGCGTGATCTTGAGCTTGGATGACGTGGATTCAGGGATTCAAAACGACCCGGATTTCATCAACGTGACCACCGGACACAGCCCGCTGAGGGACGTGGGGCTCCATGAACTTCAAAAACGTTTGAACGAGGCGATGATGAAGCTGTCTGAAGATCACCGCACGGTAGTAACCCTCTACGACATTCAAGGTCTTCAGCATTCTGACATCAGCAAGATCCTTGGGGTTTCGGAGGGCACGGTGCGCTCCCGCCTTTTCTATGCACATCGCCAACTGCAAACCTATCTCGACGATTTCGTAAAGTAACAACCGTTGCATCTGCCTTGGTCGAGGCCGTGCCGCATTCGCCCTACACCCAACGCCATGACCGAACCTGACGACAACCAAATTTCGAGGCTTCTCGCGCTCAAGCGTTACGAGCGTATGCCTGAGGGATTTGAAGACCAGTTGATTCATCAGCTCCATTTGCGCCAGAGGACTGAACTTATGAGTCAATCCGTTCGTTCGATGGTTTGGGAGCGGCTGCAAGAGTATTGGGACAGGCTGACGGGTCCTCGTCTTGCATTGGCTGTGGCGGGAATGGCGGTGCTCGCTGTAGTGTCGGTTCGTTTGATTCAGATCAGTCTCCGTCCCGGAGCCGAACCAATCATTGCCTCCAAATTGAGCGATGTTCCTCTGCCTCCGGGATTCGAAATGATCCCGCCCGACCTCACGAACGCCTCGGCCAATTTTGGCAGCACCTTGCCTCCTGACGAGTCGCTCAAACTTTCGCCGCTGCTTCTCTCCAAGCATTTTGAGGGCAGTTACGGTGATGAACTCCGGGACTCGTTCAATACCGAGTTCGTTGGGCCGCCTGTGTCGAGGCGCTTCGAGGTAGGGCCATTTATCAAGTTTGCTGAAGACGAAGAACGCGGTTCTGCACCCGCTAAGTGAGCTGGGACCATTCACTGCTCGCGATCGGAAACACGCTTTCAGGTGCATCTTTGAGTGACGTCAGTAGAGCCCACACCGAGTGTGTTTGGTTCGGCAGCACGAGCTGCGGACATACGTCTGCGAGTGGCTGGAGAACGAATCTCCGCAGGTGCAGGCGAGGGTGAGGGATGGTCAGATGTTCGTCACAGACCGTCAATTCTCCGGCGAAAAGAATATCCAGGTCCAGTTGCCGAGGGGCATTGAGGTCCCGCTTTTCAGGCCGACCTAAAAACGTCTCGATCCCTTGCATGATGCGATGGAGTTCATGAGGGGGCTGCGCAGCCTCCAGTTCGATGACGGCATTGAGGTAGGCGGACGAACCTTCTGGGCATTCGACGGGCTCAGTCTCATAAACTTTGGAGGCCGAAACCAGCTTTGCTTGGGAGCGACTCAGCAACTCGCTCAGACCTGACCGCAGGTTTTCAAGGCGATTGCCGAGATTGCTGCCGAAAGCGATGCCGTAGAGCATGGTGGGTCTCGACTTCAGCCTACTTCAGACCCAGAACGTCCTGCATGTCATAGATTCCCGAAGGCTGACTTGCCAGCCATCGAGCGGCTCGCACAGCGCCTGTAGCAAAGGTATCGCGGCTGCTGGCCTTGTGCGTGAGTTCGACTCGCTCGCCGAGGTTCGCATAGACCACCGTGTGATCGCCCACGACGTCACCGCCACGTAGAGCATGCATCCCAATCTCTGACTTGGTTCGTGCGCCCACATCGCCGAAGCGACCATGCTTCACGTGCTTGTCGTAGCTCAACTCGCGGGCCTCGGCCAGGATCTCGGCGAGACGACGAGCGGTGCCGCTGGGGCTGTCGGTCTTCATGCGGTGGTGCATTTCCACGACTTCTAAATCGAAGTCAGGGCCGAGGATCTCCGTCGCCTTGCGAGTCAGCCAGAAGAGCGTGTTGACGCCCACGCTGAAGTTGGGGGCCAGCACCACAGGGAGGTTTTGTGCGGCTGCTCGGATCGTCGCCAGCTCACCGTCGGTGTGACCGGTGGTGCCCATCACGAAAGGTTTTTTGTGCTTCAAGCAGGCGGCAACCAACTCATTGCTAAAGTGGTGGCTCGTGAAGTCAATCACTACATCGGAAGCTGCCAGTGCGTCGTCCAGGGAATCCCCCACATCAATCGCGGCACCAAGCTCCGTGCCAGGATTGGCATCCGTGGCTCGGATGACTGCCTGTCCCATACGGCCCTTGCAGCCGGTGACCAAAATCTTCGTCGTGCTCATAAAGGCGCGGATCAAAGCAGACCTGCGGGCGTCGGCAACTGATCATGTTTGCCTCCGAGGAGGTGATTTGCTTTGATCACATTATGAAGCACATCCTTTCACTCGACCAGGGCACCACGAGTTCACGTGCCATCGTGTTCAATGCGGCAGGCGAGGCTGTCAGCGTGGCCCAGCGAGAGCATCGGCAGATCTACCCTCAACCGGGCATGGTGGAGCATGATGCTGGAGAGATCTGGCGCAATCAACTGGCCGTGGCCATTGAGGCCATGCAGACGGCGAGCCTCGACGCCTCGGACATCGCAGCGATCGGGATCACGAACCAGCGTGAAACCGTGGTCATTTGGGACCGAGCCACGGGAGCACCCGTGGCTCCGGCAATTGTCTGGCAGGACCGACGGACGGCCGATTTGTGTGCTAGACTCAAAGCGGAGGGGCATGAAGCTCTCTTCATCGAGCGGACGGGGCTGCGTCTTGATCCCTACTTCAGCGGCACCAAACTCCGTTGGCTGCTCGACAACGTTGATGGACTCCGGGATCGTGCTCGTTCGGGGGAAGTGATTGCTGGAACGATCGACTCCTGGCTCCTCTGGAACCTAACCCAAGGACAAGTCCATGCGACCGATGCTTCCAATGCCTCGCGAACGCTTCTGTTCAACATCCATCAGGGCGATTGGGACGATGAACTGTTGGCCGTGCTTGATGTGCCTCGGAGTTTGTTGCCGCGAGTGGTGGATTCCAGCGGCGTCGTCGGGACGACGGCCGTGCCCGAAATGAAGGACATCAAGATTGCCGGTATCGCAGGTGATCAGCAGGCCGCCTTGTTCGGTCAGGCTTGCTTCGAGCCAGGCATGGCCAAGAACACCTATGGCACGGGCTGTTTCCTCCTGCTTCAAACCGGTGAGCGTGCCGTGCCATCGCAGAACAACCTGCTGACGACGGTGGCCTGGCGCATCAACGGCAGGACGGAGTATGCTTTGGAAGGCTCAGTCTTCATCGGAGGTGCAGTCATTCAGTGGCTTCGTGATGAGATGCAGCTCGTGCGCTCCGCGGCCGAGTGTGATGAACTGGCAGCAAGTGTGGAAGACGCGAACGGCTTGTTTCTAGTTCCCGCATTCGCTGGCTTGGGGGCGCCACACTGGGATCCGTATGCGCGAGGTGCCGCACTTGGCATGACTCGTGGCACCAATCGAGCGCACTTCTGTCGCGCGGCCCTTGAGAGTGTCGCCCTCCAGTCTGCCGACCTCATTCATTGCATGGAGAAGGATGCGGGGATCGAGTTGAAGGAACTCCGCGTGGATGGCGGAGCTTCGCGAAGCGCGCTGCTCATGCAGATTCAGAGCGACCTGTTACGCCGCGACGTCGTTCGTCCATCGTGTGTGGAGACCACCGCTCTGGGGGCTGCTTACCTCGCAGGTCTGGCCACGGGCGTGTGGCCGGACAAGGCAAGCATTGGAGCGCACTGGAAGGTCGATGCTCGGTTTGAACCGCGCGACAATGCCGAGCAGATGAGCCTGCTGCAGACCGGATGGAGCAAGGCAGTTGCCCGAAGCACCGGATGGATCAGCTGAGAGAATTCGCGATTTCACATCAGCTTTTGAACAACCGTGCCAGAGGCTCGGGCAGCGGCGATTCGAACTCCATCAACTTGCCTGTCACGGGGTGGGGGATGCGCAGGTAGGTCGAGTGCAATCCCAGGCGGTTCGCGGGGTTGGCACCGGAGCCGTATTTTTCGTCGCCAATAATCGGACATCCGATCTCGGTCAGCTGAACGCGGATCTGATGGCGGCGCCCGGTTTCGAGTTCGAGCTTGATCAAGCTATAGCGAGGAGTGGTATCGACGACTTCGTAGAACGTTACAGCCTCCCGCGTGTATTCAGCTTCTGGCACGCTGAAAACGATGAACGGATTGCGTTCATCCAGATGCGATCGGAGTTCGCCCTTGGGGGACTTGGGTCTACCTTCCACCACGGCAAAGTAGTGCTTGTCCACGTTGTCCCAGGCATCCTGCAATTCGTTCTTGGCCTCCTCGGTCCTTGCGAAAACCATCAATCCAGAGGTCTCCCGGTCCAGTCGATGGACGATCCACACCCGCTCGTGGCTCCTGGGATCACCTTTCCGAACGTAATCCGTGAGGTGGGCGTAGGCTGTTTTTTCTTGTTCGGCTACGCTGGCGATCGAGAGCAGATTCACCGGCTTGTCGATCACGATGATCGACTCATCCTCATAGACGATCCGGAGCTTCTTGGGCATCACGGTAGCCACTCGTGCCTCATCGGGCGACAAGATCGTCACCACATCACCGGCCGCCAGGGCGTGATCGTGGCGAAGGCCACCTTCACCGTTCACCAGCACAGAGCCGAACTTCAACCACTGCTTCACCTTGATCTTCTTCATCGCCGGAAAGCTGGCGAAGAGGAAATCTTGAAGACGGGCGGCGGCAGGGACATTCAACTGTTGAGACATTCCTTCAGCATAAGCAGGTCAACCCTTTGCGCCAGACGTTTACCCAGTTGTTCTCGGCGCGATCAAAGGAGCTGCGGAAGCACGTTCACCTTCGACCGGCAGCGGCTCTACCGATGGCCTGTTTCGACAAGCACGAATGGCCTCCACCAAAATCAAGCCAAGCAACACAAAGGCAATCAAACGTATCGATTCGCGTGACATGAGTTTAAAGAGGAGTGGAAGCTGGAAACCACCTGGACGCTATCAACTAAGTGCCAGTGATTGAGGCGCGGGCATGATGAAACGGACCCACGGGTTTTACACTTGCCTTTCGCCGCGTTCAGAGCACCTCAAGGCATACTGCCTTCACGTGAACAAACAAGTCGTCCTCGATCAGATCATCGCCAACCTCACCACTGAACTGTCCGCCCTCACCCGTGCCGCCAACGACGCCTTTGCCGCAGCCACAGATCCCGACAGCAAAGCTGAGAACAAATATGACACACGCAGCCTCGAGGCCTCCTACGTCGCTCGTGGACAGGCTCAACGCGTGGCGGAACTGCAGGAAGCTGTGCACGTCTTCAAGGCCATGTCGGGCGAGCCGCACCCCGCCGATTCCCCGATCGGCATGGGCTCGCTCGCTAGCCTCGATACCTCCGAAGGTCCTGCTCACTACCTGATCGCGGCCCACGCCGGAGGCACCGAGGTGCAGGTCGATGGTCACGACCTCTACGTCATCACCATAGCATCGCCCCTCGGACAGCGTCTCCAAGGTCTGCACGCGGGCGATCGCCTCCTCTTGCGTCCCGGCATAGAGGCGACCGTGGCAAGCGTGTGCTAAGTCCCGAGATCATACCAGCCAGCCGATGCGAACACGATCGAAAGCGAGCATTGCAAAAACCCGCGAAGCTTGCTACTGCCTCCACCATTCTCGTCCCCGTAGTTCAATGGATAGAACGAGGGTTTCCTAAACTCTAAATACAGGTTCGATTCCTGTCGGGGATAGTTTGCCGCCGCTGCCTTGATTGCAGATGGTAAGAAATGGCAAATGAGCCTGTTTGCCTTGATTTTACAGGGATTTTCATGGTGTTGCACAGTGTTGCAGAATAACGAAGTGACCACTTGGCGCTTTGCGTGGTGTTGCGCCGAGTGGCGCACTTTTTCACGAAGACCAAGCCCTGACTGTATAATTTTCTGTATAAAGGTTTCGCCTCACAAATCGCGTCATAGCGGGGGGGCTATACCATGTAGCTATGTTTTCTGAGCCAGTCGCGAAGCGCCTCTGCCACAATGTCCTGCTGAGTGAAGGGCTGTAGCCGCTGAATTTTCCGCTGCATGGAGGCTGTCAGGAGTGCCGAGCTGATCTCTGGTTCAATGCGTGTGTTCAAGGAGACGACTCCTGGCACTGAGAAGCTGGGCTGTGCAGGTGCGGGTTGAATTGGGAATTCAGTTCTGGGAGTGAAATCCTCTTTGGTTGCTGGTCTTGCCATGACAGTTTTCTCCTTTTGGGTGTTTGTTTTGGGCTTGCTCCTCGCGGGTGGCTTACGGCTGGATGAGTTGGAAGCGCCCGCGTCCAGGAATGCTTGTTCTTCGGGTGTCAGAGCGTCGTCAAGGGAGCGTCGTTTAGCCACGGGTCATCTCCTTCATGAGTTGCTGCATCTCGTGAGATGCGAGGAGCGAAGCTGCGCCCATTTGGGAGACAACTTTCGCCTGCCCTGCGGCATCCGCGAAGCTTTGACGCATCGAAAGCCCTGCGAGCATCGGAACGCCAAGTTTCTTGGCTGCTTCCATCATCTCGCGGCTCAAGCGCCCACGCTTTTGAAGTTTGTTCGGAATCAGTGATCCAGTCGGTTTGCCCTTGCGGGTCTTTTGCGCTTCGCGAAGAAGAAGCACCGCTTTTGAAGCTGCGCGGAGATCGAGAATTGACGGTCCACACGGGAAGAAAACTTTG
>JAEUHN010000031.1 GCA_016795365.1 Verrucomicrobiaceae bacterium
GGCTGGTTTGAAGAGCAGCGACGCTCGCACGAAGCAAGAAGCGATTGTCGCAGCGACTCGTCAGAACTTGAAGGATGTCGCGCCACAGATCGCAGCCTTGCTTGGCGACGCTGATCCTGCCATCGCCCACACCGCCTTCCGTGCACTCGCAATGATGAACGCGCACGAAGCCTGCTTCGCCATCGTGGACAACTACGACGCACCTGCCACGCAACGTCGCGGTGCGTTCCTCGCCTTGATGCGTATGCACACACCGGAAGTGGTGAAGGGTCTCATTGAGCGTCTCGCGAAAACCTCGGGCACGAAGGAGCGCGAGGGCATTGAAGGCGCGTTGTGCCGTCTCCATTTCCATGAAGGCGAGTGGAAGGGCGACTCGTGGGGCACGCGTCCCGACACGCGCGGACCGTATTACCAGCCGGAGACCTGGAGCGAGTCCGAGAAGATCATGGCTGCGCTGAAGGAAGCGCTGGGCAAGGCTCCGCCGGATGAAGCCGCCTTCCTCGTGAGCGAGATGAATCGCAATCGCATCCAGTCGAACGACGCGCTCGGACGCATCCTCGAACTCGCGAAGAAAGACCCGAAACTCGCGCCCGATGCCGTGGCGCAGCTTGCCAATGCGGAGACCATTTCCGCCGATGCAATCCCGGTGCTGATTGCAGCCGCGAAGGATGAAAACTCGAAGCCCGCGACGCTGGCCGGTGCCATCGCTGCGATCACCAGGACCGATAACGCCGATGCCTGGAGCGCCGCATTGAATGCGCTCGTGCTGCTCGACAAAGCCAAAGGCTCCGGCAAAGAACAGGAAGCTGGACGCACCGCATTCCTCTCCTCGCCAAAGCTGGAGAATGTCCATCAAGCGATGGAAACCGCCGCTGCGAAGGTCGGTGAACCGACCGCACCGTGGGCAGAAGCCGCCTTGCTGAATCTGGCCGCTCGCACAACGGGCAGTCCCGAAGCACGCGAGATGTCGATGAAGGCGCTCGATGCTGGCTGGGCCGATGCGAAGCGCCGCGTGCAGATCATTCGCGCCGCAGACAAATCGAAGAGCCATCTTCTCGATGCGAAGATCAGCGCCGCAGCGAACGACAGCGACAAGGAAGTCGCGAAAGCGGCGAAGCAGGCCGTGAACTCGCTCAAGCTTAAAGCCATCGCCGAAGACAAGACACCGAAGGTCGGCACGCTGAAGATGGAAGACGCCATCGCGCAGGTCTTGAAGACGAAGGGCGACAAGTCGCTCGGCGAAGCGCTCTTCACCAAGATGACCTGCGTGGCCTGCCACACCACCTCGCAGAACCAGCCGCAGAAGGGGCCGTATCTCGGCAACATCGCCCAGACCTACAAGCGCCCCGACCTCGCCGCGAACATCCTCGATCCGAACCGCACCATCGCGCAGGGCTTCGCCAGCGAGTTGGTGGCCCTAAAAGACGGCACGCAGCAGATGGGCTTCATCACGCTGGAAGGCGCGACCGAGATCAAGATCCGCAACATCGCGGCGCAGGAGTTCACGTATAAGACGAGCGACATTCAAACGCGCACCAAGCTGCCGACATCAATGATGCCGCCTGGCTTGATGACGAACTTTAGCGTGTTCGAGTTCGCCTCGCTGCTCGATTACCTGGAAGCGTTGTCGAAGAAGTGATTTGAATTGTCTCAGGATGGCGGGTGCTGATACGCTCGCCATCCATGAAGCCTTTGAAACTCCTCTTGTGGGTGGCGTGCGTGGTATTCACGCTCGCGGGCATTTATGCGGTGGCACTGGTGTCCTTTAGCGATGAACCCAAAGGACGTTTTGCTTCATGGGACATCTTTCCTCATAGCCCGGGTGATGTTATCGAGTTCGATCACGGCACCGTAAGCCGTCTGACTTGCTGCGGGGACAGTGTTTGGGGTTCCTACTCGCGTCGTCCAGACGGCGTTTGGATTTGGCAACTGATCGAAACCCATCGCTATAGCGTGACTGCCGATGGCAAAGAACGCCCCTTCTGGGAGACGCCTCCGGGGTCTGTAGAGAAAGTCAGGCGGACCATTCACGACGTCGAGGTTTACCCGAGTCCCTTTTCGATCAAGTTGAGCTGCAAAACCAGCAAGACTTACAATGTGGTCCTTCGTCGCCGCCTCACGCGGTATTTTCCATTCTAAGATTTCACGGTTCGCCTCGCTGCTCGATTACCTGGAAGCGTTGGCGAAGAAGTAGATCACAACTTGCACAGCCACGGTTCTCATCTACCCTCGCGGCCCCATGTCCACTCCTATCAAAGGGGTCGTCACCGACCTGCAATCCTATGACACCGAGGCTCTGAAGGCGCGCTTGAGCGCTCTTCGGAGATATCTTTGACGTCCCGACTCTGAAATCTGAGCTGGACGCGCTGGAACATCAGCAATCGCATCCCGACTTCTGGAACGATCAAGATCGTGCCCGCAAGACCGTGGATCGCATGAATGTGATCAAGCGGAAGGTCGAGCCCCTCGAAGAGCTGGAGAAGCGCACGGCAGGCTTCATCGATGACATTCAGGCTGCTCAGGAATTGGGCGATGTGGAGTATTGGGGCGAGATTGCGAAGGGTTACGATGATTTGCAGAAGGCCATCGCTGCTTATGAACTCGATCAGCTCCTGGCGGGTCCGTTTGATCACGGCAATGCCTTCCTCACGATTCACTCGGGTGCGGGCGGCACAGAGGCCTGCGACTGGGCCGATATGCTCCTGCGCATGTATACCCGATGGGCGGAGAAGCGCGGCTACAAGGTGGACACCATTGATTACCAGCCGGGTGATGAAGTGGGCGTTCGCAGCGTGACGCTCGAAATCAAAGGCGAGAATGCGTTCGGCTTCCTCCAATGCGAGCGCGGTGTGCATCGTCTGGTCCGCATCTCGCCCTTCGATGCGGCCAAGAAGCGCCACACGTCCTTTGCCTCGGTGGATGTAACGCCGGACAGTGAGGAGGACATCAACATCGCGGTGCGCGACGAAGATATCAAACTCGACACCTTCCGCTCAGGCGGCAAGGGCGGCCAGAACGTGAACAAGGTGGAAACCGCTGTGCGACTCACCCACGTTCCCTCGGGCATCATTGTGGCCTGCCAGGCAGAGCGTTCCCAAGGCAAGAACCGCGAGAAGGCGATGGCGATGCTCAAGGCGAAGCTCTACCAGATCGAGGAAGACAAGCGTGCTGCCGAGATCAACAAGCAATACGGCGAGAAGTCCGACATCGGCTGGGGTAGCCAGATTCGCAGCTACGTGTTCCAGCCTTACCAGATGGTGAAGGACCTGCGCACCGGCGAGAAGACTTCAGGCATCAGCGATGTGATGGATGGCGATCTCGACGCCTTCATGGAAGCCAAGCTCCGCGGCAAGAAGGCGGGCGAAGGTGATCTGGATGATGTGGACTAGTCACGCCCTGGTCCAGGGCGTTGGCTTGCTTTGCCGAGTGGGTTTCGTTTCTCACACGAATCCGAGCGAATGGTCCGCGAATGACCACGAATAGGGTGTGTCGCTTCTCTCGCGGCCATTCATGTCGGAACGAGATGAGCTGTCGGGCCGGTTTCTTCCGTTAACGGCGGTGATTCACCCGAAAGACTGCATGATTAGCATGGCAAGTGCGCAAGGCTCTGGCGTTAGCTCTGGCGAATGCGATTCGAGGTTGCGCACGGCCCTCGCTGCCGCCACTCATGAACTCCATTCTATGACTCGCGAAGAAAACCTTGAAACCATCTTTCGTGACGGACGCACCGTCATCCTGCCTATCGACCACGGCGTAGCCATTCCTGTGCCAGGACTCGAGACTCCGTTCAAGCTCATCGAATCGGTCAATCCGTATGTGGATTGTTATGTGATGAATCTCGGGCTGGCGATGCGCAGCGTGGACCTGACTCAAGGCAAGGGCATTTGTTTGCGGACGGATGTTTACAATGTCCGCACCACCGGAGCCGGAGCTGGGAGCATCCCGGTGTATGGCGTGGACACGGCGGAACTCATTGGTGCCCATGCCGTGATGAACATGCTGTTTCCTTTCGCGGAGAACGAGGACGAGTCCATCCAGGCCTCGGCCGATCTGGTGCAGGCCAGTCTGGACTCTGATGTGCCGGTGATCCTGGAGACCCTGCCGTATGGCCTGGGCCAGAGGGACAAATACACCGTGGACAATGTGCGTTTCGCTGTGCGTCTGGCGGCAGAGTTGGGTGCGGATGTGGTGAAGACCACTTACCCCACGGGTGCGAGTGTGGAGGAGTTCAAGTCGATCATCAGCGAGTCCTACGTGCCGGTGGTGGTGCTGGGCGGCGCGGCGATGGGTGACGATGCCAGTCTGTTCAAGATGGTGGAGGATTCGATGAAAGCCGGAGCCGCAGGCATTGCGATTGGTCGCAACGTCTGGCAGCATCCTCGCCCGGTCGCCGTGGCGCGCAGCCTTCACGCGCTGGTGCATGAGGAAGCATCCGCGCTCGAAGCTCTGGCGTTGATGAAAGAAGCTCTCTGATCCGCGTTATTGACCGCCTCATGAACACTCGATTTGCCGCCTTGTTCGCCCTTGTCGTTGTCCCGTTGGCCTTCGCCACCGAAGGCGCGGCACCCAAGGCAGAAACTGCTGCCGCCACGGACGGCGGGAAGATGAAGTCCTTCTCGTATGACTGCTCGGCATGGGAAGAAGGCGTGCCACCACGCGAGGTGTTCGTCGTCGATGGCACGGTGAAAATCGCCGCCAAAGAGGGCAACAAGGCCATCATGATTGATCCCTCGCCGATCGTGGACGCGAACGCGCAGCTGGGGGAGTCAGCCTCGGGTGACGAGTCGATCACGGCACGAGCTTTTGCTTCCAAGAAGGGCCGCAGCTATCCGCGATTCGGCCTCAGTGTGCATGGCAACTCGGGTTACCGTCTCATCGTCAACTGCGCAAAGAAGCAGATCGAGTTGATCAAGAACGACGAGACGCTGAAGACCGCGCCCTTTGCCTGGACGACTGACACCTGGACCCAGCTCAAGCTCGAAGCCAAGGAACGCGAAGCGGGCAAGTGGCTCATCACGTGCAAGGTCTGGGCCGCCGATGCTCCCGAGCCTGCGGAGGCGCAGATCTCTCACGCGGATGACAAGATGAAGGGCTTGGGCAAGGCCGCCATCTGGGGCACGCCCTTTTCCGAGATGCCGATCTACTTCGATGATATCAAGATCGAAGCGGAAGGAAAATAGTCGCTGCGCTCCAATGACGAATGAGGGAATGCCGAATGACGAAGGGCTGAGGTCCTGGTTCTTCGTTCGTGGTCAGGCATTCACTCTTTAGGCGTCATTCGATCATTCTCCTTTGGTCCTATGTTTTACGACTCCCACATGCACACCATCTTCTGCAAACATGCCTACGGGCAGACAGAGGATTACGCGGAGCAGGGACTGGCGATGGGACTCAGCGGGATCATTTTCACCTGTCACAGTCCGATGCCCCGAGGCTTCTGGCCGCAGGTGCGGATGGAGATGCACGAGTTCGACGAGTATGTGCGTGTGGTGGAGCGGGCGCGGAAGGCGTTCGCGGGACGCCTCGATGTGAAGCTGGGCATGGAGAGTGATTACTTTCCGGGGTTCGAGGACTGGATCGCCGAACTGCACCAGAAGGCGGACTTCCATTACTGCCTGGGCAGCGTTCACTGGCAGGGCAAGGACTACATAGAGAGGTTCGAAACCGGCGATCGCGTGGCGTTTCGGAAGAAGTATTTCGAGCTGCTCGCGGACTCCGCTGAGACCGGACTCTTCGATTGCCTGGCACATCCCGACCTCATCAAGAACTACAGGTGCGAGGGCTGGGACTTCGAGCAGATGCGTGAGGACATTGCATCAGCTCTCGATCGAATCGGCAAGACGGGTGTGGCCATGGAACTCAACACCAGCGGCGTCCACAAGCGCTACCGGGAGATGAATCCAGGGCCGCAAATGCTCGCCATGATGTGCGAGCGCGGCATTCCCGTGGTGATCGGCAGCGACTCGCATCAGGCACATCGCGTGGCTGAGGGATTCATCGAAGCCCTTCACCATCTCCAGACCGCTGGCTACAAGGAGGTGAGTGTGTTCGAGAATCGCAAGCGCAGAGCGCTGTCAATTGAGGCGGTGCTTGCGACCTTGCCCGGGCCTGTGGCCGCCGAGTGATCAGGCGGGGCCGATGACGAGTTCGGGGTAGCCCGTTTGGGCGTCGATCTCGCGATGAAACGCGAAGCCATCGAGCACGCCAATGACGATCTCCGCCGTGGTGCGGACGATGGAGCCTTCCTTGAGATGCCCGCCGAAGACACGGCCTTTCTCATCGGCGACGGCGATGTGCAGGTGCGATCCGCCAAAGCTCGCGACCGTGCCGCTCAAGGAGATGATCTCGAGCGGACCAGTGATGCGGGCGATGTCCGCCTGATCGGCGAAGCGGACGTGGGCGACCTGAAGGCTGCCTGCGCAGGTGATGACACAGGCAGCCCGCCACCCCCGTTCCCAGGCAAGGCGGTCGATGCGCTGCTTGAGATCGTCTCCTGGTTCCAGGCGGATGGGGGTGGCTTGCATAGAGGTCGATTGTCGGACTAAGACCCGGCCTTCTTCAAGATCTTCTCCAGCGTGTTGGCAAAATCTTCCGGGGAGGTGCCGCCCACCTGATTGCCCAGATCCTTGCCGTCCTTGCTCAGGAACTGGATGTGAGGAATGCCCTGCACACCATACTTGGCAGCGGTCTTGCCGTTGGCTTCTTCATCGACGTCGAGGTAGGCCCACTCGAATTTGTCGTGCAGCTTTTTCACGGCCTCGCTGGGATAGACTTCCTTCTTCATCATCTGGCACGGCGGGCACCAGACGGCGGAGAAGACGAGGATAACGGGCTTGCCGGACTTGGCGGCAGCCGCGCTGACAGTCTTGAAGTCATGAGCGAACTTCGGGCTGCCTTCGGGGAAATCAGCGGCGATCAACGGCAGGGCAATCGCGGCGATGATGAGGGGGATGAGCTTCTTCATAGGTTTGGGTTGGCTTAACGAGCCACGCATCAGATGCACGGCGCGGCGGATTTATTCCACCTTTTCGATACGGATACCAGCCGGGAAGTCGCTCATCCGATTTTCCCTGCATTCCAGGCCAGGGAGAGATTGCGGTGCGGCGGAAATCTTTTCTCTCGACGCTGCGTTTGGGAAAGCCAATGCTCATCGCTTCCATGAATCGCCTCTTCCTCGCTGCTGCCATCGGCCTTGTCGCCGTCTCCACCGCCGTCCGTGCTCAAGACGTCAAACCTCTCCGCGTCCTCCTCGTCACTGGCGGATGCTGCCATGACTACGAGAAGCAGCACATGATCCTGGGTGAGGGCATCAGTGCTCGCGCCAATGTCGAGTTCACCTTCGCGCACAACCCCGACAAGACCACGAAGGCGACCTTCGATCTCTACAAAAACAAGGACTGGGCAAAGCCGTTTGATGTGGTCATCCACGATGAATGCTCCGCTGATGTGACGGACCCCGAGTATGTGGGCAACATCCTCGCCGCGCACAAGAATGGCACGCCTGCGGTGAACCTTCACTGCGCGATGCATTGCTATCGCTGGGGCAACTTCAAAGAGCCCGTGAAGCCCGGGGCCGACAACGCTGGCTGGTATGAAATGCTCGGCCTTCAATCGACCGGCCACGGTCCGCAGGAGCCGATCGCGCTGACCTTCGTGGACAAGTCGCATCCGGTCGTGAAGGGCATGGCCGACTGGACCACGATCAAGGAAGAACTGTATAACAACATCCAGATCCTCACGGCTCACCCGCTCGTTCGTGGCAAGCAGAGCTTCAAGGACAAGAAGACCGGTGAAGCGAAGGAAGCCGAAACCGTGGTCGCCTGGACCAATGAATACGGCCCGAACAAGACGCCTGTGTTCTGCACCACCGTCGGTCACAACAACGAGACCGTCTCCGATGCCCGCTACCTCGACCTCGTCGCTCGTGGCGTGCTCTGGGCCGCAGGCAAGCTGGACGCCGAAGGCAAGCCGCTTCCTGGCTACGGACCCAAGGCGAAGTAAAGAGCGCGGTTGGTGCAAGACGGCGTCTGAGGTTGAGCAGCATCGAAAATCGGAAGTGAAGATTTGATACTGCTGTTCAGCCTCGCTCTGCGTCCTGCCCGCCTTTCCCATCTCAAGTTTTCAATTTTCAATTTTCCATGAAGCTCATCCTCACCGCTGCGCTCGCAGCCCTCACCACCGTTCTCTCCGCCCAGCAACCGCTCAAGGTCCTCATGGTCACCGGCGGCTGCTGCCACGACTATGAGAAGCAGAAGTTCATCCTCTCCGAGGGCATCAGCGCCCGCGCCAACGTGGAGTTCACCATCGTCCACGAAGAGACTCCCGATGGAAAGAAGGGCCGCGATCACAAGATCAGCATCTACAACAACCCCGACTGGGCCAAGGGCTACGATGTCGTGCTGCACAACGAGTGCTTCGGCGCGGTGACGGACGTAGCCTTCGTTGAGCAGATCGCCAAGCCTCACTTCGATGGTGTTCCTGCCGTGATGTTGCACTGCTCGGCGCACAGCTATCGCATGGCGCAAACCGACGCCTGGCGTCATGCCATCGGCCAGCGCAGCATGAGCCATGAGAAGAACCGCGACCTGCTGGTGAAGAACATCGCGCCTGATCATCCCGTGATGAAGGGCTTTCCCATGGAGTGGCTCGACAAGGCAGATGAACTCTACAAGAACGAAGAGTTGTTCCCCGGCTTCGTGCCTCTTGCCAAGGCCTATGGCGAGGACACCAAGAAGGATCACAACCTCGTGTGGGTGAACACCAACGGCAAAGGCAAGGTCTTTGGCACGACCATGGGCCACAACAACAGCACGATGGAAGATCCGGTCTTCCTCGACCTCGTCAGCCGCGGGCTCCTCTGGGCTTGTGGCAAGCTGGACGCCAATGGCAAGCCTCTTGCCGGATACGGTCCGAAGCAGAAGTAATCGCACCTTTGTTTTCGATCATGATCCGTGGTTCGACTCGAGTCGGACCACGGATTTTTTGTTAATGCATTCGGGGTCTGGCGAACGACACACAGCAAATCCCACGCTTCGCAGTTTACGAGAGCGGCTCGCCACCTAACGTCGCGCAATGGCCACCCCTGAATTTCATTATCAAGAACTGCTCGAACTCGGCGACGACGACACGCAATACCGCCTGCTCACGAAGGACCACGTCAGCGTGAAGGAGTTCGATGGCAAGCCCGTGCTCACCGTGGCACCCGAGGCGCTCACCTTGCTGGCCAACCAGGCCTTCCACGACATCAACTTCTTCCTCCGCCCGAAGCACCTCAAGCAAGTTGCCGCCATCCTTGATGACCCCGAGGCGAGCGAGAACGACCGCATGGTGGCGCTCACGATGCTGAAGAACGCGGATGTCTCGCAGGCTGGTCTCCTGCCTTTCTGCCAGGACACCGGCACCGCCATCGTGATGGGCAAGAAAGGCCAGCAAGTCTGGACCGGCGGCGGTGACGAGGCCGCACTCTCGAAGGGCGTGTATCACGCCTACACGGAGAACAACCTGCGCTACTCGCAGAACGCCGCGCTCGACATGTTCACGGAAAAGAACACCGGCACGAACCTGCCCGCGCAGATCGACCTCGCTGCCGTAGATGGCGATGGTTACAAGTTCCTCTTCATCGCCAAGGGTGGTGGCTCGGCCAACAAATCGTATCTGTATCAAGAGACTCGAGCGGTGCTGAATCCCAAGACCATCGTGGACTTCCTCACCAAGAAGATGATGTCGCTCGGCACCGCTGCGTGCCCGCCCTATCACCTGACCTTCGTCATCGGTGGCACGTCAGCCGAATACACGATGAAGATCGTGAAGATGGCGTCCACGAAGTATCTCGACTCGCTGCCCACCACAGGCAACGAACACGGTCGCGCCTTTCGCGATCTGGAACTCGAGAAGCAAATGCTCGAAGCCGCTCGCACCTGCGGCATCGGCGCACAGTTCGGCGGCAAATACTTCGCACTCGACGTGCGCGTGGTGCGCTTGCCTCGTCACGGTGCCTCGTTGCCCATCGGCATCGGCGTGTCGTGCTCGGCGGATCGTCAGGCCAAAGGCAAGATCACCAAGGATGGCGTCTTCATCGAGCAGCTCGAAACCAACCCGCTGCAATACATCCCCGAGGCCCTGCGCCATCGTGAGGACACCAGCGCCGTGCGCCTTGACCTCAACAAACCGATGGCCGACATCCGCGCCGAGCTGTCGAAGTATCCGGTCACTACGCGGCTCCTGCTCAGCGGTCCCATTGTCGTCGCTCGCGACATCGCGCATGCGAAGCTCAAGGAACGCCTCGAACAAACCGGCTCACTGCCCGACTACTTCAAGGCGCATCCCGTTTACTACGCGGGTCCGGCCAAGACACCCGCAGGCATGCCCAGCGGCAGCTTCGGCCCCACCACCGCCGGACGCATGGACAGCTACGTCGATCTCTTCCAGCAGCACGGTGGCAGCATGGTCATGATCGCCAAAGGCAACCGCGGTCAGGCCGTGACGGATGCGTGCAAGAAACACGGCGGCTTCTACCTGGGCAGCATCGGTGGCCCGGCCGCCATCCTGGCCAAGGAGAACATCAAGAAGGTCGAAGTCGTCGAGTTCCCCGAACTCGGCATGGAAGCCATCTGGAAGATCGAGGTGCAGGACTTCCCCGCGTTCATCCTCGTCGATGACAAGGGCAAAGACTTCTTCCAGGAAGTCGCGCCCGGCTGCACGATGAGTCATTGATCGCGGGCTAGGGGAGTCCGCTGTCGATGCGGCGAACTCCCCTTATTCTGCCGCGCTCCTGCAAAACAAGGGATTCGGCGCTTGCCGAGCTTGAAAGGCTCCGCTATCTGCCAAGTCCCATGAATTCCGAGCTGCAAAAACTGGTCGCCTCCGCCAAGCTATCTTCCACCGATGCTGAAAAACTTAGCAAGCTTGAGCCTGGGACCGCCTGCCAGCACAAGAGCTGGGGACTGGGCAAAATCGCTGAGTGGGACCTCCTTGGAGATCGTCTGATCATTGATTTCGAGACGAAGGCCGGTCATCCAATGAAGCTTTCGTTCGCAGCGGACTCGCTGGTGCCTCTGGCCGACGATCACATCCTGTCCCGCCGCATCAATGACCTGCCTGCGCTGCAGAAGATGGCGAAGGAAGATCCTGCTGGCCTTGTGGAACTGGCTCTGAAGAGCAGCGAGAGCAAACTCTACCTGGATGCACTGGAGAAGCTGCTCACGCCCAAGATCGTTGGAACCGGTGAATACAAGAAGTGGTGGGAGAACGCCAAGAAGGAACTCAAGACCTCCCGTCACATCGTGGTGCCGACCAAGCGCGCTGATCCCCTCGTGCTCCGTGCCCAGGATCAGAAGGCCGGTGAAATTATGGTTCGTAATTTCCTCGGCTCCCGCGAACTGCGCGGCAAGCTGGCGGCTATGGCGGCCATCATCAAGGATCTCGACCTGTTCGAGAATCCCGCCAAGGAGCTTCAGCCCGTGTTCCTCGACGTGACACACATGGCTCGCAAGTCCTGGAAGCTCCAGCCTCGTGAGACGATCCAGCTGGTGCTCTTGCGCGAAGAAGTCCGCGAAGCAGACTCCGTGAAGGCGAACATCGAGCATGAGAGCCCGATCAGCGTTGCCGAAATGATGCGTGACCTGCGCGGCCAACTGGCAGACATCGCCAATGCGCTTCCATCAGCTTTGCTTGGCCGGTTCTACCGCGAGTTGCCAGTGGCTTTTCCTGAGGGTGAATGGGTGAAGGACGCTCTCGGTCACCTCACTCGCACGGGCGGGCGCGCTGTTGATGAGATCACGGCGGTGCTCGACACCAATGACTCGCTCGATGTTCTCACCGAGTTCCTCAAGAAGGCCGTGCGCAACCGCACGCTCAGCACCGACTTGCTGATCTGGATCGCTCGCGAACGCAAAGGCCTGGCCGAATCCGTGTTCGACATGGATCTGGGCAACGCCATCATCAGCGCGCTGGAAGATGATCACGTCGCCGGTGGTCCGAAGAAGACGGCCCGCCTTTACGATGCCTTTGCCGACGACAAGACGCTGGTGGGTGAAATGGTGGCCGATGCGGCCGATCAGGACCTCAAGCTCTTCGCCAAGCGCATCCTCAATTCACCCGTGTTCGACGAATTGACTCGTCGTTCGCTCATGGGCAAGATCATCAAGTCCCGCCCTGAGATGGAAAAGATGATGGAGGAGAACGCCGAAGCTCAGCGCGATACCTCGCTCATCGTTTCGTGGGAGAGCCTCGAACGGAAGAAGAAGGAACTCGACGATATCACGACGGTCCAGATTCCGCAGAACAAGAAGGACATTCAGATCGCCCGCGAATACGGCGACTTGCGTGAGAACTTCGAATACAAGAGCGCACGCCAGCAACAGGCCGTGCTCCTGCGTATGCAATCCAAGATCGAGCGTGAACTGCGCAATGCTCAAGGCACGGACTTCGCAGACGTGGGCACCGATCAGGTCTCAATCGGCAACGTGGTGGACATCATCGACAACGCCACTGGCGAGAAGGAAACCTTCACCATTCTGGGTGCCTGGGATGGCGATCCTGAAAAGAACATCATTTCCTACCTGTCCGAGACAGCGAAGGTGCTGATCGGAAAGGTCGTGGGTGATGAAGCTGATCTCCCAGCCGACACTGCTCATGGCTCGCGCAAGGTGAAGATCGCCGCGATCCGGCCTTACAAGGTCTAGACCGCGCAACGCTGTCATTCAGAGCCTTCGATGCAGATGTATCGAAGGCCCCCAAACAAAAGGCATCGGAGAACCCGATGCCTTTTTCATGTGAGCGATGGAACGTGCGCTGAAGGTCAGTCCCCGAAGCAGACGCCGACACCGCGGGCGGCCGCAACGATCTCGCTGTCTGGGGTGACAAGGCGGAGCTTCATGACGGCATCTTCGATGGGCACCGAGCCGACATGATACTGCTGGTAGCTGACCATCTGGCCAAACTTGCCTTCGGAGATGAGCTGCACGGCCTTGACGCCAAAGCGAAGGCCCAGGATGCGATCGAGAGCCGTCGGAGCACCGCCACGCTGAAGATGGCCGAGCGTGCAGGCGCGTGTTTCCTTGCCGGTGAGTTCCTGAATGGCGACGGCCACACGATCGCCAATGCCGCCGAGGCGGTCCTCGCCCTTGCTACCGACCTTCTCCTTGGTGACGATTTCGCCGGTCTCCCAGTGGGCGCCTTCAGCCACCACGACGAGGGTGCTGTGGCGGCCCTGGGCATCGCGTTGCTTGATGGCCTCGGCCACCTTGTTCATGTTGAACGGAATCTCAGGCAGAAGGATCACGTCGGCACCGCCGGCCATGCCTCCGTAGAGGGCGATCCACCCGGCGTGACGGCCCATGACTTCGAGCACGATGGCTCGCTTGTGACTCTCAGCCGTGGTGTGCAGTCGGTCGAGCGCATCGACGACCGTGGCATACGCGGAGTCGAACCCGAAGGTCATCGCCGTAGCCTGGAGGTCGTTGTCGATGGTCTTGGGCACGCCGATCACGGGCACGCCCTGGTTGTAAAGTTGAAGACCCGTGGTCAAGCTGCCGTCACCACCGACGACGATGAGTGCGCCAATCTCGAGGTGACGAAGGGTTGTCTTTGCTTTCTCGACGATTTCCTGGGGCACTTCCGCCACGCCACCTTCGCCGATCTTGGCGACGAAGTGACCTTTGTTCGTGGTGCCAAGGATCGTGCCGCCCAGCTTCATGATGCCAACCGTGCGAGACGGATCGAGCACCATGTAGTCGCCCGGAGGCAGCAGCCCTTCGAATCCATCACGAAAGCCGATCACCTCCCACCCGAGACGGCTGGCAGCGCCGACGACGCCGTGAATGACTGCATTGAGACCCGGACAATCGCCGCCGCTGTTGAGAATACCGATGCGCATGTGTGATGAATGAGTTGATCAGAAATACTGGATGAGCTGCTCGCGCTGGGTGATGGGCCGTCCGGCGTTGAGCCAGCCGTCATAGACATTCCAGCCCTGCTGCAGGAGGCCGCGGGCTTCACTGAATGGATCAGCCGAGCCAAGCACGATGACGATCATTCGATGGCGGTAAATGACGCTGCTGCCGTCGGCTTGCTTGATGACGGTGGCATTCTTGTCGGCCGTGATGGCGACGCAGCCACCGGAGTAAGGTGTGTTAGCTGTCTTCATCCCGTCAATGCGGCTCTCGCCGAGCAGGACGTTGGTGTTGCGCAGGGTGAGCGGCATGCGAGCACCACCACGGAAGATGGTGATCTGGCGGCTGCGCTGGTTGGCGTAGAAGTGGAAGGGAGCACGTGACGAGGCGTAGAGCGCAATGCGGCCCATGTCTGCTGCGGTGGAGTAGGGCTGAGGGCGGGTGTTCTCAAAACCGTGCGGATTCATGAAGCGGGTGTTCTTGCAGCCTTCGCGACCGGCGAGGGCATTCATCTGCTTCACGAACGCTTCGAGCGGATCACCAGCCTTTCCTTGGCGCATCAAGATGTCATTGCCCACGAAGTGCCCGAGGGTGATGGCCGCCACGTTGTCGGAACTCATCATCGTGGCATACAGTAGATCGCGCAGGGTGAGGCTGTCGCCAGTGCGAATGTCAGGACTGGCCACGCCTGCGATGCGCTCCGCATACTCGGGAACCGTGGCGAGCACATTGAGGCTGACCTTGGAGGCATCCGCCCAATCGAGCACGACCATGGCGGTGGCGATCTTGGTGAGGCCGCCCACGGCGCGCTTGTCGTTCGCGTTGGCTGCGATGTGGACCTTCCGATTGGACTGGTCCACGACCATGACAGCGGATTGGGCAAGGGCTTTAACGGGGAGCGCAGCCACCATCAGAAGCAGGGTGAGGCTGCTCAATGTGCGCAGTTTGGAGGCGATCATAAGGGCGCGCAGAATAGTCGTCAGAGGGGGGCGGGCAACCCTTGTTTTCCATTGCATGAGGGCGTGCTTTCACCACATCTGAAGGCCCATGACGAACGCCCAGAACGCAACTCTCCAACTGATCCAAAGCTACTATGCCACGTTCAACACGGGCGATCGTGAGGCCTTCCTTTCGCTGCTGACTGAGGACGTGCGGCATGACATCAATCAAGGTGGGATCGAGAGCGGAGTGGAAGCGTTTCGTGCCTTCTTGCAGCGCATGGATCGCTGCTATCGCGAGCAAGTGGAGGACTTGGTGGCGTTCGCCAGTGAAGATGGCACGCGGGGGGCGGCCGAGTTTTTCATCCGTGGGGAGTATCTGTCCACGGACGATGGATTGCCGCCAGCGACGGGACAAAAGTATTATCTTCGTGTCGGTGCCTTCTTCGAGCTGCGCGATGGGCGTGTCGCGCGCATCACGAACTACTACAACCTACAGGACTGGCTTGCCCAAGTCGGAGCGTGAGCGGCTCTAGAACCGCCACGTCAATGCGGCAGTGGCATACAAGCCCACGCGGTCCCAGGGGGACGATGGATCGGTGCCGAGCCCAATGCTGGCATCGAGGCTGTCCGTGAGGTCGCACTCATACTCAAGTCCGATGAACAAGGCGTGATCGACATCGCGCTGTTCATTGCTGGCGAGCCACATGCTCAGGCTCAGCGAGTCGGATTCATTCGGCAAAAGACCACACAGCCACGTGACCCAAAAGGTGGCGTAGGGGTAGCCGTGCTTGTCACCTTCGTCGGGGTCGGTGGAGATCACGCCACCGACATTGCCTCCGATCCACCAGTCATCGGTGAGGCCCCAGGCGAGGTTGAGTTCCGGGGTGAGATCGCCTCCTTGGGTGGCGAGCATCGAGTGCGCGTCGATGTCGAGCGTCGCATTGAGGTAGAGGCGTGCGTCGTTGTCACGATGCAGGGCGTGACCAAGCTGAAGCGTGGCATACGCATCGCTGCTCATGTCCCAGTGATGCTGCCAGTCAGTGTAGGCATCGAAGGAAAGGCTGCCCCAGTTTTCCTTTGATCCCCATTCCACCTCGGTGCCCAGGCTGAAGGCATTGGTCCGATGACGGCTGCCATCGTAATCGAGGCCAAGGCTGCCCGACCAGCCAGCCCTGTGCGGGTGCCGGACCATGTCTGCTCCCCAGGCCTGAGTGGCGGCGAGCAAGACAAGGCACAGGTGTTTCATTCGAGCGCGGAGATCAATTGCAACCGCAGCCGCCACCGCCCACACCGCGACCACCAGCAAAGGCTTCGCGGGTGAACCAAACGTGCTCGTTCACCGAGTCGGTGAGCGGATCGCGGCCAGGGCGCATGAGGTAATCCGCGAGATGGCCTCGTTCCCAAGGCTTCACCTGGGTGCAAGAAACTCCGGAAATGACGGCGGACAGGGCGAGAAAGAGGCGGAGGGCTTTCATGAAAGAGGGGATCAGCGTTGGGCCATCAGCTGGTTGATCTGGGCAAACAGCACCGGCTCGTCCTTCTTGTGGAAGCCCGAGTGCACGTGACGAATGATGCCTTTGCGATCGATAATGAACGATGTGGGCATGGTGCTGACGTTGGCCGTGGCGACCAGTTTGTGAGCGGCATCGCGAGCCACCGGGAAGGCGACTCGGTTCTTCTTCAGGAAGCGCGTCATGTCCTCCTCGCTTTCATCCACGCTGATGCCGATCACGCTGAAGCCATGAACGTTCATCTGCTCGTGCCATTGATTGAGGATCGGGAAGGATGCCTTGCAAGGTGCACACCAGGAGGCCCAGAAGTCGAGGTAGATCACCTTGCCTTCCGTCTTCGGCAGCGTGCCGGAGAGGCCGAAAGTGGAAAGGTCAGGCAGCTTCGTGCCTTCGGTGAAGGCGGCTCGTGCGGACGGTGCGATGAAGGCGCCAGCAAGAGCGGCCGAGGAGAGGATGAGGTTGCGACGTGTCATAAGAGGTGGGGCGTGGGGTTGGAGGTGAATCAATCGAGGTCCCAGCCTTGGGGCAGGACGTTGCGGCGGAAGCCGCGTGTTTCGTAGAGTCGGGCATTGCGCCAGAGACAGCCTTGGACGTGGGGCATGCGCTCCAGCATCGCGATGGCATCCTGGCCACCGATGATCATGGCACTGGTGGAGAGCACACCAGCGGTCGTGCAACGCGGGGCGATCACACTCACGGCGCGCGTGCCATTGCACACGGGCCAGCCAGTGCGGCAGTCCAGGATGTGACCGTAGGTGCGGCCTTCGAACTGGAAGCAACGACGATAGTCGCCCGAGGTCGCCACCGCGCCACCGCTGCGCAAACGAATGCCGCAGTAGGCGCGATCTTGTTTCGCGGGATCTTCGAGACCGATATACCAGCCGCCGCCTTCGGGGGGCTCGCCATGGACGCTGATGTCACCACCGAGATCGATCATCACATGCTCGATTCCGCTGCCGATGGCGAGCTGCCTGAGGTAATCGACAGCGAACTCTTTGCCCACCCCACCGAAGTCGAGCATCATGCCTTCGATCGGAAGGAAGACGCGTCCCGGCGCACGCTGAATTTGCTTCCATCCGATCACCTTCTTTGCGGTCGCGATTTCCTCTGCGGAGGGCAGGGCATCGTGCTGGCGCTTCCAGTCCCAGAGGCGGCTGAGGGGAAGGGAGGTGGCGTCAAAGGCTCCTTCCGTCACAAAGTGGTAGTGATCGCAGAGATCGAGCAGCATCTCCACCTGCGGATCAATGGCCGTCCAGTCCTTGCCAGCGTTGGCATTGATCAGGCTCAGTTCGCTGTCGGGTAGAAAGCGCGAGCAGCGGGCTTCGAATTCAGCGAGCCAGTCAAACACCGTCGCACGAAATGCCAGCGCCGCGTCACTGCTGGGCGCTGCGAAGAAGAGTTCGCACTCGGAACCGAGGGCATAGAACTCTGCTTCCCAGAAGCCGTCGCCCACGTCGTCGAAGTCAGACTCCTCAAGGCGGGCACGCAGACGCTGTGCGGTGATCGTCATGGAAACGGACTAGAACTGAACGTGAATGCCGACCGTCACTGAATGGGCATCGGGATAAGCGGACTGTGAAGTCTTGCCATCCGTGCCGCGGCTGATGTAACGATCGTAGCCGAGGTCGAGCGCGAGCTTGTCCTTGATGATGTTCCAGCGGATCTGCAGGCCGATGTCAAAGGTTTGCTCGGCAGACAGTCGATAGTCCGCCGAGGCAAAGCGCGGCGCGCCGGTGAACTGCGTGGCATAGAAGTCGGCGGCGGACTGATCATAGAAGCGAAAACTCGGGCGAATGACCACGCGTTTGTCGAACAGATACTTGTAAAACGCCACCTGGGCTTCGTGCGAGACGATGCCGAAGTCATTGTGACCGAGGCGATACGACGCCTCAACGCTGGCATCCAGACCTTCGAGGTAGTGGGTGAGACGGAAGAAGGCCATCTGCTCAAACTTCCTGCCCGGGCGCTCATCATAGAACACCTCGTCATCAATGAGCACACGCTTGTAGGGGTCGCTCAGGTAGCCTTGCTTCCAGCCCAGGGACACATCGAAGGTCAGGACTGTGTTGGGGCCGAGCAGTTGATTCACACCAATGATGGCGTCGTAGGAGCGCTTCGTTTCTTCAAAGTCGGAGCCTGTCGCGCCCACCGTGTCGTGGGTGTAGGCGAAGCCCAGGACGAGTTCCGTGTTCTTCTCGTTGAGCGAAATCGTGTCCTGCATGGAAGCACCGAGCGAAAGGTAGTCCGCCTCGTAGCTGTAGGACACGCCGGTCTTGAGCGAGTGATTGCCCAACTGCGATGTCAGGCCCAGCGTGGCCGCATAGCGATCATCTTCCAGATACGCCAGTGGCACATCGCCGCCGCGTTTGCTGGGTGGGGTGCCGATGGGTGAAGCACCCGAGAGAGTGGAGTAAAGCAGGGTGCCATCGAGCACCACGGTGTCGCTCAGATCCACGCTGAACAGCGAGTAATCGGAGTCCACGCGCATCCTTCCATCGTCCTCCTGGTAATACTGGTAACGCGTTTCAAAAACGGTCTCGGCCATGCTTGAGGTGACCAAGTGGAGGTAGAGCAGGCCTGCAACGAGCCAGAGGCGAAGGCTATGGAGGGAAGGAGAGGGACGTTTCATTGGAGCGGAGAGGAGGACACGGCGGGCAAGAACGGTGAGAAGGCCAGGCGATGCATGAAGTCATCGCTACTGGCCTTCCCGGAGCTGGCCTAAGAGGCCCTGGTCTTCTTTTTCTTCTTCTTTTTCTTCTTCATCACCTCAACGCTGGAATCGTCCTGCGAGCCGTTGGCAGAGCCAATGGCTACAGGGCGCTGATCCATTTTCAGGGTGACTGGGGCGGCGTCATCAGTCTGGCGACGAATGACAGCGGCTTCAGAGATGCCGGCGCTGGCGAAGAGCGCAGCGAGCAGCATGGTAACGAGGCGAGGGCGTTTCATTTGGTTATCTTGGTTTTGCGGATATGCGGATGGTTGTGGCGAAAGTGGGGGTAACGGGCTTGCTCGGGTGGGAGTGAGATTGGTTTCCGTTATTCCCGTCGAGTGGAACGAGGAGCCTTGGTGTGACCGGTGAAACGTCGAACTTCCTGGATGAAGGGAAGACAAAGAATACCTGCCATAACTAAGACATATCGAATTTATGACATTCGGACAAGAATGGCACGTTATGGAATGGTAACAGTGTGTTTAACTGCCTAGAGCCCTTATAAATCAATGGTTCCAGACGCATAGGATGAGCAATTGGTCATGAATGAAGTTCGGGGTTGCCACCCGTTAGCTATCTCACTTATGCACAGCCCCGAGACGAACTATGAGACTACTGTTAGCTGAAGATGATCCAGAGCTGACGAGACAGGTCGTTGCCTGCCTAGAGAAAGCCGGTCACGAAGTAGCCTGCTATGAGCGCGGTGATGAAGCGCTGGCAGCTGCCGTGCAGAAGGCCTTCGATGTGGTGATCCTCGACGTGAACATGCCCGGCATGAACGGCTTCCAGGTGGTGGAGGAGATGCGGGCCAAGGAGGAAATCGTGCCCGTGATTTTCCTAACGGCCCGCGATGGCGTGGTGGATCGCGTGCGAGGCCTCACCGCCGGTGGCGATGATTACCTGACCAAGCCCTTTGCCATGGAGGAACTGCTGGCCCGCATCGATGTGCAGCTGCGCAGGGCGCAACAAAGCGGCACCGGGCAGCGTCGCATCGGTGAATGGTTCCTTGATACTCGCCAGCGTCGCCTGCGAAAAGCCAACGGCGAAGGCGTGGATCTTCAGCCTCGCGAGTGCGCCTTGCTCGAACTGCTGCTCGATCATCCAGGACGGACGCTGACCAAGAAGTTCCTCCTCGATAAGGTTTGGAACATTCGATTCGACCCAGGCACCAACGTCGTGGACGCGATGGTCTGCCGTCTGCGTCGCAAGCTGGATGTTCCCGGCCACACCACCAGCATCCAGACCGTTCGCGGCAAAGGCTATGTTTTCAAAGCTGCTCCCTGAGCGCCTGCCGTCCACCTGGCGTCTGGCACTGCTGCAATGCATCACCATCGCCACCAGCATCGCCCTGTGCCTCACACTGGCGGGCATGGCTTTGCGTTCGGACCTCGAGACCATCTCCCGGCGCATCTTGCTGGATGATCTCGGAGAGTATTCATCGGTTTATGAGATGGCGGGCCTGGAAGGTATCAGCCGCATGTTTGTCAGTGGCAGGCATGAGAACAATGAAGGCGTGCGCGTGACGAGTGCGGATGGCACCATCGTGTATCGCGAGTGCCTCAGTAATCCTGAGCTGGGCTTCCCCTGGCCTGCACTCACGAGTCTCCGAAAGCTGCCCGAGGTGAAAGGCGTGAAAGCCATCGAGCATCCCGGCAAGCAACCGCACATCCTGATCGGCCGCGTGTTTCTGCCCGATGGCAAGCTGCTCTGGCACGGGCGCACCAATGAGTCCGACCGGGGCTACATTGAACACATCAATCTTTACCTGTGGTATGCGGGCGTGGCAGCGGCCTTGATCGCATTGGTGCCGATCTTCTGGTATGCAGGCGAGGTGCTGCAGCCGGTGCGCAGCATGATCGCAAGTGCGCTGGCGCTGGCCCGAGGATCGGGTCGTGAGCGGCTGGTGGCATCGAGCGCGGTGCCGGAACTGCGCGAGTTCGCCGCAGCGTTCAATACCGTGCTGGATCGCAATGAGGAACTCACCGGTGAACTCCAGGCTGCCAATGATCAGCTGGCCCACGAATTGCGCACGCCGCTCGCGCGCATTCGCGGAAACATGGAAGCGTTCCATGATTCAGTGTCGGAGCCCGCAGCTCGCGATTCGGCGGCGCGCGCTTTGGATGAGATCGACAGGGCAAGCTCGCTGGTGCAGACGATTCTCACCGTGCGAGCTGGCGAGCATCAGGCTCTCGCCTTGCATCGGGAGCCGCTTTCGATTCGGGATCTTCTCACCGACATCGTCGATCTCTACACCATCTCGGCCGAGGATCGTGGCGTGGTGATGAAGCTCGATGTGCCTGAGGATCGGACGTTGATGATCGATCAGCAGCGACTCACCCAGGCCATCGCCAACCTGCTCGACAACGCCTTGACCTACACACCCTCCGAGGGCTCGATCACCGTTCGCTGTGAGATGGGCGAGGCGGAGTGTATCATTCACGTGGAAGACACGGGCCCTGGTGTGAAGCCGGGCGAAGAAGAAAACATCTGGATGCGCTTCGTGCGCGGCTCAGCAGCCTCGGCTAAGTCACCGGGCATGGGGCTGGGGCTGAGTCTGGTGCGTGCTGTTGCCACTGCACACGGCGGGGCTGCGGGCGTGAACAACCGTCCCGGTGGCGGCGCAGATTTTTGGATCAGCCTGCCTTCAGGGGCTTGACCCATCCGCGATCAGGGAAGACAGGCAGGAAGGGTGCTGGCATTCGGCTGAAGGTGTCGCATGATGCGGCGACTCGAGCGATTCACTGCCCCCGCTTTCCATGAACCCGCGTCTTTATCTGTCTCTGCTTTTTCTCTCCGGCTGCTGCTCTTTGTGGGCGCAGTCCACACCTCCGCCTGCACCGGCGACCACTCCTGATGGCCTGCCACCAGGGGTGAAGATCATGCGTGCGATCCCCATCGAAGAGCCTGCGATGATCAAGCCCGTGGACGAGCCTGCTGTTCCGGGATCTGGACCCAAGCTCTCCTACTCTCAGTGTCATGTGGAGGGAAAGCAGATCGCCCTCACCTTTGATGATGGTCCCCATGCTGAGAACACGCCTCGGCTTCTCGATCTTCTGAAGGAGCGCGGGATCAAGGTGACTTTCTTCCTCGTGGGACGTGCCGTGACCGCCGCTCCGCACCTCGTGAAGCGCATGGTCGATGAAGGCCATGAGATCGCGAATCACTCCTGGTCGCATCCGCAGCTCAATCACATGTCCATGACGCGGGTGAAGGATCAGTTGCAGAAGACCCACGATGCCATCGTGAAAGCCTGTGGCGTCGTCCCTGTGCTCTACCGTCCGCCTTACGGGGCCATCCTCCTTAGCCAGCGCAAAACCATCCACGAGGAGATGGGCTACCTTTCCGTGCTTTGGGATGTGGACCCCGTGGACTGGCGCTCGCCGCGTTCCTCGACACGCGTTCATGATCGCATCCTGAGCCTCACAAAGCCGGGCTCGATCATCCTCTGCCACGACATTCAGAAGGAAACGGTGGATGCCATGCCAGCCACGATTGATGACCTGCTGGCTCAGGGATTCCAGTTCGTGACGGTGTCACAGTTGATCCAGCTCGACCGCGATCTGGCCGCGAAGCAGGCTGCTGCCAAGCTTCCTGTGGCAGCAGCACCCGTGGTTGAGAAAGCCTTGCCTGCGGCACCAGTGAATCCGCCGGTCGCGAATCCACCCGTGCCGCCTGTTGTGAAGCCTTGATCTGTTAGGCTTCGGCCTGGCTGTGGTGCTTGCCACCCAGCCAGCGATACATGACGGGCAGGAGGAACAACGTGAGGAAGGTGCTGCTGATGATGCCGCCGATCACAACGGTGGCGAGTGGTCGCTGCACCTCGGCTCCGGCTCCTGAAGAGATCGCCATGGGCACGAAGCCCAGCGAGGCCACCATGCCTGTCATGAGCACGGGGCGCAGTCTTTGGAGCGTGCCGGTCTTTACGGCCTCGATCGCATCAAGCCCTTCGTTGCGCAGCTGATTGAAGCAACTGATCAGCACGACGCCATTGAGCACGGCCACACCGCTCAGCGCGATGAAACCCACAGCCGCGCTGATGCTGAAGGGCATGTCGCGAGTCCACAAGGCCAGCACGCCACCGGTGATGGCGAACGGGATGCCGGTGTAAACAATGAAGGTGTGAGCCACGCTGCGGAAGGTGGCATGGATCAGCACGAAGATCAGGATCAGGGCCACAGGCACCACGATGGCGAGACGCATGCGTGCCTCCTGCAGATGCTCGAACTGGCCGCCGAACTCCACTCGGTAACCGTCCGGCATGGTGATCTGCTCCTGGATGGCCGTGCGTGCGTCGGTGACGTAGCGCTCGGCATCGACGCCATCGGACAGGTCCACGTTGATGCCCACACGGCGTCTTCCTGACTCGCGTCCAATGGAGTCCACCTGGGGCACTTCGACGAAGTCAGCCAAACGTCCAAGCTCCACCAAACTGCCGTCACGTGTCCGCACAGGAAGTTGCTTCATCACCTCGACCTTGTGGCGAATCGCTTCGGGGAGGCGCACCACGATGTTTCGACGGCGGTCGTGTTCGATGATCATGCCTGCGGTCTGCCCAGCCATGGCGATGCCGATGGCGGAGTTTACCTCCGAAGCAGGCACATTGAACTTGAGCAGTGAGGCGCGATTGACGCGGATCTCCAGCGTGGGCACACGGCCTTCGGTTTCAAACTCGGCTTCATTGGTGCCCGCCTGGCCTTCCAGGATGCCTTTGACCTTCTCGCCGATGCCTTCCATCTGATCGAAGTCTTCGCCGAAGATCTTCACGCTCAGGTCGGCACGCGATCCTTCCATCAGCTCGTTGAACCGCATCTCGATGGGCTGCGCAAACTGATAGCTCTGGGATGGCACCTCCTTTTGCAGTTCGCTGCGGATGATCTCAGCCAACCGACTCCGGGTGAGGGGAGCATTGCCCTCGCGACGCCACTGGTCCTGAGGCTTGTAGAAGATGTAGAGATCGTATTCGCCAGGCGACATCGGGTCGGTGGCCACATCGCTGGTGCCTAGGCGGGCGAAGGTGCGCGTGACTTCTGGCACCTTGTCCAGGAGGTAGCGCTGAGTCTTCACACAGTTCTGGAGCGAGGTGGTGAGGCTGACATTGGCAGGCTGGAACACCATGACGGTCCACGATCCCTCGTTGAGCGTGGGCACGAACTCCTGCCTCAGCGAGATGATCAATCCGCCCGTGACCGCCAGGAGCGCCAGCACGCCGGCGACCACGATCCAGCGCAGTTCCCAGGCAAAGGAGAGCAGGGGAGCATAGGCCCACTTAGCGAAGCGCATGATGAAGTTGTCGCCCTCGGTGATCTTGCCCCGAAGCAAAAGCGAGCAGAGTGCTGGCATCAAGGTGAGTGAAAGCACCAGTGCGCCGCCGAGGGCGAGCATGACGGTGATCGCCATCGGATGGAACATCTTCCCTTCCACACCGGTCAAAGCGAGGATCGGCAGGTAAACGATGGTGATGATCAAAACGCCGAAGAACATGGGATTGCCCACCTGATCGCCAGCCTCACGCACAGCATGAAGTCGCTCACGAGCGGTCAGCTTGCGACCTAGCTCGTGCTGCTTCTCGCCAAGCACGCGGACGATGTTCTCCACCATCACTACGGCACCGTCGATGATCAGACCGAAGTCCACCGCGCCGAGAGACATCAGATTGCCTGACACACCGCCATACGTCATGCCGATGAGGGCAAAGAGGAAGGCCAGCGGAATCGCGGAGGCCACGATGAGAGCCGCGCGCCAGTTGCCGAGCAGAAACAGCAGCACCGCCACGACCAGGGCTGCACCTTCGAAGAGATTGTGCTGCACGGTTCCAATGGTGCGGTCCACCACCTCGCTGCGCGTGTATTGAATCCGGAGTTCCATACCTTTCGGCAGGCGCTTCTGAAGATCCGCGATGCGAGCCTCAGCACGCTTCGCCACCACGCGACTGTTCTCACCCATCAGCATCATGATAGTGCCCATCACGGCCTCTTCTCCATTCTCAACGGCGGCACCCGTGCGCACATCGGTGCCGATGCCCACCTCGGCGAGGTCTTTCACCTTCAAGGGTTGAGCTGCGGCTGCGAACTTCACCGGAAGACTCGCGATGTCGTCGAGCGTCATCACCTTGCTCACACCACGGATCAGCACTCGATCTTCACCGCGCTCGATGATGCCGCCGCCTGCGTTGTTCACGTTCTCGCCGATGATGGTGGCCAGCTCGCCGAAGGTCATGCCTGCATCGCGCAGTGCTTCGGGCCTGGGCTGAATGACGAGCTGTCGTTCGTAACCACCGGTCGTATTCACCTCCGCCACGCCCTGCGTGGAGCGCAGATATGGCTTCACGAAAAACTCGTGCACGTCGTGCAGTTCCATCAGTTGAGTGCGGCGATCTTGCTTTCGCTCAGGTGCATCGGCCACGTAGTCCAAGGTGTAGTAAACGATCTCGCCCAGCCCCGTGGAGATAGGCGACATCTGAGGATTGAGTCCCTCCGGCAGATCGACGGAGTCCAGTCGTTCGCTCACCAACTGACGAGCGCGGAAGACATCCACGCCATCATTGAAGACGAGCGTCAACTGCGAGAGACCGGACTTCGTGAGGGATCGAAACTCCTGCACGCCAGCGATCCCTGACATCGCCATTTCCAACGGATAGGTCACCAGCTTCTCAGTCTCCTCAGGCGCGAGCGCAGGCACCGCGGTGTTGATCTGCACTTGGGTGTTCGTGATGTCCGGCACCGCATCCACCGGCAAATGCAACGCCGAGAATACTCCTGCTACGAGGAGGAGGAGGGCGCTGATGATGACGAGGAGGCGGTTGGACAGCGAGAAATTCAGGATCGCTGAGATCATCGTGCGCCCTCCATGGCTGCGCCGGTGAGTCGTTCGATCTGCATCCGATGGCTCCATGCCTGGCGGCGTGTTTCGATCAAGGTATCAAGCGCATCGAGATAGCCACGCTGCATCTCCACGTAAGTCGTGGCTGGGACGGCTCCGAGGCGATAGTGATGATCGGCTTCGGCGGCCGCCTGCTGGAATTCCTTCTCCGTTTCGGGACGCCAGTGGCTCAGGGCTTCCAGCTCGGCCGCATACTTGCTGCGTTCAATGGTGAGGTCGCGCTCCAGGTCGCGGAGCGTGGCCGCGATCATTGCCTCGGCTTGCATTTGCCGTGCTTCTTCGGCGGCGATGTTGCCCTTGTTCTTGTTCCATAGGGGCAGGGGAATCGAGAACACGATGCCGCCTTCTTTCTCAATCTCGTCGGTGAGTTTCTCGCCAGCGAAGTAGGGACCAAAGCTGATGTTGCCCCAGCGCTCGGACTTGGTGAGGTCGATCTTGAGGCCTTGGCGAGCGAGTTGCAGCCGCTGCTGCTGAAGCTGGAAGTTGTTCTTGGCCGCCTGGGCTTTGAGGGCCGCCAATTCGGGAGTCGCGGGAAACACAGGCGCGGCGGAGTCGAGCTTGAGTTCGCGATCGGCAGGCGCTCCGCAGAGAAGGTTCAAGGTGACGCGCGCTTCGATGGCGGCCTTGGAGGCATCGGTCAAAGCGCGATCGCTGGTGAGGAGAGTGGCTTCCAGGATGCGACGTTCGAGCTTTGCGCTCACGCTGCCGGTGTCTCGCTGAACCAGCACTTCAATCAACTCCTCCAGGCGCTGCCGGACCTCGCGGGTGGCTTCCACCTTGCGCTGCAAGAGCGAGTAATCGCCGGCGCGTGTGCGGACTTCGTTGCCGAGCAGCGACTTGAATTGCAGCAGGCCGAGTTCAGCCAGCGCGATGTCGCGCTCCGCGATGGCCTTGCGCAGGGCGATGCGCCCTGGGAAGTCGAAGGTCTGCGAGATCTCGGCCCGATAGACCATGCCACTTTCTCTGGCTCCCGTGGATGGGCTCTTGGCCGTTTTGCCAGCCAGTTCGCTGCTGAACTCAGGGTTGGCTATTTGGCCGGCGGTTATCTTGCCTGCTCGGGCAGCGGCAATCTCGGCCTCGTAGACCCGAATTTCGGGGTTGGTCTTGATAGCGCTGGAGACGAGTTCTTCAGCAGTTGCTGCGTGAGTCCTGGCGACGAGGGCTGCAAAGATGAGGATCGAAAAAAGAGAGAGTGTTTTCATGGAACAAGTGGCGGAATCAGGCCGGGTGGAGCGTGTTGCGAATGGGAAGCAAGGGTGGTGGTTCTTTTGCAGACCTAGAGGTTCTGCCGTGGCCTGAACGGCGGCAGCCCTGTGAGAGGTGCGAGTGCCCGCAGTAGGGCTTGCCTTCCCGATCAAACCAACAACACCATGGTTCCCAAGCCCACGCTGGGCCGCTTGTTCCTATCTACCTTGCCGTGGACTAGGCGCATCTCCTCGGGAGTCAACATGGACACCAGTGGCACCGCGAGAGGGCGGCTTGACCAGTCCTCCGAGAGCGTGGCCTTGGCTGGCTGACATGACCGGGCCACAGTGATTTCCCTGGCCTCAGTGTATAGCTCCGATGATCGGGCAAACACATGGTCACCCTGGCCATTCAGCATGCACAAGCTGCTGAGCGCCCGTGTCAGCGGCCGGTGATGATCGGAAACCTCAACCGTCGGTGCCTTGGTAGCCTGATGACGCAGCACCACGCGGACGCCTGACTCAGCCCACTGAACCCGCACCTCATGCTCACCGCTGATTTCCGCCAGCGTGGCGAAAGCGAATGAACTCAGCGACGTGCAACTCCACCCATAGAGGCAGAGGAGGATGAACGCGGTGAGCCTGGGAAAAGGACGATGCATGTGAGAGACCAACGGTGAAGGAACGCAGACCGGGCGGGCTCCTTACCACGCAACTGGCGCATCGCAGATTACCATTTGCTCATCTGAACTCTTTTGAGTTCCCCTGCGCGAATTTTGTTCTTGCCAGGATTGCATCTGTAATCCAAAGATTACGCTCGTAATCCTGAGCCGCTCTTTCCCATGTCTGCACCTGCCCCCAAGATCACTGAAGCTGAATGGACCGTGATGCGTGTGTTCTGGCAACTCGGCGAGGCCTCCCTCGGTGATGTGGTCCGTGCGCTGGAAGATCAGCTCGAATGGAAACCACGCACCGTGCAGAGCCTGATGCGTCGGCTGGTAGAAAAGGGAGCACTGGTGTCCGAGTCTCAGGGCCGTGACTTCCGCTATCGTCCGGCCTTCAGTCAGGACGAGTGTCAGCTGGACGAGGGCAAGACCTTCCTCCAGCGCGTGTTCGATGGTCGCCTCACGCCCTTTGTCGCGGCGATGGTCGAGAAAGAAGAGATTTCTCGTGACGAGATTCGCGAGCTTCGTGCGTTGCTCGACGAAGCCGAAAAGAAAACTTCCACCCGCAAACGCTCATGAGCACGGATTCGATTCTTCACTGGTTGCTGCGCACCACGGTGGAAGGCAGCGCGTTGATCCTCGCCGTGCTGGCGATCAGGCGACTGATGAGCAGCCGCCTCACGCCGAGCTGGCGCGTGGCGCTGTGGAGTGTCGTGGCACTGAAGCTACTTGTTCCAGCTTCTCTGCCGACCATCGGCCTCGGAACTCTATTGCCCTCGATCTCATCTGACCGCGTAACGTTCACAGAAGGTAGCCGTGGACCTCAGCCGACGGACAGCGTGTTTAGAAATGTGTTGTCGCGTCGTGGCCAAGAAACTGCAACCACGGCGACCGGTTCCGTTTTTGCCGGGCGATCCGATTCGAATCACCGCGCGGAAGGTGAGTTGAAACCCACGGCTACCTTCCTTGATCCCTACGCGATCATCTTGGTCGCTTGGTTGGTTGGAGTGGTGGCGATGCTGAGCATCGCTGTCGTGAGGGATGTGCGGTTTCGTCGCCGGCAGGCTCGCTGGCCGGTGAATGAAGATCGCCGCCTCGCCGCACACGTTCGCGATGTCGCTCACGTTCTTCGTCTTCCGCGCACACCACGCATCTTGATCACGGAGGCTTCGACCGTCCCCTCCGTCACCGGCCTGCACTCGCCTGCGTTGCTCATGCCCCGCGATTGGGAATCGCAATTCACTGCCGACGAACTCGACTCCATCCTTCGCCACGAGTTGCTGCATCTGAGACACCACGACCTTTGGCTGAACTGGTTCGCCGCGCTGGTGAATGCGCTGCAATGGTTCAATCCGCTCGTGTGGCTCGCCGTCGCACGCTGCCAGGAAGATCGCGAACTCCGCTGCGACGAACGCGCGCTCAGCATCGCTTCCTCCGAGCAACGCATCGCCTATGGCCGCACACTGCTGCGCCTTGCCGAACATTTCATCACACCACCCGCGATTGCAGGAGTCGCGCCGTGTGTGCGCAACCACCCGCTCCTGCGCGAACGCATCCTCATGATCACGAATCCCGCTTCTCACCGTCCCTGGCTCCACGCATTGTGCTCGCTCGCCCTCGGCGCACTGGTCATTATTTCCTTTGGTTCTGCCCGTGCTCAAGAAGGCAAACCCAATCGCACTCGTGAGGGGGAACGCTCGTCACCCGAGGCCGGTGCACCGCGCAAAGCTGGCGAAGAAAACGGCGCAGCTCGCAAAGGCGAAGCCGACGGTATGAAGAAGCGCGGTGATGGAGACGGCGCGGCCAAGTCTGGTGCCCGCGATGGTGACGGTGCAAAGAAGACCGGCGCTCGCGATGGTGAGGGCATGACAAAATCTGCGGAAGGAGACGGCGCTCGCAAAGCGGGTCCTCGCGATGGCGAGGGCACGCGTAAGCCGGGGATGCGAGATGGCGAGGGGGGCAAGAAGTCGGCCGAAGGCGACGGCGCACGCAAGCCGGGGCCTCGTGACGGCGAGGGCAGCAGAAAGTCAGGCGCACGCGATGGCAAAGGAGTTGCTCGCGGCGAAGGATCTCGCAAGAACGGGGAAGGCACGGATGAATTGGTCAAGGTCAGCTTCCCAAACAGTCCTCTGGCCAGTGTGTTTCCCTTCTACACCAAGCTCACCGGCAAAGATGTTCTGCGCTCCAACGAGACGGACCGTGTGATGGCGAAGATCGTTGCCTCCCGACCGCTGCCCGCTTCGGAGGCCGTTGCATTCATTGAAGCCAGTCTGTTGCTGAATGGCTACGCGATCGTCGAAACCGACAACGATCGTGTGGTGAAGTGCGTCAAGGCCAGCGAAGTCAGTGCTAGCGAAACCGCAACCAAGGGAATCAAGATGCGCGTTACCGACGGTGGCGACACGATCATCATCAATGGAGAGAAGGTTCCGCACGCACGCCTGCGCGGTCACCTGTCCGAGTTCCTTCCTGAGCATCGTGGTGAAGAGGTCACCATTGAGGCAGACGACGACGTGCCGTTCAAATCCGTCGCCGATGTGCTTGACGCGGCACGCGACAACGGCGCTAAGAATGCCCGCATCACTGGCAGTAAGGGCGGCGAGCGTTGATTAGGTTTCACTCCAGAATCTCTCTCCACCATGAACACTCGATGCCTCATCATCGTGGGTCTTCTGGGCTGCGTGCCTGCCTTCAGCTCTGCCGCTTCGCCCGCAGAAGTGAAGACGGCATTGGTCAAGGCCGTGACCTTCATGCACACGAAGGCCGCCGTGCATGGCGGCTATGTGTATCGTTACAGCGCTGACTTCACCTTGCGTGAAGCCGAAGGCATTCCCGGACCGGACACGATTTGGATTCAGCCACCGGGGACGACGGCAGTCGGGGAGGCGATGCTGGATGCGTATGAAGCCACTCAGGACAAGGTCTGTCTGGGAGCCGCAACGGAGGCGGCTCACGCGGTGAGTCGCACACAGTTGCAGAGTGGTGGATGGGATTACTCAGGTGACCTTGGTCGTGATCGTGCGAAGGCGGGGCAATACAGTCGCACCGTGGACGGGAAGGTGGCGAACATGGGTGCCATGGCTGCCCACGAGCCCGGCTGGCATCTGTGGAAGCAGCGCAAGCTAAAGCTCAACCTCGCCACGCTCGACGATGATGTGACGCAGAGTGCGACACGATTGTTGGTGCGAGTCAATGCGACCTTGAGGCAGCAGGATGAGGAGATCCATGATGCGGCGGGCTTCGCGCTCATCGCCTTGCGCAGCGTGCAGTATCCGAATGGCGCGTGGTCCGCCTCGTTCGATGCGCTCACCGAAGGGGAGTTCAGCAAAGAGCTCTATCCCATCAAACCTGCGTCTTACCCCGTCGACTGGCCGCGCAAGTGGCCGAAGAATTTCACGGGCTGCTATGTCTTGAACGACAACCTGCACGCCACCGCAATGCGCACGCTCTTGCTCGGGGCGAAGCTGGACAACGACGCAGATGCCTTGGCGGCAGCGAAGCGCGCAGGTGACTTTCTCCTTCTCGCCCAGATGCCTGATCCACAGCCTGCGTGGGCGCAGCAGTATGATGCGGAGATGCATCCGTGCTGGAGCCGCGCATTCGAGCCTTCTTCAATCAGCGGTCGCGAATCGCAGGCCGTCATGTGGGCCTTGCTTCGACTAGTGGAAGCGACAGGCGACAAGAAGTATCTCGCGCCGATTCCGCGCGCGGTGGAGTATTTGAAGAGGTCGCGCCTGCCGAATGGCAAGATCGCTCGCTTCTATGAACTGCAGACCAACAAGCCGCTCTACTTCGTGCGTGGCAAAGGCGGCAAGGGCTTCGAGCTGAGCTACGATGGCACGCACGCTTCGTCGAACTACGGCTGGGAGTGGAACTATGAAGGCGACGCGATCCTGGCAGCGATGGAGGCGCTGAAGAGCGGAGCGAAGCCGATGTATCCCAAGGCCGAGCACGAGCGCTGGAACCTGCCGCCATCGGATGCGGATGTGGACACCATTTTGAAGTCGATGAATGCCGAAGGCGCATGGCTGGAGACCGGCGATGAGCGTGGCTGGATTCGCGATGCTTCCGGCAAGAAGGTGCATCCGGCAGGTGGCGTGATTCACAGCGATACCTTTGTTCAAAACGTCCGCGCCCTCAGCGCGTGGTTGAAGGAGAAGAAGTCATGAATGCTTCACAAAATGTAACCCAGTTGCGCCGCAACTGGCGTCTTGTGACTTGTGTGCGTTGGTTGATCCGACTCTCCAGTTGCGGCGCAACTGGACTACTTTTGGCCGGCCTCCCGCCCAAGCCCAGCGACCTTCCCTGGTCCTTCCAGCGTCTTGCGCGCCCGGCTGTTCCGAAGACCCAGAACACCGCGTGGCCGAAGGACGACATGGATCGCTTCGTCCTCGCCAAGCTGGAGGCGGCCAAGCTCGCACCGAATGCGGATGCATCGCGTGTCACCCTGATCCGTCGCGTTGCCTACGATCTGACGGGCTTGCCACCGACGTGGGATGAAGTGACCGACTTCGTGCGGGACCCGAGCAACGATGACGTTGCGCTGGCGAAGGTGGTGGATGGTTATCTCAAGTCGTCGCGCTTCGGTGAGCGCTGGGCGAGGCATTGGCTGGATGTCGTGCGCTATGCGGACAGCAGCGGGCGCACCTGGAATGCGCCGATCACGTATGCGTGGAAGTATCGCGACTGGGTGATCGACTCGTTCAACAACGACAAGCCCTACAACCGCTTCGTGGCCGAGCAGATCGCGGGTGACCTGCTGCCCGCCAAGACCGTGCAGCAACGTCGCGAACAGATCATTGGCACCGGCTTGCTCGCGCTGGGTGCGATGGATCTCACGGAAGGTCAGGCGGAGCGCTTCACGATGGATCAGGTCGACGATCAAATCGACGTGACCACGCGCGCGTTTCTCGGCATGACCATCGCTTGTGCGCGTTGTCACGATCACAAAACGGACCCGGTGACGCAGAAGGACTACTATGCGTTGGCTGGCTTGTTTTACTCGTCGCGCACGCTGCCTGGAACGGCGCACAAAGGAGACATGACAGGCGCGGGCTACGTCGATCCCGAGATGCTGATCGATCTGCCTGCGAAGCTCGGCGACAAGGTCGGGCCACCGTCGAAGCTGCCCGAAGGTGTGCACTCGATGTCGGACTACTCGGAGGCGTCGAGTGCCGACCGGAAGGCCGTCATCAAGTATGACACGGACGGCTTCTTCGCCATCGGCGTGGTGGATGCGAAGCCGCAGAACTGCGAACTCGCGGTGGGTGGTGATCCGTATGAACGCGGAGCGGCACCGCATCGCGGATCGATCGATATTCCGACACTGCCGAAGATGCCGCCTGTGGCTCCAGGGGCATCGGGTCGTCTGGAACTCGCCAACTGGATCACGCTGCCGACGCATCCGATGACGGCGCGCGTCATGGTGAATCGGGTGTGGGCGCATCTCTTTGGCAAAGGCATCGTGCGCACGGTGGATGACTTCGGCATGACGGGTTCGTGGCCAAAGAATCAAGAGCTGCTCGATCACCTCGCGGTGCGGTTTGTCGTCGATGGCTGGAGTGTGAAGAAGCTGATCCGCACGATCATGCTGAGTCATGCGTATCGGCTCGATAGCAGCGTAGAGCAAAGAGCAAAGAGCGAAGACCTTCCTGCGAGGTCTGACGCTGCGAACAAAGGTTCTACGCTCTCAGCTCTTAGCTCTCCGCTTACCGTCGATCCTGACAACGACCTGCATTGGCGCATGGCACCGCGTCGGCTTGAGTTTGAGGCGATTCGCGATGCAATGCTGATGGCGGCGAATGAACTGAAGCTGGATCGGCCCGAGGGCATTCAAGTCGCGGGCACGGGAGGCAAAGGCAACACGGGCCGCACACGCAGTTTGCTCGATCTCGAGTCGCCGTATCGCACGATCTACCTGCCGGTGCTGCGCGACCTGCTGCCGGATGCGTATGCGACCTTTGACTTCCCGCCGCCGACGCAGATCAAAGGCCAGCGTGATGTGACCACGGCAGCGCCACAGTCGCTGTGGTTCATGAACAGCGGCTTCAGTGAACGTATCGCTGGCGCGGTGGCAGAGCGTGAGTCGGATGTCGCCGCGTTGTATCGTCTGCTGCTGAGTCGTGAGCCGACCGCGGATGAAGTTGCGGACGCCAAGGAGTTGATTGCTGACTCGGGTGCAGCCGCGCTGGTGCAGGCGCTCATTGGTTCAGCGGAGTTTCGTTATGTGTTTTGAGTCTTCAGTTTCAAACGCAGAGATCACAGAGAGACACAGAGGTTTTGTCTCTGTGAACCTCTGTGCTCTCCGTGGTTAGTCCCGTTCTCCTATGTTTACTCGTCGCTCTCTTCTCGAATCGTCCAGCCTCGGCTTCGGCATGTTGGCCTTGAATGCCTTGCACGCGCAGTGGGCGGGTGCGGCGAGGCCGTCGATGATCAATCCGCTGGCCCCACGGCAGCCGCATTTCACGCCCAAGGCGAAGCGCGTCATTTTCATGTATATGGCGGGCGGGCCGACGCATCTCGATACATTCGACTTCAAGCCGGAGCTGAAGAAGCAGGATGGCAATAATCGTCTGCTCGGTCCGGTCTATGATTTCAAGCCGAGCGGGAAGAGCGGCATCATGATCTCGGAAGTGTTTCCCGAGTTGAGCAAGCACGCGGACGATCTCTGCCTGCTCAATGGTATGAAGACCAACAACCCCGGCCATCAGCAGGCGACCGTGGCGCTGCACATCGGCAGCGAGATGTTTGTGCGTCCGTCCATGGGCGCGTGGGTGGTCTATGGACTCGGCAGCGAGGCAGAGGATCTGCCAGGGTTTGTGACCATTGATCCGATTCAGGATCAAGGCGGCGCGATGAACTATGGCTCCGCGTTTTTGCCTGCGACGTTCCAGGGCACGCGGCTTGGCACGGGATCGAGCGGCGTGCCGAACTTGAGTGGCAGCTTGTCGGAGTCGGCGCAGCGGAAGCAGCTCGACTTCATCCAGAAAGCGAACCGTCGTCTGCTGGAGAAGCAGCCCTCGCATCCTGAGATCGAAGGCATCATCCAGAGCTACGAAATGGCGGCGAAGATGCAGACGAGCGTGCCTGCGGTGCTCGATCTGGATGGTGAGCCGGACAGCATTCGCAGTCTCTACGGGCTCGACGACAGCACGACGGAACGCTTTGGAACGCAGTGCCTGATGGCGCGGCGCATGGCGGAGAAAGGTGTGCGTTTCATTCAGCTCACCAGCAATGGCTGGGATCATCACAACAACCTGCGCGATGCGCTCGGTGGTCGTGCAGCCTCCATCGACAAACCGATCGCAGGACTCATTGCCGATCTGAAGCAACGCGACATGCTCAAGGACACGCTCATCGTCTGGGGCGGCGAGTTTGGCCGTGGCACGCACGGTGACAACGACGTGCGCAATGGTCGCGGTCATAACGCCAAGGGCTTCAGCATGTGGATGTGCGGCGGCGGTGTGAAGGGCGGGATGCGCTACGGCAGCACCGACGAACTCGGCGGCGAGGCTGCCGAAGGCATCATGGGCACGCATGACCTGCACGCGACGATCCTGCACCTGCTGGGCCTCGATCACGAGCGGCTCACGTTTAAGTATGCAGGTCGCGCCTTCCGCCTCACCGATGTGGCAGGTGAGGTGCATGAGAAGATCATTGCTTGAGGGCAAAAAGAAACCCGGTCGGAGGACCGGGTTTCGTGAGGTGTGAATCGTTACTCGTCGAAGTCGCGCTCGGGTCTGCGACTTGGAGGTCCGCCTCCGCCTTGACGGAAGCCTTCGCCGAAGGGGCGACGAGGAGGACGTGGAGGTCCGCCGTAACCACCGTAGCCTCCGCCACCACCGCCGCCGTAGCCTCCACCTCCATAACCACCACCGCCTTGGCCGCGACCACCTCCGTAGCCTCCGCCTCCATAACCGCCGCCCGCTCCACCATAGCCACCACTACCGCCGCCGGGGCCGTAGCCGCTGCCGCCTTGATCATCGCGGAAGCGACGGGTGGGGGGACCACGACGTTCGAACTGAGGCTGAGGTGCCTGCCCTGGGGATGCGCCGACGCGGCGACCGCGCAGGTTGGCACCGTTGATGGCCTGGAGCACTTGATCTGCGAACTCGCTTCCCACTTGCACCAGGGTGATGGTGGGCAGGATCTCGATGCGGCCGATGGCCGAACGATCGACGCCTGATTCGCCTGCGATGCAGCCGACGACATCACCGGGAAGGATGCCGGCGTTGCGGCCCACGTTGAGTCGGATCCAGGTGCCGTTCTCGTCCACCGATGGGCCGCCACCTTCACGGGGGGCGCGAGGTTCACGTGGCTCGCGGGGTGCGCGAGGATCGTTACGCTGACCACGTTCGGCCATGCGAGGATCATCTTCGCGAATGCGCTCCACGGGACGCACCTTTTCTTCGGTAAGGAGGTGGAGAAGGGCGGAGATGACTTCGGTGGGGGTGCTGTTTTCGAGCAGCGTGTCCACGAGTTCGTCCTGCACCTTGAATTCCTTGGCCTCGATGGTGCCACGGATTTCTTCGATGAGCTTGCTGGTGTGCTTCTCGTGCAGCTCTTCCTGGCGCGGCACTTTGTCGCGAGGGATCTGCGTCTTGGTGAAGCGCATGACCTGCATGAGGCGGCCATATTCGCGACCGCTCACGAGGGTGATGGCTTTGCCGCTCTTGCCGGCGCGGCCTGTGCGGCCGATGCGATGCACGTAGTCTTCGGGATCGTGCGGCAGCTCATAGTTGAAGACGATTTCGAGGTCGTCCACGTCGAGGCCACGGGCCGCGACGTCGGTGGCGACCAGGAGTTCGACCTGACGCTCGCGGAAGCGCTTCATGACGCGCTCGCGCATGGCCTGGGTCATGTCGCCGTGGAGTTTGTCGGCGGAGTAGCCGCGGGCTATCAGGGCATCGGTGAGTTCGTCCACCTGGATCTTGGTGAAGCCGAAGATGATGCCGTATTTGACGTCGTGCAGATCGAGCAGACGGCAGAGCACTTCGGTCTTGGAGCGGTAGTCCACTTCCACGTAGCTTTGCTCGATGGAGGGGATATTGGCTGCCGTCGCTTCGATGCGGACGCGGACGGGGTCCTTGGTGAAGCGCTCGATGATCTTCTGAATGCCAGCCGGGAGCGTGGCGCTGAAGAGGACGGTCTGGCGGCCTTCGGTGGGGACGGCTTCGAGGATCTTGTCCATCTCCTCGCGGAAGCCCATGTCCACCATGCGGTCGGCTTCATCGAGCACGACCATCTTCACGGCGGAGAGGTCAAGGGCACCGTTGCCCACGTGGTCGAGCAAGCGGCCTGGGGTGCCGATCACGATCTGAGGACCCGCCTTGAGCCCGCGGAACTGGCGCTCGTAGCTGGCGCCGCCGTAGATGGGGAGTTCACGGACACCTCTTTTGAACGAGGCGAGCTTGGCGATTTCCTCGGCGACCTGGGAGGCGAGTTCGCGCGTGGGGCACATGATGAGCACCTGGGGCACGTTGCGCGAGGCATCGACACGTTCGACGGCGGGGATGCCGAAGGCGGCGGTTTTGCCGGAGCCGGTCTGGCTCTGGCCAATCATATCGCGGCCTTCCAGGAGGTGCGGGATGGCTTCGCTTTGGATGGGGGAGGCCTGCTCGAAGCCCATCTTCTCGACGGCTTGCAGGATTTCGGGGGACAGCCCCAATTCGGAGAACAGTTTCTGGCTCATATTTCGTGACACAAACCCGCAGGGTTGCGGCACTTCACTCACTTATTCACAAGAGCGCCGGGGAAACTGCGGCGCGCGAGGTAGCACAGGTGGCGGCTTTTTGCGCAATATTTTTTTGTTTCCCTGCTTTTCCACCGGGTGGGGGGCGACAAACGAGTGTTGATGCCGCTCCGGGACTCGGCTAAAAGGCACGCGCCCTGCTCCGGTGGGGTGTGCCCTAGGTATGTCCGAACTGATCATCATTGTCCTCCTCCTCGTCTTTAACGGAGTCTTCGCCATGGCGGAGATCGCCTTGGTGTCAGCGAAAAAAGCGCGGCTGCAGCAGCGGGCCAAGGAGGGAAGTCGGGGAGCGAAGCTGGCCCTGGCACTGCAAGGGCAGCCGGAACGTTTCCTCAGCACGGTGCAGGTGGGCATCTCACTGGTGGGTGTTCTCGCCGGCGCTTTTGGTGGTGCCAGCCTTGCGGGTTACGTGACCCCCGTGATTGCTTCGATTCCGGGAATCGATCCCGAGATCGCCCAGAACATCGCCTTTGGCTTGGTCGTGGCCTTCATCACCTACCTGTCGCTGATCATTGGCGAACTCGTCCCCAAGAATCTTGCCCTGCGCAACCCCGAGGCCATCGCCTGTGCCATGGCGGGGCCGATGCGCTGGCTGTCGAGGGTGGCATCGCCGATCGTCTGGCTGCTGGGGATCAGCACGCGGCTGGTGATGCGCTTGTTTGGCAAGTCCGATGAGAGCAGTGGTCCCACGCCCGAGGAGGTGCAGGTGCTCATGCGCGAAGGCATGGTGACTGGAGCCGTGAGTCCCGAGGAGGGCGACATGGTGGAGGGTGTGTTCGACCTCCGTGAAGTGTGCGCGGAGGAGATCATGCGCCCCAAGCCTTCGGTCCTGTTCCTGCGTGCAGATGAGAAGCCGGAGCAGTTCTGGGCCAAGGTGGCTGGCAGCCGGCAGACCGTGTTTCCTGTCTATCAGAACAGCCGCGACGAAATCATCGGCATGGTGTCCCTTCGCGACCTGTATGTGGTCTCCGCCGGGGGCAAAGCACCAGCCTTGACCGAGGTGTCGCATCCGCCGGTCTTCGTCGCCGAGAACCAGCCAGCCCTGAGTTTGCTGGAGACCTTGCGACGCTCGACGCTAGGCGCGGCCCTGGTCGCGGACGAGTTCGGCACGATTCGTGGGCTCATCACTTTGGAGGACTTGGTCGAGGAGATCGTCGGTGAACTGCGCGGAGCCGCCCACGATGCATCGCGGCCCACCCTCAGAACTTCTGGCGAGGACAGCTGGTTGGTGGATGGGCTCATGGAGATCGACGATGTGCTGGAGCAACTGCCAGACATGCAAGCCGCCGTCGATGCCGAGCGCGAGCCGTTCCAGACGCTTGCAGGCTACATCGTTCATGCGCTCGACCGTCTGCCCAGTGAGGGCGATCACTTCACAGCGGGAGGGTTCCGCTTTGAGATCCTCGACATGGACCGCCAGCGAATCGACAAGGTGCTGATCCGTCGCCTGCCCCCTGAGCCTGAAGACCCGGAGGACGACGCGGAGTAAAGTCTCGGATCACGCGATGGCGCTGACATGACCGATAGCCTTCGAGCCGTTGCCTGTATCCGTCTTGAGCGCCCTTGGTTGGCAGTATGGTTTGTGCGCTGATGTCATCCTAGTGGCGAAGGATGCTAAAAAATGCTCCGCCAAAGATCCAAGCGCTGGATGCTACATAAACGGAGTTGATGATGCAGAAAAAGTCAGTGCCAAGATCGATCTGGGGCCTTTTCCTCAGTAGCGTCCACACGAAGACGAGCGCCAAAATGGTGTTCACGAGTGACGAAAATGCCAAGGGATAGGTCACATAGTCATTGAATCGGACGTAGTTGTTGGACAGGCCGATGGCATTGCGGACAAAGGCAATCTGACGAACAACGAGACCACCCGAGGCTGAATCAACGGCAGAAAGAACTGAAAACGCTGTGACATATAAGAGCTGACAGAAGATCAACCAACCTGCGATTCGATTCTGCATATGGTAGTAAGTGGCGTCGTGAGGTCGGACTAACTCAGCATCTGGAGCAAGGCGTTGGCACAGGCCGCCGAGAATTCGGGCGCATTGATCTCGCAGTCCATCTCGATCACTGGAACCTCGGGCTTGAGGTGCTGCTTGATCGAATCGAAGAGCGCCTTGTCAGCTTGCGGATCATAAAACGGCTGGCCTGGAGCACTGATGATGCTGATGGCGTTGAGCGGTAGCAGCACTTCGACCGGACCACGATACGCATTCACTTTCTCCGCGAGGATGCGCCCGAGTTCGGCGCACTCCTCGGGCGAGGTGCGCATCAGTGTGACCTGAGGATTGTGCTGGTAAAATGTGCGGCCTGCGAACCGAACGGGCACCGTGGCGCGCTCGCCGAAGTTCACCATGTCCAGGCAGCCAGGGGTGACGATGGCGGGCACACCTGCCTTGCCAGCGGCGTCGAGACGTGTCGGACCGGCACCGAGGATACCGCCCACGAGTTCATCGGCCCACTCGGTAGTGGTGATGTCGAGCACGCCGCTGATGATGCCGCTTTCCACCAGGGACTCCATGATCTTGCCGCCCGTTCCCGTGGCATGGAAGACGAGCACTTCGTAGCCGGCGTTCTCGAGAATCTGCTTGGCCGCGTTCACGCAGGTGGTCGTGTTGCCGAACATGGAAGCTGCGATCAACGGCTTGTCCTGCGCCTCGGGGACGGACGTTTCCACCATGCCGCAGATGGCTCCCGCAGCACGGGCGAGCAACACACGGGAAAGCCGGTTCATGCCAGAGACATCGACGATGCTGGGGAACATAACGATGTCCTTCGTGCCCACGTAGGGAGCCACGTTGCCAGCCGCGAGCGTGCTCACCATCAGCTTGGGAAAACCCACGGGAAGCGCACGCATGGCGGCGGTGCCAATCGCCGTGCCGCCACCACCACCGAGGGAGATCACGCCATGAATGCGGCCCTCCGCGACCAGCTTGCTCAACAACACGGCACCTGCGCCAGCCATTGCAGCCACGGCTTCACCCCGGTCCTGACGGGCGACGATCCCAGCCAAATCCACACCGCCGGTCGCGGCGACGACTTCGCGGGGAATGTCGGGCGTGATCTGCGGAGGGGCACCGGTGCCCATGTCGATGATCAATGTTTGATGGCCGCGCTGCCGGATGAGTTCTGCGACGTAGGCGTGCTCGAGGCCTTTGGTGTCGAGGGTGCCGAGGACTGCGATGGTGGACATAATCGAGGATTGAATGGGGTGCGTTAGTCGAGCTTGAACTTCGGGGTCTGGCTCATGAAGGCGACGGGATTGCCAAACGTCACGCGCTGAATCATTTCGGCACTCCATCCGCGCTTCTTCATTTCCAGCATGGTCTTCGGCACTGCGAGAGGATCGCTCACACCCCAGTCGCAGGCGGAGTTCATCCAGATGCGCTCGGCCCGGCGATGCTCCAACATGTCGATTGCGCGATGGGGACTGCACTTGCTCTCGGGATACAAGGTCATGCCCGCCCAGAAGCCAGCATCGAGCACGAGGTCGATGGTGTGCTCCTCGACGTGGTCGATGATGACGCGCTCAGGCTTGATCTTCGGATGATTCTTGAGCGCATCAATGATGAGGCGGGTGCCCTTGAGCTTGTCCTCCAGGTGCGGCGTGTGGATGAGCACGAGCTGATCGAAATTTTCGGCGAGTTGGACGTGTTTCTCGAAGATGGTCAGCTCGTTGCGGCTGTTCTTGTTGAGTCCGATTTCGCCAATGCCCAGGACATTCGGCTTGTTGATGAACTCTGGGATCAAGGCCATCACATCGTCCGCGAGCTTCAGGTCCTCAGCTTCCTTGGGATTGATGCACAGCCAGGAAAAGTGCTTCAAGCCAAAGCGTGCCGCGCGCTTCGGCTCATACTCGGTGATCTGCCGGAAGTAGTCGTAGAACCCGTCCGCACTGCTGCGATCAAAGCCAGCCCAGAACGCAGGCTCGCAAATCGCCACACAACCCGCCAGCGCGAGCTTCTCGTAGTCGTCGGTGGTCCGACTCACCATATGTCCGTGGGGCTCAATATACATAAGGATGAAAGATGAAGTATGAAGGATGAAAACAGAAGAGGCGAAACTACCGGGCACCTTTGAGTTTAACGACGATGCTAACAAGGATGGCGATCAATTGGTGGGCCTCGTCCTGAATCGATCGGGCTGTCTCGGATGGCATGATTTGATGATGTTGAAGCAATTCAACCCAGTAATCGGTTTCGTCGAGTTCCTGAAGTGCGCCCTCGATCTTGCTGATTTTGTCATTGGTCGATTTAGCCCGGCACGACTCACGATACTGAGAGCCTGGTGACGTTCCAGCGCGCAGCATCTGCTTGCCGAGCACCATCGCCACTTCACTGCGCGGCAACGCTACGAACGCCTCGATCACCATGGATGCGAATCGAAGCGTGCGCTCACGAAGATCAAAAGGAGGTTTTCCTTCGTCCTTCATACTTCATCGTTCATACTTCTTGGTATGCGCCTGACGCTCCTTGCGTGTGCGCCTTGGCAATCGGTTCCGTCGTTGGATCGCTGAAGGTGAGCAGGACTTGCTTCGCGCGGTCGGGATCGTTTTGTGCCAGGCACTGGATCGCCTGCTTGAGCTGCTGAACGCGGTAGTCGCCATCTTGACCGGCCTTCTGCACGCGATCGAGGAAGGCGGCGAGTTCGATCAGCTTGAACCTCGAATCCATGAAGGAAAGATCGACGAGGTTGGTTGGGGCAGGGGGCGTCCAGGGGCTCATGAGGGGATCGTAGCGGGCGGGGGCGGGCGGAAAAGAAGAAAGTCGATTCCTGTGTAACGGAACGAGTATGCAGGGGTTTAAGCCAACCGATGAAAATACCAGCCCTTGTTTTGACGATGCTTGCGATGTCTGCGGCGTTCGCGCTTGCTGCCGAGATCACGATTGATTGGGATCGCGCCCGCGAACTGCACCAACGCGCGTCGCGTGGCGAGACGCTTTCCCCAGAGGACGCGACCTACTACGCCGAAGCGAAGAAACAATTCGAAGCCCGCCAGCAGTCCCGACCACAGAACCCAGAGGATGGTTTTGATTGGAAGCGGGCGATGGACCTCCATCGGCGCAAGGAGCAGGGCGAAAAGCTCAGCGACGACGATGCGAAGTTCCTCGCCGAAGCGATGAAGCGACACGAGCAACAACGCGGCGGAGGTGGTGAGCGAAGGCCTGAGGCCGCCCGAGACTTCAAGCCCTCTGAGGCTTCGAAAGGTCTCGTGCCTCTGACCGAACTGACCGCCCGCTATCGACAATGGGATGGCGGGCTCTACGGAGCCGGAAGCAATGAGGTGCCGCCTGCGTTGCAATCCAAGGCTAGCAAAGCGATCGCTAGCATTCAGCCACTCAATGCCGATGGCAAGCCCGCTTCCGATGGCCGTATCGTGCTGATGAGCATTGGCATGTCGAACACCACTCGAGAGTTCTCCACCTTCGTGCGTTTGATTGAGAACGATGAACGCAAGTCACCGCAGGTGCTCGTCGTCGATGGGGCGCAAGGTGGCAAGGCAGCCCACCAGTGGACGGAAGCTGGACCGTGGGATGTGGCCGACGAGCGTCTCAAGCAAGCCGGTGCGACACCTCTCCAGGTCCAAGTGCTCTGGATCAAGCAGGCAAACATTGCGCCCAGTCAGAGCAGTGAAGAGGCGGTTGGATTGTTGCAGGACGATCTTCAAGTCATCGTCACCATGGCCCAGCAGCGCTACCCCAATGCTCGCCTGGCGTTCCTTTCCAGCCGCATCTACGCGGGCTATGCACAGTCGCGGCTCAATCCCGAACCCTATGCTTATGAAGGAGCCTTCGCGGTCCGAGGTCTGATTCAAAAACAGATCAATGGCGATCCTGCACTCGCCGAAGGCAAGGCTTCTCTGCTGCTGTGGGGACCCTATCTCTGGGCCGCTGGAGCGACAGCTCGCAAATCCGATGGACTCGCCTGGACGCCCCAGGACTTCGCGGGCGATGGCACGCATCCATCTGAAAGCGGTGCTCAAAAGGTGGCGCAGCAGCTGACCACCTTCTTCCTCAACGATCCAAACGCCAAGCCATGGTTCGCCAAGAAGTAGCGGATGGAACTTTCCTCGCGCAGGGCCTGGACCTTGCTAAGGAGTGCTTGTGATCACGCTCGCCCTCCTGCTTGCTCTGGCCCTCTCCTTCCTGCTCTCCGGGATGGAGACCGCCGTGCTTTCGGTGAGCCGGGTGCGGGTGCGCCATGCGGCGGAAGATGACTCCCGAGCTGCTCAGTTGCTTCCTTTGCTCGATGATCGCGAAGGCCTTCTGGGGGCTGTGACCGTGGCCAACCATGTGGCGAATGTGACGGCCTTTGGCCTGATCATCTGGCGTCTGGTGAAGACGCTCGGCCACTGGGGTTACGTCAGCGGCTTCGTCCTCGCTCTGCCGATCTTCATCATCGGTCTGGAGGTGCTGCCGAAGACCTTGTTCCGTCGCTATCCTTACCGTGCTTTGCGTCGGCTCGTGCCCTTGCTGCAAGTGATCGCGTGGTTCCGCAGACCGTTCCGCTCAATGGCCGTGATCTCGCCGCTGGGGGACGAGGGCGTCGAGTTAAACGTCAGCAGTCGTGAGGACTTGAAGCGTTTGCTTGGCAGCATGGCGAAAGAGAACCTGCTGCCCGAGGCGGCCTCCAGCCTCATGTCCGGCGTCATCGACGTGCGGCCGCTGCCCGTGACGAGTGTGATGGTGCCGCTCAGCAAGGTGGTGGCTGTGGGCCCTGATACGCCTGCGGGTGTCGCCTTGGAGATGGCGCGGCAGAATGGCTTCACGGCCCTGCCCGTGCTCGGTGAGAATGGCGATTACATGGGGGTCTTCGACGCCACCACGTTACCTCCACATTTGCCCGACGATCGCCTCGTTCGCCAGCACATGCGCCCCCTCGAAGAGGTGGATGGATCGCACCGCGCGCTGATGGTTCTTCAGCGCCTGCGCCGTCGTGCCACCAGCCTCGCGATGGTGATGGACATGCGCACCAAGCAGCCCGTCGGCTTTGTCACCGAGGAAGATTTGGTGCGCCCCTTGCTGAGTGGAGGTTAGCGCCACGCCGCCCAGAAGGCCTCGGTCTCTTGCTCATCGGGCAGCACCTCGATGATGCAATCTCCTTCGGGCAGATCGTAGAGATCGGACGGTGTTTGGGCGCGGCGGTAGAAGAGGTTCCAAAGACGTGCCCAGGGCTCAAACGAGATCTCGTGACGATTCTCGATCACGCCGCGGGCATCGGCGTTCAGCGCGCGCAACGAGTCCACGCGGGAAAAGATTTTGCCACCACCGTTGTTGATCACCACGATGCGGCGATTCGCAGGCAGGAGCTGACTCGTCAACCACGGGGCGCTCAAGTCATAGAGCGCGCTGAGATCGCCCACGATCATCCATGACTCGGCGACGCCAGAGCCGATGCCATAGAAGGTGGAGACGAGTCCATCAATGCCATTGGCTCCGCGATTGGCGAAGAAACTGGTCCCTGGGCTGCCGTGCCCAGCGAGGTTCCATTCGCGGATCGGCAGGCTGTTGCCGAGGAACACGTGGGAGCCGCCGGGAATCACGCGGGCCAGGTGACGCATCCAGGCGGGCTCGCTGAGCGAGTGCTGATCGAGCACGGTGTCGAGGCGCGATGCTTGATCCGAACGCGAGGCATTGATCAGTCCGTCAGTCGTCGGTGCAGGGAAGGTGGCTTGCTCAAGGGCCGCCAGCGGCAGCACGGAGAGGCCTTGATAGCGTGACAGTCCGGCGAAGGGAGCATTCGAAACATGGAGCACATGAATCGAATCCGAGGCGTCCTCCAGATTGCGCCACCAGCGCCACGAAGGCACGCCGCCGATGCGTAGCACGCGACGCGGGTTCAGTGTGGCGAGCGCTTTCTCACCACCGCGGACGATGAGGTCGCTTGGCTCCAGATTGGATGTGGCCTCGGCAATCACAGGGGCACCAAGACGATGCAGCACGGGGCTCAATCGCTTCGCCTCATCAGGATGCAGACCGCTCACGAGCACGGCGAGGCCGTCGCGCTGGCGAAGGAAGCGCTGAAGCGTGTCGAGCTGTTGATCGGTCGGGGCTGGCTTGGACGCAAAGGCATCGCCCCAGGCAGAGAAGTCGATGCCGGTGGATTCACCGACGAGGGGTTCATCAAAGCAAACATTGAAATGCAGCGGTCGCGTGCCAGCCGAAGTGGGCCACACGACATCATGGGCAGCGCCTTCGAGATCGAGCGTGCGCTGCGCATACACGCCGAAGAGCCCGACTTGCTCGATCGCTTGCGGAGCCCCGCTGCCACGGAAACGCGAGGGCCTGTCTGCCGTGATCACGATCAGTGGCAGGGCTTGATAATGCGCCTCGATCACTGCGGGTAAAAGCTCCGCCGCCGCTGTGCCCGAGGTGGTGACCACGGCCACGGGAGCGCGGTCGGCCATCATGCGACCGAGGGCAAAAAAGCCCGCGCTGCGCTCCTCGAAGAAGTTCCACAACTTCACGCCTGTGCTCGCCAGCAGCGCGGTGATGAGCGGTGTGTTTCGTGCTCCGGCGGCGAGGCAAACCTCACGCACGCCAAGGCGGGCGAGATGGAGGAGCAGAGTCTGAGCAAGGGCGGAGTTGGCGTTCACAGGCGGCCATGTCTTAGAGCACGGGAGTCGAATGTGGGGAAGCGGAGAGTGAATGAGCTTGTCGAGCGCGTTGAGGAGTCGCTAGCCTGCTCCCATGGAAACGAAAACCGCCCCTGCTGCCTCCCAACGTCTCGTCTCACTCGATGCCCTGCGTGGATTCGACATGTGCTGGATACTTGGCCTAGCCGGAGTCGTGGAGGCAGTGCTGAAGCGATTCCTTCCAGGCTCATCATTGACCACCTTCATCAATACGCAGTTCGAGCATGTGGACTGGGCGGGCTTTCATTTTGAAGATCTGATCTTCCCGTTGTTCCTGTTCATCTCCGGCGTGTCGATGGCCATCGCCGTGCCGCGGCGCGTGGAGCGTGAGGGCAAGGCCGCGACCGTGCGCCACCTTCTGGCTCGCGCGGCAATCATCTTTTTCCTCGGCGTGATCTTCTCGGGTGGCTTTCGTGAGGGCATCGACAAGGTGCGATGGCTGGGCGTGATCCAGCGCATCGGCGTGGCCTCAGCCATCGCGGGCATTCTCTCGATGTGGTGTGGCGTGCGCGGCCTTGTGCTGTGGACTTTGGGCCTGTTGCTTGGCTACTGGGCATTGCTGGCATTCGTTCCGGTGCCGGGCGTGGGCGCAGGGATCTATGACGAGGGCAAGAACCTCGCCAACTACCTCGACTCCATCTGGCTGCCGGGCCGCAAGTATGATGGTGATCACGATCCCGAGGGCATGTTGAGCACGCTGCCTGCGATTGCGACCGCGCTGCTTGGTCTGCTCGCCGGAGGTTGGCTCAAAATGGAGATGCCGGTGCTGCGAAAGAGCGGTGGACTGATCGTGGCCGGAGCTGTGTTGCTGGCCTTGGGCTGGGCCTGGCATCCATTCTTCCCGGTGGTGAAGAAGCTCTGGTCATCAAGCTTCGTGCTCGTGGCCGGAGGCTGTAGCGCGATTCTGCTCGGAGTGTTTTACTGGATCGTCGATGGCCAAGGATGGAGGTCATGGTGCACACCGTTCGTGTGGGTGGGAGCCAATCCGCTCAGCCTTTATTTAGCGAGTGGCATGGGGGCGTTTCGAGCGGTGAACGAGCGACTCGTGGGCGGGCTGCCGAAGGACATGAAGTGGATCGCCGCGATCACGGCTTTCGCCTTGATGCTCATGACCGCACGCTGGCTGTATCGGCGCGGGATCTTGCTGCGCGTTTAGAAGCCGCGCCTCGCGAGCGCCTCGTCCATGGCTTTCTCGACGAGCATCACCGCAAGTGTTTGCGTGGCATCGTCGAGTAAGGCGACGGCGGCTTTGAGGGCGCGGGCGTCGTGGACTTCGCTGGCGAGCAGCGTGCTTACTTCGCGAGCGCAATCAAGGATGCGCTGCGCTTCGTCGGGTGCGATCTCGGTGCCGAGTTGCGCGAGGGCTTCATCGACGGCGGGAAGCAGCTCCTTGGCCTTGAGCGCGGACTCGGTCCAGACGCGCTCGTTCATGTCTTCGAAGGCATGCTCCACGCTCTCGCTGATCATGGCTTCGACTTTGGCATCATCGACATCGACGGCGGTGTTCTCGATCTTCAAGATGGTGTCGCGGCCCGAGACGGTGTCTCGGGTGAGCACTTCGAGGATGCCATTGGCGTCGATGCTGAACTGCACGCCGACGCGCGCGCTGCCTTTGGCACCGGGCGGGAAGGGGACCACGACACGGCCGAGTTCCCAGTTGTCCTTGGCCAGTTCGCGTTCGCCTTGCAGCACGCGGATGAGCATGGACTCCTGATTGGCGACGGCATTGGTGAACATCTCGCCGGCCTTGCACGGGAGCGTGGTGTTGCGGGGGATGATGATGTTCATCAAGCCTCCAAAGGTCTCGATGCCGAGCGAGAGCGGCGTGACATCGAGCAGCACGATCTGCCGCAGTGAACCAGCGATGATTCCTGCCTGAATGACTGCACCCATGGCAATGGCTTCGTCGGGGTTCTGCGAGGTGTTAGGCTCGCGGCCAAAGATGTCGGCAGCGATGCTGCGCACGATGCCCATGCGCGTGCTGCCGCCGACGAGGATGACTTCATCGAGATCAGCGGGCTTCACCTTGGCATCGGTCATGGCGCGCCAGCAGTGGGCGCGCGTGCGCTCGGCCCATGGGGTCGCGAGCTTGTCGAGGTCCTCGCGGCTGAGTTCGATGCTCAGGCTTTGGTTTTGCCAGAGGAAAGGCAGGTCGATGCGCGCGGTCGGATGATCGGAGAGCACGATCTTCGCGGCCTCGGCTGCGGTGGTGAGTCGCACGCGCACTTCGGCGGGCAGTTGATCGAACCACACGCCGCCGTTCGCGGACCAGTGGTCCCACACATGTGCGGCAATGGCGCGGTCGATGTCGTCGCCGCCGAGTTGCGTGTCGCCTGCGGTGGCGAGCACTTGGAAGACGCCGTCGCGCATCTCGAGGATGGAAACGTCGAAGGTGCCGCCGCCGAGGTCGAAGACGGCGATCTTCTTTTGTTCGTCGAGCTTGTTGAGGCCGTAGGCCAAAGCGGCGGCGGTGGGCTCGGCGAGGATGCGTTCGACGGTGAGTCCGGCGAGTTCGCCTGCGCGCTTGGTGGCGTTGCGTTGCGCGTCGTTGAAAAACGCGGGCACGGTGATCACGGCGCGCGTGATCGTGGTCTCCATGCGGGTCTCGGCGATGTCGCGCAGATGGCGCAGGATGGCGGCGGAGATCTCGACCGGGGTGCTGCCCAGTGCCGTGAGATCATACGGCGGCTGCCATTCGCCTTCGCCCTGGCGGCGGCCGATGAGGCGCTTCACGGAGGTGACGGTGCGGGCGGGATGCAGTGCACGCTGGCGCAAGGCGGCGGGACCAGATTGCAGCGTGCCGTCGGGGCGCACAAAGACGACGGACGGCGTGCTTCGCTTGCCTTCGCTATCAGCGAGCAGAATGGGGAAGCCGCTGTCCACCACGCCGACGAGGGAGTTCGTGGTGCCGAGGTCGATGCCGAGGATGTAGTCGTGGGACACGGGGAAAGGATCAAAGATGAAGGATGAAAGATGAAGTATGAAGGCTGAAACGCTTGGAAGTCAGCTAGTGAGGAGCGCGAGAGCGTGGGTCGCGGTCGCAGGACGTTGCGCCGGATTGCGGGCGAGAAGGTGGTTGATCCAAGCTCCGAGAGCGGGCGTGATGGCGCATTGATCACGCAACGGCTGACGCTGCTGGCGATGATGTGAGGTGATGATTTGCGCTGTGGTGTCGCCTTCAAAAGGGTAGCGACCACTGAGCAGGTGGCAGGCGATCACGCCGACGGCGTAGAGGTCGCTGGCGACGCTCGGCTGGGCGTTGTCGAAGCGCTCGGGGGCCATGCAGTGGATGGAGCCGACGAGGTTGGGCATCGCTTCAGCGATGGGTGTGGCGGTGCCGAGGTCGATGAGCTTGGCTTCGGCTTCGGTGGGCAGCAGCACATTGGCAGGCGAGAGGTCGCCGTGGATGAACCCAGCGTCATGGATCGCCGCGAGGCCATGGAGGATCGAGCGAAGGATGCGGCGCGCCTTGGGTTCGTAGGCGTGGAAAGCGTCGAGCGATGGGCCGGTGATCCATTCGAGCACGCGAAAGGGACCGCGTTCGTCGCTGCCTTCGTCGAGCCGGCGGATGAGGTTGGCGTGCGGTGGGATGTGGTCGAAGGCGAGGGCTTCGCGTTGCCAGTGATCGCTGGGTTTCAGAGGGCGCTTGAGAGCGACGACGCTGCCACTTTGATGATCGAGGGCGCGCTCGACGGTGCTGAAGGCACTGCGATGGACGAGGTCGAGGATTTCAAAGCGGGGTTGCATGGATGATCCGTGAAACGAAACAGGCCCGGTGGTTGCCGGGCCTGCAAGTAGATGTAAACGATGGAAGACGGACTACCAGACGCGCTCAATAAAACGAGCGAGGCCGCTCTTCGCCGCTGCGGGCTTGGTGAAGCTGCGGCGAGTGCCGGAGGTTTCCTTCATCACCACGAGAGGGCCTTTCTGATCGACCACACGGATGTTCTTCACTTCGATGCGGCTGAGCGGGCAGTCATTGCTGTCCACTGGCACGCGGGAGATGGCCTGAAGGGTTTCCAGTCCCGACACCACCTGACCAAAGACGGAGTAGTTGCCATCCAGGTTGGAGAGGTTGCCGAGGGCGAAGTAGAACTGATAGCCATTCGATGCACGGCTGGGGTTCACCTTGTCACCACGGCGTGCCATCGCGACGGAACCGACCTTGTGGGAGATCTTGAATTCGCCAGCGACGGTCTTGTCTTCGCCGCCGGTGCCCCACTCGTTGCGCTGCGAATCATCAGCGGTGAGAGGATCACCCGTTTGAACGAGGTAATTGTCGATGGCACGATGAATGGCGAGGCCTTTGTAGGCGCCCGCCTGGACGTTCTCGATGAAGTTGGCGACGTGTTTCGGAGCTTCGGGAAGCAGTTCGAACATGATGGTTTCGGTGCTGCCGCCGAACTTCACATCAATGACGGCCAGCTTGTGGACTTCGCCTTTGCCCCAGTTGGCCGGACTGTTGGCCGCTGGCTTTTCGCTGTCGGAGGACACCTTCTTGGCGACATCGGCGGCCTTGGCTTGAGCGGCCGGAATGCCTGCATCTCCTTGCTCGGCGATCTTGCGCACGGCTTCAGGGAGCTTGGCTTTTTCCTTGGCGAGAGCGTCAGCTTCAGTTTGAGCGAAGACGGACGTGGCGGCGAGCAACAAGGCGATCGGAAGGGTGCGGAGCAGGGACTTCATGAGGGGAGTGAGTGTGAGTGAAGAAGAAAGGCTATCAGCGCAGGCCTTGGATCACGCTGGGATCGACGTTGCCCTGGGGCTTGCTGGCGGGTGGTGGAGTTTCGCTTTCCTTGGATTCCTTCGATTCGCTCTTGGTGGAGGCGGTGCCGGAATCCGAGGTGAAACGGCGGGCACTGGCTCCTGCGCGGCTGGTCCGGCGGGCAAGGCCCCAGCGAACATCGAGGTCGTCCATCTGGTCGATCGTCGGATTCACGGCCTCAACTGGCGTGGAGGTGGTGCCGCAACTGGTAAGCGTGAAGGCGGTCAGGACGAGCGCACCGAGGGCAAAGAAACGCTGGAGGGACATCATTTTGGTATCGCTGAAATTTCGTAAAGCGCGCCGATACTAGGCGGTCCCTTTGCCTCAGGCAAGATCGGAAATGAACCAGATCATTCGTCCCATGGCCGTCTTTGCCGGATGGATGCCAATGAATGATCGGAGGACTTGAAGGCAGATGGCACGCGAGTTGCGACGTATGCACCTGTCATCATTGATGATTCCTTTGTTCAGCCCGGTTGCGCCTGCGTGCAAACGGGCGGACAGTCGGCCCCGCCTCTTTGTTACCCCTCCATGAGTGCTTCCTTATCCGTCCGCGCCAATCTCGACCTTCTCGATGCCCAATATGCTGCCTGGAAACAGAGCCCTGGATCGGTCGATCCGCAGTGGCAGGCATTTTTTGAAGGCTTTGAAATCGGCATGGAGCGCCTCGCGCGCGAAGCTCCTAGCGCCTCGGCCAAGCAAGGCAAAGGTGCTGTCCTGAGCGAAGAGGCTCTGTCTTTCCGAATGAAGGTGACGGAGGCGGTGATGCGCTTCCGCTCCCTCGGTCACGCGGCGGCCTGGCTTGATCCGCTGAGCAAAGCGGCACCGGTGGTGCCTGCGTTGACACTGGAGGCGCTCGGCTTTGCGGACTCTGAGCTGGAGGGCGATGTGGCCACCCAGTTCTTCCGCAAAGGCCAGCGGATGAAGTTGCGGACGATGCTCGATGATCTCCGCCGGATCTATTGCGACCGCATCGGCTTCGAGGTGATGCACATTCACAAGCCAGAGGTTCGCAGCTGGCTGCTGGAGCGCATCGAAGCGCGGATCGACCAACCATCCCCGTCCCGCGAGGAGCAGGTGCTGGCCCTCCGCTGGCTGCTGGAGCCGGAGACCTTTGAGCGATTTCTGCACAAGCGTTTCGTCGGCCAGAAGCGCTTCAGCATCGAAGGTGGGGATGCCTTGATGGTGTCGCTGCAAGCTCTGCTCGAAGAGCTGCCGCAGCGCGGTGGTCAGGAGATCGTGATGGGCATGGCGCACCGTGGCCGGCTCAGCGTGCTGGCGAACTTCCTCAAGAAGCCGCTGGCCATGCTCTTCTACGAGTTCAGTGAGAACTACGTGCCCAACATGGTCGCTGGTGATGGTGACGTGAAGTATCACCTTGGGTTCGAAACTCAACGCACCACGGCCAGCGGGGACAAGGTGAGGATCGATCTCGCGGCCAATCCCTCACACCTGGAGGCCGTCAACGCGGTGGTGGAGGGCAAGGCGCGTGCGCGTCAGCGTCACCTCGAGGATACGGCGCAACGCAAGAAAGTCATCCCGGTGCTGGTGCATGGTGATGCGGCCTTTGCAGGGCAGGGCACCGTGGCAGAGGTCCTGAATCTGTCGCAGCTGCCCGGCTACCGCACGGGGGGCACGATCCACATCGTGGTCAACAACCAGATCGGCTTCACCACCTCGCCTGCGGATGCGCGTTCCAGCGATTACTGCACAGACGTGGCGAAGATGATCGAAGCTCCCGTCTTCCATGTGAATGGGGATTGTCCGATCGAGGTCGCCTGGGTGACGAAGCTGGCCTTCGAGTTCCGCCAGACCTTCGCCCGCGATGTGGTGATCGACATTGTCTGCTACCGTCGGCATGGCCACAATGAAACCGATGAGCCGAGCTTCACGCAGCCGAACATGGCTCGCTCCATCGCCGGGCATCCGACTCCGGCCACGGTGTTTCGTTCCAAGTTGATTGCCTCTGGCGTGCTCTCCGAAGCCGAGGCCAACGCCTTGCAAAAGAGTCTCGAAGACGAGCTGGAGGCCGGCATTACCGAGTTGTCGAAGTCCGAGGAGCAGAAGGGTGATAATCCGTATGAAGGAACGGGCGAGGCTCCACAAGCCGGTGGCTATTTCACCATGGTGCAGACGGGCGTGGAGCTTGAAACACTCCAGCCTCTGGCGGCCAAGTTGCTCGAAGTGCCAGAGGGCTTTCGGCTTCATCCGACCATCCAAAAACGTTTCCTCGCGGCGCGTCGCAAGGCCGTCGAGACGGGCGAGGGATTTGATTGGGCGCATGGCGAAGCTTTGGCCTTTGGCTCCCTGCTGACCGAAGGCTTTGGCGTGCGCTTGAGCGGCCAGGATGTGCGTCGCGGCACCTTCAGTCATCGTCATTGCGTGTTCTATGACACCGAGTCCCGTGACCGTTACTTCCCGCTCAAGAATCTGGCTCCGAATCAGGGCTTGTTCTGCGTATACAACTCGTTGCTCAGCGAGGCTGCGGTGCTCGGCTTTGATTATGGCTACTCGCTGCTCGCGCCTCAGGTGCTGATCTGCTGGGAGGCGCAGTTCGGGGACTTCATCAATGGCGCGCAAGTCATCATCGACCAGTTCATCGCCAGCGCCGAGTCCAAGTGGAATGAGGCCAGCAGCCTCGTGATGCTGCTCCCGCATGGCTATGAAGGCCAGGGACCCGAGCACAGCAGCGCCCGCTTGGAGCGCTTCCTTCAACTCAGTGCTGGAGGCAACTGGCAGGTGTGCAATCTCACCACGCCAGCGCAATACTTCCATGCCCTGCGTCGCCAGATGAAGCGCGACACGCGCAAGCCTCTCGTGCTCATGTCGCCCAAGAGCCTCCTGCGTCATCCCCAGGCCGTTTCGAAGCTCAGCGATATGGCCGCAGGCACCACCTTCCAGGAGATCCTCGATGACGAGCACCTGGAGGGCAGTCCCGACCGTGTGACGCGCCTGATCTTCTGCTCGGGCAAGGTGTATTACGACCTGCTCGATTTCCGCCGCGAGAACAAGATCAAGAACGCAGCCATCATCCGCGTGGAGCAGCTCTATCCGCTCCATCATGACCTCATCCGCACCATCGTGGCCAAGTATCCACGTGCGCAGAAGAAGTGGATCTGGTGCCAGGAGGAGCCCCGCAACATGGGAGCCTTCTACTACATCCGCTCCCGCCTCGAAGACATCTCCAATCACACCCTGCGCTACGCCGGACGCGAGCGCGGCAGCAGTCCGGCGGTCGGTTCCAAGGCCATCCACACGGCTGAACAAGACAAGCTCGTCGAAGCCGCTTTCTCGGTTTGATCACCCCATCTTTTCTCATCATGTCCCTCGAAATCAAAATCCCCGCCGCAGGCGAATCTGTTACCAGTGGTCAAATCGCCAAGTGGCACTTCGCTGATGGAGCCTTCGTGAACAAAGGCGACGTCATCCTCACCGTTGATACCGACAAGGTCGCCGCGGAAGTCACTGCTGAAGCGTCTGGCAAGCTGGCGATCCTGAAACAGGCCGGTGCCGATGTGACCATTGGTGAAGTGGTGGGCTCGCTCGACACCGATGCTGCGCCAACTGCTGTGGCAGCTCAAGCCCCCTCACCAGCGCCTGCCGCTCCCGTTGAGGTGCCCAAAGTGGCGGAACCGAAGGCTGAATCGGCACCTATGCCGAAACCAGTTCTAGCACCCGCGCCGACGATGAATCAGGAATCGGGAATCAAGAATCAGGAATCTCGCGAGACCCGCAAGCGCATGTCGCCTCTGCGGCGGAAGATCGCCGATCATCTCGTCGCAGCTCAGCACACGGCGGCGATTTTGACCACCTTCAACGAGTGCGACATGAGCGCTGTCATGGAACTGCGGTCACAGTTGCAAGAGAGCTTCGTGGCGAAGCATGGGGTGAAACTTGGGTTCATGTCCTTCTTCGTGAAGGCCGTAGTCGAGGCCTTGAAGGCGGTGCCGCAGATCAATGTGCGCGTCGAGGGCGAAGAGATCGTTAGCCAGCATTATTTCGATGTGGGCGTCGCCGTCGGCACGGAAAAAGGCCTGGTCGTCCCTGTGATTCGCGGGGCCGATGAGAAGTCCTTTGCCCAGATCGAGAAGGACATCATCGCCTACGCGACCAAGGCCAAGAATGGTCAGCTCGCCATCTCCGATCTCACCGGCGGCGTCTTCACCATCAGCAATGGTGGCGTCTATGGCTCGATGCTAAGCACCCCGATCATCAATCCTCCGCAAAGCGCGATCCTCGGCATGCATTCCATCATTCAGCGACCCATCGCCGTGAACGGAGAGGTCAAAATTCGGCCCATGATGTATCTCGCTCTGAGCTACGACCATCGCGTCGTCGATGGCAAGGAAGCCGTCACCTTCCTGGTGCGTGTCAAAGAATGCATTGAGAATCCAGCCCGCTTGCTTGTTGGCGCGTAGATGCTTCTGGTATGACACATGTTTTTCGGACCTGACATCGGCGGTAGCCCAGGCGACTCCTCTCACCACGCGAAGGGTCTGCTGGTCTGGATTCGCAACAAGTTCCTCACCGGACTGGCGGTGGCCACGCCGCTGATCGTGACGTTCTGGATTCTCCAGTTCGTTTACAACACGCTGCACGACTGGAACGAGTCCCTGCTGAAGTTCGTGGCGATGGAGACCAACACGGCGGCGGGTCACGTCGTGATCAATCCCGAGAGCCCCGGCTTCAAGGATTTCAATACCTTCATCGGTGTGATGATCCCGCTGCTGGTGCTCATCAGCCTGGGCGTGCTCGCGTCCAACGTGATCGGACGTCAGGTCGTTGAAGCCGTGGACCGTCTGGTGCTGCGCGTGCCGTTCATCAACTTCATCTACAAGCTGCTGAAGCAGGTCATCGACTCCTTCAAGAACTTCGGCAGCAGCAAGAGCTTCAAGCGCGTGGTCTATGTGGACTACCCAGCCGCAGGCACCTGGATGATCGGCTTTGTCACCGGGCAGTTCTTGGATCGAGTGAAGCAGAAGCAAATGGCTCTCGTGTTCATCCCTGGCGCCCTCAGCCCCATGACTGGCCTGCTCCTGGCGGTCGAACTCGAGCGTCTTACCGATGCTCCGATCACGATGGAAGAAGCAATGAAGATGATCGTTTCGGGTGGCCTCGTGGTGCCTCAGACGGCCGGAAGTTCGGTCGCCATGCCAGACCCCAAGAACGCCGCACCACCTGCTCCCGTGCGTCCCGATCTGCCCCCTGGTCTGCCCATCGCCGAGCCCGACGAAGTTCCCGTCGCCGCCACACAGCCTGCTGCAACAATTGCTCCCGCGAGCACCCCAGAAATCCCTCGCAGCAAAGCCCCGCTTCAACGCCTGCTCGCCGTGATTCGAGGCGCTCAGGAAGGCGCTTAACGTCTTTCGAGAAGGAGCGGTGCGAGGTCTCGCGACCTCACTTCTTGGTCATGGTGAAAACCCCATCCCACGTCTCTGGTGGATGGTCAACGAGGGCTTCGCAGCGTCTGATGAAGACCGTCGTGAGTTCGTCGTCGAGACCCTTGGTCGCCGCTGAGCGGAAGGTTTTGAGAGCTTCAGTGAAGGCGCCTTGGCGGTAGAGAAGCATCGCTTGCTCATACGTGTCGAGCCCTGGGATGGGACCCTGTTCGATCTCTCTCATGACCGTGAAAACGGGCACGGGAATGGTCTTGCCTTTCACGCGCACCAAGTCCGTGCTGCGGCAGATGAACAGGTCACGCACGTGAGCGCATACAGTGTCACTGATGATGTTGTCCACGCCATATTCCTTGGTTGTGCCTTCGAGTCGCGAGGCGGTGTTGACGCTGTCACCGATGACGGTGAAACCGCTTTGCGTCTCGGAACCAAGATCGCCAACGATCGCGGGCCCTTGATGGATGCCGACACCGATCTTGAGCGCGGGCTTGCCTTCGGCCTGCCATTCGGCGTTCAAGTCGCGCAATCCTTCACGCATCTTGAGTGTGGTGGTCACCGCGTGAATGGCGGTCTGGCGAATCGAGGCTTCGCTGGTGTCGCTGCCGACCCATCCCCATACAGCCATGATGGCGTCACCGATGAACTTGTCGATTCCACCGGAGTGACCGTGGATGATCTGGACCATGCGATTGAAGTAGTGGTTCAGCTGCTTCACGAGCTCCTCCGGCGAAAGCATTTCGGACATGCTGGTGAAGCCACGGAGGTCGCTGAAGAGCACCGTGATCACCCGGTTGGCACCGCGTTGCAGATGACGGAAGTGCTCGGGATCACGGAGCATCAGATCGACCACATCCGGCGAGAAGTAGCGCTGAAGGTAACCGCGGAGCTGTTGCCGTTGCTTGCGCTCCAGGCGGAAATCATACGACAGGCCAAGGAGGCCCGCGAGGTTGAAGGCTCCCAGCGGAGCAACGGCGTCGATGACGAGGTTGCACCGGTCGAACAACCACCAGCACACAAGAAGGGCAAAGATGGTGCCTGCGATCAGGGTGAGCATCGTTTCGATGGGACGTCGCCAGTAGGCAACGAGGACCCAGGCCAGGGCGCTTGCGATGATGATGAGCAGCAGGCTGGTCCACCAGGGTAGAAGCTTGAGCAGTTGCCCGGACAAGGTGGCACCCGTCACCTGCGCGTGGACCTGGACGCCGAGGAGTTCTCCGACGGGAGTGACATGACTGTCGTGCATGTGGGCTGCCGCCGGGCCGATGAAGACGATCTTTTCTTTGAAGGAGGCTCCGTCGTGGAAGTTGCTGGTCCACATCTCCGGCACAAAAATCTCATGAAGCGAGAGCGGGCGATAGGCATCTGGCTTGGTGAATCGAGGCCAATGGAGATGATCGTCCTTCGGGATCGCTTCGATGTGGCCAGCGAGCGAGAGCATAGCCGTCACTGCCGAGGGCATCTGATCGAGATGGGTGAGGTCAGGACGATTGGCGTCCTCGTATTGCATGGACCGATGATACCGAGTCCAGCGGACCACCTGATCGTCATCGGGCCAGTAGTTGATGAAACCGATGTTGCTCGCGATCGGAGTGGCATCTGGGACGATGCCGGTCCAGGGCTTTTGCAACATTGAGGTGCCAAGACCTGCGGTGTTTGATCCTTCCGTGGTGGTGAAGTTGGCACCCAGCACCACTTTCCCAGGGTTTGACTCGATCACCTTGCGCAAGGCCTCATCGCCCTCGGGGTGGTCATTGGAAGGTCCTGTGAACATAAGGTCCAGCATCACCACGCGCGCACCAGCGTTGAGTAACTTGGTGATTGCCTCGGCATACACTTCACGGGAAAACGGCCAGCCTTGCTTGATCAACTGAAGCGGACGCGATGCATTCACATCCTCATCAAAGGCAGAGCGGAGTTCCAGACTCGCGTCGTCGATGCCGAGCACAACGATGTCATCGCGAGCTGGCAAGGGTGTGGCCTGTGCATGAATCAGATCCTGAAGCCTCCACTCCAGATGTCGCAGCGGGCGGCCCCACGATGCCAGCATGACGGGAAGGGTCATCAACGACGCTGCCAGTCCGGCCAGCAGCAGCAATGAGCGTTCACGAGATGAAAACATGCACCGTCAGTGTGCTCGAAAACCGAACCGAGGGAAGGGGACAATTTGGTTGTCCGTCGGCTTCAGAAGATTTGTCACAGGCCGAGTATTCTCTCGCTTTGTGCTGCTGCCAGCGACAGGCTGGCTGTTCATGGAAATTACACTCTCCGATCTGAATGCGTTAGTGGACGGAGAGCTTCTCTCTGGCCAGCCAAGTCAAACCATCACGGGATTTGCATCTCTTCAGGAGGCGCGTGGTGGAGATCTGAGTTTCTTCCACGATGTGCGTTATCAAGATCGTTTGTTGAAGACCAGAGCGACTGCTGTTTTGGTGCCGCAGGGTTTGTCGGCAGTTCCTGAAGGGGTTGCTTGCATCGCTGTCGCCGATCCATCGAAGTCGTTCGAGAGGGTGGTGGAAAAGTATGGCTTCCAGCCGTTGCCATTCACCGTCGGCGTGCATCCCACGGCGGTGATCGCGAGCACGGCTACGTATGATCCGAATCGCGTGAGCATCGGTGCTCATGCCGTTATCGAAGAGGGTGCAGTGCTCGGCAATGAAGTCGAAGTCGGTGCGGGTTGCTTCGTCGGTTGCCGCGCCAGGATCGGAGCTGGAAGCAAGCTCTTTGCAGGCGCGACCGTGCATGATCAATGCCTCCTGGGCGAGCGAGTCATCCTGCACACGGGCGTGGTGATCGGTGCGGATGGCTTTGGCTATGAGTTCGACAAAGGCCGCCATCGCAAGGTGCGGCAGGCGGGCATCGTGCAAATCGACAACGATGTGGAGATCGGCGCGGGCAGCACCGTGGATCGCGCGCGCTTCGGTCGCACCTGGATCGGTGAGGGCACGAAGATCGACAACCTCGTGCAGATCGGACACAACGTGATCGTTGGGAAGCATTGCATCATCGTGGCCTGCACGGCCATCGCTGGCAGCGCGCAGATTGGTGACTATGTGGTGATCGCTGCGCAGAGCGGCATCGCAGGGCATGTGGAAGTCGGGTCCCAGTCGCGGCTTGGCGCGCGCAGTGGTGTGACGAAGAGCCTCACGGGTGGACAGACCTACTTTGGCTTTCCCGCAGTCCCTGCTGCGCAAGAGAAGCGCCGGCTCGCTAGCGTGAATCGTCTGCCGCAGCTGATGGCTCGCGTGAAAGAGTTGGAGCAAATGATGGCAAAGATGAGTGCTTCGAGCGATTGACCGCGTGCCTCAAGCCGCCACTGTGCGCCGATGTCCGGCCGACTTTATCTTCTCGATGGCATGGCGCTGCTTTACCGCGCGCATTTTGCCTTCATCCGCTCTCCGATCATGACCAGCGACGGGGTGAATACCTCGGCGTTGTATGGATTCGCGAACACGCTGCTGGACATCACCAAGACGCAGCAGCCCACGCATCTGGCGGTGGCGCTCGACACTTCGGCACCGACGCCGCGACATGAAATCTTCCCGGCTTACAAGGCCCAGCGCGAGGAGGCACCGGAGGACATCATCAGCGCGATTCCGCAGATCAAACGCTTGTGCGCCGCGATGCGAATCCCTGTGCTGATCAAGGACGGATGGGAGGCGGATGACATCATCGGCACACTGGCGAAGCGTGCGGAGAAAGAAGGCATCGACACGTGGATGGTCACACCGGACAAGGACTTCGGTCAGCTGGTGAGCGATCACATTCGCATCTACAAACCGGGTCGCGCCGGAGCCGACTCGGAGATCCTCGGCGTGCCGGAAGTGCTCGCGCGCTGGGGCGTGGAGCGCATTGACCAAGTCATCGACGTTCAAGGTCTGATGGGCGACGCGGTGGATAACGTGCCGGGCATTCCAGGTGTCGGCGAGAAGACGGCCACGGCGATGATTCAAGCCTGGGGCAGCATCGAGAACCTCATCGCGAATGCGGACAAGTTGAAGGGCAAGCAGCAGGAGAAAGTGAAGCAGTTCGCAGAGCAGGCGTTGCTGTCGAAGAAGCTCGTAACCATTATGACCGATGCGCCAGTGGAGGTGACGTTCGATGAGTTGAAGTGTCAGCCTTACGATGAAGAAGCGCTCAAGGCGCTGATGGTGGAGTTCGAGTTCAATGCGCTGGGCCGTCGCTTGTTTGGTAGTGATTTCCAAGCCGGACGAAGCCGGAAGCTGAACGAGGAGCAGAAGGCGAAGAGCGAAGAGGGTGGGGGAGAGTTGTTCGCGGAGGCTTTGCCGGTCGTGCCGGTGAACTTGAAGACGATCAAGGATATGGAGCATCGCTACGCATTGGTGAAGTCGAAGGACGATCGTGCGTCGCTGATTGCTGAGCTGCTTGCTCGCAAGAGCTTCTGCTTTGACCTGGAGACGACGGGGCTCGATCCACGCACGGCGGAGATTGTGGGCATCGCGTTCTCATGGTCGAAGCACGAGGGCTGCTTCGTGGTGGGCGCGCCGTTCGATGACTTCAAGGCGGTCTTCGCCACCGATGCGGAGAAGATCGGTCACAACCTGAAGTTCGATCTCGCGGTGCTGAACGCGCATGGCATCGAAGTCGCTGGGCCGTTGTTCGATACGATGCTCGCGCACTCGCTGCTGGAGCCGGACCAGCGACATGGCATGGACTACATGAGCGAGATGTATCTGGCCTACACGCCGGTGCCGATCACGGACCTCATCAACACGGCGAAGGCGGCACCGATGGACGATTTGTTCGGTGCGCCAGCGGCTCCGTCGAGCATGGCGGATGTCGATCTGGAGCAGCTCAAGGAGTATGCGGCTGAGGATGCGGATGTGACGTGGCAGCTCGCCGAGGTGCTGCGGCCACAGCTTGAACCGAAGGGACAGAGCGATGTGTTCTATGACATTGAGTCGCCGCTGCTGCCTGTGCTCGTGCGCATGGAAGCGCAGGGCGTGAAGATCGACGTGCAGGCCTTGCGCGAGTTCGGTGTGCAACTCGAGAAGGAAGCGGACGCGATGCAGAAGCGCATCCACAGCTACGTCGATACGCCGTTCAACCTCAACAGCCCGAAGCAACTGGGCGAGGTGTTGTTCGAGAAGCTGAAGCTGAGCGACAAGCCGAAGAAGACGGCGACGGGGCAGTATCAGACGAACGAGCAAGTGCTGCAGTCGCTCAACGGTCTGCACCCGATCATCGGCGACATCCTCACCTATCGTGAGGTCACGAAATTGAAGAGCACGTATGTCGATGCGCTGCCGGCGGCGGTGTCGGCGAAGACGGGGCGCGTGCATACGACGTTGCACCAGCTCATGACGAGCACGGGCCGTCTTGCGTCGAGCAATCCGAACCTGCAAAACATCCCGGTGCGCAGCGAGCACGGGAAAGAGATTCGTCGCGCGTTCATCGCTGGCGAGCCGGGCACGGTGCTGCTCAGCGCGGACTACTCACAGATTGAGCTACGCGTGATGGCGGCGATCAGCGAGGACGAGGCGATGCTGGAGGCCTTTGTGCAGGGCCATGACATTCACCAAGCTACGGCGGCGAAGGTCTATGGCGTGCCGCTCGATGGTGTGCTGCCAGAGATGCGGCGCACGGCGAAGATGGTGAATTTCGGCATCATCTACGGCATCAGCGCGTTCGGCTTGAGTCAGCGTCTGGGCATTCCGCGCAGCGAGGCTGCGACGATCATCGAGAGCTACTTCAAGCAGTTCCCCGGCATCAAATCGTATCTCGATCGCACGGTCGCGGACGCGAAACAACGCGGCTACGTCGAGACGCTCACGGGTCGTCGGCTTTACCTGCGCGACATCAACAGCGCCAACGCCACCGTGCGTGGCGGTGCCGAGCGCGTGGCGATGAACATGCCGATCCAAGGCACGGCGGCGGACATGATCAAGCTGGCGATGGTGCGTGTGGATGCGGCGCTGCGAGCCAGCGGGCACAAGGCGAAGATGCTGCTGCAGGTGCATGACGAACTGTTGTTCGAAGTGCCCGAGGCGGAGGTCGAAGCCGTGCGTGCATTGGTGGTTGATGGCATGAAGAACGCGCTGCCGCTGCGTGTGCCGATCGTGGTGGACACGGGTGTCGGCCAGAACTGGCTGGAGGCGCATTGATTGGCAATCGGTAACTGGCTCGCACGAATGGACGCGCAAGACTCTGGCATGACAGTGCTCAAGGACATCGCTGAACTCGGTTCCATCAACGGACCGGTGGTGCTGGCGATTGGCTTCTTCGATGGGGTTCACATCGGTCATCAGCAAGTGATCGCGAGGGCCTTGCAGCGAGCGGCTGAGCGTAGAGCGACCATGGTGCTGATGACGTTTGATCCGCATCCGTTGCGCGTGCTGCGGCCTGAGATTGCACCGAAGCTGCTGTGCTCGATGGAGCATCAGGCGCGAGTGCTCACGAGCTATGGCGTGACGCACACGTTGCTGTGCAAGTTCGATCGCGAGTTTGCTGCGATCGGTGCGGAGGAGTTCGTGCTTCAGCTCAAGAACTCGTGCGCGCTGGACAGCATCTTTGTCGGCGAGGCATGGCGATTCGGCAAAGGTCGTCGTGGTGACGTGGCGCTGATCCGGTCGCAGGGCGTGGATGCGTTTGGTGTGCCGTCGGTGATGCACGGTGACAAGGTGGTCAGTAGCACGCTGGTGCGGCAAGCCGTGGAGCGTGGAGACTTGCTGGTGGCGAAGGCTTTGCTCGGGCGAGACTACTCGGTGCTCGGTCGAGTGATCGAGGGCAACAAGCTCGCGCGCACGCTGGGCTTTCCGACGGCGAATCTGGACGTGCAGAACGAGCAGCTACCGCCCGCTGGCGTGTATGCCGTGCGTGCGTTCATCGGTGGCGAGTGGCGCGCGGCGGTGGCGAATCTTGGTCGTCGTCCGACGGTGGACCCAGATGCCCAAGCGCTGAGCCTTGAGGTGCATGTCTTCGACTTGAACGCTGATCTCTACGGCCAACTGGTCGAGGTGCGATTCATCGAGCACCTGCGCGATGAGGTGAAGTTCCCTGGGCTGGATGCGCTCAAGGCCCAGATCGCACGCGACTGCGAGCGGGCGTGTGAGGTGCTGGCCGGGAAAGGTGAATGAGTTGAGAGGTGGAGACGTGAGAAGTTGAGAGGAGGAAATCCTCTCCACATCTCGACCTCTTCACTTCACGCGCGACACTAGCGCTTGCTCGCGATCTCTAGCTTGCGCTTCTCCTCGGGCGTGAGGCTCGCGATGCCGGTGCGGCTGATCTTGTCGAGGATGGCGTCGATCACTTCGCGAGTGGGGATGTCGGGCTCGCTTGCCGTGCGGGATGCCTTGGGCTTCGAGGACTTCGAGCGCGGCACCGACTGGAGGTTGGTCTTGGCTTTGGCCTTGGGCCAGAAGTTGAAGGACGGAGTCCAGAGTCCGGTCTCGTAGCGCGTGTAGCCGACGGCGACACCGACTTCTCCAGCCAGCAGAAGCAGGCCGATCCAGTCGTGACCCGCGAGTGCCACCAGGGCTGAAACTGCCACCACGGCGGTGGCGAAGATCCAGGCTTCCAGTGTGAGGATGATGAGGGAGATTTGAGCCGTGGGATAGAGCGTCACGAAAGCCAGGAAGACGCCGAAGCTCACGCTGCTCACGCCCATCGCTGGGACATCGCGCAGGCCCGTGAAGGCGACCAAACCAAGGAGCACTGGCTGCACGAGCACGAGCAGAAGCACGAGTTTCACGAAGACGCGCCGACCGAGATGACGCTCGACCGACTCGCCGAAACGCCAGAGCAAAAACGCGGTGAGCAGAAGCCAGAGCGAAGGCGGATTGATGAGGATGTAGGTCAGCGGCGTCCACAGCCAGAAGCGACCGATGAAGTTGCCCACGGTGAACACACCGACTTCCACGCCCTTGCTGCCGAATGCTGCCATCAAAATCGCCGTGAGCACCATGCTGGCGACCGTGCCGATGGCGAGGATCGCGGCGAGGTAGATCGGCTTCTGCTTCCACCAGGTGAGCGGCAGGTGGTCTTGAGATTCGGGGAACCAGTTCATTCGGCGCGGACTATGCATGGACTCGACGGCGGAGCCAAACGCAGAGTCAGGGCTTCGCCTTGGGCTCGATGGGCGCGGGCTTGCGGATCTCTTCCTTGATCAATCCAGGCACGGGACCGTAACCGTAGAAGGCGACCTTGCCGCCGGGCTTGGGCAGCTCGAAGTCGAACACGCTTACGCCGCAGCGTGACTGCCCCTCGTAGCGTCGTCCATCGCTGGCACCGAAGATCACCGGCTTACCGTCGGTCTTGCGTTTGCCGAGGTAGAGCATGACATGCGAGATCGGCAGCTTGCGTTCACTGGTGGCATAGGTGCCGGTCCAAAAGAGCAGATCGCCCGGCTGCAAGGCAGCGAATTCGGCGTGATCGAGTGCCCCGGCGGTGGGCGTGAGATGCAGCGTGCTCTCGGCTTTGACCCAAAGGCAAAGCTCGTCCGACTGGCGAGGGGCATCGGGCACCTTGTGGTCCTGGAGCAGTCGATAAATCGTGCCTGAGCAATCCATGCCGCCGCGTGAGGGATCGGAGGAGCCGAAGGTGTAGGTCAGCTTCTTTTGCGTGAGTGCGAGGGCTTCAGAGAGCAGTGACTTTACTTCAGATGGGAACGCGTCGAACCCCGAGAGGTCGGCAATGGAGAGAGCGCTTACGGACGCTGGCTTGGTGGTTGAATCGTCGGGGGTCTTGGGGATGTCCGCCAGAGCGATACTCATGATCGTGAACAGGCAGAGTAGTGTGCGAATGATCATGGAGAGTGCTGGAATTGGAGGAGTTGGTAACGACTGCAATGCCTAGCAAAGCACAAAGCCAGTTTATTTCTGAGAATCTTTGTAAAATTGAGTTGCAATACTGATCTAAATCCGTGAAAAAGGCAACCACCACACCGCGAACCTGTCCGCATCATGAAAACCGCCCCCGCACGCCTTTGCTTCCGAATTGGTCTTGGAACCGTCGGCCTTCTCCTTGCTTCCTGCGCTCTGCCTCCTCAGCAAGCTTGGCGCGTTATCAAAAAGGATGGCCTGATCCCCTATCTGGCCATGGAGATCAATCACAAGCAACCGCAGCCAACTTCCCGCTACATCGGAAGCCCTCAGGTGGCGCAGACGGCCCCAGCCAAGCTCGCGGATCAATCCAAGGCCGCCGTGGCAACTTTGACGCCTCCGCCCACTCCCATTCTGGTGAACCGCAGTGCTTCCACCACCACGGTCGTCGCTGCTCCTACCAGTGGCCGTCCTGTGAAGCCGCAGGCTCGTTCCGCCGCCGAGGCTCTTGCCGCCACGCCGAAGCCGGCTCCGGCCGAGAAGTCAGACGATACCGTGGTTAAGGCTCCGGCCTCTGCACCCAAGGCAGAGCCCAAGCCAGCAGCGCCGTCTCCCGCTCCTGCCAAAAAGCCTGAGCCCAAGACTGAAGTAGCCACCAAGCCTACGCCCGCACCTGCTCCGAAGCCCGCAGCACCAGCGGTTGAAAACAAGTCCTCCACACCAACTCCGGCGAAGACCTCCGTGGCAACCACGCCCGCACCCACCAAGTCCGAGGACCTGCCTTATGGTTCGCCAGTCGCTGGTCGTCCTGGATTGGTTAACAGCCCTTACGCTGGCAAGATGCAGCTTGTCGATGTCACCGGTCTCAAGCCTGGCCAGGAAGTGAAGTGTCCTTACAGCGGCAAGCTCTTCCGCGTCCCACCTGGAGCCACCGCGACAGCCAAGCAAGCGGCTGATGCGCCTGCAAAGAAGTAGTCGCGGCAATCCATTCACCACACACCACTCAAAGGGCTGGAGCAGCGATGCTCCGGCCCTTTTTGTTGCCGAGTTTTGCCGTTGTCATCAGGGGACGAAGATGAAATCATCGCGTCCATGTCCGCCTCTTCCCATTCTGCCATGAAACGTCTGCTCAGCGAGATCGGCACTGTCGATCAGGTGGGCATCGAAGAACGGGTGGCGAAGTATGGCACGCGCAGCCTCAAGAAGAAGACCAAGCTCTTCGGACTGCGCCTCGCGACCACGATGGTCGATCTCACCACCTTGGAAGGCAAGGACACGCCGGGCAAGGTGGCATCGCTTTGCCAGAAAGCGCTCTGCCCTCATGACCAAGGCGATGTGCCGCCGGTCGCCGCAGTCTGTGTTTATCCCTCGATGGTGAAGCATGCGGCGAAGCATGTGAAAGGCACGAGTGTGCGCATTGCTTCTGTGGCCACGGCCTTCCCCTCCGGCCAAGCACCGCTCAAGACTCGCCTCGCAGAAGTCCGTGCCGCTGTGGCCGATGGAGCTGATGAGATCGACATGGTGATCAATCGCGGAGCGTTCCTGTCCGGTGAGTTCGCACTGATGCAGGATGAGATCGCCGCCGTCGTGGAAGCCTGCGGCCAGGCCACGCTGAAGGTCATCCTGGAAACGAGCGAACTCGAAACTTACGACAACATTCGCGCCGCTAGTTTCCTCGCCATGCGCGTCATTCGTCCCAACGACTTCATCAAAACCAGCACCGGCAAGACGTCCTCCAATGCAACGCTCGGGAATAACCAAGTGATGCTGGATGCGATTCGCGATCACTTCATTGAAACAGGTGTGCCGATTGCCATGAAGCCTGCAGGGGGAATTCGCACGGCCAAGCAAGCGCTCACCTTCCTGATCGCTGTGAAGGAAACGCTGGGTGACGAATGGTTGAACAATCGCCGCTACCGCTTCGGAGCGTCCTCGTTGCTCAACGACCTTTTGAGGCAGTTGGAGAAGGAGCGCACGGGAGTTTATCAGGCTCCCTATTACTTCAGCGAAGCGGCGGAAAGCTACTGATTCGGTCAGGCCGAGTAGGCTTGCGCGACTTGGCGTTGTTCGCCGAGTCCTTCGACGCCGAGTTCCACCACGTCGCCTGCCTTGAGGAACAAGGGCTCAGGCTTGAAGCCAAGGCCAACGCCTGGAGGCGTGCCGGTGGTGATGATGTCGCCGGGCAGCAGGCTCATGAAGTGGCTGAGGTAGCTGACCAGTGTCTTCACGCCGAAAATCATCTGCGCGGTGCTGCTGTTCTGAATCGTCTTGCCGTTGAGCTTGAGCCACAGGGAGAGGTTCTGTGGATCGGTGATCTCATCGCTCGTCGAGAGCCAGGGACCGAGGGGGGCGAAGGTGTCGCAGCTCTTGCCTTTCACCCACTGACCGCCGCGCTCGATCTGCCACTCGCGTTCGCTGTAGTCGTTGTGGACGCAATAGCCTGCGACGTGGCTCAGAGCATCGTCTTCGCTGACATAGTTCGCCTTCTTCCCGATCACAAAAGCCAGCTCGACCTCCCAGTCGGTCTTCTTCGAATCTTTGGGAATCACGACCGCATCGTTGGGGCCCACGATGGCGGACGTAGCCTTAAAGAACACGATGGGTTCCTTCGGAATCGCCATGCCGGATTCCTTGGCGTGATCGACGTAGTTCAAGCCGATGCAGATGAGCTTGCTCGGGCGCGCGATACAAGGTCCGAGGCGCACAGAAGCATCGACGGTGGGAGCGGTGGCGGCATTCGCCTTGGCCCATTCAGCAAGGCGATTGAGTCCATCGCCACCGAAGAATTTTTCATCATAATCGGAGCCAAAAGCGGAGGCATCAATGCGGCGTCCGTCTTCCAGGATGAGGCCAGGTTTTTCTTCTCCAGGGTTGCCAAAGCGAATCAATTTCATGGGGTCGTGTTCAGTTCTTGGTTCTCAGGTTTAGTTCGTCATTTCGCATGGTCTTGCTGCTTGAGCGGATCACCTTCGTGATTCGTGTAGCGGCCGATGAGCGGGTATTGCTCCAGCTCAGCCACGGTCCCGGTGACGGGGAAGCTCTCGCGACCGACCCAGTAAACGGCAGCCGCTGCAATGTCCTCGGGATACAACAGGCGTCCCATCGGCACGGCGTAAGCAGGCAGGCGCTCGGGCCAGCCTTCCCCGAGTCCGTCGCCGAGCTTCACCTGGTATTCGTTCTCGGTGAGCGTCCAGCCGACGTTGAGCTGGTTCACGCGCACGCGGTCGGTGCCTAGCGCATCGGCGAGGTTGCGCGTCATGGTCATGAGCGCGCCCTTGGACATCGAGTAGGCAAGCAGGTTGGCCTGGCCGCAATGCGCGAGCACGGAACCGATATTGAGCACGACGCCCTGGTTCTTCTTCAACTCGGGCAGCAGGGCGCGAATGAGAAGCATCGGCGCACGAGCATTGACGGCGATGATGCGATCAAACATGGCGGCATCGGTTTCGCCAATGCGGGCGCGATTGGTCAGGGCGGCGTTGTTGACCAACGCATCGACTTTCCCAAAGGCGGCGATGGCATCCGCAGCGAGCTTCGCCGGATACTCAGCATCGGCCAGATTGCCCTGGCAAAAGGCAGCGTTCGCTTCGCCCAGTTCCTGGCGCAGCGCTTCACCGCGAGCGGCATCGCGACCATGCAAGATGACCTTCGCGCCCTCCTTCACGAATCGCCGCGCCATGTGTTCGCCAATACCTGTGGTGCTGCCGGTGATGAGGATGACTTGGTCCTGGAGTCGCATGATGGAAAGGATAGGGGATGGGAGCGCCGATGGTGGCGCATGGATACGGGGCCATCAACGCGGTTTTGCAAACCACGATCTCGGATCAAGGCAGAGCGCTGTCCCAGATGCGGACACTGCCGCTCAAAATGGGATCCGCCGTGGTGCCCGGCAGTTGGCGCAGCAGGAAGGCACCATACGACTCGTGGCGACCCGGAATAAAGACGCCGCGATAGATGATCGAGCGCAGCAGGGTGCCGTCTTTAAGCGTCAGTGTGCCATAGTAATAGCCGCTGGCAGCCACCGCCGTGAGCGTGACTTTGTTGGGATTGATGACCAGACTCGGATCAAAAGTGGACGTGTGATTCGAGCGCAGGCGGAAGGTTTGATTGGGAATGTTGTTCACGGCAGCGAGTTCGATGCCACCACGTGAAAAGGCGATCTTCGCATTGCCCGCAGCATCGGCGTTGCCCAGGAAGGTGGTGCCTGTGGACGGACTCACCCACTTCACGCCATCGACCACGAGGTTCACCTGGCCGAAGTCTCCCGGATAGGTGCGATCCGCCGTGCTGATCGCGGCGGTCTTTCGCCATCCCAGAATGCCGGTGATCGTCGTGCCATTGATCGTCGATGTGCCCTGCACCACACCCTTGTTGCTGTAAATCAATTGCCTCCAGGCGAAGCTCCCGTCATCGCGAAGGTTGTGTGAGGAGGCGAGCACGATCACGTCGCTCGTCGCGCCGGTCACGGTGATCACGCCCGTGGTGGCGATGGTGATTCGTGCCCAGCCAGTGCCTTGTGGAACTGCGGACACTCCGATCAAGTTCGAAGGCAGATCGAGCGCCATGTTGTAGGCTGCGGCGGTGGTTGTGGCGACGAGCTTGCGTAACGAAGTGGCGATGGAGTTCACGGTGCCGCTGATGGTGCCGGCGTTTCGATCGAGAGTGAGCGCGACAGCCAGCGGAGTGGTGCCCGTCCGGGCGACATCAACGTTAATCGTGGGATCTGTGCCTGCGACGAAGATGCAGCGGGCGTTGAGCGGGTAGCTCTTGTCGGCATACGCCAGAGTGCCGGTGAAAGTGCCGTTGCTGGCCATGGTCAGGCTGATGGCACCACCGAGTTGACCGTTGCCGGCGTCCTGGTTGATGAGGCCTGCGAACTTCCCGATCAAGGGAGTGGGGAAGGGTTCGATTGTGAGCTGGTAGGTCGTTGGCAGTCCCCAGCCTGCGGCATTGTAACCCGTGACGATGATCGAATACGCGCTGGCACTGCCCACGTTCGGGATGCCGGAGATCAGCCCGGTCGCCGCATTAAAGGTCAGGCCTGAAGGAAGGTTCTTCACCGAGTAGGTCGTCACTGGCTCGTTAGCCGTTAGCTGCCAGGAGAAGGCACGACTAACACTCCACGAGGGAGGTGCAGGTGCGGTGATCGTGGGCTTGCTCAAGACGTGCAGGTGGTATGGCCCCAGCACGGTGGTGTTGCCATAGGCCTTCACGACGCACTCGTAATCGCCGATGTCATTGATGGTGAGCAGTTTGATCGAGAGGCTGCTGGTGTTCGCGCCCGTGATGCGAGTTCCCGAATTCACCACGGGTGCACCACCCTTGAGCCACTGGAAGGTGGCACCTGCGCCCGCGTAGGAAACGGTGAACGTGGCGGTGCCGCCCGGAGGCAGATTGTTGGTGTAAGTCGCCTTGTCCACCACCACGAGATTGGCTGCGGTGCTGACCAGCTTGCCGCCGGTCGCCACGCTGTAAGCCCCCGCGCTGGTGAGGGCTGCCTTGAAGGCGTAACGCGAGTCCACGGCTCGTGCGATGGCAACGCCGTTCTTGCGCCACTGGTAGCTCGTTGGCGCGTCGCCTGCGGTCTCCAGGCCGAACTCGACGAGCTGTCCCACCTTGGCCATCTGCGACTGTGGTTGCGTGATGATTAGCCAGGGCACGAGGGGCATGAGCTGCACGTTGTCAAACGTCGCCGTGGTCACCGAACCGTCACCCGAGGTCACGCAGAAACCGATGCGAGTGCTAGTCCCCATGGCCAGTGTCTGGCGACTGATCTCGGTCCATGTCTGTCCATCTGCAGATGTGCTGCTGATGAAGGTGGTGCCGCTGCGCCTGATTTTCAGCCACGACATGTTTGCACCATTCGTGCTGCCAGTGCTGGTGGCTGCATTTCGCCAGATGAACGAGGTGCCTGTGGGCGTGACCAACGTCGCGGCGGAGCGTGCGGTCGCCGTGGTGCCTTCACGGATCATCACACCGACTTTGCTCGATGCCGTAGCGTTCGATACCGCGACCACACGCACGATCATCTGACCGTCTCCGACCAGAGGCTGACTGACGAACTGGAAGGCGTCACTCGCGCCGCCAATGCCGGTGCCCGCACCTGTGATGGTAATCGCGTCCGATTGTTTGGTGGCTGTTCCAGCCGTGAGGACCGTGCCGACAACCTGGCTCGTCCAAGGCAACGCCAGAGGTGCCGAGGGAGTGAGGGGCAATGCATTGATCCACTGCTCCAGCACATTGACGGCTTCCATATCGACGAGCTTCTTCGCGAGTGGCGGCATGGCATACGTCTCCGTGGCCGTGGACATGCGTTTGTGAAGGATCGACTTCAAGAGGTCCTGCGGACGCACGATGCCCGCGCGTGGAATGCCCAGTTCGTTCAATGCGCGACCATCGACGATGCCTGCGTCTGTGAGAGGCACTTCGAAGCGTGCATCCCATACGCCGCGTGCACCGCCGCCGGGGCGATGGCAATGCGAGCAGTTCGAGTCGAGGTAGGAGCGCACACGATGCTCGAGCGTGCTGCCAGAGTCGCTCAAAGCCGCGAGCTTGGGATTGGTGGCGAGGCTCGCTTCATCAATCGAAGGGGCGAAGTAGCCAACGTGGTTCCACGCGCGCAGTTGATTGTCGGTCACACTGCTCTCGGTGAACAGACGATCTTTGTTCAGCTGCCGTGCATTGATGCCCAGCACGCCTTTGCTCGCCTGCGTGTGGCAGGCGAAGCATGCCTGTCTGCCGGGGAAGAGCCAGTCTTGCGAACGAGTGCCGGAGGCCGTGGTGATAGTGATCGTCTCGGTTTGTGAGTCGCCGACCAGATCCGCGTCACTGTGGTCGGGACGCCAGCGATAGCTGCCCCCATACAGAAAGCCCTGGTCATCGCGAACCATGATGCGCGTTTCAAGGCGACGCTTCACCGACGGATTGGTTTCATCCGTGCCCAGATCGAAATGCTTCACAAACACACTGCCCTGCGGAAAGCTCCATTCGCCCGTGGCCGCGTAGCCGATCTTCTGTCCATCGGGGATCGCGAACCAGCGTTCCTTGATGGCTGCATCGCTCCACAGCGGATTGTTGACTTCGTAACGTTGAAAGGCAGGGCTGATGGTCAGGTTCGGCAAGTCGCTGAAGATGCCCGTGGCCGAGAGCGTGGCGGGCATCGTGTTGCTGGCAGTTCCGCTCTTGGCTAGCTTGTAAATCTTCCCCCCGGTGCTGCTGAGCTGGGCCAGATAAAGCTCTCCCGCCGCATCCACGCCGAAGCTCGACAATCCCACGTAGCTCTCGCCGCTGTTCGGTCCAGGGCCATTCGGGAGCTTGCAGATGGCCACCTTGCTGGCGGGCGTGGTGCTCTCGTCGAGATACCAGATGGTGCCCAGCATGTTGTCGCCAAAGATGTATTTGCCGTAGAGTTCCGGGAACTCACTGCCCCGATACACATAACCACCGATCACAGCGAGCCCGTCGGTGTGGGCGTAATCGATGAGCGGCTTCTTGTTCAAGCCAATGTAGGGCGGTGTCATGTCACCGATGAGCCCCTCGAATTTCGGCCACTGGAAGTTGGCGGCGATCTCGCCGGGCTCGATCACGTTAATCTCTTCCCGGCTCTCATCACCCACGTCACTGATGAAGATGCGCCCTGTCATCGGATCACGCGTCATGCGATGCGGACTGCGCAGACCGATGGCGTAGAATTCCTCCAGCACTCCGGTTTGTCCCACGAAAGGATTATCGTTCGGAATGTAGTAGTTCTGCGTGTAGCTGCCCACCGGTCCGGGTTGCTTGGGGATCGGGTGACTGATGCTGCCGCCGCGCTGATCGACGTCGATGCGAAACACGCCGCTGTGCAGGCTCTTCGTGATCTGTTGAGCATTGGTGCTGATGAAATCGTCACCATTGACCAGATAAAGGAAGCCATCGACTGGGTGGAAGAACATCCCGCTGCCATTGTGCCAGACCGTTCCTGACTTCTGATGGATGAGCACCGTTTCAGAGTTTGGGTCGATCGTGCCATCGGGCATCATGGTGAAGCGCGCGAGCCGGTCATACACCGTCTGGTAAGTCGCTGGCCGCACCGTTGGGCTGCCCTTCACCGGGATTGTGCCAGGGTAGGTGTAAGAAACGAAAACGTAGCCATTGCTGGCGAAGTTGGGATGAAACACTAGGTTCATCAGCCCGCAGTCGTCCCAGCCCTGGCAGTGCGCGCTGATGTCCAGCAGCAGCGTTTTCGTGGACGTCCCTGCATCCTTGTCAAAGGACCACACGCGACCCTCGCGTTCCCACACGATCATCGTGTTGGTGCCCGGCTTCTGGGCGATGCCCATCGGGTTCTGGAAGGACAAGTTCGGAAAGGCGGGCACCGTGGACCAGTTGCCCGCGATGGTGCTCGCATTCGGTGGCAGTGTGCCGCCATTGAAGGCAGTGAAGGCAGGGCGCGTGGACAGACCGTAGCCCTGCGCAATCAACCAGCACGGCGTGATCAGGCAAAGAACGAAGAGGAAAATGGCGCGGCTAAGCATCGGCGGTGAAGTTGAGACTACGCAGAGAGGAAAATGTTGCCAATGAATCCCATGCCTACCAAGGCATGGGTGAACTCCCCCAACGATGAGCGCATTTTCCATTGTCGTAGACGATGCAATGCCGGTCGTGGTCGCGTAGAGAGATGCCATGCATCGCCCTCTTCTCATCGCCTGCACAGTGGTCGCCACGCTGACATCGACCAGTCATGGAGCTGTCGATTTCGTCAAAGACATCCAGCCGATCTTCAAGGAGCACTGCTACAAGTGCCACGGCCCGGAGAGACAGGAAGAAGGTCTGCGCCTCGATCACAAACCCAGCGCGATGAAAGGCAGCGACAACGGTCCCGCCATCCGCCCTGGCGACGGCAACGCCAGCGTGCTCGTCTTTGCACTTCGTCAGACCAGCAAACTCAAGATGCCGAAGAAAGCTGATCCGCTGAAGCCCGAGCAGATCGAACTGATCGCCCAGTGGATCAACGAGGGTGCCCTGTGGCCCGACAGCGCGAGCGCGAACATCGAAAAAGGCAAGGACCACTGGGCTTTCAAGGCTCCCGTGAAGCCGAAGGTGCCGAGCATTTCAGATTTTGGATTTGAGATTTCAGATTGGGCCAAGTCGAAGAATCCCATCGACGCCTTCATCGCTCAAGGACTCGCGAAAGCTGGCCTGAAGCCGTCGCCGAAGGCATCGCCCGAGACACTCGTGCGCCGGATGTATCTGGACATCGTGGGCCTGCCGCCGACACCGAAGGAAGTCGATGATTTCGTATCCGCGTATGAAGCAAATCCAGCATCCAGTATCCAGCAGCTAGCATCCACGTTGCTCGCCAGCCCCCACTACGGAGAACGCTGGGGTCGGCACTGGCTGGATGCGGCGCAGTATGCGGACTCCAACGGCTACGAGAAGGACCCCATGCGCTTCATCTGGTTCTACCGCGACTGGGTTATCAATGCCTTCAACCGCGACCTGCCCTACAACCAGTTCATCATCGAACAACTCGCGGGCGATCAGTTGCCAAAGGCGACCCAGGATCAAATCGTCGCCACCGGCTTCCTGCGGAACACGATGATCAATGAGGAAGGCGGTGTCGATCCCGAGCAGTTCCGCATGGAAGCGATGTTCAATCGCATGGATGTCATCGGCAAAAGCATCCTCGGCCTCAGTATCAACTGCTGCCAGTGCCACAACCACAAATACGACCCCATCAGCCAGGAGGAGTATTACCGGATGTTCTCCTACCTGAACAACGACAACGAGCCTTGGCGCGTGGTCTATACGCCCAGCGAGCAGAAGCAACGCGCGGACATCCTTCAGCGAGTGAGCGAACTCGAAGGCAAGCTCAAGCACGAGCACGCCGACTGGGAGTCGAACATGAAAGCCTGGACAGCCAAGGTGAAAGCCGCGCAGCCGCAATGGCGCACGATGGCGTTTGAAGACGATCCGTCCGGTGGTGAGAAGGCATTGCGTCAGCCCGATGGCAGCATCCTTGCACAAGGTTACGCGCCGACGAAATCAGAGGTGAAGTTCCAAGCGAAGCTCAACGCCCCAATCAAGATCAGCGCCTTCCGTCTTGAACTCATGAACGATCCCAACCTGCCCGCGTATGGTCCCGGTCGTTCCCAGAAAGGCACGGCTGCGCTCACGGAATTCAACGCCGAGATGAAGATCGACGGCAAGGTCACGAAGCTCAAGTTTGCCAAGGCCACCGCTGACTTCGGTGAACCGGAGAACACGCCGCTCGTGCCGTATGCGCGCGACAAGGAAGCCGAGAAAGACAAGCGCGTCACCGGTCCGATCAGCTACGCGATTGATGGCAACGACAAGACCGCGTGGGGAATCGACGCGGGTCCAGGTCGCCGCAACGTGCCACGCAATGCGGTCTTCCTTCTCGATAAGCCCATCGAAGTGAAGCCCGACTCCGAACTCACCGTGGGCCTGAGCATGAAGCACGGCGGCTGGAACAGCGATGACCTGCAAACGATGAACCTCGGTCGCTATCGCATCAGCACCACCGACGCCGCGAACGCTGAGGCCGATCCGCTCTATGGCAAGACGAACGCCTTCGCCGTCTTCCGCACCACGGTGGCCGAATGGAAGTCGGTGAACGATGAGATCGAAGCCGCGTGGAAGCAACATCCCGAAGGCGCGACCACGCTCACGCTCGATGCTCGCGAGCAGCCACGCATGACCAACCTGCTGAAGCGCGGCGACTTCACCAAGCCCGGTGACAAGGTCGCAGCCGGTGTGCCTGCCGTGCTCAACCCGTTGCCGAAGAACGCCGATGGCTCGCGCCTCACCTTCGCCAAATGGATCGCCAGCCGCGAGTCGCCCACGACTGCGCGCGCCTTCGTCAACCGCGTGTGGCAAGCTTACTTCGGCACCGGATTGGTCAACACGCCCGAGGACTTCGGCACGCAGGGCGAAACGCCATCGAACCCCGCGCTGCTCGACTGGCTGGCCACCGAGTTCATGGATCGCGGCTGGAGCATCAAGGAGCTGCACAAATTGATCGTCACCAGCGAGACCTATCAACAGAGCAGCAAGGTCACACCCGAACTGCTGGAGAAGGACCCGTATAATCGCCTGCTCGCTCGCGGCCCGCGCTTCCGTGTGGAAGGCGAGGTCGTGCGCGATCTCCAGCTCGCCGTCAGCGGCATGTTGAACCCCTCTGTCGGTGGTCGCGCTGTGATGCCCGATGCACCCGCGTTCCTGTTCGAGAAGCCCGCCAGCTACGCGCCCTTCCCCTGGCACATCGAGGCCGACACACAGAAGTATCGCCGCAGCGTCTATGTCTTCCGGCGCCGCAGCACGCCCTTCCCCTTCCTCAGCACCTTCGACGTGCCCAATGGCGAAGCCGCCTGTGTGCGTCGCTCCCGCAGCAACACACCGCTGCAAGCCCTGATGATGCTGAACGAAACCACCAGCATGGAAGCCGCCACCGCTCTCGCCCAGCGCATGATCAAGGAAGGCGGCACCGATCCCGCCGAACGCATCGCGCACGGCTTCCAGCTCTGCACGGCCCGCAAGCCGAGTGCCAGCGAAGCGAAGACTTTGCTCGCCCTTCTCCATCGCCAGCAATCACGCACGCAAGCCGACGCGGCTGATCCTTACACCGTGATCGCCCGCGTCTTGCTCAATCTGGACGAAACGATCACGAAGGAGTGACCGATCTCGCCTCTGACAAATAAATCAGCATGGTCGCTGCGTCTCCCCTGCGACCATGCCTCCCACCGAAGCCGAGTTGATCCGACTGCACACTGCTCATGCCGAGCGGGTGTTTCGTTATGCGTGGTCGATCACGAAGGAGGAAGTCATGGCCGAGGACGTGGTGCAGGAGTTGTTCCTCAAGCTCGCGCGTGATGCCTCGTCGATCAACAGCGCACGATCCGAGTCAGCCATGCTGCTGACCATGACGCGCAACCTCGCGCTCGATCTGTTGCGCAGAGCCAAGTCACGCGACAGCACGCAGAAGCGTTGGGCGGCCGAGTTGCCGGAGTGGTTCGATTCCGCCGAGGACCACGACCTTGCTCATCAACAATCAAGGCTCACTGCCGCGCTCGCCTCTTTGCCCGAAGAGCAACGCAGCGCCGTGCATCTGCATGTGTGGGAAGGCCTGACCTTTCGCGAGATCGGCGAGATGTCTGGCCTGCCCGCCCAGACCATCGCCAGCCGCTATCGCTACGGCCTGACCAAATTGCGAGCTGCGCTCGAAACCTCACCCACGCCATGAACGACGAAGACCTCGAACACTCGCTGAAGTCCCTGCACTGGCGCAGCGCGAAGCCGGACTTTCTGCAACACACGCTCGATGCTGCGCTCGCGGAGCGAGAAGCTGCAAGCGCTGTTGCCAAACCGCGTAAGCCCCAGCGGCGTGGCCTTGCCACCTTCCTCGCCTCAATCCCCAAACCCTTGCGACTTCCCCTCGCGGCCTGCTGGTTGCTCGCGCTGTTCTTCAAACTCACCACGCCAAATCCGATCTCCGCGCAAACACGCGCAAGCATCGCTCACATGCCGGATCTCGATCCGAAGCAACTGCTTGCAAAGCTCGAAGAAGAGCAGCGACTCACCGCGACATTGCTCGCCGAACTTGATCCGCATCATCGCTCGCCAGCGGATCAGCGCCTCATCACCACCGAACCTGTGCTGCCATGAACAACGCCCTCTCTTGGTTCACTGTCCGTCCGATTCGCTGGTGTTGGCGTTTCATCTGGAGCCGCCGCATGATCTGGACGGTCGTGTGTTTCGCGTCGCTCCTCATGCTCTACTACCAGTGGGAAAACTGGCGCGGCGCCAAAGAGCTGGCCGTGGAGCTTCAGCGACTCGTCGCGCGCATCGGCACGGACAATCCGGTCGAGCTGGCACAGGGTCCCGTGTCTGACGCTAGGAACTACTTTTCCAATCCCCTGATCCAGAGCTGGGCGAAGCCACTTGCGTTGGAATACGTTCCCCCGTCGAAGGGCATGAACTCGGACTGGGAAATGAAACCGGGCATACCGGGCAGCCGTGCGGTGTTATACACCTTCCCTGCCCAGGCCATCAAACCCGCGTGCGTCGTGGACGGCGAGAAGCTTGTCCAGGAAGGCAATGGCCTGTCGCGTCTGAACCTGGAAGAGTGGGTTAAGGATCGCGCAAATGCGGGTGAACCGATCCCAGCAGGCAAGTCACCTTTGCAAGAACTCACACAAAGCCTTGGCGATGCCAATGGTCTCCTGGCCAAGCTGGCTGTCGGACTTGACCGGCCCTATTCACGGATGATTCCTAGCGACCGTGAACTTGCCGAGTTGGAGACGCGCGACCCATCCGTGTTCCAAGTGAATCAGGTCCGTGACGCCCTGGACTTCATGCGCTACCTCGACCTGCATCTGCGCACGGCAGCGATGAACGGCGACGCAGACAAGGTCCGAATCGTCACCGCGATCATGCTGCGAATCGCCGAGGCCATGGCAGGACGCCGTTTGATGGGCTCTATCATGTCGATGGCCACTCATGAAGTGACGTTCAGCGCGCTTCACGAAGCCTTGGGCTATGGTGTTTGGACCGATGCGTCGCTGGTTGAGCTGACTCGCAAGCTCAGTGCTATGGACGATCTGAAACTACTCGAAAGAGGGCTGGCAGAGGAGACCCTATGCGTATCGCACCTCATGACCTATTTCAGAGAACGCAATGGCTCAGGTTTCGCACAGATGCTGGCGGATCGATTACATCATCACCCTTCACGACCGGATCTCCTTCTCGACCTGTGGGCACGCATTCCGCCTCGGGGCTGGCTGGACGCCAGCCATGCTTTCGTCATTCGCGAGATGGTCTTCTTCATGGGACCGAAGAGTGAAAATTCCTGGCTGGAGGGTGCCCGGCGTAGCATGCAATTGAAACGCGATTGCGCGACACAGTGGCGAACGCTGCGTCCACTGCTCGGGACCGCCGTCGTATCGAATTACGGGGATATCTGGGGCGATGCTGCGTGGACTTTATTCCATCGCCGATGCGTGATTGCTGGTTGTGCGCTGGAGCGCTATCGCCTTCGCACCGGCGGCTACCCGACCTCTCTGGACAAGGCCAAAGCTGAACTCTCCACGCTCAAGGTCAGCGATCCGGCAAGGCCCGATCAATCGCTTTGTTATCGTCGCGATGCGGATGGCTACAGTTTGTGGTCCGTTGGCCCGGATCAGAAGGACGATGGCGGCTCCGCTGAATTTGACTGGCTGTGGCGCATCAAGCATGTGGCTTCTCCCAAACCATGAGCACCCAACCATCGCATCCCTGGTTCACCGTTCGCTTCGCCCGCTGGTGTTGGAGGATGGTCTGGAGCCGTCGCATGATATGGACGCTCGTTAGCGTCGCCTCGCTCCTCGTGCTCTACTATCAGTGGGAAAACTGGCGAAGCGCGCGCGAGTTGGAGCAGACGCGCCAGCGCATCGTCGCGCGGCTCGGCACGGATAACGTGCTGGGCTTCGCGCCGCCGCAGATTCCCGATGAGCAGAACTACTTCGCGAATCCTGTGATCGAGAGCTGGATTCGACCGTCACGTCCCGGAGCGAACGAACTGCAATACATCCCGCCGCCAAACGTGCTGCTGCCGAAAGACACGATCCTACCCAAGCCGATCGAAGAATCCAAGAACGGCAACGCGCCCACGCTCGACCTCGCCGCGTGGGCGAAGCAACGCGCTGAAGCAGGCAAGCCACTGCCTGACGAACTCGCGCCGGAGGTCGTGCTCGCCCGCGAACTCGGCGACGGCAACGGCTTGCTGCCCAAGCTGGCCGAAGGCGTGAACAAACCCTTTTCCATGATGAAGCCGGGACGACGCGAAGCAATCGACGCCGCCAATGGCAATCCGTGGGGCGTTGCGATTCCCAACTTCCGCAACATGAACGACTTCCAGAGTCAACTCGCGCTGCATCTCCGGAGCGCCGCGCTGGTGCATGATCAAGGTAAGGCACGCGACGCCGCGCTGATCATGCTGCGCTTTAGTGAGGCCAGCTCCGAGCATGGTCTGGTCGGCTGCCTGGTCTCGTTGGCCCTGCATGGCACCGCGATGGAGGCGATGCACGATTCGATGGGCCGCGAGGCCTGGAATGAAGCAGCGCTGCTGGAGCTTCAGCGTCGGCTGGTTGCTTTCGATGACCTTCAAAACGTGGAGCGTGCCATGTCATCGGAGGCTTTGGTCTTGTTCCAGACCGCAGCCTGGTTGCACGCACAGCCACGTCATCTGGCCGACATGTTTGTGTTGGGTGATCTCAGCGAGGATGGCACGGACTGGCTGTGGAAGAATCTGCCTCGTCTCTTCGGCAATTGGGGCCCGATCGGCTGGCACGACGCGAACATCGCTTACTGGACGGACCGAGAACTCGACGCCCTAGGTCCTGCCGGTCCCACCGCGTGGCTGAGCGCCGCTGATCGGTATGATCGCGTGTCCAAGGAAGCGCGCAGCAATTGGTTTCACGAAGACGACACACCACGCCTCTGGCGCAATCCCCGACGTTACTTTGGTGCCATAGCGCTGCCGAACTTGGGCAACGTCTTCACCGCCGCAGCCAGATGCCTTTTCCAGCGCCGCTGCCTGATCATCGGCGCCACGCTCGAACACTATCGTCTGCGCACCGGCCATTACCCCACGTCGCTCGATCTCGTGCAGGCTGAACTCACTCCGCTCAGGCCGAAGGACCCTGCGCAACCCGACACGCTCCCCGGTTATCGCATTGAGCCCACGGGCTACCTGCTCTGGTCCGCAGGCGATGATGGCAAGGACGATGGCGGCACATTGCTCCAAGACTGGCTGTGGCGTGTGAAGCGTGTGCCGTGATGCCGCATCGGTCTGAGTGTGATGCGCTCCGGGCATTTGCACAGCAGCCGATGCTCGCCACCTCTGCGCGTCTCTTATGCAGCACCGTCACTCGTCCCACCGTCGTCATCGCTGGAAACAAGCCATCCTCGCTGGGATGGGAGGAGTAGTGACCGTTGCTATCCTCGCTGGGCTTCAGCCTGTGGGCTGGCCGTTGTTGTTGGGATCATTTGGTTCTTCGCTCGTGCTGTTGCTAGGTTTTCCCGAGTCGGGATTCTCCAAGGCGGGCCGCGTTATCGGTGCGCATACAATGTGCGTCGCGGTCGGCCTGCTCGCCTTGCATGGCCTGGGCGATGCATGGTGGTCGGAAGCGCTTGCAGTGGGTGCCAGCATCGCCTTGATGCTCGGGTTCCGGCTTGTCCATCCACCTGCGGGATCCAATCCTTTGATCGTGTTCGCTGTGAAGGCAGAGTGGTCATTCCTGCTGTTTCCCACCCTGGCAGGCAGCGTCATGCTAGTGCTGATGGCGGCGTTCTGGCGGCGGGGGTGGTTGACGCAATCGGTGCATGGAGCAGCCCATCGTGTTAAGGCATCGCGCTGAGCCGCGGCACAGGGATCAGGAACCCGTTGGTGCCACATACATTGTTCGGCCGAGGTGACGTTCAGAACTTCCACTTCTTCTGCTTCTTCGGCTTGGCACCGAAGTTGGGCATCTGGGGCATTCCACCGCGAGGCATTCCGCCGCCCATGCCTGGCATACCCGGCATGCCGCCACCGCCCATCAGGCCGCTCATCATCTGGCCCATGAGGCCTTGGTTCTTCAGCAAGCCGCGCATCATCTCGAATTGCTGCAGGAGCTGGTTGAGTTCCATCACGGGGCGACCTGCGCCCTTGGCAATGCGTTGCTTGCGCGAGCTGTTGAGCACGCCGGGGTTCTTGCGCTCGATGGGCGTCATGCTGAGCACGAGGGCTTCCATGTGCTTCATGCGTTTCTCGGCATCCATGCCGCCCATGACGTCTTTCAGCTTGCCCATGCCGGGCAGCATTCCGAGCACGCCGCTGATGGGGCCGAGGCGCTTGAGCATCTTCATCTGCCCGAGGAAGTCGGTGAAGTCGAACTGCGCCTTCTCCATGCGCTCGGCCATGCGCATGGCTTCCTTTTCGTCGATCTCCTCGGCGGCTTTCTCGACGAGTGATACCACATCGCCCATGCCGAGAATGCGCTGGGCCATGCGATCAGGATGGAAGACTTCGAGTTGATCGACCTTTTCGCCGACACCCATGAACTTCACCGGGCATCCTGTGACTTGTCGCATCGAGAGCACCGCGCCACCGCGCGCGTCGCCATCGAGTTTGGTCATGATGAGGCCGGTGATACCGATGGCCTTGTGGAAGGTGTCGGCCACGCTCACGGCTTGCTGGCCGGTGGCGGCGTCGGCAACGAGCAGTGTCTCGCGAGGCTGGACGATGTCGCGCACTTGCTTGAGTTCCGCGAGGAGCGCTTCATCGACTTCCTGACGACCGGCGGTATCGAAGATGGCAACTACGCCGCTGCCTTGCTGGGCAACCCAATCGAGCGCCTTCTTGGCGGCCGGGACGGGATTGGTTTGGCCAGCCTCGGGCTCATAAACGGGAACGCCGAGCGAGTTGCCCAAGACGACAAGCTGCTTCACGGCCGCAGGTCGATACAAGTCGAGGGCCACGAGCACGGGCTTCTTGCCTTGCTTCTTGAGCCAGTTGGCGAGCTTGCCGCAGGTAGTCGTTTTGCCCGCGCCGTTCAGGCCGGTGACGAGAATGCGTCTGGGTTCGGCGATGTCGAGACCGACAGCGTCGGTGCCCAGGAGCTTCACGAGTTCGTCGTGGAAGATCTTCACCATCTGCTGGCCGGGCGAGACGGTGCGCAGCACTTCCTCACCGAGGGCGCGAGCCTTGACAGCTTCCACGAGGTCCTTGACCACGTTGAACTCCACGTCGGCTTCGAGCAGTGCCATGCGGATGTCGCGCATGGCATCGGCCACGTTTGACTCGCTGATCTTGGACTGGCCGCGGAGTTTTTTGAAGGCATCTTCGAGGCGTTCTTGGAGGGCTTGGAACATGAGGCAGGGATGGGCGAGGGGATGACGAAAAGCGGAAAGCCGCGGCGCTAGCTTTTGGGTGCGAGGATCTGTTCTGCAGGCACGGCGGGCGGCATGGACTCTGGCAGGTAGGAAGCGGCGAGGTTGATCTTGAACTTCCAGGTTACGAGTTCCTCCGGCTGGTCTTTGTTGCGCTTGAAGGTGATGCTGACAGTGCAGTCTTCACGGCGCAGTTTGGTGGGAGGTTGATACCTGAGGACGAAGGTGCTGGGGTCAAACTCCGCTGGCACAACGCCGAATCCGCTGACGCGAACCCGAATGCTCTCGGGCACGATGGAGCCGAGGCCTGCCAGATTGGCCTCAATCACGGGCCGCCGTTCTGTGATGGTGGAGCTGGGTTCGGGCTTGAGTTGGACGAGAGGATTGCCTTGCTCCGTCTTTGCCGCGAGGTCGATTGCTTTGGCGCTGATCATTTCACCGCGCGCCCGGAAGTTGGTCGCATTGCGGAAGGTGCTCTCCTCTTCGCCGTGAATGATGTAGCGGGCGAGTTTCGAGTTCGGCTGGTCGAAAGTGACCTTGGTGCCGTTGACCGTGATGCCTGCCTCATATCCGACCTGCAAGGTGAGGCCCTCGATGAGTTCATTGTGATTGCCATACGGGTAGGCGACCGTGGTCACCTGAATGCCGAGATTGGTCTCCAGGAAGTCTTTGCTCTCCTTGAGTTCACCGAGCAGCCAGAGCTGATACTCCTCATCACTCATTCGGCCTTTCTTGGTGAGAGCGTCGTGCGAGACGGTGTGGCTGCCCACTTCGCATCCGTGCTCCATCATCTCTTTGATCTGAGGCCATGTCATCGAGCGTCCGCCGATGTTCACATACTTCTTGTAGAGGTAGATGGTGAAGGGGAAGCCGAACTCCTTGAGGATGGGGTAAGCGATCTTGTAAACGCCTTCCCAACCGTCGTCCATGGTGATGCAAATCGCTTCCTCGGGGATGTTCTTCTGCCCGCGTTTCCAGGCGAGCACATCGCTGAGCGGGATGACGGGAATCTTGGAGTCCTTGATCGCCTGCATCTGCTGGCGGAACTTGGGTCCGGCGATGATCATGGGCGAACCACCGCGGTCACGGAAATCATGATAGCCAAGGATCGAAACGGTGGCGGACTTGTTGATTTCGATCGTGGGCGCGGCTTCGGCAACGGGCTGGGCGGATTCGAACAACTTCGGGTCCTGCAGCATCTTGTTCATTGCTTCCTCTTCAGGCGTGAGCGCTGGCGGCGCTTCCTGGGGCTGGATCTGCTTGCTGCGCTTCACCACGGAGTCGATGCGCGCCTTGATTCGATCGCATCCGGTCAACACCACCAGCCCGAGACAGAGCAGGGCAGGAAGGGACCAATGATGGAAGGCAGTGCGAAGGCGCATCCGCGCAGAATGGCGGAACTAGGCGGAGCCGCAACGACAAAGACGCACCGTGCTCGGCCTTCTGCCACACGCCTTGCGGCCTCGTGTGAAGAAGGCCAAACCGCTTGACCCGCTGAACACGGCGGGTCTATCTATGATTTCTCCCACCGGCTACGAAACTCTCCCCCGAAAACTGACTCCCATGCCTCGCCTTCCGATTCCCTTCGGCGCCCAGACTTCGCTGTGGTCATCGCTCCTTCGGTGCAGTGTGCTTTCGGTGCTCTTTCTGGCGGGTGCGGGTTCCTTGAAGGCCTTTGATACCGTGGTGCTCGATCCTGGGCATGGTGGTCATGATCGCGGCGCGTCGATTGGATACGTGTTTGAGAAACACCTGGCGCTCGACACCGCCCGTCGTGTGGCTGAGCTTCTCCAGAAAGAAGGCATTCGTGTGGTGATGACGAGGTCTGATGACACCTTCGTGACGCTCCCAGGGCGGGCCGCCATCGGCAATCGCTACAGCAATGCGATCTTTGTGAGCGTTCACTACAACGACAGCAAGAGCGGGGGCTCGGGCGTGGAATCCTACTACCACTTCAGCGGCAGTTACTCCCTCGCGGCATACATTGAGGCCTACCTCGTGCAGCGCACCAAGCTGCCAAATCGCGGAGTGAAGCACGCCAACTTCCATGTCATTCGCAACACGACACGCAATCCAGCTGTTCTGATCGAATGTGGTTTCGTGAGCAACAGCACCGAGCGTTCGCGCATGATGACGGGCGAATTCCGTGCCCGCATTGCCGAGGGAATCGCCCAGGGCATTGTCGCCTACAAGAAAGCTGCCAAGTGAGGGGTTGCACGCTTCGAGCCAGCCCCTTAGCTTTCTCGCATGAAAGCAGGTGACTTGGTGATGTGGCTCTTCGTCGGGCTCTTCGGATTCATTGTGTGGACCGCCTTTGGTCCGGCTGGAACTCCAGCGGCCGCTTCGTCGGGTGCAAGCTCAGCCAGCTACAAATCTGCCATGGCTTCAGGCCTGCCTGTGATGCTCGAGTTTTCCGCCACTTGGTGCGGTCCGTGCCAGCAGGTGAAGCCCTTGGTGCATGAGCTGGCCGGTGAAGTAGCAGGCAAGGCCATGGTGGTCCCGATCGATGTGGATGAGCACCCGGACCTCGCTCAGAAGTATGGCGTGCGCGGCATCCCGTGCTTCGTGGTCGTGAAGAATGGCAAGGAAACCGCCCGTCAGGTGGGAGGCATTCCGAAGAGTGAGATGCGGCGCTTGCTCGGACTTTGAATCCGGCGCGAGTTTCGGTGCGCCCGACGCGTTACCAGGGGCCGTATTGTTCCCATGCTTCGCGCGATTGTCTCCATCCTCTGCTTGTTCGCCTTTGCCTCGCGCCTTGAAGCGTGTGCCGTGCCGGTGTTTCGCTACGCCCTGGAGCGCTGGGAAAGTGATCCTTTCCAACTCGTCGTCTTCAATGCGGGTCCACTGCCAGCCGCGTTGGATCAACGTCTGCGGGACCTTGAGCCGGTGCTCAACGAGAATCCCGGAGCACGGGTCAACTTCAAGGTGACGCGTGTGGATACGAGTTCGCCTGTTCCTGCGCTTTGGAAGGAATTGTGGGAGGCGGAGAAGGATCATGCCGGACCGCGCATGGTCTTGTGCACGCCGGAGTGGACCAAGGGCGAGCCCGCTCTCTGGTCGGGTCCTCTCGATCATGCATCGCTCGAGACGCTGATTGATTCCCCCAAGCGACGCGAGATCGTGGAGCACTTGCTCAAGGGCACTGCGGTGATCTGGCTCGTGGTGGAGACCGATGATCAGACGAAGAACGCAGCGCTCGGCAGCCTGCTGGAGACCGAGTCAGAGCGCATGGTGAATGACATCATCATTCCCGCAGGCATCGGCAAAGACGGAGTGGATGTGCGTTCGTCTCTGCCGATCGAAGTGTCCTTCGCCACGGTGAATGTGAAGCAGGACGACCCCGCCGAAGCCATCCTGATGCGGCTGCTGACCAATGGTGACAAGCTCTCTGAGCCCACCTTGTATCCTGTATTTGGTCGTGCGCGAGCACTCGCAGCCATGCCTGCAACGACGGTGAACAAGGGCCTGCTCGATGAGACGGGTCGATTCATTTGTGGTGCCTGTTCGTGTCAGGTGAAGGCGCAGAATCCCGGCTTCGATCTGCTCGTGAAGGCCAACTGGGAGAGCATCTTCGGTGATCAGGCTGCACCACCGCCTGACCCCAAACTCAGCCCTGCCACCAAGCCCATTTACGTCCCGATTCCAGCTCGTAAAAAGTCATGACTCCACGCCTCCTCGTCACTGCCGTCACACTCGCTTCCCTCGCCGCCTGCAAGCCTGGTGCTCCATCCGGTTCATCCAAGGCACCGTTGCTGGTTCACTGCGCTGCCAGCCTGAAGGCGCCTGTCGAAGCGATTGTCCGCGACTACGAGAAGGAGGAAGGCGTGACCGTGCGCCTTCAGTTCGGAGCCTCGCAGACCTTGCTCGCGGGCGTGGAAGTCTCCAAGACCGGAGATCTTTACCTTCCAGCAGATGACAGCTACTTGGCGCCCGCCAAGGAAAAGCAGTTGGTCACCACCACCATTCCGATCGCGACTCAAACTGCCGTGCTCGTGGTGAAAAAGGGCAATGCCAAGGCCGTGAAATCGCTCGCCGATCTCCAACGCGCGGAAGTGCGCCTCGCGATCGCCAATCCTGATGCAGCAGCGATCGGCAAACTGCTGCGTGCGGAACTTGGCGACACCTGGAAAGCGCTCGCTGCCAAAGCGGTGCTCACCGGTGCCACGGTCACAGAGGCTGCGAATGCAGTGAAGGTGGACAGTGCAGATGCGGCTTTCATCTGGGACGCGATGCTGCCGCAGTATCCAGACTTCGAAGTCGTGACCGCACCCGAGTGTTCGAAGGTTAAGGCGCAGGTCGCTGTTGGCTTGCTCACCTGTGCTCCCGACAGCGCCGCCGCGATGCGTTTCGCTCGTTATCTCGCCGCCAAAGACAAAGGCCTGCTGGTGTTCCAGAAGCAAGGGTTTACGGTCGCTGAAGGCGAGCCCTGGGCGCGGGAGCCAGAGCTTCTGCTCTACTCGGGCTCCATGCTCCGTCCGGCGATCGACAAGACCCTTGCCGACTTCGAGAAGCGCGAAGGTGTTCGCGTTACCCGTGTTTACAACGGTTGCGGCATCCTCGTTGGCCAGATGAAAGCGGGCAGCAAACCTGATGCCTACTTTGCCTGCGACAATGAGTTCATGAATCAGGTGCAGGACAGTTTCGAGTCGCGTGATGAGATCGCGCAGAACGAACTCGTCATCCTCGTGCCCAAGGGTAACCCGCACCAGGTGGCGGACCTTCGCGACCTGACCAAGCCTGGACTCAAGATCGGCATTGGTCATGAAAAGCAGTGCGCCATGGGCTGGCTCACGCAGCGCACGCTGACAGAAGGCGGAATCAAAGATGAGTTCATGAAGAACGTGACCGTGCAGACACCTACTGGTGACATGCTGGTCAATCAGATGCTCGCTGGTTCGCTCGATGCTGCGATCACCTACTTGAGCAACGCGATCGGTGCGGGTGACAAGCTGGATGCCGTCCGCATTCAGGGCATCAAGTGCGCGATCGCCACCCAGCCCTTCGCCATCGCCAAACAATCGCCTTACAAGCAAACGATGGCACGCCTGCACGAGCTGTTGCGCTCAGCAGAGTCAAAGGAGCGCTTCACCGGCGAAGGCTTCCAGTGGAAGTGAGTTTTACCGCGATCTCGGCGGCACGCCACGCGGAGTGAACCTGATCGTGTGTGCTGTGGGCACCTGGGCTCCAGCGGCGATCCATTGGCGAAGCGTTGCCACTTCCTGCTTCGAGATCGCGTGGCCCGTGGGTGGCATGACGCCAGGCATCGTGTCCGGCATCGAAACCACTTGGTAAAACCGGCTGCTGTCTGGCTTGCCCGGGATGATCCAGGTCTTTGGCCCGATCAACTTCGCGAGCGCACGACTGTCGGAGATCGGTGGCATCGTGGTCAGACGGTCCTTGCCGTGGCAATGCACGCAGTTCGTTTCCAAGACCATCTGCACCTTTTCAAACGCACGCTCTTCAGCGGTGGACTCGTGAGTGGTGACGCAACTGCCAATGCCGATGGTGATCGCACTGATCGCTAGCAGGGAGACGAGAGGTTTCATCATGAGTTAATGCTACAGCCTGTGAGCGAGTTTCGCGAATGGAGGATGGCAGAGGAGTTGTGCCGATCTTGTGAACCACTGGCCAGCGGCTTGGCGTTCGTGAATCATGCCGAGGCTGTGCCCTTCAGCACGGGGCGAGTATCTTTCTTGGCACCGCTCATGGCGGCGAGGCTGTTGACGAAGCTGACCTCCACCTGCTTGCCCGCCTCATCGAACACGCAAGTCACGCGATCATGGTGCGGAGTTTCGTAGTAGCGCCAGACGAGTTCCAGAGTGCGGCCGGGCTTGGAGGCAAAGGCAGCAGCGATCTTCGACTTCGGAGTTTGGGCTGGCTTGCCACCGGCGATGAGGCGCGGAGGCGTGCCGGGAATCGCGGCGGTTCCACGGAGCCAGTTCAGGCTGCCGTGATTCACATAGTGAGTGGTGTTCGCTGTTTTGATCTCCAGTCGCAAGCCGCCATCGCTGTGACGAAAGCCCAGCTCCGTGAATCCGAGATCATTGGCTTCGAGCTTGAAAGCTTTGTCATGGATCTGACTGATCCACGCAGCATCGCCCTCGCTCTTCGGCACTGGCAGGGCGAGCGAGCGAAGACGCGTGGCGAGACCCTGGCTGGCTTCGGTTTTCGTCATCGCTGGAAGAAGGTGCTTCCACACGAGGTCGAGCTGGCCTTGCATGTCCTTGGTCTCGCTGGTCATGATCACCACCGCGTCCTGCTTGGGCAGCACGATGGTGAACTGGCCGAAAGCACCATCACCACGGAAGGCTCCGTTCTGGCAGCGCCAGAACTGATAGCCATAGCCTTGCTGCCAATCGTCAGTCTCTTTCGGGCGCTTGGTGCCTTTGCGTGCGGGCTGCTGAATCTTGAACGTCGTCGCCTCCTCCACCCAAGCTGCGGGCAGGACTTGCTGGCCATTCCACTGTCCTTTTTGCAGGTAGAGCTGGCCAAACTTCGCCATCGTCTCCGTGGTGATGCTCAAGCCCCAGCCGCCCGTGTTGATGCCACGGGGGCAGCTTTCCCAGGCCATGCCGCTCACTCCAAGTGGGGCAAACAAGCGCGGCGTCAGGTAATCGAGCACAGTCTGGCCGGTGAGCTTCTGCACGATGGCCGAGCACATGTAAGTGGCAGCGCTGTTGTAGAGAAACTCCGTGCCTGGCTCGTGGCTGATGTTCTGCGCCAGGAAGGTGTGCACCCAGTTCTCGGACTTCACTACTTCACCCGTCGGTTCCTTTTCATTGCCCACGGACATGGTGAGCAGGTGCTTCACCTTCAGCTTCGCAAGGTTCTCACTGACCGTGGCTGGCACATCGTCAGGGAAGAAGGAGATCACCTTGTCTTCGACGCTGAGTTTTCCTTCGCTTACGGCAAAGCCCACTGCTGTGGAGGTGAAGCTCTTGCTCATCGAATACATCGTGTGGCGCAGGTCCGCGGCATACGGGTCCCACCAGCCCTCCGCCACCACCTTGCCATGACGCAGTATCATGAAGCTGTGCAGCTCATGGTTCGTGGCTTCCATCTCTTCGAGGAAGGTAAGGATGCCTGCTGATGAAACACCTTCGGCTTCGGGTGTGCTGCGAACGAGCTTGGCCAGAGGTGATTCACCCTGCGCCGGTGCCCAGCAGAGTCCGAGTGTTCCGAGACTGACGTTGCGAAGAAAGGAGCGGCGGGAGGTGGTCATGGGCGTCACACGGAGACGCGATGCCGGATGTGCCTTTATCAACACGAGACGCAATTCGCTCCCAGCTCGATCAGATGTCAAACTGGGCCACGGAACGCGCTTGTTCCTTCTCGATCACTTCGGCGATCGTGATGCCGTGGAGGCGTGCATTGAACTCATCGCGCACGCCGGCGAGCGTCTGCCCGAGCGAGCAAGCCCCCATGATGCCGCATTCACAAGCCGACTGCTGGTGAGCCACGGCGGAGCAGGGGATCGGTTCGGCGGGTCCGTCCACCTGCTCGATGATGGTCCCAATGCTGATGCGTTTCGCAGGCACCGCGAGCTGGTAGCCGCCGCCCACGCCACGCTTGCTGCGAAGGATGCCGCCGTTCTTCAGCACGAGAAGAATCTGCTCCAGGAACTTCAAAGGGATGCGCTCGCTGGTGGCGATCTCCTGGATGGAAAACGTCCGCCCCGCTGTGTCGCGAGCCATGGCCACGACAGCGCGCAGGGCATATTCCGCTTTCTTGGAGAGTTTCATTGAGCCTGAGATGAGCTACACAGCAGGCTTGCGCAAGTGCTCTGTTCTCGGTTCAGGGTTCTCGGTTCTCTGTTCTCTGTTCTCTGTTCTCGGTTCTCGGTTCTCGGTTCTCGGTTCTCGGTTCTCGGTTCTCGGTTCTCGGTTCTCAGCTCCAAGCTCCAAGCTCCAAGCTCCAAGCTCCAAGCTCCATGCTCCATGCTCCATGCTCCATGCTCCATGCTCCATGCTCCATGCTCCCAGTTGATCAACCTCCCGGTGGACAAGCCCGCCCTGTGAACCGAGAACTGCGAACCCCGAACCGAGAACTCACCGCATGTCCGATCTTTTCCAAGCTCCCACTGCTGCGCAGAGCGCCGGGTTGACCAGCGCGATTCCGCTGGCCGCACGGATGCGTCCGCGCACGATGGCTGAGTATGGCGGACAAGGACACATCCTCGGACAGGGCAAGTTGTTGCGCCGGGCCATTGAAGCGGATCGCTTTTCATCGCTGATCTTCTACGGACCTCCAGGCGTGGGCAAAACCACGCTCGCACAGATCATCGGGCATGAAACGAAGTCGCGATTCGTGCAGCTCAGCGGTGTCGAGAGCAGTGTGGCAGACATTCGTGCAGCAGCGGAGGCCGCCTCGCAATTGCAGCGCCTGCATGGGCAGACCACTATCTTGTTTGTCGATGAGATTCATCGCTTCAACAAGGCGCAGCAGGACGTGCTCCTGCCCCACATCGAGCGCGGCACCGTGCGGTTCATCGGAGCCACGACGCACAATCCGTTTTTCTATGTCAATGCGCCACTGGTGAGCCGCTCGCAAATCTTCACGCTGGAACCCCTGACTCAGGCGGACCTCGAGTCGCTCATTGATCGAGCCATCAGCGATGAAGAGCGAGGCCTCGGCAAAGCCAGCATCAGTATCACACCCGAAGCGCGTGCGCACCTTGCCACCATCGCTGACGGTGATGCGCGCAAATGCCTCACCGCACTGGAACTCGCAGCCCTCAGCACCACGCCCAACGACGCGGGCACCATCGTGATCGACCTCGCCGTGGCGGAGGAGTCCGCCCAGCGCAAAGCCATTGTCTATGATGGTGATGGCGACGCGCACTACGATACGATCAGTGCCTTCATCAAGTCCATGCGCGCCAGTGATCCTGATGCCGCGCTCTACTGGCTGGCCAAGATGCTCTACGCTGGCGAGGACATTCGGTTCATCGCTCGACGCATCGTGATCGCCGCCAGCGAAGATGTAGGCATGGCGGATTCGAATGCATTGCGTGTGGCTATCGCGGCCCAGCAGGCTGTCGAGTTCATCGGTATGCCAGAGGCCCGAATCCCGCTTGCCCATGCCACCGTTTACATCGCCACCGCGCCCAAGAGCAATCGCGCCTACCTTGCCATTGATGCCGCGCTCGATGATGTGAAGAACGGACGCACCCTCCCCGTGCCCAAGGCGTTGAGGAGCAAGTTCAAAGGCAGCAAGCAGCTCGGCCACGGCGAAGGCTACGTCTATCCGCACGACACCGAAGGCGGCTTCGTCCCTCAGCGCTACCTCCCCGCCGGTGAAGGCCGCGTCTATTACGAGCCCACCTCCAATGGCCTGGAAGCCCGCATCAAGGAACGCCTCGATCACTGGCGCCAGCAGTGGGAAGCAGCGGAATCAAAAGGGTCGGGCAAGGCCTAGCCGAAGTGGCGACTCACACCGCAAACACCGCGTGCGCGGGATGGTTCACTTCGCTTTGCCTTTGCCTTTCGCTTTGGCCTTCGGCTCCGCTGCACCACGGCCATCGGGTTTGCTTGGATCATAATCCGCATTGGGCGTTGGGAACTTGGCACCCACGTCGGCCTGCCATGCCTTGAGTTGCGCGAGCATCGTCTTCACGCGCTCCGGCTCTTGCGCGGCGAGGTCGGATTTCTCGCTGATGTCGGTCGCGAGGTTGAAGAGTTCCGTCTTGCCCTCGAACCACTCGATCAACTTCCAGTCGCCGAGGCGCATCGCGGCACCCGGCGCACCGCCTTGATTGCCATAGTGCGGGTAGTGCCAGAAGAGCGGGCGCTCGGCGAGCTTGCCTGAGGCCGTGAGCACGGGCAGGAGGCTGACGCCATCCAGCTTCTGGCCGGGGCGAGTGGTGGCACCGGTGGCGTCGATGAGCGTGGGCGCGAGGTCGATACCGCACACAGGTGTGTCGATGGTGCTGCCGGGCTTCACCTTGGCGGGCCAGCGAATGAGGAGCGGCTCGCGGATGCCGCCTTCGTAGAGCCAGCCTTTTCCACCGCGATAGGGGAGGTTGCTGGTGGGCGAGCCTTCGCTGGTGGAGAGTCCGCCGTTGTCGCTGGTGAAGAGCACGATGGTGTTCTCCGCGAGGCCGAGTTCATCCAGCTTCGCGAGCACCTTGCCCACGGCCGCGTCCATCGCCTCGACCATGCCCGCATAAACAGCGTGCTCTTGCACGAGGCGAACGTCGCGCGGCGGTTCCTTACCGAACTTCGGCTCCAAGCCGAGCTGCTGGCGCTTGGCTTCATACTTGGCCTGCAAGTCGGCGCGCGACTGCAAGGGCGTGTGCACATCGTAGAACGGGAAGTAGATGAGGAAGGGCTTCGTCTTGTTCGCGTCGATGAACTTCGTTGCCTCGGTCGCGAGACGATCCGGCAAGTGCTCGCCCGGCGGGCCATCGGGCAGACGTGGGTTGTCGTAGGGCGTGAAGTATTTGCCGCGCCCATAGGGGCCGCCGCGGTCGATGCCACCCATGTTGACATCGAAGCCCTGATTCTCCGGCCAGAAGCCCTCGGTGCCGAGGTGCCACTTGCCGGCGAAGAAGGTCGCAAAGCCCTTGTCCTTGAGCACCTCGGCGAGCGTGACTTCTTCGAGAGAGAGGCGCTCCGCATACGGCGCGGGCAGGAGCTGGGTGTTGCGCTTCCACTTGTCCGGCTGCGCGGCGCCGATGTAGTCGGTCACGCCGGTGCGCTGGGGATACCTGCCGGTGATGAGGCCAGCGCGAGAAGGCGAGCACACGGGGCAAGCAGCATACGCATTGGTGAACTGCGCGCCTTGCTTTGCCAAGCGGTCGAGGTTCGGCGTCTCATAGAAGGTGCTGCCGTAACAGCCGAGGTCGCGACACCCGAGATCATCGGCGATGAAGAGGACGACATTGGGCGGGGCGGCGAAAACGGGTGCGGCCAGGAGCAGGGTGAAAGCGAGAGCAAGGCGGATCATGCGCGTGCTAATCGTCGCGAATAGCCCGGATGTTGTGTGAAATGTTGAATCCTGGCCGCAACTATGCTCCCAGGGCGGATGCCCATGATGCGCAAAACGAAGATTCTCTGCACGCTCGGACCCGCCACAGAAAGCGCCGAAGCGATTGCCTCCCTCATCACCCACGGTGCCAATATCATCCGTCTCAACATGAGCCACGCTTCGCACGACTGGGTGCGCATGGTTTACCAGCGAGTGCGAGAAGCCGCGGCTGGAGCGGGACATGAGGTGTCGGTGCTCATGGATTTGACCGGTCCCTCGATTCGCACTGGCGATGTGCCGCAGCCGTGGCAGCTCGTGAAGGGCGACAAGGTCGAGCTTCGCACCACAGATGATGCACAGCCCACGCAGAACTATTCGACCACCGTCAATTACGCGGGTCTCTCGAAAGACCTCAAAGCCGGCGATACCATCAATGTCGATGGCGGCATGATTCAGCTCCGCACGCTGGAAGTCACCCCGCAGCGCGTGATCGGTGAAGTCATGACGCAGGGCGAAATGAAGAGCCGTCGCCACATCAATCTCCCCGGCGTGCCCGTGCGACTTCCACCGTTGACGCAGAAGGATTACAAGGACCTCGACCTTGGCGTGGAACTGGGCGTGGACTTCTTCGCACTCAGCTTTGCCCGTGAGCCCGCGCACCTGCAGCACCTCCAGCTCTTGCTCGATCAGAAAGGCAGCAAGGCGCGCGTCATCGCGAAGATCGAGAACCAGCAGGCGCTCGATAACATCGACGCGCTGGTGGAAGCCTCCGGCGGCATCATGGTGGCGCGCGGCGACCTGGGCAGCGAGTGCCCGATCGAGGAACTGCCGCTCATCCAACGCCGCATCGTGGAGCGCTGCTCGTATCATGGTCGCAAGGTGATCGTGGCCACCCAGATGCTGGAGAGCATGATCGAGAACCCAGTGCCGACGCGCGCCGAGGTGACGGACATCTTCAACGCCGTGATCGAGCAGGTCGATTGCGTGATGCTCAGCGGCGAGACCAGCGTGGGCCGCTACCCGGACAAATGCGTTGAAGTGCTGGATCGCGTGATCGGACGCATTGAAGCAACCTACAAGTCCGGTCGCTTCGCTAACGACGCACCGCTCAAGACGAACAAGCACAAGACGGTCAAGTCCGCCATCGTGCTGGCCAACAGCATCGAGGGCAGCAAGCTCGTCGTCTTCACCCTGCGCGGCGTCATGGCGCATCTGCTCGCGCATCAGCGCCCCGAGAGCGCTCCGATCTTCGCCTTCACCCCGAACCTGCACGTCAGCCGCACGCTAACGACCGCACGCGGCGTGCATCCTTTCGTGATGGAGTTCGAGAAAGCCAATCCTGAAGCCAACATTCGTGCTGCCGTGGAAGTGCTGACCGCCAAAGGCCTCATCAAGCAAGGCGACCCGCTCGTGATCCTCAGCGACGCACTCTACGCCGAGGCGAACATCGACGCGATCTTCTTGCGGGAGGTGTGACGTTTACTCGTTCCTTGCACCGCTGGGGGCGCTGAGGAACTTGCGCACGTCGGTGTAGAGGCCGTCTTGGGCGGACTGCTGGACGTGAGGGCGAGCACCTTCAAACCAATCATCCGTGGCGGGATGGTAGTTCTTCGCGATGTCGGTGAGAAGGTCCATCGAGATTGGCACGGGGCGGTTCGTGTGGACGGCTTCGGACAAGGACAGCTCGGCGGCGCGATCAAAGACATACTTCAAGTCGGCACCCGTGAAGCCTTTGGTGAGCTTGGCGAGGGTATCGACATCTAGATGGGCGATGGGCTTGTCCTTGGCCAGCAACTCGATGATCTGAACACGAGCCGGGCGATCGGGCGGAGGGACGAAGATCGTCTGATCAAACCGACCCGGACGGCGGAAGGCAGGATCGAGGTTCCAAGGCGAGTTCGTGGCACCGATGACGAGGATGCGCGATTGATCGGCGCGCAGGCCGTCGAGTTCGGAGAGGAACTGGTTCACCAAGTTGCGCATGGGGCTTTCGCGCACGTTGCGTCGATCCACAGCGAGGGAATCGAGTTCATCGAACACGAGCACGCAGGGCGAGTTGGACCGCGCGGTCTCGAAGATTTGATGCAGGTTGCGCTCGCTGCTGCCGAAGTAGGGATCGAAGATCTCGTGCAGGCCGATGGCGAAATAGTTGCAACCCACTTCACCGGCGACAGCGCGGAGCATGAGGGTCTTGCCACAGCCGGGAGGTCCAAAGATGAGGATGCCACCGCCAGCTTTGCGACCATACGCCTTGTAGAGATCGGGGTGCTGGAGCGGATAGATGATCTTGATGCGAATCTCTTCCTTCAGCTCTTCCATGCCGCCCACGGAATCGAAGTTCACTTTGGTGCGCTCGCTGTCGCCAGGCGTGAAAAAGGTCTCAGGACGCCACTCATCGAAGGGTTCATCGATGAAGTCATCGCTCATGTCGCTGCCCATATCGCCGGATGGCGGCAGTGGATCGGAAGAGGAACTGAATGGAGTATCGTTCTGTAGCAACGAGGAAGCGACGGACCTGCGGACATCGGCAGCGCTCCGGCCGAGTTCCTGTTCGAGGCCGACATCGGTGACTGCAGCATCGATGCGCACGGCTTTCTCAAACTGCTCAAGTGCGCGTGCCCGGTCGCCTTCGCCAAGCAGGATTCGGCTCAGGAGCAGATGGGCCTGGGCGCAGTCGTCTTCGTTCTGCAACACACGCTCAACGCGGACGGCGGCACCTGAGGAGTCGCCGCGAATCAATAGGGCGCGGGCAATGCCGAGCTGGGCTTCGATTTGATCAGGATCAATATCGAGCACTCGCTCATACATCTTCAGGGCCTCATCGAGCTGGAGTTCCTCCACGCACGCATGGCCATGAAGGAGAAGCAGCGACGGATTATTGGGCGATTTGGCCAATGCGTCGCGGATGGCGGAAAGACGTGACATGATGGTGGGTTTGGACAGGAAAGCGAGCCCTCCTGTTGAAAGGGACTTAACCGAGGTTAGTCCGCGAGTTCCAGGAAATTCTTCAGCAGTCGCTTTCCTTCGGACGTGAGAATGGATTCGGGGTGGAACTGCACGCCGTGGATGGGGAATTGCTTGTGGCGCAGGCCCATGATCTCGGACTCGTCGTCGTCGGCCACGGCCGTGATTTCCAGGCACTCGGGAAGGGTGGCGCGCTTGACCAGCAGCGAGTGGTAGCGCGTGGCGGTGAAAGGATTCGGCAGGTTGGCGAAGACGGACTTGCCCGTGTGCTTGATCAGCGAGGTCTTGCCGTGCATGAGGCGGTCGGCGCGGACGACTTCACCACCGAAGACGTGGCCGATGGACTGATGGCCCAGGCACACGCCCAGTATCGGGGTGCTTTGGCCGAAGCGCTCGATCACCTCGCAACTGATGCCCGCTTCCTTGGGTGTGCAGGGGCCGGGCGAGATGCAGATGCGCTCGGGCTTCAGTTTGGCGATCTCATCCGTGGTGATCTGGTCGTTGCGATGCACCTGCATGTTGACCCCCATCTCGCCAAAATACTGCACGAGGTTGTAGGTGAAGGAATCGTAGTTGTCGATGATGAGCAGCATGGGAAAGCGAAGAGCAAAGGGCTAAGAGCGAAGAGGGGCGGGGAATCGGAGGGCTTGAGCGCGCGGCAGTGAACTATTAGCTCTACGCTCTTTGCTCTCCGCTTCATTTCTGTCCATAGTAGGCAGCGGGGCCGTGCTTGCGCGAGTGGTGTTTTTCCAAGATGTGCGAAGGGATGGAGCCGAGTGCAGGGTTCAGGGCGAGGGAGCCGAGCGCCATCTGAGCGCACATTTCGAGGGCGATGCTGTTCTTGAGCGAGTCCATGGCGTTCTTGCCAAAGGTGAAGGGCGCGTGGTGAAGCTGGAGCACGCCGGGCATCTCGATCGGGCTGAGCTTCAGCTCGCGCAGGCGCTCCACGATGGCCACGCCGGTGAAGTGCTCGTAGCCAGCCTCGACTTCCTCCGGCGTTAGCGCGCGGACGATGGGCACGGTGCCGTGGAAGTGGTCGGCATGAGTGGTGCCGAAGCACGGAATCTCGCGGCCCGCCTGGGCGAACATGGTGGCATGCGCGCTGTGCGTGTGCGTGATGCCGCCGATCTCGGGGAACTCGCGATACAGCACGAGATGCGTCTTCGTGTCGGACGAGGGCCGCAATTTGCCCTCCACGACGTCGCCTTCCAAGTCGAGCACCACCATGTCATCGGGCGTCAGTGCGCCGTAATCGACGCCGCTCGGCTTGATGCACCAGAGGCCGGACGCGCGGTCGATGCCGCTGACGTTGCCCCAGGTGAGTTTCACGAGGCCGGACGGTTCGAGCTGGCGGTTGGCTTCGCAGACTTGGGCTTTGAGATCGCTGAGCATGGGAAAGGGAAAAACGTGGCACCGCGCTGGGCGGATTCGTTGGGCTATCCACTAAGGGACGCGCGGGCGCAACCAAGTAGTCCAGTTGCGCCGCAACTGGAGGCCCTGTGCAACCCTCAGCCATGTAGCCTCGTGATCTGCTCAGGCCCTCGATGGCTTGTCTCCAGTTGCCGAGAGTTGATCGGCCCTGCGTGAGCGTTGGTAGTCCAGTTGCGGCGCAACCGGACTACCATTTTCAGTCCGCGAACAAGGTCACATCGGCGATGATCCACCTGCCCGCGCTGTTCCTGGCCAGCTCCAGTTCGATGCCGCCGCCCTCGTAGTAGATGTGCGTGTTGTCCATGAGCTTGAGCGTCGGATTGTCTCCGGCGCTGGTTTTCCAGACAAGTTTCTTCAAGGCCGTCTCCGTGGCGAGCATCGCGGCGGCCTTGCGATTGTGCGCCTTGTAGGCATCGAAGAACTGCTGAGCTGCGAGAGCCTGCGACTTTGCGCCTGTGGGTTCGGTGGTGGGCGCAGGTTCGGGCCTGGGCGTCGGTTTCGGCATGGGACGCGGCTCGGGGATGGGCTCGGCTCTCGGAGGTTGCGGAGCTGATGTGTCGTCAATGCCAAGACGCTCCCTGAGCATTTGGGTTCGCTGCTCGGTGAGCCGTCCGACGGTCCCGCTGAAAAGGAGGGGAGCCATACTGCCACCGCGTGCTTCATCGGCGGCGAAAGCGGCTTCCGCGTCGCGAAAGGCGATCCACGCGCGCTGCGAGGCTTTCAGGAGCTTGGCACCTTCATCATCAAGCGTGTCCAGCACTTGCTTGTAAACCCTGTTCAACTCCCGGTCGGCAAGCGCTGCATCGCGAGCTGCCTGGGCATTCATTTCGCTCTGCGACTGAGCGCGGACAGGCTGAGCGAGAACGGTCAGCAGCGAAAGAAGAGGCAGCAGTTTCATGGTGCTATTGTTCGGCCTGCATCTTGGCCTGGAATTGACCGGCCATGTTGAGGTTCGAGAGCGGATACTTGTAGAGCTGGCCATTTTCGGTGCGTAGCAGAACGAACTCACCTTCCATGCCCTCGAAGGTCGCCTTGATCGCCTTGCCCTCCTTGTTGGTCCAGTTCATCGGGGTCTTCACCTTCGGGCGCTTGGTGGCCGCCATCTTCGCTGCGATGTCGATCCCTGGAAGGTTGGCACCTTCCTCGATCCACGTCTTGAGCGTTTCGATCTCTTTGGACGATAGCGGGTCCTTACCTTCGGGCGGCATCATCTTCTTGCCATTGGCTCCCATCACGATGGGGATCAGATCGCTCTGCTCGAGGTCCTTGGGAACGATGATCCGGCCTGGTCCCACGTCATTGGCGAGCCGCTTTACGTCATCGAAGACAAAGCCTGCCTTCTCCTTCTTCTTGCCCACGCTGTGGCAGTCGTAGCAGTGCTTGGCAAAGATTGGCTGGACGTGCTTCTTGAAGTCGATGGTCGGGCTGCCAGGGAGCTGAGCGTGCAGCGTGGCGGCGGCGATAAAAGTGAGAGCGATGAAGGCGCGAATCATTGGGGCGTAAGACTACAGCAAACGGATCAATTCGTCTCTGCTTAGCTTGTGGATGCCAAATTCACGAGCATCGAATGCTAGGTCATTCCCGGTTACTTCCTCCACAACCACCGCATAGCGTCCGGGAGGCTGGCGCTCATGCCTTTGCTGCCGTGGAAGCAGTGGCCGTAGTCGAAGCGGTGGTCGTAGCCCATATACTTGAGCGAAGCTGCCATCTTTTGGTTCGCCAGGGGCCAGTTGCCATAAGGATTGTCCAGGTCGTTGTCGCCATCCAGAAGGTAGATGCGGAGCGGCTTACGCTCGGTCTTGCGGATCATCGCAGGATAAACGTGACCGCCGCGAAGATTGACGAAGCTGCCCACCCACGAGAGCACCTTGCTGAATTGATCAGGGCGTTCCCAGGCAACGGTGAAGGCACAGATGCCGCCGGATGATCCACCGGCGATGGCATGATCTTCCGGGCGGTCACTCCAGGTTAAGGAGTAGCGCTGTTTCACAGTGGGAAGGATCTCGTCGATCACGAAACGAGCGTAGGCATCGCCCAGCGAATCGTATTCGAAACCACGGTTGGCGGCCTTGTCCCCGGCCTTCTGCGTCGGCTTGCGACCTGGATCAATGAAGACTCCGATCGTGACCGGCATCTCGCCTTTGGCAATCAAGGTATCAAACACACGCGTGGCACGGAGTTGTCCCGGCTGGCCGTTCGGGTCTGCATGGCGCGTGCCGTCCTGCCACACCATGAGGCTGGCGGGTTTGGTCGCATCGTATTGTGCCGGGATGTAAACCGTCACGTCGCGCACGGTGTTGGGAAAGACGTGGCTGTCCTTCCACTCGAACTTCTCCAGCCGTCCCTCGGGCACTCCAGCCTGCGCCTTGGCCTCCGCAGGCATCTCGTAGTGCTCGATGCGGATCGTGCCAGCCAGCAAGGCCATGCCATGGGACTCCAGGCGATAATCGAACTCTCGGAAGTTTGGCAGTTCGAGCGCCAGCACTTGCAGGCCCTCGTCATTGATCTTCTTCATCTCGCCGAGCACCTTGCCCTTGCCCTCGATCACCTGCACGGGATTTGCACTGATCACGGCCCAGGCTGCGGTGGTCTTTTCCACTTTGGCACCTGCCTTGCCCATGGCGAGGCTTTGCTTGCCGAACATCTTCAAGACCATGGGGACGAGCTTCGAGGAATCCGTGGAGTCATCGAGAGCTCGCTTCAGTTCGACCACGCTCGGCGGCACCCAGGCGGACTTGGGTTTCGGGGCCTGCGCCAGAGCTACGCTGGAGAGCAAGGTGAGGGCGAGGAGGCGAACGATCATGTGAGGGAGTGGGGCGCGGGTAACGAGCCGGAGGACCGGAAGCTATCAGCGCTGTTCACCCTCTCACTGAGTGAGGTCGTCCCATGACTTCAGTCCGGCCACTGGGAGTGCGAACTTTGCAGCCTCAGGCCACTCGGGTCTGCCCGCCTTGATGAACAAGTCGTAGAGCTGCTTTTTGCTGTGGGGAGTGGCGACGGAGTTCGGTGCATTGCGCCACAGGCCCAGGCGCAGTCCGCCTTCATGCGCGTGATCGACGTGGCGATGATAGATGAAGGCATCCACCAGGGGCAGGCGCTGGCATTTCTCCCAGGCGTAGGCATACGCCGCTGCCTGGAGTTGCTCGCCTTCAGGCTTGAGCAGCGTTTGAAAACCCTGCTCGCTCAAGATCACGCGACGAGGTTTGCCGTTGAATAAGAGCTCCGGCTTCTCCAGATGATGGCACAGCACTTCGAGGTTCTTGAAGGTGACCTTGGGCGTGTTGTCATCCAGCGTGACACTCTTGTCAGCCCAGACGCGCGGGTTGCCCAGGTCCTCAGGATAGGGATGATGGGCGACGTTCCAATCGAAGTCGCCTCGTTCCTTGGCGATTCTGGCAAAGGTATCGAGGAAGTCCCTCCCTGGCGTGGCTTCCTGGGGACTGATGCCTGACATGCTGATGCGCCAATGATGATCGAAGCTCAGATACACACGAGCATTCGCGGAGGCCTCGCGGATCGCGCGGTGGGCAATGCGCACGGCTTTTTCATGCTCGCTGGCCACTTCCTCCATCGAGGCCAAACCCATGTTATACCACAGCCAGTGCGAGTTCACTTCATTGCCAATGATCCAACCCCAGGCCCGACCATGCTCTGGATGCGCTCCACTCCATCGTTCGGCCATGAAGGCCATCGCCTTGCCAAACCACGCCGTGCCTTCAGTCGTCCCTGTGTTGAAGGCAGCGATGTTGTATTTCCCATCCGCACGCGCCTTCGGATGCACCAGGATCGCATCTTTCTCCGGGTTCTTCGTCGGGTAGGCCAGCACGATGAGGTAAACCAGGATGCCCGCGTCCGAGAGCGGCTTGATCTGGGCATCGAGTGACTTGGCATAGCTTTCGTTGAAGCTGCTGCCATCTGGCGACTTCATCAGCGCGCCGATGCTCACATTGATGCCTGCATGATGGATGCCCAGCTTCAGCGCATCATCGACCATCTGCACCTGAAGCCCTTTGATATTCGGCGGCTGCGGGAACGACGTGGGGTCAGGAGCGGCGAGCGCTGAGAGGCTTGCAAGGCAAAGAAGTGCGCGGAGGATAGACTTCATGAATTCGACTTTGATCGTAGCTGCTGACTCACCAACGCCCACCGCATCATGCATCTGCTCGCGCTGTGGTGCGCCAGATGCCGTGCACTTCGGCGACGAGTCGATCTGCCTGTCATGCTACACCGAGTGCGGTTCGTGTTGTGCCGAACAGGACGACGAGTCTAACTGATGGAACACTGTCCTCCGCACGTTTGACGGAGGACAGGCATCACCTTTTAAACGTTAGGCGCAGTCGATGGAGCGGCGCTTGTAGAGGAACTCGAACATGTTCCCCTCGTGCGGCTGGTCCCAGCTGATCTTCATCGTGCTGATCGGCCCGATATTGAGGCGGTCGATAAGGTCGCACTCCATGAGTTGCTCCATGAACTTCGGATCGGCTGTGATGGCCGTGACCACGAGGCTGTAGCCAATCTTGCTGAGCATGTCCTTCTGTGGCACTTCCACGACCGTGGCATACGGGCAGAGAAACTCGCGATTGTAGAGCGGATGGTCCGTGCTGGCGCAATGAATGATCGTGGGGCGAAGATAAGTGCCGCCCTGGAACTCGACCCTGCGGGGGCCATTGCGATACTTCGCGGTCATGTCTTCGGCACCAGGTGTCTTGAGGTCGGCGTCGATGGCACTGTCGATGTAGTCAGCCATCTTCGTGTTGGCGAAGCCGGAGAGCTTGGCGTTCTCATCATCGGGTGCTGCAGGGTCGAAGGCACCCACCTTGGCCGCGATGGCGTCGGCGATCTCTTTGCCATACTTTGGCACCAGCACGGCGCTCGCGTTGATGCAGGAACGACCGCCGTTGGCGCTGATCGATTCCACGATCACGTCGATGTAGTCGCGCCAGTTCTCGATCTTGTCTTCGCCGATGAGGATCTTGCTCCAACCTGGGCCATGCACCTGCACGCGTGGATTGCCTTCATACATCTTGGCCATCGCGACATCACCGAAGACGAGGTTGCGACCGCATAGCTTCACCACTTCGCCGCTGCCTTCATGATCGGTCGGGTAGAAGCCAAAAGCCTCCGCCGGTGCGCCCGCAGCGATGAACGCCTGCACGAGGCGATAAGGCGTCCAGGGCTCTTCGCGGCCTGGCTTGATGATGACGGGAATCTTCAGTGCGATGGCAGGAAGCCAGAGCGAGTTCACGGCGGGTGAGTTGCTCGGCATCACGAGGCCGAGGGCCTTCGTTGTCGCGAGATAGGCCACGGGGCAGCCAGCTTGCTCGCCGAATCCACGATCAATGACACTGAGGTCGAGCCCGCGGGTCAGGCCGTTGAGCACGGTGCGCATGTTCTGCATCGCATACGTGATCTTCACCATGTTGCGCTTCACCATGATGTGCGGCAGACCGCTGGTGCGGGACAAGGTGGCAATGTAGTCCTGCGGGCTCTGCATGTGACCGCGATCACCCACGGGCAGGGTGCCATTCATGAACAAATCGCCAGCCTTGTGGCAGATTTCGAGCATTTGCTCCACCGTAAACTTCTTCAATGCCTCGCGGGCTTCGCCAATGCGGGCCAAGTCTTTGCGCAGGATGCCTGCGCCCACCTGTGATACTTCGGCCATCACCTCGCCAGTGCGGTGGTCTTTGACCTGAACTTTGTCGAGCGAATCGTAGGCGTTGCCTCGGCGAAGGGCGGGAAGGTGGGGAATCGACATGGATGGGTAAAACGGAAGGATGGAGTTTACGGGGCCAACTGAACGCCCGAACGGGCGGGTTCATTGCATACGATGCGGGCGGGGCAACGGGATTTCTTGTGCCGATGAATCTGCGAAAGGAATAACCCGGACCGCGAGCCCGTTCATTCGGCATGAAGCTCTCCCTACTGGTGCTGATGACCTCCTCTGCGTTGCTAGCCGCCGACCGGCCCAATATCCTCCTCATCGTCAGCGACGACCAGGGCTACCCCGACCTCGGTTGCATCGGCACCAAGCCGGTGCTCACGCCGAATCTCGACCGTCTTGCGAGCGAAGGCGTGCGTGCGACGAGCTTCTACGTGACCTGGCCTGCCTGCACACCTTCGCGCGGCAGCCTTTTGACCGGCCGCTATCCGCAGCGCAACGGCCTCTACGACATGGTGCGCAATGACATGGTGAACTATGGGCACAAGTTCACGGCAGACGAGTATGCGGTGTCGCCCGAGATGACGCTGGGCCTGGACGTGCGTGAGAAGACCATCGGCGACGCCCTGCAAGCGGCGGGCTATCGCACGGGCGTCGTGGGCAAGTGGGACATGGGCCAGGCGAAGCGCTTCCTGCCTCTCCAACGCGGTTTCGACTTCTTCTACGGTCACGGCAACAACGGCATCGATTACTACACGCACGAGCGCTACGGCGTGCCGTCGATGTTCCGTGACAATGCTCGCACGCAGGAAGACAAAGGCACGTATGCGACCGATGTGTTTGAGCGAGAGTCGCTCAACTTCATCCGCAGCGCGAAGGATCAGCCGTGGTTCTTGTATCTTTGCTTCAATGCACCGCACGGGGCGTCGTCGTTCGGCTCTGATCCCACGGACAAGAAAAGCAAAGAAGGCGTCCAAGTGCCGGAGAAGTATGCGGCGATGTATCGCGGCAAGGTGAAAGATGAACGCCTCGCTCGCTACTACGGCGCGGTGACGTGCATGGACGAGTCGATCGGCAGAGTCCTCAATCTCATCGACGAGCGCGGCGAGAAAGAGAACACGCTGGTGATGTTTTTGTCCGACAACGGTGGCAGCGGCAATGGCGACAACAAGCCGCTCAAGGGGCACAAAAGCCAGATGTGGGAAGGTGGACTGCGCGTGCCGTTTATCGCGCGCTGGCCTCGCAAAATCCCTGCGGGGAAGATTACCGACGAGTTCCTTACCTCGCTCGAGCTTTTCCCGACCATTGCAACCGCCGCTGGCGCGAGCACGAGCGAAAAGCTCGATGGCTTTAATCTTCTGCCGGTGCTGAATGGCTCATCGAAGTCGCCGCGCGAGGAGATGTTCTGGCAGCGTCGCAGCGACCAAGGCGCGCGCATGGGCCAGTGGAAGTGGGTGAACATGGGCAAGCTCGGCGGACTCTACGACCTGAGCTCCGATCTCGGCGAGCAGTATGATTTGTCCAAGGAGAAGCCCGAGGTGCTGGCCAAGATCAAGGCACGCTTCGATGCCTGGAAGGCAGAGATGGATGCGAGCGAACCGCGTGGGCCTTTTCGTGATTACTGAGAGTTCTTCGGAACCCTCGGACGACCAGCTTGGTGGAGCTTAGCGGATTCGAACCGCTGACCTTCTCAATGCCATTGAGACGCTCTACCAACTGAGCTAAAACCCCAAAGCTGTATCGTGCTGCCGAACCACTGTTGGTCTGGCTGAACGGGCCGCGAAAATAGTGCGAACTGCGCATCTGACAAGGCGAAAGTTTTGGTCTTCGAACTTTCTCAATGCTAGCAGCATCGCATGTCCTTCCGATTGGAAATGCTTCAGGTCGCTCGTCTTGCTCCCAAACTGCTCGGCGAGTCCGCATCTCTTGTGGCCGACTTTCTCATGTCGCGACTCGCCGACGAAGGGGGCTTCAAGAATCGCGACGACCGGCCCGATCTCTACTACACGGTGTTTGGCATCGAGGGGATGCTCGCGCTGCAAGCACCGCTGCCCAAAGAGAGGATTGCCTCCTGGCTCCAGCAGTTCGGCGATGGCGAGGGGCTCGACTTTGTCCACCTCTGCTGTCTGGCGCGTTCATGGTCGGCGCTCGACCCCGGGGCTTTGGCATCAGCTTGGAAGGACGCGCTCGCCAGCCGGGTGGAAGCGTATCGCACTCCGTCCGGCGGCTTTCATCCAGCCAAGAATCGTGAGCAGGGGAGTGCTTATGGTTGTCTGCTGGCGGCCGCCGCTTACGAAGACATCGGGCTTCCGATGCCACGACTGGACGATGTGAAGCAATGCATGGACTCGCTCGTGTGCCCGGATGGTGGATGGACAAATGAGGCGATTCTGCCCATCGCCAATGCACCAGGCACTGCGGCTGCCATGGCTCTGTATCGTCGCATGGGCTGGGTGGTGCCGTCTGAGAGCATCAGTTGGCTGCTCACCTGCCATCATTCTCAGGGCGGATTCCTGGCCATTCCCAAGGCACCTATTCCCGATCTACTGAGCACTGCCGTGGCGCTCCATGCCTTGTCGGGTGCCCAGGCGGATTACTCAGCGATCAAAGAGCCATGCCTCGACTTCGTGGACAGTCTTTGGAACGCTGACGGCGGTTTTCACGGCAACTGGACCGATCATCAGCTCGACTGCGAATATACCTACTATGGTCTGCTGGCACTCGGGCATCTGAGCTTGTAGCCGAGCGCCCTGTCGCGTCAGGCGGGTAACTCTTGTTGCAGCATCTTAAAGAAGGCCTTGTTGATGTTGGCGTAGTCGGGATAGCGGCTGGCGCTCGAATCGTCGGGCAGGTAGCGCCAGTGCTTATACATCCACATCCACAGCTCGGGCCGCTGGCGGATCTCTTGTTCAAAGATGTCCCAGCACTGCTGTGCGATGGCTTGAGGAGCGTCGTCGATGCCGGGCTTGATCGGGTGGAAGACTTTAACGTGGTAGCGTCCATCTTCGAGAGGAAAGCAGAGAGCCGGAAGAATGGTGAGCCCAAGTCGCTGCGCGAGCATCACATGCAGGGTGGTGACGCAGGTCTGAAGGCCGAAGCATTCGATCACTGCCGCAGCACGTCCAGGCTTCACATTGAGATCCGTGAGGAAGCCCGCATTGCTGCCTCGGCTTAATGCTTTGGTGAGGCGAAGCATGGCAGACTGCTGGGGGATCACAGTGTGACCCGATGCTTGGCGTGCGGCGGTGAAGATGTCGGTGAGGGCAGGATTCTTGAAGTCCTGGGCGACGATAGTGTGGCGAAACCCTGCGAATCCCCAGACAATGCTGGAGAGTTCGAAGTTGCCGAAGTGTGGCGTCACCCAGACGGCCCCTTTGGTTCGCGTGGCTTCGAGCGCGACCGGATCGAGCGCTTCAATCACGAAGTGTTCCGCCCAGGACTCCTTGGTCAACGAGCCCACCCAGAAGAGATCGAAGAAGGTTCGTGCAAAGTTTTGATAGCAGTGCCTTGCAATGCGCTGGCGGGCTGGCCAAGTGAACAGTCCGCCAAAAGCTACGCGTAGATTCTCCACAGCCGTGGTGCGACCTCGGAAGTCTGCCATCCAAGCCAAGGTGCCGATGATTCGAGCGAGCACGAGGATCACATGGCGAGGAAGGCGGCGCATGGACCAAGCCAGGAACTCGACGGACGAGGTCTCGATGAAATAACGGAGCTTCTTCACACAGGGCGGTTGAGTCTTGAAAAATCAGGCTACAATGGGCGCATGGCTGTTCCAACGCTGACTTCGATTCTCAAGAGAATTCTCAAACAACCCACGGCTCCGTTTCACGAATACTTTGTGCGCGCGGAGATCGAAGCCCTGCTCAAGGACTGTCCCAACGTGACGCTCAAGCGCGACAAGTTCGGAAACTTGATTGCCACTTACAAATGCGGCAAGCGCAAGACGACTCCGTCCTGGGTTCTCGGGGCTCACATGGACCATCCTGCGTTTGTGAGAAAGCCGGGCGGCAAGAAAGACGAGTGGGAGTTCCTGGGAGGTGTGGCCAAGCCGGTGCTCGATGACGGAATCAAACGCGGGCTGCGCAAGGTTCATAAAGGCGGCAACATCGCGACCTGGAATTTCCCAGTGGTCATCGAAGATGGACGTGTAGAGGCAACCGCGTGCGATGACCTGATCGGCTGCGCTAGCATCGTGGCTACGTTTTGGGAACTGGCGAAGCTCAATCTGGAGACCACCGTTTATGCGGTCTTCACTCGTGCTGAGGAGATCGGCTGGCTGGGCGCGTGGCATGTCGGCGAGAACTGGCCTTTTGGAAAGGATGCGCTCTTCCTCTCGCTGGAGACGAGTCGGCCAGTGAATGGCGCAGAGTTCGGCGATGGTCCCGTCGTGCGTGTAGGCGATCGGCTCTCGGTGTTTGATGCGGAAGCTGTCGAGATCCTCATGCGCACGGCTTCGGAGCAGGGGATTCGCGTTCAACGCTGTCTCCTGGACCGCGGTGCTTGTGAAGCATCGGCGATGCAGGCCCTCGGCCACCGCAGTGCGGGGATCTCCCTCTGCCTCGGGAACTATCATAACACGTCTGAAGACAACGTGCTGGCACCGGAATATGTGATGCTCGACGATGTGAAAGGTCTGGTCACACTGCTGAAGGCTCTCGTGGCTACCAAGCATCGTGGCATTGAGCGTCCTTTGCACGCCCGGGTGGCCATGCGTCAGAAGGAATACGCCAAGCACCTTGCCGCTGGCAACGAGTTGATGAAGTAAACTGCCTTTCAGGCCTTCGGGGACGTATCAGGAATCACCTCATCCGAGATGAGGACGACGCGAGCGACCTACCGAAAGATGCTGGAAGTGCTCCCCGTTTCGATTTGCCCGCCTGCAGTCCATCGTGACAATGGCGGGCGTTATACCCTGGTTCACCCACACCCCCTCTGCATGAAGATCACCTACTCACTTACTCTTTTGCTTGCGCTGAGCGCGAGCGCCTTCGCAGGCGACTGGACCTCCTGGCGCGGTCCCTACCAGACTGGCGTCAGTGCCGAACACTTTGTGCGGTCGGATGAAATGAAGGCCGGCAAGGTCCTCGCCGAGCAGCCGAACTGGACCTACGCCAGCCAATCGCGCGGCACGCCAGTGGTTTGCGACGGCAAGGTGTTTGCCTTCGGTTACCTCGGCACCAAGGAGGAACTCGTGGAGGTGCTGACCTGCCTGGATGAGAAGAGTGGGCAAAAGCTCTGGGAAGTTCAGATCAAGGACTTCATCAGCGACACGGTTTACAATCGCTACGCCATCGGTGCCCCTGCGGTCGATCCGGCCACCAAGCGTGTTTATCTGCTGACCGCTTACGGTGTGTTCGGTTGCTGGGATTTCTCTGGCAAGGAGATCTTCCGCCACTCTCTGATGGAGAAGCTGGGTCGCATGACTTTCCCCAACTCCAAGGTGGGAGCACCTGCCATTGAGGGCGACCTCGTTATCGTTCGTGGCATCACGGCCAACTGGGGCGCTGACGGTCCTGCCGCCGACCGCTTCTATGGCTTCGACAAAATCACGGGTGAACTCGTCTGGGCCAGCACTCCTGGTGAATCGCCACCACAGGACAGCTCCTTCAGCCATCCGATTTTCGATACGGTGGACGGCAAGCGTGTTTTCTATGCCGCCACCGGCTGCGGTAACATGGTTTGTGCAAATGCGTTGACCGGCAAGCCGATCTGGCGTCACAAATTCGCCAAGGCGGGTGCCAACGCAACGGTAGTGCTGCACAATGGCAAGGTAATCGCCATCCATGGTGATGAGAACGTCGATACTGCGGACAAGGGACGCATGGTCTGCGCCAAGGCTCCGACTAAGGTTGAGAAGGAGGAGATCATTTTCGACAACGCCATCGACAAGGACAAGTGGCTGGCCAACGAAGTTTGGCGCAATCCATTCTCGTCTGGATCGGGCAGCCCGATCCTTGTGGGCGACAACGTGATTCAGATCACGGACACCGGTTCGGTGGTGGCCGTCAATGCCAATGATGGCAAGGTCGTGTGGGAATCCAAGGTCTCGAACGGGAACACCCACTCGTCGCCTATCTATGCTGATGGTTTTGTCTTTGCTCCGCTGATGGAAGGTGCGGTGTTTGTGCTCGATGCCAAGGACGGCAAGCAGATTCAGAAGGTGAAGGTCGAGGGCAATTGCATCGGCGCGGTCGCCCTTGCGAATGGCAACCTGTTGGTTCACTCAACCGAGAAGCTCTACAGCTTCAAAATTAATGCCACGAGCGTGAAGACGGACGAAGTGCCCGCACCGGCTCCAGTGGCCAAGGGTCCCGCAGTGGCCTTGCAGATCGTGCCTGCTGAGTTCGTCGTTTTCCCTGGTGAGAAGGTAAACTTCAAAGTCCGCGCCATTGATGCCGCTGGCAATGTGGTGGGCGAGGCTCAGGGCGTGAAGTGGGAAACCTTTATTCCTCCGACCGCCAAGGTGAAGGCAAAGATCGAAGACGCGAAGTTCAACGACGCCAATGAGTTGGTTGCGAATGCCGATGCCAAGATGGGTGCCGGTGCCTTCAAGGCAACCGATGCCAATGGTCTCTTTGGCACCGTGCGTGGCCGAGTGCTGCTCAAGCCTCCTTTCCAGCAAGACTTCAACAAGGCTGAACTGACCGAGACTTTTGCCGCCGATGCTGCCAATCCTGAATACAAATTCGCCTACCCTCCACTTCCGTGGATCGGAGCGCGCTTCAAGTTCCAGGTCATGGACAAGGACGGCGAGAAGGCACTCGGCAAAAGCTTTGACCGTCTCCTGTTCCAGCGTGGCACGGTGTTCATCGGCACCAGCGACATGAGCAACTACACGATCGAAGCCGACGTGATGACCGATGGCAATCGTCGTGTGAAGAGCGATGTGGGCCTCATCAACCAACGCTATGCATTTGTGCTCAAGGGCAATGCCAACGAACTCGAGATCAGTTCGAACTTCGACCGCTTCAAGCGCATTGCGCCTATGAAGATCGAAGCCAATAAGTGGTATGTGCTCAAAGCCCAGGTCCTCGTGGACGCTGACAAACTCAACGGCACAGTGCGTGCGAAGGTGTGGGAGAAAGGCCAGCCCGAGCCTGAAGCCTGGACGATCTCTGAGAAGGCCAACGTGCCCGTGCATACCGAGGGTTCCCCCGGTCTCTTTGGTTTCACCCCGCAGAATCAGAAGCGAGTCTTCATCGACAACGTCAAGGTCACCCCCAATAACTAATTCTGCATACTCAACCCTCTTTGAACGTATCTGACATGATGAACGCAAAAACTCTCTCCCTGGGGCTTACCCTCGTCGCTGGACTTTCGGCCTTCTCCTCCCTCGAACTGAACGCCGAGCCAGCCAACGCTGGTGACTGGACTCAGTGGGGCGGCCACAACTCGCGCAACTTCATCTCCTCCGAGAAGGGGATGCCAGTCAGCTTTGATCCAGGCAAGAAGAAGGCTGGCAGCGAGGACATCGACATGGCGACCACCAAGAACTGCCTCTGGGTCGCCAAGCTTGGTTCGCAAGCCTATGGCACCTGCACGGTCAGCAATGGCAAGATCTACGTCGGCACGAACAACGAATCGCCCCGCAGCCCCAAGCACATTGGCGACCGTGGTATCGTGATGTGTTTTGACGAAAAGACGGGTGCGTTCAAGTGGCAGCTCGCTGCACCGAAGCTCGGTGCTGGCAAGGTTTCGGACTGGGAATTCCTGGGCATGTGCTCCACCCCCACCATCGTGGGAGACAAGGGCTACCTGGTGACCAATCGCTGCGAGATCATGTGCATCGACACGAAGGGCCTCGAAGACGGCAATCAAGGGTTCCAGGATGAGTCCAAATACATGGCCGCCCCGGACAAGGATGGGAAAGTGACACCCGTGGAAACGGACAGCACCGACGCAGACATCCTCTGGGTGTATGACATGCGCAAGGAACTCGGCGTGTTCCCCCACAACATCGCATCGAACTATCCCCTCGTCGTTGATGGCAAGGTTTACGTCGCCACCAGCAATGGCGTGGACTGGTCACACACCAACCTGCCTGCTCCCACGGCTCCTAGCTTTGTCTGCGTCGATGCCGAGACTGGCAAGTATGAAGCCGAGTTGCCGGAAGAACTCAAAGTCAGTGAAAACATCATGCACTGCAACTGGTCGTCGCCTTGCGCGATCACGGTTGGGGGCAAAACTCAGATCGTTTTCGCCGCTGGTGATGGCTGGGTCTATGGCCTCGGCACCGCCGCTGAAAAGGTGAAGGTGGACGACGAAATCTCTGAGCTTCCAGTGAAGTGGAAATACAACGCCTGCCCGAAGGAGTATCGCTTCGATGAGAAAGGCGAGAAGCGCAAGTATGCCGAGTATGATGGTCCTTCGGAACTGATCGCCACACCTGTGTTCCACGATGGTCTGCTTTACGTGTCGATCGGTCAGGACCCTGAGCACGGTGAAGGCGTGGGCATGATGAGTTGCATTGATCCCAGCGGCTCCGGCGATCTGACGGACAAGCCTGTCTGGACCTTCCGCGGTATCGAACGCACCATCAGCAGCCCTGCGGTGAAGGATGGCTTGGTTTATGTCTCTGACTACACCGGCCGCTTGTTCTGCCTTGATGCCAAGACCGGCAAAGAAAACTGGAAGTTCGATACCAAGGGCCATATCTGGTCCAACCCACTGCTGGTAGATGGCAAGATCTACCTCGGTAACGAGGAAGGTGAACTCTTCATCCTGGCCGAAGGCAAGGAACTCAAGGAAATCGGCAGCGTTGAGTTCCCGTCTCCTGTGATGGGAACTCCGGTGGCTGCCAATGGCGTGCTTTATATCAGCACCCATACACACCTCTATGCCTTCAAGGAAGGTGCCGCAGCCAAGTGATTGGCGTTAGCTGAGATCCGTCTTTTCGAGAGCAGGCCGGGAAACTGGCCTGCTCTTTTGTTTGGGGGGCGACTGGTCACGGAACGCGTGGTGGAGGTTTCGAACCGAGAACACTTTGACAAGCTCGCATTCATGCGTGCCATACGCGCCCTGATGAAATCGTTCCGACTCAACCGCCTCTTCAATGCCAAGTCCAACCGCTGCTTCGATGTCGCCGTCGACCACGGCTTCTTCAACCAGCCCGGCTTCCTCACCGGCATAGAAGACATGCGCAAGGTGGTGAAGACGCTCGTCGATGCGGCACCCGATGCCATCCAGCTCACGCTTGGTCAGGCGCGGCACCTTCAGGAAATCCCCGGCCGCCAGAAGCCCTCGCTCGTGCTGCGCACCGACGTGGCGAACATCTATGGTAAGGAGCTACCTACCTCGCGTTTCAGCCTCATGATTGAGGAGACCATGCTGCAAGCTGTGCGCTACGACGCCGCCTGCGTGTGCGTGAATCTCTTCCAGATTCCCGGCGCACCCGAGGTGCATCAGCAGTGCGTGGAGAACATCCTCCGCCTCAAGCCCGAGGCCGACTACTACGGTATGCCCATGATGATCGAGCCGCTCGTGTTCCAGGAGAACGCGAAAGCTGGCGGCTACATGGTCAATGGCGACCTCACCGCAATCATGCACCTTGTTCGTCAGGCGGTGGAACTCGGTGCTGACATCATCAAGGCGGATCCGACCGACGATGTGAAGCTCTACCATAAGGTCGTCGAGACTGCCGCAGGCATCCCGGTGCTCGTGCGCGGTGGCGGTCGTGTCAGCGACAAGGAGATCCTCGAACGCACCCAGGGACTCCTGGAGCAAGGCGCGGCTGGCATTGTCTATGGTCGCAACGTCATCCAGCATCCGAACCCGAGGGGCATCACCCGTGCGCTGATGGCGATGGTGCACGATGGAGCGTCCGTGCAGAAGGCGCTCAAGATGATCAAGTGAGACATCGCTGAAAAAAGTCGAAGGTTTGTCATACAGTCTGCGGCCCGAGGTCACTCAAGGGGCAGATGAATGAACGACGAATTGCTCTCACAACTCGAAGCCCTGCATGCCGACGCCTTTGGCTGGGCCTTGCATTGCTGCGGGGGCGATCACCCACGGGCCGAGGATGTGCTGCAGAATGCGTATGCCAAGGTGCTGGAGAATCGCGCCGCCCACGATGGGAGGTCGTTGCTCAAGACTTGGTGGTTTGGGGTGATTCGCTACACGGCTTGCGAGGAAGCGCGCCGGGCGCGTTATCGCGATTCCTTGCTGGGCAAACTGGTGGCTTTGGTAACGTTCGATGCGGCGCACGACTCGCGTCCTTCACCATCCCGGCAGATCGAGATCGACGAGCGATCGCGTCATTTGAAGGGACTGCTGGCGATGCTCCCGGCTCGCCAGTCGGAGGTGTTGCATCTCGTGTTTTATCAAGACCTCACCCTCGACGCCGCAGCGAGCGTGATGGGCATTTCGCCTGGATCAGCCCGGCAGCATTACGAGCGAGGCAAGGTGCGTCTCCGCACCTTGCTCAGCGATTCCTCGCCCACCTTCTTGACCAGCCATGAATGACCACGACCTGCATTCTCTTTTTGCCCGCGAGCGGCAGCTTGATGCGAACTGCACACCAGTGTTTCAGCACATGCTCACACGAGCGCGGCATCAAAGTCCTGTCGCAACCAGACATGGACTTCGCTGGGCTGCTGCGGGTGCAGCACTAGCGGCGGTTTTGGTCGCGGGGTTCGTCGCGAATCAAGCTGGCGATGAGGCTCCTTCATTCACCAAGTCGCTGCCGGTGCTGCTGGAAGCAAGTGCTGAGCCCGTGCCCTTATTTCCGTCCCTGGCTTCGTTCCCAGACTCGCCATCTGATTTTCTCATGCCGCAACACGCAACCTTCAAAGTGCTCTAACTCAAACGCTCGATCCTTATGAAACTCACAGTCGTATTGCTCGTCCTTGTCATGTCAGGCGCAGCCCACGCCGTCGATCTCGCCACCCTCGCGCGCCATCAGTTGGTGCTTCCCGAGACGGTGATGGCCCATGCCAGCGAACTCGGCTTCACGGCCGAACAAGAAACCAAGCTCAAGGCCTATGAGGCCGAGATGAAACCCAAAATTGTCGCGCTTGAGGAAACGGTGCGCGCTGAGCAATCAAAGCTGGAACAGGCGATTAAGGTGCCAGACGCGACCGTCGAGCAAGCGGCACCTCAATTGGACAAGCTGCTGGCAGCTGAGTCGGTCGTGAAGCATGCGCAGCTCAAAGTGCTCCTGGAGTTGCGCGACATGCTGACGCCCGAGCAGCGTGAGAAGGCGCTCGCCCTGGCACGCAAAGAAAGCGAGGCCAAGCAGCCGCTGGAGCAGCGGGTCAAAGCAAAGGCGAGTCGTCTCAAGGCTGCCTTTGATGAATTGGGCATTCCACCTGCTGACGTGCTCAAGGCGAAGGGCGCTGGCATTGAGGAGATGGTCCGCGCCGGGGATTATGCCGAAGCCGAGACCAAGCTCGATGAGCTGGCGAAGGAAGTCGCCATCGACGAGCCAGCCCTGGAGGTGCCATCGGATTTCAGCAAGTTCGAGACAGGCAACACTGACCTTGATGTCCTCAAACAACGCTACGAGTCCGTGACCGAAAATGCCAAAGATGTGGTCCGACTTCCTGTCCTGAAAGCGTTGCTGAAAGGGCGGGATGCACTGGAGAAGGCCAAGGCGGCGGAGGACGTGGATGCCGTGGCACGCATTCTCACTTGGGCCGAAGGTGTGCTGAGCATCAAACCCTGAGACTTCGGCTGCCGATCAAGGTGTGATCGAAACGGCACCCGAGAGCATCGGCGAAGTAAGGCTAGTTGTCTTAACCGGCAGCAGCACGGGCATCTGCGGGAGATTGAAGAAGCCGAGGGCTTTCATCGCTGGCTGTCCCGCTGGACGAATCAGGATACCGTAGTAAGCCACCGTGCGCGGCAGTGCCTTGTTAGGCGTGACGGTTGTGTCCGTGTCGCTGAGGTAGAACAAGCCAGACATGGTCCCGGCAGCTGTATTGAAGGCCAGCGTGGTGCCAGCGGGAATCACGACGGGGCGAGTGACGGTGGCGAGACTGGCGATGGTGAAGTCGTAATCGGGATTGCGTGAGGCCGTTGCCAGATCGCCGCCGCCAGTGAAGCGCGCTTTGGCATTGCCCGCACTTGCGGTGAGATTCATCACAATGCCAGGAGCCTTGGGCGCTGTGTATCGACCTCCATCGGCCGTTAGGGTGAGCGTGGGGAATCCAGCCACATAACTACGGCCGGTGTTGGGTCCGGTCTTCGACCATGTGATAGCTCCGTCAATGAAGTTATTCGCGTAGGTTGAGGCTGCATCCTCGTTCACTTTGATCGTTCCATGCATGGAGCCCTTGTTGGTGTAGAGAGCCAGGAAAAGGGGGATGCTGCCATCCGCTGATTGCTGGGTGCCAATGGTGAAGGCGGTGGCGTCGGCGAGCTTGCCTACGACGCTGAACGAGCCGGTCGCCGCGATGGTGAACTGGGCGTAACCATGGCCCTCGGGCGAGGTCGATGAGCTGCCGGGGGCTGGGCTCAGGGCCACATTGTAAGCACCGGTGCGATTGGTGGTGGCGAGGGCTCGTGGCAGACTGGTGCCCGTCGCGGTGGTGCTTCCATCAGTCACGGTAGCGCTGAGCGCTCCAGTGTTGAGATCAATGCTGAAGTCGAGGTCGGTGGGCAGCAGAGGAGTTGTGCGAACAATGTGCACATGTCCCGTTGGATTCGTGAGACGTTCACCATTCAGGTAGCTATCGATCGGGTAAGAGACCGCACCATTGTAGAGCCTGCCCGTGTATCGGCCGGTGCTCGTGGTGGTCACATCAAGCCGAGCACCGAGGTCGCCGTTCACAGATTCGCGTGAGAGCAAGGTGACGAAGGACCCAAGCGCGATCGGTGGCAAGGCCTCCACGGTGATCGTAAACGAGGTGTAGGGGACCGGGTTGGTGCCGTAAAGGTTGTAAGCGATGAGGGACACGGTCTTGGTAATGACGGACGTCGGTTTGCCAGTGATGCGTCCCGTGGTGGCGTTGTAGGTGAGTCCGGGCGGGAGGTTGGACACCACCCACTTGTAAGGCCGGTTGGTCGCCGATGGGGTGATGTCGATGGACGTGGAGACGCGCGTCGTGACGTTAGCCGGTGCAGAGACTACGGGGATGGCGTCGATCACACCGAAGTCGATGGTGCAGGCGACTCTCTTCAGTGCACCGAGGCTGACTTCGCAGGTGTAGATGGCAGTGTCGGTGGTGACTAGGCCCGTGATCACTAGCTTGGGCGACGTTGCACCTGTGATGCGACCTCCGTTGACGAGTTCCTCCGTGCCCTTGAACCACTTGTAAGTCACCGCCCCTGCGGCGCTGGCGGTGAAGGTGCCGATGGTGTTGATCTTCTGCGTGACCTTGGTGCTGGAGACTGTCACCACGCCGAGCTTCGGCTTGTTGCTGGGGACAGTTTCCGAAAGGTTCTTCGCCTCGACGAAGTATTCGCCCGCATTGGCCAGGGCGGCCTTGGCAATGCTGTAGCTGGAGGCTTTGGCGCCAGTGATGGCGACATTGTTTTTCTTCCACTGGTAACTGATCAAGCCAGTGCCAGTGGCGGGCGCACTGAAGACTGCCGGCTCGCCGACCGCGACAAGTTGGTCTGCCATGGGGGGGGCAAACGTGGGGCGCGTGTCGTCATCGGTGATGGTCACGGTGGCAGACACGACAGGGCCCAGCGTCACATCGCCCGTGGGAGTGAGAGCCGTGACGATGACGGACTCATCAACTTCATCGATGTTGTCTGTCTTGGCTGTGATCGTCAGACTGGCGGAAAGGCTGCCTGCGGGAATGACCAGCTTCGATACGGGCACGGTGTAGTCGAGATTGAAGCTGGCAGCGCCGGAGAATGCCAGCGGCACTTCGACGTCTCGAGTCCAGGCCGACGGCAAGGAGACGGTGATGGTTGCCGTGCCAGCCGTCTCAGCCATGCTGGGGCTCCCTACGGCGATGCTGATCTCTGGGCGCACGGCCGGAGGACCCTCGCTGGAGTAGATGTTTCCCGAGGCTCCGCCGATCAGAACCTTGCTGCCCGTCCAAAACACCGGTCCGAGCATGTTGGACGTGAATGAGGGAACAACCCGCCAGTGCACAGCCTCGAATGATCGGAGGACGGTCCCGTGCTCTCCGACGGCGAAGAACTCGTTCGACGTGCGGGCCACTCGAAGCAGGCCGCCAGGGGCAGACTCTCTAAACTGCCAGTTGCTCGCATTTGCGCTGGTGAAGATGTTCCCATAGCTGGTGACCGCCACGAACAGACCGCTCGCGTATGTGATCGAACTGAAGTCTTCGCCAGTGGCCAAGGTCACGGTGAGCGGAGACCACGAAGTGCCATCGGTGGAGGTGATGACGCCTCCGAGCCAGCCGACGCCGATGATTCGGGAGCCATCCGTCGTGAAGTCGAGGCAGGGCACCATCATGTTCGCTGGATTCCACGTCGTTCCATCGGTGGAGTAAGCGGAAATGACGCTGGAGGTTGCTTGATCGAATCCACAAATGAAGGTCTTGCCTAACAGAGTAGAGCAGGTAAAAAAGGCGGCCTTGCCGGTGGTGTCCACGGGGAAGGTGTTGGTCCAGGTGATCCCGTCGGTCGATTTCCAGACACCATTGCCAGCGGTGACGAAGCGGCTGCCATCCCAGGAGATGCGACGGGCGTCGAAATTCGACTGGATGTGCTGCGTCCAGGAGATTCCGTCGGTTGAAGTCCAACTGCAGTTCGGACCGATGGCGACGAAGAATGAGCCATTGTGCGCGAAGTCGCTGACGCTGTTGGCCAAGCCCGTGGAGTGCGATGGCGTCCAGGTGCCCAGGGAGGTCTGACCATCGATGCGGCCCCCATAGCTGATCGTGAGGTAGGTGTTTCCAACCTTGCCGGCTCCCAAGGGCGCCGACACGAGATTCGCACTTCGATCCGTCCAGAATGCACCCGTGGCGCTCGTGTAGTAGATGCCTTGCGTGTGGATGGCGATGATCTCGGTGCCTGTCCATCGGAGGTTAAGGCCCGTGAGGAATGAGAGATCCGGGCGCAACGTCCAGGTAGTGCCTGTGGTCGATGTCCAAACCGCCTGCCCTGCGATGATGAACTCCGTGCCGGTCCAGACCATGCCATTGACGAATGCCGTGGTGCTTCCCGAGGGGGGCGGCAGGACGCGTTTGGTCCAGGTGATACCGTTGGTCGAAGTGAAGACAGCGCCATCGCCCATGGCTACCAGCGTTGTGCCATTGAACGAAACGCCAAAGAAGTAAGGAGCGCCAGTGATCGGGCGCTTGGTCCAGGCAAGACCATCGGGCGAGGTAAAGGCGACTCCTACCCAGCCTTTCGTGGTCAAGGTGCCACCGACGGCGACGAACTGGCTGCCTGTCCAGATCACGCTGGTGAAGGCTGAGTCCAGGATCGGAGTGGTGTTCCAGCTCGTGCCATCCACTGACCACAAGATGGTGCCGTTGTAGCCGACAGCGACAAACCGGCTGCCCGACCAAATTACGTCCTGGAGGTCCGCCTTGGTGCCGCTCGTCTGGGTGATCCAGTTCGTTCCCGTGTTGGATGTCAGGATGGTGCCGTGATTGCCGACGACCACACAGGTCCCGAGGTCATTGGTAGCGCTGGTCTTGAGGTCCTCGCCGGTGGGCAACTGGTTGCGCAGGATCCACTCGTCTCCGAGCGGAGCGGCGGCGACTTGGATCGACAGGAGTGTGAGGAAGCATAGGCACCTCAGCGTGGAGTGTGTGGCGGCACGCATGAATCGCTAGGTTAGCGAGATTGAAAGCCGGCAGTCAATCCAAACGATCGCTCCAGCTTAGAAACTGGCAATGCGTTGCTTGCTTCGGGCAGTTCGATGCGTTGTCTAGCGGCTCATGAAAACAGTTGGAATCGGGATCATTGGTGGCGGCTTGATGGGCCGGGAAATGGCGAGTGCATTCATGCGCTGGTGCGCGCTGGCCGATGTGGATGTGAAGCCAGAACTCGTGGCCGTGGCCGACTTGGTCGAGCCTGTGCGCGAGTGGTTCCGCTGCATCCCGAGCTGTGAGCAGATCACGGCGAACTATAATGAGTTGCTGGCGAATCCGAAAGTGGACGTGGTGTATGTCGCGGTGCCGCACAACCTGCACGAGACGATCTACCTGGACGTTCTGAAGGCGGGCAAGGACCTCTTCGCCGAGAAGCCCTTCGGCATCGACCTCGGCTCAGCGCAGCGCATTCGCGATGCAGGTTTGAGCAGCGGACGCTTCGTGCGGTGCTCGTCGGAGTTCCCGTTCTTCCCTGGTGCGCAGCGAGTGATCGAAGCCGCGACCTCCGGCAAGCTGGGTCGCGTGTTGCAGGTCGTGTCCGGCTTCCATCACAGCAGCGACCTCGACGCCACGAAACCCGCGAACTGGAAGCGCTTCAGCCGCACCTGTGGCGAGATCGGTGTGCTCGGCGATCTGGGCATGCACGCCTGCCACATCCCGCTGCGGCTGGGCTGGAAGCCCACGCGACTCTTTGCACAGCTGCAAAAAGGCTATCCCGAGCGCCCGGACGGCAAGGGCGGCATGACGCCCTGCGATACCTGGGACAATGCGATGCTGCACTGCTGGACGACGATTCATGGCGACGAAGTGCCGATGCGACTGGAGATGAAACGCCTCGCGCCCGGCGAGACGAATACGTGGTTCATCGAAGTGCTCGGCACCAACGGTGGCGCGCGCTACAGCACCAAGGAACCGAAGACGCTGTGGCTCTTCGAAGGCGGCAAGGAGCAATACTGGAAGCGCACGGACCTCGGCTTCGGCATGCCGTTCAAGGCGGTGACCGGTGGCATCTTCGAGCCTGGGTTCCCTGACTTGATGCAGCAAATGTGGGCCGCGTATCTCATGGAGCGCGAAGGCAAGCTCGCCTCCCGCTTCGGCTGTGCGACGCCCGATGAAGCGGTGGATACGCAGCAGATCTTCGCCGCTGCGTTGGAGTCGCAGCGCACGCAGCAGGTGGTTTCGCTTCCCTAGCAGCGATCGGGCGCGGAATTTCAAACGGTTCAGAATCGGGCGCAATCACGTGCAACCGTCTCAAAGGGATTTCTGTGGCCTGTGCAGAAGGCAGATTCTTGAGACTTCAAAGCATGGGCGAGTCCTTGAGGAGGCTCCTGGCGTAGGCGGGAGGTTGGTGAAGAATAGATGGAATCACCCGGACGTATGTCTGTTCGACTAGACTAACAGTCAGAGCTTACTGATTTGATGACACAGTAGCGAATTTGGAAGTGCTAGGTGAATATAGGCTGATGATAGAAAGCCTAGGTATCGGTATGAATACGGATTGACCTATTACCCGAAGTCTGAAATATTCCATTAATTATGGTAATAACATCCAGACGAGAAATTATCGTTCTATCTATCCTTGGTCTGGTTGCTTCTACGGCAGTCCAGGCATCGACTTACTTTGTTAGTCTGTCGGGGAAGGACACTAATCCAGGCACTCTTGCTGCCCCCTGGCAAACTCTGCAACGAGCCGCCAATGTGGCCAAGCCTGGTGACCAAGTGCAGGTTCGCGGCGGCACCTACAAGCAGAGAACGGTCATTCAAGTCAACGGCACGGCGAGCGCCCCGATCGTGTTCACCAACTGCAACGGCGAGCAGGTCATCTATGATCTCACAGGAGTGGCACCAGTGGCCAATCTGTCGGCGATCATCCGAGTTTCGAATCGCTCTTATGTGACGATCAAAGGATTCACTTTGCGGAACTACAAAACAGCGGACGCGAGGCAAGTGCCAGCCGCCATCTTGATCGACGGTGCGTGCAAGGGCGTGAAGATCGTTGGCAATGTGATCTCAGCCATCGAGCAGAACAATGCCACTCCCTACAACTTCAACGCCAACGCCCACGGCATCGCCGTCTATGGAACGGCAGCAGGAGCCATCGACGGACTCGAGATCACCGACAACAGCGTGTCCAACCTCCGGCTCGGAGCCAGTGAGGCCATCGCACTGAACGGCAACGTGACGAACTTTCTCGTGGCCCGAAATCTCGTCCAGAACTGCAACAACATCGGCATTGATGTGATCGGCTTTGAGGGGACCAACGGGAATGCATCCCTCGACCGGGCCAGGAATGGGCGCATCACAGGCAACACGGTGATCAGTATCGATTCGTCGAGGAACCCGGCCTACGGGGGCAACTTCACCACGGGCGGCGGAGGCTATGCGGCCGCAGGCATCTATGTGGATGGCGGCACGAATGTGGTGATCGACGGGAATGACGTCTATGGGTGCAACCTGGGCATCGAACTCGGCTGCGAGCATCTCAAAGGCAAGACGGACAACGTGGTGGTGAGTGACAACTTGGTGCGTCACAACTACCTCGCGGGCATCTCCCTCGGCGGCTACGATGAGCAAAGCGGTGCGACTGAAAACTGCACGGTGGTGAACAACACCATCTACCAGAATGGGGTCCGCGATCACTCGGCCGGTCAGATCCAGTTCCAGTTCTATGCTCGGAAAAACATCTTCCTGAACAACATCCTCTGGGCAAGCTCTGCAGAGAAAATGATGGTCGTTCACAACCCTGACAGCACCTCTGCCAGCAAGGCGCAGAAAGAGATCGGTGCTGGGAATATCTTCTCTTACAACCTCTACTACGCCTCGGGAGCAACGAGTTCGAACTGTGTCTTCCGCGTGTTCACTGCAGGCAGTTTCAAGAACTACGTTGGCCTCACAGCGTGGCGGAACAGTGGCAAAGGCGGAGTCGAACTTGGCACGCTGGTGGCGAATCCGAAGTTCTCTGGTTCAGCACCGAACTACGGTGCAGCACGCACTTTATTCAAACTCGCATCTGGCTCACCAGCGATCAACAAGGGCAGTCCTACGCTGGGTGTCGGATCGTCCGAAGTTGACTTGTTCGAGTTGAAGCGCCTTGTCGGGGGACGGATCGACATCGGAGCCTGCGAATCGCAGTAGAATGTCGCGATCTCAGGCGAGGATGTCTTTCGCTACCACGCCTGCGAGATCCGTGAGCTTGTAGTCACGACCTGCATAACGGTGAGTCAGCTTCTCGTGCTGGATACCCAGGATGTGCAGGATGGTCGCGTGCAGATCATTGACGTGCATCTTGTCCTCCAGTGCGTAGTAGCCGTAGTCGTCGGTCGCGCCGTAGGCGAAGCCCTTCTTCACACCGCCACCGGCCATCCACATGGTGAAGCCGTTGGGATTGTGATCGCGGCCATCTTTGCCCTGAGCGGTGGGCGTGCGTCCGAACTCACCACCCCAGATGACGAGGGTGTCATCGAGCAGCCCGCGTGACTTGAGATCTTTGAGGAATCCAGCGATGGGTTTGTCCACTTCCGCCGCGTTCTTGGAGTGACCTTTGTAAAGATTGCCGTGCTGGTCCCACTGCACTTCGCTGTCGCTGTGAGTGACCTGCACAAATCGGACCCCGCGCTCCAGGAAGCGGCGCGCCATGAGGCATTGGCGGCCGAAGTTGGCCGTCACCGGGTTGTCCATGCCGTAGAGTTTTCTCGTCGCTTCGGATTCGCTGGAGACATCTTGGGCTTCGGGCATCGCGCTCTGCATTCGGAAGGCGAGTTCGAAGGAGCTGATGCGACCTTCGAGAGCACCATTCGCCCCCGCCATGGCGAGGTGCTCGTGGTTCACCTCATTGAGGAAGTCGAGCTGCTTGCGTTGCAGGGCGGGGCTGATGAGGTCGTTGCGAATGTGCCGCACGAGTGCTTTCTCCGCCGGGATGCTGGCATTGCCGATCGGCGTGCCCTGGCAGTAGGCAGGCAGGAAGGCGGCCCCCCAGTTGTTCACCCCGCCGTGTGCGAGGGTGGGGCAGATGGTGATGAACCCGGGCAGGTTCTCGTTCTCGGTTCCCAAGCCGTAGATCACCCATGAGCCCATGCTAGGGCGCACCTGCACATCGCTGCCGGTGTGAAGCTTGAGCAAGGCACCACCGTGAGCTGGATTGGTGCCATGGACGGAACGCAGCACGCACAGCTCATCGATGCACGTGGCCACGTTCGGGAACAGTTCACTCACCGGCAGGCCGCTCTGTCCGTGCTGCTTGAACTTCCATGGCGACTTCAGCAGCTTGCCCGTCTCAGCGAACTGCACTCGCGGCTGCTTGAAGGGATAGGGCTTGCCATCATCACGCTGGAGCAGTGGCTTGGGATCAAAGGTGTCCACATGGCTAGGACCGCCTTTCATGAATAGAAACACCACGCGCTTGGCGCGGGCCGGCATGTGGGGCTGCTTGGCTGCGAGGGGATTCGAGGCTTCCGCCTTGACCTGCTGGGAAGCGAGCATGGCCTGGAGAGCGAGAAAGCCGAAGCCACCGGCGCTGCGCTGCAGCATGGCGCGTCGGGAAAAGGCCGGGAATGATGCGGGGGTCATCATGACGAGGGAGAACTACGGCCCTCGGGGACCAATGTTGCAGGGCACGGTCCTAGCGGCAGTTGCGGAGGGAATCGATCAGGACCTCGTAGCGTTTGATGGCGCAGGTCTCCGTTAGCAGGGAGCGGAGTGTGGCGGCATGATTGATGAAGTGATAGGAGAGGATGTCGCAGACCAGCTCCGGGTCCGACGAACGCTTCAAGTCGCTGCAAAGGGCTTCAATCGCGGGTGCCGCTTCATGAGGACACGAGGGAATCGAACCGAGCGCGTCAGTGCGGAGCCGCTCGAGCACGTCGGTGGGGGCAGCCTTTGTGGGCAGAGGTTCGACGGCTGCCACGCGATACGGTTGCTGATCCACCCAGTTCAGGAGCCTCACACGGCGCAGACCCATCAGAATAAGGTGGGAGGTGCCATCGTCGTGCTTCACGCAGGCATGAACGAGGCCCGCCGTCGTGATGGGCAGGACTTCATCGGAGTGCTTGGACACCCGACTGCCGATACAAAACATACGGTTCCCGCTGAGCACCGTCTCCAGCATGTCCCTGTAGCGTTGCTCAAAGATGAAGAGCGGCATGAAGCATCCAGGGAACAAATAGCAATCTGAGAGCACCATCACGGGCAACTCCGCAGGCAGTGTGAGCGCTGTGCAGGGCGTTGGGCGGTTGGGCGGTTGATCCATGTCAGAACGGGGTATCGGGAGAACGAAATACGTTACGTCATCACCTCGGAGCCTGACGCAATCCGTCGGAAAATATTCTTTCCGTGGCTCGCTCGCGTTGCATTAATGGCAGGCGCGGATCCGGCTGGTCCGCCACTATCAATCACTGCGCATGAAGAGGATTTGGCTGCTGCTCCTGCTGTGGGCTTTTCTATGGCTCGGGGGCAGTGCGTTTTGCGCTTGGAATCTTCAGTCCATGATCCAGCGACGGGCCAATGCCGTGCTGGCTGAAAATGCCAAACCTGGAGACAGCACATCGCTCGTGGCCAAGGCCCAAGGGCGTCGGGTGCTGCTGGAGGGCACACTCCATCGCGAATCCGATCTCAAGCGCGCGGTGCAGCGAGTGCAGGAGCAGACCCGGTTGCCGGGCACGTTCGGTCTTGCTGCAAGAATGGTGCCGATCGAGCACGTGATCACCGACCATGTGCAACTGCAGCCCAAGCCAACAGGGTGGGGGATCCTTGCTGCGAGTTCTCAGGTCGTGAGGCTTCGTGGCGTTGCGGGCTCAGACTTTGAAGTGCAAAGCATTGCTGCCAGCATTCGCGGAGATGCATCGGTGCACGAGCTGCTCCAGAACGAGATCGATTCGGACCCGCAGGCATTGATCGAGGCCGAGGACCTCCAGCCAACGCTCACTTCCGCGCTCCCGCTCACTGACAACGATCGTGCCGCCTGCGTGCTCGCCTTTGCCAAGTGGGGAACTCCCTGGGTGCTGGTTAATCTTGATCAACCGCTCGAAACCATTCGACGTCGTTTGCTCGAACTCGGACTGCCAGCCGATGCATGGCAACAGGGTGTCTCGGCAGATGTGGAGATGGTGCGTGATCAGCACTTCGCCTGGCGAACCAATGAAGCAACGCGGAAGAACCTGGATCGCCAGCCGCCTGGGCACCTCGTGCTCGCCGTGAGAGCCGATACGATCTTGCTCCGTGGCGAACTCGGCACCGAATCGATCTGCTCGCTTGTTTCACAGACCGTTCAGCATCGGGCTGACAATCGCCGCATCATTGATGAACTGGTGCACAGCACACGTCGTCGCCCGGAGACGGATGCACGCCTGCTCGCGTCCACGTTTCCCAGCATTCCCGGTGGACTCCTCACCAAGCTCCTCGCCGTTGGCACACCGGCCTCGGGTTGGAAGTTAATCAATCTCGCGAATATCGACATCGAAGACGAATCCACACTCGGCCTTCACGAGATCCCCGCCGGGCTCGATCCACGTCTGGTGATGCCTGATGTGCTCGCCGCAGTCGCATGGGTGCACTCGATCGATGACACGCCTGTCAGTCGCTTTGCCAACATGCTGCAACCTTATGTCCTGATCGCAGGCGTCGGCGAGCACGTCTATGTGCGCGGCATGGTGGCTGAAGAATCCACGCGCAGTCAAATCGAGACCGCCACCCGCAAGCTCTACGCCACGCGGTCAGTCGATTGCGCCATCCGAGTCGATGCCTCGTGCGCGCCATCGTTCGATACGCCGCAGACCCTTGCCACCCTGCCCACCGTGCCCGCCTTGAACACGACGGGCATCCTCGCTGTGACTACACCAGGTCGATCATGGAAGACCAAGCCCATGCGCTCCGACTTCCTCGACTCCGACGGCCTCACTCGTTCTAACCTCCTGCCCGATTACGTCTCCGCAGCCCAGGTCATGCCCGACCTGCTCGGCATCGCAGATGAAATTCGTGCCCATCTGGCCAAGGTGATCAATGGCGCACCCGGCATCCCGCTTCAGGCCCCCTAGCTCGCTCTCATCGCTGCATGACTTTCGACCTCTTACTGCTCAGCGGACAAATCGCACTCCTCGTTCTCGTGGCGGCGATTTTCGCGGTGTGCATCACTTGGTTGATCTGCCGGAGCGGAGCACAGACCGCGAAGAAAATGGCCGCTGATGCCGAAGCCAAGGTCGCTCTGAGTGAAGAGCGCGTCCAGGCTGCGAAGGCCAGTCTTGCCGCGACCGAACAGCAATGCGTCGCCGCTCTGGAGCAGCGTGATGAAGCCGAGCGTCACGCGCTCGAACATGCCGCCGAGGCAAGGCGTGCGACGGATCAAATCGCGTCCCTGCATCAGACCATGGTGCCGCGCGACGAGCACGAACGCCTCGTTGTTAGGCTCACCGAACTCGAGATCGCTCATCGTGATTCGGAAACTGCCTTCAGCCATCAACTCACTGAAAACCAAAGTGACAGGACCCAACTCGAAGCTGACAAAGCCGATGCCATCCAGCGTCTGAAACAGGCCACAGCGTCGCTCCAGGAAAAGACCCACGAAGGTGTCCAGATGCAATCTCAGCTCGCAGGTTTGCGCGACGAGGTCCAACGCATGCAAGCCGCTCACACCGCTATCAAGGTGCAGCACGACGAACTCGAGGCTCAACTCAAGACAGCAAGTGAACTCGGCGCGCGATTGCAGACTGAGCGTGACGATGCCCTGCTGGCAAAGATGGAAGCGGACGAGATCACCGAGCGTCAGATCGCCGATCTCCAGGCTCAACTGACCAAAACCACCACCGAGCTTGAGCGCCATCGTCAATCTTTGGAACAAGTCACCGCTGAGCGGATCGAAATCGAACAGACGCTCAAGGCACGCATCCAGCAGCTCACACACGAACTTCAAACCCGTCCCACCGCACCAGCGCCGGTGCCAGCAATCATTGCCCCGCCTGCAGCGCAACCGCGTCCGGCACCTGTTGCACCGCCCGTGCAAGCGCCAGCTCCAGCAGCAGTCGAAGAACCCGAGACCTTCCCCATGGCCCCAGCGCGCATCACCTTGCGCGACAGCTTGTTCCGCGATTCAGACATCACCTCGCTGCCACCTGATCAGCCGAATCTCGACGATGCACGTCAGCTCCTGGCACGCATGGAGTCGGAACTCGATGAGAAAGAACAACTCCTCACCGCCCTCCAACGCGATCTTGAGCAGCGGCAGCAGAGCCTTGATGACCTTCTGCGTGAGGAGCCCGATGCCGCTGACAAGCACAAGGCATCGCGCAAACGCCTGTCCGAAGCTGAGCACCGGCTCGCCGCTGCCCTTGAAGAACGTGATCGCAGCCGTCGCCATGTGCGTGCAGTGGGACGTTCGCTTGCCATCATCGACACGCACTCCGCGCGTCCTGACAACCTTATGTTGATCAAAGGTGTCAAGACCGTGCTCAACAGTCAGCTCCACGCCTACGGCATCTTCACCTACCGTCAGATTGCCGCCTGGGATGCCGAGGAGATGCAGGCCTTCAGTGAACTGCTCTCGTTCAAGCAGCGCATCTCGCGCGATAAATGGCAGGAGCAGGCCCGGCAGCTGCACGAGGCCCGCCATGGCGAGCGGCTTCCTTGAGGAAGCGCACGTTTCGCAAGATCGAAGACAAATCCCATCGGAGAAAACATTGACTTCCCATGCCCAACTCCTAGACTTCGCTCGATTAATTTAGATAACGAAGAGCAGAGTCGCAGAGGAGATTGGCACATGAGGAACTTCGATAACGACGACGGGCAGCGTTCACACTCAGCATTGCATTCTGAGAAACTCACCACCGAACGGAAGACATTCTTTCTGGATCTGAAGGAGAACGAACGCGGGCGATTCATCAAGATCACGGAAGACGTTCGTGGCCGTCGGGACACCATCATGCTCCCCATCGAAATCGCCAACGACTTCGCCGAAGCCCTTGATCGTGTGCTTGAAGCCAACGATAAGCTCGAAGGCTAAGGACGCAGTTGCCAAGGCAGCTAAGCCGAACGACTTGAAGGTCGTCAAAAGTGTCGGCGTGTTTGATCGGCATCGCGTTGCGTCGATCGAGACCGCTTCGAAAAAGCGATGAGTGCGGAGCACTCGTTTGCCGCCCGGCCTGTGGCTCCATCCATGGTGAGGGTTTCAGCTACTGTCTCTTTAGCGGCACGATAAACCGAAGCTGCCTCGTGAGGTCATTACTAACGACCTTGGAGTCAGCGAGCCACATTGAGCACCTCGTGAGGACCAGCTTGCTCAAAGAGGTCCTTGCCGGTGGAATCGGGTTTGAGAGTCACTGCGTCGCCACGCGTGCTGTTGAGCATTTCGCCTGCGACCGAGCCATCATTTCGGCCAATGATGATCCGGCCCGATTTCCATGCACGACCTTCCTTCTTCTGCCCCGCTGCATTCATGTTCCAACGGGGAGGCCACTCGGCCCGGACGGGGTTCTCGAACACGAGGGGCGTGTTGCCGCTATCGGAGTCCTTCACGCCGCGTGTCATCGCCCAGTGATTCTCGCCTGCCACCAGAGCTTCGTCAAAGTTCGGAGCTTCACCGATGCTGTTATCGGGTTCGAATGGCGATGAGGTAGCCGTGAAGACACGTTCGTCTTCGAGCAGTCCAGCTATGAAGAGTTCGCGGAAGGCTTCGTTGGCGGTGTTGCCATCCGGGTATCGGCCATCATGGTCGCCTGCGTAGGCCTTCAGCGCGATGAGAATCTGACGGCAGTTGCTGGAGGCTTGCATTAGACGGGCGCGAGATGTGTCGGCTGTGCATTGAAATGGAGTCATCGCGACAGATACAAGAACGATGTTGCCAACGACCAGCCATTGCAGGCATCCCCAGCCCTTCTTCGGTGGCTCAGTTTCGCGATTTATCCTCGCGCCGGTTGTTTCTGCATCGTTGGTCGCACTCATGCACAAAGCATCTCACACCCTCCGATGCCTCGTCGAGCTTCGTGAGATTACAAGGCTGTCAGCCAAGCCGTGGCCGAGTGCAGATCACAGCCCGTTCACCAAATGGCCGAGCGCCATCAAGACATAGCTGGAGACGAGCACGGGATCGCTTTCCATCCACTTGCCGCTCGTGTTGGTCCAACTGCCGTCGGCTTGCTGAAGGGTGAAGAGCTTGTTGGCCAGGCCCTCGCGCCAGGCGACGAGTTTGCCGTCCTTGAGCTTGAGTTCATCGAGCTTCGCGGCGGTGAGGCTCTTGGACATCGTGTGGTAGTAGTAGAACTGGCCATTCGCGCCCATGCCGGGATTTTCGTCGAGCGTGAAGTTGTCGCCCAACCACGTCACGGCGGCTTTCACTCGTGGATCGTTTTCATCGAGACCTGCATAGATGAAGCTCAGAAGCCCTGCATAGCTGATGCTGCCGTAGCTGCGCATCGCAGTGCGACCGTTCTGGTCGAAGGTGGGTCCGCGCGTCTCGACAGGATTGTAGATGAAACCACCCTTGTCGGCGGGATCGCCGCTGACCCAGGGCTGCTTGTTGTCAGGCATGTTCTGACAGCGGGCAATGAAGTCGATGGCGGCCTTGAAGTTGAGCTTCGGCTCGTTCTTCAATTCGTCGCCGCGATCCGCAAAGTAGCCCTCAGCATACTTCAGCGCTTCGAGTGTGAAGTGCATGTTCGAGAGGTCGGCATGATTGCCTTTGTCGTCGCCGTAGCCGATGCCGCCATCGAGCGGGTTGTCGGCCTTGCCTTTCTCATCGAGGTCGAACTGCTTGCCAATCAGGAAGCGCCGCGCCTTGAGGATGACTTGATCGTTGATCGAGGCGTTGGGGTGCAAGGTCAGCGCGGTGAGCGCGAGCGCGGTGTTGTAGTTCGCGCGGGCGGTGATGTAGATGCCGCCGTCGGGCTTCACGTTTTTGAGCAGGAAGGCATAGCCTTTCTCCAGCTCGGGGCTGAGGGCGTCGGTGGGCTTGCGATCGGGAGCCATCATGTGGCTGGACAGGACCATCGCTGTCATGGCCACGGGCTCTGCCTGACTCCACGAGCCATCGGGGTTCTGCTTGCCTTTGAGGAAGCCGAGGCCGCGGCTGTAACTGAGCTGAACTTCCTGCTTCAAGGAAGCATTGCGTGTGGCAACGGTGGTCTGCGCGAGGAGTGGGGATGCTGCGAGGCAGAGGGCGAGAAGCGTTTTCATGGCTGGGGATTGAACGGTGTGATGATGACGGTGACCGGTGTCTCTTCCTTGGGCAAGATGGCAGTGTTGGGTGACCAAACATCGTCCAGGTCATTGCGCTGGCCTGGACAATTTATGACCGCCGTGACGTCGTAGTAGAGGCCGATGAAACTACCCAGCAGTTCCGCCGAGAAGCCAGATGCCTGGATCATCGAGCCATTGAAGACGAATTGCTTGATGTCGGTGGCGGGCTTCCTCTCCGGCTTCACCAGGAGGCATTCACCGAAGGGCCTGCGGATGAGTTTGTTGCCGTCCTTCCACTCGACTTCCAACTTCACGAAGTTCGCTCCCGGTGTTTTCGGTGCCGTCGATTCGCGTTTCTTGCGCACAACTTCATCCTTCTCATAATCAAAGAGGCCGGTGTGCCCAGGCTGGTAGTTCGTGAGCAGCATCGCGACCTGAAGGTCGATGGCGCTCGCGGTTGTCTTCAGCAATGCTTCGTGAGTCTTGCCGTTCTCATGCACCACCGCGTATTCGATGTCGCCTTCACGCATGTTGAGGACGGAGGGGAAGCGCACTTCGCGAGTCTTGCCATTGAACTTGATCTGGCCCAGTTCGTATTCATCAGGACCCGTCTGCTTCAAGCGCTTCGCGGCAGCGGCGACATCAGGCACGGGCGCGCCGGGGTCGGCTTTACCTTGCTCAAACTTGGGACGAGGGGGCTCTTCCTGGGCGAGGGCCAGAACTGGCAGGGTCAACAGGGTGAGAAGAAGCGGGCGCATGGCTGAGGGAAGTGACAGCAGGCTGGGAATCTCTGCAAGGTGAAGGCTGGCTGCGGAATGGTCACAAAAAATCCAGCGCAGCGGCCGCCGCTGCGCTGGATGAATCAATATCGTCCGAGTGGTCTAGGCGGCTCCGTTGCTGCCGTTCACTTCCGGCTCGATCAAGCCGTATTCACCATCCTTGCGACGATACAGGATCGCGAGCTTGTGCGTGTGCTGGTTGTGGAAGACCACGAAGTTGCGCTCGCTCATGGCCATGTCGAGCACGGCTTCATCAGGATAGAGCGGGCGAATCTTGTATTGCTCGTGATGGACGTAGGAGGGCTCGACGTGGTCGGCCTCGTTATCGACGAGTTTCTCTTCATGATACACGTGCTCTTCGAGATGCTTGATCGAGCCCTTGCGAGGACGATGGCTCTTGAGCATGCGGGTTTTGAACTTCCTCATGCGACGGGCGATCTTGGAGATCGTTTCGTCGATCGCGGCATAGATGTCGTGAGAAGTCGTGTCGGCTTCAATGACGATGTGATTGGCGCAGTGGAGAATGATTTCGGCGGACTGCTGATTGTGGTGGGTCTGAACGTCGAGGATGATCTTCGCGTCGATGATTCGCGGGTAGTCAAGATGAAGCCCCTGAATTTTCTTCGTCGCGTAATCGCGCATGGCTTGGGTGACTTCCACATGGCGCCCCGTCACCGTAATGGGCATGTTTACGTTATGCACTTGCATGGCTTGGTTTCCTTATCCTCGGTTTTCCTCTTTGGTTTGTTTGGTGTGAGAGCCGGTTGCCCGGCCGGTTAAACTACATTTTGAAATTCTCGCCCAGGTAACGTTCGCGTGCCACGGGGTCATTGACAATCTCCTCGCGCGTTCCATGCAGAAGGATACGTCCGCCATAGATCAAGTAGGCACTGTCCACGATGTTTAATGTTTCGCGGACGTTGTGGTCGGTGATCAGGATGGCGAGGCCAGCGGCGCGCAACATGCGGATGATGTCCTGGATTTCGCCAACGGCGATGGGGTCAACGCCGCTGAACGGTTCATCGAGCATGAGCAGCTTGGGCTCTGTGACCAGACTGCGGGCGATGGTGAGACGACGTTTTTCACCGCCCGAGAGCGTGATGGCGAGATTGTTCGCGACGTGGTCGATGCCGAACTTCTCCATCAGCAACTGACTCTGTTCCTCGCGTTCCTTCTTGGTAAAGTTTTGCGTCTCCATGACGGCGAGGATGTTTTCCCGCACGGTGAGGCGGCGGAAGATGGATTCCTCCTGTGGCAGGTAACCCATGCCGAGCCGGGCACGGACATACATGGGCTCGTGCGTGACATCGTTGCCTTCAAAGATGACCCGTCCACCATTCGGGCGCACAAGGCCCACGATCATGTAGAACGAGGTGGTCTTGCCCGCTCCATTGGGACCCAGCAGACCGACAATCTCACCCGGCTTCACTTCGATATCGACACCGTTTACCACGGCACGGCCATCGTAGATTTTCTGCAAGCCACGAGTGTAGAGAAGGCTGTCGCTGGAGGGTAGGGGCGCGGCGACCTGCTGTGTGGCATTCACATCACCGTCCCACATGCGAGGAGACTGCGATGCACTGGCGTTTTTCGGGGACTTGGCCATGAAAAGAATCGGGAGGGATTGGGCCTATTGCTGACGACGAGGGGCAGGTGTGGGAATCGAGATGCCGCCGCCGGAAGCCGGCGCATTGGATGAGGCATCGCCTTTGCTCTTCTTCGACTTGTCGCTGCCCGCGAGTTCGGTGCGGGTGCGGCCTTTGACGCCGAACTTGCCATCCTTGGTGAGCGTCATCACGGTGCTGGCTTCCGCAGCGATGATCACGTTCTCGCCGTCCTGCACCTGCGGCCAGTCGCGCAAAATCATGTCGCCCGTTTTGCCGTCATAGTAGGCATTGCGGCACTTGCCGATCTTGGACTTTCCTTCGGCGTCCGTCTTCACAATGACCACTTCTTTGCCAACGGCGGTGGCGTGATCGAGATTGTTCGCGTCACCTGGTTGATCGGACAGCGCAGTCTCGGGCTGCTGAGCGGAATTGCTCGCTGTGGCGGCTGCGTCTTTGGCCTTGGGCTTCTTTTCCTTCCTCATATAAACGGTGAAGGTGCCGTCGGTGGTGAGGTGAAATTGAGGCCCGTTGACCACCACATTGTTGGTGTAGGTGAAGACCGAGTTCTTGAGATCCATGTCCACGCTGTCGCAGTCGATGGTGGTCGGCTGTTTGGCCTTGGGCGTTGCTGGAGGAACGATGGAGGCTGGCTTGATGGGCTCAGGCGCGGGGGCTGGGGCAGGCTGCTGGGCGGGGATGCCGGAGGCCACGAGCACCAGGGCGGAGACGAACGAGAAGTAGTGCGGGCGCATATTATTTGGCGGGGGGCTTCGGAGTGGTTCCGGCAGGTGTGGGCTGGACGGCGGCCTGCGGGTCGGCGGGAACGGTCGCTGCGGTTTTTTCGGGGGTGGGGGAACTGAGCTGAGACAAATCGAAGATCACCATGTGAACATGTCCCTTCATCTGGCCGCGAGAAGTCGTCGTGTCAAAGGTCATGCTATCGCCTTCGATCTGAAAGTCCGCACGGCGCACGCGGCTGCGCTTGTCGCTGACCAGCTGCTTGGTGTCCATGAAGTAAGTGGCCGTTGGCAGGTCCACCCGAATGGTGTCCTTGGGCTCATTGCCGTAGAGTTGAATCGTGACTCCCTCGCCGAAGAGTCGATTGCCTTCGATCCGGGTGAGGGCATCGGCTTCCACAAACGAAGTCCGCTTTCCCTGATCGAACCCGGGATTTCGCACCTTCACGCTGCGCACGCCTTCCTGGATTAGCTTGCCGATCGATTCCAGGCTGGAAACCCCTTCCGCTGGCTCCTCCGTGGCGGCAGCGGCTGGAGCTGGCTTTGGTTTCGTCCCTTTGGGGGTTGGCTTGTCTTGCGCAAACAGGCCACATGCCGTGATGAGGGCGATGGCGGTGAGGCTAAAGGTTCTCATGAGCGATGGCGTGAAGCCTGAGAAGTTGGTTCAAGAGGGCGGGCAGGTCCGCCAAAGGAATCTGGTTGGGCCCGTCGGACAGCGCTTTTGAAGGGTCGATGTGAGTCTCGATGAATACGCCATCAACTCCAGTGGCCACGGCGGCACGAGCCAGCACCGGGGCTAGCTTTCCATCGCCACCCGTCGTCAAACCCTGGCCGCCAGGACGCTGCACCGAGTGGGTGGCATCGAACACGACCCGGTAGCCCAGCTCGCGCATCCAGTAGAGGCTGCGCATGTCGGCAACGAGATTGTTGTAGCCAAAGGTGGTGCCGCGCTCGGTGAAAAGGAACTGATGGCAGCCGACCGAGAGCAACTTGTCCGCAATGTTCTTCACGTCCCAGGGTGCGAGGAACTGTCCCTTCTTCACATTCACCACCCGCCCTGATTCGCCAGCCGCGATGATAAGATCCGTCTGGCGGCAAAGGAATGCTGGGATCTGAAGCAAGTCGATGAACTCGGCGGCAATGCGCACCTCCTCGACGGAGTGAACATCTGTCGTCACGGGCACGCCCATTTCTTTGCCGATCTCGGCGAGCAACCGACATCCGTCTGCGCAGTCCATGCCACGATAGCTGCTGATCGCGCTCCGGTTCGCTTTGTCGTAGGACGCCTTGAACACCCAACGCAAGCCTTGCGGATCGGCGATCGCCTTGATCCGCCGGGCCATGTCCCAGACAAAATCCGCACTCTCGATCACACAGGGACCGAGAACGAAAAAAGGCTGCTGGCCGTCCACCCGCACTCCGCCGATCTGCACCACTGGTAGCTCCGCCATGATCCTAGCTGGTTGATGTTTCACCGAAAACCTCGCCGCCGACGTGTGCCGGACGGACCTCAGTCCTTGGTTTATGGGTGAAGAATACAGACTTGCTCATGGAAATACAATCCTCGAATCAGGGTAGCACAATAGTTGCCAATCCAGGAGCCCTAGCCCAGGCGTCCGCCGGACTTTACAAAGTCGATAATCTTCCGGTCATCGTCTCCGGCGGCCCAGGTAACACGCAAAAAATCAGCGGGATGAATCCGGTGTTTCGCGAAGAAGGCACGATCCCCACCACAACCATACATCGTGTCGGGATCCATCTCACCCCGCAGTTTCGCCCTTGCCTTCGTGATTAGGCGAGGCAGCCAGGGAATGCCGTCCACTTCGGCGGGCTTGGGTGGCAATTCGCTCGGGGACACCGTGTGGGTGCTTTTCACCCCTTTTTGAATCACGTTGAAATAGTCACGCCGCACGGCGGCAACCAGGAGCGCCGTCTCCACCGAGGGGCCGTCGTTGTAGCGGCAATGGTCATCGACAAAATCAAAGAACTCCTGGCCGGTGTAGCCGATGGCAGCGAGGAACTCGAGGTCGGCATCCGAATACCAGGATTCCTGGCGTGTCTGTCCCGAACGGTGCAGCTGTGCGCAACGTTCGAAAAGCTGGCGGAAAGTCGTGTCCCAAGTAAGCGAATTCATCGGCGCGACTGATAGGCAGTGTGGGCCAGTTGCACAGCAAAAAAACCACGAGCCTTTGATAGGGGACCAGGCGCTGAATTCCTGCTTGCCCCAAAAGCCCAGTTTGGGTAAACAGAACCCGTCGAATATCGACAACACAAACCTACATAGAAACATGAAGTCCATCCTCACCTCGCTGCTCGTTGTGGCAGTCTCCACCCTGGCTCACGCAGGTGCTCCTGCAGCCAAGAACCCCAAAGCACCGGTCGCTCCCGCACCGGCTCCTGGCTGCGATCCTCTGAGCTACAGCTATGCTGAGCTTGGCTGGCTGCACACCGATAGCGACTTCGGAACCTCCGATGGCGGCTACCTCGACCTGAGCTACGACGTCGGTCACAATCTTTTCCTTGATGGCACCTTCAGCCTGACGGGTGGCGATTACGACTACCGCGAAGTGGGAGCTGGCGTGGGTTACTACCTGCCCATCACTGAGAAGTTCCATTTTGTCGGCCGCACTGGCTGGGCCAACACCGACACCGACCTCACCTCGGACGTCAATGAGTGGTATATCAGCCCAGGCTTCCGCCTCCAGGTCACCTGCAACCTTGAGCTTTACACCAAGGCCTACTTCCACGTGCCTGAAGAAGGCGACGAGAACTGGTCGGTGGGCGTTGGCGCTCTTTACCACGTTTGCAAGGCCGCAGCTATCACCGTCGGTGGTGCATGGGGCGAAGATGATGAGTGGTCCATCCAGACCGGTATCCGCTTCAACCTGTAATTGGTTGAGTTGAACCTTTTTACGCCAGTCGGTGCGCAAGCCCGGCTGGCGTTTTTTGTGCAATCTTGAGGTTCCACAAAACCAATGCGCCCCCCGGGATATGGCGGCGAGATTGCCTTGTTAACAACAAGACGACGCTGTCGTTTCCGACAGCGCCGTTTCGAGCGTGACGCCAGATCAGCTTTGCGGGCTATCGACTGACGTTACGCGGACAGCCCGACCTCGTCTTCGTCAGGTGCATCAATGCTCTCGACATCGCCCGCGAACACGACTTCCGGCTCGGCTTGCTCGTTCAACGCAGCTGCTTGCTCGCTATCGACATTGAGCGCGGCGAACTCTTCCTGCGGATCGTCCTTCTTGCGCTTGCGGCTCTTGCGACCACCTGTCGGCAGTTCATCGACCACGCCGTCCGCAGCTACCTTGCCGATACCGCGCTGGCGTTCGATGTTGGCATTTACGTCGTCGGCGCTGGTCATGCGGACGCCCACCGGCTTGCTAACGCCGAACTCCTGCATGGTCACGCCGTAGATCACATCAGCGCGGTTCATGGTGCGCTTGTTGTGCGTCACGATGATGAACTGGCTGCTGGTGATGAAGTTCTCCAGCATCTTGAGGAAGCGCGTGATGTTCGATTCATCGAGCGGTGCATCCAACTCATCGAGCACGCAGAACGGGCTCGGCTTCACCTGATAAATGGAGAATAGCAGCGCCACCGCTGTCATCGAGCGCTCACCACCGGAGAGCAGGCTGATCGTCTGTAGCTTCTTTCCCGGCGGCTTGGCGATGATTTCGATGCCCGACTCCAACGGATCGCCGTCTTCCAGCATGAGATCGGCCTTGGCTTGCGCGCCGAAGAGTTCGCGGAAGTTGTTTTGGAAGTTGTTCCGCACCACGTTGAACGTGTCCGTGAACATCGTCTTCGTCGTGTCGTTGATCTTCGCGATCACCTCCATCAGCTCCTGCTTGCTCTTCACGAGGTCGCCATGCTGGTTTTCGAGGAAGGTGTGACGCTGTTCGAGTTCTTCGAACTCCTGGATGGCGTCAAGGTTGACCGAGCCGATGCTTTCGAGGCGCTGACGAAGGTCGGCCACCGCTTCAGCAACGAAGTCCCAGTCAGCCTGCGACAGTTCAGCCGATGCATCGGGAAGCACAGCCTCAATGGCCTTCAGCTCTTCCATGGTCACCACATGCTGTGTCGTGCTTGCGGCTTCGCTGCCGGCTTCGGACTCGTCCATCACGACCACGTCGGACTCTTCCACGATCGGAATGTCCTCTACGGGCACCTCGTCTTCGACAACCACCGGCGCTTCCTCAACGATAGGCTCTGGCGCAGGTTGCTCGACCACCACGGGCGCAGCCTCTTGAACGGGCGTCTCCTCGGACTCACCCTCGGCTTCACCCTTGCCACCACGACGGCGGGTCTTCCGCTGATTGGCAATGGACAGCAACAGCGCGTGCGGGTCCGGCTCGAAAGTATCAAGCGCCACCTGATGACGTTCTTGAATCTGCGACACCACGTTCTCCAAGCGAAGATCCACGCGCGTGAGCTGCACCTCGGCGCGGCTGCGGTGCTCGTTCATCTGCGCGTGATCGTTGCGCAGTTTGCTTAGCTGGCTTTCCAGCGCCGTCACTTTCTCGAAGGCGGCAGCGCGACGATCAATCGTCTCCGCCCCTTGGGATTCGACTTCGTTGAGACGCACGCGCTGTTCTTCCACAGCCTCAGCGAGGCGCTGCGACTCCATCTGGCTCTGCTGGATGCGCTCGCGCCAGGTGATGATCTCCTGATCGAAGCGCTGAATGCTGGCCTGCAATTCGGCGATGCGGTTCTTGAGCGGAGCCTTCTTGCCTTCGATGGCTTGCAGCGCGCTCTGCTCCATGAGCAAGGCCGTGCGCAGTTCGTTGAGACGCTCTGAGCTTTCCAGTTCGCGACGTGCCAGCGCATCGGCTTCCACTTCGAGTTCACGCTCGCGGTTGTGTGCCACATCGAGTTGTTCGATGGCACCGGCGGCGAGTTCACGAAGCTGCGCGATCTGTGCCTCGGCCTGCGTGATGCGAGTCGCGATCTGCTGCTGGTCCCACTCAATGCTCTCGGCCTTGGCGACGGCTTGCTGAAGCTCACGCTGCACCACGCTCATCTTGCCCTGGAACTGGCTGAGCATCTCGCGTGTGCGCTGGCTCTGCTCGCGGAGGCTGGCCTCTTCGCGCAGACGTTCCTCAAGCTGTGCGCGAAGGTTGGCGACGAGGTCCTCTTTCTCCATCACCTGGTATTCCAGCGCTTCGACTTCCGTCGCAAGGCTGCGCACTTCGCTTTCGCGGCGCAAGGTGCTGGTCGCTTCCTCCTTCGTTGCACCACCGTAGATGATGCCGTCCACGCTGACAAACTCACCTCTCAGCGTCGCGATGGCGAGCTGCGGATGCGCGCGCTTGATGCGCATCGCGGTGTGCAGGTCTTCGGCGATGGCGACATGCGCGAGCAAGTGCTCCACCATCTTCTGCGAGCCCTCGCGTGCCTTCACCTTATCGATGGCCCAGGCGATCGCGCCTTCCGGTAGGAACATACCGTTCATTTGCGGGCGCTCGGCAAAGAAGTCCTGCGGAGCGATGGCCGCCTTGCCCATCTTGTATTGCGCCAGACGCTCAGCGATCTGCGAGGCGAGTTCGCTATCGGTCAGCAGCACGGCTTGAAGGTGCTCACGTAGCGCGGCTTCGATAGCCGTGATGAACTGCGGCTCCACTTCGATGCTCGAGGCGAGAATGCCGCGCACGCCCGTGCGATAGACATCCGCGTTGTCGAGTCCGCGCAGCACCGCCTGCGTGCCTTCGGCCAAGCCTTCGCCCTGGGCGATGAGTTGCTTCAGGGCTTCGAGACGCGACTTGCGCTGGGTCAGCGAGCGCTGCAGTTCGTTGAGTTCGTTGTCGAGCGTGTCGCGCTGACGACGTTGCTCGGCGATCTGATACGCGGTGCTCTTGAGACGCTCGTCGAGTTCGTTGCGCGTGGCTTCTTGTTCGTCGATCTGCGCACGCAGACCATCGTATTCGTGCTGTGCAGTTTCACGCACCTGCGCGGCGGTCTGGCTTTCGCGCGCCAGTGTCTCGTGACGCTGACGATCGTTGCTGATCTGCGTGGTGAGGCTTTGCACGCGTGCATCTGAGGCCGCGATCTGGCCCTCGAATTGACGAATGCTTTCGCGCACCGTGCGACGCTCGTTCTCGATGCGATGACGCTCCGGCATCAGGTCCTGGTGGCCGTGCTGATGCTCGTTCAACGCCATCCGACGTGACTCGATATTGCTCTGAATCACGAGCACCTGCTCATCCGCGCTCGCCATCTCCTGCACCTGCTGGTCCACGAGTTCGCGCGCTGCGTCCATGTCTTCCTGATGACGCTGGATGCGATGCTCCAGCTCCTCAGCGCGCTCCTTGTTGAAACCGATGCGGCCTTCCGCACTCTGCACCTGCGCCCGCAATTCTTGAGCCTGCTGGCGCAGCGTGCTGATCGTGCTCTCGACCGCGTGATACTCCTCGCGCGTCGCTGCGGCTTCGGATTCCGTGTTGTGCAGCAGCTTGTGCGCGTCGTTCAGTTGCAGCAGCAAGGAACGAATCTGGTTCTCAGTCTCCGACTTCTCAGCGCTTAGCTCGCTGTAGTGCTTGTGGCCAAGGTGCGTGTCGAGCACGCGCATGTCGGTCAGGATCGTCTGGTAGCGCTTGGCCTTCGCGGCTTGACGCTGCAACGAGCCCATCTGGCGCTTCACTTCGGCAATGATGTCCGCCACGCGCAGCAGGTTGGCCTCCGTGTATTCGAGCTTGCGCAGCGCCTCCTTCTTCTGGCCTTTGAACTTGGTGATGCCAGCCGCTTCTTCGAACACCGCACGACGATCTTCTGGCTTGGAACTCAGTAACATGTCGATCTGGCCCTGCGCCATGATCGAGTAAGCCGCACGACCGATACCCGTGCCGGCCAGCAGGTCGTGGATGTCCTTGAGACGGCAGATGTTGTTGTTCAGTCGATACTCGCCTTTGCCATCGCGATAGACGCGGCGCGTGATCGCCACTTCGTTGTAGTCCACGCCAGGCAGCACACCTTCGCAGTCCGCCATCAGCAGCGTCACCTCGGCCATGCCCACGGGCTTGCGCTTGTCAGTGCCGTTGAAGATAACGTCAGCCATTTCATCGCCACGCAGTGCCTTGGCGCTCGTTTCACCGAGCACCCAGCGGATGGCGTCCACGACGTTCGACTTGCCGCAGCCATTCGGGCCGACGATGCCGGTCACGCCTTGGTGGAATTCAAAGACGGTCTTGTCGGCGAAGGACTTGAAACCGTGCAGGGTGAGGCTCTTGAGATACATGGTGGTTGGGTCCGGGCAGAAAGTGAATTGACGCGGACTAACCGGGACATCACAAGATCGGGCAAGGAGAAAGCCCCTTTTCCACCTTATCTTGTGTTTTGTTAACGAACCTTAAACAAGATGTGGGATTTTTGAGCTGCGGTTATTCACAACCACAGCACGTCCACTCTCGCTCTCAAAGGCAACGCCGACGGAACATGCCGAGAACGACTCCAAGCCCAAGGAACAAGGCGCGTGTGGGTTCCGGCACACCACTGAAACTGAGTCCACCAGCAAAGGCACCTGTGTTGTCAAAAATTGAAGAACCAGGAGCCCAATGTCCCGTGTTGTTGATCAGTGCGAGCCATTGCTCCTTGGTTCCGCCCGACGTCTGGAGGTCGATGACGTCCTGATTTGAGAGATCGAGAGAGTAGGTTCCATTGTAATACTCGACTGTGGGATCAAGACCCACGGCTGTGTTATCGTTGGGATCACTATTGGTCTGGTCGGAGACCGTGGGGACTGTTATGTAAACGCCGCTGCCGAGAAGCGGGTTCGTCGAGACCAAGCCGTCCGGCAAATTCCCGCCCTGAGAGAAGCCAAGGGAATTCAATCCTCCTGAGTCATACCAGTTCTCGGTGTCGCTGTGGCTTCGCTCGCCGAAATCGAGAGCGTAGATGAACCTCGAAACGTTCAGCAGAGGATTCTCGGTGCTGCTCGCCTGGAAGATATACATCTCGTCGCCGAATGACAGGGGGCCAGAGGGATTGTCGTAGTTCCACTTCAGGTTCAACTCCGAGAAAGAACCGCTGGCCCCGATAGGCATCGGAATCCCCCCGGAAGTAGTCCAGGAGACCGCACCACTGAGGTTCTCGGTCGATTTGATGACGGTGCCCGCCAAGATCGTGCTGTTGATCGTCAGCATGACCAGGTCTTCGGCACCCGCGCCGACTGCACCCGAAATGTTAGCGCCTTCGAAGTGATGGGTGGAATTGTTCCAGCCGTTATTGGTGATGTAAACAACTTCGCCAGCCGTCAGTGTTTCCGTTGCCACTAGCGCAAAAGAGTCGCTCCCACTGTTTTCACTTTCGTTGTCATTGTAGCCGATGATCGCCAGCGCTCCTGCGGACAGGGCTGCATTGGCCGGTCTGGCTGACGCAAACAAGGCGGCACACAGCGTCGATACGATAGCGATGCGACGAGCTGAGTGTGCCGGAGTGTATTTCATGTGGGTGAACAAATCTCAGGGATTGTGAATAACTTGAAACCCTAAGTCAATTCCGTTTTATGGAATTTTGACCTGACACGGAAGTATGGATTCGAAACTTGCGGTTCAGCGCCGGGCGGCCTTAATCCAAGGATGTCCCAGCCCCGGCTCATCCAGCGCATCCACCCCGCCGACACCGCCATCGTCGCCCTCCGCACCCTCCCCGCAGGCACCACGGTCAGCCTTGAAAGCGAAATCTGGACCACGACCGAGGCCATCCCGGCCAAGCAAAAGTTCGCCGCGCGCCCCTTTGCCACCGGCGAGCGCATCACGATGTATGGAGTGACAGTGGGCAAGGCCAAGTCCCCCATCGCCGCCGGAGCGCTGCTCTCGCAAGCCAACGTCGCCCACGACACCGATGCCTTCACCGGCAAGCAGCGCGCCTACACCTGGACGCCACCGGACGTGACCAAGTGGCAGGGCCGGACCTTCGCCGGGTTCAAGCGCCCCGACGGCCCCTGTGGCACCGCCAACTACTGGATCGTGATCCCCCTCGTTTTCTGCGAGAATCGCAACCTCGCCTTCATGCGCGAGGCCCTCACCCGCGCCCTCGGCTACCACAAAACCGGGCCGTATGAAGCCTACGCGACCGCCCTGGCCGAAGGATGTCGCCAAGGCATCACCGCCGTGCCCGACATCGCCGAGATCGGCAAGGCGCAACCGCTTTTCCCCAACGTCGATGGCGTGAAGTTCCTCCAGCACGACCTCGGCTGCGGCGGCACGCGCCAGGACGCCCAGGCCCTGTGCGGCCTGCTCGCAGGCTACATCAACCACCCCAACGTCGCCGGTGCCACCATCCTCAGCCTCGGCTGCCAGCACGCCCAGGTAAGCCTTTTGGAGGCCGAACTCGCCGCCCGCAACCCGCGCTTCGCCAAGCCCCTTCACATCTTCGAGCAGCAGAAGAGCAAGTCCGAGCGCGACATGATGGCTGCCGCGATCAAGGCCACCTTCGACGGCGTCGCCAAGGCCAACGAGCAGACCCGCGAGCCCGCACCTCTCAGCGATCTCATCGTCGGCGTCGAGTGCGGCGGCAGCGACGGCTTCTCCGGCCTCTCGGCCAATCCGGTGATCGGCCACGTCGCGGACCTCCTCGCCGCCCTCGGTGGAGCGCCCGTGCTCAGCGAGTTCCCGGAACTTTGCGGCATTGAGCAAAGCCTGTCCGATCGCTGCGACACCCCCGCCCTGGCCGACAAGTTCGTCCACCTGATGCGCGCCTACGAGGGCGCCGCCCAGGCCTGCGGTTCCGGCTTCGACGCCAATCCTTCCCCCGGCAACATCCGCGACGGACTCATCACCGACGCCATCAAGTCGGCAGGCGCAGCGACCAAAGGCGGCACCAGCCCCATAATCGATGTGCTCGACTATCCCGAGCCCATCACCAAGCACGGCGGCCTCAGCCTCTACTGCACGCCCGGCAACGACGTGGAAAGCACCACCGCCCTCGCTGGTGGCGGCACGAATTTGATCCTCTTCAGCACTGGTCTCGGCACCCCCACCGGCAACCCCGTCTGCCCCACCGTCAAGGTTAGCACCAACACCGAACTCGCCACCCGCCTCGCCGACATCATCGACTTCGACACCGGAGCCGTCATCACCGGCGACGCCAGCGTCCAGCAGCTCGGCGAAGCTCTCCTCGACTACAGCATCGAAGTCGCCAGCGGACGCGCCGTGCCCAAGGCCGTCGCCCTTGGCCAGGACGATTTCATTCCTTGGAAGCGGGGCGTATCGCTTTAGAACTGGAAGTAAATGAAGTCGCTGCCCACTTCGCAGCGCAGACTGACGATGCCGTAGAGGCAGATGGCAGCGGCAGCGGCTTGGGCGAGGGTCCAGCGCCAGCTTTGCAGGCGTTCGTCACCCGCCTTGATGAGCAGGTTCCAGCGTTGAAGCAGCGGCAGGAAGAGGATCAAGGGCAGTCCATACTGGAGAGCTTCGAGAGCCAGGGCTCCGCCCATCCGCCATTCGGCGGCAGGCGCGGAGAAGGGATTGAGGGCCAGATCACTCATCAGCATGGCTACGCTGTGCTCGCGGAACATCAGCCAGCCGAGATGCATGAGCACATACGTGAGCACCACGCGGAAGATGGCTCCCAGCGCACCACCCTTGTCCGCGAGGATCGGCACGCGCTTGGCGAGTTGCGGCCAGAAGGCCACCAGCACGCCATGATAGAAGCCCCAGATCACGTAGTTCCAGCTCGCTCCATGCCAGAGTCCGCTGAGGAAAAAGGTGACGACCAGATTCCGCTTCATCGTGCCCTCGCCATTTCGAGAGCCACCGAGCGGGATATAGACATAGTCGCGGAACCAGGTGGAAAGGCTCATGTGCCAGCGCCGCCAGAATTCGCCCGGGCTTTGCGAGAGATAAGGGTGATTGAAGTTGGCGCACAACTCGATCCCGAGGAGTCGCGCTGATCCACGCGCCATATCGGTGTAGCCGCTGAAATCGGCATAGATCTGCACCCCGAACGCAATCACGCCGCCCCACAGCAAGGGGAAGGAAGGATCGCCAAGGGAGAAGACCTTGTCAGCGATCAAGGCCGAGCTGTCAGCGATGACCACCTTCTGAAACAAGCCCCACAGGAGCAGCACGATGCCGCTGCGAATGTCGTGCAGGTGGATGACGCGCTCTTGCGAGTATTGCGGCAGCATGTGCCCCGCACGTTCGATGGGGCCTGCCACGAGCTGCGGGAAGAAGGACACGAAGGTCGCATAATCGATGATCGAACGACAGGCCTTCACCTTGCCCTGATACACATCGACGGCATACGAGACGCTCTGGAAGGTGAAGAACGAGATGCCTGCGGGCAAAGCGATCTTGATCAGCCAGGGCGATGTCATGAGTCCCATCGAGGTCAGCACCGCGCTCACGTTTTCGACAAAGAACCCGAAGTATTTGAACACGCCCAGGATCGCCAGATTGACCCCGATGCTGGTGTAAAAGAAGGCCTTCTTCCGCGCCTGAGTCTTGCTGTCCTCCATGCCGATCGCGCAGCCCCAGTCGAACAAGGTCGTGATGCCAATCAGAATCAGATACCACTGATGCACCCAGCCGTAGAAAACGTAGCTCGCGGCGATGATGACCACGTTCTGACCACGACGTGGAAGCCAGTAGTAAAGCGCCAGGACGCAGACAAGGAACAGGAGATACTCGATGCTCTGGAAGATCATGGGGCGGGAGCGTTGGCGTTGGCTGAAGGTTTCAAAATAGGAGTGACCACGGGGCCCACACGGGCCCAGAAGTTGGCGAGGTATTGCTTCTGAATCTCGTCCTGGCTGGAGATGTGATCGCCGTCCACATACATGTCGAGCACGAGACTGGGATCGTTCGTTTCATCCGTGAAGAGGCAACCCTGGTCCTTCAGGTAATGGGCCAGGGCTTCCATGTAATGGCTAATGGCGGGCAGGTCGCGTCGCAGGTGGTCGGCATCAGGCTTGCGCTTGATCCGATGGAAGTGCAGCACCATGCCGTGCTCCTTCGCCAGCTTGAGCATGTGGGGCAGGAAAGACGCCTCAGGCGAGACATCGAAGGTCATCGGACCGTCTTCATAAACGCCCGGATCAGAGGCGATGGCGGTGCTGCTCGACGCCTCGCCGAAGTCGCTGCCCAGGTCGCGACGCAGGTGCTCAAGCCCGAATCGTTGATTGAGTTCCATGCGTCGCTCGCTGCCCGCTGCCTCGGTGCCCAGGCGCGTAGCACGAAAGGCGCGATTCTGAATCTGGCGCCGCATGGTCGTATTGAGTTCATCCGGGGCGAAGAGCGGCGACAGATGGTGCTTGATCCATCCGAGAGCCCCGGATTCGAGCACCTTGGCTTCTTCGAAAACCAGCTTCCACTCCGGTTGTGCGTGGCCGTCCAGTTCCTTCACGAGCGGTTCGTTCATGCCACTCATTCGAATCTCCGGCCATGTCAGATCGGTATCGCGGAAAAAGATCGTGACCAAGGCGGGACGTGCGCCGGATTCGACAATGATCTTCTTCAAGAACAAGAACCACAGCGCGGACTGCGATCCGCCCTTGCCGAGCTTCTTTGTGGGCACTCCGCTCAAGGTGCTGAGCTGGGCGGGGTCGATGCGTGTGTTCAGCATCGAATTGCCAATCAACACCCACACCGGGTTTTGTTGCTTCATCTTGGACAGCTCGCTGCGAGGCGAAAAGCCCGACGTTCGAAGCTCGGTGACGGCAACTTCATTGGGCGGCTCAAACCCGCTCCACAGCAACGGCGGCAATCCCAGCACCAGCAGCGCGAAAGCTGTCAGCTGAAGCAATGGACGGATGGCGGGACCGGGAGATGGCACGGTCCATCGAATAGTAACGTCGTCCGCCATGGGCAAGAACTACTTCGTCTTGTCGCAACGAATGCCAGATGCGGCCCTTGGAACTTCCACCGGTTTCTGCTTTGTAGTCCGGCCATTCCGCTTTCTACTCCCGGCAATGCTGCTCGAAGCCATCACTCTTTTCCCCGAACTCATCGAGATCCCCATGCGCACCAGCATCATGGGCCGCGCGCAGGAGAAGGGGATCATCAATGTGAAGGTGCATCAGCTTCGCGAACAAGGCCTCGGTCGGCATCGGCAAGTGGACGACACTCCCTTCGGTGGTGGCCCCGGCATGGTGCTGCGCCCGGAACCGCTGTTCGATCTCTTCGAGAAGTTGGATCGCCCGGAGGCCCGCATCATTTACATGTCGCCCGCCGGTCGCCCCTTTGATCAGGCCGCCGCGCATCGTCTCGCGGGGGAGTCGCATCTCATCTTCCTCTGCGGTCATTATGAAGGCATCGATCAACGCGTGATCGATCACTGGGTGGACGATGAACTGAGCATCGGAGACTACGTCCTCACCAATGGCGCGATCGCGGCGAGTATCGTCATGGATGCGGTCGTTCGATTGCTTCCTGGCGTGCTTGGTGACGACCTCAGCTCGGTGGAGGAGTCCTTTGGCTCGACAGGACTTCTTGAAGGACCGCAATACACCAAGCCTGCTGAGTTTCGTGACATGCGTGTGCCCGACATCCTCCTCTCTGGCAATCACGCCAAGATCGCGGCCTGGCGCGCCGAGCAGTCGCGGATCAAGACGGCTGCGATGCGCCCCGACTTGCTGGAGAACAAGTAAGAGCGCCCGGCGAAGCTCTCCGCTGCGACAGACGCCAGACAGGACATGGCTCCAGCCTAAGCCCTCCGCCTTCTCCGCCACACACCCATCAGGCCCGCCAAGCCCAGCGTCAGCAGGGAGCCCGGTTCAGGCACAGGAGAGAGGGAGATGTTGTCCACCAGCACACCCATGCTCGGAGTTTGCACTGTGTTCCGTGGAGCCACGATGTAGAGGCGCAGGTAGTCGTAGCCGGTCAGGTCCGGTGTGGTAAAGTCGATGCCCGCTGTGCGCCAGTTCATCGCCGCGCCATTCATCCAGGAGTCCGTCATGCCCGTGTCGGTGAAAAGGACGGTGCGGCTGAAATCATCCATCAGCATCGGCATGTTCGGGTCGCCCATGAACATGTAGTAGCCCAGCGTGTAGTAGATCTGGATCGTCGAGTCCATGGGCATCATGCCCATCGGATCCGTGGGATCGAAGAAGTCATAGTCCAGCTCCAGGTGGTAGTTGGTCTGGCTCAACAGCGCGCCGCCGGCAGATAAGGTGGAGATCGGCTGCGAGATGTAGGTCTCGCTGTTGCTCGTGGGCGCACCCAGCCAGACCATCCGATTGCCATCCGTAGCGCGGAGCGAGTCCTGCACCCAGGTGCTGCCGCTGTTCGGCGTCCAGCGATCAGCTACGTTGTTCCAGTAGAGCAACGTCGTCGCGTTGGTGGAATCCACGAACGATTGGTTGCCCTCCCAATTCCCGTTTTCGAAGCTACTATTGAGGATCACATTGGCACCATGTGCCGCCGAGATCATTGCTAGGCACCACATGGTGCCTGCGAGCACCCGGGCCGAAGTCCGGGCAAAAAGGAGAGAGGTTTTCATGGGGCAAGTGAGAGAGAGTTTTGCGCCCGGTCACGCTCAGCGTGAGACCGTCTGGGCGGTTTGCACCGGCTTGGTGCGTGGAGCCGTCGTTACCAATGGTTCTTTATTTGTCAGGCGCGTCTTCGCCTCCGCGATGCTCAGTGGCGAGCGCGTGATCGCCTGCGTCTTGAAACCGGCCTGCCGGATTGTCTCGCGGAACTCGTCATCGGTGATCGACTGGCCCGTCTTTTCCTTCACAAAGACTTTCTTCAGTTCGAGTGAGATCAGCACCTCCTCAGTCTTGCCCTTCTTCTGGAAGATCTTCTGGATGCCTTGCACGCAGAAGGCGCAGACAATGCCGTCCACGTCCGCAATGATCGTGTGCGGGGTGGTATCAGGAGTGGGCTTCTTCGCATCGGCAGCCGTCGCTTTCCGGGTCGAGGTGCCAGTCGCCGATTTCGGCGTGGCAGCGATGGAGGGTAGGGCCAAGGCAAGAGCCAGGAGGGATGTCAGTGCTTGTTTTTTCATGGGTGGGGGCTGTTGGGATGCAGGTTTGCGGTTGGAAAATCAGAAGTGGATCATGCAGCTCAGCATCGGGTCGCCATCCAGGCTGCACCCCGCCTCCACGAACCAGTTGTTGCGGAACAGTCGCACCTTCGGGATCACCCGGATGTGGTCGTCCATCTCCGAGATGTAGCTGAAATCGACGATGATCCACGTTGCCAGCTTGTCGTAGTCATGTGCGTAGGGGGCAAAGCCCAGCGACAGTGTCGTCTCCGCGTGCAGGAAGCCGGAGCCCGCATCCACGGCCGTCTTCGCCGCCGTGTAGACCCACAGCGTTTCATAGTCCGCCTGTATCGCCGCCCGGCCATAGGCCGAAGTGCTTGTCTTCACACCCCGGCTCCAACCAAAGGCACTGCCCGCGCCCACCCCGGCGTAGAAATTGGCCTGCGCGTCTTTTAGGTTCCAGCGCTTCAGCAGCCAGTTGTGTTGCACCGCCGTTAGCACCTGCTCCTCATCCCGAGGCATGCGCAGCCACTCAGCATTGATACCCAGAGCCTTCCCTACCGCATAGGTGTGGTAAGCCTCGAACGAGCTGAATCGACGCATGTAGGTCCCTTGAACCTGTGTTGCCCCTTCAAAGGCCACCGGATGCGCCGATGCCAACGCCGCCAGGACAAGCCAGAGCATAAGGATCGTGGATGGAAGCGAGAGATTCATTGCCACAGACGAGTGAGTTTATGGTAATTATAAATTTTGAACAACCAAAGTTTCGCGCGTTTGAGAAAAAAGTGTTCAGCAGCCCAGTAGAACCTTCACCCGCTCATCGCTTTGTTTGCCACGACCGGTGTCCGCTGGTCGCCAATCCGCTGGCGCGACTCAGCTGCTATCCGACCAGAGCACTCGACGCCGAACTCGGGGGCATGTGGCTTCTTCGCAAACCTCAGGAGCCGACGGCACAGGCATCGTCGCTATGGTTGCGTCCTCATCGGGCACAAGGGTGCGAAGTCCGACGACACCCAGCATGACATCGCTGACTCACTCGGCGTCGAGGTCAGAGCGTCACGCGCTTGGTTCGCTACCTCCGATGGAGTTCACCTCTGGTCCGCCTTGCATGAGTGAAGTTCTGGGAACGCGTCGTAACTCACCACGACCTCAAAGTCCCAAATCCTGAATGCGTCTGCCGATTTCTCATTTCACCTCCATGGCCAAGTCTCCGCTGATCCTCGCGATCGCGTTGATCGGTGGAGCAGGGGAGGGTGGGGCCGCGAATGTGGACTTTGTCCGCGAGGTGCGGCCGATCTTGGAGAAGCACTGCTTCGAATGCCATGCAGAGACGAAGCAGAAGTCCGGTCTGCGCTTGGATGTGAAATCGGCAGCGCTCAAAGGCGGCGACAAGCACGCGCCGGACATCGTGCCGGGAAAGGCGGCGGGCAGTCCCTTGATCAAGTTCATCACAACCACGGATGACGATGAAGTGATGCCACCGAAGGGTGAGCGGCTGTCAGCAACGGAGATCGAAACGCTGACGCGCTGGATCAACGAAGGTGCCATGTGGCCCGACGGCGTGGACAAGGCGAAGCTGGAGGACCGGACGGATCACTGGGCCTTTAAAGTGGTTTCGGCTTCAGCCGAAAAGATGCGACTAAAGCCGCAGTCACTTACCATCGATGGCTTCATCAATGCGAAGCTCACCGAGCTAGGCTTGCAGCGCTCACCACCTGCTGATCCGGTGACGTGGCTGCGACGCGCGACCTTCGATCTCACTGGCTTGCCGCCAACGCCGGAAGAAGTCGATGCCTTTGCGAAGCAGCCAGACTACGAGCACGCCGTTGAGCGTCTGCTTGCCTCACCACGCTACGGCGAGCGCTGGGCACAGCATTGGCTCGATGTGGTGCGGTATGCGGACACGCATGGTTTTGAAGTGAATACCGAGCGTCCGAATGCCTGGCCTTATCGCGACTACGTGATCCGCGCCTTCAACAATGACACGCCGTATGATCGCTTCATCAAAGAGCAGATCGTCGGCGACACGATGGGCATCGAGGCAGATGCGGCGACGGGATTTCTCATCACGGCCTCGGTCTTGCTGCCAGGACAGATCGGCAAGGATGCGCCGTCCATGCGGCTCGCCCGACAGGACTCGCTGGATGAGATGGTGGTGAACATCGGGCAGACCTTTCTCGGTCTGAGCATCGGGTGCGCGCGCTGCCACGATCATAAGTTCGATCCCATCACGCAGCGCGACTACTACGCGATGCAGGCCTTCGTCGCGGGTGTGGAGTATGAAGACCGCCCGCTGCGCAATGAGAAAGGCCACACGATGGCAAAGGAGATCGCGGAATGGAAAACCAAGATCGGCGCGCTGGAGCAACGGCTCGCGACCTTCGTGCCGATGGCTCACCCAGGATTCAAACCGCGCGAGACAAGCCCGAAGGAGAATGTGGAAACCTTTGCGCCCGTGGAAGCGAAGTTCGTGCGCTTTACCATCCACGATGCGAATCTGCATCCGAGGCTCGGTTTGATCGAGCCGTGCATTGATGAGTTCGAGATCTATGCAGGCGATGAAAACCTGGCACCCACCTCCAAGGTGATGGCATCTGGATCGCGCGGTGATCACAAGCTGTCGAATGTGATCGATGGCAAGTATGGCGATCCGCGCGGCTGGATCTCCGACACGAAAGGACGCGGCTGGCTGGAGTTTGAACTGCCACGGACGGCGAAGATTAATCGCATCGTCTGGGGGCGAGATCGCTCTGAGAAATACAAGGACCGGCTGGCCACGGCCTACACCCTGCAAGCCGGACCCGACCGGAGCCGGATGCAGCTTTTGTCCTCAGTGCCAGCGCGTCGGCCCACGGTAAACTGGAAACTCACCACGGATCGCTTTGCACCCGTAAAGACGAAGCGACTGCGCTTCACCACGCTCGCTACCAATGGTCTGGAGCCTTGCCTTGATGAACTGGAAGTCTTCGACACCCAGGGCCGCAATGTCGCCCGTGAAGCCAAGGTGACGACCTCGGGCAACACCCTGGTGCCTGACCGCCATGATCCGAGTTATCTCAACGACGGCCACTATGGCAATGAACGAAGCTGGCTGGGCAATGAGAGCGGCAAGGGTTGGGTGGAACTGGCGTTCGACACCGAGCAGGAAATCACGCGCGTGCTGTGGAGCCGTGATCGCGAGGGCAAGCTGGAGGATCGCATGACCACGGAGTATCGCATCGAAGTCGAACAAGGCTCTGCGTGGCAACTCGTGGCCGACTCCTCGGATCGCAAGCCGTTCTTCGCTGGCATGGCGATTGATCCCACCTTCACGCTTTCAGGCCTGCCGCCCGATGAAGCAAAAGACGCCACCGCGCTGATGAACGACAAGCAGAAGTTCGAAGCGCAGGTCAAGTCCGCCGAGGAAGGCCAGCTCGCTTTTGCCGGGAAGTTCCGTGCGCCAGATGAGATTCATCTGCTCAATCGCGGCGACCCTGAACAGCCCAAGGATCTCGTGACTGCAGCCGTGCCTGTGGCCTTGGGCAAGCTTTCGTTAAGCAAGGATGCCGCCGAGCAGCAACGTCGGCGCGCTCTCGCCGACTGGATTGCGAGCCCGCAGAATCCGCTCACGGCGCGTGTGATGGTGAATCGCATCTGGCAGGGCCACTTCGGTGTCGGTCTTGTGGAGACCGCGAGCGACTTCGGCCGCAGCGGGCTGAAGCCCACTCATCCCGAGCTGCTGGACTGGCTCGCCAGCGAGTTCATCCGCAGCGGCTGGAGTGTGAAGCACATGCATCGGCTGATGGTGATGAGCGACACCTATCGCCAAAGTGGTTTCGGCTTTAGTCGAACGGATGCGGCTAAAGCCGCAGCCACTTTGGATGCCGACTCGCGCTACCTCTGGTTCTTCCCCTCACGGCGGCTCGACTCCGAAGTCATCCATGACTCGATGCTTGCCATCAGCGGCAAGCTGAACCTCACCATGTATGGCCGGGGCTTTGATCTGTTCGACAAACGCGGCGGGCTCAGCGGCTTCAAACCGGTGGAGACGTTCACGCCCGAGAATCAACGCCGCATGATTTATGCACACAAGGTGCGTCGAGAACGCGAAGCCGTCTTCGGCGCTTTCGATTGCCCCGATGCAGGCCAGAGCACGGCGCGCCGCCGCGAGTCCACCACTCCGATCCAGGCGCTCAACTTGCTGAACAGCAAGTTCACGCTCGATCACGCGCAGGCTTTTGCCGAACGCGTCACCAAAGAGGTAGGCAGCGATCCAGCAAAACAGATCACACGGGCCTATCAGCTCGCGCTGAATCGCAAGCCGTCAGCCGAGGAGATGCAGGAGGTTTTGCCTGTGGTGGGTGAAGCTGGCCTCAGTTCCCTCTGCAGAGCCTTGTTCAACTCGAACGAGTTTCTGTTCATGCCCTGAGATAGCTTTGACGCGGTGCTAGTAAGGCGTTCCGCCAACCGGGTGCATTGTCGCCTTGTCAGAGCGGCAGGAATCCGTCTCTGGTGGTGAGTTGATTGCGACTGGGCTGTGATTTGGTGGGCACCCGCGAGCTATGAAAATCCGATGCATAGATGAAGCCCGTTGTGCTATCGACGAACCGTGTTTTCCAACCCCGAGTTCCAACCCCTGTTCCCCGTCACCGCGTGGACGTTGGTGCGACGTGTGCAGACGGGCGAGGCGGTGCCGAGTGCGCAGGCGGCGCTGGAATCGCTGTGTGCGACGTATTGGGAGCCGGTGCGGCGCTACCTGAAGGCGCTGGGCTGTCGCGAGGATGAGACGGCGGACGTGACGCAGGAATTCTTCGCGTCCTTCCTGCGCAATGGTGGATTCGAACGCGCGAATCCGGAGCTGTCGAAACTGCGGACGTTCATCAAGCTGGCGGCGCACAACTTCTTGCTCAATCACTGGCGCAATCGCATGTCGCAGCGGCGCGGCGGTGGTGCATCGCCGGAGAACCTCGACGAAGTGCCTGAGATCGCGGAGGCGGAGCGATCACTCGCGGAGCAGGCGTATGATCGCGAGTGGGCGCAGGCCGTGCTGGATCGCGCTCTGAAGAGTGTGCAGGAGGGGTATGCGAAGCGTGGCCGCGCGGAGGCGTTTGAGGCGATCAAAGCCGGTCTGCTGCGGCCGGGCGGATTGTCCAACACCAGCGAAGTCGCAGTCCAACTGGGTGTGCCGGAAGCGCAGGTGCGCGTGGCGGTGCATCGGGCGCGACAGCGTCTGGCGGACGCGCTACGCGACGAAGTGCTGGCCACGGTGGAGTCGCCTGCGGAGGTGGAGGCGGAGGTGCGCTACCTGATTGGCGTGATCGCGCACACGCAGTGAAACATCTGTCGCGAGTTCGGGAACCAAGTGACGATGAGCACCACGCGATGCACTGAATGCCAGACCGAACTGCCAGCCGATGGCTATGTAGGTCTGTGCCCGCGCTGTGTGGCAGGGACGATGGACGGACTCTGGGAGGTCTTGCAATCTGGCCCCGGCTCAGCCGACGCGACTCACAGCGAGCGGCCCACGGTGCCGGGCTGGCAGGTGCTGGAACCGCTGGGCGCAGGCGGGCAGGGCATTGTCTGGCATGCGGTGCGGCTGGAAGATGATGTGCAGGGCGCGGTCAAAGTCTTCCGTCCTGATCGCCTCGGTGGCGATGAGAACGTGCTGCGCCGCGATGCGGAGGTGAACGCGCTGCGGGCGCTCGACCATCCGAACATCGTGCGCGTGCTTGATGCGGGGCAGACGACGGACGGCGCGTTCTACGTGATCACCGAGTTCGTCGAAGGCTGTGACTTGCAGCACCTCATGCAAGCTGGAGCACTCGGTGTGGAGCGGGCCTTGAGCATCATGAAGCAGATCGCGCAGGCTTTGATGCACGCGCATGAACGGGGCGTGGTGCATCGGGATCTGAAGCCGGCGAATGTGCTCGTGGCCCGTGGTGATGTGGTGAAGCTGGCGGACTTCTCTCTGGCGCAGCGAAGGGGCTCCAAGGCGCTGCTCTCGATGACACGCGCGGGCACCACCTTCGGCACGCCCTACTACCTGGCACCCGAGGTAATGCGCGGGCAGGGCGCCACAGCGGCCTCCGACTTGTATGCGCTGGGGGTGATGCTTTACGAGCTGCTCACCGGAGCGCCGCCAGCAGGAAAGTTTAGCAGCGCCTCCGAGAAATGTGATCTGCCGCGCGAGGTGGATGGATTGATCGAGTCGCTCCTGGCGGAAGATCCCGCGCGGCGTCCTGCCTCGGCACATGCGGTGCTGACAGCGCTGGATCACATCACTGCCTTGCGCGCAGGGGCACTGGCCGCACGATTGCGACGTCATCGCTGGACGCTGGTGGCAACGAGCATCGGCTGCGCGGTGCTCGCGGGTGTGATCGGCTACTTGATACCCCGACCTGTGCCGCCACCACCACCGCTGCCGCGCGTGAACGCGAAAGGCTTTGCCAATCCCGCCGTCGCCACACGCGAGGCACCCTGGCGGAACAGCCTGGAGATGCGTTTCATTCCGGTGCGCGGTCTGGAGCGGTTGCTGGTCTGCCAGCATGAGACGCGGATGAGCGATTACCTCTACTCGCTCGCCATGGGTGAAGGTGTCGAAGGTGCCGCGTGGGCAGAGGCCTATGGCAATCCCGATGTCACGCGCAGTGCTTTGCAGGACCTGCGTCCGTCTGGCTGGACCATGCAGCCAGGCAGTCGTTCGAGTGTGCCCGCGGGTCTGCTCGCGCTTGGCTTGCGCGAAGACGCAGCCGCAAGCGGTATCAGCTTCCACATGGCGCGGCGGTTCTGTGCGTGGCTTTCGTGGCGTGAGCAGCGCGAGGGCCGGCTGGCGCCGAATCACTACTACCGCCTGCCCACGGATGAAGAATGGAGCGTCGCCTCCGGGATGCCTGCTGAGACGGAACCGACACCCGAGAAGCGCAACAAGGCGCTCCAAGGCACCGTGCATCCCTGGGGCAACGCCTGGCCGCCGCCCGCGAACTTTGCCAACTACGCAGGCACGGAGGCGCGTGATGCGAACTGGCCTGCGGCCTGGCTTTCGCTGCCGGAGCAGAACGACGCCTGGTCACGCTCCGCACCGGTGATGCAGTTCCCACCCACCAGCACCGGGCTCTACGATGTGTGGGGCAACGTGTGGGAGTGGTGCGACTCCGCACCGAACGTTCATTCTGTGGAGATGACCTTGCGAGGCGGCGCATGGGTGGAAGGCGGCTACAAGGCGCTGATGCGAATGGACTTCCGACGCTTTGAGCGACCCACGGTGCGGGAGAGCTGCATGGGCTTTCGTTGCGTGCTGGTGGTGCCGGAACTGCCGTCTGAAAAAAAGTGATTCGCCGCTGAAACATGTCCCCGCCAATCGGGAACACGCGGGGGATGAAAGCCCTCTTTTGTTTCTTGTTCCTCAGCCTGGGTTCCCTGGCTTCTGCCGCACTCCCGGAGGCTTTGTATCACAAGATCCCGAACCCGCGAATGCCGAACCAGGACCTCGACTACTTCGGGTCGGCGATGGCCAGTTACGGAACCAACATCGTCGTCGGTTCGCCGCGAGCGGAGTCAGATGGCGGAGCAGGCGAAGGCGGCACCGTTTGGGTGGTGAACGCTTACTCGACTTCGACCGTGCAGATCGTGGACAATCCCTTCGTCGGCGGCGGTGGACGCTTCGGTCACTCCGTGGCGATCCATGAGACGACCGCTGTCGCAGGCGCACCTGAGAATGGGGTCAACGGCAACGGCAATTCAGGGGCGGCCTACTTCTGGACTGTCAGTGCGTCTGCCGCAGAGCCAACGGCCTTGGTCAATCCAAACCCCGAGGGATTCGAGAACTTCGGTCAGGCCGTCGCTATCACGGGCACTCATATCGCGGTCTCCGCGCGTGGCATTAACACCGCCGTCGCAGGCACTGGCACAGTCCACCTTTATGATCGCACGGGCGGATCACCGACAGCCGTCGCTTACAGCATTCCGAACCCCACACCAGCCTCCGGCGGCTTCTTCGGCGAGACGCTGGTGCTGAGCGGCACGCGGCTCATTGTGGGGAACCCCGGTGCACTGGGAGGGCGCGGCCTGGTGTATGTCTATGATCTCGCCAGCGGACCACCCAGCGCTCCGCTGCTCACGATCACCAATCCGCAAGGCACGAACGAGAATGAGTTGTTCGGCTGCGCCTTGTCGCTGGAGAATCAAACGCTCGCCGTGGGTGCCCGCGAAGGCCTCGGGGCGAATGGTCGGGCCTACGTCTTCGACCTTGCCAGCGGCACTCCAGCAGTCCCGACTATCTCATTGGCCAATCCTGCGCCCTTCATCTGGGAGGCCTATGGATCTTCCGTCGCGGTGCGCAACAACCGCCTGCTAGTCGGCTGCCCGGCCGACATTCAGAACGGCAACTTCATCGGCACCGCGTATGAATACGACCTTGCCTCCGCTACACCAGATGCCGTGGTCTTCACGATCAACAGCCCCAGCAGCACAGGTGTGCAGGGGGGCGAGTCCTTCGGTGCAGCCGTGTGCTGGGGAGGTCTGTCGAATGAGTTCCGCGTCATCGGCGCTCCAGGAAATGACAAGCTTCAGCCCGATGCGGGGGACATCTATGTCCTTCGTTTGCTCAACAACGCGCTGATTAAAAGCACAACTTCTGATGCCCATCGCAAGCGAACCTATCCCGATAGCAACTACGGCGAGGCGGTCTGCTTGATGGGCAGCTCGATGTTTGTCGCGGATAAATCGGCACGGATCGGTGGCAAGGTCGGGGCAGGTTGCGTTTATCAATATGACCTCGCCTCAGCTTCGCCCACCGTGCCTCTCCGGCGTTTCGACAATCCCGATCCGGGGGTCAACGATAACTTCGGCGTTACGATGGTCACCAGTGGCACACGCCTAGTGATCGCTGCCTCACACGATAAGGCCGGGACCGTGGACAAGGTGGGCACTGTCTATGTTTACGATCTGTCGGGGCCGCACCCGGCTCTGGTGTTGACCATCCCCAACCCAATCGTTACAAGCCAGTCCTACTTCGGCAGCGCACTGGCGATGGATGGTGACAGGCTCGTGATCAATTCAAACAGCCGGACGCGAGTCTATGATTTGTCTTCCGCGACGCCAGGCGTGGCCGTGACTGAACTTGGTGGCGCCACGTCTAGTCCGCGCGCTATCTGCATCAATGGCACGAGGGTGGTCATCGGCTCGCACTTCAGCGATGTGCACGGGCAGGACGCGGGCTCGGTTGCAGTCTATGATTTGCTCTCACCTACCCCACAGACACCCGTGCTGACTCTGAGTCCGCCAGCCCCGATCACACAAGGCTTCTTTGGTCATGTGGTGAAGCTTGAAGGTGACACGCTTGTCGTGGCTGCTGCCCGTGCAGCTGGAGCACCAATCCTGGCTGGTCACGTCTATATCTATGATCTTGCCAGTGCCACACCTGCCGTGCCGCTGTATCAGCTGACAGATCCGCTGGCAGGCTCTGCGGATGATCGTTGGTTTGGCAGAACTTTCGCACTGCATGGCAACCGCGTTCTATGTGGCACCCCTTTTCACGACGCACCAGGAGCCAACAGAGGTGAGGGCTATCTGTATGGCCTGTTGCGCAGCCCGCCCGAACAAGTCGCCGCGACCCTGCAAGCCACCGATGGTGGCCAGTTCACCAATCTGGGCATCGCCGTCGCACTCAATGATGACTGGGCAGTGATGGCATCCACAGAGACCACTTCGCCCGCCACGGGTCCAGGCACCATCCGTGTTTACAGCTTCCCCAAGCCGGAGATTGTGGTCGAGCACATCGCAGGTGTGCCGCTCGTGGATGGAGCATCGGTGGTGGATTTCGGCTACGGCGTGCAGGCGGTGCCTTCCACCTTGTCCCTCACCGTTAAAAACACCGGCATCCATCCGCTGGAGATCACAGCGGTGAACTTCGCCACCGGGAATGATACCGACTTCAGCACCAGCATCACCGGCCTGCCGCTCAGCATTCCCGCAGGAGGCAGCTCGATTGTTCCAGTCACCTTCACGGCCGGTGTGCTAGGCGCACGCACGACGGAACTCCGCCTGCTGAACAACGATGAAGACGAAGGCCCGTTCAACATCACGCTTAACGCCTTCAGCGTCACTGAACGGCAGGCATGGCGGCAGCTGCACTTCGGCACTATCGAGAACACAGGCAATGCCGCCAACAGTGCTGACCCCGATGGCGATGGCTTCGACAACAGCTTCGAATTCCTTACCGGGTCCATCCCCGTGGACTTCCACTCTCGTTTCCGTCTCGACATTCAGCCTGATCCCACCAACCCCGGACAAATGCGCGTGCAGATCAGCCCCACACGCAGCAGCACGAACTACCGCATCGAGTTCAATCCAGACCTGTCGCCCACCAACTGGCAGCCGCTCTGGGAAGGTCTCGGCACGGGAGCCTCGCAGATGCAGGTGAACGATGTTGGATCGCTCAATGAGGTGAGACGCTTTTATCGTGCAGTGATCTGGTAATGACCTGCGTCAGAGCGGAAGGGAATCACATCCCATTGCTCTCTGATCATTCCACCAAGGACCGTAGGCGATAGAACGTGGGTGAGCCACCGGCAGGTGATTCCACTGTTAGTGTGCGAACCACGCCGGTGCTTTCGCTGATCGTTGCAGTTCCGGTGGGCACATAGCCGTTAACGGAGGTGGCCAATGGTGTCCAGGTCACGAGGTCGGGGCTGCATTCGACGATCAAGGTCACCCCGCGCGCGGCACTGTTCCGCTGGGTGGTGATACGGGCGGTATTGCCGATCAACTGGAAGCTAAAGGGCGTGCTGGCGTTGCCAGTGATGAACTCGATGAGGTTCGGGATGCCATTGCCGTTCGCATCGTGGCCAGGGCCGTTGAGCGCAGGATTCGAGAGCTGAGCAGGTGTGAGGTTGGCGTTGCGCCAGGTGAAGAACGTCTCGGGATTGGGCGCGACGTAGAGGGCGTTGATCTCGGGCTGGGTCAAAGCGCGGCGGTAGATGCGCAGATCGTCGATCTGGCCCAGCCAGCCGTTCCACCCGGCGCTCATGCCGCCGATACGCAGCAGTTCACTTACCGTGCCGCCTGCACCGGTGTTGAAGGTGGTGCTTTGCGTGCCGTGGTCGAGATAGACGCGAGTGCGCCAGGTGCCGGCATCGTTAAAGTTCACCATCGTGACGAGATGCCATTCTCCATCGCTGATCGGGCTGGCGATGGTGCCGCCATATTGATTGCCATTGATGCCCTGGAGCTGGCTTGGCGCGATCCAGAGCCGATGTTGCACCTGGTAGGGATCACCGCCGTCTTTGCCGAAGAGAATGTTGTAGCCAGTCGCCGTCGTGCGGCACCACACAGACATCGTGAAGGCATCGCCACGCGGATTGAGATTGAGGTCGGACTGGTTCGCAGGCGTGAAGTTCGTCATGCCATCGCTGGTCGATGCAGGGCCATACGCGCCGCCGAAGCGGCCATTCGCGATCCATTGCGCACCCGTGACGGTGGTGGCGTGATTGTTGCCCGCGGACGCACTGTCCCAGATTCGTGTGCCACTGCCTTCATCAAAGGTGTAGTGCAGGATGAGATCGGGATCGTTCACGAAGCCACCGATGGGAGCGATGCTGAGCGTGAGCGACTGCGTGTCGCTACCGGAGGCATCGGTGACACGCACGACGATCTCGGCGCGTGCAGCTGTCGTTGGTGTGCCGCTGAGCACGCCGGTCGATGAAAGCGTGATCCCTGCGGGCAGAACGCCACTGTCGAGACTCCAGGTGCGCGTGGAAGTGCCGCCGGTGGCCGCGAGCGCGACGCTGTAAGCCGACTCGACAGTGCCTGTGGGCAAGGTGGTGGTCGTGATGGTGAGCGGACCATTCACCGTGAGCACGGCGGGTGTGGAAACCACACTGCCTTGCGCGTTGGTGATGGTGCAGGTGTAGCTGCCCGCATCGCTGAGTTGCACGGCGTTGATTTGAAACTCGGGGCTGTTGGTGCCCACGACGGTGGTGCCGCGCCGCCACTCATACGTGAACGGGCCGGTGCCGCTGACGGCGACAACGAAGTTCAACGCATTGCCCACCGCGAGCGTGGTTGAACTCGGTTCGCTCACGATGCTCGGTGCCTGCGGCGAAGGAGGCGTGGGCGGTGGCAGAGGAGTGCCGCTGGCATCGCGGCCATCGAGCTGCGTGAGATAGGCGACGAGGTTGTCGCGATCCGTGGTGCTCAGCGTCTGCACCACGCGATGCGGTTGAGCTTGCGCGAGCACGTTCGCATTCGCCACGAGCAGCACATTGATCTGATGCGGACCACCATTGGTGCGCTGGATCTCGATGGTGTTCGTCGCACCCGCATTGAGCGGAGCCTCGATACTAAACCAACGCCAGCCGCTGGTCTGCCAGCTGTTGTCCGGCGACTGCTGAAGCGTGGTGATGCTCTGCGACACACCGTTGATGATGAGGTTCGCCGTGCCGCTGTTGTAGTGGCGCACGTAGCGGAAGGTGATACGCGCATCGCCGCCGTCGCCGCCATCAATGCCCGTGAAGCGCACGGACGCGGTGCCGGTGTCATTGAGGTAGGCCGCCGCGCCGCCGAACATGCCGCGAATGGCACCGCCACCGCCCTCCGCAGGCGAGTCACTGATCGTTCCTGCGGGACCAATGTATTGTCCGGTGGAGCCATACGTCAGCGCGCCGCCTGCGTAGCTGAAGACCTCGTTCAAGTTCGCAGCTTGGCCGTGATGGAGATAAACGCGTGTGGCGTGCAAGCCGTGGAGCGTGGGCGTGTCGATGCCTGGCAGCGTTTGTCCGAGCCGTGAACCACTGAGCGTGGACTGCGTGCCCACGTTGATGAGCGTGTTGTTGATGAAACTCGTGCCCGCGTGACAGCTCGCGCAGTTTTGCGCAGCGAAGACGGCTTGTCCGCCGATCGCTGCGGCAGTGAGCGTGCCGTTCGTATTGCGATTCGGACTGCGCGGTGTGTGCTCGGGTGTAAGCGAGGTGACATAGGCCGCGAGCGCATCGAGATCAGCGCTGAGGCCTGCTTTGCCACTGGCTGGACTCGGATGCTGCGTGGCGAACTGCTGAGGCGAGAGATTCAAAAAGCCTGTGCCACCAAACGGGCCGCGAATGTCGTGCTCGAAGTCCTGAATCTCATCGAAGTTGCCGCTCCAATGCACCGCGCCATGGCCGATGCCGCTGCGTCCACGCAGGTCCGTGGTGCGGCGCAGACCTTCGCCGCGTCCGGTAAAATCCCACACGCGACCATCGTGACCGCCATCGACGTGGCACGTCGCGCACGAGATGTAGCTGTCCGCGCTCATGCGAGGATCAGCGGCGTTGTAGAAGATGCGTTTGCCCTGCAAGACCTGCGTGGTGAGCAACTCCGTCGTGACGGTGTTCGTCGTTGCGATGAGCGGCAGCGTGGTGCGGTTCTCGCCGAGCAGAGCTTGTGCATTGCGCACGGTCACGGTGCGACCCATGAAGTCCTGCGTGAAGAGGCGATTGCTCGTTGCATCAATCAGCAAGCCCTGCGGCGCGAGTCCGGTGCCAGCCTCGATGGTGCGCACGACAGGCGAGGTCAAGGTGGAGCCCGTCGTGTTGTCGCTGTCCACTTGCTGAATGCCCAGCGCATCGAGTCCCACGACTTGATTGTTGCCTTGCAGTGTCACCAGCAAGGTGTCGCCAAGCGGCGTGTAGGCCACGGCGGTCGGGCTGTCGCTGTTGTCGAAATCGCGGCGCGTGTGCCGGATCTCGGCCTGCGGATTGGGCGCGGTGTTGGTGAGGTTGAGGAAGGAGATCACCGCCCGCGCAGTCGTTTCGTGCGTGAGATTGCCCACACCGAAGCCAGTGCCGCGGAAGGTGTTGTCCTGCTTCGATACGACGGCAGCGCGTGTGCCATCGGGCGAGATGGCGATGCCCGCGAGGTAGTTCGGCACACCTGAGGCGCGGTCGCCGCCATCAATCGTGTTGGCGAGGCTCAGCGTGAAGAGTCTCACAAAGCCAAGCGTGGCATTGAACTCGCCGACTTCTCCTTGCAGCTCGGACGAGATGAAACGCGTCACCAGCACGCGTGTGCCATCGGCGCTGATGGCGATAGCGCGCGGTGTGTTCACCGGGATGGAAATCAGCGGAGCCGCCGCAGGATTGGCTGCGGTGTAGCGATGCACGCGGCCCGAGCCTTGAAGCGTGAGATACAGCAGCGAGCCGTTCGGCGATGGCGCGACTCCATACGGTGCGCTGCCATAAGGAAGCGTGATCGTGCTGAACGTGGTGCCGTCGGCGTTCAAGATCCGGATCTCATCCGAGCGATGGCAGGTCACCCAGTAGCGACCATTCGCATCGCGCGCGATGCTGCGCGGGTTCACGCCGACCGCGTGTTCGGCGATCTTTGCACCGGTCTCGGCATCGAGCACTGTCACAGTGTTCGCATCAGGATTCACCGACCACACACGACGGCCTCCTGGATCATCGCCCACTGTGATCGTCGAGCTTTGCGTAGGACGCGGAGAGGCTGGCGGCGCGGTGATGACGAGCAGTGAAAGCGATGACGCAGCGATGCTCCCCGTGGCATCGCGGGCCTGCGCGAGCACGCGTGGACGACCTGCCGTGGTGTAAGTGAAGTTGGCCGTCGTGCTCGTGCTCCACGCGCTCCAGTTGCCGTCGAAGTTGTAGCGATACTCAAGCGTGCCTGTGCCGGTCGCTGCCGCGGTGACGGTGATCTGCGTGTTCGGCGCAGGCTGATAGTTGCTCGCGGTGAAGCTGGTGAAAGCAGGGGGCGGATTCGCATTGATGCCGCCGCCCGTGGAGAAGCGGAAGGAGTAGGGCTCGATGTAGTTGCTCGCCGCATCGCGGAAACCAATCTGCAGCGCGGGGTTCGAGAGGAAGTCCACCTGGTAGGTCGTGTTCGCGTCCAGTGGCGCATCCGGCGTGAAGGTCATGTTGCCGGAGAAGTCGTGGATCAAAAAGCCGGGCACGAATGCGCCCAGCGTGTCATTTGCGCCGACCGGCCGCACGGTGAAGTCGATGCCGTTTCGCGGGCCGCCGTTTCGCGGATGCTCGTGCACGAGGAAGCTCAGCGGCGCATGACGCGGGTAGTTCGTGCGGTTCGCCTGCGGGATGTGATAGCTCACACGCGGCGGCGTGGTGTCCGCAGCTTGCTGATGCACCCACACACCGAGACCTTGATTCGTGTTCGGGATCGGATAGCCGCCGGTGAGCCAGAGATTGCCGAGCGGCAGCGACATCTGCGAAGTGTTCACGCCGACGATGGAGTTCGCAGGCAAGGCAGGCGCTCCAACAGGTCGCGGCGGATTGAGTTCATTCAGCGACAACACGATCGGGTTCGCATCGCCCGCGATGAACCGAGTCATGTCGATCTTGCGATTGTGGATGAAGCCGAACTGATCCTGATAAACCGGATACGAGGCATTGGTGAAACCCGGAATCGTGAGCGTGGCAATGGTTTGCACCGCGCCGCTGCCCGCCGGATGCGCAGCCTGCGTAATGTCCGCCGCGATGAGGATGTCCGTCGTGCTGCCGATGACATACAAGCCCGTGCCATCGCTGAAAAGGTTCGGCCAGTAGCCCTGGAAGCCGCCGCTGAGCGAGCCGACAAACTGCGGCGTGACGCTGTCATTGTTCGGGTCCGCGTCATCCATGTTGTTGTAGGCAAGGCGATACACCACTACGCCGTCGTTGCCGCTGATGCCGCTGCGCGCGTAGATGAGAAGGTCGCCGAAGAACATCGGATGCCAGTCGCCACCACCGAAGGCGCCGACATGATCGAAGGTGGCAAGCACACGGCTTTGCACCTGACCATTCAGGCCGATGCTTTGCTTCGTGATCGTCATGTCCGAGTCCGGCGTGCCATACCAGAGCAGCGTGGACTGCCAAGGCCCCGACTGGCTGCTGCGATTGTAGAGCAGCGGCAGATTGATCAAGCCAGGGATGCCATTGGTGCCGCCCAGTTCCACGAGTCCGCCGAATCCATTCACGCGAATCGGCGCTGGCAGGAGCAGATTGCCGTATTGCGCCGTGCCGTGCGCGTTCCAGCCGTAGTTGTCCTGAATCCACAGGTTGTTCGGATAGCTCAAGCCAAAGTCCGAAGGCAGCCTGCGCACCGGATTCGCCGGATCGCTGATGTCATACACCCGCAGGCTCAAGTCCGAGCCCGGACGCGATCCCGGTGACTCCGCACCAACGATGATCCAGCCGTTGAGGTAGTTGATCGATGTCGTGCGCCCGATCGGCTCCGAGCCGTTCGTGATCGGATGCGAGAGCAACGTCCCCGGCGTTTCGGCGCGCGGGGCGTTGTTGAAGCCGGTCGTCGTCACCTGCGCAGCTGCAGTGACGGCGAGTCCGAGGCAAAGCAGGACTGTCTTTGAAAAGGTGGGGGGCATGGCTGCTGTTTCTTGCTCAAAGCCCGGGTGCGGTTACACTTTGCCACAGAAAAAGTGTCGCCAGCAACCGATCACCGTGATTCCAGGCAAAAACTCACCGTCGCGCGCTTGACCCGGCCCGCTCCGTGGGCACATGCAAGCTCTCTGCATGCCCCCTCTCTCGCTCACCCCTCTCGTTGTCATTGAAGGAGGTCCTCTATGACCTCCGGCCTCATCGCTCTGCTCGATGACATCACCGCGATCGCCAAGGTCGCCGCGACCTCCATTGATGATGCGAGCGTGGTCGCCGCCAAAGCGGGCAGCAAGGCCGCGGGCATCGTTATTGATGATGCAGCGGTCACGCCGCGCTACGTCGTGGGACTCTCTGCCGAACGTGAGGTGCCGATCATCGCGAAGATCGCCAAGGGCTCGCTCAAGAACAAACTGATCATCCTTCTGCCTGGCGCGCTGATCCTCAGTCTGGTGGCACCGTGGGTGATCACGCCGCTGCTGATGCTCGGCGGCGCGTTCCTCTGCATGGAAGGCCATCACAAAGTCATGGACCTCATCCGTCCCGGCCATCACGACGACGGTGAAGCCGAAGAGGCCAAGCCGATGACTGCCGAGGAACTGGAGAACGATCGCGTGGAGAGCGCCATCCGCACGGATCTCATTCTCTCCGCTGAAATCATGGCCATCACACTCGCGGGCGTTTCCGAGTCGCCGCTCTGGATGCAAGCCATCGTGCTCGCCGTGGTCGGCCTTGGCATGACGCTGCTGGTTTATGGTGCTGTCGCTCTCATCGTCAAAGCTGACGACGCGGGCGTGGCGCTCGCCAAGTCCGGCACGGGCGTCATCCGCGCCGCAGGACGCGCGCTGGTGCATGGCATGCCGCTGTTTTTGAAAGCGCTGAGTCTGGTCGGCATGGTGGCGATGCTGTGGGTCGGCGGTGGCATCCTCGTTCACGGGCTGCATCAACTCGGCGTCCATGGCCCCGAAGAAGCCATTCATCATGCCGGTGAAGCGTTCGCCAACTTGCTCCCGTCCATGCATGGCTTCCTCAACTGGTTCGCTCAGGCGGGCATCGCTGCGGTGCTCGGCGTGATCGTCGGCGGCATCGTTGATCTGTTTGTGAAGCATGTGCTCTCTCCGCTCGTTGCGCGATTCAAAGGCAAGAAGGGCGTATAACGGCTCGCCTCGGGCAGGCCGCAGCGCCGTGTATCTCACCGCTCCACGAGCCGGTAGCCAATGCCAGGCTCGTTTTGGATTTCCAGGCGGCTGCCTTCGAGCTTTTTGCGAAGGTGGTTGGCATAGACGCGGAGGTAGTTGGACTGCTGCTCGGACTGCGGGCCCCAGACGGCGCGGAGGAGTTGCTTGAGCGTGACGACTTTGCCCGCGTGCTTCACGAGCTGGGCGAGCATGGAGTATTCGGTGGGCGTGAGCTTCAAAGGCTCGCCGGAGAGCGTGGCGGCGTGGTGGGCGGGATCGAGGGCCAGCGGGCCGATTTCGAGATTTGCGGCCTCGTCGTTGCTGTGTCGGCGCTGGATGGCCGTGAGCCGGGCGAGGAGTTCGGCGGTGCTGAAGGGCTTGGTGACGTAGTCGTCGGCTCCGGCGTCGAAGGCGGCGAGCTTCATCGACTCCTGGTCGCGCACGCTGAGGATGAGCACGGGCACGGGGCTCCATTCGCGCAGTCGCTTCAGCACCTCCACACCGTCCATGTCTGGCAGGCCGAGGTCGAGGATGATTGCATCGGGTTTGTGAAACACGGCGGCTTGCAGGCCGAGGGTGCCTTTTTCAGCCTCACGGACGGTGTAGCCCTTCGACGCCAGCGCCAGCTTGAGCAGGCGGCGGATCTGGATTTCGTCGTCGATGATGAGCGCGGTCATGGTGTAAAACGAACTTCCAAGTTCGTTGGCGAAGGGAGGTCATGGGGAACGAATTTGGAAGTTCGTTTTACTTCGATCACAAACTCCGCGCCGCCTTCGGGGTGGTTTCGAGCGGTAATGTCACCACCGAGGGCCTGCACAAAGCCTCGCGCGATGGTGAGACCGAGCCCGGTGCCGCCAGCGGGTGAGCCGGGAGCGCGGCAGAACTTCTCAAAGACGGATTTCTCCATGCCGGGTGGCAAACCGGGGCCGTGATCGCGAAGAATGAGTCGCAGTGTTTGATCGACCAACGTGGCGCTGATTTCGATCTTCGTCCCCTCCAGCGTGTAGATCGCCGCATTGTGCAGGATGTTGGCGAGAGCCTGCGTGAGCAGCGCGTGATCGAGTTTCACCAGCGGAAGATAATCCGGCAGATGAAGTGTCACGGGATGCGACTCCAGCGGCTTGCCGACGGCCTGACGAGCGGCGTTGATGACATCGCTTAAATCACACCAGTCGAGGTGTGGCTTGAGCACATCGGATTCGAGCTGGGTCATGTGCAGCAGGTTGTCCACCACGCGCTGGAGGCGCTGAGAGGCGGTGGTGATCTCGTCGAGGTAAGGGCCAGAAGTGCCGCTCATGCCTTCCACAGCGGCATTGATCACGGCGATGGGCGTTTTGAGTTCGTGCGAGATGCTGTCGAGCAATGTGCGATGGAGTTTCTCGGAGTGGGCGAGCATCTCGGCATGGCTCACGGCTTGGATGAAGTGCTCTTTTTCCAACACAAGCGCGAGTTGCAGCGCGAAGGCCTCGATCATCTGCCGCGTGGCAAAGTCGAGCCGTTGATCGCGATGAAACTGCACGCCGAGCACACCGATGAGCGAGGTGGCCGTTTGCAACGGAAACCACGTCGCAGCGGACTCGGGCAAGGTGTCGGTGTGGCGACCGGCTGCTTGTTTGTTTCCGTAAACCCAAGTGACGACGCCCCATTCTTTGGCGCTGGGCTGGAAGGTGCTCGCCGGATGCGCCACCGACGGGAGCGAGCGGTCGTTCTCGCGCACGACGAGGGCTGTGTCGGCCCGCAGCAGCTCATTGATCGTGCGCAGCGCCTCGGCGAGACCTTTGGCGGGCTCGGCGGCGAGTGCGGCGCTTTGCGTGACTCGCAGGAGAGCATCGGTTTGACGTGCGCGGCGTCGCTCCGCGGCCTCTCGCAGCCGCAGACGGCTGGTGAGGCTGCCCATGCTCAGCGCGACGATGAAGAAGAGGCCGAACATGATCCAGTCCTCGGCCTTGTTGATTTAAAACGTGAACTGCGGCGGGATGAAGAAGAAGTTCCAGCACAAGGCGCTGAGCGTCGCCATCAGCAAAACGGGTCCGCGACTGAAGCGCAGTGCCGCGAGCACCACCGCGATCAAAAAGACCAGTGCGACAACCATATAGCCAGTGAAGCTCGTGATAGCCCAGCACAAGCTGGCAATGGAGAAGACCAAAACGAGCACCCAACTGTATTCGCCGATTAAAGTGGTCGAAACAGGCTCTCGCACGGCTGCACGGCTTTTTTCCGACGAGGCGAGCGGACGCACGACGCACACGTCGATGTCGCCGCTGCCGAGGATGAGCTGATCGGCGAGTGATTTCCGCCACCACGACGGTTTGTTTGGCTTGCCTACGACGATCTGCGTCACGTTGCGCTCGCGGGCAACTTGCAGCAAGGCGTCGGCGATGTGCTCACCCGTGGCGGAAACGACCTCGCCGCCGAGTTTTCGTGCGAGTGCGAGTGCGTTCGAGAGGCGCTGCTGTTCATCGCTGTTGGGTTCAGTGAGTCCTTGCACCCAAACGACAAGCCAGGGGCAGTTTAGGCGCGTGGCTGCGCGGCGTGTCCAGCGGATCAGGCTTTCAGCATACGGACTCGGGCCAACGCCGACCATGAGCCGTGCGTTGGTCTTCCAAGGGGTGCTAACGCGCTTCAAGCGGCGGATGTCCTCCAGATCACGATCCACTTGCTCGGCAGTGAAGCGCAGGGCCAGCTCACGCAGGGCGGTGAGATTGCCTTCTTTGAAGAAATGGGAGACAGCGTGCTCGGCACGCTCGCCGAGATACACTTTTCCATCCGCCATGCGCTCCAGCAGCTTTTCGACGCTGAGGTCGATGAGCTGGATCTCATGCGCGACATCGAGGATCGAATCGGGCACTGTTTCAGCGATGGCGACACCGCTGATCTGCCGCACGATGTCCACCTGGCTCTCGATGTGCTGGACGTTGAGCGTGGTGTAAACGTCGATGCCCGCGTCGATCAGCTCCAGCACATCCTGATAGCGCTTCGCGTGGCGCGAGCCGGGCGCGTTCCTGTGGGCCAGCTCATCGACCAGCACGAGTTGCGGCCTTTGCGCGAGCACGGCGTCGATGTCGAACTCCTCCAGCGTGAAGCCGCGATGTTCGAGCTGCCTGCGCGGCAAAACGCGCATGCCTTCCAGCAGCGCCGCGGTTTCGGAGCGTCCATGCGTCTCGATGATGCCTGCGAGCACGTCGATGCCTTCTTTGAGCCGCTGGCGTGCCGTTTGAAGCATGGCGTAAGTTTTGCCCACGCCGGGACACATGCCGAGGAAGATGTGGAGCTTGCCGGATTTCGACTTCACATCCTCCAGGCGCATTTGCGCGAGCAGAGCGTCGGGATCGGGGCGTGTGTCGTCGGTGTTCACGGCTGGGAGGATTACTTCAGAGCATCGAGCGCAAAATTCAACTTCAGCACGTTCACGCCCGTTTCGCCCAAAATGCCGAGGTCGGGCTTCGCGGTGTTCGAGGCAATGATTTCCTTCACTTTCTCGATGCTGAGGTTGCGTGCTTTGGCGACTCGGGCGGTTTGCAGCTCGGCGTTCTTCGGGCTGATGTGCGGATCAAGGCCGCTGGCGGAGGCCGTGACTGCATCGGCCGGCACGGTGGCATCGGCGGCGAGGCCGTTCTTGGTGCGATACGCGACGATGCGTTCTTTGATCGCATCGTGGAGCTTTTGAGAGGTGGGACCGAGATTGCTGCCGCTGGAACTGGCGGCGTCATGACCACTGCCCGCAGCGCTGGGGCGCGGGTGGAAGTAGTTCTCGGCGGCGAAGTTCTGGCTGAGCAGTGCGGAGCCTCGCACGGTGCCGTCCTTGTCGGTGATGAGGCTGCCACTGGCTTTCTCTTTGAAAGCAGACTGCGCCACGGTGGTGATGAGCAGCGGATAAGCACCGCAAGTAACGGCCGCGAGCACGAGCGTAGCCATGATGGCAGGGCGGAGTTCAGAGAAGAGGGCTTTCATGGATTAGGCGAGGTGAAGGGTGGCGACGATGACATCAATGGCCTTAATGCCGATGAAGGGGATGAGGATGCCTCCGAGGCCATAGACGAGCAGGTTGCGCTGGAGCACGGCGGCGGCACCCATCGGTCGGTAGGGCACGCCTTTGAGCGCGAGAGGGATGAGGGCGATGATGATGAGCGCGTTGAAGATGACGGCGCTCAAAATGGCGCTCTGCGGACTGGCGAGGCCCATGACGTTCAGCGGCGAGATGGCGGGAAAAGTCGCCATGAGCATCGCAGGGATGATGGCGAAGTATTTGGCGATGTCGTTGGCGATGCTGAAGGTCGTCAGCGAGCCGCGTGTCATGAGCAGCTGCTTCCCGATTTCGACCATCTCAATGAGCTTCGTGGGATTGCTGTCGAGATCGACCATGTTGCCGGCTTCACGGGCGGCTTGAGTGCCGGTGTTCATGGCGACGCCGACATCGGCCTGCGCCAAAGCGGGGGCGTCATTGGTGCCGTCGCCGGTCATGGCGACGAGGTGTCCCTCGGCCTGTTCGGCGCGGATGCGGCGTAGTTTGTCCTCGGGCGTGGCCTGGGCCATGAAATCATCCACACCGGCCTCGGCAGCGATGGCAGCGGCGGTCATGGGATTGTCGCCGGTGATCATGACGGTGCGGATGCCCATTTTGCGGAGTTGGGCAAATCGCTCCTTGATGCCGCCTTTGACGACGTCTTTGAGCTCCACGACGCCGAGCACGCGATTTCCCTCCGCGACGACGAGCGGCGTGCGTCCGGCGCGTGACGCGGCTTCGACGGTTTTCGTGATTTCAGCCGGATAAACGCCTCCTAGGGCTTCGACGTGTGCTTTGATCGAATCCGCCGCACCTTTGCGGATGCTGCGGCCATCGAGATCGACACCGCTCATGCGTGTCTGAGCCGTGAAAGGCACAAAGTTGGCATGGGGAGCGGCAAGATCGCGTCCGCGGAGGTTGAAGCGTTCTTTGGCCAAAACGACGATGCTGCGGCCTTCGGGTGTTTCATCGGCGAGCGAGGCGAGTTGCGCAGCATCGGCGAGTTGTTGCTCGGTGATGCCGGGCGCGGGACGGAAGTCGGAGGCCATGCGATTGCCGATCGTGATGGTGCCCGTTTTGTCGAGCAGGAGCACGTCGATGTCGCCCGCAGCCTCGACGGCGCGGCCGGAGGTAGCCATGACGTTGCGACGAATGAGACGGTCGATGCCGCTGATGCCGATGGCGCTCAACAAGCCGCCAATCGTGGTCGGAATGAGGCACACGAGCAACGCGACGAGCACCGGCGTGGTGAAGGTGACACCTGAGTAGAGGCCGAAGGGCTTCAGCGTGATCGTTACGAGCAAAAAAATGAGCGTCATCGCGGACAGCAGGATGGTCAGCGCGATCTCATTCGGTGTCTTCTGGCGTTTCGCCCCCTCCACCATCGAAATCATGCGGTCGATGAAGGTGTTGCCCTTTTCCGAGGTGATGCGGATCACGATGCGGTCGCTGATGACCTTTGTGCCGCCCGTGACGGCGCTGCGGTCGCCACCACTCTCGCGGATGACGGGCGCGGACTCTCCCGTGATAGCGGCTTCATCGACACTGGCGATGCCTTCGATGACCTCGCCATCGGCGGGGATCACATCGCCTGTTTCGCAGACGACGATGTCGCCTTTCTCCAACGCAGGAGCGGGCACGGCAATCTCCACGCCGTTTTTGATGCGTCGGGCCATGGTGTCTTTGCGTGCGGCACGCAGGCTGGCGGCTTGCGCCTTGCCACGGCCTTCGGCGACGGCTTCCGCGTAGTTGGCGAAAAGCACGGTGAACCATAGCCAGACGGAAAGCTGGATGATGAAACCATGATCCGTCTGGGTGGTGAAGACGCTCACCGTGGTGAGCACCGCGCCGACGAGCGTGACGAACATGACGGGGTTCTTCACCATCAGGCGCGGATCGAGCTTCTGAAACGCGCCGCCGATGGCGGGCGCGAGGATCGAAGCATCAAAGAGAGATGTGGGTTTGTGGGACATGGACGTGAGAAAAAATGGTTTTAGAACAAGACGCCTTTGCCCATCAGGAAGTGCTCAACGATGGGGCCTAAGGCGAGCGCAGGGAGGAAGTTCAGGGCACCGACGAGCAGCACGATGCCGATGAGCAGCACGGTGAAGGTCGCGCCATTCACCGGAAAGGTTCCGGCGCTCGGTGGCACGGTTTGCTTTCCAGCGAGAGATCCGGCGAGCGCCATGATCGGCACAATCATGAGGAAGCGACCGATGAGCATGGCGAGGCCGAGCGTGGTGTTATACCAGGGTGTGTTGGCCGTGAGTCCGGCGAAGGCGCTGCCATTGTTGCCGGTGGCGGAGCTGTAGGCATACAGCATCTCGCTGAAGCCATGCTGGCCGCTGTTGTTGAGGCCTGCGACACCCCAGTCGCTCACACAAGCCCAGGCGGTGAAGCCGAGAATGCTGGCGGTGAGGATGAGCAGCGTGAGCATGGCCAGCTTCACCTCCTTCGCCTGAATCTTCTTGCCGAGATACTCGGGCGTTCGGCCCACCATGAGCCCCGCGATGAACACGGCGAGAATCACGAACACGAGCATGCCATACAACCCCGCGCCGACACCACCGACGACAACTTCACCCAGCTCGATCATGAACAGCGGAACGAGCCCACCGATGGGCGTGAACGAATCATGCATCGAGTTCACCGCGCCACACGACGCGGCGGTGGTGATGGTGGCGAAGAGAGACGAGTTGAAGACGCCGAAGCGCACTTCCTTGCCCTCCATGTTGCCACCCGCGGCGGCGATGCCGAGCTGCTGATGGATCGGATTGCCGACAGCTTCATAGTGAGCACACACCAGCACGCCGCCGATAAAGAGGAAAATCATCGCCGCCCACACGGCCCAGCCGTGCCCCTGATTCTTCACCATGCGTCCAAGGTAGTAGGTGAGGCCGCTGCCGATGGCGAAGATCGAGAACATCTGCGCGAAGTTCGACAGTGGCGTTGGATTTTCGAAGGGATGCGCGGCGTTCGCATTGAAGAACCCGCCGCCATTGGTGCCGAGCATTTTGATGGCGACCTGCGATGCCACGGGGCCTTGCGCGATGATTTGCTCTGCGCCTTCGAGTGTCTTCACCTTGGTGTAGGCATCGAAGTTTTGGATCATGCCCTGCGAAACCAGGAAGATCGCGAAGACCGCACAGATCGGCAGCAGGAGGTAGTAAGTGACGCGAACGAGGTCAGACCAGAAGTTGCCGAGTGTCTTCGCCGAGCTACGCGCGATGCCACGCACCAGTGCCGCAGCGATCTCGATGCCAACTGCGGCAGATACGAAGTTGTGAAACGTTAGCCCCACCATCTGCGAAAAATAACTCAGGGTGCTTTCGCCACCGTAGCTCTGCCAGTTGGTGTTCGTGGTGAAGCTCACGGCCGTATTGAAGGCCAGATGATGACTCAGGCCGGGCAGACCCTGCGGATTCAGTGGCAGCAGGCCTTGCAGGCGCAGAATCGCGTAAGTGAAAACGATGCCGATGAAGCTGAAGGCCAGCATGGCAAAGGTGTAGCCTTTCCATGTCTGCTCCCGCTGCGGGTCGATGCCGATAAGCCGGTAAGTGAGCCGCTCGACCGGTTTGAGCAACGGATCGAGCCAGGTGCGACCATTCACATCGAGCACCTGCACGAGATACAGGCCGATCGGCTTGGTGATGATCGTGAGCAGCCCGAGAAAGAAGGCGAATTGAAGCCAGTCATTCGTTTGCATAGCAGTGAGGTCAGAACTTTTCAGGACACAGCATCGCCACCGTCAGGTAAGCGAGCAGGGCAAGAGCGGTGAGCCCGACGAGGATGGCTTCCATAGTGAAGGGCGTGGTCAGAGGCTATCGCAGCCGTGGACGTAGAGCCCGGCGACGATGAAAAAGGCGGCGGTGACGCCGAGGTAAAGGAGGTCGTTCATGATGGGTGAATGTTGTTGCACCGTCATGATGTTGGCCCGCCGCGATTTGCCCAATTAAGAGGAGGCCGCTACCCGTTAAAAATCCGTCAAGATGGGCGAGGCTCGATCATGCTGGGACTGTTTGTGCATCCGCTGACTGCTGTTGAACTGTTCGATTCGTGCTATTTCAATTCACGCATGTCCCACACAGCCCCTGCCTCCTTCCAACCGACTCGCTGGAGCCTCGTGATCCAGTCGCAGGGTCAGGACGAGAAGGCTAGATGTGCGTTGGAGGAGCTCTGCGCGGCGTATTGGTTTCCGCTGTATGCTTGGAGCCGGCGCTGTGGGGCGTTGCCGAGTGATGCGGAGGATTATGTGCAGGGATTCTTCGTGCAGGTGTTGCAAAAGGGACTCTTCGCTGCTGCAAATCCTGAGCTTGGCAAGCTGCGCACCTTTATGCTCACAGCGTTTCGCCGTCATGTGCATGATGAGCAGCGCAAGGAATCACGGCAAAAGCGTGGCGGTGGGAACATCATATCCTTCGACGCTGCCGAGGCCGAGGCTTGGTATGAAGTCGAGCAGATCGAAGGCGAGAGCGCCGATCACATGTTCGACCGCCAGTGGGCGCTGACCGTGCTGGATAAGGCGATGGCCGTGGTGGAAGCTTATGCGAAGCAGCGAGGCAAAGCGGTTGAGTTCGAGGCGATGCGGCTGTTCCTCACCGGCGAGGGCGGCATCGAAGACTATGCGCGTGCTGGTGCTGCGATCGGGATGAGTGGCAATGCTTTCAAGGTTGCCGTGCATCGTTTGCGAGCCCGGTTTCGCGAGGCACTGCGAAATGAGGTAGCCGAGACGCAGCCAGCGGATGCGAACGTGCACGAGGAGATGAGCTATCTTATGCGCGTGCTGCGTGATGCGGCGATGGAGTAGTGGAGTGCTGGAGTATTGAATTGATCCGGTCAGCCAACCCTCCCACATTCCATCACTCCATGCACGATTCACGCTCACTTCGCCAACGTCTCTCTGGTTTGAAGCCGGAGGCATTGATGGCGCATGGGTTGAAGGCTGCGGACGCTGAAGGCACTGAGATCAAGGTTGAAGGGGTCGAGATTGAGGCCCCCTTGGGACGTGGTGGAATGGGCACCGTTTATCTCGGACGGCAGGTGAGGTTGGATCGCGAGGTGGCTGTCAAAGTGCTCGCGCGCGAGCTGGCGAATGATCCGCTGTTTCTCGAGCGCCTGGAGCGTGAGGCACGCGTCATGGCCAGGCTGCGTCATCCGAACATCGTGGCCGTTCATGACTTTCATCGCGATGGCGAATCGGCTGCGATTGTGATGGAACTCGTCGAAGGTGGCACGCTGCGGGACAAGCTCCGCGACCATCCGAACGGACTGCCAGTGGATGAAGCTTTGCGCATGGTCCGGCAGATCGCTGCGGGACTCACCATGGCCCATGCGGAGGGCGTGATTCATCGCGACATGAAACCGGAGAACGTGCTCATCGCTGAGAGCGGCGAGGCAATGGTGAGTGACTTTGGGCTGGCGATGCCGATGCATGACGACAGCGCGCGACTTACCCTTACAGGCATGGCTGTCGGCACGGTGGACTACATGGCGCCCGAGCAGTTCAAGGGCACCGAGGTCGATGTTCGAATCGACATTTACGCGCTGGGAGTCATCGCTTATGAACTGCTCACCGGACAAACCCCGCGCGGCAGTTTTGACCCTCCGCATGTCTTGCGAAAAGAAGTCTCACACAACATCAGCACAGCGGTGATGCAGGCCTTGCGTCCGCGAGCTCAAGACCGGTTTGCATCGGTGAACGAGTTCATTCTGGCACTCGAAGATCGGGCACCGACACAGCGTGCAAGATGGCCTTGGTTGGCACTGCTGGGATTCATGCTCATCGCAACTGCATGGTGGGTGCTGAAAGGGGAAAGACCGTCGCCGAATCCAGGACCGTGGCGGGATGCAGCGGCGGGTTATCGCATCTGGGAGCACACCATCCGAGGCAACTGGCAGAACAGCAACGGTGTGCTCACAGCGAACGAGGACATCTGCATCGCGAGTCTGGAGGCTGACATGCCCGAGGCGTATGATGTGCGTGTGCGGTTTAGCCGACTCTCAGGCATGCACTCGGTAGCGGTGTTCTTCCGCACGGCAGGCCAAATTGGCTCTGCTGAAGTGGATGCATGGAACGAGGGACTCGCCGGCGTGCAAGAGATCGCCGGGCAGGATCTGCAGACGGGCTATGGTTTTCGCTTCCCTTTGTTCAACGGCAGGACTTACGAGATGCTGATCGAGATCCGGCCTGACGAGGTGCGAATGAGTTTGGATGGCGAGTTCAAGAAGGCATTTTCAATCAAAGACAGGGCGCTCACGATTTCGCCCGCTTGGGAATGGGACACCACGGAACGCCCGTTGGCCTTGGGTATTGGTTGTTACAAGAGTCCGACACGCTTCGATAGTGTTGAGTGGCGCGAAGTCCCCCTGACGCGTTGATTCCCACGGGTTTCTGCAAAGTTCAGCAACGGTGGCATTCTTGGCGACTATCTCGCGTCAGGAAGGGCGTAGTAAGCGCACTCAGCGAAGAAGAAGACGGACATGTTGAGCTTTGAATAATCGAAGTGCTGAAGGGTTTGCTCAATGGCTTCACGACCTGTGCCGTCACCAGCCAGGGCAACGATAGCGGCGGCGGCGAGCGGATTGCGCATGTAGCGGCTCTCGTAGTGCTTGCGCTCGCCTCGCTTGGCCTTGTCGGCGATGCCAGACATTCGCTGTGCCTCAGCCTGGGTGGGCTGGGGGAACCATGTGGCATAGACGGCACGCCAGTCAGCATCACCAAAGACCTTAGTATCCTTGTTGTCGAAAAGCTTGTGTGCTTCCAAGGACTTCAGCGATGATTCGGCATTCAACATCAAGCCTGTCCGATACTGCGTTTTGAGCACCTCGTTCGTTTCCATCGCAACGAGACCTGCCAGTGACGCTTGTGATCCTACGTAGATCCATTGCTGGTAGTCATTGATGTTCTTGATGGCCTCGTGATCACGAGCACAACCCTGGGCACAGATCTGAATGCGAGTCTGCTCGCTTTGAGGCGGGCGTTCCTCCAGCGCCTGGTGGTAGCGAGTCAGCCAGACCTTGTCCTTGGTGACGTCATGCATGGCTTTCAGCATGTAGAGATAACGAACGGCATCGCGAAACAAGTGTCCGCGAAACGCACCTCGGAAGTCTCCTTTAAATGCACCATCGCAGGGACACTTCCAGCCGTTAGCTTCCAGAGCAGCGGCGACTTCCTTCATCTTGGCCACAATCTGATCACGTTCCTCCACGGATGGAAGGTCGCTCATGCAGTAGGTGTGAAGTCCGTAGAACCAAGGATGCGTTTGATCATCCGATCCGAGCGGGTAATGGCACTTTCCATCCGTCCCCATGCCGCGCGCGATGAAGCCCGGCACGTCCGATACCGACGCACACTTGATGAGTCCTTGCGCCAGACGGCGAGCCTTGGCTTTGTCCTCATCCTTGCCGCTGCGACGTGCGCGTTCGCAGGCGGCAGGAAGATACAAGCCGGTGAACATCGGGCCGTCTTCAATCGGACTCCACCAGCCGATGGCATTCGGCTTTCCCACGGCGCAATCTTCAGGCGTGGGAATCTCACCGACGAAGTCCAGGATGACCCCATGAGAGTCGATGCATTTGGTCCACAGAGTCGTGTTAGCCTGATCGATTGCGGCGAGTGTAGTGGAATGAAACGGAGGGTGACTCTCCGCGCCGAAACCCGAAGCTGTGAGAAAAACAAACTGGATCAGATAATGGCAGAAACGTGTCATGAACTGGTCAGGGTAGGAAGAGGGTAGGGGACTGGAGGAATAGGGTCGGTCGCGCTCAGGGCTTCATCTCCTGATTGCACACGCCGCGTGTTCCAGGAGGGAAAACGTTGTTGCTGAAATGCAGGTTTCTTGGGCCGCTGGCCTCGGTGGCGATGATCACATCATAGATGTAGCGCGGCGGCCCAAGGTTGTGAACGAGGTTTCCCTGGATGAGCACATCAGAGAGCGGTGGATCGTCCGGGTCCTGGCCTGCGTCGAGTTTAATGGGTGAGCGCTCCGATCCCCACATCCAGTGTGCTTCGCCATGGCCGAAATCCGAGATGATGTTGTTCGCGATGATCGAGCCACCGTCAGAATTATCCGGCTTGCCGTTGGTCGCCGGATGCGCCGCTGCTCCTGGCATTAGCCCGATGGCCCACAGGTCATTGCGTGCGAACTGGTTGCCCGTGATGAGCACATTGCGACTGCCGTGCATGGCCTTCATGCCAATGTGGGCGTGGTTCACGATGTTGTTGGCGACAATGACATGATCACAGTGCAGGTCGATGCCTTGGGCTGCGTTTTCGATGTGGTTGCCGATGATGCGCGTGAAGTCGCTGGTCTCTGGCGCAGTCACTTGAATGGCGCTGCCTTGACGCCAGTTGTCGGTGTAACCCGCATCCCAGGCTTGCTGGCTGAGATGCGGACCTTTCTCCGGGTTCTTCTTCACGAAGTCGCCTAGCTTGTATCGGTCTCTGACTTCTTTGGATGCGGAGAAGACATTCTCCACGACCTGATTGCCTTCAATCAAAGTGCCGGTGCAATACCGCACCATGATGCCCGTGCCATCGGAGCAGCGGAAGGCATAGCCAGACGTCGTGCCCTGCGTGCGATCATCAATCGCGACGCACATGTAGTTGCGAACCACACAACGACTGATTCGTGTGCCCTGCGAGTCCGTAACCAGGATGGCTCCTGACTTCGAATGGTTGTCGATCACACGCACGTTCTCGATCACGAGTCCGCTGCATTTTTGGGCCATGATCCCTTCCTTGCCGGTTTCCATTTTCCCCTCGGCGCGAGTGAGCGTCAGGTCACGGATCTCGGTGTCGTGAGTGTTCTCGATCTCGATGATCGGCTGATCTTGGTTTTGCTGAATGATGCGACCTGGGCCGAACAGACCGCTGCGCTCACCACGGATGCGAATCTTTTCCTTAATCGGATAGTCGCCGGCCGGCACAAAAAGCATCCGATTCGGGTTAGCATCCAAGGCGGCTTGAATGGACGGGTAGGAGGTGACGGAAAGCTCGGCAGCAGAGGCGTGAGCAAGGATGAGCAGGCCAAGAAGATAGCGCATAGATGGGAGCGAAGGCTTTCCAGCTTGTGAGTAGATTGGTTGGAGCAAAGAAGCACAGGCTCGGAGGCCTTTGCTACTGCTTACTTCTTCGGCGCTCCTTCTTTATACTTCGCCATCAGTTCCTGAAACTTTTTGTTCAGTGCCTGATACTCGGGGCTCTTGCGGTCATGCTTCGCACGCTCGGCGGCGATGGAGCGAATCTCCGCACCCATGGCACGACGCTCATTTGCAGCCTGCGCAGCGCTGGCGTCCACCTTGATCTCCACATCGTCCCAATCATCTGTGCGGAAGACGGAAGCGGGCAAACCATCGCTGTTCACGAGGTTCGCGCCTTCCGGATTCGCGGCCCAGGCATAGCGAACGGCCACCGGTTGCTTCACCTCAGCGCTGCTCACGAGCACGACGTCTTTGCCGTCGATCTTCGCATCCGCCCACTTCCACTTTTTGTCAGCTCCAGCGATCTCGAAACGCTTCAAAGCACCGCCATCGCGTGATGTGAGACCTTCACCAGCTTGATCAAAGGTCACGCGGATCGCGCCATCCTTTGCCTCGCTCGTCTTGAAGAGAGGACCGCTGTAGATCAGCTCCTTGCCATAGTCCTTCGCCAGCGCCCAGCGTGCGAGACGCTCGCCGGGATCTTTTTTGTTCTTCGGATGGATGTCATTCGCCTCGCCGACATCGTTCGTGATCGCCATGCCAGTCTTCGGCGTCGTCGCAAGCACTCGGCGCATGCGATCCTGGCAAAGTGCCCAAGAGTCTGGCGTGCCCGGCTCCGTCGAGGGCGCGTGGTAGCTGGCGAGCTGCACATAGTAAAACGAGAACTCATCGCCCCAGCGCTTGCGCCAGTCGTTGATCATGAGCGGCAGTGTTTGGTCATAAGGCACCGCGCCGGGCTTCGCATTGCCCTCGCCCTGATACCAGATCGCGCCGCGCATCGTGTAACCGACGAACGGATGAATCATCGCCGCGTAAAGCACGCCCGGCCGGCCCTCGGTGAGCAGCGGACGCTTCGGCGCATCCGGCTTCTTCGGCAGTCTCTTGCGATCCACGTCCGCCTTGCCCTTCGCCGCGGCCATCGTGGCCTTCCACTGTTCCAGCTTCGTCGCGTAAGCCGCGTCCGCCTTCGCCTGATCAAAGCTCGACTCGTCCTTCAGCATCGCATCCACGAGCGCTTTCGTGCCCGGCAGCGTGTTCAGCGCTTCGCGACTCGTAAATGTCTCCACCGGCTTGCCACCCCAGGCCGATTTGATCACGCCGACGGGCACCCCCAGCTCAAGATGCAGCTTCCGCGCAAAGAAGAACGCCACCGCCGAATAATCCGCCACCGTCTCTGGCGTCGCCGCCTTCCATGAGCCGTCGATGTCATCCTGATTCTCCTCCGCCGTCACCAGCGGCGCGTTGAACATGCGCAGCGCCGGATGATTCGACTCCGCGATGAGTCCCGCATACTCCGGCGAGCGGTTCATCGTGTAATACATGTTCGACTGCCCCGACGCGAACCACACCTCGCCCACCAGCACGTCCTGGATCTCGATCTTGTCCGTGCCAGCCGAGATCGTGAGCACCGCGCCCTTCGCATCCGCCGCGCCCGTCTCAATCTCCGCCCGCCACTTGCCATCCGCCGCTGCCTTGGTCGTTGCCGACTTCCCTTTGAAGGAAACGTTCACTTCACTGCCCGCATCCGCCTTGCCCCAGATCGCCGCCGCACGCTCACGCTGCAGAACCATGTGATCCGAGAAGAAATGCGGCACCTTCAGCTCCGCGAAGAGCAGCGACGGAGTGAGGAGAAGAAGTGCGACGATGTGTTTCATGGGAAATCAAGAGCAAGGATGGAATCCCTTAACGCCGGGACGCGATCGACCTCTCAGTTCGTCTTGGAGAGATGGTTGTTTCAGGGGCGAAGCGGGCCGCTCACGTCGGAACGGTGGAAGCTCAACTGCCTATTGTTTATTCGCCTTCGGCATTGCTGGTGCCTTCGGGTAGCGCACCACCTTGATGTCGTTCTTTTGCGGCCCTCCCGGTGTGCTTCGGCCTGCGCGGATGAGTTTTTCAAAGGCGGCTTGCATGGCTTTGACACGGTCGGGATGCAGCGGGGCTACGTTCATCGACTCGGCGATATCTTCATCGAGGTTGTAGAGTTCCGGTTCGGCATGGGCGATGTATTTCCACGGACCGTCGCGGAAGCTGGGCGTGCCGCCGCAAGCAGTGTTCACGGCGTTCGTGCGGATGGGGCGGTCTTCGCCTTTGAGGAGTGGCATCAGGCTGAAGCTGTCTTCGCCCGCGGTGTCAGGAAGCTTTGCATCGAGGATTTCGGCCAGGGTGGCGATGGTGTCGGCTTGGAGCACGAGTTGTTTGCACACGCTGCCCGGCTTGACCACGCCGGGCCATTTGACAACGAAGGGCACGCGGTGGCCCCCTTCATAGACGGAGGTCTTGTAGTCACGCAGCGGCCCACTGGGATAGTGGCCTTGCTTTTCAAGATCCTTTACGCCGATGTAGGCGGCGCAGCCGTTGTCGCTGGTGAACAACACAAAGGTGTTGTCCTCGACACCGGATGACTTCAAGGCAGCGAGCACTCTGCCAAGAGCAGCGTCCGTCTCCATCACGAGATCAGCGTAATCGCTGTTGAGGCCGCTCTTGTTCTTCCACTCAGCGTTCACTGCCAGCGGCGTGTGGGGCGAGGTGAATGGGGCGTAAATCAAGAAGGGCTTGTTAGCTTTCGCCTGCGTCTCAATGAACTTCTCTGCTCGACTCGCCAAGGCGGGTAAGATGCCCTCTAACTGCCAATCCGGCAACGCGGGGCCTTGCAGGCTCGCCTGATTCTTCACGAGCTTCGATGCGGGCAACAACTCGCTCGGGATGCCGACGGTGCGATCGCCGTCGATGAAGCAATACGGCGGCCAGTTCGGCACGTCGGTGCCGAAATACTCGTCAAAGCCGCGCTCCGTGGGCCCGCCGGGGATTCGCTGCGAAAACACGGCCTTCCATGTCTCGCGATGCGCATCGGTGATCGTCGTCGAAACCTGTCCACCGCCACCTGCTTTGCCTCCGAAGCCACCGAAGTGCGCTTTTTGCTGCGGCGTGATCGGCCAGTCGCGTCCGAGATGCCATTTGCCGACGCAGGCTGTCGCGTAGCCATGTTCCTTCGCGAGTGAGGCGATGGTGACGCGATCTTTCGCAATCAAAGGCTTCCCCCATGAGCCGACGATGCCGGATTGCAGCGTCGTGCGCCAATGATAGCGCCCGGTGAGCAGCGTGTAGCGCGAGGGAGAGCAACAACCCGAACTCGAATGCCCATCCGTGAAGCGCATGCCCTCGGCAGCGAGCCGGTTCATGTTCGGCGTCGGAATTTTGCCGCGCTCCGGGTTGTTCGCCTGCATGTCGCCATAGCCAAGGTCATCCGCGAGAATGATGACGAAATTTGGCTTCGCCGCGAGGAGCGATGACGAGATGAGGAAGAAAAGCAGCAGTGGTTTCATGCGACATCTGAAACGCCAACGGCTGGCACCAACTCACAAACTTCATTCCAGCACTCCATGCGTGATCAGCCATGCTTGCCACTGCGCAAGCACGCCCGTGGTAGGCTGTGTGTAGAACGACAGGCTGTAGATGTTGTGCGATGCGCTGCCGGAGATCCCGAGGGAGGTGGTGTCGTAGGTGATGCGCGTGTTGATGATGCTGAGCGTGTTGAGCAGGTTGTTCAGTCGCAACGAGGTGATGGGCGGCACCACGGTGTCTCCGGGGGTGCCGACGACATGAAACACGAGGGTGGGTGCGGTGATGCCAGCGGATTCGTTGAGGGTGGGATAGCTGCCTTCGGGCTGGCCTGTGGTGTCCAGCAGCCCCAAGTTCTCCAGGATGCCGCCTTCAGTGAAGCCGGCGGCTTTTAGCTCCACCCCAAGCTCCGAGGCCGTGCCGATGGTAGTGAAGGCTCCGCGACTATGGCCCCACATGGCGAGGCGGTTCAAATCGACATCGCTGCGCGTGGAGAGCGCTGCCACGCAGGCACGCACTCGCGCGGTGTTCTCGGGCGAGTGGCCCCAGGTGGCAAGGTCTTCGGTCTGCCCTGCCTGATGAGTGAGATTGGCCCCGATACAAACGAGGCCCCAAGGGCTCATATCGGTGGCGCGTGTGCGTGAGAAGCCGGTGGCGGTGCCGCCAGTGCCGTGATTGATGATGAGCGCAGGCAGCTTCGTGCTCCCCGCAGGCCGCTGAAACATGCCGGTGACGCTGCGCTGTGCATCCGTGTAGGTGAAGGTGGTGCTGGTGAAGCTGACGGTAAAGGTGCCCCAGTTCCGCACGCGGTAAAAGCGCCGGTTTTGTGTCGTGGGTGAGGTTCCGGTGTGCGTGCCGTCATCCGTCCACGACATGGCGCTGCTGGTGGCGAGCGTGGAGCTGCCGAGCTTTGTCCAGTGCGCGAGATCATCACTGACTTCGATTTGATACCACGCGCCAGGTGTCGTCGCCCAGCCGAGCGTGATAGTGCCATCGCTGTTGCGTGTCGAACTCGCCGTCCACATCGATTCATTGGGTAGAGCCTCAATGACGAGCGTATAACTCTGTGTGGCGCTGCCGCCCGTCGCGTCCGTGACATGCACGATAAGGCTGTGACTGCCGGTTTGCGTGCTGGAGCCGCTGAGCACGCCGCTGCTGCTCAAGGTGAAGCCACTGGGCAAGTTGCCGCCACTGATCGACCACGCATACGGCGCGGTGCCGCCACTGGCGATGAGTGTGATGCTCATGCTGGAGCCGTGCGCCGCACTGAGACTGGTGCCGCCCTGGCTGCTGCCGAAAGTAAGAGCGAGCGGCGGCCCTGGCAGCGCGGCGAGGAAGTCATGCCAGCGCTGAAACTCGGCGGCGTAGTTGGCGAAGTCGATGTCGGCCTGGTAGTGCTCATAGTAGCGGCATTGGAAGTCATTGAAGCCGTAGTCCATGCCGTCCTCCGGGCTGCCGTTGAGGTTGTTGTCCACATGCGGCGCGCTGAACGGACGCGACCAGGAACCAAGCACCTGGTAGCAAACAGGTGTGCTGTTTTGCGAGTTGAAGAGCGGTGCAGTGAAGGTGTGCGTGGGAAGCCCGGTCCAGGGATCTGCATCGGCCGCACTGCGGCTGGCGGCGAGGTTCTCCATCCAGAAGCCGACTCGTGGACGCGCAACGCCATTGTGCTGAGTGAGGATCGCTTGTCGCAATACCTCCCACGGCGCAGGGCTAGGCGTGGCATCGGTGTAAGTCCAGAAGCCGATCATCACAGGCACGTTCGGGAAATTGTCTGTGACATTGGCGAGGTGCGTCAAGACACCGCCTCCAAATAGCGTCCGCGTGTAGCCGGGCAGATTGCGAATCTTGATCTCGTCCGGGTCGCGGATGCCGCTCTTGAGTCCGGGAATCCACATGTCCAACGCAGCAAGCCGTGGATGATCGCGCAGCGGCACGCCATCAACGAGATGATTGCTCAGCGCCACGAGCAACTGGCGGTAGCGCTCCTGCGCGGACGCATCCCACGGCAGCGGGCGCGTCACGCTTGGCGTGCCAGCCGTGTAGGTCACAACGCCGGGCACGGTGTTCAACCATGCGGGCAGCACGCCGCTGGCGAGCATGAGGGAGAGCTTCTGATTCGTGGGCAGCTTGGTGAAGATGTTATCGATGATGGTGAAGTCATATACGCCCTCGGTCGGCTCCAAGGTGGCCCATTCTGTGCGCAGCACATAGCCATCGACAAAAGGTTTGTCGCGCACATTGCCATCTCGCATCGGAACGCCGCCGATGCTGGTCCCAGCAGTGCTGTCGAGCACATAAATGCTGCGTGGTTGCCTGAAGCTGTTGTTCGCCCCAGCCGCGTCGAAGACGCTGAAGATGAACTCGCCCAGTGCGGAGGCACCGAGTGCATCGGTGACGCGCAGCTTGATCACCGCGCAGCCTTTTTGACCGCTCACCGGCGTGATCTGGAGCGTGCGTGCCGCGCCGTTGCCACCCAGCGTGATGTTCGCATTCGGCACGAGGCTGAGGTTTGAAGAAGAGGCGGTGACAACCAACAAACCCGCCGCCGTCTCTGCATCTCCGATCATGAAGCTGACCGCCGATGGAGTCTGCCCCGGACTCACGATTTGATAGCCCTGCAAGGCCGTGAGCGTGGGTTTCGTGTTCGCCGTGGTGACAGTGACATTGAAGGAACTGCTCGCCGTGAGTGCCTCGCCATCCGTGACGGTCAGCGTGACCGTCGCCATGCCGGTGAGGCCGCTCGCAGACGTGATGTTGATCGTGCGCTGCGCATTCGTGCCGACGAGCGCGATGGTAGGCAGCAGCGTGGGATCACTCGCCACGGCTGTGACCGTGAGGGCGGTGAAAGTGGTCTCCGTGTCGCCGATCACAAAGTAGAGCGTGCCCGTGCCTGTTCCCTGCGCGATGTTTTGATCAGGCACATCCCCGATCAGCGGCGCGACAGCAAAGGCGTGGGTGGCAAAGATGAGTCCGAGGGCAGCGAGGATGAGCTTTATCATGCGAGGTGAGATTCGCCTCATCTCTCCACGGCAGCCGTCAGACGTTACATCAAATGGTCCGATGGTCGCCCCCTGGCTTTGAGAGCCCTTCGATGTCACTGCTCGTCCCAGAGGATCGCTTCAAAGGACGAGCGCTGTGCCTGAGCGGGGATGCCATCGGGGTAGGCCCTGCGCAGCATGAAGACCAGCTCACGCTCACCTGGGTGCCCTGCGCTGCCGATCTTGGGAGCGAACTCGTTCCATTCGGTGATGCGCTCTGAGGTGACGCCTGGCAAAGCGGTGAACCATTGCTCTAACTCGCGGTCGTTTGCCGCACTGAGGATGGCGCTCAGCGCCTGTTCTTTCTCCAGACCGAAGTGTTCGATAAAGCGCCCATCCACAGCGCGCGGATGGCAAAAGGCCAGCAAGTAGTCACCCTCAAGCCGACCTTCATGGTGACGGCGGACCTTGGCGATGAAGCGCGGCAGCCAGACGCAGCCTGCGAGTTGGTCAGTGGGTTTGGGCAAAGGTTGATCGGCCATGGCTGATGCCATCTGCCGAACGGCTTACGTTTGCAAGGAGTCTCTTGCAAAAAGCAAGTGACTGGGCGAAGCTGTCACCGCGTGGCAAAAAAAGCATCCTCAAAACGGTCCAAATCCAAGGGCGAACGTCGCTCGCCATGTCCAGTCGCAGCAGCGCTGGATGTGCTGGGTGATCGCTGGACTCTGCTGGTGCTGCGAGATCTGTTTTGGGGCAAGAGTCGCTACGGCGACTTCTTGTCCTCCCCGGAGGCGATTCCCACGAACATCCTTGCTGACCGGCTGGTGCGTCTTGAAGAGTGCGGGCTGCTGTCATCGTCACCCTACCAGAACAATCCGCCCCGGCTCGAATACAAAATCACCCCCAAAGGCCGAGAACTGCTGCCCACTTTGCTTGCCCTGGCGAAGTGGGGTGAAAAGCATTTCCCAGGCACCAAAGCCATGCATCAAGCCCCCCAATGACTCACTCTCCCAACCCATCCTCATCCATGACTCCTCACGTTCTCATCATTCATGAAGTGGCTGACTATCCTGCCTGGAAAACCATCTTTGACTCCGCCGCAGGCATTCGCAAGGAGGCTGGTGAACGATCCTACCAAGTCCTGAAATACGACACGGATGCGAACAAGATCGTGCACTTCTCCGCCTGGACATCGCTGGCGGATGCGAGGGCCTTTTTTGAATCTCCTCGGTTGGTGAAGATACGGCAGGAAGCAGGCGTGCAGGCCCCTGAGTTCATCTATCTCGATCAAATAGAAGCCGGGACCCTATGAACCCAACGCCGACCTATCATCTCATTACGCCCGACGATCTTCAGTGGCGTCCCTCGAACCTGATGAAGATACCCAATGCGGATTTTCTCGAGCGCACCGGCAGTGAACACATGGGGGTTCGGCTCTGGCGCATGCCGCCGATGAGCGCCAACACACTGCACAAGCACATCCGAGCCGAGGAGTTCTACTTCGTGCTCGAAGGCACAGGACGAATGCGCGTGGGAAATGAAACGCTGACCGTGCCGAAGCATGGCGGTGTGCATGTGAGGCCGGAGCAGTTGCGTCAGGTTTTCAATGACACGCCCCAGGAGGTGCTATGGCTCATCATGGGAGCCCCAGAGGAGTTGGAGTTTGTCCAGGGCTCCCGGTCAGCCATCGACCTGTCGATGTTCTATCCCGTCGATCCAATGCAATTGCCACCTGAGCTGCATGGGCATGAGTGGCCACCGAAGACGTGAGGCTCGTTCAAATCTGATCCCATGCCCGATCCGCTACCGGGTCACGTCCTTCATCATACTCGATATGGTCGATGATGGTCTCCACGGTTTTTCCGATCAGACCACTGTCAGCGATGCGTTGAGGCAAGACCGCAGAGCGCTCGTCTCGCCAGCCCAGTTTGGCGATGAAACGATTCCACATGTGACATTCTTCATCGCTGCGTTGGATGCCGGCTTGGTGTGCCCACTCGATGATCTCCTCATCAGTGCCACCTCTCAGAGTGTGTTCCTTGAGACTGGCATAGGCCACTCCCAGAAAGCGGCAGCAGCGCCCATCGAGGGTGTAAAACTGCGTGTCGCCAAGAAGCGGCACGTAATCACTTGGCAGTGCATTCTGCTCATGGAGTCTGATCTTGTCGAGCATACGACCGAAGTAGATCAGGCGGCCGACTTTGGCGTAACAACTTCGCAGTCCCGGGATGCGTGGCATGGTGCCTAGCTCTAACCGAAAAGTGAAGGTTCTGCCAGCTTCCTCTCTTCGTAGCTGTCGCGTCGCTAGCGTGTGGATGTGTTCTCTCCAAAGGCCTTCGCATAAAAGGCCCAGTTCTTGTCGCCCAACCCGGCATAGATAGGCGATGGTGCGTGGGGTGCGTCTTCGATCACGGTGAACTCATGCTCGATCCTCAAATGGTCGAGCAGTTCGTGAAAGCCAGCGTTCTTGCTCTGCAAAGGGTCGCGGCTGCCAACAGCGATGCGCACTTGCGTGCGTCCGCGCACCGGGTCCGCATTTCGTTCGGCGAGCAGCCACGGATTGCTCTCCGCGTCGAATCTCTCACGGCCTCCATACACATCCTGGAGCATCGTGCCGTTGCGCCCGGCGAGCGTGTCCGCCGTGTGCAGCGCCCCGGCGAAGATACTGATCGAGCCGAAGACTTCGGGATGCTTGAAGCCAAACTTTGCCGCGCCACTGCCGCCCATGGAGAAGCCTTCGATCATGCGGCTCTCGCGTTTCGCCAGCGTGCGATAGGTGGTGTCGATGTGGGGGATCAAATCGCGGATGATCATGCTTTCCACAGGCTGCTTTCCATCCGGCGAATCGGTGTAACCGCCGAGCGGCAGACCATTCGGATAGACGACGATCATCGGCGGGCATTTCCCAGCCGCGATGGCTTCATTGAAGCTCCGCGCAAAACCCGGCAAGCCCTGCTGGCCCGCGCCTTTGCCATGCAGCCAATAGACGACCGGAAACCGCCGCGACGCCTCATGCTGATACGTCTCTGGCAGGTAGATCACATAGCTCACCTCACCCTTCACCGCCGCGCTGTGGAAGGTCTTGTAATGCAGGTTCGGTCCTTCGACCCTCGGCATGAGCCACACCGGATCATCCGCCTGAACAGATGATGAGAACAGCATGAGGCAGAGGAGGAGTCGTTTCATGGCGAGTCACGGTTTCCAGCGGCTCGTGATGAGGGCGCGGAGTTTTTCGGTCAAGACTTCGGCGGTGCTTGAAGCGAGAGTTTGATGCTCGATAGAGATGTCGCGGCGCTTCAACTCGCTGACGAGCTTCTGCGCGGAGGCATCAGCGCTGGAACGGAGCAGCAGCAAGTGGGGCGGGAAGCGGTCCACGCGGCGGCGCATGGCATCAATGATGCGGAAGAAGCTCGGCGTGCCGCCGTGGAAGGTGTCGTCAATGGCGCAGGCGGTGCCGAAGACATCCGCGTGCAGCGTGCCGAGCAGGATCGCGCGTTTTCCTCCGAAACCAGTGCCGCAGAAGAGTCGCTGCCCGGCGGTGGCCTGCGTGCGGTAGCGGCTGTCGATGAAACGCGGCAGCTCTCCGGCGAAGACGCGACCGCTGATGATTGCTCGTGGTGTGTAGCCGGGGCCGCCATTCGGGAAGACGACGACGCACGGTGGCAGCGTGCCGTTTTGCATCGCCGCGAGCAGTGCGGGTGCCATCTTCACGGCCTCGCTGTGCTCGTCACCACCGAGAGCGTGGTGAAAATAGATCACCGGAAAGCGCTGCGATGGCTGCGAGGCATAGCGGGGCGGCAGCAGCACATTCACGCCGATGTCGGCGCGGATTTCCTCGCTGCGGAAGGTGATGTGCTCGCATGACGGTGAGCGACGATCAGGCACATTCCACACGGCACGACTCTCCGGCGAGGTGAGCCCGCGTGAGTCCGTGGCGGCGAGCTGACCAGCACGCACGACGGTGGATGCATCGGCATGGCGACCCTTAAACTGCACCGCGCCCTCGCTGACATCGAGCTTTGTCAGCAGCCCGTCCTCGGACAGTTCAAACTTCGTGCCCAGCACCTGCGCCTCCGCATCGTCGGTAAGCCAGATCATCGCGCCATCGCGTTGCTTCGCGACCTCGGCGGAAACACTGCCCGCGAGCAGCTCGAAGCGTTTTTGTCCGCGAAGCTCGCGCAACGCCACGCTGGAACGCGCGGCGAGAACGAACTGTGTGCTTTCGCTCTCAAACTCGATCCTTGCGCCCGGTTGTGTCGAAGCAATCACATCGCCGGAATGAAGCTGGAAAGCGTTCTCGGCCTGCAAAACGGCCCCTGCTCGTTCGATGGTCACGCCGTCGAGATTTCCCGCCAGATGCGCCTTCGCCTCCGAAGGCTGCCACAGCATCCACAAGGCTCCACCAAGCACAAAAACAGCCGCCGCAGCCCACGCAACGACGGAACGCCAGCGCATCGGCTTTGGCTTGGAAGACAATGGGAAATCACGGCGAGCCTGCACCACGATGCGGAGCTGATGCTCGCGTGCCGTGGCCTCGACAAAGCGCCGCACATTCGCCGGATCAGCCTTCAGCCACGCATTCAGCTCGGCGTGCTCCGCCTCGGTGAGCGCGTCATCGAGATAGGCGGCGAGGAGTTCATCGGCACGCGTCATGAGAGACCTCCTTCGAGTGTGAGCTGATGCTGCACGCAATCACGCAATTGTTCACGGATGCGCATCAAGGCCACACGCACCGCGCCGGCTGTGGAGTGGAGTTTTTGAGCGATTTGGGGCGCATCCCAATCCTCGTCATAGCGCAAGCGCACCACGTCCCGTGCATGGGGCGCTAGTTTGTCTAAACATGAGTGCAGCGCCGCCTGCTCATCGCTGATCTCCGGGGCCACGCTGCTCCAGGTTTCCGTGATGGCATGCAAAACCTCGTCATCAAACGTCACACGACACCGTGCCGAGTCGCGACGATGCGCGAGGATTTCATACTTCGCTGCGCCAAGCGCCCAGGGCAAAAAGTCTCGCACCTGATCCCAGTCCGCGAACTTCCGCAGCAGCGCCAGCGCCGTCTCCTGCACGATGTCCTTCGCCACCACCGAGTCCCGCACCACCGCATGGATGTAACCCGACACCGACGGCTGCACCTCCGTCCAGAGGCGGGTGAAGCGTTCCTGTTGTTCATCGGTGAGCATAAGCAGCACCGTGTATCTCCACGAGGCCCGCGGAGTGTTACAGAAGAATCACGGCAGCATCGGAACGATCATCGCGTCATCTTTCGTCTCCACGTGCCACATTCTGAACGCAGCCATCAAACGATCGAGATGCTGCTTCGCAGCGGGATCAGTGGCGAGGTTGTGGAGCTGGCCGGGGTCGTTTTGGAGGTCGTAGAGCTCGATGAGGGGCGGATTTCCGCCTAGGGCATGCGGGTCCATTGTTTGCAGCATGCGAAAGGCATCGGGGAAGTCAGCTTTGCGGCGGACAAGCTCGCCATAGACGCGGTTGATCCACGGTTTCATGTCGCGGAGGTCGGCGTTGATGACTTTGGGCTCGTCGAGGCGGCTGCGGAGGATGAGCTGATGGGTCGCATCGAGCACCGCACGCTCTTCCATGCCACGCGTTTGATTCAGCGAGCGGCCTGAGACCTCGGCGAAGATGAAGTCATGCCCTTTGGCATCGTTTTGGCCTTCGATGAGCGGTTTGAGGCTCTTTCCGTGCAAAGGGTTGCCATAGGCGATGCCGAGCACGTCGAGCAGTGTGGGCAGCAAATCGAGCTCGCTTACCAAAGCGTCGCTCACGAGCGGTTTGGCGCCTGGAACCCGAATGACGAGCGGAACATGCAAACCGAAGTGGTAAGGCGTCATTTTGCCATGCGGATAGGCCGGGCCATGATCGCCCATGAAGATGACGATGGTGTTCGATTCGGCTCCGGAGTCGCGCAAAGCATCGAGAGCCTCGCCGACGGCTTGATCGGCTTTTTGCACGCCATCGAGGTATTCCGCCCAATCGCGACGAATGACCGGCGTGTCCGGCAAATGCGGCGGTAGCACCACTTTGGCCGGATCGACGCTGATGGGCTGCTTCTCGCTGTTCACGAACGGTCGATGCGTCGAGGTGATGGTGTTGTGCATCAAGAACCACGGCTTGCCCGCCGCACGCTTGATGGTGCCGTTCAGCGCCTGCTTGGCGGGCACTTTCGGGAAGAAATCGTGATACGGAAAGCGCTCGTTCGGCGAGACATGCAGCTTCCCGCTCACCGCGGCATGATAGCCAGCCTTCACGAGCACCTCGACGAGTGTCGGTGCCGTGCTGCGGATGCGCGTGTGCAGGTAAGGCGGCGACTTCTTCTCCGCGTCGGTGAGTTTCTCGGCATGCTTGAGGTAGTTGTTCGTGTTGTTCACGAGGCCATTCACATGGCTGTGCAATCCGGTCATGATGCAGGCCTTTGACGCCGAGCACACCGGATACGCGACATAAGCTCGCCGAAACAACGCTCCATTGGCTGCGAGCGCATCCATGCGCGGTGTCTGGATGTCCGTGCGGCCAAGAGCGCTCATCTGTGCGCCCTGATCTTCCGTGAGGATGAAAAGAATGTTCGGCTGCGCCGCGAAAAGGGACGGGGCGAGGAGTAAAGCGAGCAGCAGGCGTATCATGGTGCGTCGTGAGGGATGTGGCTGATTGAGCGGGGCTTCAAAGAAAACGATTCGCGTTCACTTCGGGCTGACCTCCACGCGACCATCCGCGTGTGCGGTGATCGTCAGCACGCGATCTTGGAAACGGATGCCGTTGATCGTGAGTGAGGGCCAGTCTTTTGGCAGGCGCGGGTGCAGTTCATAGCCATCGGCGGTGGCTTGGAAACCGAGGAAGCCATGCAGCATCACCTGCGGCACGAGGACGCTTTCGAGGAACTCCTGGTCCATGCCGAGGCCGCCAGCGGGGCCGCCGCCTTGCAGGGTGCCGCGGCCGGGTTTCGCGTAGTAGGCGCGGTAGCCGCCTTCGCTTTGCACCTCGCGGAACCATGTGAGGATCTCGCGCAGGCGTTTCCACGCATCGTCGGGGCCGTTCGTTTTGAGCCGGGCCATCACGTCGTGAAAGCTGAAGCCGAGCACTGCGCCGCCGTCTTGGATCTGGCCGCCCCACGGAATCTGTTCGGGGTTTGACCACGGCCAGACGTAGGTGTCGATGTTGCGTCGCGTGGTGGCTCGCGGAGCGAAGCGCCAGTGATAAATGTCCGCGCCGCGTGAGGTGTCGGCGGCGATCTCGCGTTTGCTATCGAGCCAGTCGAGGATGCTGCGGGCCTGCTCGGGGCTCGCGAGGTCGTAGTGGATGGTTTCGAGGTTCACGAAGGTGAATCCGAAGTCGTAGGCGCGGCCTTCAACATCGATCCAGCCGTTGAAGCGGCCCGTTTCGGCATTCCAGAAGCGCTTTTGAAAATCGGTCCGCACGGCGTCGGCGAGCATCGTGAGGTCCGGCGCATCGAATGGCGTGCCATCAGTCGGGATCTGCCATTCGGCGTGGGCCTGGATGCTTTTCTCGAGCGTGGCCATCGCCCGCAGCGCATCGTGCAGATACATCGTCGCCATCGCGTCGTGAGCGCCGAAGGGCACGAGGTCGTAGTAGTTGTTTCCCACGCCGAGACCGGCGCGGATCGACTTTTTCCCGTCTGGCCCGATGACGAGCCCACTGCGGCCATCGTGACCCACCCACGGGACAAAGACGTGCTTCTCCTCGCGCACGCGAAATTCCTTCAGCGCGAAGCGCAGCGCTTTTCTCATGCGCCCGATGTTCTGCCGCAGGAACTCGACATCGCGCGTCCACGCGAAGTAGTCGCCGCAACCGCGCAGGAAGAGCGCGTTGGTGATCGGATGCCGCGTGTCGATGGCGGCGATGAGGGATTTCAAATCGATCTCCGCGCCCGCCGCGTGATCGAGTCGCAAACGATAGCGCGTGAGCAGGCCCGCGTGCGCCGGATGCCGGTAGAGCGGCACGTTCGCGTATTGCATGGTCTGCGGCGCGGTGAAGGCCACCACGCGACCCTCCGGCCAAGTCGGCTCGCCTTCCAGCAGCCACTCGATACCGGCCTGCGACTCCGGCTTCAACCCACGCGTCGCCCATTCCACCCGCGCAAACGGCGCGACGATGGTTCCGCAGCGAAACGGCGGCGTGGTGATCGTCACCACGTCCGCTGTCGCCTTCAATTTCAGTCCCGCAGCCGGATCAATGCCGATCGCCTCCGCACCCGTGATCTCCCAGCCGTCCGTGCTCGTCAGCGGCTTCAGCCCGAGCATCTGAATGGCCCAGAGATCATCCAACACCGAGAAATGAAACCCCGGCCCACCACTCTGCTGCCACGCCGGAAACGGCCAGCCCTCGCTGTGCGCCATACCGCGATGCTGCTGCATCGACACATAGCCCTCCGCGTCGATGCGTCGATTCAGCAATGAGGCGCGATACTGCGCCCGCTTCTTTTCCGATGCCCAAAGTGTCGCCATCGGCAGCCAGGCATCCCAGAGTGTGCAATCCGAGAACGCCGCATCGTGATGCAGCGCGTGGAGATCGTTCAGCGCTTTCATGTCGGCCTCATGGCCGGGGACGGTGAACTGCGGAAGCTCCGCCGCCCTCAGCAAGCCGAAGGAGTTCGCCCAAAGCATCGAAGATAGAAAAAGAAGCCTCACACTTTCCTCAACGCTCCGAGTTCGTCTGCCCACTCAGTTTATCGAGCACCTGAGGGTGACTGAAATGCACTTGGGAGTGTGGTGGAGCTGCCTTGTATGTTTGACAATCCATCGCTGATCATCAGTTCTCCGAACTGTCGAGGCCGAACGCTTGGCGGAGCAGGGAACGCTCCGGGGAGGTGAGGGTGAGGGAGGATTGGGGGGTGAGACTCCTTCATGATGGTTGTCCAGTTATTCGGTTTTCGGTGACATGGATTTCAAGTCGCAACTGATCGAGGAGTCGCGATGCATGATCACTGATCTGGGTTTCAGGAGTTACATGGAAGATTCTGATGTCTATCCCAGAGATTGGAACTCCGTGGAGAAAGCAGCACATAGTTGCCAAGTTGTGCTGGCGGCAGTGTTCTGCGCATCTGCCCATCACGATTTCCTGGGCGCGCAGCGGTTCTTTCGAGGTCGCCAGAGCGAGGGCGGCTCCACTTTCAAAGTTGGCTACAAACGACAGCGCATATCCACTTCTCGGGTGCTGGAGCTGCTTCAAGTGGCTCGGTTGCTTGTGTAGCAGTTCCTCACACGTAGGTGTGTCGAAATTCAACAACTCGATGCAGCCCGAAGCCCAATGCTCGGGGGTCTCGGATTGAAGCCTTGTGAGTAGCTTCTGAGTTTGCTTACCAATGGGAACACGAGGCTTTTCACCAACATGGCTGATCCCTTGGACCTTGCGGTAGTATTGGTCCAATTCTTCCGTGAATCCCGCCAGCATGACATGCTCGTCTTGGGCTGGAGAATTAACTTCTTGGAAGAAAAGCCCATGCTTCACATAGTGCATAAGGAAGTCGAGCTCATCCTTCGATTCGACCCTCCGTAAAAGATTAAGATCCAATCGTCGAACTAGGTAGTGAAGAAACAGGGCAGGCTGGTCGAGAATTTCAACGATTACGCGCAAGTCATTCAGGCTGACCGACCAACACTTTTCAATGCCTGACGCGAGCCCTGCCTCTGCAAGCTTCCACAACGTAGTCGAGACTGGGTTTATCAGATCGAGCGTTACATTGATGCTAAAGACGCGTTCAAACTGTTGAGTGCTAACCGAGATTTTCGGGCCGCTTTTTGGCGATAATTCCATCGTCCCTCGACTGGTTAACTCTCTCACAAAGCGCTCAGCCTGATTGAATGCTTTAACGATGGCCTCTCCCAGATCTGATTCGATTTTTTTGTTTGCTCCACGCTTGCTGGCTGGATCGACTCTGAGTGCTTTGCACTCGACCACTATGAGAACATCGTCACAAAGAACGATGATGTCAGCTTCGGTCATCTCATTGTGTCCAAACGGGTAGAAAACTGTCCTGAGCACTTTGGCAGATGGCAATGCCTTCTGTAGCAACTTTGCAGTTTCAGTCTCCAAGTAGTTATCTCGTTGTTTGTTGAAGGTGGTGCCCCAGTAACCAGGGTCCGATCGTCTCAAAAGATCACCGATCAAAGTGTATGCTTCACGGCTTAGTTTGGAAAGGTTAAAACCATAAAACTCTCCTTCGTGACAGACAATAGGGCGCGCGTCTGTTGCCGATGGAGTCAAGGGCCAGAAGGCGTGTTCGGGTTTTGTGCCATGAAAGATGGTATTCGATCCAATCTCACAGCTGAGGGCTTCCAAAATGCATTTCTCCGCCTGTGACGTTGCTTGAAATCGGAAGTGTTTTGCAGATCCATAAGCATCTAGTTTTGCTTTTGCCTCGGCAACTTCTGTTGTGTGTGCATCAACAGACTGTTTCCAACCTTCGTCATCAAACTGATCGTCATTTGTCGTCCCATTCCGGAACCAAGGACGATACATGGCCATGAATGGTTCACAGTGAGTCTCAGCTTCATTCAGAAGGCCGAGATTGAGCCCGTCTTCCGTTCTCTCCATGAAGTTGATGTATTCTGCCGCCGTGAAGCCGAGCACTTTTTTCAAATGTGCTTCGTGCGGCTGCATCAGGTCCTGGATCGTTTGCTTCAAATGAGGCCAATAGCCATCTCCTCGAACATGGAGCTTATCTAGCTGGAACGAGTTTGCGATGTCATCAATAGCGTTTTCAGCGTTCTGTTTAGCTCTCCTTTTCGATGAGTAGTGCCAGGTGGCGGCCATCAAGAGTGCGGTGACGAGTTCCAACGTGTGCTGCACAACATCGGGCGATGGAATGCCCTTTACCTGCGAGGCAGGATGCGCAGTTACGAAGCTAACCAGATACTCCAAGTTCGTCTCACTTTGCTGGGGTCCACCCGCATCCTTCGGGCTTTCCGGGTGAGACGTGAGAATGTAAACGGCGACACGGCTTAGCAATTCAATCGGATCATTACTAGCTGTGATAGCCTGAAGTTCCGCTATCGCTTCTTTGACGGCTTTCTCCGTGAGTTCGGCACGCAATGCCCAATCTATGTCTTTTGGTGCAGGTCTCGTTGCTTCACTGGTGAGGGTTTTGTTCATCTTCCACCCTCCATCTCCAAGCGCACAATATCCGCCAGTTGCTTCGCCGTCGGCAGCCTGCCCTTCAACTCACCTGGCAGCTTCGATTGCAACGTGTAGGCGGCGACACCGATGGGGTTGGCTTTGGTGCGAAGGGCATACTCGACCTCCACGTCGTCTTTTTCGGCGCAGAGGATGATGCCGATGGAGGGTTGGTCGCTGGGGGCGCGTTCGGTGTCGTTGAGGAGGTTCAGGTAGAAGTCCATCTTGCCCGCGAACTCCGGCTCGAAGGGGCCAAGCTTCAACTCGAAGGCCACGAGAGCCTTGAGGAAGCGATGGTAGAAGAGCAGGTCGATGAAATACTCCTTCTTTCCCAGCACGAGCCGGTGCTGTCGTCCGACGAAGCAGAAGCCGTAGCCGAGTTCGAGCAGGAAAGCCTGCAAGCGGCTGATGAGGCGGTCCTCCAACTCACGCTCCCGCACTGCACGCTGCAAACCGAGAAACTCGAGGTTGTAAGAGCTTTTGAGCATCTCCTCCGCCTGCTCGGCGAAGTGCTCCGGCAGCGCGAGATCGAAGTTGTGCGTCTTCTTCTCCGTGACGGCCCGCTCGTAGGCTCCGGCCTTGATCTGGTTCAAAAGCACGTTGCGCGACCACCCAAAGCTGGCCGTGGCTCGCAGATACCAAAGGCGGGCGGCGGGTGCGGTGAGTTTGGCCAGCGCATTGGCGTGATGCCCCCATGGAACTGCGGCCACCAATTCTCTCACAGCTTGTGAGAGAACCTCGCTTTTGCGATTGCCGGCATCACTTGGAGAATCTGCGACAGGCTGTCGCAGAAACTGATGCTTGTTTGATTTTGGCAACTCTCTCACAGCTTGTGAGAGAAATTCATCCGACGAATGATCGAGGAAAAGCTGCCTCATGCGCCAGACATTTTGAGGTGAGAATCCCTGCATGTCAGGAAACGCATGCTTGAGATCCGTAGCCACCAATTCCACGACGGACTCGCCCCAGCCGAGTGTTTTCTGTCTTTCGACGATTCCCTGTCCGATGTCCCAGTAGAGCAAGACCAACTCCCGGTTCACATGACGACCTGCGGACAGGCGAGCCGAGGCGATGCGTGACTTCAGATCAGTGACGAACTGCTTGTAGTCACTGGTCAGAGCCAGGGAGGTGCCGCGGGACTTTTTCATGGGAGCAAGATGGGCGGATGATTTGAAACGCCACTTCTTACTCTCACAAAAGTGAAGAGCGCAGGATCATGACGACGACTCTCACGCTCCTCACCCCTCACTCAGATTATCCCGCACCACGGTCTTGCCCTTCGCCTTGTTGGTGATGGTGAAAAGCGTGCGTGAGGTGTTGTCGCTGATGTTCACGGACATCACGCCTTCATCGAGGAGGACGTGCTCGCGGGGCAATGCGCCGTCGATGAAGTCGCAGCCGCGCACTTGCAGGCGGCCGGACTTGGCGTGGATGAGGGTGCGGAGGGTATTGCGCGGGTCGAGGCAGTGGATGTGGCAGTCGGTGAAGCTGACTTTGCCGCCGCCTTCGATGCGGGCGAGGCCGATGCCATTCGCGGCATGCATGCTGCCGAACAATCCGCAGGCGCTGAAGGTGAGATGCGCGTTGTTGGTCGCCTCGACGATGATGTCGCCGTAGATCTGCGAGTTCACGAATCGCGTGCCGCTGTGGCCTTGCATCTCCACCACATGCACGGCGCGATTGCAGCCATCCGCGCCGCCGCCGGTGATGTGGGCATTGCCGCCGCCCTGATACGCCGCCGCCGGGCTGGTGCAGGCGATGAACTGGAAGCCGGTCTCGTAGTCGATGCAGAAGCAGTTCGTGAGATGCTGCCAGTCGGTGCGTCCGATGATGAAGGCCTTGCCGTGCTTGCGGCGATACTCCGCCGCGCCTCCCGTGGCACCCCAGAAGGGCCAGAAGTGGACGTTTTCCACGCGGCCCACATCGAGGCAGTGATCAATGAACAGCCCGCGGTGCAGCGGCGCGGCATTGAGATTGCGGATGAAATGCCGTCCGGTGTGTCTGCCGCCGAAATCGACCGCTTGGTAGGGATTCACGAGCAAGACGTCGATGATCGAGCAATTGTCCGCGCCGCTGAGCAGCGAGCTGATCGTCCATGGATACGCGATGGGCGGATTTGTGTCCGTTTGCTCCGGATGAAACACCGCGATGCCCTTCACGGTCGCGTTGTAAGCGAGCTGAATGAAGGGCGTGGCGCTTGCATCGCCCTTGCCGGAGAACGTGAGCAGCACCGAGCCATTCGGAGCGCCTTTGCCGAGCGACTCCGCCGTCCATGGAATCGTCGGCGGCGCGGTGAAGATGCCTTCGAGCGTGACGTTGAGTTTGACGATCAGCGTGCCATTCAGCCGATACATGCCCGGCGGCACAAAGACGCTGCCGCCTCCCGCCGAGTGCGCGGCATCGATCGCCGCCTGAAACGCCGCCGTGTCGTCGGTGGTCTGATCCGCCTTGGCTCCAAAGTCGCGCACATTGAGCCGGTAATCGTTGCTGGCGGAGGCTTTCGTTTCCGCCGCGAGCGAACTGCCCAGCATGGCGAGTCCAGCGGAGGTGAAGGCGGTGCGGCGGGTGATGGGGGGCATGGCGATGGCCTCCATCATACCGGCATCGTCGTGCCAGGAATCGCAACGGGATACCAGCCGTCGGCATCGGGCTTCACGGGTGGCTCGGTGGTCCAATCAATGTTCTCGGGCACGAGCATGTCCTTCGAGTTCACGACTTGATCCCAACTGATGATCTGGCCGGTGTAGGTGGCCATGCGGCCCATGATGCCCATCATCGTGGTGTGCGCTGCGTAGGCGGCGTCGATGCGCACTTTGCCGGTGCGAATGTTCTCGAAGAAGGTGTCGTGTTCGAGCTGATATGGATCCTCTTTGAAGACCACGCGCTTCTTGCCGGGGCCTTTGGTGGCTTCACGTCGTTGGCCGGTAATGTCCTGGCCGTTGAGCACGAACTTGCCGCTGTTGTCGAGGCTAACCTTGCCTTTCACGCCGTGGAAATGCTCGGCTACTTCGCGCTGGCATTTGCCACCGATCTGGCAGCACTGACTGAGCAAACGAAAGCCGTTGTCATATTCGAACTCGACGGTGTGATGATCGAAGATGGTGCCGTTCTCGCGCTTGTTGCGCACCTGGCGTCCGCCTTGTCCGGTGGCCTTGAGGGGCATCTTGCCATTCAGCACCCAGTTTGCGATGTCGAGGTTGTGGCAATGCTGTTCGAGGATGTGATCGCCGCTCATCCAGGTGAAGAAATACCAGTTTCGGATCTGGTAATGCATCTCGCTTTCGCCAGGCTCGCGCACCGCTCCGGGGCGTGAGGTTCCGTTCCAATAAACGCGGCCATACATCAGCTCACCGATCTCGCCCTGATGGATGCGATCAATGAGCTTGATGTAGTTCGGCGAGTAGCGGCGCTGCAATCCGACGCACACGTTGAGATTCTTCTTCTTCGCTTCTTCCGCAGCAGCGAGCACTTTACGAACGCCCGCCATGTCGGTGGCCACAGGCTTCTCCATGAAGACATGCTTGCCTGCTTTTACTGCCTCCTCGAAGAGCTTTGGACGGGGGCCCGGCGGCGTTCCAATGAGCACGACGTCCACAAGATCAAACACCTTCTTGTAGTCCTCAAAACCAGTGAAGATGTGCTCGGGCGCAACATCGACCTGACCTTCATGAGCTTTCTTCAAGATGTCATGTGCAGCTTGAGCCTTGCCTTCGAGAGGATCGAGCAAAGCGACGAGTTTGATCGTCGATCCTGCGGTGAGGGCTTGATTGCAAGCCCCTGTGCCACGGCCACCACAACCAATGAGCGCGATTCTGATCTCGTCATCCTTCGGTGCGGCGAAAGCATGAGTGGCGGCTGAAATAGCCAGTCCCGAAGAAGTGGTAATGAAGGAGCGGCGGGTTAACGGGTTCATGGTTGGCTGGGTGAGGCAGTTAGAGTAAAGAAACCGAAGTCAGAACTGCAGCAGCTCGCCCACGGGCAGCGGTTTGCCTTGCCGGATCGATTCCTCGGCGACGAGGCACAGGCCAGCGCTCCAGAGGCCGTCGAGGCCGGTGGCGATGGGCTTTTTGCCGCTGCGCACCATGTCGATGCATTGGGCGATCTCTTCGCGCAGTTCAAAGACTTCGCCGCTTTGCTTGGTGAGCGTGAGGTCTTCGAGTTTTTCGCCATCGAATACTTTTAGAAACGCGGTGGGCTCCAGCGTGCGGTCGAGTGCACCGCTCCATCCGGCCCACAGAGCGCCTTTCGTGCCGCTGACCTTCACGGTTTGATGATGCTCAAAGGCGGCGAGTGTCTGTGAGACGACGGCGTAGCTGCCGTTCGGGTATTTGAACATGGCGCTGAAGTTGTCGTAAAGCGTCGGGCGCTGCGGATCGCGGCTGTTGCCGTAGGCGTAGAGCTCGACAGGGGCGCCGCTGCCTTCGAGATACCAGCGGGCGAGGTCGAAGAAGTGAATCGGCTCCTCCAGCACCCAAGAGCCGACGCGGTTCTGATCGTAGCGCCAGCCGCTCGCGCCGGTGCGGTAAGGTTTGCGCAACAACTCGACGAGCACGTATTGCGGATCGCCGATGGTGCCTGCGGCGATGATCTCCTTGATGCGGCCCCACTGCGAGGAAAGGCGCAACTCATGCCCCACGGCCAGATGCACGCCGTGATCGCGGGCGCCGGCCACGATGGCTTTGCAATCGTCGAGCGTGATGGCCATCGGTTTCTCTAAAAGCACGTGTTTACCCTTCTGCATCGCCACGAGCGCGATTTCACGATGTGTGTGACTCGGCGTGGCGATGTCGATGATGTCGAAATCGGCCTTCGCGATCATTTCGAGGCTGTCGGCGAAGATTTGAGCCTCGGGATACAGTTTGCGAGCTTCTTCACGCGAAGCCTCCGAAGGCGCGGTGATGGCGACCAGAGTCGCGTCAGGGTTTCCAGCGATGGATTGGGCATGAAATTTGCCCCAAGCGCCGAATCCGGCGAGAGCGAAGCGAACAGGAATCATAAATGACGAATGTAGAATGATGAATGACGAATGAACTGAGGCATGGAGGCCTAGGTGGACGATTTCAAGTTGTGGAGGGTGGTGCGGCGGACTTTGGAAAAGATGAGGTGCAGTTCGTTGGCTTCGCGCCAGAGATCGCGGGCATTAGGACGCAGGTCGGGGCAGGCTTTGGCGATCATGCGGATGAAGAACATGGATTCACGTGCTTCTTTGCGACAGGTGCCGATGATGTGTGCGAATTCCTTCTTCGATACGGCATCGTCGGCTTCGCAGTAGTTGCCGCCGACACTTGTGCCGCAGCCGGTGAGTTGATCAATCAGGCGATTGGTGCGAGGACCAAGCGGCACTTTTTTGCAAAACTCGATCACGTCCTCACCAAATCGAGCTGTACGTTCACCAAGATTAAACGGCGGTGCATAGTTTGGCTCCACTGGCTCCTCCTGAAGCACAGTCGGTTCGGGTTCATCCCATGGCATGATGTCGCTCTCGCTATTCATTCGTCATTCTGCATTCGACATTCGTCATTTCCGCTCTGCGGTGGTTAACGGCGTGACCGGATCAGCCACACGGCGATTTTGCAGTTCGTTGATGCGGCAGGTGGGCAGCTTGGGCAGGACGTATTTCGCGAAGAGATCGCACTCGTCGAGGTGTGGGTAGCCGCTGAGGACGAAGGCGCGCATGCCCATGTCCATGTAGCGGTTCAGTTTGGCGAGCACTTGATCGGGATCGCCGACGATGGCGCTGGCGCAGCCGCTTCTCGCGAGGCCGATGCCGCTCCAGAGATGGTCTTCGATGTAGAGATCCTTGCTTTGAGCACGAAGTTCGTCCTGGCGCTTCACACCAGCGCTTTGACTGTCTTGCGAGCGGGCTTTGATCTCCGCGCCTTTCGCGGCATCGAGCTTCGAAATGAGTCGATCGGCTGCGGCGCGGGCTTCGGCTTCGGTTTCGCGCACGATGACGTGGCTGCGAAACCCGAAGTCGATTTTGCGGCCATACGCGGCGGCCCTTTCGGACATCACGCGCATCGTATCAGCGATGCGATCCTCCGTTTCGGGCCACATGAGGAAGACATCGCAATGCTTCGCGCACAAATCCTGCGCGGCAGGCGAGATGCCGCCGAAATACATCAGCGGGCCGCCATTCTGCTGGTAGGGCTTCGCGGGTTCGGTGGTGGGCAGCGTGATGTCGTAGTATTTGCCTTTGAACTCATACGGTCCGTCCGTGCGCCACAGGCTTTGGAGGATTTGAATGATCTCGCTGGAGCGATCATAGCGCGTTTGATTGTCCTCTTTGATGCCGGGCATGTCGGAGGAGATGATGTTGATCGTGAGGCGACCTTTGAGGATATGATCGAGCGTGGAGAGCGCCCGCGCGAGCATCGGCGGCCACACTTCCCCCATGCGCAGGGCGACGAGTAGATTGATCTGCTGCGTCTGTGGAGCCATCGCTGACGCAAAAGCCAGCGCATCCTGCCCGGCGATCCATCCGGAAGGCAGCAGGATGTTTTGATAACCGAGCGCGTCCGCCTTCCTCACGATGTCGCCGCAGTGCTCGTAACTGCTGCGAATGCTGCCATCGGGCACGCCGAGGAACTCATAATCATCAGAGCAAATGGCGGAGAACCAGGCCACTTCACATTGGCGGCCTTCAGTGCGGATCGGGATGGGGGACATGGCGGTGATGAGTGGAATGTTACTCTGGCAAATCTTCACCCTGTGTCTCAGGCAGCAGGGCGAGGAAGACGAGGCCAAGGAGAAAGAAACCGCCAAGCCAAGTGACGGCAGTAGGCGTGTCGTAGGCGGACTTCAGCCAGGCACTGAGCCAGATGAGCACCGGAGCGGCGAGGAGGCGGCCCGTATTGAAACAAAAGCCCGATCCCGTGGCTCGCAGATGAGTGGGAAAGAGCGCAGGAAAGTAAGCCGCATAGCCTGCATGAATGCCTTGGGCAAAGAAACCAAACACAGGAAGCAAAACCAGCAGCAGCGTGTAACTGCCGAAGTAGGCTGGCACCCAGCAGACGACGGGCGTCATGATGAGTGCGGCGATGTGCATGATCACGAAGGTCTTCTTGCAGCCCCAGCGGGCGCTCAACGGGCCGAATGCCAGCATTCCTGCACCCGCGCCGGCCGTTTGGATGAATCCAAAGGCAATCTTCGATTTGCTGGCCCAATCGGGGTCTTTGATGCTCTTCAAATACTCCGCAGCGATGTCCTGTCCGGCCACCACGACGCCCCAAAACGTCGCGAGCCCCACCATCGCCAGCATCGCACCAAACACCGCACGTGAGCGCCACCGCACATCGCCCAGCAATTCGCCGAAACTGCCCATGCGCTCCTTTTTCGACTCACGCGCCGCTTTCCACGACTCCGGCTCCTTGATGCTCATGCGCACCCACAGCACCAGCAGCGCAGGTGCGACACCCAGCAGATACGCCGTGCGCCACTCCGTGCCCACCCACAAACCCGCGGCAGCCGCGAGCCACAAACCGGCCACACTCGTCGCGTGAAAGATGCCGCCTGCACGCTCACGCGCTTCTTTCGGGAAAACTTCGGCCACCAAAGCTGCGCCGACGGCCCATTCACCGCCCACGCCCATCGCCACGAGGAAACGCAGCGCCCCGACCTGCCAGATTTGATCCGCAAATGCCGTGATGCCGGAAAACACCGAGTAAAACAAGATCGTCAGCGCCATCACCGGATTCCGCCCCCATTTGTCTGCCAGCGAGCTAAACAACAATCCGCCAAACGTGCCCCCGATGAGGAAGATGCCGAGGAGCCGCTCGCCCCACAGCTTCACCAGCGGATCATCGGCCTTCACATGCAGCAGGTCTGGCAACATATCCGCGCGCGTCAGATTGTAGATCTGCCCCTCAAACGCATCAAACACCCATCCCAGCGAGGCGACAACGAGCACCAGCCACTGATAGCGGGTGACGGAGGAATACCATTTGTTCGGAGCAGAGGTCATGGGAGAGCGTTGTGACGTAAGACTCGAAAAATCGCAATATTTGAATCGCGGAGTTCATTCTCACCCCTTCGTGATGCCGCTCATCGGGTGAGCACTCACGGTATCCCACGCGATCTGCTGAAGCAGCGTGTTCAGCTTCGCTTTGTCGTCATCGCTCATGTCTTTGAGCGTGCGAAAGGCCAGCGGCAGTGGCAGACCGACGGGGCTCTTGCGGTAGATGACCGCGTAGTGGCAGTAGCTGGAGAGAAGCTGAAGCGGAAGCAGCGCATGGCCCCAGTTGTCGCGGAAGAGCTCGCTTTGTTGCTTCAGGCCGGGTGCTTCGCCCTTCACGATCTTTTCACGCAGCGTCACGGCCGCTAGGCCGACGGGCACGATGAGCACCGCGTCCTTGCCGAGGCGTTGATTGATGCCTTTGACGTAATCTTCGATGTCCTTCGCATAGCGCAGCGTCGCATTGCGGAGCTTGGCGAGGTCGGTGGCGTTGTGATCGACTTTTTTGCGCGTCTGAAGCGGATAAACCGGCTCATACTCGTCATTCGGCATCCAATACTCCTGCACGGTGATGCGCATGGCCGGATTGTGACCGATGCCGAGCTTCACGAACTGCTCAATCGCCTCATCCGGCAGCCAGATCGGCGAAAGCGTCAGCACATCGGCCCCGCCAGCCTTCAGCACCTGCTTCACCGCACTTTTCTCCTCCGGCACGTCCCAGTGCTTTTGCACCGTCGAGCCACCGATGCTCGAAATGCCCACCAACTGATGCTTCAAGCCTGCCGACACCGCGATCTGCTCCACCTGCCGATACGTGAACACATGAAAACTATGACCGCAGGTCGCCACACGCTGACCAGTGGTAATTGGAGGCCGCGGATCAGCGGCGACGAGATCGGCCGAAAAGAGGCAAAGAGCAGCGGAGAGCGAAAGGACGGGACGCATGGCTCCAAAACGACCTGGCGTTGTGCTTCACGCAAAGAATCAGCGGGAATCCGCATCCGTGGCCGCAAGCTCCCGCATCGCACGCACGGCCATGAGTTCGCAGTTGAACCACATCGTGGGTGGATTCTGCATCACCCAGGTTTGATAGCGGCCGGGGGCTTTGGGGGTGGATTGGGTGTGGGTGAGTGTTGCGGCGAGGGCTTTGGCTTTTGCGAGGTGGAGCGGGTCTTGGGTCGCTCGATAGGCGGCGAGATACATGCGCATCACTTTCGCGCTGCTAGCACACACCGGCGCCCAGCAGCGGTATTGCTCGAGCACACACGGGAGCAGCCAGCGCTTCGTGCGGGCGGCGGCGGTGCCGTCGTCGTTTTGCTTGTTGGGCGTGTCGGCGGGCGGTTGCGACCACATGACGAACTGATCTTCAGCAAAGCGGATCAAGTCGAGCGCGAGCTGGCGCTTGGTGGCATCTTGCGGAGCTGTTTCGAGCAGGTGGATGGCAAAATCGCCCGCTTCGTGCTTTGTGAGGTTCTCATACGGTGGCTGCGGTTGCACGTCTTCGAACTGTCCCTGCCAGTTCCAGGTGCGCACCGGGTTCTGCATCATCCAGGCGATGGCTTTGTCGCGCACAACATTGAAGCGATGCTCCTGCTTGACCCGCGCGAGTCGTTCCAGGAACTCGATCACGAGTGTGGGGATGAGCACGTTGTCCGTGACGGCTTTGCCATCGAGTGGCGAGACAAAGAGCAGCCAGCTTCCGTCGTCGCGTTGCTGCTTGGCATAGGTCTCGGCGATGCGCACGGCAGCGTGGAGATACTTTTCGTCCTTCGTGGCCGCATACACATCGAGAAAGTAGCCGCCGCCTTCCGCGCCGCAGTTCGTCATGTAGTTCGCGGGATTCATGTGCCCCTTCATGCGCTCGGCGAACATCGTCGGATGATAGGTCGGCGGATGAAAAGCCCACGCGCTGTCCGCATCGAAACACATCGCCAAAAGGTAGTCCGCCGCCCGTCGCGATGCCTGCAAGGCCTCGACGGCATCCGCAGGTGCGGGCGTTTGCGAGGCGTAGATCGCCAGTGCGGCAGCCGCCGCGCCGATGATCTTCGACGGGTAGCGGTAGAGATGGAATTTCTCCTCCGGCACGCCGGTGGTGAACCAGCATTTCAAATCGGGCGAATGCACCAGCGCATCGAGCGCCACGCGGGCGCTCTCGTTCCAGGGCAAAGCAGGCACGGCATACGATTTGGGGATCACAGCGGCGCGATGAAAGCTGCGCGTCATGGCCTCGCCGACTTCGCCACCTTTCGCATCGAGCCCGCGCACGGTCAGCGTGGCCTTTCCGGTGCTCAATCGAGTCCAAATCGGTGCCAGCGATGCCGTGGGCTTGTCGGCGGTGAAAACGAGCGCCTCGCCTTTCGCGGGCTGGATGCTCAAACGATAGCTTTGGGCCTCAGGGACGGCTTTGAAGTCAAAAGACGGCGCAAACTGGAACTGCACCGCATGCTGATTCCAGAACGGCACGCCCTCGCGCACCGGCGTGGCGGTTTCCTCGATGGCACGACGTCGCAAGGCGGGATCAATCGTGACGACCTTACCCGCCGCGATGGATGAGCTGAGGATCGCACAGGCGAGAATGTGAACGAGTTTCATGGCGAGGTGATGCTTTGCAACTGTGCCGCGAGACGCTGGCGCATGCGGGTCATGCGTTCGGTTTGCGCGGGTTGCTTGGCGAGGTTGTGGAGTTCGTCGGGATCGGTGCGGAGGTCGTAGAGGAGTTCTTCGCCGCCTTCCCAGGCGATGTAGCGGAAGGCGTCGGTGCGCAGGCTGTGGCCGCGTTGTTTGGTGTGTGGGGCGATCATGGTGCTGATGGCGACCTGCTTTCCTTTGGCGGCGGGATCGTCGAGCATCGGTTTGAGGCTGCGGCCTTGCAGGTGCTTCGGTTTGGGCAATCCGGCGAGATCGCAGAGCGTGGGATAAATGTCCACCTGCTCGGCGAGGCCGCTGCGCACGCCGGGCTTCACACCGGGGGCGGCGATGATGAGCGGCACATGATTGGCGCCTTCAAAGAGCGTTTGTTTGGCCCACAGGCCGTGTTCGCCGAGTTGGTAGCCGTGATCGCCGGTGAGCACGATGATGGTGTTTGCGTCGAGATGCAGCTCGCGGAGCTTTTCGAGCACGCGGGCGATTTGTGAGTCCACGAAGCTCGTGGAGGCCAGGTAGGCCTGCATC
>JAEUHN010000022.1 GCA_016795365.1 Verrucomicrobiaceae bacterium
GCAAATCGGAGCGGCCCTGTGTGTCCTTCCACTCATCGCGCACGCCGACATGGTGGACACGGGGGCGGATCTCAAGGCGCTGCCACAGGTGCCGGAGGGCTTTGAGGTGAAAATCTTCGCGCAGGAGCCCCTGGTGCAGCAGCCGTGCTCGATGACGTTTGATGCCAAAGGCCGCCTCTTCATCGGCATGGGACCGCAGTATCGCAATCCGAAGCCCGAAACGCCCGGCGACAGCGTTTGCATCATCGTGGACAAGAATGGTGATGGCACCGCCGATGCGAAAAAAGTCTTCGCGACGGGTTTGAATGCCATTCAAGGCCTCGCGTGGCATGGACACGATCTGTGGATCGCGAATGCGCCGGATTTGACCATCGTGCGCGATCTGGATGGTGACGATGTCGCGGACGAATACGTGAAGGTTTTCACCGACCTCGGGAACATCGAGCATGCGCTGCATGGGCTTGTGTGGGCGCCGGATGGCAAGCTCTACATGAGCAAGGGCAACTCAAAGGGGCTCAACAAGGAGCCGAACATCGCGCCTGCGCCGTTTCGCAAGTTGTTCGGGCAAACGACGATGCAGAAGACCACGCCGCCGCAAACCTTCAAAGCGGCCGACTACAAGCACTCGTATCAGGACCCGCGTGATGATTGGGGCCTCATGGGCGGCATTCTGCGCTGCGATGACATGGGCGAGAACCTGGAGATCGTCGCACGCGGTTTCCGCAATCCGTGGGACATCGCGCATGACGATGGTTTCAACTGGCTGTGCACCGACAACGACCAGAACGAGGGTGATCGTGTGATGATGCCCTTCTACGGCGCGCACTTCGGCTGGAATCATCCGTGGAGCAGCAATTGGACCGGTGAGAATCATCTGCCGACGGCTCCGGTGAGCCATCCAGTGTTTCACGGCAGCGGCACGGGCATCGCGTTCGGGTCGCTGGGCGGGCATCGCGGCGTGTTTTTCATCAACGACTGGCTCAACAAGACGACCTTCATCTTCAAGCCGAAGTGGGACGGCGCGCTCATGAAGTGCGAGGGCGATGAGTGGAAGCCCTTCATCGTCGGCGGCAAATCGCTATTTCGGCCGACGGACATCGCGTTTGGACCTGACGGCGCACTCTGGTGCCTGAGCTGGTCGCGCGGCTATGGCGCGGAGTATGACAAAAGCGGTCAGATGACGAGCGAGGGACGCATTTATCGCATCGCGGCGAAGGATGCGCACCCGCTGAAGCTTTCGACGAAGCCAATGAGGGACCGCTCAGTGAAAGAACTCGTCGCGGCGTTTAACAGCCCGCTGCCGGTGCATCGCATCGACGCGCAGGATGAGCTGGTGCGTCGCGGAAAACCGATCCAGAACGACCTCGGCCGCGAGTTGGAGCGCGATGATCTCACCGAGGCGCAGCAGACCTGGGGCATCGGGGCACTGGGACGCATCGCGCCGATCATGATCGTGAACGACGGCTCTCTCACCGAGGACAATCAGAACATCCAAACGCTACGCACCTCGATGCGGAATCCGCGCAGCGTCACCGTGCCCGATGTGTTCCGACTCGCGGCGGCGGAAGGCACGCCACGCATTCGTTTTGAGATCGTGCAGGCCATCTGGCAGACGCGAAACACCGACATGGTGCCACTGCTGATGGCCATCGCGTCCCGAGAAACGGATCGTCTCGTCTTTTACAGCGCCTGGCGTGCGCTGCGTGATCTGGCGAGCACGGAACTGCTTAAACGCATGCTAAAGGACTCGCATGACGGCGTGAGACGCGCCGCCTTGCTCGCGCTGCTGGAAGATGGCGCGTTGAGTCACGATGAAGTGAGCGGTTTGACAAAGGATGCCGACGCGGAGACCGCCAAACTCGCGATTCTCTGGATCAAGAATCACAGCGGCGATGCGCCGGAGATTTTGGTCAAAGGCAACGGCATCAGCGCGGCCAACGTCGCGCCGATCAAAGGCACGCCGCCGGAGATCAAGCCGCCCAGCACGCCGACAACAGTCGATTCGGCGCTCGCCGCGATGAAGGACGCGAATGCGGAGCGTGGCCGACTGCTCGTCCTGCATCCGCAGGGTGCTGGCTGCATCGCGTGTCACCACATCGCGGGTCGCGGCAACCACTTTGGCCCTGATTTGACCGGCATCGGCGACCGCGCGGAGTTGAAGCACCTGATTCAATCGCTCATCGAGCCGAGCGCGGTGATCACGGAGGGATTCAACTCGCACGTCATCACCACCGCGAAGGCCACGCACATGGGCGTGCTGCTCGACGAGAGCGGCCTCGCAGTCACGCTCGGTCTCGTCACCGGCCAGCGCCAGCGCATCCTGCGCAGCGACATCACGAAGCAAGAGACGTTGCCCGTGTCCGCGATGCCGCCATTCAATGCGACGCTGAGCGCTCAGCAGTGTGCCGACATCGCTGCGTGGTTGATGACGCAGAAAGCTGTTGGCGGGAAGAAGGAGAAGACCGCGAAGTCGGAAGGCGTCGAGCCGTTGCGTGTGAAGAAGGAATCGACGCGGCTGATCATCACGCAGGCGAAGCAGCCCGTGGTGGAGTTTTACTTCTCGGACGCGAAGGTGAAGCGACCATTCTTCGCCGATCTGCGCGTGCCGGGTGGCATCAAGATCACGCGCAACTTCCCGCCGATCGAAGGCAAGGATTCGACTGATCACGCGGACATGCATCCGGGACTGTGGCTGGGCTTCGGCGACCTCAACGGCAGCGATTTTTGGCGCAACAAGGCGACGATGCGGCATGATAAGTTCCTCACTGAGCCAGAGTGGAAGAAGGACGCACTCACCTTTGCCACGCAGTGCACGTTGCTCGGCAACGACGGCCAAGAACTCGGTCGCATGAACACAACATTCACGCTGAAGCCATCCGAGCATGTGCTGGCGATCACTTGGGATTCGACCTTTCACGCGACAACTGGCGATCTTGTCTTTGGTGATCAAGAAGAGATGGGCTTCGGCGCGCGCGTCGCCACGGCGATCACGGAGAAGAACGGCGGCCTCATCACGAGCAGCACGAAAGAAACGACCGCGAAGAAGACCTGGGGCCAGACTGCTGCGTGGTGCGACTACTCAGGCGTCATCAATGGACGTAACTTCGGCATCACGCTCGTGCCCGATGCAGCGAATCCACAGCCCGGCTGGTGGCACAATCGCGACTACGGCGTCTTCGTTGCGAACTGCTTTGGCCGCCAGGCGATGAAGCAGGGCGAGAAAGCCAGCCTCGTCGTGAAACAGGGGCAAACCCTGCGCCTGTGCTACACGGCGTTGCTACACAGCTCAGCGGACGACAAGTCACTCGACATTTCGAAGCTCGTCCAGACGCTGATCACGATCTCACAGTGAGCTAATCGCATACTCGCGCTCGTGGCTTTGCTCTCGTTTGGATGAGTCGCCTGATCAAGCCAGAACGCCTTTCACCAGCTCGCCATGGACGTCCGTGAGCCGGAAGTCGCGGCCTTGGAAGCGGAAGGTGAAGCGCTCGTGGTCGATGCCGAGCAAGTGCATGATCGTGGCCTGGAGGTCGTGCACATGCACGGGATCCTTGGCCGGATTGTAGGCGAAGTCATCGCTCTCACCGTGCGTGTGGCCAGCCTTGATGCCCGCACCAGCGAGCCAGCTCGTGTAAACGTAAGGGTGATGATCGCGACCGAGTTGCTTGAGATTGTTCACGTCGCCCTGAATGAATGGCGTGCGACCGAACTCGCCTGACCACACGACCAGCGTGTCCTCCAGCAGACCGCGTTGCTTCAGATCTTTGACCAAGGCAGCCGCGGGCGCGTCGGTGTCGCGGCACTGAATCTCGAACTGCGTGCTCAGGTTGCGATGATGATCCCAGCCCGCGTGCATGACTTGGGTGAAACGCACGCCGCGTTCGGCCAGGCGGCGTGCCATCAGGCAGTTGTAGGCGAAGCTGCCCTGTCGCTTCACATCCGGGCCATACATGTCCAGGATGTGCTGCGGCTCCTTCGACAGATCGGTCAGCTCGGGCACGCTGGCCTGCATCTTGTAGGCCATCTCGTATTGCGCGATGCGCGTCACGATTTCGGGATCGCCCACGTCGTTGAAGCGCTCATGATTCAGCGCCGAGAGCCCATCGAGCATCACGCGCTTCACGTCGCGGCTCATACCGTCGGGGTTTGCGATGTAGAGCACCGGGTCGCCATTGCCGCGGAACTTCACACCTTGATGCTTCGAGGGCAGGAAGCCGTTGCCCCAGTAGAAGTCATAGAAGATCTGGCCGCACGACGCCTCCTTGTCGCGCGAGGTCATGACCACGAAGCCAGGCAGTTCCTCGCCCTCGCTGCCGAGTCCATACGACAGCCACGCGCCCAGGCTCGGGCGTCCGGGTTGCTCTGCGCCGGTCATGGCGAAGGTGATCGCGGGCGCGTGATTCACCTGCGTGGTGTGCATCGACTTGATGAAGCACACGTCGTCCACGATCTCCGCCGTGCGCGGCAGGAAGTCGCAGACCGTGGCACCGCACTGGCCGTATTGTTTGAAGCCAGTGAACGCAGGCAGCGTCGCCTTGATCTGCTTCGTGGTCATCGAGCTGGTGCGCTTGTTGCCATGCACCGACTCGGGGATCTCCTTGCCGCGCCACTTCTCCATCTGCGGCTTGTAGTCGAACATGTCCAGATGCGGCGGCCCGCCGTTCATGAGCAGGTAGATGACCTGCTTGGCCTTCGGCGCGAAATGCGGCAGCCCGCTGATCGCCGGCTTCTGTATCGCCAGTCCCTCGCGCTCCAGCATTGAACCCAGCGCCAGCCCACCCACGCCGAGCGCGGTGCGCCCGAACAGCGTGCGGCGAGTGAGATGGGTGGAAGGCGAATCGTTCACGCCGCTATCAACGTGGTCACGAGCGGGCCTCAATCACGGCCATTGCGGACAGGCGATGATCCGCCAGATGCCATAGCCCATGAAGGCGGCGATGAGGATGAAGGTGATGCCGGTGCGGCGTTCGATGGTCTCCACGAACTCGGCCATGCGATCCCGCGAAGTCTTTGGTAACAAACATCCAAGCACGATGAACACCGCAGCAACGGCCAGCACCGGGCTGAACGGATGCCAGTGCCAGGCGTCGTGCAGCCGGCCCCGCACCAGGGCGCTCATGCTTCGCGTGACGCCGCAGCCGGGGCACGGAAGCCCCGTGACATCGTGAAACGCGCAGCGCCAAAGAGGGATGCCGAGCAGGTTGGCCCCGATCAGCGCCACAGCCATGCTGAGTAAGCCAATGCACACAGGGCGCTGTCGGAGCATGGAGGCGAAGATCGGAGGCAGGCGCATGGGTGAGGCGATGAGCTGTCCATCCTGGCGTTGCGATGCGTGCTCTTCAAAAAAGAAAAGCTCCGTTCGCACGGAGCTTTTCGACGTTTGATGGAGGGCTGGCTTACTTCGGCTGGTGCATCGAGATGCAATGCAGGGCACCGCCTTCCATGATGAAGTCCTTGCCGTCGAAGGTCATGAGTTCGCGACCGGGGAAGAGTTCGCAGATCACGTCTTCGGCCTGGGCGTCCTTCTTCTTCTGTTTGAAGGTGGGGAGGAAGAGACCGTTGTTCGTCAGCATGAAGTTGGCGTAGCTCGCGGGCAGGCGAGGGAGGCGCCAGTCCTTCACTTCGATGGCGTTGGGCATCTCCAGTTCGATGACTTCGACCTTCTCGCCCTTGGCGGTGCGGAGGTCGTTGAGGCGCTCGCGGTTCTCCTTGAGCACCTTGAAGTTCTCGTCGTTCTCCTTGGACTCAACCATGCAGAGCACGGCGTCTTCACGCACCCAGCGCACCATGTCATCGACGTGGCCGCCCGTGTCGTCGCCAGCGATGCCTTTGCCGAGCCAGAAGACGGAGGTGACGCCGAACATGGCCTTGAGTTCCTTCTCGATGTCGGCCTTGCTCTTGCCGGGGTTACGCTTGGGATCAAGCATGACGGACTCGCTGGTGATGAGCACGCCCTGGCCGTTGCATTCGATCGCACCGCCTTCGAGCACCATTTTGGAGACAAAGCGGTCCATCTTGAGCACTTCGGCGGCCTTGGCAGGCACGGCGTCGTCGGAGTCATAAGGGCTGAACTGCTCACCCCAGGCGTTGAACTTCCAGTCGGTGATGGCGACCTTGCCCGTCTCGTTGTGCTTGATGAAGATGGGGCCGTGGTCACGCATCCACACGTCGTTGGTGGCATAAGGATAGAGGTCCACCTGGCTGAGATCGCCCTCGTTGTCGGCCACGGAGAGGCGGATGCCCATGTGCATGTTCTCAGGGGCGAGAATGCGCACGCGCTGGTAGCGGGCGATCTGGGAAACGATCTCGCCGAACTTATCCTGAAGCCGAAGGTAGGTCTTGGGGCATGCGTCTTTGTTGCACGGCCAGGAGAGCCATGTGGCTTCCTGCGGCTCGAATTCGGCGGGCAGGCGGTAGTTCTGGGGGTAGTTACTCATCGAGATAGCGTTTGGTCAGGGGCTTGTAAGTGTCAATGCGGCGATCACGGAAAAATGGCCAGATGCGGCGGAAGTCTTCCACTTCCTGGAGGTCGCAGGGGACAACCAGGACCTCTTCATCACTCACGGACGCTTTCGCTGTAATCACGCCGTAGGGATTGGCAACAAACGTTTGTCCCCAGAACTCTGTTTCTTCTTCAAAGCCCACGCGATTCACAGCCGCCACATAGCAGCCATTCGCCACGGCGTGACCGCGTTGCACGGTCTCCCAGGCGACATGCTGGGGCACGCCAAGCGTGGCCTTCTCACTCTTCAGCCAGCCGATCGCCGTTGGGTAGAAAAGGATCTGCGCGCCTGCGAGAGCAGCGAGACGCGCGGCCTCGGGATACCACTGATCCCAGCAGATCAGCACGCCGATGCGGCCAAATTTGGTGTCCCAGACCTTGTAGCCCGTGTCGCCGGGCGTGAAGTAGAACTTCTCATTGAAGCCCGGGTCCTCGGGGATATGCGACTTGCGATACTTGCCCAAATACGAGCCGTCGGCGTCGATGATCGCGGCGGTGTTGTGATAGAGACCGGGGCCGCGTTTTTCAAAGAGGGAGGCGATGATCACCACGCCGAGTTCCTTCGCCAGCGGGCAAAGCGCGGCCGTTGTGGGGCCTGGAATCGTCTCCGCCAGATCGAAGCGATCCACATCCTCACCCTTGCAGAAGTATTCCGTGAGGAACAACTCCTGGAGACAGACGATCTGGGCACCCCGAGAGGCTGCCTCGCGGATGAGTTCGATGTGGCGCTCCAGGGACTGGGCCTTGGTGGCGTAGGCGCGGCTCTGCACGAGGCCGAGTGTGACTTTGGACATGCGGTGCATAAAGACGAAGCGACAATCTGAGGCAAGGCCAAATCCAGGAGCTATCGTGCGCGGCATGATGGTTTCGTTTCGCGATGCATTTTCTGGCTTTCGGCGCTCCGTGCCGCTCCTGCTCGTCGGATGGCTCGGTGCCGGCGGGCTCCGTGCTGAGGATCTTTATGTGGATTACTCGCCGAAGCCGCGCGTGCAGAGGCTCACACGTCCCACGGTCTGCATCCTTGATCCCCATGCCGAAGTGGACATCGCCACCAGCCACGAGCGAGGCCATCGTCTGCTGGCCTACGTGAGCTTGGTCGAGGTGGCGCAAGGGTCCGCAGTGGATGGCCTGGCCCAGCGGCACGGACTTCTCGCCGTCGGAACGAACAAGGACTGGAACAGCCACCTGCTGGACATCCTCAGTCCCGGCTGGGCGGACTTCATCATTGATCAATGTGCCGCCCCAGCCCTGGCCAAGGGCTACGATGGTCTGTTTTTTGATACGCTGGACAGCGTGGAGCGTCTGGCCGGTGCGGACCTCCCCCTGCTCAAACGCTACCAATCCGCTCTGGCCAAGGTCATTGAGCAGATCGCCAGGCGCTGGCCGGGCAAGCCCCTCGTGGTGAATCGCGGATTCGCCCTGCTGCCCCGGCTCAAGTCCCACCTGAGCGGGGTGCTCATCGAGAGCGTTTATCACAGCTTCGACCCTGCCACGAAGCGCTACCGAGTGCTCTCGGAGGCTGACAGTGCGTGGGTGGAGGGCCGGATTCGGATGGTCCAGAACCTTGGGCTGAAAGTGTATGCCGTGGATTACGCCTCTCCTGTCCAGCGGGCGGACGCACTTCGTGCCGTCAGGCGGCTCAGAGAGCTAGGATGCATCCCGTTCGTCACCAGCCACCGCCTCAACGGCGACATCGTGGCCCCAGTGCCTTGACGAATGATTTGACGAATCGGGCGAACCGGGTAGCATCCCGACCCCACAAAACCAGAAGGAAGCGAACCATGCCTAATTATTGCCAAATCACCGGAGCCAAGGCCAAGACAGGAAACCGAATCCATCGTAGCGGTTTGGCCAAGAAGAAGGGCGGTATCGGTCGCCACGTCACCAAGGTCGTGAAGCGCGTTTTCCGTCCGAACCTCCGTAAGAAGCGCATTTTTGTGCCGGAACTCAATGAGTGGGTCAAGGTCACCCTCACCGCTCGTGCATTGAAGACGGTGGACAAGAACGGTGCCTACAACACCCTGCTTGAGGCGGGTGTCATCAAGGCTCCCAAGCAGCCGAAGAAGGCTGAGGCCGCCAACTAACTTTTTCGGGACATCCCTTTTCGAAAGCCGGTTCCAGCCAATGGAACTGGCTTTTTTATGCCCTGATCGTTCGAAGCCTTGCCGATGCGAGGCCGCAGAACGTTCCCGCATGCGCAACCGCTTCCTTCATCAAGACACAAAAGATAGTTAGGGACAGTCACTTGCAGTTTGGGCGTTTGCCCTGATTCATGCACACCAGTTATGTCTAACTGGCTGTCTTTTTTGCAGCCGCGTCGAGTGGGCCGTCTGGCGCGCGCTGTGTTTGGGGAGATGAATTATTCACCTCCGTCTTGGCCGAGGTCTGTCTTCGATACGATGCAACGACATCCGGGCCGATGGGCTGCGACGATTGTCGTCATCGGGACCGCGCTCGGTGGTTACATCAAAGGCAATGAATGGTGGCAGGCTCACAAGCCGAGGCCGCGACAGCTCGTGGAGGCGCGCGAGGTGTCGATCGCGTATCTCACGCCGAACGTCGGGAAGGTCGTCAAAGGCACCGCGATTCCCGATGGGCTCACGCTGAAGTTCTCGACCGCTGCCGCACGACTCGATCAAGTCAAAGCACCGAACCCAGCGGGCATCACGCTCGCGCCTTCGCATCCAGGTCGCTGGGTGTGGGAGACGGACAAATTGCTCGCCTTCAAGCCCAGCGCCGACTGGCCGCCGAGTGCGGAGTTCACGGTCACGCTTGATCCTTCTCAACTCGCCAAGGAAGTGAAGCTCAAGGACAAGCCGAGCTACACCTTCCACATCAGCACGCTTACGCCGAAGTGGTCGAGCCTCGAGTTCTACACCAACCCGAAAGCACCGGAGGAGCACGAGATCACTGCTGAACTGAGCTTCACGCATCCGATGGCGCTGAGCGAAGTGGAGAAGCACATCAACCTGCGCACGATTGGCGGATCGAACGTTTTCAAGACAGGCGCGAACACCTTCACTATCAAGGAAGACAAGGACAGCGCGCAGCGTCGCTTCTACCTGCGCAGTGCCAAGATCGCTCTGCCGGACAAGGAAGACTACGTCGCGCTCACGTTTACCAAGGGCGCATTGAGCACGCTCGGCGGTGCAGCGACTTCGAGTGATGTGACTGACAAGGTGCGCGTGCCCGACATCTACTCGGGCTTCACCATTGCCAAGGTCAGCACCGAGCTGATTCGCACCAACGAAGGCGAGCCGGAGCAGTTCTTGTTCATCGACACCGATGGTTACGCGACGCCTGAGGTCATCGCGAAGCACGTGAAGGCGTGGTTCCTGCCGGACAAGGCGAACGTGATCAACACCCACTACTGGACGACCACGGGCGATCTCACCTCACAATGCGCGAGCCTGGTGAAGCCGGTCGAACTGAAGCTGGTCGAGACCGAGAAGGAAGAAGGCGCGCCGCTCGCGACGCGGCATGGATTCAAGTTCGTCAACGAGCAGCCCGGCCAGTTGCTCGTGCAAGTGCAGCGCGGCGCGACCGCGCTTGGTGGCTTCATCCTGGGTCGCACGCACACGGCCAACGTGCGTGTCCCTGACTTCCCGAAGGAAGTCGAAGTGCTCGGCAAGGGCGGCGTGCTGGCTTTAAACGGCGAGCGCAAGCTCTCGGTGAAGTCGCGCGGCGTGAAGCACCTGCGCATCACGCTTGGTCGAGTGCCGTCGAGTCAGGTGAACCATCTCGCGCGCTTTAATCAGGGCACGTTCGAGGAGCCAGAGTTCTACTCCATGCTGGACGAGCACCACCTTGCTCACTTCCATCGCGAAGTGGTCGATGTGCCGATGCGCAACGAGTATCAGGCGGCGTTCTCGACGTTCGACTTCAGCGCTGCGTTGTCGCGTGAAGATGGCGCTGATCTCGACAAGTCGCGCGGCATGTTCTTCCTCATCGTCGAGGGCGTGGAGCCTCGCCCGAAGAGCGATGATGAAGCCGACGACGCTGATCCGTTGATCGCGAAGTGGCGCGAGGTCGAAGGTGCGAGACATCGTCGTTTCATCCTCGTCACCGACTTGGGTTTGATCGCCAAAGTGAACGAAGATCACTCGCGTGATGTGTTCGTGCAGAGTGTGAGCAAGGGTGATCCACTAAATGCTGTCGTTGTCACCGTGCTGGCGAAGAATGGTGAGTTCATCGCGCAAGCGACGACCGATGCGCAGGGGCACGCGGCACTGCCGAACCTGGACATGTATCGTCGTGAGAAGGAGCCCGTGGCAATCACGGCGCGCATCGGCAACGACCTCGCCTTCATGCCATTCCGCCGCCACGACCGCAGGCTGGAGATGTCGCGCTTTGACACCGATGGTGTCGTCGCCAGCGAGCAGAAGAACCTGCGCGCCTTCGTCTTCACCGAGCGTGGTGTGTATCGTCCTGGCGATACGATTCACGTCGGCAGCATCGTGCGCCGACGCGACTGGCAGGGCGAACTCGTGAACCTGCCGCTGGAGATGAAGGTCTATGATGCGAAGGGCGACGAGGTGAAGAAGGAGGCCGTCAATCTGCCTGCCGATGGCTTCCTCGATTGGACCACGAGCACCGCCGAGACTGATCCGACCGGCGTTTACGAAGTCACGGTCAGCCGCATCATCACGAAGGAAGCACGTGAGCAAATCGGTCGCGTGGCGTTCCGCGTCGAGGACTTCCAACCGGATCGCATGAAGATGGCCGCGACGCTGAACAAGCCATCGTCGCTCGCGTGGATTCCGCCGACCGATGTGAAGGCAACGATCAAGCTGGAGACCTTGTTCGGCACCGCAGCGGCGGATCGTCGCGTGGTGGGCAAGCTGGACCTCAGCCCGGCGAGCTTCCACTTCGATCAGTTCGCGGACTTCACCTTCCACAATCGCAAGGCCTATGAGTTCAAGCGCGGCGCGGATGAAGACGAAAGCGGCGCGGGCAAGAAGGTGGATCTCGGTGAGCTGAAGACGAACGACAAGGGCGAGGCCGAGTTTGATCTCGCGCTCGAGCGTTTCGACAACGGCAGCTTCGCGATGCGCTTCGCGGCGGAAGCCTTCGAAGCAGATGGTGGTCGCAGCGTGCAGGCAGCCACGAGTGTGATGGTGTCGTCGATGCCTTACGTCGTCGGTTACAAGGCGCCGTCGCAGCTCGACTACATCGGCCAGGACACGCCGCTCGCGCTGAAGTTCCTCTGCATTGGTCCCGACCTGAAACCGATGAACGCGCCTGCGCTCAAGGCGCGCATCATTCGCGCTCGTTATGTGTCGGTGCTGACGAAGCAAGAGAACGGCAACTATGAGTATGTCTCCACACGCCGCGAGAAGATCGAGAGCGAGAACGCCTTCACCTTGCCAGCCGCAGGCGCAGAACTCGCACTGCCCACGAACACCGCAGGCGAGCATCGACTCGAAGTGCTCGATGGCGACACGCTCGTCAGCGTGTGCAGCTTCACCATCGTCGGCAAAGGCGATCCGGGCCGCAGTCTCGAACGCGATGCAGAACTCGAATTGAAACTCGCGCGTCGCGACTGGAACAGCGGCGAGTCCATCGCGATGAATTTCAATGCGCCTTACACTGGCGCAGGCCTCATCACCATTGAGCGCGAGAAGGTCCTATCGTGGCAGTGGTTCAAGAGCCCGACCACGAGCGTGAACGCCAGCATCCTGGTCCCGCCGGGCATGGAAGGGACAGGCTACGTGAGCGTGGCGTATGTGCGCGCGCTGGATTCGCCGGAGATCTTCACCAGCCCGCTGAGCTTTGCCGTGCATCCGTTCATGGCGAACAAGGACGCGCGGAAACTCGCGGTCACACTCACCGCACCCGAGCGCGTGAAGCCGGGTGAGGCGCTGCACATCGGCTACACCAGCGCGCTGCCGGGCCGTGTGGTGATCTTTGCCGTCGATGAAGGCATTCACCAGATCACGAACTACAGGCTGCCGCAGCCGCTCACGCACTTCCTGGAGAAGCGCGCGCTGGAGGTGGACACGTATCAGTTGCTCGACCTCATTCTGCCGGAGTTCTCGATGGTGGCGAAGCAGTCCGCTTACGGTGGCGATGACGATGCGCTGCGTGTGAACCTCAATCCCTTCAAACGCAAGCGCGAGGCTCCGGTTGTGTTCTGGAGCGGCATCGTCGCGAGCGGACCTCAGGCGAAGGAAGTGGTCTATAACGTGCCCGACTACTTCGATGGCCGGCTGAAGATCATGGCCGTGGCGGTTACGGATCAGAAGCTTGGCTCCGCAGAGACGCAGTCGCTCGTGCGAGGTCCGATGGTGCTCACGCCGAACGTGCCGACCTTCGTTGCGCCAGGCGATGAGTTCACGGCTTCACTGAGCGTGGCGAACAACCTCGACACTGCCAACGAAGTGCAGCTTAAGGTGCAGGCGTCGGAGCAGCTCGAACTGCTCGATGCATCCGAGTCGAAGCTCGCCGTCGCGCCGGGCAAGGAGGCGACCACGCGCTTCCGCTTCAAGGCGCGAGGCAACCTCGGCGGTGCGGAGATCACGTTCACATCGAGCGCAGGCACCGAGTCGGTCACACGTCGAGCCACCTTAAGCGTGCGGCCTTCCGCACCGTATCTCACGGAGGTGGTCAGCGGCTACTTCCGATTGGGCAAGCAGGAGGTGAAGATGAACCGCGAAGTCTATCCGCACTTCCGCAAGTCGGACGCCGTGGTGAGTGCGCTGCCGCTCGGCCTCGCGCGTGGACTGGAGGCCTACCTCGCGGATTATCCACACGGCTGCTCCGAGCAGATCACCAGCCGCGCGATGTCGCGATTGCTGCTGATGACGGAGGCGGACTTCGGCTTCGATCAAGCCGAGAGCGCGGCGCAGCTTCAGAGCGCGTTGCGCTTGCTCACCACGCGGCAGAACTCGGACGGCGGCTTCGGTTACTGGGCGGGCGATGCGACGACGGACTACCTCAGCGTGTATGTGACCACCTTCCTCACCGAGGCGAAGGAGGCAAGCCATGCGCTGCCCGCAGGTTTGCTCGATGGCGCGCTCAATCGCATGAAGCAGATCGCGCGCGCCAAGGACGGCAATGCCCAACTGCAAGCGGCGGCGATTTATCTGCTAACACGCAATGGCGAAGTGACGAGCAACTACGTGCTCAACCTGCGCGACACCTTGGAACAGACGAGCAAGGGCAAGTGGCAGAGCACGCTCACCGGCGCGTATCTGGCCAGCACGTATGCGCTGCTGCAGAAGCGCAACGAAGCCGACTCGATCATGCGCACCTACTGGAACGCGGCGGACAAAACGCCCAAGCTCTCGCGCTGGTATTATGACTGGTTCAATGAGCCGCAGGTGCAGCAGGCGCAGGGCTTCACGCTGCTGTGCCGCCACTTCCCCGCGATCGCGACGAAGCTCGGCTACGACGACCTCACGATGATCACCGATCCGATCCGCGTGAACCACTTCAACACCTACTCCGCCGCGTGGGGCGTGCTGGCGTTGAAGTCGTATTCGAAGCTCGTGCAGCAGGCGAACGTGAAGCTCGCTATCGAGACACTGCCCGCGAAGGGCGAGCCCGTGATGCTGCTGCCCGAGGGCACCGGCTTGCGTCGCACCAAGTTCGACGCTGGCACACCGGGCCTGCGCTTCCTGCTCGACAAGAACGGCAGCGATCTCGGCGCGTTCTACCAAGTCGCGGAGTCGGGCTTCGACAAGACGCCGCCCACAAAGGTCATCGCCGATGGACTCGAAGTCGTGCGCGAGATCGTCGATGCCCAAGGCAAGCCGATCAGCGCGGTCGCCGTTGGTGAAGTCGCGACGGTGCGCATTCGCGTGCGCAACATCAGCCCCGAGCCGCTGAGCAACATCGCCGTGCTCGATCTGCTGCCTGGTGGTTTCCTGCTCGCACCAAATGGGCTCAAGCCCGGACGCGGCACTGTGCCCGGCGCGACGTATGTCGATGTGCGCGAGGACCGCACGATCTTCTTCACCGACCTCGGCAAGGCCGAAACCAAGACCTTCAGCTACGGCATCAAGCCAGTGTGCGCCGGCGCGTTCAAGGTGCCGCCCGTGTTTGCCGAGTGCATGTATGATCGCGGTGTGAAGGGCCGCTCCGGTGGCGGCAGTGTCGAGGTGAAATGAACTCGCGGAAGTCCATCGCAAAGAAGGCGGCCATCACCTGCGCGATCGCAGGCGTGGTGGCTGCCGTCGCCTGGTGCTGCTGCCCGAGGCCGTCGCTGTATCCCGAGACGATCACGTTCTCGCGTGGCGTCGAAGATCGCGAGGGCATGTTGGTGCATCTCACGCTCAACAGTGATAGCAAGTATCGACTGCGCACGTCCCTCCGCGACATCAGTCCCGCGATGATCAAGGCGACGCTAGCGCTGGAGGATCAGCACTATTACGATCATCCCGGCATCAATCCGTGGTCGATCCTGCGCGCGACGTGGGGCGTGGTGAGCGGCACGCGACAAGGCGGGGGATCGACGATCACGATGCAGCTCGCGCGCTTGCGCTGGCAGTTGAAGACCACGTCGCTCACCGGCAAGGCGACACAGATGCTGCGTGCGTTGCAGTTGGAGCGCCACTACTCGAAGGACGAGTTGCTGGAAGCCTACTTCAACCTCGCACCCTACGGCGGCAACGTGGAGGGCGTGGGCGCAGCAAGCGTGCTGTGGTGCGGCAAGAGTGTGCATGATCTCAATCTTCGCGAAGCGGTCGCGCTCGCGGTGCTGCCGCAGAGTCCGACTCGCCGCCGGCCTATCGTTGGCAAAGAGAACGAGGCGCACAGCATCGCCGCACATCGTCTGTGGCAGCGACTTGATGAGCGCCACGATGCGCTCGATGAAGACTATGCGCTGCGACCGGATGCCGTCGTTCCTCGTGAGGTGCCGCATCTGGCGCGACGCTTGTTGAAGGCGAATCCACAGGCCGATCGGATTCGAACCACGATTGATTCGCAGGCGCAACGCACCGTCGAGCAATCGCTCACGAATTACATCTCGCAGCATCGCGATGTGGGCATCACGAATGGTTGTGCGCTGCTCGTTCACGCGCCGACGCGCGAGGTGCTTGCGTATGCGGGCTCAGCGCAGTTCTTGAACGATGAGATCCACGGCCAGGTCGATGGCATCACCGCTCGCCGCTCGCCGGGCTCGGCCTTGAAGCCGTTCGTCTATGCGCTGGCGATGCAGCAGGGCGTCATCCATCCGCGCTCGCTGGTGCGCGATGGCAAGCTCACCTTTGCCGACTACAACCCCGAGAACTTCGATCGCGAGTTCATCGGTCCGATACCGGCGAGCGAGGCTTTGTATCGCAGCCGCAATCTGCCGGCGATTGCTTTGACGGAGAAGCTGGCAGCGCCGGGGCTCTACGGCTTCCTCACGCGTGCTGGAGTGAAGCTACCAAAGCCGGCGTCGTTCTACGGACTCTCGCTGCCGCTCGGTGGCGCAGAGGTGAGCATGGAAGAACTCGCGCAGCTCTACACGATGCTCGCCGACGATGGCTGCGTGCGACCGCTCGGCATGATCAAGACGGAAGCGAGCACGCACTCACGCACAGCTTTGCTTAGCGAGGAAAGCCGCTGGCTCACGCGCGAGATGCTGCGAGGACCCGAGCGCAGTGACCTGGCATCGAAGACGGGCACGTCGCATGGCTTCCGCGATGCGTGGTGCGCCGGGATGCGTGGCGACTACGTGCTGGTCGTGTGGCTCGGCAACTTCAGCGGCCAGGGTAATCCCGCGCTGGTTGCGCGACGCAGTGCGGCACCGTTGTTGTTCAGCATGATGGAACGCTTGAATCTGCCGCTGCGCAAAGCCGAGACGCCGTCCGGTGTGCGCAAGGTGGAGCTGTGCGCGGTGTCTGGGGAGCTGCCGACGGCGACGTGCCAGCATCGCACGCAGGGCTGGTTCATCCCCGGCGTGTCACCGATCAAACCATGCCGTCTGCATCGCGAGATCCTCGTCGATGTCGCCACCGGACTGCGTGTCGCGCGCGATGATGGCACACGCCCTGTGCGTCGCGAGATCTGCGAATGCTGGCCACCCGACATGCTGGAACTCTTCCGCCAGGCCGGGCTGCCGCGCCGTCCCGTGCCTGCGTTTGCCGATGGCGAAGCGCCTTCCTCCATGTCCGATGGCGAGGCGAGCCCGCGCATCGTCTCGCCCATCGTGAAGCGCACCTACACGCTCCGTGCACACGACAAGACCAAGCAAACGATACCGCTCCGCGCCGAGACCGCGGCGGGCGTGCGACAGGTCTTCTGGTTCGCTGGCACCGAGTTCATCGGTAGCGGATCACCCATCGAATCACTGCTGTGGAAAGCCACGCCCGGCACCTGGAAACTCCAGGCGCTCGACGATCACGGCCGCAGCAGCGTGTGCGAGGTGAAGGTGGAGATGGTGGAGTGATGGGGGACCGCTGGAGCACTAGGGACTCAACGGAACGCTTCCAAATCTCAATCCCCGTATGGCGAGGCTTGAGCAACACGCTGAAAAATGGCTTTGTCGATCAACTGCCGGACGAGTGGAACCATGCCCACCAAAGTGCATTGAGCGCTGAATGTGGCAAAACCGAGTTCTACCACCATCTTCGCAACGAACTCGTCTGCATAGCTGCTGGAGATCACGGAGACGCCGGCCCAATCAAGCACCAGGCGCTTGCTTGGCTCCATCCGAATCAGGTTAAGACATTTTGTCCGCAAAGCCTTGCCGGCGTGCCGGGAGCCGAATCCGCTCGTTTCAGAGGCCATGCGAACTACAAATGATTTCGCGTCATCCGACTCGTATCGGCTTTCGATTACATCATTGGCAAACACGTCAGTCGAGGGTGAGGCAAACCCCAGCGCATCAGCCAGTCGAAACGCAGGATTCTTCAGAATCTGGGAACCCACAAATGTGCCCGGATAGCGTTCGGCAGCCGAATGAACGATCTTTCGGTTTTTGGCCAAGCCATCAGTCGTATCAATGAACACGTCATAACCTCCCTGGCCCGAGTGGGCGCTGAATGTCCCGCCTGAGAGCAAGCTTATGCTCAGGGTGCCAGCGAGACCATTTCCTTGGCCTACCTCCTTGTTCCGCGTGACACCCGCCTTGACCGCCTCGGCAACGGCTTCCGTGTCGTTGGCGAGCATCGGGAAACCTTCGCGCAGAGACGCTAGAATACCTTGCCCAGTGTCTGCCACCGCCCACGCTATGCGATCCGGCAATACGACCGCCTGCACAAAGCCCCCTTGATCGCTGTCTGCGTGATTCAGCACGTTGTCCATCACTTCGTTTGTTGCCCATTCCAGACCAGTGAGAAAGTCGTGTGTGGCACCCGGCAATGCACGAATTGCCAGCTCGACGAACTCTCGCGATAACTCATGCACTTCGTGATATGTGCTGAACTTGGTGATCGGAAGGTTGCGATCTGATCGGCTAGAGCGACGAAACACTTCGGGCTGGATGATGTGCAGAAGGCCTGACTGGTCTAGGATCTTACGGGCTCTGGTCTCCAACGGTGGCAACGCAGAAAACGAAACTCCTTTGTCTCGAATGCTGGTAACCAGAGCTGCTATTGGGACTAGTCCATCAGGGAATGCACCTGTGCAGCCCGAAAGATCAACCGAGGCAATGCTTGTGCCGCGAGTCTCTATCTCTGCCATCCTATAGCAGAACTCTGGGAGAGTCGTCCGGCTAATGGCGCCTGTGATAGCTATCACATTACCATCTGCACGAAACGAAACGATAGAATCAGGAGGCATAGTTGCGAACCTCTACAGCCTCCGCTCCTTCACCTCGGCAGCGATCTCGCTGAGGAAGTCGGCCACGGGCTTCACGCCGAGGTCGCCGCGCTTGTTGTGGCGGACGGCGACGCTGTTGGCTTCGGCTTCCTTCTGACCGATGACGAGCATGTAGGGGACCTTGTCGAGCTGGGCGTTGCGGATCTTCGCCCCGATCTTCTCGGAGGCATCGTCGAAGGTGGCGCGGAGGCCGGCTTCGTTGAGCTGGGCGAGGACTGTGCGGGCGAAGTCGTCGGCCTTCTCGGAGATGGTGAGCACGCGGACTTGTTCGGGCGCGAGCCATGTGGGGAAGGCGCCAGCGAAGTGCTCGATGAGCACGCCGGTGAAGCGCTCCATGGAACCGAACGGCGCGCGGTGAATCATCACCGGGCGATGCTTGGCGTTGTCCGCGCCAGTGTAGCTGAGGTCGAAGCGGACGGGGTTGTTGTAGTCCACCTGCACGGTGCCGAGCTGCCATTCGCGGCCGATGACGTCCTTCACCACGAAGTCGATCTTCGGTCCGTAGAACGCGGCTTCGCCGGGCTCTTCGGTGAAGGCGACACCGAGCGTGCTGGTGGCCTTGCGGCAGGCGTTCTCGGCTTTGTCCCAGCTCTCGGCGCTGCCGGTGTATTTGTTGGAGTCGGGATCGCGGAGGCCGACGCGGACGCGGTAGTTGTCCATGCCGAGCGTGGTGAGCACGATCTTCACGAGCGACAAGCAGCCCATGATCTCGGCTTCGACTTGGTCTTCGGTGCAGAAGAGATGCGCGTCGTCTTGCGTGAAGCCGCGCACGCGAGTGAGGCCGCCGAGTTCGCCGGTCTGTTCCCAGCGATACACGGTGCCGAACTCGGCGAGGCGCACGGGCAGATCGCGATATGACTTCGGCGTCTGCGCGTAGATGCGGATGTGATGCGGGCAGTTCATCGGCTTCAGCAGGAAGCCATCGATGAGGTCCTCGTCCTTCATCACGCGATCTTCGGCGATGCTTTCCACACCGGTGCGTTCGTTGATCTGCTGGCGCATCTTGGCGGACACGGCTTCGACGCGGGCCATGACTTCAGCGCACGAGCAGCCGGCTTCAGCGCACTTCTCGAGATCGCCGTTGTCGATGACGGGGCTGAACTGCGACTCCTTGTAGTAAGGGAAGTGGCCGCTGGTCTTGTAGAGTTCGAGCTTGCCGATGTGCGGGGTGAAGACCTGCGAGTAGCCTTGCTTGCGCAGCTCTTCGCCGATGAAGTTCTGCAACTCCTGACGCACGATCGCGCCCTTGGGCATCCAGAGGATCAAACCTTGGCCGACTTGCTCGTCGATGGCGAAGAGGCCGAGTTCGCGACCCAGCTTGCGATGGTCGCGCTTCTTCGCTTCCTCGAGCTGTGTGAGGTAGGCGTCGAGTTCTTCCTTGGTCGGGAAGGCGGTGCCGTAGAGGCGCTGAAGCTGCGGCTTGGTCTCGTCGCCCAGGTAGAAGGACGAGCTGACGGACATGAGCTTCACGTATTTGCACTTGCCGCTGTAGCCCACATGCGGACCCGCGCAGAGGTCGATGAACTCGCCGTTCTGGAAGGTGCTGATCTGCTCGCCCTCGGGGATCTTTTCGAGCAGGTCGAGCTTGAACACGCTCGGGTTGCCCGGGCGTTCGGTGAGGCCACCGAGGCGACCGCTTTTCGCGAGTTCGATCGCTTCTTCACGGCTAACGCCTTTCCACTGGAACTTCTGGTTCTCCTTCGAGATCTTCTTCATCTCCGCTTCGATCTTCTCGAAGTCATCCGGCGTGATGCGGTGCTTCATGTCGAAGTCGTAGTAGAAGCCGTTCTCCACCGGCGGGCCGTAGGCGAACTGGGCATCGGGCCAGATGCGCAGGATCGCAGTGGCCATGACATGGGCACAGGAGTGACGCAGACGATCAATGTCTGACATCTGGGCGCGTTCTTCGAGGGTCTTGCGTTCGTTCATGGAGAAAATAGAGCGGAGGGCTTAGAGCGGAGAGGGGGACAAGGCAAGTAGCGAAGCACGCGCGTTGCGTCACGGAATCAGGAAGCCAACGTCGGCGTGCGTGGCGACGAGTCCGGTGTCGAGCGTGGCCAACCGTGCTCCGTGACGACGTGCGAGTTCCGCCAGCCAAGCGTCGGTGACTTGCTTGTGACCCTGGATCAGGTGGGTCGAGACTCCGGCGTAGCTGAAGCCGTCGTCGAGGAAGGTGTGGCGCGGATGACTCTGAAACTGAGCCAAAGTGGTCCAAGCTGCCTTCGCAGATGTGTCAGCAGCCAGTCGCATGTGCAGGCGAAGAAAGGTTCCCTCGGTGACGGAGCAGGTGGCGAATGGATCGGTGAGCGATGCGAACCAGTGCTTTGTGCGCAGATGATGGACATGAGTGTCGATCATCAGCGCGCTGAGGATGTTGCCATCGAGAAGCCAGATCATCGGCAGTCGTCCTCAGCCTCCCACCGTGCGACATCCTCAGTGGAAAATGGGCGAGTTCCTCTCACGACCGGCAAGGTCCAGGACTCAATTGGGGAAGAAGGCGTAGGCTGATCAGGGCCGGGACCTTTGTGCCCAGGTTTCAGTCCTCGAACGAACTCGCTGAACAGGCTCCCCAGGCTGCGCTGCTCGCGCTTTGCCACCGCCTCGGCTTTGGCCAGGACATCATCTGGAACATCAAGGGTGATTTGCATGTCGCAGTTTCCTTCACCTCGCGGGGCTGTCAATGCACCACCATCTCCGTGAACGGCCACACGTAGGCCTGCAGCATCACGAGCATGCCCACCAGCGCGGCGAGCACGAGGCTGTGCCAGAAGACGAAACGCAGGATGCTGCTCTCGTGGCCGAACCAGCCGGTCGCGGTGCTGGCGACCACGATGCTCTGCGCATCGATCATCTTGCCCATCACGCCGCCGGAGCTATTGGCGGCAGCGAGCAGCACGGGGCTCACGCCGACCTGCTGCGCGGTGATGGTTTGCAGCGAGCCGAAGAGCACGTTGCTGGCCGTGTCGCTGCCGGTCAAAGCCACGCCCAGCCAGCCGAGCAGCGCGCTGAAGAACGGGTAGAACCAACCCGTCTTCGCCAGTGCGAGGCCGAGCGTCGCATCCATGCCCGAGTAACGGGTGAGGAAGCCGAGCGCGAGCATCGCGGCGATGGTGAGCAGCGACAGCCGCAGCCTGACGAGTGTCTCGCCAAAGAGCTTCAGCATCCGCAGGGGCGTGAAGCCCATCAGCAGTCCCGAGATGATCGACACGAACAGAATGCCCGTGCCCGTGCTGGACAGCAGGTTGATCTTGAAGATCGCGTCCTCAGGCTTCGCATCCGCGAGGGCGACCGGTGGTGTGCGCAGCACCGCTTGATGCAAGCCGGGCACCTCCACCTTGAGCAAGGAGATCTTGTCCAGCGCATCCTTCACACCCGGTTGGCCCCAGGTAAAAACCACGGCGCACAGCAGCAGCCACGGCAGCCAGCACTTCACGCCATCGCGATGCGGCTCGCGTTTTCCAGGCTCGGTGCCTGCGGGCCGCCACACGCGCAGCAGAGCTACCAGCGCGGCCATCGAGCACAGCGACGCGATGATGTCCACCAGCCACGGCCCGTGGTAGTTCGACACCACGAACTGCGGCACCGCAAACGCGAGTCCCGCAGTCAACGCCGCGGGCCACACGCCTAGCATTCCACGCCAGCCGCTGTAAGCCGCGACCACCCAGAACGGCACGATCAGTGAGAAGACCGGCAGTTGTCGGCCTGCCATCTGAGACAGCAGATGCAAGTCGATGCCCGTGACCCCATTGAGCGCGATCAGCGGCGTGCCGAGCGAACCAAACGCGACGGGTGCCGTGTTCGCGATCAGCGATACACCGCACGCCTTCAGCGGCGAGAAGCCGAGCTGCATCAGCATCGCGGCCGTCACCGCCACTGGCGCGCCGAATCCCGCCGTGCCCTCGAAGAATGCACCGAAGCAAAACGCGATCAGAATCACCTGCACACGCGGGTCAGGAGCGATGTGAGCGAGCTGTCCCTTGAGCACATCGAACCAGCCCTTCTCCACCGTGAGTCGATGCAGGAAGAGAATGTTGACGATCATCCATCCGATCGGCAGCAGCCCATACGCCGCGCCATTTCCCGCCGCTGCCACCGCCGTCGTCCAAGGCATGCCATACACTCCGCACGCCACCGCCGCCGCCAGCACGAGAGCCACCACCGCCGCGCGATGGATTGCCATTTTCCCCGACGCAATCAGCGCCAGCAGTGCCACAACGGGAACGGAAGCCACGAGCGTCGAGAGCGTGGCGTTGTGCAGCGGATCGTAAGTTTGGTGCCAGGGCATGAGCGCGAGTCGGGAGGTTGAGAGCCGCACATCAACGAGGGCTCCGGCGCACAACTCTCAATCCAACCAGTTCTCCACTCGCAGCTCTGGCACCTTGGCGAAATCCGAGAGATTGCGTGTGAGTAGCAAGGCCGAGTGCGACATGGTGATGGCTGCGATCTTCAAGTCCATGGTGCCGATTCGTGGGCGCAGACTCTGGAGCCGATGAAAATGCTCGGCTGCATCATCGTCGAAGGGAAGGATGGTGATGCGCTCGAAGGCCTTCAGCGCAATCAGGAACAACCCATAGGCATGAACTTGGTCGCGCCCGGCTCTCCGTCGATTGAGTTCGGCGGACCAGCCTTCGGTGATCTCTTGAGCGGTGACGATCGTCGTGAAGACATCGGCATCGCTTGCGTCCAGCCGCTGCATGAGGTGCTCGCCCAGACTCGTCTCGTGAATCAGTTCACGATAGTGATTCGTGTCCAGAACGACGAACATCCGGTCAGCGGCCTTCGCGGTTCATGCGCTCGCGCCATTCAGCACCCAGGCGGAAGGCGTCTTCTGAGACCTCGCTGCCCTTCAGCATGCCGACGATCTTCTTCCACGATCCTTTGGGCTTGGCCTCAAATCTCGGCTTCGTTGGCGTGGTCGAAACGTCGGTATCAGCCGCTGCGGTTTCGGTTTTGCTGCTCATGGGAGAATCATGCACTCGGCACCGCGAAGGGGCAATCCCAAACCTGGACTCGGGCTCCTTCACTTCATCTGTCTCGCCTCTTGCCCGCGCGCGAGGCTTGCTCCACAATCGCCCCCTTTCTCATCCTATCCCAACCCAACAACACACACTCACATGAGCCGGAAAATTCGTTATGGCATGGTTGGCGGCGGTCGTGGTGCCTTCATCGGCGCCGTGCATCGCATCGCCGCTGCGATTGATCAGCAGGTCGAACTCGTCTGCGGAGCCTTCTCCTCGGACCCCGAGCGCTCGAAGGCGAGCGGTGCAGATCTGTTCCTGCCGCCGGATCGTTGCTACGGCAGCTTCGAGGAGATGATCAAAGCCGAAGCCGCACTGCCAGCGGATCAGCGCATGGACTTCGTTGCCATCGTGACGCCGAACCACATGCACTTCCCGCCTGCGAAGATGGCGTTGGAAAACGGCTTCCATGTGCTGAGCGACAAGCCCGCGACGCTGAACCTGAAGGAAGCGAAGGAACTCGCCGCGATCGTGAAGAAGACCGGCCTGCTCTATGGCCTGACGCACAACTACACCGGCTACCCGCTGGTGAAGCAGGCGCGCGACATGATCAAGGAAGGCAAGCTCGGCAAGATCCGCAAAGTGGTCGTGGAGTATCCGCAGGGCTGGCTCGCCACGCGCCTTGAAGAGAGCGGTCAGAAGCAAGCCGCCTGGCGCACTGATCCGAAGAAGAGCGGCGCGGGTGGTTGCGTGGGCGACATCGGCACGCACGCCGAGAACCTGGCTGAATACATCACCGGCCTGAAGATCAAAGAACTCGCCGCCGACATCACGAGCTTCGTGAAGGGCCGCAAGCTCGACGACGATGCGAACGTGCTGCTGCGCTTCCAAGGCGGTGCCAAGGGCGTGCTGCACAGCTCGCAGATCAGCGTGGGCGAAGAGAACAATCTCAACATCCGCGTCTATGGCGAACTCGGTGGCATCGAGTGGCACCAGAAGGAACCGAACACGATGCTTGTGAAGTGGCTCGACCAGCCGATGCAGGTCTATCGCACCGCCAACGGCTACCTCGGCAAGAATGCACTCGCCGCTGGCCGCACGCCGCCCGCGCATCCCGAGGGCTACCTCGAAGCCTTCGCGAACATCTACAAGAACTTCGCCAACGCCATCCGCGCGCGCATTGCGAAGACCAAGCTCGCGAAAGACGATCCCGCCAACGACTTCCCCAAGATCGACGACGGTGTCCGCGGCATGGCCTTCATCGAGGCGGTCGTTGCTTCGTCGAAGAAGAACGCGGCTTGGACGAAGCTCGACGTCTAGTCGCTCTTCAACGATTCGATTCACGCAAGGCGCTGGGAGACCAGCGCCTTGTTTGTGTAGAACGAATTGGAAACTCGTTTCAGCAATGCCACCATCCCGCCATGTCCGACACTCTTTGGAAAGCACTCAGTCCTCTCGCTAAACAAGAACTCGCCACGCGTGACTACAACGCAGGCGACATGCAGACGAAACTCCACACCGGTCGCGCCGATGCTCGCGAGTTGGTGGGCGATGCCTTGCCTGCCGAGCTGCGCATCCCCGGCGTGGAAGTGTTTCATCGCCGCGTGTTCCAGCAGCGCTACCGCGGTTACTTCGGCGAGTTCGCGCGCCAGGGCGAAGGCTTGCTGGGCAAGATCGGCATGTGGCCAAAGCAGTGGGCCACGGCGCTGATGTATTCAGGCACGAGCAAAGGTTTTCATATCCATCCACCCGCGATCCCCGAGGGCACAACGCCCGAGGCGTGGTTCCAGCGACTCTTCATCGACGAGCCAACCAATTACGCGCTGCGTCCCTATGACCTGGAGCAGTGGGACTGCATGTTCTTCATCAGCGGCATCGCCGAGATGTTCCTCATCGACGAACGCACGGGCATGCCACGCAAGAAGATGCGCTTCATCATTGAAGGCGATGACATGCCGGGACCGAACAACGTCGGCGTCGTGATCCCTGCGGGCGTCGCACATGCGATTCGCTGCGCCAGCTCGAAAGACCTCATCATGGTCTATGGCACGAGCACGGTATTCGCGCCGGAGAACGAAGGCCGCATCGCGCATGGCATCGAAACGCCCACGATGCCCGAGGATTGGGAAGCCTTCTGGAACAAGGCCTAGCCGCTCGCGATGGACGACGACGCGCCAGAGTTCGGCTACGATCGCACCGTGGTGGACCATGTCTGGTCGCTCGCGCAGGCGATCCCCGGCAATGATCCCGCCGTGTGGCGCAAGGATGAGCATGGCGCGTGGATTCATCGTCTGGACTATCGCAACCGTCACTCGCAGTTCGGCTGGGAGATCGCGGAGCACGGGTTCTACCTGCGTCGTGCAGGCGTCGAAGCGTTGCGTCCGCTGCACTGGCAGAACTACGTCGATTTCATGATTGCCTCCCGCAGCAATGCCGTGATCACCGCCGACGGACTCAACAATGTGCGCAAGCTCTTGTGAGTTCGCGGCGCTTTGAGAGACATGCCACGCATTCTCATCGCCGGACTGTTTCACGAAACGCACACCTTCCTGGAAGGCAGCACGTCGCTCGCCGATTTCTTCATTCTTCGCGATGAGCAGATGCTTGCGTGCTGCGGCGATAGCTCACCACTCGGCGGCGTGCTGGAGATCGGCAAACAATTCGGCTGGGACTTCGTGCCGACCATTGATTACCGAGCCCAGCCGAGTGCGATCGTCGAAGATGCCGTGATCGATCAGTTCTGGAACGAACTCGAACAACGTGCGCGGCCTGCTTTGCAGCAAGGCATCGACGCTATCTACCTCGTGCTGCACGGCGCGATGGTCGCGCAGTCGTATCTCGATGTGGAAGGCGAGATCCTCGCGCGCCTGCGTGCGCTGTCCGGTGCGGAAAAGCTGCCGATCTTCGGCGTGTTCGATCTGCACGCGAACTTCTCACAGCGCATGGCCGACCTCGCGAACTGCCTCGTCGGCTACCGCGAGAACCCGCACACCGATGCGCGCCAGGCAGGTGTCATTGCGGCCGAGTTGTTGCAGCGCAGCCTCACCACGGGCGAGCGTCCGTTCATGCGTCGCCAACACGCAGGCATTATCTGGCCACCGACCGGCACGGGCACGGCGAACGATCCGATGAAGACCCTGGAAGCCGAAGCACGCGCGCTGGAGCAATTGCCCGAGCTGTGGTCCGTCAGCATAGTTGGAGGCTTCTCGTTCGCCGACACACCGGACTCGGGTGTGTGCTTCGTCGTGTGTGGCACAGAGGGTCCGATCGACGAGGCTCTCACGAAGCTCTGCACCATCGCTCATCGTTTGCGTGAGCAAGGCAACGTCACCGATCCGCCCGTGGATGAAGTGCTCGCCAAACTCACGCCCGCACCCGAGGGCCTCACGGTGCTCGTCGAGCCCTCCGACAACGTCGGCGGCGGCGCGCCCGGCGACTGCACGGGCTTATTGCGCGCGATGATCGCGCATGGACTCACCAACGCCGCCATCGCGATCAATGATCCCGCCGCTGTGCAGCAACTCGCCAGCATCGAACCCGGTCAGCGCACCACAATTTCTCTCGGCGGTAAGGGCAGCCAACTCGATGCTGGCCCCATCACTCTCGAAGTCGAACTCATCTCCAAGCAAAGCGGCCGCTTTGAACTCGAGGACAAGCAAAGCCACCTCGCCAGCATGTGCGGCGATGTCTTCGACATGGGACCGTGCGCGATCGTGAAGCACGCGGGCATCACCATTCTCGTCAGCAGCGTGAAGACGCCGCCCTTCGATCTCGGGCAATGGCGCAGCCAGGGCATCGAGCCCACCGCGCTCTCCTTCATCGCCGTGAAAGCCGCCGTCGCTCACCGTCGCGCCTACGACCAGATCGCTGCCCGCATGTTGTGGGTGGACACGCCCGGCCCTTGCAGCAGCAATGTCCGGGCGCTGCCTTATCGACATCTCACACGCCCCATCTATCCTCTCGATCTCGCATGAACCATCCCCTTGTCAGCTACCCTCAGGACGCCAGCACTCCCACATCGCATCTGCCCTTCAGCCCCTGCGTTCAGGTCGGCGAGCTGTTGTTTGTTTCGGGTCAGGCCTCCGTGGACGAGAAAGGCGCGATTGTCGGCGACTCGTTTGAGGGCGAGTTCCGTCGGAGCGTGGAGAACTTGCGCAAGGTCCTCGAGTCTGCGGGCAGTGACCTCCAGCATGTGGTGCAGACTCGAAATTATGTCCGCGATGCCGTGGACGTGCCGCTCTTCAACCAGCTCTACCGCGAGTATTTCAGCGCGCCTTTTCCCGCTCGAACCACGATCACCAATTGCCTTCCTCCAACACTCCGATTTGAAATCGAAGCGGTGGCGGTGAAGCGGAAATAAAAAAGGCAGGCCGTTTCCAGCCTGCCTTTTCGAAGAAGTTATCGTTGGTCGATTACGCCTGCCGCGCTGCTTCGACGACGGCTTCGGTTGTGATACCCAGTTCCTTGAAGACCTGGTTGCCAGGGGCGCTGATGCCGAAGCGGTCGATGCCGATCACTTTGCCGTTGAGGCCCACATACTTCCACCAAAGGTCGGTCACGCCGGCTTCAATGGCAATGCGCTTGGTGCAGTTCCAAGGCAGGAGTTCGTGCTTATACTCGGCGGACTGACGGTCGAAGCGCTCCATGCATGGCACGCTGATGACGCGGGTGCCGGTGCCCAGGAGCTTGGCGGCTTCCACGGCCCACTGCACTTCACTGCCGCTGGCGAGGAGGATGGTGTCGAGCGAGGACGTTTCCTTGACGAGGATGTAGGCACCCTTGAGCACGCCTTCGCGACGGGTCTTGGCATCGACGAAGCCCATGATGGGCAGGTCTTGACGGCTGAAGCTGAAGAGCGTGGGGCCGTCTTTGCGAGTGAGGGCTGCGACGAAGGCTCCGGCGCTTTCTTCGGCGTCGCCGGGGCGAATCACGTCGAGGTTCGGGATCACGCGCAAGCCACTGACGGTTTCCACCGGCTGGTGGGTCGGACCATCTTCGCCGACGCCCACGGAGTCATGTGTGAAGATGTAAGTGACGGGGAGCTTGGCCAGCGCGGCGAGGCGGATGCTCGGGCGGCAGTAGTCGGCGAAGACGAGGAAGGTCGCGTTGCTGATGCGGAACAGACCATCGTAAGCGATGCCATTGCTGATCGCGCCCATGGCGTGCTCGCGAATGCCGAACCAGATGTTGCGGCCGGTCGGGTTCTTCGCGGAGTAGTCGCCGCCGTTCTTGATATAGTTCTTGGTGGAACCAAAGAGGTCGGCGCTGCCCGTGATGAAGTGAGGCACGGCGCTTGCCACGGCCTGGATGACGTCGCCGCCGCTGTTGCGGGTGGCGGACTTTCCTTCGGTCGGGAAAGCGGGGATGCGTTCGAGGATGTCGGACGGGATGACGTCGTTGATGGCGTTGTCGAGCTGCTTGGCCTTCTCAGGATTGGCGGCTTCCCAGGCGGAGAAGGTGCGCTTCCAGCGTTTCTGGATGCGGGCGCGCTTGGCTTTGAGGTCGGCAAAGTAGGCCTTCACGTCGTCGCTGACGAAGAAGTGCTGATCGGCTGGCAGGCCGAGTCCGGCGCGGGCTGCGTCGATGAACTTCGCGCCGCCTTCGCCGTGGCCCTTGGCGGTGCCGGCGACCTCAGGGATGCCCTTGGCGATGATCGTCTTGGCAATGATGAGCTTGGGCTTGCCGTTGTCCGTCTTCTTGGCGCGTTTGATCGCCTTTTCGATCTGGGCGAAGTCATGGCCATCGATCTGCACCACGTCCCAGCCGATGGCCTTGAACTTGGCGGCAGTGTTTTCGCTTTGTGTGACATCGGCCATCGCATCGAGTGTCACATCGTTCGAATCGTAGATGAGGATGAGGTTATCCAGCTGGTTGTGGGCGGCGAAGCTGATGCTTTCCAGCGCCACGCCTTCCTGAAGGCAGCCGTCGCCAGCGAGGGCGATCACGTGGTGGTCGAAGATGGTGTGCTCAGGCGTGTTGTAGGTGGCCGCAGCCATCTTGCCGGAGAGCGCGTAGCCCACGGCATTGCCAACGCCCTGGCCGAGAGGACCGGTGGTGCACTCAACGCCGGGCGTCTCGTGGAACTCGGGATGTCCTGGGGTGATCGAGTGAAGCACGCGGAACTTCGCCACGTCATCGATGCTCACTTTGTAACCGGCGAGGTGCAGCCAGCCATAGATGAACATGGAGCCGTGACCGGCGCTGAGGATGAAACGGTCGCGATTCAGCCAGTTCGGATCGGACGGATCGCACTGGAGGAGTTCGCCGAAGAGGGCTGCGCCAACTTCTGCCGCGCCGAGCGGGAGGCCGAGGTGGCCGGAATTGCACTTGTGGACGGCGTCCATGGCGAGGCCACGGGCTTGGTTGGCGGCTTTCTGGAGGATTTCAGTATTCATGTGGAAAGAGGGAGAGGGATGAAAGACGCCGGGGGCCCGGCGCGGGGGCCGGATTAGTGCTGGCAATGCCTCAGTTTCGCAAGGGCGAAAACGGCTGCGCTCAAGGCTTGGGCGTGGCTTTGCCCCGGTAGCGGAAGATTTCCAGCGTGTGGATGTCTTCTTCGGCCCAAAGAATGTCCTTGAGTTCGAAAAGCTGCGGGTCACGGAGCAGCGCATACACCTCGGCTTGAAGTTCATGGAAGAGCTTTCGTTGGCCGACGACGTAGTAGAGTGCGCCGCCGTTTTGGTCCACCTCGGCCATGCGCTCGCGCAACCGCTTGGCATCGCGGACGTAGGTGTCGGCGCGGGGATCGTAGAGATCAATGTGACGCCACAGGTGGCAGGTGACGACCTTGGAAGGTCCATCGAATCCCCAGGGTTCGTGCTGGCCGCGCGTGAGCTGGAAGGCCTGGCGATGGCTCTCGTAGGGCTGGGCGTGCATCAGCTGGATCTGCGGTCTCGCCACCTCGGCCATGGCCAGGGGAGCGAGCAGACCGAGCAAGAGACAAAGCGCTCCCATCGCCCGAGTGAGCGGCGTGGCCTGTGGCAGACGAAGCGTTTCCGCCTTGCTCCACAGTGCATCCAGTCCCAGGCCGGTGAAGACGGCGAGGGGCAGGATGATAAAAAAGAAATACCAAAAGATCCACTCGATGCCCATCACCCACTTGAACACGCTGGCTCCCAACGCTCCGGCCGCGAAAACGGACAGCCACATCCAGCCCTGGAGCGGGCGATGCCGGAAAAGCGTGCTGGCACCAGTGACGAGGAGGCCTAGCGCTGCCAGCAGGCCGAATCGGACGGTGAGGGGCTTGGCGGCTATGGCTTCCTTCAGCGGCACTTCGGTCGGGTTCTCGGGGTCGCTACGGAACCAGGGCGCCCCGATGAGGAGGCCGCTGAGGCTGTTGTAGAACCATTGAGTCTCCATGGGTTTGCCCGTGTGTTTCAGGCGTTCGATGGCACGCGGCGACTGCAGGCTGCATGGGGCCACCATGAAGATAAACAGCGCCCCCGCCGTGAGGCCAACGACCAGCGGACGGGCCAGGCGTGACACTCGCTCTACGATCGAAACGGGCCCTGCATCTCGCTTCAACAGCAGACCCAGCGAGATGACGCTGGTGATCGTGAGGAAGGGCAGGGCTGCGACTTTCCAGGAGTAAACCGCCAGGAATTGCAGGGCTCCGAGCCAAAGCCAGCCACGCCACCGGTTGCTGCGCAGAGCATACAAGAGAGCCCACACCGCCAGCGTGAAGAACAGCACCATCAGGATGTAACCCCGCGCCTCCGTGCTGTAGCGAATGTGCCAGGGATGAATGGAAAAGAAGGCAGCGGCGAAGAGCCCGGCCCGTGGACGCCCCAGCCAGCGGAGGAACAAAGCGATCGCCACGATGGAGGCGAGTCCGCCCACGAGCAGCGGCAGACGGGACACAGCCTCGTCAAAGGCGGTGACGGGCAGCCCCTTCCAACTCCGCCAGGTGTCCATGGTCAGCTTTTGCAGGATGCTGAACAGGTAGTGATTGCCGCCCGTCTGATCGTCCCACAGCACATGGGACCAGGTGACGGGTTTGAACTTGAGCGGTCCCTGCATGTCGTCACCGGTCACCGGCTCGTATTTCCCGTGTCCGTAGTAACGAAGCGCCCAGCCCTCGTCGCCCCAGTAGGAGTGAGCCATCCGTGGCAGGCGGAGGGAGGTCGCGCCTACGATGATGACGAGCAGCACGGGCCAGAACCACCAGCGACTGGGTTGTGGATCAGGAAGCTGGGTTTCGATAAGACAAGGTTTAGCCCGGCTCCACCACCGCACGCTGCCAACGATCAGGGCGCTGACAAGGGCGTGGATGATCCCGCCTTTCCACAGCCCCATCTGAAGAATGGCGCTGAACTTGGGGGGCTTGCCGAAGACCAAATCGGTCGGCCAGTCGGAGGGAACCTTCCAGTCCTTCAGCATCAGGATCAGTCCGATCAAAGCGATGAAGTGCCAAGTCCATAGAGCGCGGGCTCCGTGGGACTGGCCAGGGACGCGGGACCAAGCGGTGGCGAGCAGGGAGCGGATTCGACGGAACTGGGAGGGCATCGGGATGAAATGCTAGTCGGATGACTACATGGCATCCAACCCGAGTTGTCGATTGGGAGAATCCCTTATCATCCAGTGGCTTTGGGCGACGGGCAAGAATCCGGCCAGCCTTGAGCAAAAGAGCGGGAATTTGAAAAATTAATTAACTTTACAAAAATAATAACACATACGAAATAAATAACTCTTCCTCTAAAATGAAATCTTCTCTAGCTCTTCTTGCTTCGGCATTGATTCTCCAAGGTTTCGCAGGTCAGGCGTGGTCCCAGGCTGAGTTTCAGACGCTGGCTACCTTTCCGCAAACTCCCGGCTACCCGAAGCACGGAGTGATCCGCGCAGCCGACGGGACCTTCTACGGCGTGTCCAGATTCGGAGGCACCGGCGATGCTGGCGCTCTCTTCGCCATCGACGAAACAGCTGGCACGGTGACCGACGTCGCCAACTTCGCCACCATTGGCGTCGAACTCGGCGACGAGCGTCTGGGCCTAGCCACCGACGACTCGGACGCCATCTTTGGCATTGCGGCGTATGGCGGTGCCAATGGAGACGGAGCGATCTGGAAGTGGACGGCTGCGGGCGGATTGGTGCGCCTCGCCAGCTTCGATGAAACCGCCAACGGCCAGAACCCTCGGGGCGAACTGGTGACCGATGGAGCCGGGAATTTCTACGGGATCTGCGTGGCGGGCGGTGCTTTTGGCGATGGAACCCTGTGGAAGTGGTCGGCCACGGGCGGACTCGTGCGGCTGTATTCGTTCCAGAACTATGGAGATGCTCTGTCGCTTGGAGGTCGCCCCCGCTCCATCGCACTGGTGAATGACGCACTTTATGGAGTGACTGCCGAAAAGGACAATGGCACCGGCCCGGACATTCCCGTGCTGTGGTCCCGGAGCGCGGCGGGCGTGATGAAGCAGGCAGCCGTGTTCGATACGGACATCCTCGGCTACCCGCAGGGCGGGATCGTGGTCACAGGGTCGGGCGTGGCTGGGATCTCCTACACGAACTCCACGGCGGAAACCGGCACGCCCAGGCTCTGGGTTTATCCAGGCACGGGCACCGTGATTACCAATGCGCACACCTTTGCCGCCACGGATGCGCGGCTGACGATTGGTTCCGACGGCGAGGAAATCTATGGCACGACCGAGGCCGGACGAGTCTGGCATCGCTCCTTGGGTGGGGCGTTTGCGCTCGAAGGAACCTATGCGCCCGCCTCGGTGGGCAAGCCCGCAGGCAGCCTCGTGGTGCTGGGCACAGGCGATGTCTTTGGCACGGCGATCTTGGACACCGATGGATCGGGCACCTTCTGGAAGTGGAACGAAACCGACGGCACCTCCCTCAAGGCCAATTTCCCGGCGCTCACCCTCGGCGGCGATCCGAACGGCGTCCATGTGGACAGCCAGGGCAACGTGTATGGCATTGAGATGATCCGGCAGTTCCTCTGGCGCTGGAGTGATGCAACGGGACCCGCCCCCCAGAAGGTGGCTGATGTGGAGACGCCGCTCGTGGGCTTCGTCACCTTCGGTGGTGTCGTGGGGGATGATAATGGCAATGTCTTTGGCTTCACCAAGCTCGGTGCTTCGGGCACAGCGGGTAGCCTGTGGCGATGGAATGCCCTGAGCGGTCTGGTCAAGGTGGGAGCCTTCGGCACGGCTCTGGTGCCGGGGAATGCGACGGGACATATCGCTCGCGATCCGGAGTCCGGAGCAATCTGGGGAACTACCGAACAGATTTCAGGAACCAAAAAAATCATCCACCTCTGGCGTTGGACCTCGGCCCTCGGCCTTCGAAAGGTGGCGACGCTGCCTTCGGCTGACGGCGAGGGACCCGTGAAAGCCCTCACCGTGGGACTTGGCGGCGCGATCTACGGCGTGTGTGCGGGTGGCGGCACCGCTGGCAAGGGAACCCTGTGGGCCTGGATTGATTCCACGGGTCTCAACAATCTGGCTGACTTTGGCGCGCCGACGCCGATCACGACTTCTCCAGGGGCTGGCCTCGCTGTGACACCCTTGGGCACGGTTTATGGAGTGACGGAGACGGGTGGCGCTGACAATGCCGGGCGCATCTGGCGCTGGGTGCCAGTGGTGGGGCTCACGGTGGTGAAGGACTTCGCCACGGCAACGACTGGAGCAATGGATGAGACGGACACGGGCATGATCGTCGCCACCGATGGCGCGCTCTACGGCTGCGCTTCCGGTGGCGGTAGCCGTGGAGTGGGCACACTCTGGAAATGCACGCTCGGCGGCACGCCTGCGCTGACGGCGCTGCACCACTTCGATCCCACGGTGATGTCCCATCCTCAGCCTAACCGGCTGGTGCAGGCTACGGATGGCATGATCTACGGCGTGGCGCTTCATGGCGTGTGGCGATACGGCGTAGCCCCCAGCACGCCGCAGGGTCCTGTGGCCGTCACCTTGCCGATGGGTTACCTCTCCGCCTCACGTGTGGTGCTGGAAGGGTCCATCAATGCGCGGAGCAATGACACGACGGTGACGTTTGAACTAGGCACCCAGGCGGATGACTTCACGGTGTCCGAGGCGGCCACGCCTGGCACGGTGTCTGGCAGCAGTGCCACGCCTGTGAGCGTCGAGTTCACCGGACTGCTCGCGAAGACGACCTACTTCTATCGCATCAAGGCCGAGAACAGCGTGGGCAGCAGTTACAGTGCGGTGGCCAGCTTCACGACCTCCGCCACGCTGGCTCCTCTCGTCGTGACCAAGGTGGCAACACTCCCCACGCCTGCGAGCCTCACCCTCAATGCGACAGTCACACCGCGCTCGTCATTGGACACGCTGGTCTTCTTCGATGTAGGCACGTCGGCGACGGCGCTCACGACTGTTGTGCCTGTCACCACTGGAGCGATTTCCGGCAATGCAGCTATCAACGTCAGCGCTGTCGCGGGCAGTCTTTTGCCACACACCAAGTATTACTTCCGGGCTCGCGCGCAGCATGACAATGGCTCGGCGGTGGGTGCCGTGCTCAGCGCGGTGACGGGGAATAACCATCCTGTCGCTGTCGATGATGCCTTCGTCGTTCTGCCGAGTGCCACTGTCGATCTGACCGTGCTCGGCAATGACACGGATGCCGACTCGGATGCACTTTCAGCTCTGTCGTTCAGCATTCCTCCCGCAGCTGCGGGCAAGGTGTTGAAAGTCGGCAACGTGCTTCGTTTCACGGCTACCGCAGCCTTCACCAGCGCCACGATCAACTACACGGTGAGCGATGGGTTTGGCGGCACTGACACGGGCGTTTGCACCCTCACGCGCGGCACGGCGACGCTCTCGGAGACGGCGCACACCCTGGGCTCGGAAGGAGGCAGTTACTCGGTGGGGATCACAACGCCGTCGAACTGGGCCACCGTCGAGGCCTTGACCTGGGCCAGCACGGCTCCCGTAGCAGGCTCGGGCAATGGCACGACCACGATCACCGTGCTGCCCAATCCGGCAGCCGTGGCACGCATCGGCACCGTGGTCATTGGTGGCGTGGCACACAACATCACACAGAACGGTGTCGTCGCGCCCACCGTGGCCATGCCCGATCCTCTTCCTGCGGGCATCGTTGGTGCGCCTTACTCCATCAGCGTTCCCACGACTGGACGACCCGTGACTTACAAGGTGGTGGGCACGCTGCCTCCAGGCCTGGTCTTTGGCCCCTTGGGAACGATCACCGGCATTCCTACCAAGTCGGGTGATTACCCGCTGACTGTGCGGGCGATCAACGCGGCGAACACGAGCGCGCCCGTGACCTTCACCATTCACATCGACCCGCTGCCGACGAGCGTGATTGGAGCCTTCACTGCACTCCTTGATCGCGGCACCTTGAATCGCGATTTGGGCGGCTGGCTGACGCTTTCCACCACATCGACAGGCTCAGCGTCTGGCACACTGCGGTTGGCGGAGTTGAGCTACCCGTTCAGTGGCAAGATGGTGTCGAGCACCGATGTCTCCGTTGATCCAGTGGCTGACTTCATCATCGCACGTCGCGGCACCACGGCACTCACGGTGAAAGTGAAGTTTGATCATCCAGGCACCAACAAGATCAGCGTGGAAGTGAACACCGCAGGGAGCGCCACCGCCCCGCTGCTGGGCCTCGGCTCACGCATACTCGGCACGACGACCATCGCGGCGGCCAGCTACAATGCGATTTTCGAACCGGCCTCCGACCCCGATGAGCCACAGGGCGATGGCTACGCAACGTTCAAGACTTCGACCACCGGCGCAGTCACATGGTCGGGCAGGCTTGCTGATGGCACGGTGCTCACTGGTGCTGGGTTGCTCGATCCTGACAATGCCCTGCCGATGTGGCATGTGCTCTACGCGAATCAGGGCTGCGTGCATGGTCGCGCCACCTTCGCTGGTGCGCCGACACAGACTGTGGGAGGCACATTCACCTGGTTCAAGAAGCCGCAGCCTGGCAGGCTCTACCGTGACGGCATCGGCCCGATGGACTGCACCATTGCGGGCAATCTTTGGACGGCGCCGCTCACTGGCGAGATCGTGCTGGGCCTCACGGACAAGGTGGACAACGCACGCCTGGAGTTCTTCGCAGGTGGTATTGGCAGCTCGGAGCAGGCGGCAGCTACGCGGCAGATCTTCACCATCAACACGCTCAACAAGCCATTGCTCGACCTTCCTGGTTCGGCGGACAATCTGACCAGCGTGAAGCTCACCCTGACGCCATCCACCGGATACTTCATGGGCAGTTTCACGTTGCGCGACTCGAATGTCCTCGACCCTGCACACCCTCATCTGCGGCCCGTCACTTTCCAGGGTTTGCTGGTGAACTCGCTAGGCAAGGGTGCCGGTTACTTCCTGCTCAACCAGCTTCCTTCGGCGGGCAAGACGCTGCTCACCTCGGATATCTTATCTGGGCAGGTCGTGCTGGATGCCGCACCTTCGCCTTGATCAACGGCTCAGTTCGTCCTGGGACAGGGTTTTGAACCCCGCCTGGGCGAGTGCTGAGCTGGCGACGTCGGCATCGTCCGTGTGCAGCACCATCACTGGCCACTCGGCGGGCCGGATCAGCAGCGGATAGCACTGGCGCACATTCACCTCGGCAGCGAGCAGGCCGCTCAGGCAGTGATTGAGATCCTGGGCGCCGCCTTTGAGTTCCACGATGACCACGGTGCTCTCGGAGTGAGCGATGCCGCGTTCGATGAACAAGGTCTGCGCGGACTCGGGATCATTCACCACCATGCGCAGCAGAGTGATCTCGGCCGACTCCTGGAGGCTGAGGCCGAGCACCACGATCTGGTGCTCGCGCAGCAGCTTGAGCAAGGCAAGCATGGTGCCCACGCGATTGTCCAAAAACACCGTCAACTGCCGCACCGGCTGGCGGGCATTCGTGATGGTGGTGGATTCCTGGACGATCATAAGGCTCAGCCAAAGGGTGACGTGGACCGATGCGGATCTTCGTAGAGCATCACGCGCAGAGGCACGCTCGTGAGTTCGATATCGTCGTGCTCGACAACGAAGCGATAGAGCCCTGGCTTCTCGAATTTCATCCGCTGGAGATTCAGCACGATGTTGCGGCTGATGAAGGGCGGGCCACCGGGAGGAATCGTCGCATCAATGTCGGCCGGGAAGGGCGGCATGATGTCCTCGTCTTCAGGTCCCAGCGCGCGGATCTTCATCTTGTAAGTGCCGCTGTCTTCGTGATCGAAGAACAGACGAAGAGCGAAGGAGCACTGCGGATGATGCACGGGGAACTCCCGGGTGCAGAGGGTGTCGAAGGCACCGAGGATGCAGAGCTTGCCCTGATAGTCCGCAGCGAAGTCACAAAGCGTGGCGAGGAGAATTTGCACGGCGCACAGTGGGGCACGGTTCCTGAAATGCAATCGCTAGACCTTCGTGGCGATCAAAGGCTGAACGAAGGGCAGCACACGTCCGCGGTTGCGCTCGCGGAGGTCTTGCACGGCCTCTACGATGAGGCTGCGATCCATCTCGTGGACCTCGATCTTGCGGCCAATCTCTGGCACGAGCGTGATGGTGAGCTGACCGCCCAGATGCTCGCGGAATTCTTCGAGGCCAGCGAGGATGGTCATTTCTCCACCTGCGTTTTTCTCCAGCAGATGCGGGGCATACGTGACGAAGCCGATACGCTCGATCAGCGAGATGATTCGCTCCGCTGTGGGTGCATCCAGGATGCCGCGCTTCACGCTGTAAAGCAGATCGACGGCCATGCCGATGGCTACGGCTTCCCCATGGGAAACGGCGAATCCCGAGACCTGCTCCAGCTTGTGCGCGGCCCAGTGGCCGAAGTCGAGCGGGCGCGCACTGCCCATTTCAAAGGGATCGCCACCGGTGCTGATGTGCTCCACATGCAACTCGGCACTGCGCTGAATCGTGCGCTCAAGTGCAGACGACTCCAGGCGGGAGAGGGACTCGGCCATGCTTTCGAGTTCGTTGTAAAACGCTGCATCGCGAATGAGTGCGACCTTGATCGCCTCAATGATGCCGCCGCGACGATCGCGCTCGGGCAGCGAGTCGAGGAAGGCGAAATCATTGATGACCGCATATGGCACGGCGAAGGAGCCCACCCAGTTCTTCTTGCCCACGTAGTTAACCCCGTTCTTCACGCCCACGCCACCATCGCCCTGGCTGAGGGTGGTGGTGGGGAAGCGGATGTGACGGATGCCGCGATGGGCGGTGGCAGCCGCGAAGCACACGAGATCAAGAACCGCGCCGCCGCCGATGACGAAGACATACGAGTGCCTGTCCAGGCCTGCCTCGTTGATCGCTTTCCAGCATTGCTCCACGAGGCGGAAGTCATTCTTGCACGCCTCGCCACCGGGCAGCACGAAGGGCTCCGCTGTGAGGTGAAAAGCGTCACTGTGCGCGGCGGCATAGCCCTGCACCTGGGTGCTGAGATCGGGGTTGGCCAGCGCCACGCGATCATCAATGAAGACGAGCACCTTCGGCTTGCGGCCATTCTGGGAGAGTTCCAGCACGTCGCGCACCGTGGTGTTCAGCGATGAAAACGCATCGCGGGTGAACAGGATCCGGTGGGTGTGCTCGATGGTGATCGTGCGTTGAAGCATGGGGGTGTGGAGTCAACGCGGTTCGGTTCCGCGTTCAATCCGAATTCAAAACGTTCGCGCCCTGATGCCGGACTCTCGTCAGCCCTCAGCGTTCAGTCGATCACCGATGGAAGTCTGAAGTGGTATTCTCATGAACTGGACAAGGATGACAATGCGGCAATGCGCGTCCGGTCCAGGATTGACGCACCAGGGCCGCTCCGCATAGCCTGCCCCACGAATGAATTATCACGTCGAGCGCAACGGTAAACCTCTGGGCATTTACGCCGAGGAGGACATTCCCGAAGCGCTGTTCTCTGGCGATTTGCAGCTCACCGACCTTGCATGGTGCGATGGCATGGAGGGATGGGAGCCCGTGTCCGAACTCGTCGAGATCGAAGAACTCCCGCAGCACATCCGCCCGGCGGGTCCGCGTCGGCCGCCCTCGTTCGTGAAGGGAGCACCGGTCGTGTTCTCGCCCCTGCCAGCCTTTTCCCCACCACCACCACCTCCTTCCGTATTCACGGCACCCAAAGCCGAGGAATCCTCAGGCTATGCGATCGTGAGTCTGGCGCTTGGCATCAGCAGCCTTTGCGCCGGGCTCGTTACCGGGCTGCCCGCGATCATCTTCGGCATCGTCGCGCTGAAGAAGATCAAAGCCTCGCGCGGAAGGCAGGGCGGACGCGGTCTCGCCATTGGGGGAATGGCCGCCGGCTTGGTGCTGGGGCTGGCTGGCACTGCTCTGCTGATGGCCTTGCTGGTGCCCGCCTACGAGGCCGTTCAGGTGCGTGCGCGCTTGCTGCAATCGGCCACCCATGCGCGGCAGATCATGATGGCGATGAAGAGCTACTCCAGTGACAATGGCGGTCTCTATCCCGATGCCGATCCGCGCGTGAATCCGGCGAACTCCAACCACGCCTTCCGCGAGTTGTTCAAGCGCCGCTACCTTGAGGACGAGAGCATCTTCGCCACGCCTTCGGGCGAAGGTGATCCTGACCGCGACATCGGCACGCCACCCGACTTTGCGGAAGCTCTGCAACGCGGCGAGAACGGCTGGGCCATGAGCAAGGGCATGAGCGACGCGTCTTCGGCCAGTGCTCCATTGATCTTCGAAGCGCCCACCATCGCCGTATGGCCGCCCCGCTGGCGTGTGACTTCCGTGAGCGATCCCGGCGATGTCGAGCGCCCTCTGGGCAAGGTGGTCATCGGGCGCAACGACGGCAGTGTGGCGAGCGAACCGCTCCAACGTCCTCGCGCTTTCGAGCCCGTGCCTCTGCTGCCCTCGGCGGACGGCACCAGTGCGTTCGATCTCGTGCCGAGCAAAGAGATGCTGCTCCCCGAGCGATGAGATGATTTCACGGAAGAGGCGGGCGGGGCGAAACGTCTTCCCTCGCCTCCATGAAGCGCTCGCTCACTCTCCTCGCCGTCCTCGGATTTGTCTCCGGTTCCTTGTTCGCCCAGACTGCTGAAAAGCCGAAGGCTCCCGCCAAGCCCGCCGCACCAGCCATCAAGCCCACGCTCGTCGATGTGGCTTACGGCACCGATCCCGATCAAAAGCTGGACTTCTACAAGGTGGATTCCACCTCGCCCACGCCGCTGATGTTTTTCATTCATGGTGGCGGCTGGGTGGCAGGCTCGAAGAGCCAGGTGACGGACTTGAAGAAGGTTCTCGATGCGGGCATCTCCGTTGTGTCCGTGGAGTATCGCTTCATTCAAAAGGCGATCCACGCAGGCGTGAAGCCGCCTGTCGAGTGGCCGTTGCACGATGCCGCGCGTGCGCTGCAATTTGTGAAGAGCAAGGCCGCCGAGTGGAACATCGACAAGAATCGCATCGGTGCCTGCGGTGGCAGTGCTGGTGCGTGCAGCAGCCTGTGGCTGGCCTTCCACGACGACCTCGCTGATCCCAAGAGCAGTGATCCGATCGCGCGCGAATCCACGCGTCTGTTCTGCGCTGCCGTGATCGGTGCGCAGACATCGCTCGATCCGAAGCAACTCAAGGAATGGACACCTAACAGCCGCTACGGTGGTCACGCTTTCGGCTTTTTCCCCAATCCCGATGATCGCAAAACGCGCGACACTGACTTCGCGAACTTCCTGGCCAATCGCGAGAAGCTGATTCCCTGGATCAAGGAGTATTCGCCCATCGAACTCGTGAGCGCTGGCGATTCCGCCATCTACCTCACTTACACCGACGTGCCCGAACTTGGCAAAGAGAAGAAGGATCCCACGCACACCTCGAATTACGGGGTGCATCTTCAGGAGAAGTGCAAGTCCGTCGGCGTGCCCTGCGAGTTCTACTATCCCGGGGCGCCCGAGGCACCGCACAAGAGCGCTGCCGATTATTTGATCGCCAAACTCAAGGCCGCCAACTGATCGCGATGAGTCGCAAGATCAGTGCTTACGATCATCTTCTTTGAGCACCTTCTCGATGCGCTGGTCGGGGATCAACCAGATCAGCGCCACGAGAACGTAGAGCGAGTTCGCGAAGAGCGGGTATTTCATCGCGGTCGCGATCGCCAGCACATAGAAGAAAGGCGAGATCTTGCCCTTCAAGTCGCGTCCCAGTGCCCTGGCCAGCAGCGAGTCCTTGCCATGCTCGGCGATGATCGCCTTTTGCAGGATCCAGTAGGCGATCGCTGCCATGAGCAGCACCACGCCATACAGGGCCGTGGGCGCTGGAGCGAAGCCCGTTTCACCGGTCCATCCGGCACCGAAGGGAATCAGTGAGAGCCAGAACAGCAGGTGCAGATTGGCCCACAGGATGCCTCCATTGATCCGGTCTGCGGCCTTGATGAGGTGGTGATGGTTGTTCCAGTAAATGCCGACATAAACGAAGCTGAGGATGTAGCTGAGAAACTTGGGCCACAGGTCGTGATCGTGGTCGCGCAGGGTGGCGAAGGTGTCGCCGTGCGGGACCTTCAATTCGAGGACCATGATGGTGATGATGATGGCGATGACGCCATCGCTGAAGGCTTCCAATCTTCCTTTTTCCATGAGCTATGAGAGTTGCATGGTTTTAGCGGAGGGTTACTCCGCAGGCCAGCACTATCCCGGTCGCGTCAGCGTGTGGCACGAGTAGAAAATGAGCCCGATTCAATAAGTGGACGTCACACGGTGCAGCCCTCACACTCCGTGCTCATGATCGCCAGAATTGCCCTCTTTGCTTTCCTCAGCTTGTTTGGCGGCGTGTTTGTGCTGGCGGGCTATCAAGCGTGGAAGCGCGATGTTACCAGGCACTACTCGCCCACTGAGGCGGTGGTTGTGGGGCATGAGATGGTGATCGATCAGACAAGGTGGATCGAGCACCAACAGGAGGCTGTGAGGGTGGACACTCGGCTCCAGCTGGCGCACCAGGGAAGTGCGGAGGCCGTGGTGGCTGGCTTCTTCAAGGACACTGACGCCGCATGGAAATTCATGCTCGCGAATCCTCCAGGGAAGTCCGTGAGCTGCCTTGTGTCACCATTGGGCAAGGAGGTGGTATGGGATCAGTTTTGGTCGAGTGCTGTGGTTTGGCTGACGTTTATTGGTTCGGTGTTCATGGCCTTCGGTTTCTGGCAGCTCGTGCGTTGGCCGAGGTTCCAACTATCGGATGACACGAAGCCCATTTTGTTCTGCTCGGTGTTTTTGATCGCAGGAATGTTGGCGGCTTCGCTGATGTGGCCTGCGGCGGTGACTCACGTGAGGGCTACTGGCTGGGATTTGGTCCCGTGCAAATCCGTCGAAAGGCGCAGTGTCTCGTCCGGCAAATCGTCCACCGCACAGTTTTCCTTTCGCTACACTTACCAAGGCAAAGACTATCTCGCGGTGAAGATGGCGAATGCCTTCGATGAGTGGAGCTGCGGGCCGAAGCCGTCGGCCTGTCGGGTGAATCCCGAAGTTCCCTGGCGGGCAGAGCTGAGCTGGGGCTGGCGACCTGGCCTGGGAATCGTTTTGTTTCCATTGCCCTTCCTCGCGGTGGGCATCTTCGCTTTCATCATTCCCTTCTCATCGCGAATGCAGCGATTGATCGCGGAGGCTCGGGCGAGTCAGCCGGGAAGCCAGTTTCATATCCCGGCAGATCGCATGACCGACATTGGAGGACGGCTGTTTGCCTTCGTCTTCGCAGGCTCCATCGTGGGACTCTTTGTGTCAGTGTGCGGTGAGATGTGGATCGCCGACCACGAGCACAAGTGGTGGCTGACGATCTTCCTCATCCCGTTTGTGTTCGCTGTGCTGTTCCTTGCCAAAGGCCTCGTGGAGAAGGTCTGGGAATCCTGGCGAAGCTGACCCGCATCAGGAGTCCACCGTCAGTTGCGCCAGCCGCTGCTGAATCTCGGGGAACAAGGGACGTGATGCGACATCGAGCGACAGGCACTCGGATTGCAGAGCCTTCATCGCATGGATGCAGGTGCTGCTGGGGTTGGTGGTCGCAAGACGGCTCGTCAGTTCTTCCAAAAGGTAACCCAAGGCACGCACCTCGATCTGTTGCAGCGCATGGCCGCTCGCGGACGAGTAGAAGGACGCGGCACCGAAGTCGCCGAGAAGACATCCGCCCGTGCGGTTGGTGAGCACATTGTGCGCGTAGAAGTCGCCGTGCATGACATAGTGCTGGTGCAGATGAGCTGCGGCGGCAGCAAGACCCTGGGCGATGTGCAGCGCATCGTCATTGGTAAAGCTGCGGTCGTGAGCATACACATCGCGAGTGCAGGAATCGAAGGACGGTGGACCTGCGAGCGAGGTGAACTCGGGGGGGATTAATGCCATCACGAGGCCTGGGGCACCGCTGGGATGGTGAACCACGCGTCCGAGGATTTCGATGAGGTTAGGGTGTGCACCTGTGGTTAGGCTGGCAGCGACTTCGCATGACGGCAGGCCATCGCTGGTCATGGCTCCTTTGAAAATCTTCACGGCCACTTCGCGAGGTTGGGCGCATTCAGTTGCTCGCCAATGCGCTCGATGGATGAAGCCGGAAGCACCTTCGCCCAGGAGGTCGATCAGATGCAGGTCGTTCCATTCGATGGCTGACGGCAGCGAATCGAGCGCGGGAGCCGGAGCACACGGATTGCCTGCCAAGGCAAGCCAGGCGAGACGCGGCAGGCTGAGCAACCACGAGGGCAGCGTCTCGAACTCGTTCGCCGCGAGGCGGATCATCTCGAGGTTCTCGCAGTGTGCCATCGAGGCCGGAAGTGTCCGGAGGCGATTGCCGGAGAGCATGAGCTTTTGCAGTCTCGTGCATCGACCCAATGACGAAGGCAGCACCTCGATTCGATTATCCGTGAGGATGAGCCAACGAAGCGCCAGGGGCAGAGCCTTGTCAGACACCGTCTCGATGGCATTGGCCTTGAAGCCGACCATGCTCAGCTGCGGACAGGCACCGATGACTTCGGGCAAGTGCGTGAAGCGATTCTCGGAGCAGAACAGGATGCGCAGCTTTTGCAGCCGGGCGAAGTCATCGGGGAGCGATTGGAGGCGATTGCCGGTGAGATTGAGCACCTCCAGGGTGTCGGCGAGATCAAAGACTTCTGGGGGCACCTCTTCCAGCCCACACGACAGATCGAGGCGACGTGCGCCTGCCAGTTTGCCTGCCCGGAGTTGGGAGAGTGTGTGCATGATTTGATCGAGTGTGAGGGCCGCGATCTTGGCCAGTGTTCCGCGTTGCGCCAGCGGACATGCACGGGATCAAAACGATCATCAGAACCGAACTCGGAGGTAGGTGCCGATTACGGATTCCGTCTGCCAGTCGTCATGCTGATGATGCGAAAGCAGCATGTAGAACAGATCGAGATCGGTGTGTGCTGAAGTCGCAAAGCTGAGGCCAGCGGGGACGAGCCGGTTCTCGCTTAATTCGCCGTGGTGGAGGTCGATCAAGCATTCGTTGCTCACAAACACACGCTTCAGCGGGCCGATGGCATGGGGCAGTGTCCAGGTGAGTTGCAAGCGATGACGCGTGCGATGCACCGTGAGGGACTCGCCTTCGTTCCACCGCCACTCCATTCGATTTCGCCATTCCAGACGGAGATGCTCGGAGAGGGAACACTTGGGGTTCAGTTCGAGTTCGGGGCGGAACTGCGAGTATCGCATACCGCTCGTGTTTTCGATGCTCAGAGCCGAGAGCGCGAGCCCGGCATCGAGCCAGGGCGTGAGTTCATACTTCACGCGTGGACTGATCATTTGCACGAAGGGACCATCCTCGAAGTCCAAACGATTGACCATCAGCACTCCGGCGCTCCAGGGAGCCTCGTGATAAACATCCAACAGGGTCCAGGCCCACCATTCATTCGCCTGCGCAGCGAGGGCAGGGAGCAGGGCGAGACAGAGAATGACGAAGCGCATGAGGAGTGATGGATGCCTTGTCAGCGCATCACGGCTGGCTGTCCAGTGGACTCCAGAACCGAGTGCCAAAGCTCCTGCGTGGGGTCCACCTTGCGCCGGCCATGGATCACCAGTTCCAGCGGCAGATGAACGAAGGAGCCATGCCAGCGACCGACGAGCATTCCTGTCTTGCCCGCCACGGCGGCGTGAACGGCGGCCTGGGCGAGGCGGGAGCAATATACGTTGTCCTGCGCGTTCGCGGGCACGCTGCGAACGATGTAACTCGGATCGATGTATTTGAGGTTCACCTCGGTGCGCCGTTCTTTGAAGAAGGCATTGATCCGATCCTTCAAGTAGAGACCGATGTCGCCATAGCGCTGATTGCCGCTGGCATCGGTTTCGCCGCTGGATTGCATGAGGTGCTGGCCTGCACCTTCAGCCACGACGACGACGGCGCTGCCGCGTTTCATCAGCCGGTAGCGCAGGGCTTCGAGCAGGCCGCGCGGGCCGTCGAGTTCGAACGGGACCTCGGGGATCAAGACGAAGTCCACATTGCTCCCCGCCAGTGCGGCGAAGCACGAGATGAAGCCCGAGTCGCGCCCCATGAGTTTCACCAAGCCGATGCCATTCACGGCTCCATTTGCCTCGACATACGCGCACGTCACTGCCTGGACTGCGGCGGCGAAAGCCGTCTCGAAGCCGAAGCTCTTGTCCAGATACATGATGTCGTTATCGATGGTCTTGGGGATGCCCACGACGGCTTTCTTTAAGCCTCGGCGGTCGATCTCCGCGACGATCTCGGCAGCGCCTCGGAGCGTGCCATCACCACCGATCACGAAAAGGATGTCCACCTTCATCTCCTCCAGCGTGTCCACCATCTCGCCGATGTCCTGCTTGCCACGCGAGCTGCCGAGTAAAGTGCCTCCAAAGTGATGAGCCTGCTCCACGGATGAGGGTTTCAAAACCAGCGGCGTGTGGCCAAAGCGCTGCACCAGACCCTCGTAACCATATCGAAAGCCGTAGATGCGGGTGATGCCATACTGGCGGTGGCACTGATTGACGATGCCGCGAATGATGTCGTTCAGCCCAGGGCACAATCCGCCGCAGGTGACAATGCCGACCGTGGTGCGCGATGGATCGAAGTAGATCGTCTCGCGAGCCCCAGCCTCCTCAAAGCTGACATCAGACACGCTCTGGCCATCGAGCGGCACATGCGTGTGGAAGAGCACGCGATTGGCATCCGTCTTGAACGGAGCCTCAATGGAGCCGATGCGTTGCAGCGGCGATGGAATGGTGCACGGACCCAACGATGGAATCCGTGTGACGGCAGGAGGACGATTCATGAAGAGCAGGCTTTCCTGCTCTTCGAAGCAGATGGAGTGCCATCTGCCCTGAGCGCGAACTCAAATCATCCCGAGCTTCATCTTCCCCTCGACGCTGATCATGCCCTGATTCCACGGCGGATCCCAGACGAGTTCAACCGCGGCATCGTCCATGTCCTCAATGGTCATGATGCGGCTCTGCGCGTCGGCGGCGATGGTGGGGCCCATGCCACATCCGGGGGCGGTGAGCGTCATTTTGATGAGCGCCTTGTTCTTGCCGTCGGTGTTCTCCACGCGGCAATCATAGACGAGGCCGAGATCGACGATGTTGACCGGGATTTCCGGGTCATAGACGTTCTTGAGCTGGTTCCAGACTTCCATTTCGAGGTCCGAGGCTTCCATCGGGATGTTGGAAGACGTGCTCGCGTCGGCGGCCTTGTCGGCTTTCGGATCAATGCCGAGCGCGTCAGCGTCCAGGGCATTGATGCGGGCCAGACCGAAGTCGGTCGCCACGGTGTAGGTGCCGCCGAGCGACTGGGTGATGATGACCTTCAGACCCTGAGGCAGCTTGACCATGTCGCCGCTGGGAATCTGAATGGCATCGACTTCGCGTTTGAGTTCGAGAGAGCTATGCATGTGAGAAAGAGGAACGTGAGAGTGAGGCCGCGAGTTACGTGTGCGGGAGCGATCAGGACTGTGAAGCCGGCTTTTCGCCAAAGACAATCTTCACCTTGCCTGCCGTCTTGCCAGCGGCGGAGAGGGCATCGGCCAAGGTCGGGCCCACTGGCGTGGCGGGTGCGGAGGAGACGGGCACCGCTGCGGACTCGCCTTCGAGCGCGGCTCGAAGCGCGCCTTCAACCATCTGGCCGCAGTGAATCTTCATCGGTGGCAGCGGGCCGAGCGGTTGGGAGAGTTCAGCGGCGGACATTTGCAGCGCTTCCTCGCGTGTCTTGCCGCGAATCAATTCGGTGGCCATGCTGGCAACGGCGATGGCGGTCTGGCACCCGAAGGATTGGAAGCTCGCCTTGTCGATGACCTTGCGACCGTCCTTCTCCTTGTATTTGATCCACAGGCGCACCATGTCGCCGCAGTCCGGGCTGCCCACGGTGCCCACGGAGTCGGCGTCGGTCATTTCACCGAGGTTCTGCGGATTGGCGATGGCGTCTTCTAAATTCATGTCGGGGCGTTCTCGGTTCAGAGTTCTCTGTTCTCCGTTTTTGGGTGCTGCTGTTTTAACTGAGAACCCTGAACCGAGAACTGAGAACGGTTACTCCAGTTCGATAAAGTAGCGTGGCAGCGAAGGATCTACCTGTTCGCTATACGCATTGATGCCACCGGCGAGGCACTTGGTTTCGCTGAAACCGTGGCCGATGAAGTAGGCCGCGATGTCGAGCGACTGTGCGCCCATGTGATCGTAGAAGAGCACGGGCTGGGTCTTGTCCCAGGTGCTGAAGGCTTCCTGGATGAGTTCCTGAGTGAGCCGTGCGGAGCCGGGAATCTTCACCGCGTCGTGCTCTTCCTGCGTGCGGACATCCAGCACGCGTGCGTTGGGCTTGTCCTTCCACTCGGCGAACTCGGCGGGGCTGAGCTGAATCTTTGCATCGGCATCGTGGCTGGATTGGATATGCGCGATGGCTTCCTCGACAGGGATGTTCTCATTGCGCGCGCAGACACCGGCCAGCGTCTCGTTCGGGCTGAAGCCGCAGCTCTTGCAGCCGCCGATGTGGTAGCGGGCAAACAGGGCACGTTGCGCGCCGGGGTAGGCTTGCAGCAGTTCGCCCATGGTAGTGTCGCCTGAGAGTGGGGTCATGGGGCGCACGGTAGGGGGGAGGGGAGCAGTTACAAGTTTCGGGTTTGAACTTTCCCGCTAGATTGGCGTGCTTCCGGCCACTCCTCCTTTCTTTCCCATGAGCGAACCTCGAATTCCTGTGCTCCCCACGCTGATGACAGCGGGCAACATGCTGTGCGGCTTTGTGGCCATCCTTCAAATCTTCGACGGCCGACATTTGGCGGAGGTCAGCCACTATCACAATGCGATCCTGCTCATCCTGGCGGCCTGTTTGTTCGATGCGCTTGATGGACGGGTGGCAAGGTTCTCGGGCACCGAGTCGGCGTTTGGTCGCGAGTTTGATTCCATCGCAGACATCGTCTCGTTTGGCGTCGCTCCGGCGCTGCTGGTGCATGACATCGTGCTTAAGGACCTCAATACGCCCAAAGGTCTCGGCTGGTTCATCTCGTGCCTCTACCTCGTTTGCGGCGGCATTCGACTCGCTCGCTTCAACTGCCTGGCCACGATGGACACCAAGAGCAGCAGCAAGAACTTCTCCGGCTGCCCCATCCCTGCCGCAGCAGGTGTGATCTCGTCATTGACCCTGCTGGTCATCTGGCTGGACAGCAATGAGCGCGAGATCGGCAACTGGAAGTATGCGCTCGCCGCGCTGATGGTCATGCTCTCGCTCATCATGATCAGCACGCTGGAGTATCCCAGCTTCAAGAGCGTGAACTGGCGCACGCGTCGCTCGATCAATTGGGTGCTCGCAGCGATCACCCTGATGGTGCTCACCGTCATGTTCTGGCAGTGGATGCCGGCAGTGATTTTTGTCAGCTACCTGCTCTACGGCCTCGTTCGTCCGTGGATCTCGCGCAAATGGCAGCAGGAGATCGAGGAGGAGGCGCCGGAGGAACTAGAGGACAATGGCGACACCTCCGATCCTGCGGCGAAGATTTAGTGTGCCATTCGTGCTCAAGGCTTGCGTGTCTCATGCGTGCTCGCTAGAAGCCTGCGCACCTCTCCATGCCTGATTTCTACCAGCACGCGCGCCTGCCGACGTTGCATCACCTCGCCGACAGCGACGTGATGGCGCGCGAGGCAGAGCTGGCGGAGTGGAGCAAGAACAAGGCGATTGTGCTCCTGCTCCCGGCTTTGTATTCCGAGTTCAACGCCACCGCACTCCCGCGTATGATGCGTGAGATTTCGGGCGTGCCGTATGTGAGCGAAGTGGTGCTCACCGTGAACCAGGCGAGCGCGGAGCAGATCGACAAGGCGCGTTCCCAGGTCGCTCATCTGCTGGGCGACAAACCTTTCACCCTGCTCTGGAACGATGGCCCTGCGCTCCAGGACGTGCATCGTCAGCTCGAGGCCCGTGGTCTGCCCGACTTCCGGCACGGTAAAGGGTCCAATATCTGGATGGGCGTGGCGCATCTCAAAGCGCGCGGCACACCGCTCACCGTCGCCAGTCACGACACCGACATCCTCAGCTACGAGCGCGGTATGTTGTGGCGTCTCTGCTACCCCGTCGCGCATCCCGACATGCCTTACCAGTTCGCTAAAGGTTACTACGGACGCGTGGGCGAACGCCTCTATGGACGCATGACGCGGCTCATGATTTTCCCGCTCATCCAGGCCTTCATCTCCGTGATGGGCAACAGCCCGCTACTCGATCATCTGGAAGGTTTTCGCTATCCGCTCAGCGGTGAGTTTTGTGCCGACCTCGATGCCCTCAGCGCCGTCTCCATGCCGTCTGGCTGGGGCTTGGAAGTCTGCCTGCTCAGCGAGATGTTCCGCACGCTCAAACCCGAGCGCATGTGTCAGGTGGATCTCGGCTCCAACTTCGAGCACCGCCATCGCACCGTCTCCAACACACCCGCTACTGCCGCTGCGGCCGAAGGCTTGATCGACTCCGCGATCGAGGTCAGCCGCACCCTTGCCAATCACCTTCTCCGCGAAAAGAAGGTCACCACCACCATCCTCGATCAGGTCCAGCAGCGCTACGTCGAGCTGGCCAATCAATGGGTGCCCCGCTACCAGCATGACGCCATGCTCAATGGCCTCCGCTACGATGTGGAAGACGAGCAGAACGCCGTGCAGGTCTTCGTCGAGGCTCTTCGCCAAGCTTTCGGCAGCAATGGCCAAAGCGTCCACGCCCTCCAGTGCGTCGAGCGCCCCGCCTGTGGTCCGATCATCGACCAAGATCCCGCTCTGCGTGAGGCTCTGGTCGCTGCGGCGATTCGCTAACTCACGGCTTTCACCCTTCCGTCTTCATACTTCATCCTTAAAGCGAAGTGGTTGCCCTCCAAGGACTCGAACCTTGAACGAGAGATTCAGAATCTCCTGTGTTACCATTACACCAAAGGGCAGTTGGCGGATGCGGGCGAGATCAATAGCCGCATCGGGCGCGGTGTCAAACTACGGGTGCGCTCCGGTGGCTGGAAGTGATTCGTGAGCGCAGGACGACGATGCAGGGTCTGCGAGTTCAAATCATCACTCGTCGCGTGAATACGTGGCGGGCGGAATCCGTCGATGCGCCATGCCCTTGCCCTCCTATTCACCTGTTCGGTTGGATGCTGCTCCGGTTTATGTGATCAGCAGCACCCCTGGGAAAAGCTTGACGAGATCTGCGCCCAGGGTGCCGCGTAAGCCGCAGGGGATCGCAGCGGCGGGGCGAGATTCGTCGTCTTCGATGGCCACGGGATTGTCTGCAGCCACAGTGGCGCTTGTTTTGGTGGTCGTGTTTGTGGTGTGGAAGTGGCAGCAGGCCAGCACGGCGGCCGAAGCGGAGCATCGTCGGGCGGAGATTTCCTGGGCCTTCGCCGATGAGGTGCTACGCGATCTGAACGGATTGCGGAATGATGCCAGCCGGCTCGACGCCGAGCGCAAGGCCTTGCTGAAAGCCCTCGATCAGGCCCAGCGGAATGGAATTGCTCTCGAAGCGGATCTCACCGTCTGGCAGCGCACGCATCAGCAGTTGCAAAACGAATCCACCCAGGCTCTCACACAGTGGTCCAGCTACAGTGAAAAGCTTCAGCAATCCCTCGGCAGCACGCAAAACCAGCTCCAGCAGACCAGCACGGTGCTCGAACAGGAAAGGCAGACGGCAGCCCAGAGCATCGCGCAGCTGGACTCTGAGAAGAACGCGATCGCTGAACAGAAGGCCGCCGTGGAACGCGAGGCTGATGCCCTCGATCGGAAGGCGCGCGATCTGAGCAGTGAGAACAGCTCCTTGCACAACGACAACGCCTCCCTGCGCAGCGATCTCAGCAGTGCGCGCAGCAGTGTCAGTTCGCTCGAAAGCCGCAACGCCCAGTTGTGCAGCGAGATCAACTGCCTCAACGGCACCATCAGTTCCCTGCACAGCCGCATCAGTTGTCTCGAGAGCGAGTTGAGTCGCGCTCGTTCCGATAGCAGCAATAGCAATGGTGGAGACGGCGAGCATCATCGGGGACGTCGCTGAGACCGGGGCAAATCTTGGGGCTTTCATCCTTCAGCATTCCCCTTTGACCCTCGCGCATTTCTCGAAACCATGCGCACTCTCCATGACCGACCTCTCCCGCACCAGCGGCATCGTGCTGCATCCCGCCTCTCTGCCGGGACGCTTTGGCGTGGGTGAATTTGGCCCCGAGGCCCATCGCTGGCTTGAGTGTCTCTCGCGCATGGGACAGTCCATCTGGCATCTCAACGTGGCGGACTCCGCCTTTCCTGTTCAGATCGGCAGCGCCGGAAATCCCCTGCTGCTTAGCTTCGATGCGTTGCGCAATGATGGAGTCCTGCAGCCTTCCGATCTCGCCATGCTGCCGGCTTTCAATGATGAGCGAATCGATGCGGCTCCGGTGATCGAAGTGCGCACAGCCTTCCTTCGACTCGCCGCTCGTCGATTCCTTGGCCAGGCCAATGCCAGCCCGCTGCTGCATCATGCATTTGAGCGCTTCTGCGAAGCGGCCGTGCAGTGGCTTGATGACCATGCCCTGAGTGCTGCGCTCAAGACGGCGGCGGACCTCGAAGAATGGCAAGGCTCGTGCGATCTCTCCACGATGGATGCCGACACGATCACTCGCCTGCGTGACGAGTTCAGCCATGAGATCGACGAGCAGAAGGCGCTCCAGTTCTTGTTCTTCCGGCAATGGCATCGCCTTCGTGCCAGCGCGCACGATCTGGGCATTCGAGTGCTCGTGGATGCTGATGATGCCACGCATCGGATCGGCGATGTGGTGGAGGGTCGCGATCAAATGATCACCATGGAAGCATCTGCTGGGTGGACTGGCATTGAGGCCGCCTGGCACTCTGAATCTTCCATCGTGCTCTGCCCAGCGCAGGCGATGTTTGAGAACATCACGCCCGCATCTGGCTGGAGGTTTACGTGGGAGCAGTTCACGCCCGAGAAGCAGCTTCGACTGCGCACGCTCACCGCGAAGACGGGAAGACTGTAAGAACGAGCGCGTCGCGGATGTTGAAGCGCCATGCTCGTTCGCCTCGCTCTCCTTTGTCTCGCCATCGTCTCCGTCGCCACTGCCGCCGACCGGCCAAACTTCGTCTTCATCCTCTGTGATGACCTGGGATATGGCGATGTGAAGTGCAACAACCCTGAGGGCAAGATCGCCACGCCACACATGGATGCGATCGCCGCTCGGGGCATGAGATTCACGGATGCGCATTCATCGTCCGCCGTGTGCAGCCCCACGCGCTACGGCGTGATGACTGGGCGCTACAACTGGCGCACAAAACTCCAGAGCGGCGTGCTCGGTGGTCTCAGTCCGCGCCTCATCGAGGAGGGGCGCATGACCGTTGCTGCGATGCTCAAGGCGCAGGGCTACAAGACGGCTGCCGTCGGCAAGTGGCACCTCGGCATGGACTGGGTGAAGCACGCAGGCAAGGATGTGGCCGAACTGAACATCGAGGCCGCCAACCAGGTGAACAACGTGGACTTTACCAAGCCCGCCACGAACACGCCCACCGCCGTCGGCTTTGACTACTACTTCGGCATCAGTGCCAGCCTGGACATGGTGCCATACTGCTTCATCGAAAACGATCGCGTCACGGAGCTGCCAACCGCCACGATGTCGTTGCTCATGAACGCAACCCCCGGCAAGAACGGCACCACACGCGAGGGTCCGGGCGTCCCAGGATTCAAAGGCGAAGACGTGCTGCCCACGTTGACGAAGAAAGCCATCGAAGTCATCGGCAAGCACGCCGCCGCGAAGGAGAACTTCTTCCTCTACCTGCCGCTGAACTCACCACACACGCCGATCCTTCCCAGCAAGGAATGGCAGGGCAAAAGCGGCATTAGCCTGTATGCGGACTTCGTGATGCAGACGGACGATGCCATCGGTCAGATCGTGAAGGCGCTCGAAGCGGGCGGCATAGGGGACAACACCGTGGTCGTCGTCACCAGCGACAATGGCTGCTCACCTAGCGCCGACTTCAAGCAGCTCGCCGAGCACGGTCACAACCCGAGCTATGTCTTCCGTGGCAACAAGGCGGACATCTTCGACGGCGGCCATCGTGTGCCCTTCCTCGTCCAGTGGCCCGCGCAGGTGAAAGGCGGCACGACTTACGATCATCCGGTGTGCCTGCTCGACTTCATGGCCACCGCTGCCGACATCACCGGCACGAAGATTCCCGACAACGCCGCCGAAGACAGCGTGAGCTTCCTGCCCGCACTCAAGGGCAAAAACGAGCCCGTCCGCGAAGCAATCGTGCATCACTCGATCAATGGCTCGTTCTCGATTCGGCAGGCCAACTGGAAGCTCGAACTCTGCCCCGACTCCGGCGGCTGGAGCGATCCACGTCCCGGCGGTGGCGGCAAAGGGAAAGGCAAGGGCAAGAAAGGACCTGCCACACCAGCGCCCGCGCTCGCTCCCCTTCAGCTCTATGATTTGAGCCAGGACATTGGCGAGAAGACCAACGTGCAGGCCGAGCACCCTGAGATTGTCGAGCGCCTCAGCAAGCTCCTGGAGAAGTATGTCGCCGATGGCCGCAGCACTCCCGGCGCTCCTCAGAAAAACACCGTCGATCCCAATATCTGGAAGTATTCGCGGAAGTAGCGACCTGATCAGAACTTGATGGCCCGGCTTACGCCATTGAGCACATCAAACAAGGGCTGGATCAAAGCCGAGCCCACGAGGTGCATCTGCACAACCATCAGCACGAGACAGATCATCACCGCCGTGAGCGCGTGAAGATGATTTTTGGTCTTCAGCCCCAGCACACCCGCTGCAAGAGGTAGAACCGCCGAGCAAACAGCAAGCGCGAACCGATACTTGAAAACCCACGGCGCATCGCAAGATGCCACTGCCAGCTTGCCATAAACCGTGTCCTCGACCTGAAACAACCGCATGACAATCAGCGCGTTGTAGGTCGCCAGCACGAGGCTGAACATGATCGTCACGGCACGAACGCCAGTGGCGAGTTGATTGAATTCGGCGCGAAGGTCGGGGGAGGATTCGTCAGACATGGATCGATGACACACAATCGCCACTGACGAGTCAATGCTTGGCGTCGGGGCTGTCGAGATTGTAATGCGACGCCCTCCACCAACAAAAAGCCCACACCGCTGCGAGAGCGATGTGGGCTTCGAATCGAATTAGAGAACTTAGATCAGGCCCAGCGCCTGCACGGCAGCGCGCTCTTCCTTCAGCTCGTTCTCTGTCACATTGATCTTGGACTGCGAGAACTCATTCACCGGCACGCCCTGCACGATCTCCCACTTGCCGCCTGCGGCCTTGATCGGGTAGGAGAACATGAGGCCCTCAGCAATGCCGTAGCTGCCATCAGAGCACACGGCCACGCTGGTGAAGTCGCCAGCCGGTGTGCCGAGCGCGAGGCTGCGCACGGTGTCGCAGGCGGCGTTTGCAGCGGAGGCGGCGGAGCTGAGGCCGCGGGCCTTGATGATCGCTGCGCCGCGCTGCTGCACGGTGCTGATGAAGTCGCCCTGAAGCCAGGCGCTGTCGGTGATGACATCGGTCGCGGCCTTGCCGCTGATCTTCGTGTTGTAGAAGTCGGGATACATCGTGGAGCTGTGGTTGCCCCAGATGGCCAGATTGGTCACCTCGGAGACCTGCACGCCCGCCTTCTGCGCGAGCTGAGTCTTGGCGCGGTTCTCGTCCAGGCGAGTCATGGCGAACCAGCGATCCGCAGGCACGTCCTTCGCGTTGTTCATCGCGATCAGGCAGTTCGTGTTGCAGGGATTGCCAACGACCAGCACGCGCACATCGCTGGCGGCGTTGTTCTGGATCGCCTTGCCCTGGCCGATGAAGATGTTGCCATTGATCTTGAGCAAGTCGGAGCGCTCCATGCCTGCCTTGCGCGGCACCGAGCCAACGAGGATCGCCCAGTTCACGCCCTTGAAGCCTTCGTCCAGGCTGGCGGTCGGCGTCACGCTGTGCAGCAGCGGGAAGGCGCAGTCATCGAGTTCCATGCACACGCCGCCGAGCGCAGGCAGGGCGGGCTCGATTTCGATCAAGCGCAGCGCCACCGGCTGATCCGGGCCGAACAAGGCTCCCGAAGCGATGCGGAAAAGAAGGGAGTAACCGATTTGTCCGGCAGCTCCGGTGACAGCGACTGTGATGGGCGTTTTCATACGTGTGAGGATGGGTAAAGAGAGCGCCGAGTGTGTAGCGATGCCGCCGGGGCGCAACCTGATTCCGTGTGCGAGTTCTGCGGTTTGGGAGGCTCCTGGCCTCGCGCTGCGTCCCATGGACAGCCTTTGTCCATGATGCGGTCCATGCTAGACCACCGAATGCAGGAGTGTTAAAAACTCGCACCTGTGGACCTAAAGCTCGTCAACCGTGAAATCCTGCTCTCCTTCTGGAAGGTGCATGTCCTGCACCATGCCGCGGAAGGCGATGTCATTGGACGCTGGATGCTGCAGGAGCTGAAGCACCACGGCTACGACGTGAGCCCTGGCACGCTCTACCCGCTGCTCAAGCGCATGGAAACCAATGGCTGGCTCACGTCCAAAGCGGACCCGAAGAAGGGTCCGAAGGCTCCGCGCGCCTACTCGATCACGAAGGAAGGCCGTGCGGTGCTGAAGATCGTGCGCAAGCAACTGCGCGAGCTGGGTGTGGAAGTTTCGTGAGCAGAAATCATTTGTGAAAGACGGGCGACTCGCTCCCGTCTTTACGGCCCCCGTAATCGACGCCCGTTCTAGTTTCACTCTCGCATGTCTCTTCCCCGCCTCGCTCTCCGCCATCCCTGGACCATCCTGGTCATCGTCGTTGCGGTGTTGCTCGGGGCATGGATGGCGACCAAGAAGATGGCGCGCGATGTGTTCCCGCCGCTGGGCATTCCCACGATCTATGTGGCGCAACCGTATGGCGGCATGGACGCACTCCAGATGGAGGGCTACCTGACCTACTACTACGAGTATCATTTCCTCTACATCGCGGGCATCGAGCACGTGGAGTCGAAGAACATCCAGGGCGCTTCGATCATGAAGCTGCAATTCCATCCCGGCACGGACATGTCGGCAGCGCTGTCGGAGACCATCGCGTATGTGAACCGCTCGCGCTCGTTCATGCCGCCGGGCACGCCGGGGGCGTTCGTCACGCGCTTCGATGCGGGCAGTGTGCCGGTGGGGAATCTGGTCTTCTCGACGGAGAATCCGAATCGCACCGTGGGGCAAATGCAGGATGCCGCGCTAAACATGGTGCGGCCGCTCTTTGCCACGCTGCCGGGCGTCTCGGCACCGCCGCCGTTCGGAGGCAGCGCTCGCACCATTCTCATTAACGTGAAGCCGGACCGCCTGCGCGCTTATGGATTGTCGCCGGACGATGTGGTGAAGGCGATGACCGAGGCGAACACGATGAGCCCGAGCGGCAATCTCGCCTTGCCGGGTAGCTATCCCATCGTGCCGACGAACGCGGTGGTGAAAAGCATCCAGGACCTCGCCGCCGTGCCGCTGAAGGTCACGGACCAAGGCGCGGTGTATGTGCGCGATGTCGGCGAGGTGAGCGACGGCAGCGACCTCGTGACCAGCATCGCCATCGTGAACGGCAAGCGCACGGTTTACATGCCCGTGACGAAGCGCAGCGATGCCTCGACGCTCAGCGTCGTCGAGCTGGTGAAGGCGAACCTCGGCAAGTTCAAGGCCGCGTGCCCGGAGGACATCAACGTCACCTTCGAGTTCGACCAAAGCCCGTGGATCATCCGCGCTATTGAAGACCTCGTGAAGGAAGGCATCCTCGGCGCGTGTCTCACGGGCTTGATGGTGCTGATCTTCCTGCGCGACTTGCGCAGCGTGTTCATCGTCGTGCTGAACATTCCCATCGCGCTCGCGTCGTCGGTGCTCGCGCTGTGGATCGGTGGTCACTCGATCAACCTCATGACGCTCGGCGGACTCGCGCTCGCGGTCGGCATCCTCGTCGATGAAGCGACCGTGGAGATCGAGAACATCCATCGTCATCTCAAGATGGGCGGCAAGAGTCTTGCGCGCTGTGTGCTCGATGCGTCGGAGGAAACCATCGGCCCGCGCTCGCTCTCGATGCTGTGCATTCTCGCGGTGTTCGTGCCCAGCTTCTTCATGACCGGCGCAGCGAAGGCGCTCTTCCTGCCGCTCTCGCTCGCGGTGGGCTTCAGCATGATCGGCAGCTATTTGCTTTCATCGACACTCGTGCCGGTGCTCAGCATCTGGTGGCATCGCGAGCCGAAAGCGCACGCCGAATCCAAGCCAGCCAACGAGTCCGCGCTGCGCTGGCTTTTCCTGCCCTCGATCACCACACGCCACATCCTCGTGCCTGCGTATCTCGGCGGCACCGTGTTCGCCATCACGCTCGTGTTGCCCTTCCTCGGCACGGAGATTTTCCCGCAGATCGACGCCGGACAGCTTCAGCTTCGTCTGCGCGCACCGACCGCCACGCGACTCGAAACCACCGAGCAAATCGCCACGCGCACGCTCGCGATTATTGGCGAGGAATCGCCCATCGCGACGAGCATGGGCCTGATCGGCGTTCATGCGCCGAACTACCCGGTGAACCTCATCCACCAGTGGAACAGCGGTCCTGAGGAAGCCACTCTGCAAGTGCAGCTCAAGCCCGGCTCCAAGTCCATCGCCGAGCTGCGCGAGAAACTTCGCACGCGCCTGAAGGCAGAGCTTCCCAATGTGCTCTTCTCCTTTGAACCCGCCGACATCGTCAGCCGCGTGATGGCGCTCGGTTCGCCCACGCCGATTGAAGTCGCAGTCAGTGGCAAGGACTTCGCCGCCAGCCGCGCGCACGCCACGTTGCTCAAAGACAAGCTAGCCGAGTTGAAGGACCTGCGCGATGTGCAGTTCAGCCAGACACTCGATTATCCGAGCGTGGACGTGAACATTGATCGCGAGCGCGCGGGCTTGCTCGGCGTGAAGATGAGCGACGCCACGCGCAGCCTCGTTGCTGCCACCGCGAGCAGCCGATTCACCGTGCCGAACTACTATGCCGACCCGAAGACCGGCCAGAGCATGAGCCTGCAAGTGCAGGTGCCGCAGACCATGATGAAGGGCCTCGAAGACCTGCGCAATCTGCCCGTCACCAGCAGCCACGGCAGCACCGTGCCGCTGCGCAACGTCGCGAAAGTCAGCGAGGGCACCACCCTTGGCCAATACGACCGCTACAACATGGCGCGCACCGTCTCGATCACCGCGAACCTGCACGACCAGCCGCTCGGCAGCATCGCGAAGCAGGTGGAAAAAGTCATCGCCGACAACCCCGCGCCCACCGGCACCAACGTCGCCCTACGCGGCCAAGTGCCACCGATGAAGGAACTCGTGGACGGCCTGGAAACCGGCCTGCTCATCGCCATCGTGACCATCTTTCTCCTGCTGGTTGCCAACTTCCAAAGTGTGCGCCTCGCGGTGATCGTGCTCACCACCATTCCTGCCGCGCTGCTCGGCGTCGTGCTCGCGCTCAAGCTCACCGGCACCACGCTGAACATCCAAAGCTTCATGGGCGCGATCATGTCCGTCGGCGTCGCCGTTGCGAATGCGATCCTTCTCGTCACCTTCGCGCATCGCGCGCAACTTGGAGGCATGGCGAAACGCGATGCTGCCCTCGAAAGCGCGACCACACGCCTCCGCCCCATCTTGATGACCAGCCTCGCGATGATCGCGGGCATGATCCCCATGGCGTTGGCGAAATCTCAGACGAGTCCGCTCGCCATCGCAACCATCGGTGGCTTGGCACTCGCCACCGTCGCGACGCTGCTCGTGCTACCCGCCGTGTATGCGCTGCTCGCCTCAAAGCACGCCAAGAACGCTTCACTGGAACCTGACGAAGCAACCGCCTAACCCAGCCTCTTTTCATCATGCGATTCCTCGTTGTTCTCAGTCTCTTCGCTTCGACCGCTCTCGCGCTTGAGCTTCCTGTCGCCAAACCCACCACAGGCACCATCCATCGTTGGGTCGCGTTGCCATCCACGCTCGCGCCTTGGCAGCAGGCGACTCTCTACGCGAAGGTCACCGGTTACATCAAGAAGGTCACCGTCGATAAAGGAGACTCGGTCAAAGCTGGCCAAGTGATCGCGGAGATTGAGGTGCCGGAGCTTGAGGCGGAGATGGTGAAGTTCGAGGCCGAGTCCTCGGCGTTGAAGCCCGCATTCGAGTTTGCGCAGCAGGAATACGACCGGCTTATCAAGGCGCAAAAGTCGTCGCCGGACTTGATCCTGCCGCAGATGCTGGAGAAGGCGAAGGCAGAACTCGACAAGGCGAAGGCGTCGTTTGATGTCGTGGATGCGAATGCGAAGCGCGCCCGTGTGATGATCGGCTACGCGAAGATCACCGCGCCGTTCGACGGCATCATCTCCGCACGTTTCGTCGATGCCGGTGCGCTGGTGAACGCGAGCACGAGCAAGGTCGTGGACCTTGTCGATGCTAGCACGATCCGTTTGCAGATTCCCGTCACCGAACTGGAGACCTCGCTCGTGCAAGTCGGCAAGCCCGTGAAGGCCACCATCGATGCCGTCGGTGCCACGCCGATCGAAGCTACGATCTCGCGCATCAGCTACGCGCTCGATCCCGCCACACGCACGATGCTTGCCGAAGCCGATCTCAAGAACGCCGACCTCAAGCTCCGCCCCGGCATGTATGCGATGGCGAAGATCGGCGTGGAGAAGCACGAGAACGCGATGCTCATCCCCGTGACCGCGCTCGCGATGGAAAAGACCAACGCCTTCGTCTTCAAACCCGCCGACGGCAAAGCCATCAAGACCGCCATCACCATTGGATTCAACGACGGCGCGAACGTCGAAGTGCTCACCGGTCTCGATAAGGACAGCGCCGTGTTCCTGCCGGACAAGGTGGCGCTGACGGACAAACAACCTGTGACGATCAAGCCATGACGAAGCATTTCCTTTCTGTGTTGTCCGTTTGTTCAGTGGTTCTCCACGCCGAGCCCATCGACTTGCCCACAACGCTTCGTCTCGCAGGCGCTAACGCCATCGACGTGCAGCTCGCGCAGCAGAAGCTGGAAGAGGCACGTGGCAACGAAGAGCAGCGCGTGCTCGCGTTCATCCCGACGCTGACCGTGGGCGTCGGCTACAAGAACCATCAGGGCGCAGTGCAGGAGGTGGGTGGCAATGTGATCGATGTCTCGAAGCAGAGCTACAATCTCGGCGGCACGGCGTCGATGGACCTCAACTTCGGCGATGCGTGGTATAAGCGGCTGGCGGCGAAGCAGCAGGCAGAGGCAGCATCGAAGAGTGTGGAGGCGCAAAGGTTGAGCACGCAGGCGAAGGCGGCGGCGGCTTACTTTGAACTCGTGCGCGCGCAGGCTTCGGTTGCGGTGGCGGATGAGGCGGTGCGCATCTCGCAGGACTATGGCAAGCAGGTGGCGAATGCGGTGCAGGCAGGCGTGGCGTTCAAGGGTGATGCCTTGCGTGTGGATGTGCAGACGCGGCGCAACCAGCTCGATCTCGAACGCGCTCGCGGTGCGGTGAAGCAGGCGAGCGTGCAACTCGCGGCGATCCTTCGCCTTGATCCGTCGGTGGAACTCAAGGCGGCGGATGGCGAGCCTGCGGTGCTGAAGCTGACGAATGCGACTGCGGATGCGAAGTCACTCACGCAGAAGGCGCTAACGCAGCGTCCTGAGATCGCACAGCAGCTCGCGCAACTCGCGGCGGTTCGTCACGAACGCGATGCGGCGGTGAAGGGTCCGTGGGTGCCAACGTTCACGGCGCAGGTCTTTGCTGGTGGACTCGATGGCGGTGTGAACACGAGCACGCGTGGTCTGGGCGACAGCGAGGACTACTTCGTTGGCTTGTCGTGGAAAATTGGTGCGGGTGGTCTCTTCGATAAAGGCCGCACTCGCGTTGCGGAGGCGAAGGTGAAGCAAGCCGAGCTGGAAGAAGCGAAGATCAAAGAAGCGATCGTGGCTGAAGTCGTCGCCGCGCAGGAGCAGGTCAAAACTTTAGCGAAGGAAGTCGAAGCCTCACGCGAGGCGGTGAAGGCGGCGGAGCAGAACAACAAGCTGACGCACGAGCGCCAGGAGTTCGCCGTTGGCATCGTTTTGGAGACGGTGCTTGCCGAGCAAGAGTTGACGAAGGCGCGGCTCGACTACCTGAATGCGGTCACGGCGCACAACGCTGCGCAGTATCTCTTCATGAAGTCTTTGGGAACGCTCCGTTGAATTGCCTGGCGGCTAACGTGGTGCAGCCTTTGCTTTGGGCCGAGGCATCCGCCTAAGGCACGGGGTGGTTGAGCTGCTGGAGCTTTTGACTCCACTGCCGCAGTTTCTCCTGATGTTGCATCCGTGCCTGTGGGCCTGCTTTTTCAATGATGGCGATCAACTTCTCATAGATCTGTTTTTCTCCCCCAGGATCGACTGCATAGGCTTGCGGGTGCTCGCGGAGCAATTCGTCTAAACGGAGGGCGGAGGCGATGGCTTGATCATGCTTTCCCAGCTTGCTCTGCAGACTGGCGAGAGCCCCGAGGTCGTCCATCCAAACCGCCGGATGCGGTGCATGTTCGCGGCCAATGATTTCACAAGCCTCCCGGTGCGGTAGAGCCTCCACGAGTTTGCCCGCCTGCTCGAGCATTTCACCCATGGCGCGGTGGCCATGCATCTGCTCGACGGAATCTCCGGTCTTTCGGGCAATGCGAAGAGCTTCATTGATGGAGGCCTGGCTTTCGTCCACTCGCTTGAGTCGCGCATACACGCGGGACATCTCGATGAGCGGATCGATCAGTCGGTTGCTGTCCTTGCCCCGATGCTCGCGGTCGAGGGCGATGGATTCTTCGAAGGAATTGATGGAGGCCTCAAGGTTGCCGCGCTCGACTTCGAGCCTTGCACTGGCGACAAGCAGAGTCACGCGAGCAGCTCGTTTGCTGCGAGAGGTGTCGTTGGGATCGATTTGCTCGAGAGCTTCTCGCAGGGTCTGCGCGGATTCGTCGAGTCGACCGGCCCGTCGTTGAACTTCGGCCACAGTGCGCAGGAAGCGGCCGTCTTCGCTGGCCGGGATGTTGCGGCCATTGCGCCGCTTCATGAGTTGATCCACCACAGCCAGGGCTTCGTCGTGACGGCCGACGTAGGACAGCTCCGAGGCCATGACCCGGCAGTTGTTGAACCAGTCCGGACCATTGCCGTAACCGCCTTTCTCAAGGAGGTCCGCAGCGGTCTTCAGAAGCTTTAGCGCGGCACTTCGATCGCCGGTCACATCGATCTCTGCCTTCGCGATCGGAAGCGAGAGGCTTTGGGTGCGATGATCCTCGAAGCCGTAGAGCTTCTCGAACAGCGCCTGTTGTTTTTTCAGCAGCGGCAGGGCGCGGGCGGAGTCACCCATGGTCACATAGACATTCACAAGACTGCTGCACAGGGCGGCTTGAATCTCTGGTTGGTGATCGAAGCGGTCCAGATCACGCGTGCTTTCATCCAGGGCGAGCCTCAGTGCCTCGGGGTTCTTGCCGTCATCCACATGCTTGCCGGCTTCTGACAGGAGGCGGCTGAGGAAGACGGTGAGATGCCCGGCTTTTTGGTTCTCGGACAAAGCTGTGGCCTCGCTTTGCTCCGCTCTTTGCAGGGCCTCCTCGGCTACGCTGCGGGCTCGCGACTCGCGATTGAGAAGGACGAGGCTGACCAAGGCGATGACGATTACGCCGCCGATGGCCGTGGAACCGAGGGCGAACCCGACCTGATGACGTTGTGCGAGCTTTCGCAGGCGATACCACGCGCTGGGCGGGCCGACGCTGAGGGGCTCCTTGTTGAGGTATCGCCGCAGATCGTCAGCAAAAGCAGCCACGGTGGGGTAGCGATCGTCGGGCGATTTCTCGAGGGCCTTGAGCACGAGCCAGTCGATTTCATCACTGAGCTGGAGCGCCAGATGGTAGGTCGATTCATCGAGGTTCCCTGCCTTCAAGACGCGGGTGCTGGGACGGACCGGATCAGTCGCGCACATGCGGCGGAACAGCTCATTGGCCGGGAGTGACTCCGCGTCCTGGATCTCGATCGCCGGGCAGCAGGTGAGCATCTCGTAGAGAATGGCTCCGAGCGAATACACGTCGGCTCGGAAGTCCACCTGATCAGTGCCCAGGGTGGCGTTCTCGGGAGCCATATAGCGCGGTGTGCCCAGCATGATGCCGCGAGCGGTGAAGGCGAGGCTTTCAGCGCTCTGGGCTTCGGCTTGAAGGATCTTTGCGATGCCGAAGTCGATCACCGTGGGCACGGGCAGGCCGTGGGATTCGGTGACGAGGATGTTGGAGGGTTTGAGGTCGCGATGGAGCACGCCTTTGACGTGCGCATACTGAATGGCCTCGCAGACGTCGAGCATCAACTCGAGGCACTGATGCAGCCCCAGGCGGTGATCGCGGACATACTGCGTGATGGGCACTCCATGGACCAGCTCCATGGCAAAGTAGGGCCGGTGATCCTTTGTCGCGCCTGCGTCCAGCACACTGGCAATGAAGCGATGAGACATCAAGGCGAGTGCCTGGCGCTCCCTTCGGAAGCGTGTGATCACGGACTTCGTGTTCATCCCTGCGCGCACGATCTTGAGGGCCACTTCGCGTTTGAGCGTGTCATTCTGCCGCGCCTTCCAGACGATCCCGAATCCACCTTTGCCCAAAGGCTCGATCAAGGTGTAGCGCCCCACGGAGTCGCCAGCCTTCAATTCGATCTCATCCAGATCGCCTTCGATGTCGGTGTCCAGCTCCGGGGCCATGGCGAGCCCCAGCAGCCCGTGAGCCGGAGGAGGTGTGGCGCGCACATCGTCCTGGGTGGTGGGGCTGAGGGGCATGTCTGGCATCGCCCTATTGTGGTGCGGGCATTGGTGCGTGGACAAGCAGAAAGCCAGCGACTTCGCCCTTGCGCACCGGCCCCGCCTTGCCCACTCTGCGCGCCCGTCAACCCACCCCTCGAACGTCATGGCGCTCATCAACGAAAACTTCCTCAAGCTCAAGGCCGGCTACCTCTTCCCTGAAATCGCGCGTCGCGTGAAAGCCTTCACCGAAGCCAATCCCGAAGCCGCCAAGCGTCTGATCCGCTGCGGCATCGGCGACGTGACCGAGGCTCTGCCCGAAGCCGTGCGCTACGCCATGCACGAGGCTGTGGATGAAATGGGCAACCGCGGCACCTTCAAAGGCTACGGCCCTGAGCAGGGCTACGACTTCCTGCGCAAGGCCATCGCCGAGAACGACTTCCAGGCGCGCGGCATCAATGTCGATGCGGATGAGATCTTCATCTCGGACGGCAGCAAGTGCGACACTGGCAACATCCTCGACATCTTCGGCAAGGGGAACAAGATCGCCATCACCGACCCGGTGTATCCCGTCTATGTGGACACCAACGTCATGATCGGCAACACCGGCGACGCCGATGAAAACGGCGCGTATGCTGGCCTGCATTATCTGAAGTGCGGCCCCGAGAACGGCTTCGTCCCCGCCATCCCGAACGAACGCGTGGACCTCGTGTATCTCTGCTACCCAAACAACCCCACGGGCGCGACCGCCACTCGCGCGCAGCTCGAAGCCTGGGTGCAATACGCACTGAAAAACGACACCATCATCCTCTACGATGCAGCTTATGAAGCCTTCATTCAGGACGACAGTATCCCGCGCAGCATCTTCGAAATCGAAGGCGCGCGCGACTGCGCCATCGAGTTCCGCAGCTTCAGCAAGAACGGCGGCTTCACCGGTATGCGCTGCGCTTTCGTCGTGATCCCGAAAGGCCTCATGGGCAAGACCGCCAGCGGCGAAAAGCAGGCCATCCACCCGCTCTGGAGCCGGCGCCACAGCACCAAGTTCAACGGTGCCAGCTACATCATTCAAAAGGGTGCCGAAGCCCTCTACACCGCCGAAGGCAAGAGCCAGGTGAAGGCGCTCATCGAGCACTACATGGGCAACGCCAAGCTCCTTGTCCAAGCCTGCAAAGACGCCGGCCTCGCTGTCTATGGTGGCGTGAACGCGCCCTACGTCTGGGTGAAAACCCCGAGCGGCCTCACCAGCTGGCAGATGTTCGACAAGATGCTCAACGAAGCCAACGTCGTCATCACCCCCGGCAGCGGCTTCGGCTCCGCCGGCGAAGGTTACTTCCGCATCAGCGCTTTCAACAGCCGCGCGAACGTGGAAGAAGTCTGCACCCGCATCAAGGCGCTGACGAAGTAGAGCTTCGACGGGAATTGTTTGTCAGAGCCAGCTCCGGAGTTTCTGGAGCTGGCTTTTTCATGGGTAGGAAAGTCGGAAGCGCGTCGAACTTTAGTGACATTTCAGGCGCTCGATTGCATTCTCCGATGCACCAGCCTGAACTGCCATGAAGACTCCCAACGCCAAACTTACCACCAAGCAACGCGAGGAACTGCTCAACCAACTACAAACGCGCTTTGAGCATCACATGGAACGGCATCAGGGGATCGAGTGGGCGAAGGTGCAGGCGCGGCTGGAGGCGAAGCCTGAGAAGCTGCGGTCGTTGCAACTCATGGAGGAGATGGGTGGAGAGCCCGACGTGGTGAGCTCTGACAGGAAAACGGGTGAAGTTGTCTTCTTCGACTGTGCGCCGCAGAGTCCGAAGGCGCGTGCGAGCCTGTGCTATGACGGTGAGGCGCTGGCATCGCGCAAGGAGCACAAGCCGAAAGACAGTGCGATGGAGATGGCCGAAGCGATGGGCATTGAGTTGCTCACGGAGGAGCAATACACCGAGCTGCAAAAGCTGGGTGAGTTCGACACGAAGACTTCAAGCTGGGTAAAAACGCCAGATGCCATGCGCAAGCTGGGCGGTGCCTTGTTTGGAGACCGACGCTTTGGTCGTGTATTCTTCTACCACAACGGCGCGGAGTCTTATTACAGCAGCCGAGGCTTTCGCGGAGTGCTCAGGGTTTGAACATTGTTGTTCATCGACTTGCTCGATTCCGATAGAGATAGAATCAATATCATCTGCGCTTCGACTGCGTGAATGAGTGGCGGCGTCATGAACGACGCACTCACCATCCCGCTTCAGGCTATCGGAACCGTTCTCGCCGCCGACCTTGTCGCTGGCCTGATTCACTGGGTTGAAGACGCCTATATCCGCGAGGACACACCGCTCGTCGGTTGCTGGATCGGCCGAACCAATACGCTACACCATCACCTGCCGCGCAGGATGACGCAGAACACCTGGTGGCAGAGCAGCTGGGACCTCGTGGCCGCGATGACGGCGCTCGTTGGGATCGTCGCACTGTTAGGCTGTCTTACGTGGCATGTCTGGCTCTTCGCCATGGTGGCCGCAAATGCGAACGAGGTTCACAAGTGGTCGCATCGGACACGTCGTGAGAACGGACAGTTCATCACCTGGCTGCAAGATCTGCATCTTCTCCAGACGCCTTATCATCACGCGATTCATCACACCAACCCGAAGGATGTTCGCTATTGCCCGATCACCAATGTGGTAAACCCGGTGCTAGATGCATTGCGCTTCTGGTCGGGCCTGGAGTGGCTGGTGGCGTATGCGTTTGGCATTTGCCGGAAGCCAGACACTTCCGTGCCGGGGCAGGGGACGCCGCCTCCGTGGATTGTGGAGATGCGTCACGGGCGATGATCGCTGACGAAAGACGGTGGTAGGCTCCGTAGGCTGCCTTCGTGAATCGAGTGATGCGGCTTTGGTTTCAAGTTTCCATCATGGTGCTACCCATGGTCGCCCTACCAGTGGTCAGCCATGGCCAGGAGCGATCATTCTGGCTTCACGCCTCGCTGGGTCTGTTGACGCAGCGGAACTACTTTGGTCCGGACTATCCCGCGACGTCGTTGCCATCACGCGAAGAAGTCCACCACGCGGCGGACTTCCTGACCAAGAGCGGTGCGGCCAACCGGCTCTATCTGATCTACCATCGCGAACTGCCCCCAGCTGAGGCGCGGACTTTGTTTCAATGGTGGCGCGAGGCATGTCCCCAAGAGGTGGAGTTGGTGCCAGCCTTGGTGCTGCGCATGTATGACAAACCGGCGACACCTGTTTTTGCCAAGGGTGAGTTGGAGTTGTTAGCGAAGTTCTTTCGCGACGATATTCGCGCACGCCAGATGGCGATCTATGACATCGCGTCCAAGCGCGACCAAGGTGAATCTTTGCCTGTGCTTGCCCGCTTGTTCCCGCAAGGACTGATCAGGATCGGATTGCAGCCGGATGAAACTCTGGATTCCACCTTTGCCGCAGGCGTGGCGGATACCTGGAGCGGCATGTGCCACGGGCATCGTAATCGGGAGGACTGGCAGCAACCAGGTTTTGGCGCGAGCACGCTGAAGCAGTGGGTAGAAGCTCGGAATGGTGGGGCACATCCGACCACATGGAACCTCGTGTGCGTGGCCTGGGACTACTCCGTCACGGAGCGCGGCGCTTATCCTGGCTATGATGATGCTGAGAAGAATATGCCGCTGCCTGAAGGACGAAACCGACTGGCCATGGAGTTGATGCGCAAGGTGGCGACTCCATCGAAGCTGGGCGGATTCAGCAGTGATCTCTACATCCTGCACGAGAACTCGAGGTCCGCAGCTCACGATGGTCGCAAGGGGGCACTCTACGAATGCCTGAAACGCGGTGAGGATTACCGAGGCTACTACGGCGCGGCATTTCAGGAAGTCGTGACCTTGTTCAAGGAGATGCGAGACGCTCGTCCGTGAGTGGTTCAATACTCGTGACCGAGGTTGTCATCGGTGATCGGTTCGGCATTGCGAACGAGGTCGAGGACGTGCTCGTGGCGGGTCCACTTCCACTTGTCGCCTTCGCGCGGCAGGCCTTCGTGGTTCACGAAGTCGAGCACCGCATTGAGCTTGGCGGGATCGGTGAAGACGGGCTGGCCGTCGATGTGATACTGCGAGAGCACACGCGCCCAGCGCTCGCGATCCGGTGTGAGCGGCGCGTTGCTGGCGAGCACATGATTGATCACCATGATGGAGTGCGGGAAGACTTCCGTGCCGGTCTTCGCGGCGCGCAGGGAGTCGGTGCAGTTCCAGAAGGCGATGCCCTCGGGCGTGAGGTGCGACTTCACCAGGGTGAGGAATTCCTTCGACAGCAAGGCGGAAGCAAACTCGCGCCAGTGATGCGTCGTGTTCATCACGATGGCGTCGAACTTCTTGTCCGGGTTGCGGCGCAACCAGCGACGACCGTCGTCGATGACGATCTCCACCTTGGGGTTGGTCAGCAGGCTCTTCACCTCATCGTGGCGCGAGATGAGTTCCAGGTAACCGTGGCTGAGTTCAATGGCGGTGACGTGCTTCACCTGCGGATGATTGGCGAGGATCTGCGTCCATCCGCCACTGGCCACGCCGATGACGAGCACGTTCTCGATCTGGTCGCGCACGGCGCTGAGGAAGTAGGGCCGCACCAGCCACGAGCTGGGTTCCAGCTTCGTCTCGATCACGCCGTCATACGCGCCATTGCCATAGACGCACTTGTGCGTGTCCACCGTGATCACGCCGTGGCGGCTCTCGACCACCTCGGCGAAGCGCATCGTGCCATTGAACTCGGTCTTGTATTGCAGCCGCTCGTAGAGGCTCTGAAAAGGACTCAACGTGATCAGCACGACGAACAGCGGAGCCACCAGCAATCCACGGCTGAGCGCGCCCGCCACGGTGCACGCCCACGCGGCACCGATGGCGAGCAGCAGCAGGCTGAGCGGGTAAAGGCCGAGCCATTCCATCAAGACGAAGCCGGTGAGCAAGCTGCCTGCGCCGGAGCCGATGATGTTGGCGAGGTAAAGCCACGACAACCGCGAGCCGGAGTCGGCCCCGGTTTGCACGGAGCGATGGCAGAGCAAGGGGAAGACGATGCCGAGCAAGGCACCGCTGATCGCAACGAGCAGGTAGCCCCATTGCCACGGTGCGTGACACGCGATCACTGCGGTCAGTGGCGCGACCATGAAGGCGGCGTAGTTGGCGCGTGTGATAAGGCCCGCGAGCGCAAGCCGCTGCGAACCGAAGTCCACGCTGCTGTGATCGCGCTGCCACATGCGACTCCACAGCGATCCGATCGCGAGGCCGAGCAGATAGCTCCCAAGCATGTAACCGAAGACGGGAGCGCGTGAGCCGCTGGTGAAGTTGAACACGCGCGCCCACAAGATCTCCCACGCGAGTGCGAGGAAGCCGGACAACGCGGACCAGAGCAAGGCAGTGCGGAAGGACAGTTTCATGCGCGCGCCCTCCGAATCGCAGCGGTGCCGAGGATGATGAGGGCGGCCGTCGCATTGAGACACGCAGCGAGTTGCACCGAGCCACTGAGACCCAACGACGCGAGCACCCAGCGAGCGGCGATGAAGGCACCGATGGCCGCGCCGAGGGTGTTGACGAAATACAACCAGCTCACGGCTTCACCGACGGAGGCCTTGGCGCGGACTTGTTGTGCGACGAGCAAGGGCAACGTGCTACCCATCAGCAGCGTGGGCACAAAGACGAGCGCGAAGGCCAGCGCACCCGTGAGCAAGCCGCCGGGCATGGCGATGGTCTCATCGACCCAGTGAAACAAGCGCAGCGAGACGAGTCCATACGCACCGATGAGCAGCTCGGTGATGCCGAAGCACAGCACCAGTGGCGCGCGCGTCTGCTTGCTGACCCAGCCGCCTGCGATGCTGCCGATGCCCAGCCCCATGAGGAAGGCGGCCACGACCATCGCGACGGATTCCACATTGCTGCCGAAGATCATGAGCAACGAGCGCTGCCACACGATCTGGTAGATCAGCGCCGAGATGCCGCTGAGCACGAACACGCCGAAGAGCACGGGCTTGGGGAAGGTGGGTTCGGTCATCGGCGCGTCCGATGCCAGAGAACGTGCTTGCACGCAAGCACGCGGCGGCGCACTAGGCGCGATGCCTCCGCCTGTGTTTCATCTGTTCGGCACCTCGCACCTCATCGTGCTGGCACTCACGGTGCTGATCGCTGTCGCGCTCGTGTGGCATCGGCGTCGCAAGCCGGGCGCCTTCGATGCTGCGGATGGCGCGCTGGTGATCGCGTTGCTGCTGCAGTGGCCGGCCTCGATCGCCGCGCACTGGCAGCTCGGTGACCTGTCGATCCAGAGCGGACTGCCGCTGCACTTCTGTGATGTCGCAGCGTTCGCAGGCGTGGCAGCGCTGATGCTGCGGCACCAACTCGCGGCGGAGATCTGCTACTTCTTTGGCCTCGCGGGCACCTTGCAGGGCTTGATCACGCCCGCCTTGCGCGAGGATTTCCCGCACCTGCGCTTCTTCGCGTTCTTCCTGCTGCACAGCACCACGGTGATCACCGCGATCTACCTGATGGCAGGCTGGCGCTTCACGCCGCGTCCACAGGCTCCGATGCGCATGTTGGGCTGGATGGCGGTGTATGCGGCGAGCGTGGGGGCGATCAATACGCTGCTGCGCACGAACTACGGCTGGGTGTGTGAGAAGCCGCCGAGCCCCAGCTTGATGGATGTGCTGGGTCCGTGGCCCGCGTATGTGCTCGCGCTGGGTGGTGTGGGGCTGGTCATCTTCACACTGCTCGACCTGCCATTCATCACTCGACGCAAATTGGATTTGTCTTTGCCAAGCAAACACGACTGATGTTTCATTGACCAACTCCTGCGATCACATGGTTGAAACATCCGGTAAGCGAAAATTCCGACGCGTCCTTTTGAAACTCAGTGGTGAGGCCCTGCGCGAGCCGGGCAGCACTGACAATATCTCCCCTCCCATCGTGGAGGACATCGCCGCGCAAATCAAAGCGGCTCATCAGACCGGTCTGGAAATCGCGCTCGTCGTGGGCGGCGGCAACTTCTGGCGTGGCGTGACCGCGAGCAATCGCGGCATGGAACGCGCGACCGCTGACTACATGGGCATGCTGGCCACCGTCATGAACGCGCTGGCTGTGCAGTCGATGCTGGAAGCGATGGACGTGCCGACGCGCGTGCAAAGCGCCATCAAGATGGACAACGTCGCCGAGCCCTTCATCCGCCGCGTGGCCATGCGCCATCTCGAACTCGGCCGCGTGGTGATCTTTGCCGCCGGCACGGGCAATCCGTTCTTCTCCACCGACACGACTGCGGCGCTGCGTGCGAGCGAGATCGGTGCCGATGCGGTGCTCAAGGCGACGAAGGTCGATGGCATCTACGACAGCGATCCGAAGAAGAACCCGAACGCCGTGCGCTTCGAGCACATTAGCTTCCTCGATGCGCTCACGAAGCAACTCAAGGTCATGGACGCTGCCGCGTTCAGCCTTTGCTCAGAGAACAACATGCCGATCGTGGTCTTCAGCATGGAAGAACCCGACAACGTGCGCAAAGCTCTCATCGGCGAACCGATCGGAACCGTCGTCAGCTAACTCACTCCCACTCTGCCCTGCCCTATGGACCCTGAAATGATCCTCCTCGAATGCGACGAAGCCATGACCAAGGCCGTCGAATACGCCATCCATGAGTTCTCCGCTGTGCGCACAGGCAAGGCCTCGCCCATGCTGGTGGAGAACCTGGACGTGGCCGTGCAGACCTATGGTGGCATGCACATGAAGCTGAAGCAGCTCGCGATGATCAGCACGCCGGAGCCACGCGTGATCCGCATCGAGCCCTTCGACGCGAGCACGCTCAAGGACATCGAACGCGCCTTCCACGAATCGAAGCTGGGCCTCAATCCCGCCGCGGAAGGCAAACTCCTGCGCATCTACATCCCCGAGCTTTCCCAGGAGCGCCGTCAGCAGATGGTAAAGCTGGTGAAATCGCTCGGTGAAGAAGCCAAGGTCCGCGTCCGCAGCGCCCGCCGTGATGCTCTTGAAACCCTGAAGAAGGGACAAAAAGAAAGCCTCATCACCGAAGACGATCTGGAGCGCAGCGAGAAGGAAGTGCAAAAGATTACCGACAAGAAGGTGGCCGAGATCGACCAGCACATCGCCTCGAAGGAGAAGGAAATCACGACGGTCTGATGGCTGTCGAGACGTAGAGAGGTGAGAAGTGGAGAAAACTCTCTCACCACCACGTTCTCAACCTCTCATAGCCCGACCAGCTACTGCACTGACTTCGCCCATTCGTCGAATTCCGGCGACTTCTTGAATGCTTCGTAGATCGGTTCACCGAGCATCGCAGGGGTGATCTTGGCACCCGTGGCTTTCGCGAAACGCCGCAGCTCCGTCACCACACCCGCGAAGTCGCCATTGCCCGCTCTTACTTGCAGTTCCAAGTCCACCAAGGAGACAAGATTGGGCTCGATCTTTTTGGCCGCTGCGAGGCTCTTGGCTGCAGATTTGAAGTCGCCCGCCTGGATCGCAGCCATGCCGCTCAGGTTGTAAAGGTAGGCATCTTCGCCGACGGCTTTAAGCACGTTTTGAATGCAGTTCTGAACTCCGGTGAAGTCCTTGCGGATGGAGTAAAGATCCACCAGGAGGAGGTCAGTGGCGGAGTCCTTGCCCAGCACTGCGGGAGCGATCTCCAGCACATGAGCGTAGATCTCCGAATAGACAGGTTCGTTCTGTAGCGACTGGAGGGCTTGGAGGTTGGCCACGAAGGCGGGACGCGACTTCTTCACGGCGTCTGGGAGCTTCTCATACGTGTTCTGCACGGATCGCAGATCGCCGTTACCCATCTGGCGGAACATGTTCAGCAGAAGATCCATGGACTGCCGGTCGCCACCCTTGATCCCGAGAGCTTTCGACAGGAGGCTCGCATCCTGCTCCAGCATCAGAACCATGGCCTGCCGTGCATCTGTGGAACTGTAACTGCCGAAAAGGTAGCCAAACATGTCCACCACCTTGAATGTGTCGCCGTGGGGCTTCACGAGCAGGTCGATGTAGTTCACCCCACCACCAGTTGGCAGCACGCGCATGGTCAAGGCGGGGAATCCATCGCGCTGGTGAAAGCGCAGCATCTTCATGGTCGAACCCGCCAGCTGTGCTAGCAGCCCGCCTTTCTTTTCCTTCATGCCTGAGATGAAGCCCTGACGCGCATCCGAGGGAAATGAGCCACCGGCAAAGACGCGCTCCGTCATCGCCTCGTAGTCCACGCAGGCGCTCATAGCCTCCAGCTTTTCAGCAGCCACATCGCTGGCTAGTTGCTCGGCAAATTTGATTGCTCGCTGCTGCTGAGAGTCATCTAATGGCGGTGGAGGTTTCGCTGCTTCCACCTGAGCCACTTTGATCTTTCGTGCTCGCTCCTGCACGTTGAGGAAGGCGGGAATTGCGAGCGCCGCCAGCACGCCAACGATCAGCAGCAGCGCCGCCACCACGATCAAAGCGATGGCCCATCCCGGCACTCCCTTTTTGACCTTGGGAGGCTGAATCGGCGGCAGCGAGGGCGGAAGGGGCGGCGGAGTATCCATGCCTCTGAGCCTACCGGAAACTGAGGGTGAAGGACAAGCTCCGACTCTGTGGAATGTGAACAGTGGCATCAGAGTCTCTAATTCATCATCGCGAACATTATGCTTCGGAAGCATAATGCTCGTCCCATTTGATTGTGGCTCGAACTACCAAAACTGCGGCAAGACAACATTTCGGTCGCACAGTGCAATCACTGCTTCACTTGTTGGGTATGGGGAGCGCCGTCTTTGTTGATTTATCCAATTTCTACAGCCGTCTCGTTAGAAGTGGGCTGGGCGAGCCACGTGAACTTCGGGATTATTTTCTCCATTGGTTGGATTTGGATCTATTGAGCACTTGGCTGACAAGTGAAGAGTCGCCGCCCACATGGGTGTTCTATTCTGGCCAAAAAATTGGCGCAAAGTCCGAGCGAGTTGAAGGGGATTACCTCAAGCAATACATCAAAAGGATCAGTAGGCTTAAAGGCGTAACGCCATGTGATGTGCAGATACCAGGTGATCAACGCGAGAAGTTCACGGTGAACTGTGGAGGCTGCGGCATGGAAACATCAGGACAGTGGGAATCAGAGAAAGGAGTCGATTCGTCCTTAATTGTGCATTTGTTCGACACATCAAGCTCGTGGGATGAAGCTATGTTGTTGTCAGGTGATGCAGATTTTATTCCGGCTGTTCGTTCACTGAGAAGACAAGGAAAGCGGGTTTCAGGAGCGGGATTTCACGGCACCTCAGAAGCCTTGGTTCGCGAGTTCCATCAATTCATTGATCTGTCACAAGAGCTAATTCGCGACGACTTTGCTGCATACCTCCTCTTCGGACCTCATGGTGTATTGTCTCACTGGTTATTGGATCCAGTGGCCGAAGATGAAGTTATAAGCGGAAGCGATCAGGTGAGTTTGACGTGCGGATGGGGCGTTGCAGCTTCCCGTGCATTAGTCGGGAATGCCTACAGCGACCGTCGGTTGCTAAATGGAGGGAAGTTGGTCGACATTGTCTTGCAGGATTCAGGTATGCGGGATTTGGCTCGACGGTTGAAACCCATTGAGGTGTTTCGGAACCGGTTTCCAGAGATTTGCAATGGAAGTCGCAAGTTTGCACTCAGTGCGCACACATGGAGAAAAGTCCAAAGAGCTATTCCAGAGCTTCTCCGCAATTTTGCGTGCGAGGAGTTCAATCCCCACGGCAAAATCACCTCTACTTTGATGCTAGATAGACAGACAGGGCATTTCACCCGTCCCCCAACTGCGGACAATGCTGCCGGAAGTTAGAATTGCTTCGAATCTCAAGCCGCCCGATTCACCGCACTCAGCACTGCTTTGATCGAGGCCAGTTCGATGTTCGTGTCCGTGCCTGCACCCCAGACGGTTTTGCCGTTGGCAGTCTTGATCTGGATAAAGGCGAGGGCGCTTGCGCCGGTGCCGGAGCTGAGGCTTTGCTCGCGGTAGGTGGCGACTTCGAAGGGTGCCGCGCCTGCGTCGGTGATGAGGGCGTTGGCGAAGGCGGCGATGGGACCGTTGCCGGTGCCATTCACGGCGATCTCTTGGCCGTTCTTCACGAGGGAGCAGCGGCACTTGAAGACGCCGTCCACGCCGTCGGCATGGAAGTGATGCAGGGAGAACGGCGTCTCGCGCTCGATGTATTCCTTCCAGAACATGTCCTTCAACTCGGCAGCGGTGACCTCGCGACCGAGGGCATCGACCAAGTCGTTCGCGATCGGGCCGAACTCGCGTTGCAGGTCCTTTGGCAACTCGATGCCGAACTCGCTCTCGAGCAAGTAAGCGACGCCGCCTTTGCCGGACTGGCTGTTCACGCGGATGACCTCGCGATACTCGCGACCGATGTCGTGCGGATCGATGGTCAGGTATGGCACGTCCCAAGGGCCATTAAATTCCTGAGACATAGCTTCAAGCATGGGCCTCATTCGCTTCTCGACTGCTGCAAAAGCAGTGCTCGTATCAATAGAAGGTGCCGAAAGTGCTGCTTTGACGATCTCATACATCTCCATCAGCTGTGATTTGAACACGCTGCTTATTTGACTCTCCAGCAAGGCTGGGAATACCCACTTTGTCATTAATGCAAAGCACGCTGAGTCCCATTGCTGGCGATTGCACAGCCAAAGTCCAAGTCCGATCACTTTGTCCCCACGAAGATATTCGTCGTCTGCTCCCGCTTCGTTGAAAAGATGCCAGTGACCGATTCCCTTCTTGATCGCATCCTGATGGCTGCCGCTGAAGGCGGTGAAGACCAGTTCGCCCGCATACGGTTGGCGCGGTGGGACGGTCATGCCGGTGCAGCGCTCATACATGGCGATGAGCTTGTTCATGTCGCTGAAGTCCAACTTCGGATCGATGCCGTGCATGTAGAGGTTCATCGCGACTTGCACGATGTCCAGATTGCCCGTGCGCTCGCCGTTGCCGAAGAGCGTGCCTTCAACGCGATCGGCTCCAGCCAGCAAACCCAACTCCGTCGCAGCGGTGCCGGTGCCGCGGTCGTTGTGCGTGTGCAGGCTGATGATGAGCGATTCGCGGTTCTTGATGTGCGTGCAGATCCACTCGATCTGATCGGCATAAACATTCGGGCCAGCGACTTCCACGGTGTCGGGCAGATTGAGGATCATCTTGTGCTCCGGCGTGGGCTGCCAGACATCCATCACGGCCTCGCTGATCTCTTTGGCAAACTCCACCTCGGTCGCGGAGAAGCTCTCGGGCGAGTATTGCAGCGTCACGCGCGTGCCGCCTTCTTCCAGGCGGTGGACGCGGTCTTTGATCATCTGCGCGCCGCGCACGGCGATCTGCAGGATCTCTTCCTTGGTCTTGCCAAACACATGCTTCCGCTGCGCGGGCGACGTGGAGTTATACATGTGGATGACCACGCTCTTCGCGCCGATCAAGGACTGCACGGTCTTCTCGATGAGGTCTTCGCGCGCCTGCACCAGGCATTGAATCGTCACGTCATCGGGGATGCGTTTGTCCTCGATCAGGCGGCGGTTGAAGTTGAACTCGGTGTTCGAGGCGGAGGGGAAGCCGACTTCGATTTCCTTGAACCCGCACTCCACCAGCGCGCTGAACATGTCGAGCTTCTGCGCCACATTCATCGGCACAGCCAGCGCCTGATTGCCATCGCGGAGATCGACGCTGCACCAGATCGGCGGCTGCGTGAGCTGACGCGTGGGCCATTGGCGATTGGGCAAATGGATTGGCGCGAAGGGGCGGTATTTTTTGGACGGATCGAAGGACATGACGTTGATGAGGAAAGAGGGTGGCGAGCGATGGCTGCGATTCAACCGGCAGCGCAAACGGTGAAAACTTCAGGTGAGGGAGCCGCACGTCGTGGCGCGGCATGGAAAGGCAGGACTAGCGGGCGGCCAGCCCGAGTCGAAGTCGCAGAAGGAGCGATGTCAGTGTGCCTTGCATGAAGAGGGTCGAGTGTAAGGGCATTCGTGCGGCTGTCGAGAGGGAGTTTGACCCGACCCAGAGAAGGGATTCATCAATCTGTAATGATTCGCATGGAACCTGGGGTGGGGCTGTTGGGGCGGCTCGCTGCCTGGATTTCAGCAGGGCGAATAAGACACGTCATTGCTAGCACGCGCAGGAACGCTGCGTAATCTCCGTTCCCCAAAATGTCCGATACCCAGCCCTCTGCCCTGACCCGTTTCATCGTTTTCGTGGTGGCGACTGCCATCGTGGCAGCCGGTGGCTGGTGGTTCTGGAAACAGCAGAGCGCACCGCCTCCGGCCAAAGCCGCTGCGGTGAAAGGCATCGCGAACGTGATCACCGCCAAAGTGAAGAAGGACAACTACATCACCGATCTGGAGGCGATCGGCACCGTGCTCGCCGACGAAAGTGCCGCGATCAGCCCGAACGTCACCGAGACCGTCACTGCGTTGCATTTTGATGATGGGCAAAGGGTGAAGAAAGGTGATGTGCTGGCCACGCTAAGTGATGGCGAGGAGCAGGCGATGCTGTCATCTGCGAAGTCAGCCCTGGCCGAGGAGGAGCGGGAAGTCCTGCGATTGCAGGGCCTGGTCAAAGAAGGCGCGGCCCCTGAGGCGAAGCTGCAGGAACGCCAGACCATGGCCGAGGTGGCGCGTCAGAAGATTCGTGAAGCCGAGGCCAAGCTCGCGGATCGTCGCATCGTGGCACCCTTCGATGGAGTGCTCGGCCTCCGCCGGATTAGCGTAGGAGCTCTCGTGTCGCCCACGACCGTGATCACCACGCTGGACAAGATCGACGTGGTGAAGATCGACTTCAGTGTGCCAGAGACAGCGCTTCCGCTGTTGAGGAAAGGCACCGAGATCACGGCCTTCGCCGAGGCTGCGCGTGATCAGAAGTTCAAGGGCAAGCTCGCGCAGCTCGACTCTCGCATTGATCCGATCACACGCTCGGTGGCCGCACGCGCCGAAGTGCCCAATGCCGACAGCGCGCTGAAGCCCGGCATGTTGGTTATGGTGCAACTGGCCATGGAGCCGCGTCTCTCGCTCTCCATCCCCGAGCGAGCACTCGTGCCTGTGGGGCCGAAGGCCTACGTCTTTGCTATCGAGGCCGACAAGGCGAAGCGCATCGAGGTCAAGACCGGGCGGCGCAAGCCTGGCTACGTCGAGATTCAGAGCGGTCTCAGCGAAGGCCAGATCATCATCGCCGATGGGCTGGTGGGCCTGCAAAACGGGGCGCCGGTCAAGGTTGCGGGCGAACTCCAGAAGCTCTCCGAGCCGTTCAATCCCGAACAAACGCCAGCAGCCAAATAACGCATGTGGATCTCTGACACATCCGTTCGCCGTCCGGTGATGGCCTTGGTGCTGAACCTCATCCTCATCGCCTTCGGCACTGTCGCTTACACGCGCCTCACTGTGCGCGAGTATCCAGACATCGACCCACCGATTGTCACGGTGGAAACTTATTATCGTGGGGCCTCCGCTGGCGTGGTCGAGCGCCGCATCACGCAGCGGCTGGAGGATCGCATCTCCCAAGTCGAAGCCATCAAAAACATTTCGTCCGTTAGTGTGGATGGGAAGTCCGAGATCACGGTGGAGTTCAATCTCGGGCGCAGTCTCGACTCGGCGGCGAACGACATTCGCGAGGCCATCAGCCCCGTGCTGCCCACCTTGCCTGAAGAGGTGGAACCGCCCAATGTCGGCAAGACCGAACTCAGCGCCGAGGTGCTGATGTATCTGAATCTGGCGACCAGCGAAGGCGCCGAGCCACGCAGCATTCCCGAGCTGACGGACTACGCGGAGCGCTACCTCGTGGACCGTTTCTCACGACTCCCAGGCATTGCTCGCGTTCGCATCAATGGCGGCACACGCTACGCCTTGCGCGTGTGGCTGGACCGTGAGTCGCTGGCCGCGCGCGGGCTCACTTCGTTGGATGTGGAGGAGGCGCTGCGTCGTGAAAACGTCGATCCGCCGGCAGGCACGGTGCAGTCGCTGGATCGACAGTTCACCGTGCGCATCAACCGACTGTATCGCACCACGGAGGACTTCGAGAAGCTTGTCATCGCCCGCGGCGAGAACGGCTATCAAGTGCGCCTGGGCGAGGTGGCCAAGGTGGAACTCGGCGCCGAGGAGGCCCGCACGTCATTCAAAGGCAATCGCAAGCGCATGGTCTCCCTCGGCATGATCCGTCAGTCGCGCGCCAATCCGCTCGATGTCGCCAAGGCTGTGCGTGCTGAGGCAGAGAAAATTCGCAAGACGCTGCCTCCCGATCTCAAGCTGGAGAACAGCTACGACATCAGCCAGTTCATCGAAGAATCCGTCAATGAAGTGTATCGCACACTCGTGATCGCGATCGTGCTGGTGATCGCGATCATCTTCCTCTTCCTCGGCAGCTTCCGCGCCGTGATCGTGCCCACCGTGGCGGTGCCCGTGAGCGTGCTCGCCACCTGCATCGTGCTCTACGCGCTCGACTACTCGATGAACACCCTCACCTTGCTCGCCTTCGTGCTCGCGATTGGTCTGGTGGTGGATGACGCCATCGTGGTGCTCGAGAACATCCATCGACGCATCGAAGAAGGTGAGAAGCCTATCGTGGCCGCCTACCTCGGCACTCGTCAGGTGGGCTTCGCCGTCATCGCTACCACGCTGGTGCTGCTGGCCGTGTTTGTGCCCGTGACGTTCATGCCCGGCGACACCGGACGATTGTTTGCGGAGTTCAGCGTCACCCTCGCGATCTCTGTCGGATGGTCCGGATTCGTGGCTCTCACCTTGTCACCCATGCTGGCGTCCAAAGTGCTCCGTGACAAAAGCGGCGACGGACTCATCAGCCGCCTGCTGGAGCGGAGCTTTCATTTCTTCCAGCGCGGCTATCGCAAGGTCCTGGCTCTGCTGCTTCACTTCCCCGCGACCGCCATTCCCGTGGTCATCGGCTTGATCGGCATGTGCTGGCTGTTGATGAAAAAGATTCCCGAGGAGTTCACGCCTCGCGAGGATCGCGGCTCATTCTTTGTTACCGCCACCAGTCCGCCCGGCACCACCTATGCCAACACCTTGGCCACGCTCGACACCGTTACCGAGCGTCTGATGTATCTGGTCGAGGGAAGCAAGGAGGCGACGCGGGTGAATGCACGTGCACCGCGCTCATTTGGCACCTCGGCAGACTTCAATGAGTCGGTGTCCGTGCTCACGCTGACGCCGTTTGGCACTCGTCGTGATGGCTTCGCCATCATGGATGATGTGCGCAAGCGAACTGCTGACCTTCCAGACGCAAAGATCTCCGTGGTGATGCGCCAGGGCATGATGCGCGGACTGAACAAACCGATGGAAGTCGTGCTCAGTGGTCCCACCTTCGAAGAGCTGGCCGAGTGGCGCGACATCATCATGGCCAAGGCACGCGAGAACCCCAAGCTCGTGGGTTTCGACTGCGATTATCGCGACACCAAGCCGCAACTCCGCATCAGCATCAATCAAGCCCGAGCCGCCGACCTCGGTGTGTCATCGGCGAGTATCGGACGCACCTTGGAGACGCTGCTCGGAGGTCGTCGTGCGACGACTTTCATTCATCAAGGTGAGGAATATGACGTGGTCCTTGAGGGCAGCTACACTGACAAGCGCAGCCCCATGGATCTCAACAATATCTTTGTGCGCAGTGATCGGACGCAGCAACTCATCCCGCTCGCTAATCTGGTGACGATGGATGAGTTCGCCGACAGCGGCACGCTCAACCGCTACAACCGCATGAGAAGCATCACCTTCGACGCTGAACTCGCCACGGGCTACAGCCTGGGTGAAGCACTCGATTACATGGAGGCACTCATCCGAGACAACCTCCCCAGCAGTGCGGTGGTGGGCTACAAAGGAAACGCTCTGAAACTCAAGGAAGCGAGCGGCAGCATTGGTCTCATCTTCGCCCTTGCGATGCTCATAGCCTTCCTCGTCCTCGCCGCACAGTTCGAGAGCTTCGTGCATCCTTTCACCATCATGCTCACCGTGCCCGTGGCCGTTGCTGGTGCTTTGCTGGGACTTCAGGTCATGGGCCTGAACCAAAGCATCTACAGCCAGATCGGGCTCATCATGCTCATCGGCCTCGCGGCCAAGAATGGCATCCTGATTGTCGAGTTCATCAATCAGCTTCGTGATGAAGGCATGAACTTCCGCGATGCCATTCTTCAAGCGAGCGAGCAGCGTCTGCGCCCCATCATCATGACCGCGCTGGCCACCGTCATGGGGGCGCTGCCCTTGATGCTGGGTCATGGGGCTGGCTTCGAGACCCGTAAAGTGGTTGGCACCGTGATTGTGTTCGGTGTCTCGCTCGCCACCATCGTCACACTTTTCCTCGTGCCGATGGTTTATGCTCTGATCGCTCGTCGAACCGGATCGATCAGCGATGTCAGTCGCAAGCTGGATGCCGCCCTTGGCGATCAACCCGCACAAGCAGATTGATCATCTGGACCGCACCTTGGCCCACTCCAGCTCGAAGCGCGCCAGATACTTCTTCAGCCGATCCGCATCGTTGGTCTTCGCCTTCTTCGCGCGCGAAATGGAGAAAAGCTTCCTCCCCGCATCGGAGAGTGTCGTGCTTTGACGGCAAATGCCGATCACATACTCCAGCTGCACCGCGTCAAAGGGATCAAGGCTCGCGCGTTGCTTCGGCGTGAGTGCTTCCTCCAGGAGCGGCGCCTGAACACCGCCCGTCTCGCCTGGGCGATGCCAGCCTTCTTTGAGCCGCTCGATCTCGGCTTCCACGCACGTTTCTGTGATGCGGCCTTTCGGAGCGAGAGTGGCCATGCGAGTGACGGCTGCGTTCAGGTCACGGAAATTCGCGCTCCATTGCGCCTCTGGACTGCGCGCAAACCTCAGGAAGCGATCCAGCGCCTCCCTATTGAAGCGCACCTCACGCCGGTGCGCCTTCGCGAAGCGCTGCAGCTCGAAGTCCACATTGACCGCGATGTCTTCCCTGCGCTCCGCGAGGCCGGGCAAAGTGAAGGTCCACAAGTTGATGCGCGCCAGCAGGTCCTCGCGGAACCGCTTCTCGGCGACGCTCGCGCGCAGATCGCGGTTGGTGCCCGCGATGAGCTGGAAGTCACTCTTCACCGGCTTGTCTGATCCCAGCGGTAGGAAGGTCTTCTCTTCCAACGCCCGCAGCAGCATGGCCTGCTCATCGAGTCCGAGTTCACCGATCTCATCGAGAAACACCAAGCCGCCATCGGCCTCCTTCAACAAGCCCGCACGATCTGACTGCGCACCGGTGAAAGCTCCGCGCTTGTGACCAAACAACGCGCTCATCGCCTGATCGCCACGCAAGGTCGCGCAGTTCACTTCGACGAAGCGCCCGCTCAGTCCCGCGCGTTGCTTGCGCAGATCATAGATGCGGCTGGCGAGCAGTGACTTGCCAGCGCCGGTCGGCCCGGTGATGAGGATCGGTGCCTTGGAACGCAGCGCCACCAGCTCGATCTGCTCCACGAGCTGGTTGAAGCGCTTGTTCTTCGTCGCCATCCCGCTCTTGAGAAAGTCGAGCGTCTGCTCCTGCTCCTTCGCGAAGCGCGTCGCGAGGCGGTCATACTTGGAGAGATCCAAATCAATGATCGTGTGCCCGCCAACGGATGAGCCCTTGCTGCCCGGTTCGCCACGCGGTGCCGTTTGCACCAGCCCTGCCGGCGCGTAGTTGGCCTCCGTGAGCAGGAACCAGCAGATCTGCGCCACGTGTGTCCCCGTGGTCAGATGCACGAAGTAGTCGGCCTTCTCTTCATCGAACTCATACGCCGAGACGAAGTCGTAGAGCCTCTCATACACCTCCTGGAAGTCCCACGGATCGCGGAAGCTCATCGCGTGGCACACCACCTTCGTCTTCGGCGACACCTCGGCAATGTCCTTCACCACGCGCTCGGCCAGCGCGTTCCAACG
>JAEUHN010000029.1 GCA_016795365.1 Verrucomicrobiaceae bacterium
CACGAAGGGCAACGTCTTCATCAGCGTGAAGGAAGCCGACAAGCAAAACGTCGCGAGAATCGCCAAAGGCTACGCCGACCTCGGCTTCACCCTCTACGCCACCCCCGGCACCGGCCAGGTCATCACCGACGCCGGCATCCCGGTCAACATTCTCCCCAAACTCGCCAGCGGCCAGCGCCCCAACGTCATCGACCTCATGAAAAACAAGGACATGGCCATGGTCATCAACACCCCCAGCGGCAAAAACACGCGTGAGGACGAAGTGAAGATCCGCACCGCGACGATGCAAAACCGCATCCCCATCATGACCACACTCCGTGGTGCTGACGCGGCCTTGAAGGCGATCAAGTCACTGCAAGGCAGCGAGGTGCAGGTGAGGGCGTTGCAGGAGTATCATGGGTAAGTGTAGTGTGTTGATCACGGATGAATGACATTTACTTCAGAGGTGAGCACTTCCCTTCCCTCAAAGAGTTGCACGCCAAACACGCCAAGGCTGGCGTGACATATGCGGCTTTCTATGCACGATACCGGTCTGGCATAGACATTGAGGTGGCACTGTCCAATTCAGTCCTGCCACAGGATCGGCGAACCTTCTCAGTCGATGGTGTGCTCTACAACAACCTCAAAGACTTGGCGGCGGCAGCAGGCATCGATTACAGACGCGCTTATAAACGATTTAGTAGAGGATGGCCAGATAGTGAGATTTTCCACGGGCGCCCCAAAAAAACGAAGACGATCATTGTCCCATCGATTCGGGGCACTCCGATAGAGATTGATGGTGTAATCTATGCGAATCTGGCCGCAGCGTACAATTCGATTAAACCGCCAGTCAGTCTGAACACGGTCAAACAGCGATTGCGTGTTTATCATTGGACAGCGAAACAAGCTCTTGGCCTTGAGTCGAGAGTTGATGGGAGGTCAATTCGCACAGAAAGACCGTCTCACCGGCCCGCTAAAACTCTGATCAGCGCCTTCGGCATTACATATCCTGACATTGCTGCCTTGGCTAAGGCACACGGGATTAGCTACCACCTTGTATACAACAGATTGAAGTATGGGTGGACTGCTGAAAAGGCAGTCACAGAGGCGATTGGTCAAAGCGTAGATGTTAACGGCAAAACCTATAAAAGCGCGCTGAATGCTTGGGAACAACTCGGCAAGACCACATTGTTCGTGTTCAACTCGCGTCGTCAGGCTGGTCATGATTTGATGATTTGTCTTGGACTCGCACCGTTGCGGGATCAATCGCACCAGATTGACGGTAAAACTTACCCATCCCTATTGGCCGTTGCGGAAGCATACGGCATCAAAGAATCGGTGCTGGCTAGTCGCCTGAATCGCATGTCGATATCGGAGGCGGCAAGATATGCTCCATCGAATGGACGGTATAGTTCGAAGCGGTTTAAAGAAGAGCCGGAGTTGGCACATTCGATTGGGTGGCTGTATTTCGTCGAAATCAACTTCCCTACAGGTGCTTTGCACAAAGTGGGTATCACTCAGAGAACAGTCGAAGCTCGATTCTTGGGTCAATGTGAGTATCGGGTTCTAGGCGCTTTCCGAGGTGAATTGGCCAAACTCTTCGAAGTGGAACAGGCTTTGATCAAAGAATTCAAAGAGAATAGTTATCGTGCAGAGGAGGAGTTTGAGGGGAGGACGGAGACCTTCATTCTAAACAAAGAAGAAGAACAGGCATTGATTTCGTTCATCAGGCGATTGCTTCCCAATTCGGAGTCATCAGTCGAGTAGTGAGGTTGAGTTGGCGGTGCATGGCTTGACCTTTGTTTGCCCATCTCCTCGGCTTGCGGACACTTCTGTCCGCCCGTCGAAGCGACTGACTCCGCTATCGCCTCCGCTTCCTGACCGCTCCACGCTCACGAACCTTGCCGAGCCCACACATGTCCCGTTGGGCGATTAGAGAGCGACTTGGCCTTTGCTTGTCCAACGCTCCGGCTTGCGGGCAAGAGCGCCCGCGCTCCTTTCCCTCTCGCTTCGCGTTCGGGAGGTAACGTCGCGTTGGCTTGCACAGGAGCGCGGACACTCCTGTCCGCCCTTCGAAGCGAAAGACTCCACCTTCGTATTCGCTTTCTGGGCGCTGCACGCTTTCGAACATTGCCGAGTCTTGAGACCTTGCGCTGGGTGGTCAGAGAACGGCTTGGCCTTTGCTTGATCATCGCTCCGACTTGCGGGCAGGAGTGCCCGCGCTCCTTTCTCGCTTCGCGCTTGCGGAGGGTGGCGCGCAAGCTTTTCTCACGCCCATGGACTTCTTCAACGAACGCGCGGAGATCGAGAAGACGATCCACAAGCTGCCACACTGGCAGCAAGGTCGTGTGCCCGTATTTGTCACCTTTCGTCTCGCGGATTCACTTCCTCATGAAGTCCTCGCGCCCCTCGTTGCCGCCCGCGATAGCTTCCTCGCCCAGCATCCCAAGCCCTGGGACGAAGCGACCGAGAACGAGTTCCATCGCCTGTTTTCCGTGAAGCTCGATGAGTATCTCGATGCCGGTCACGGCTGCAGCGCGCTACGTAATCCCAAAGCCGCCCAGATCGTCGCCGAACGTCTTCATCATTTCGACGGCGAATGTTACGACCTGCACAGCTACGTCATCATGCCCAATCATGTGCATGTGCTCTTCAGTCCGCTTGACTCCATAACATTTCCCGAACTCGTGAAAGCCTGGAAAGGCATCTCCAGCCGCCTCATTCACCAAGCACGACTGTCTGACCTGAATCCCTTCTGGCAGCCCGACTACTTCGATCGCCTCATCCGAAGTCCCCAGCACTTCGCGAAGGTCCAGCGCTACATCGAAGACAACCCCGCAAAAGCCGATCTCCCTCCAGGCGACTACCTTCTCTGGCAAGCAAAGGAGCGCGGGCACTCCTGCCCGCCAGCCGGAGCGACTGTTAGTGAAGGGTGAAGAGCTATCTGACCGCTCAACGCGATGGAGCGGTGCGCGATGTTCCTTTGCTGAGCAATTGACGTTAAGAGGACGACATCATCGTTCCAAGTCCAGCGCTTCGACGAGCGGACAAGAGTGTCCGCGCTCCATTCCCCACGCACCACGCTGGTGCTAGTCACCTTCCACCTCGCCGATTCAATGCCGTGAGAACTCCTCGATGACTGGCCTCGCGATACTCCTCGACTAAAGTATCGGAGACCAAGCCTGCGATGCCTTCCTCATCGCAAATTCACCGCCACGAAGTGAGTTCACTGGAGCCTGTTACCATGAACCATTAACCACGACGCGCGACAAACCCCTCGGTAAGACAGGACACGGGCGCGCGTTGGCTACTCCACGCTGGCGAAGGTTTGCATCCGTGCTCCTGTGCGCTCCATGCCGCATCAGTTTCGCACCGTGGATCAGCGTGTTTGGAAAGCCAGCCAGGCGATCGTGCTTTGGCGAGCAGATGGTTCACGGGTGGAGGGGATTTGGGGTGGATCGGCTACGGAGGAACGGCTCGATTGGTGGCTGCGCAAGCCGGGTAATGAGTTGACGCAGACCGACGAGATCGCCGCAGTCGCCGTTCGAGATGATGAGTCGAAGGAGGTGCGATGGGGCGATGCTCCGCAAGGCGCACGATTGTTCTTCGTGCTGGAGGCTCCGGTGATAGGGAAGTCGGGCGAGGCGTATCGGCTGGCGAAGATGGTAACGACGGCAGCGACTTCAGCGCAGGCGAGTTACTTTTGTGATGACCGGTTTGCGTTGCTGGGCCGCTTCAATTCCGAGGGTCTGATTTCGAGGATGCAACCCCTGGCACCACCACCTTTGCAGCGTCCAATCCAAGGTGAGTTGTTCTGACCATGTCGTCGCGCTCTTTCGACGCGGAATCTTAGCTCGCCATCCGGGCATCCTTGTGGCTGGCTACCTACGCTCCGGCTCGGCGGGTAAGGTCCACTTCTCTTTTTTCATCAACTGCAGCACTTCTTTGATCGGGGTCTGGCCTTGGCCCCGGGGCAGGTTGCCGCCGTCGGCGGTGCGGTCTTTGAGATGCAGGTTCGTGATGCACGCGTGATACTTCTCCAGCACAGGAATCGGCGACTTACCCTTCGAGCCCGCGAGGTTGTGACTACAGTCGAAGATGGCATCGTTGAAGGGGTGCGACGTCGTGAAACGACGGTTTGAGGTGCTCTGTCGCAACGGCGTAAATCTGACCGCTGGAGCAGGTTGAGGCAAAACCAAGAGAATTTCATGGGCAATACGAGAGCCGGTGGAGAATGCTGCCGGGCAGGCATGCTTCGTGCGGAGTCGGAAGGCCGTCCCTCATGAAAACTCATCATCCATTCTCGACACCGCCAACCTCCCTGTTGCCCGTTCATCTCATCAATTTCAAACTTGCTGACTAGCATGGCTACCATTCATCTGGTGGGAGGGGAGAAAGGGGGTGTGGGCAAGTCTGTTGTTTCACGGGTGTTGGCCCAGTATTTGATCGATCACCAAATCGAGTTCCAAGGTTTCGATACCGACCGCTCGCATGGATCATTGCTGCGGTTTTACACGGACTATGCGTCGCCAGTCGTCGTCGATAAATATGAGAGCCTGGACATGATCGTTGAGGCAGCGGTGACCAGTGCGGAGAAGCGCGTGCTCGTCGATCTGGCGGCGCAGACCCATGATTCCCTGGTGAAGTGGATGGACGAATCCGGCGTGCTGGAAATGGCGGGCGAATCGGGACTGACGATCAAATACTGGCACGTCATGGACTCCGGGAAGGATTCGGTGGACCTGCTGAAGAAGCTCTTCGACCGCTTCGGCCCACGGCTGAACTACGTCATCGTCCTGAACCAACTGCGTGGTGACAGCTTTGATATCTTCGACAAGTCGGAGGAGAAGCCGCGAGCGTCAGAATTGAACGCCCAGATAATCACGCTGCGCAAACTGCATGACACCGTGATCAACAAGATCGACGCCCTGAGCACCAGTTTTTGGGCAGCCAAGAACCGGTGCGACAGCCATCCAAGCGGGCTCGGTCTGCTGGAGCGCCAGCGTGTGAAGATGTGGCTGAACAATGCCTACGAGCAGTTGGATCAAGTGGGAGTTTGATCGGCATCGCTTATTGCTGGTCTTATTTTTTCTTCGCGCCGCTCAGACGTCAGCTTATGGTTGCACATGAATCAGTCTTCTCTCGGACTTCTGCGCGTGAAGGTAGTGGCGCTGGCGGTGAGCGATCTGGACCGCGCCCATCAGTTCTATGGTGGCACGCTGGGACTGGAGCCGGCGATGGAAAATGGGCAAGTGGTGGGCTTTCAGTTGGAACACCTCGTCTTGATGCTCAAGCCGGTCACAGACTGGTATGGCCGTCCGACCATAGAGCCAAATCCGCGCATCACGCTGGAAGTGGCCAACGCAAGGGCGACCGAGCAGGCGTTGATCGAGCGCGGGGTCGTCATTTCCGACCTTGTTCAGGATTACGATGGATTCCTCGTCGGTGCATTTCTCGACAGCGAGGGTAACAAGCTTTGGTTTTGCTCGCAGTCATAGTGCACGCCGAGCAAGACCACTCAGGGGATTTCTCATTCGCAAATCGAAGCTTCGAAACTCGCGTTGCGTGGTCAGCAAATAAGGAACGCGACGTCAGCCTGCATTAATCTACGGACGGTTGTGCTGTCCCTCGGAGGTGAACAACGCTCACGCCAGCGCCTCTTGGCAATACTGCACGCACTTCGCCACTTCTTTCACCGCGTCGGAGCCTTCGGGGATCTTGTATTCCAGCTCGATCTCGGCGGGGAAGGTCCACTTCTCCTTCTTCATCAACTGCAGCACTTCCTTGATCGGCGTCTGGCCCTGGCCCCAGGGCAGGTTGCCGCCGTCGGTGGTGCGGTCTTTGAGGTGGAGGTTCACGATGCGGTCGTGATACTTCTCGAGCACGGGGATCGGCGACTTGCCCTTCGATCCAGCGACGTAGTGCCCGATGTCGAGGTTCAGGCCGATGTATTGGCCGAGTTCGAAGATCGGGTCGTGGTATTCCATCTCGGGCAGATTGTTGGTATGGTTGTGGAAGCCGACCCAGATCTTGTGCTTGTCCGCGAAGGGAGCGACTCGCTTGGCGAGGATGGCATTGCGCTCGGTGGTCACGCCGGTGCAGCCCAGCGCCTTCGCCACGAGGAAGCTGAAGTCGATCTCTTCATCCGACTGGCCGAAGCCCATCTTGTGGATGTGAATGTTGACGCCCGCGTCGTTGAACATCTTCCGCAGTTCCTTGCACTTCGCGAGCTGCTGCTCACGCTCCGCGTCGGTGGCCTTGCCTTTGATGCCTGCAAAGTCCTGGATCGGTCCACCCATGAGTTCGGTTTCGCTGAGGCCGTCATCAAGCAAGGCCTTCAGTGTCTCCTGCGCTGTCTTTGCCATGCTGCGATAGCTATACGTGATGCAGCCAATGCGCACGCCATTGAAGACGGAGTTGGGCTTCTCAGCGGCCAAACCGAAACGTGGAAGCGAAAAACCCGTGGCAGCAGCAAGCGTGGTGCCGAGGAAGTGGCGACGGGAGAACGAGTGAGTGGTCATGCAAAGGTGGAACGCGCAAGCACGGCATCTTTTGCTGGAATCTCGGGGAAAACAAAAACGTGGTGGTGAAGAGCTTGGCGAAGCAAAACGAATCGACCGGGGATTCCAGCTTCCGCTGACTCCGATTTTTCGAAGTGACAGCGTCGAGGTTACCCCTGCATCTCCCCAACGAGCATCGCATGGAGTTGTGGCGCTGGGGACGAACCAAACAAAAGCCGTGTGCCTGCGAGAGGACGACTCCGCGGATGTGTGGAGCCTGATTTGATGTCGCCCTCAGGTCATTTGTCGCGCTCGTCCGCTGTGGAGATACACATAAATGGACCGTTCCAGCGACACCGAAGACACTTGCGACATTCGCGGGCAAGCGGGCCGTCGAGCTACCTTCCGTTATCGGTCACGAACCTTAAATCACCGTCATCTCGACAGCTTGAGGCAAGAATGTTTGCACATGTCTCCTCAGTAGAACGCCATTGCCAGCCCACTGCTTTGTCGCCAGCATGCCGAGACACAATGGATCAGGGCACGAATGAGGAGACAACAGCAGCCAAGCAACCTGAGAGGGCTATCGCCGTGCGCTGGTCCTCTCTCTGGCCCTTCGATGCTGATGCGATGAGTGGATCAGGTCCAGCTCCAATACATTGGCAGCATCTCGCGCTAGTGGCTTGGCTGGCAGTGCTGTCGTATGCTCCGATGCTGCAACCTTACGTGTGGGCGATCGATGATTACCCACTGTCCCAGATGGCTCAATTGGGGTTCGTGAATTACCTGCAAGATGCCTTTGAGCAAAGAGGGGCATGGCGGCTTTTGCAGCATGGGATGGTTGGGTGGATTGTGAACGCCGGCACGTGGTTGCCAGGAGTGATTGCTGTGGGTTCACATGTCCTGACCAGCCAGTTTTTCTATCTGGTTTTCGCCGGGTTGTGCGTCACACGGGATGATGCGCTGAAGGTAGCCCTGCTCGCTGCCTGCGCGCCGTTTGGGTTTCAAGCGATCTCGTGGACGTCAGCATTGCCCTACGTGCTGAGTTCCCTCGTGGCCTGGGCATCCTTATGGCTGTTTCTACACCATCGTTCGACTCCGAAGGGGCTTTGGATCGCATGGGGATGCGTCTTCGCTGCCACGCTGCTAGTGCATGACCACCTGTTATTTGCTCTGGCAGCCGTCGCAGTCGCAGCTTGGCTGCTGGCTCCCCAGCCTTCTCTTTGGCGGCAAGCCTGGCTGCAACCTTCCACTCGCTGGCTGCCGCCACTCATGGCCTGCGCCTACCTCGTCGCCTACTTCTGGTGGAAGCCGACAGATCACCCTCTCTACATGGAGCCGCACTTCCATTGGCCATCGTTGGTGGGTCCTGCGGCGCGTCTTTGGCAATGGCTGGATGTCTGGGAACCATTCCCTTCACTGGCTTTGTGGCAGATCGCAGCCAGTGAATGGCCTGCGGGTGGATGGGGTGCAGGTGCCTGCATCGCGGCGGGCGTCGCCTCGCTGTGGCTGGTTCACCCAGAGCGGAGCAGGAACCAGACCTTGAGCAAACACCATGCGACCCGAATAGCAGTGGCCATGTTACTCTTGTTCTTGATGGCCAGCTTGATCTACGTCCCCGCTGGGGGGTATTCATTGGATTCCCGAAAGCGCTATCCGCTGTTCCTCTTTTTTCTCGGTGGAGTTGGAACCATCGCACTTCCATGGGGGCGAAGACTGTTTACTCGTGCTCGCCCCTGGCTGAGTCGGGCCGCAATGAGCCTTTTGGCAACGGCATGCATGCTGGCATGCTGGCTGCACGTCGGCTTGTGGAGAGCTGAAGGAAGGGCATCGCGGTTGCTCTCGGATTTCTTGGCCGCCAATCCAGCTTTTCGCCAAGTTTGCGCCAATAAACTGATCGACCCAGCCAAGGTAAGTCCTGCCGTGGCACGGCTGCACGGCGTGGGGTGGATTCAAACGGCTTACCTTCACCAACCGTTTCTCCTGGATCACCCCGCTCAAGCATTGCCTGAGATCAGACATTCGCCGGGCCAAGACATTCCTGAACTGATCTACGATTACAGGAACCGAGAGTGGCGCGCCTTGCCTTCACTCACACCAACAAGCAAGACTCCGAACTGAGCGCGTGCGCTCAGCAAAAAAGGCGAAGCCAGCGCAGCTGGCGTTAACCGCGGGCCTTACACGAAGTCTCATCGTTGGAGACGCCCGTGGAGCGGATGATCAACGTGACATTCACTTGCGCGACGTGTGATCTCTTCGGGCAGGATTATCTTCGAGTTTCTACGAAAAGTGTGCGGCCAAATTTCTCGCAACCTTCCACGTCGGGTAATTCAGAACCCATTCATCTAGGACTACAGCAACGGGCTAAGTTTATAGTCACCATCATTCCTCCATACATTGAAACAAAAAACATTCTTGCTTTAACCAACACTTTTCACCTAACCTGGATCGTCTGAATCAAACGATCAGACTATAAGCGAATCCACATTCCTACCCATGAAATCAAAGCTCATCACTTACGCCGTTGCATTGATTACCGCCTTCTCCGCTAGCACCGGCCTTTCGGCAGAGAAGGGCAAAGCCAAAGCATCTGAGACGACGGCAGCACCTAAAGCCAAGCGCGATACCTACCCGCTTTACGCCAAGGTCACCGCCATCACCTCGCGCACTCTGACAGTAGTTCGAAGCGACAAGGAAGACGCCAAGGAAAGCAAATACACGATCAACTCGGCCACGCAGATCGTGAACGGAGAAAAGCCAGCCACAGTTGAAGACGTGAAGGTCGGGCGCTGGGTGAGCGGTTCCCTGAAAAAGGCTGAAGGCGATGGCAACGATGTGGTGATCAAGCTCAACGTCGGCGCCAAGCAGAAGGAAGCGGGAGCCAAGAGCACGAAAAAGGGTGATGAGAAGTCCAGCAAGTAGCAGGCCCCTGCTCCACCACGATCCATTCAATTAAACACCAAGGCGGCGAGGGTGCATCCCTCGCCGCTTTGTTTTCCGAGATTGTCTATTCGGGACTAAGCAATCAGTTCGTTGATCAACCTGCCGCCGTTCACGATGTCGATCGGACGCACGCCTTCGAGGACGAGACGCTTCTGCGAGTTGATGCCCAGCAGGCGATACATCGTGCGGGCCAGGTCTTCAGGACCGACGGGATTCTCATCAGGCTCACCCCCGAGAGCATCGGACTTGCCGTAGATGAATCCCTTTTTCACGCCGCCGCCCGCCATCGCCACCGAGAAGACACGGGGGTAGTGATCGCGTCCATTGGTGCCATTGATCTTGGGCGTGCGACCAAATTCCGAGCTAACGAGCACGAGTGTGGTGTCCAGCATGCCACGCTCTTCGAGGTCACGAATGAGGCGGGCGAAGGCTTGGTCGAAGTTCGGTGCCTGTCCTTCGAAGGCACCCTTGATATTCGAGTGATGGTCCCAGCTCCCGTAGTTGACGGACACCATACGCACTCCTGCCTCAACGAGGCGACGGGCAAGGATGAAGCGCTGTCCAGCCGCATTGCGCCCGTATTCATCACGGAGCTTCGCGGGCTCGGCGCTGAGATTGAAAGCTTCACGAGCCTTATTCGAGCTGATCAAGCTGTAGGCGGCGCTGTAGAAGCTGTCCATGGCATTGATCGCATCGGACTTCTCGATGCTGCGGAAGTGCTCATCCACAGTGGCCAGCAACGAGCGACGACGCTCAAAGCGCTTCATATCCACGTCCTTGGGCGACGTCAGGTCGCGCACGGAAAAGCTTGGATCTGCGGGATCGCTACCCAGGGCAAACGGACCATAAGCGCTGCTCATGTAGCCACTGCCTTGCTCGGGGGCGAACACATTGGGGAGGGCAACATAGGGCGGGAGACTATTCCGCGATCCCTGCTCATGCGAGATGATGGTGCCAAAGCTGGGGAACTTGATCGCCGGGCTCGGGCGATAGCCGGTGAGCATGTTGCAGGTGCCGCGCTCGTGGGCGGCCTCGCCATGGGTCATCGAGCGGATGATGCTGATCTTGTCGAGGATCTTGGCGATGTTTTGAAACCGCTCTCCCACATACTCACCAGTGACACCTTTGATCGGGCTGAAGGGACCGCGGTAGTCAGGGGAGGCGAAGGGCTTGGGATCCCAGGACTCGTGCTGAGCCATCCCACCAGGCAGGAAGATGTGGATAATCGAATCCGCAATCGGCTTGTAGGACTCCACCTTGGGCATGTCGATCGCGCCTGCCTGAAGCTTGAAGAGATCAGGCAAGGTGAGGCCAAGCCCCGCGATGGCACCCACCTGCAGGAAGTCGCGCCGACCTTGGCTGGAGACGAAGGGGTTCACATGGTTGCCGGAGCATAGGCGATGCATTTTCATGGTCGGGATGAGATTGGGGTTAAGGCGATTCTACGCCCCCAGGCTTCGGCTTTTGCCAGCATGGCCGCAGTGTGACAATTCAGGGCAACTACTCCGCAATCGACGCATGGCCCAACTTCGAAGCAGAGGTCTTCCGCGGCAAATGAGACGAGCTTTGACATCCCTGGAAGAAACCTTCAGCCTGGAGCGATGCGTTCGTTTTTTCAACACTACGGCATGGCCGCCGTGCTCCTGCTGCTGGCGGCCTGCTTCAGTCTCGCCACGCTGCGTGAACAACCGTCCGAGGGCGCGGAGGCAGCGACCGCCCTTGCGGCTGAAGTTCACGGTGATTCGATCCTGATCGTCGCCACTGGCACACCCACCGATCGCGAGTTTGCCAACGCAGCCGAGGCCGCGCAGAAGACGAAAGGTGGAGCCACTCTGATTGGCAAGGTCACGGGCGAACCGGCTGATGCACGCAAGGCCTTGGAGGAGCTGGCAGCGAAGTCGGCCAAGCTGGACGCCATCATCGCCAGCCAGTCAGCGTCCCAATGGTTGCTCTTCGCCGATCTCGCCCACGACTTCCCGACGCTCGGATCACCACGTCTGGTGCAGCCTAGTTCGCAAAAGTGGCCCAGCTTTCTGAAGCGGGACAACCTGCTCAACATCGCCAATCAAATCGCCGTCATCGCCATCATCGCGATTGGCATGACGATGGTGATCATCACGGGCGGCATCGACTTGTCCGTGGGCAGCTTGATTGCTCTGTCAGCGGTGGTGAGCACCCTCATCATTCGTCAGCATGCAGGAGCCGACAACGCCGGTGCCCTGGGCATGACAGGAGCCTGCCTCGCAGCTCTCATCATCTGCGCCGCCACGGGTGCGATCAATGGCTGGCTAGTCACCCAATGGGGCCTGCCTCCTTTCATCGTCACGCTCGTGACCATGCTGGCCACCAGCGGAGCCGCTTACCTGCTGGCCGATGGGCAATCCATTTACCAAGTGCCTGAGAGCTTCATCTGGGTGGGACGTGGAGCTGATGTGTTCGGCCTGCCCAACGCTGTGCTGCTAATGCTGTTGCTCTACATTGGAGCACACCTGTTTATGAAGCACACCACGATGGGTCGCTACCTTTACGCAGTGGGTGGCAATCGCGAAGCCGCGATGATCTCGGGTCTAAGCGTGAGTGGCGTGCTGATTTTTGCCTACACGATGAGTGGTCTGCTCGCAGGCCTGGGCGGCGTGGTGATGGCATCTCAACTCAAAAGCGGATCACCCACCTATGGGCAGATGTATGAGCTGTTCGTCATTGCAGCGGTCGTCGTGGGAGGCACCAGTCTCAATGGCGGCAAGGGGCGCATGTTTGGCACACTGATCGGCGCCTTCATCATCGCGGTGATTCAGAATGGCATGAACCTCATGAACATCGAAAGCTACACGCAAAAGATCGTGCTGGGTCTCGTAATCCTGGGTGCGGTCCTGATCGACCGCATGCCGTGGATGCGGCGCTGAGCACCAACATCACGTCATGACACACTTCTCCTGGATCGATTACACGGCCTTCGGCCTCTACCTGCTGGCCACCGCTGCCATCGGCCTCGCCTTTTCTCGGGGGCAGAAAGACGTAAAGGAATACCTGCTGGCCAGCCGCAGCATCGGCTCTGTGGTGCTTTCAATGACGGTGCTCGCCGCCTTTTTCTCCGGCATCAGCTTTCTCGCGGCCCCGAGTGAGACCTACACCAATGGCATCGGCTTCTTCGTGACGATGGTCTCCTTCTTTATCGCCACGCCCTTCACCGCCACCTTCATCCTGCCGTTCTTTTACAACTCGCGCTTCTTCACCGCCTACCAGTATCTCGATGAGCGCTTCGATGGCCGCATCCGTATGCTCGCCTCGGGCTCGTTCATCTTGCGAGTCACTTTGTGGTTGGCTGCCGCCACGTATGCGCCTGCACTCGCTCTCGAACAAGTTACCGGTCTGCCGCTGTGGTTCACCATTCTTTGCACCGGTGTGGTGACCACGATCTACACCACGTTCGGTGGCATGAGAGCCGTGATCTGGACCGATGTGATGCAATTGCTCGTCCTGTTCGGAGGCATGGTGGTCATCATGTTCACAGCCGTAGATCAACTGCCTGAAGGCTGGTCGCAAGTGGTGAGCACTGCGCAGAAGCATCATCTTTTCGATCTGAACTGGAGCCTCGATCCCACTGTGCGCATCACGGTTTGGGCAGCTCTCATCGGCGGTGCGGTCATGAATCTCGTGCAAATGGCCTCCGATCAGGTGGCCGTGCAGCGCTACCTCACCGCGAAAAGCTACACCGAGGCGAAGCGCGGACTGTGGATCAAGCTTTGGCTTACCCTGCCAGTGACAGCGGTCTTCTATGGCACGGGCTTGGTGCTCTTTGGTTTTTATCAGATGAAAGGAGATCCTGTGGCCGCTGGCTTGGTCAAGAAAGCCGACACGATCCTCCCCTTCTTCGTGGTCAATGAACTGCCCGTGGGCTTCGCCGGATTGTTCATCGCTGCCATCTACGCCGCCAGCATGTCCACGATCTCAGCGGGCATCAATTCCCTCACCTCCGCCACACTCATCGACTTCTACCAAAAGCTCGCCCCCGGTCTGGTCAACGATGAGCCCCGCCAGATGCGACTGTCGCGGTGGCTCACGGCTTTTTACGGAAGCGCTGTGATCGCCTTCGCCTTCCTGGTGCATCGACTGGGCACACTGCTGGAAGCCACGAACAAAGTGATCAGCCTCGTGGGAGGCCCGCTCCTGGGCCTGTTCTTCCTCGGTATGTTCACCACGCGCACGAATGCCCGCGGTGCCCTCTGGGGCTGGGCGGCCGGCTTCTTCACGTTGTTGTGCGTCAGCTTCGGGAAGTCTATCGCGAGCATCGTGCCTGCGTCTCTACAGGGTGTGTTCACGACCCTTGGAAGCACTAGCTTTCTATGGTGGACGATCGTGGGCATCACCATCACCATGGTGGTGGGAATGATCGCAAGCCGGTTTGGTCATGCACCTTCCGCTCGACAGCTTCAGGACCTCACCTGGTCACATCTGGACAAGGCCAAGATCGGCGAACAGTAACCGCCATACCTAGGCGCTGATTCTGGATTCCGCCACAATCACGAGAAATAATCTCGGGTTAATTGTTTACGCCAGCTGAAGCAGGGCGCAACAATCCTCCGGCGTGAGCGTCGAGCCCGCCTCAGTTCACTTCGTGGTTCATGAAAGCTCTCTCACAGGCTCCCGCGCAGTCCTACCCGGCCGAAGCATGTCTATCCAGGTCGCTCAGAGCAGCACCATACCGAGATGTCACCTCACTTTTGCCCCCTGCTAAATCCGTCCACACTCAAACTGCACCATCATGAGCAAAAAGAAGAGCACTGCCAGAAAAGTATCCCCTGCGAAAGCCAGACCCGCCCCAAAAAAGAAGGCTACCCCGACCAAGAAAGCCAGCGCAACCAAACGCACGATCAGGAAACCAAAGACGCTTCGCCGAACAAACTGGGTGGCCAAACTTTTCCCCACCCCGCCGGCAACACGCGGAATCACTCGCGCCAAAGCCGCCACTCGCAGCACGGGAACGACCGCCGATCAAGTCGCTGCCGTATTCGTCACGGGCTTCATCCCCGACATCATCGCCGCCGGAGCGCAGACTTCCAGCGTCGAGGCCTGGATGAAGTGGGCGCTGAAACTGCGCATGGATCAATCGGTGTGGTTTGCCGCAGGCAGCACGCCATCGGCACTCACGGGAGGCAAAGCCAAGGCGGCTGCCGCCGAACTCATGAACGATATTGAATCCGGAGCCAACATCGCCCGCGCCGATGGCCTCACTGGAGTCCAGATTCGAGATCAACTCGTCACCCTCATCAGCGACGGCTCAAAGACCGCCCAGGACCTCTCCAATCAGATCGCAGGGCTTTATCAATTCTAACCACCGCTTCCCACCCCATGAAACTCACACGTTTCTCAATCACCTCTCTCGTGGCGGTCAGCATCACGACTTTCTCGATAGCCGCCGAGCCAGCCAAGCCATCGCCCATCTCGTTTTCCATCGACGCCCAGTGGCTACACAGCGACGATTATGCGGACAACACCGCAGCTCTGGCCTGGGACTTCCTCTGGTCCACCGAGCAGGACAATCTGCCCTCGTTTTACTATCGGGCCCGCCTTCACAGCAGCGGCGTCATTGCCATCGACCCCGAGCTCAATCGCACGCCACTCATCATCGAAGGCGACGCCTTTGGCGAGATGATGCTTGGCGGTCAAAAGGCAGCCGACGACTTCCAAGAAAGACTGAGACAACTCCAATCTGGAACGATCCCCTCCAATCGGGCCTTCCACTCGTTCTACCTCCAAAGCGGTATCACTGGGCGTTATGAGACCGATCAGCAACTCGATCATCGCAACGGCGTCGCCTCTGCGTTTGTCGAGTTCTCCAACAACAATCTCAACACCGCCTGGTCATTGATTCCCACCTTCCGAGTCTCGCTTGATGGTGTGGTCCCGGATGAGAACGCCACGGCTGATGCGATGGCCGCCGACACCGATCCTCACCTCCGCCTCCGAGCGCTGGCCCATTGGAATGTGGCGCTCGGCATCCTTGGATCGAGCGAGTTCCTTCGGCGCAGTTTCATCAGCGCCACGCTTCAGTATTCGCGCGACTTTAATCTTGATCGTCAGCTTCGCGACGCCGGTAAGGATGAATCGTTCGGCACGGCGGTCGAGTATGCCTTCCTTCTCGACAAAGGTGAGCGTGACGGGGCCAACGTGGCACCTTGGTTCCTCTTTGTCCGCGGGCAGACGGGCCGCTTTGCCCCGGAGCCAGAGAACGACACATCCCTCCTCGTCGGATTCCGCTACGGAATGGGCGACATGAAAAAGCTGCTGAGCCGCTAACCCAACCTGACACCGCATATGAAAACCAGTTCACTTGAGATTCTACAATCACCTGAAGTCATCGTGCTCGCCGCCGGACACGGCGACAAAGACTCCGGAGCCACTTTTGGCCAGTTCAAAGAAAGCGAAGAGGCCATTACCATCGTTGATCGCGTCGCCGCGATTCTCAAAGAGCGCGACGTGAACGTCACCATCCTGCCCCATGAGCTTGACCTGGAGGACAGCATCGCCTGGGTGAACAAGCGCTTCAAATTCGGCGAGGCCTGGGTGATCGAAGTGCATCGAGATTCGGCTGACAATCTCGATCCCGATGACGCTTCCCGACGCTGTGGCATCTACACCGGCACCAGTTCCCGCAGCATTGAGGTGGGGACATTCGTTCGGCAGTCATTCCTCAGGCACGGTGCCCACAGCAAAAGCTGGAACCGTCTTCACACCGAGTCGCCCCGTGGTTCCCTCGGCTGGATTCGACAAACCATCCCTGCTGCCCATCTCATCGAGCTAGGCTTTATGGAGGGCCGGAATGACGACGAACATCTGACCTTCCTCGCTCGCGTCGCTGGCGCAGCTCTTTACGAGGCGTTCACCGGACACTCCTTCGAAGACACGGTCAGTCGCTCCCGCGCCGTCGAACTCGTCAGCCGGAAAACACGCTCACATGGACTTTCTCGAGAAGTGACTGCCGCAGCTGCCACGCCGTCGTCCGCTGACCTGCTCAAGAGCCTGGCCACGGCTTACCGGGACATCGATCTCGCTGCGGTCTTCAAGAAGGTGAAGGCGGATGTCCGCCCTGAAGATTACTCAGAACTGAAAGAAGCAACGCTGGCGCAATGGATTCTCGAATCCGGCTGGGCCAGCAGCAAGCTCGCACGTGAGGCCTTGAACTTCGGTGGCCTCAAGTTCCGCAAGGAACTCAAGCCCTACGCCACCGAGTATCAATACACAGACTGGCAGGGCGAGACCACGATGTATTGCAAGTTCGAAACTCTTGAGGCTTTCATCACCGGCTACTGGGCCTTCATTCAACGCGATGTGTATCGTGGCTGGACAGAGCACACCGGCTCAGCGGCAGACTTCATCGATTACCTGCTCGACTGTGGCTACACCACCAGCGACACCTATCTCAACGAAGTGATGAGTCTCGTGCCCAAAGCAGCTGTGTTGCTTGGCTAAGTAAGCTTTCATCAAGATGGGCTTCTGTCCCAAGGCGGAAGCTCGTCTTGTTTATGGCTTGTCGGCGAGAGCCCAGAGTTGCTTCATGGTGGTCAGATACACCACGCCATTGGCAATGGTGGTGGTGGCGCTGATGGGGGCCTTGAGTTCCAGGTTGCAGAGCACCTTCTTTTCTCGGCCTGCGGCGAGCACCGCCCAGTTGCCCTTGCGTGTGCCGAGGAAGATCTTGCCGTCGGCCACCATCGCCGAGGCCCAGAAGGAGCCGTTCATCGAATGCGTCCAGACCATCTTCCCCGTCTGTGCATCCACGCAATGAACGGTGCCATCCGCGTCCGTGGCATACACGAGGCCGTCGTGAATCGTGGGCGTCGTGAGCGTGTGCTTGCCGAGTTCATAGCTCCACAGTTCCTTGGCATTGCGGGGATCAACGCACTTGAGCCAAGACTGATTCTTGCCCCAAAAGACATCGCCGCCACCCGCCACGAACAGCTTCCCATCAGCGATCACAGGCATGCCGTAGATGTTGCTGGGACTCTCCTGCTTGTTCTGCGTGAACCGATGCACCTGTGTCTTCGGTGCGGTGGGGTCCATGTCGTATTGCCAGCGTTTGGTAAGCTTGAGCAACTCACCGCTTGGTGCGGGCTGATCCAGCGGCTCGAAGGCATAGGTGATGCCATTGCCACCGCAGAAGAAGACAGTCGGCTTGCCGTCGATATCGGCAAAGCTCGGTGACGACCATGTCGAGTGGAAGATGTTGGGTGAGATGTGCTCGTCGTCACGAGCCAGGTATTTGCCAGTCGCCTTCTCCACCACGATCAGGCTCGGTGCCTCCGGCCTGCGGATGAAGCGATGCGTGTTGTCCACGCCGGTGCCGGTGTTCACATACAAGTGCTCGCCCTGAATCATGATCGAGCTGTGAGCCCCGTCGTGACACCAGATGCCGCAGGCCTCCTTCATGTCGAGCAGCCAGACGATGTCCGCATCGAGAGGACCCGAAGTCATCGGTGCAGCATCACGAGGTGTCATGTGTTGACCCTCATCTTGATAGCCATCGTTGCCATTCGCCATGCCATGCACGTCGAGGCACACTACTTCGCCACGGTTCGTCGTGAGGTAAACGCGCTCACCCTCGACCGTGGCTTCCGAGCACATGCCCATCTCTGGCCAGTCGAGATACTTGTCGTCTTCGAGCTTAGGCACCACGAGCTGCCACAGCAGATGCCCGTCCTTCTCATCCAGACACATGAGCACACCCCGGTCACCCACATGCTTGGGGTCGCGAGGATTAGCATTGTTGGTGCCGACAAAGATGCGACCACCCGCGATGATCGGAGTCGAGTGGGCCTGGGTGCCGAGATCGACCATCCACTTCACGTTTTGCTTCGTCTCAGGATCAAATCCATCTGGCAGGTGCTGCTCAGAGGAAACGAGATTCCGCGTCCACGCCTGCCCCCACTGAGGCTGATCGGCAGCGAAGAGGGCACTCGAATACAGAAGAAGAGCAAGGCGTGGGAGCGACATGGCATTCACTAACGTCGCACGCTGTTCGATTCACTCCTGAAGAGCGCTCAATGATGTGTCACTTCGCCACCACGCCGAGCACATCGAGTTCGTGAATCGACCAGTAGGTCCCCGGCGTGCTGCCCAACTGGGAGATGCGGATGAACTTGGTGCGAGCGGGCTTGGGCAAGAGATAGTCGATCACACTCACGCCGCCCTTGCCTTGCAGAGCTGGCTTTTCCCACTCGGTGCCGTTCTTTGAGAACTCAATGGTGTAAGCACGCGGCCAGTCGCCTCGAGATTTTCCAGTGTCGAGCGCGAGGCCGCTGATGTCCGTTTCGGCAGGCAACTCGATCTGCAGCCACATGTCGGGCGACTGCGGCTTGCGTGTGTCCCAGCGAGTTTCGATATCGCCATCAATCGCACGACCGAGCTCCTTGGCGTTGTGACTCGCTGTCAGCTTCCAGTCTTTCCGATTCGGAAGGGGCTGGGGCGAGAGGGCGCGCAGTTCTTCGATGGTCCAGGGCGTGGTGCGCTTGGCGAGCTCCTTGCGGAGCTTCGCCACGTCCTGCTTCGTGACAAGCTTGCCATTGTTACCAAAGGCCTTGCGGATGTAGCTGGCCACATCGGCGATCCATTGATCATTGTTGGTGGCCATGGTGACCATCTGCGCCTCGTAAGTCTTGCGATTGATCGGCCCCGTAAGGCCATGAAGCATCACGCGTATGATGGCATCACCCTGCACCGCCGTCTTGGAACCCGCGAGAGGCGGAGCCAGCGTTGCTCCGGGCTTGCCTGCGATAGGCATGCCGTTGCCGTCAAAGCCGTGACAGGCAAAGCACAGCGAACGGAAGATCTCCTGACCACGCTCGACTTGCTTGCGCTCATCTTTGGTAAACGTGCCGGAAATCTTCGGTGGCTCGACGAGCAATTGCGCTCCGATCTCCTTCACACCGACAATGGTGGAACCCATGAGAGTGCTCTGCGCATCGAGTTTCCAGTTTGGCCAGTTGAAGAGCTTGCTCGTGTAGAGCGTTTGCAGAACGACGGTGGGATCCTTGTCGGTGCGAAGGGCCTTGATGTCCGCCACCAAGGATGCATCGCCGTTCTTGATGAGCGACTCGGCCACCCGAATGCCGCTCACGCGCAGCTGCGGATGAGCATCTCTCATCGCGGTGCGAACGATCTCAGGTGTGAGCGCTCCCAGGCCTTCGAGTGTCCACAGTGCATGCAATCGTGCGAGGTGATTGTCGTTCTTGGCCGCCATCTCGATGAGCGCGGGAACGACGTCCTTGTCCCCTTTCACAACGATCATCCGCTGCGCGGTATCACGCCACCAACCATTGGGATGCGTGAGATATGACACGAGTTGTGCTGCTGGCTGGCCAATCATCTTCGGCTGTGGACCCGGCTTGAAATCCTTGTGAACGAGCCGCCAAATCCTACCACGTCCTACATTGTGCTGTAGCCCCGTGGGCTCGATGGCACTGCGAAGATAACTGCCTGGACGCACCCAGTTGCCCTCCTGAATGATGCCACGATAGGCATCAACAATGTAAAGGCAGCCATCTGGTCCCGTGGTCATGTTGAGCGGACGGAAGTTCGGGTCCGTGCTGCGGATGAACTCGCTCATCTGTGCCTCGTAGGGATTCGCAACGGTCGTGATGCCATCCTTCACCTCGACCGTGGCACGACGAATGAGACGCCCCACAGGCTCGGGGAGGAAGACGTTGCCATAGAGTTCCTTCGGCAGCCGGTCACCACGATAGATCGTCTGTCCTGCGCAGCCGGTGAAGTGGTTGAGTGTTTTGTCTTCAGCACGGAAACGACCGTTGCCGCCCTGGACATCGGCGAGACCGACGAGCGGCCAGACGGTGTCGAACAGCTCGCTCTTCTGCTGCGGCACATTGATGGCGGCGTAGAGGATCGGAGCTTGGTAATTCCAGATCCCTTTCTCACCTCCGGCATTGCTCCACCACATCTTGCCATAGTCGTCCTGAGCCAGTCCCCACTGACCGCCGTTTGGTGCGGTGTTCTCCTTCAGAGCAGGCTTGCCCTCACCATCCCAGCGAAGGCGGTAACCGTTGTAGGTCGTGTAAATCCAGTTGTCCAAGCCCCACACGAGGCCGCTGGGCTGATGCTCCATATTGCCCCCACGCTCGCCACCTTGATACCAGACCGACTTTTGATCCGCCACGCCGTCGCCATCCGCATCGCGGTGGATGGTGATGTCATTCGTGTTGGTGATCCCCACGAGGACACGGTCGTCGAGCGGAAGCACCATTCGAGGCAGCAGCACATTGTCCAGATAAACGCTGTGCCGGTCAAAGACACCATCACCCTTGGTCGATTCGTGAAGGGAGATGCGGGATTTTGGCTCCAGCTCGCCTGTGCCATCAATGTCCTGCATGTAGGTGCGCATCTCGACGACGAACATGCGACTGTTGCCATCGAATGCGATAGCCACAGGCTCCTTGATTGTCGGCTCGCTCAGCACCAACTCCAATGAGTAGCCATCGGGGAGTTGGATCGTCTTGAGTTCTTCCTCGGCGCTGAGCGCCTGGATTGGGAAGGTGTAGGTCGGCTTGGTCTGAGCAGCGAGAGAACCAACGATGAAGAGGGCCAGAAAGAGGTAACGGGACATGGAGAGCGGGAAGTCGCCTCCAAAAGCAGCAGTCTTACTTCGTGTCCACCTTATCCACCTTGCCTCGGCAACTACGGCCTCCGGGCTCTAGCTCGTGCGCTTTTTCAAGGTTACGCGTTTGAAGCGCGCGTCACCTTTGGCGCTCTCGGTCGCGATCTCCCGATCATTGACGAAGGCGTTGTGAATGAGACGACGGTAGTAGCTGTTCATCGGCGGCAGCTGAACGGGCTTGCCAGTAGCACGAACGTGCTCGGCTTCCATGCGCGCCTTCTCCAGCATTTTGTCTTCTCGCATGGAGCGGTAGTATTCTACATCCACCCGAATACGTGGAGCGTCAGGAATCCGCCGCATCAGGAGGCGGTTCACCAGATACTGAATGTCATCCAAAACTTCACCCCGAGGACCAATCAAGGCCTCCGATTCATCGGTCAGAATCTGCAAGGTGGGGCCATCAGGGCTGGCAGGATCCTCCTCCACAGTGACGTAGAAGCCGAGGTAACCGAGCATGTTCTCCAGGATCTGGCGGGATTGTTCGAGAGCGGTCATGGCTTGAGAACGGGGCTAGTGCCAGATAGCTGGCGGTGAAACAAATTCGACGAACGATTACCGGCAGCACCCGAGGTTTCAACTCCCCAAATGAACCGACTTGCAGAGAACCGCCAGGAACCTGCGTGACCAGCCAACTAACCCCCGAGTCGAGGCGGTGACGACTTGTTCTTCTTCGGCTTGTTCTGACCGGGCATCTGGAACAGGTGCGACTGCGGAGCCGGGCCTGCGGGCACTGGTTCCACCTTCTTCAGAGGCCCGTCATCATCCTTGCTGAACTTGCGCATCGCCCAGCTCTGGAAGATGCCGAAGATGTTCTGCGTGGTGTAGTAGAGCGCGAGTGCGGCAGCGAAGGTGTAGCAGAAGTAAACGAAGATCAGCGGCATGAGCATCATCATCCGCTGCTGCGTTTTATCCACGCTCGGAGCCTGCGGTGTGAGCTTCATCTGAATGATCGTGCTCACGCCCATCAGAATGGGCAGCGGATTGAGCGGAATTCCAAACGGGTGAGCGATGGTGTCCGGCATGGAGAGGTCTTGCACCCAACCGAAGGACTGACCACGCAGCTCAGCCGCCACGTAAAGAACCTTGTAGAAGCCGCTGAAGATGAGGATTTGGATCACCATCGGCATGAAGCAGCCAAGGGGATTGAAGCCATAGTCCTTGTAGAGCTTCATCATCTCCTGGGACTGGCGCTGCTGATCATCCTTATACTTGTCCTGAATCTCCTTCATCAGCGGCTGGAGCTTGCCCATGCGCTTGGCCTGCTTCATTGAGGAGGCGAACACCGGCCACGTGAGCAGACGAATCGTGATGGTCATGAGGATGATGGCCAAGCCCCAGCTGCCGACCGCGTTGTGCAGCCAGCGCATGAGGTTCACAAAGATCAGACTCACCGGCTTCACCCATCCATAAAACATGATGCCCGTGCGAAGATCACCCAGCGCCGACAAGCGATGGTATTCCTTGGGTCCGAGATAGACTTCATACTCGAACGACTGGGAGGCACCGGGGGCCAGATCGACCTTGGGCAGGCCCACTGATCCATGGATGGCGTAGTCCTTGTTGCCCGCTGTCGTGCCTGCGTATTTGTCGTCCGTGTGAGGAATGAGGAATCGCTCCGCCCACACTCGGCCGGGCTGCTCCTGGCCAATGCCCGTCGTGATCGAAAGCATGTTGACGTAGAAGCGGCTCATCACGCCAGCAAAGCGAAGCTGGCTAAATTGCTGGGCAAACTCCGCCTTGGCAGAGCCGAACATGCCGCCGTCGAACCATGTGGTGTCGTGAGAATAGGCATCGCCCGACTCATTCCAGAACACCGCCGGGTGCAGGATGTCATCCGGCTGAAGCGCAGCAGCAGCCCCCGCATACAAGAAATGGGAATCCGAGACGTGCTGGGCCGTGCCCTTGTTGGTGAGCGTCACCGACAGCTTGAGCAAGTGCGGATCAGATCCTTCACCCGACGTCAATGAGTAGGTCTTCCGCACCGTGAGCCCCGAGACACTGTCCGTGCCCTCGAAGGTCACGGCCTGATCCGTGGCCTCGACGATGGAATAAGCAATGGCATCCGCAGCATTGGGCTCACGACGGAAGGCGCCGATCGCATCCTTGCCATGCTGGTTGAGCACCACCTGATCTTGAGCAGCGAGCACGGCGGTCTTGATGCCACCACCTTGAGTCGTGAGCACATAAGTGACACTTCCGGCCTTCAGTTCCTTGGTTTGTTCCGGCGCTCCGCTAGGAGCCGTCGCCGCTGGTGCTGCAGTCGTTGCGCCTGCCGCAGCTGGAGCGGCAGCGGGTGCAGCCGTTGTTCCTTTGGCAGCCTTCTCCACTTTTTCCCGCCCCAGTTTCTCCTGAGCGATCTTTTGCTTATAGGCGGTCTCCTTCTGCATATACCAGAAGTTGAGCGCCATCAGCGCGCCGCAGAGTGTTACGATGATCCAGGCTTTGCGATCCATGTTCTAAGTGGGAAGGTAAAAAAGTGGGAGAGGGGTGGCCTCAGTGCCAGAAGAGGCGGGCGGGAGCAATTCCGATTTTCGAGATTAGTGGAACTAATGGTGGTTGCCACAGACGTCCTGGGTTGGTTTCTCAGTGCCCGGAACGGGATCGTATCCCGACCCTCCCCAGGGATTGCAGCGAGCAATCCGGCAAATGCCCATCCAGCTGCCCTTGAAGAACCCACAATGTTCGACAGCCTGGAGGAAATATTCGGAGCAAGTTGGGCGAAAACGGCATCCTGCTCCCGGACCTCCGATGAAGTGGATCGCTGGCGAAAGAAAGCGCTGATAGCCGCGAATCAATATGCGAACGAGCACTTTCATGCCTTCAAGACGCCCGCCCGTCGCGCTGTTTTCAGCAGATCGGATCGGAGGTCATCAAGCGAAGCCTCCGCCGCACGCCATCTTGCAATGACAACCATTCGCACGTCATTGGCAAATTTGCCCTGCTGCTCACGCACGACCTCACGGAGCAGCCGCCGGATGCGATTTCGAACAACTGCCTGCCCGATCTTTCGGGTCGTGATCAGACCAAACTGAAAGTGGGGCTGATCAGGCACTTTCTGCACCCCGAGCACCACACAGCGGCCTGGGAAGCTCTGCCCCAACTCCCGGACTTTGGCAAAATCACGGGAGGCCTTCAGACGAAGGCGTGGAGGCAGACGCATAGGACACACGCCAGGCTTTTACGCCTTGGCAGCAGCTTCAGCCGCCTTGCGCTTGGCCGCGAGCTTGCGGCCTCGGGCCGAACGCACTCGCTGGGCGTAAGTAGCATCAGCGAGCATTGGCTTGTTGGAATTGGTGTGGCGGCGGAACTTGATGTCCGTTGCCTTGGGAGTGAGACGCTTGCGGCCAGCCTTGCGACGACGACGCAGAATGTCACGGCCCTTTTCAGTCTTTAAGCGAGCGCGGAAACCGAACTGCTGCTTGCGGGTTCTCTTGGAGGGTTGGTAGGTCCTTTTGGGCATGGGCTTGAGCTTGGGCTAGAAATGACTGATTGCGGACGCACGGGGTGATCCTGCAAAAAGGGCGCGCATAGTAACAACGAGACCCTCGTTGTCAAATGCGCCCTTCCTGGACGTGAAATTGTCCGATCCGGTCCCCGGCAACAGGAAATTCACTTTTGGCACGGCTTCCAGCGGCTATGATCGGCCCCGATGACGACCTCCCCTGCCCGAACTGAACCCCGCCTTGAGCCCGCGACCATTGAGGACCTGCCTCAAATGGTGGAGTTACTTGTGGCCTTGTTCAGCGAGGAGGAGGACTTCGCGCCTGACCGGCAAAAGCAGGAACATGGACTGCGACTGATCCTGGAACAGCCCAGCCGGGGACGAATCTTTGTGCTTCGCACGGATCACATGATCATCGGCATGATCAACCTGCTATTCACCATCAGCACGGCAGAGGGCGGCTTCGCTGTGCTTTTGGAAGACCTCATCATCCACCCCCAGCATCGTCGTCAGGGCTATGGCGGAAAGCTGCTCGACCACGCGGTCAGCTACGTGAAGAAGAAGGATTTCAAACGCATCACACTGCTCACCGACAAGATCAGCGCCGAGTCCCAGGCGTTCTTCCAAGAACACGGCTTCAAGTTCTCCAGCATGATTCCCATGCGTCTTGTGTTCGGCGAGTGAGCATCACGCCCGCCCGAAGACCTGGAAGATGCCTTTGTCGTCGTCCCACGAATGCGCGTCCCCGCCCGGCTCCTCCAGCCACAGGCAGCCGGGGTCTTGCGAAGAACCGCTGAGCACCGTCCAGACGCTATCTTTGGGGATGGTGCGAACGACCTTGCCGCGTTCGTCTTCCAGCGGGATGGGCATCTTGAGCCTGAGCTTCTCGCCAGCTTTGAGCCCGCACTCGTAGGTGAGCACGTCGAAGGTATCAACCGTGATCTTTTCAATCTCACCGTCGTTATCGACTTCGACAATGTAACCGCGTGAAGGTAGGTGCATGGCTTGAGGAGAAAGTAAAGAGGTGGAGATGTAGAGATGACTCGGGTGGCAGAGCTTCTCAACCTCTCACTTCTCGACTTCTCAACGCGGCGATCAGTAGCCCACCCACTGCGTGAGCATGACCTGGTTGTTCTCCGTGTCGGCGAAGGTGGCGAGCACGATGGGCTCACCGTCGCGTTTCTCGGGTTCGGCAACGATGCGGCCGCCGTTCTCGCGAATCAGGCGGCAGGCGGCAACGATGTTATCGACTTGGAAGCTGAGGTCCGTGCGGTTCGGTGTGCCATCGCCGCCGCCGTGCAGCGCGACGATGGTGTCGCCGAAGTTCAACTCGCTCCACCATTCGCCGTGCTCTGAAACCGTGAGGCCGAAGACCTTCTGGTAGAACTGAATCGCGCGATCCATCTCCTGCGCGAGGATGAGGTATTTGATCTTCTCGAGTTTCATTCGGTGGTGGGGTTTCTTCTCACACAAAGCCACAAAGACACGAAGACAAAACCTTGGTGGCTTCGTGTCTTGGTGTGAACCGCTTACTTCTTCAGGCAGCCATCCATGAACGCCGTGATGTCAGTGTGCATCTTCTTCAGGTCGGCTTGATTGGTATACATCATGTGACCGGCTTCATAGTCGGCGGTGTGGATGTTCTTCCGCAACTCGTCGGGGATCGCGAGCTTGCGCAGGCTGAGCAGCATGTTGTCGGGAGGCGTGACGAGGTCGCTGTAGCCCATGAGCGCGAGCACTTGCAAATGCGGATTGCCCTTCATCGCCTTGGCCAGGTCGGCGTTCACACTGGTGAAGCTGTTGCCCTGGCCGTGGTTCCATCCGGGCTGGGGCTTGAGCACTTCGTAGGGCGTGTCCTTCTCATACTTCAGCACCTCGCGCAGATACGCGTTCATGCTCGCCGCAGCGATGCCGCCCACCACATTCATGAAGGGATCGATCTGCGGACGGTCATCCGCCTTGTCACCATCGCGACCGGTCACGCGCGCATCGTAGGCACCGAGGACGAGGCCTTGATCGCGCAGCAGCATTTCACGGAAGAGACCTCCATCGATATACAAGTCGTGGTCGTCGATGAGCTTCGGAGCGAGACCAGTGAGGCGTGCGAGCTTGGCGACAGCGGCGGCACGTTTCTCCTTGGAGATCAGGCGGCCTTGCAGCAGCACCTGTGCATACTCACCGAACGCATACTCGCGGGATTCGGCGATGGCCTTGGCGCGATCGGCTTGCAGGTCGGCGGGCAGCTTCTTGTGGTAGTGCGCGACAGCGGTCATCGCGGGCAGCGAGACGATGTTGGGCAGGTCGTTTAAGGTGGTGCCCACGAGCGTGTCGTAGTCGAGCAGGCCGGAGACGATGATGAGGCCGTTGATGTAGATGCGGTGACGCGAGGCGAGGTGCTCGGCGAGACCACCACCACGAATGCCTCCGTAGCTTTCACCGGCGATGAACTTGGGCGAGAGCCAACGCTTCTCACGCGTGAGCCAGAGGCGGATGAACTCGCCCACGGCCTGGATGTCCTCGCGCACGCCGAGGAACTCATTCACCTTCTGCGGGTCCTCGGCCTGGCTGAAGCCCGTGTTCACCGGGTCGATGAAAACGAGGTCCGTCTTGTCCAGAATGGAGAACTCATTGGGCACCCAACCGCCCGGGGGCAGGGGAGCGGTGAGGCCGTCGGCAGGCAGGTTCACACGTTGCGGACCGAAGGCACCCAGATGCACCCACACGCTGCTGGACCCTGGGCCACCATTGAAGCAGAACGTCACCGGACGCTCGGCCTCGGCTGCGCCTTCGATCACATACGAGGTGTAAAACACGGACGCCGACGGCTTGCCATCGGGCTTCAGGATCGGCAGCGTCGTGGCAGTCGCCTTGTAGTTGATCGCCTTGCCGCCAATGGTCACGGAGCCTGTGGAGGTCGCGGCCTCGGACTTCTTGTCGTCCTTCTTCTCCTCTTTCTTGGGCTCTTCCTTCTTGACGGGCGGAGCCTTGGGTTCATCAGCGTGAACGGTGTAAGCCGTGAGGCACAGAGCGAGAGCAAGCTTGAGGCGGGTCATGACCGGCAGTGTCCACGGTCCCCCGGCGTGGGTCAATTTCTCCTTCATTGTTCATCATTGATCCGCCGTCCTTTCGTTGTTGCCACGCGTGTCCGGCTTCTCTAGCATTCGCGCCTCATGAAAATTGGCTTCAATCTTTTGCTTTGGACGGGTCACGTCACCGACGCGGACTTCCACCTTTTCGATAAACTCAAGGCCGCTGGCTACGACGGCGTTGAAATCCCGATCTTCGACGTGAGCAATGCGGCTCACTTCGCCAGCGTGGGCAAGGCGATCAAGGACAACGGCCTCGAATGCACGGCGGTGACCGTCCTTCCAGATGAGGCTCACAACGCGATCAGCCCCGACACGGCGAATCGCCAGGGTGCCATCGATCACCTGAAGCGCGTGATCGAATGCGGCCACAATGCGGGCGTGCAGACGCTGTGCGGACCTTACTACCAGGTGCTCGGCCAGTTCACCGGCAAGTATCCGACGGAAACTGAACTCGATCACGCTGCGGGCGTGCATCGCGCCATCGCTGGCGTCGGTCAGGATGCGGGTATCAAGTTCGCGATCGAAGCGCTGAACCGCTTCGAGTCGCACCTGCTCAACACGATGGAGCAGGCCGCCAGCTACGTGAAGCGCGTGAATCATCCGAACTTCGGCACCATGTATGACACCTTCCACGCGAACATTGAAGAGAAGGACGCCGTGGGCTGCATCGACACTGTCTTCGCCACCGGCAAGCTGAACCACGTGCACATCTCCGAGAATGATCGCGGCACTCCCGGCACCGGTCACGCGCCCTGCCGTGAAGCGATCAAGAAGCTCGTCAGCATCGGCTACGACAAGTGGCTCACCATCGAAGCCTTCGGTGGCGCACTGCCCGACCTCGCTGCTGCCACCCGCGTGTGGCGTGACTTCTTCAAGTCGCCCGAGGAAGTCTATACCGACGGCATCAAATTCATTCGTGGCGTGCTCGCCGAAAAATAGTTAAACTCCAACCATGACCGCTCTGCTCCAACAAGTGATCGCCAAGGCCGAAGCGTTGCCTGAGGAAACTCAGAATGCGCTGGCGTCTGACTGGCTGGAAGCACTGGAGTCAGAGCGGAAGTGGGATGATTTGTTCGCCAACAGCCGGGAGCAGCTTGCCCAGATGGCAAGGGAAGCCCTGGCCGAGCATCGCGCAGGCAACACCAAGCCGATGGAGTCCCTGCGTGAACTCGACGACTGATCCGAGATTTTGGAAGTGCTATTTCGACCTTCCCAAAAGCGTCCGTGATGTTGTCTGGAAGAATTATCATCTGTGGGCGAAGGACCCGTTCCACAATAGCCTCAACTTCAAGAAGATTCTCGATGACCCGCCCGTTTGGTCAGCACGCTGTGGAGGCGACTATCGTGCTGCTGGCGTGATGGACGGCGATACCATCATCTGGTTCTTCGTCGGCTCCCATGCTCAATACGACCGCCTCATCAAGCTCATGAAATAATTGCCTCCCCTTTTTCCCATCCCATGAACAACGACAACCCAACCGCTCAGCCCGCCGCCACACGCCGGGATTTCCTCCGCACTGCCGCCGTCGCTGGCGCCGCTAGTGCGCTCACCATTGAACAATCCGCCTGGGCTGCTGGCTCCGACGAAATCAAGATCGGCATGATCGGCACCGGGGGCCGCGGCTCCGGCGCTGGCGGTCAGGCTTTGAGTTCACCCAACAAAGGCGTGCGCCTCGTGGCCATGGCTGACAACAGCAAGGAGAACCTCGACAAGTCGCTCTCCAACCTGCGCAACGCGCACGCCGACAAGGTGGCCGTCGATGAGAAGCGCCAATACGTGGGCCTCGGTGCTTACAAGGAGCTGCTCGCGAACGACGACATTAACCTCGTCATCCTCGCCACGCCTCCAGGCTTCCGTCCGTATCACTTCGAAGCCGCGATCAACGCAGGCAAAAACGTGTTCATGGAGAAGCCGGTCGCCGTCGATGCTCCGGGCGTCCGCAAGGTGCACGAAATGGCCAAGGTGGCTGACAGCAAGGGCCTCAAGGTCGCGTGCGGTCTTCAGCGCCGTTACCAGAACTGCTACCGCGAAGCCTTCAAGGCCGTGCAAAACGGCGTGATCGGCGAGATCGTGAGCGGCAACGTCTATTGGAACGGCACGACGCCTTGGTTCCGCGAGCGCAAGGAAGGCCAGAGCGAGTTGCAATACCAGCTCTACAACTGGTATTACTTCACCTGGCTGTGCGGCGATCACATCAACGAGCAGCACATCCACAACCTCGACATCGCCAACTGGTTCATGTCGATCTTCGTGCCGCCGCGCAAGGACGCTCCTGGTCCGCAAGACAAGCAGGTGTTCCCGTATCAAATCCACGACGCCACGCCGGTCGAGGCCCAGGGCATGGGCGGTCGTCAGCAGCGCGCTGAGAAGAAGCACGGCCAGATCTATGACCACCACGCCGTGGAATACACCTACTCCAACGGTGTCCGCATTAGCAGCCAGTGCCGCCACATGAACGGCACCTTCGGTCAGGTGCGTGAAGAGTTCACTGGCACCAAGGGCATCCTTTACCTCACCAACAGCGGCAACTGCTACGCCAAGGACTTCAAGGGCAACGAGATCTGGCGCTACACGCCAGCCGCGGCTCCTGCCGGTGCCAAGGCCGAGCCAACCGGCCCGGGCAAGAAGCGCAATCGCGGCGGCGGCAACGATCCTGATCCGTATCAGGTCGAGCACAATGAACTGCAGCAGGCGATCATCGAGAACAAGTATCGCAACAACGCCTACTACACCGGTGACTCGACGATGATGGCCATCTTGGGCCGCATGGCGACCTACTCCGGCAAGAAGGTGACGTGGGATGAAGCCTACAACTCGAAGGTGCAGCACATGCCGAACATCGTGACCAACGAAACCGAGGCTCCGGTGAAGGCCGACGCCAATGGCTGGTATCCGATCGCGATCCCCGGCTGGAACGCCCAGCAGTATAAAGACGCTGGCCTGCAGCCTGTCGATATCGTCTAACTCTTTCAACGGGCCGTGATGCTCGTCGATTCCACAGCCCCGGTTCTGCCAAGCGCGGAGCCGGGGCTTTTTGTTTTGAGCCAACCCTCGATCACAGCAACACCAGTTGCTCCGTAACAACTATCGAGGGCACCACTGCCTCAGAACGAACCATGGGCCGGGCAACATCCCGAGTAGGGCTGGGAGCTTTGCGATCAGCGCACCAGACCTCCACGTTGTGCAGATTCTTCTCAGCCAGAGCCGAACGAATGAAGCCTGCCGCTGTGACGGGGCAGTTGCAGTCTTCGCTGAGGTGGCCGAGCACGACTTGATGCAGTTCATCATGAGCGATCGCGGACACAAGCTCCGCAGCCTGCTCGTTGGAGAGATGTCCATGGCGCGAACTGATGCGCTGCTTGGTGGACCATGGCCGCTTGGTGTCGGCATCGAGCAGTTGCGTATCGTAGTTCGCCTCCAGGAAGAGCGTGTGAGAACCTTGCAGGCGATCCTTGATGAGGTTGGTCACAAAGCCGACATCGCTCACAAAGCCGAGCTTGGACTCATCATCACGAATGGCAAAACCAACGGGGTCGGCGGCGTCATGGGGGACTGGGAAGCACTCGATGCGCAGGTCTTTGACCTCGAAGGGGCTGCCCGTCTGCATCATCCGCCAGCGCGGCTGGTGACGAAACCCGTCCTCCAGGCACTCGCGCGTCAAGGGGGTGACGTAAATGGGGATATCCCACTTCTTGGTGAGGATCTCCAGCCCTGCGGTGTGATCGCCATGCTCGTGCGTGAGGAAGATGCCATCGAGATCTGATGGCTTGAAGCCATTGGCCTCCAGCCTGAGCACGATCTGCTTGGCACTGAGCCCGGCATCAATCAGCACGGTGCTTTGCGCCGTGGAGACCACTGCGCAATTGCCCGAACTGCCGCTGCCTAAAACCGTGAGCTTTAACATTCGCCGGATGATGACCAGTGGATGAAGACGGGCAACGGGAAGATTCGCACCCAAGCGATTAAGGGGAGACCAACAGGATCCGTGCGAGCATTTGCTTCATCTCAATCCGTGGTGACAATGCGCGCGTGTTTCGTTTCCTACGTCGGCTGATCGTGCTGGCTGTCGCTGCGGCGATGGCGGGAGCTGTCGTGTATTCGTTCACCGACCATTTCTCGCAGCGGTGGAGGACATTCGTGATTGCCCAATTCGAGGAGCGTGGTGTTCACATCGACTTCGCGCGCTTTGGTCTTGGCCTCGCCGATGGATTGTCAGCACGTGAAGTCCGTGTGTATCGCGATCGCGAGCATCGCCAGGTATTGATGACGATGAATCGTCTCAATCTGGACGTGGACTACGGTCGCCTGATGAAGCGCCAGTTTTTTGTCGAAGGGCTGGAGCTTTTGAATGCTGCCGTCTCCCTCCCACTCGATCCCGAGGATCCCAAGCAAGGGACTCTGGATCTTACCAGCTTCAGTGCTCGCGCCTTCCTCATGGATGATCGCCTCGATATTCGGCGCGCGGAGGCCGACCTCGCAGGACTGCACCTTGTGATGAGTGGTTCACTACAGCTGCCAGAAAAAGGCAAGCCGGGTTCCAAGCCCAAGAAAGAAGGTATGCACAAGGATTTGGTCGATTTGAAGATGGTCCGCGATCAACGCGGGCACATTCAGCAGGCCCTCAAGTGGCTGACTCGATTTGAGTTCAAGAAACGTCCGGTGGTCACCTTTGAGATCAGCGGCAGCGTCGAGTCCCCCGACGAACTACGCGCCCTGCTCCGCTTCGAGGCGTCAGGCGTTGGTCACGATACTTATGTCTGTGACGAACTCCGCGCCACGGCCGAATATCACGACCGCCTGCTGGACATTCGCGAGGTGACGATGCGTGATGACATTGGCACTTTCGAAGCCAGCGCTACATGGCCCATCGGCAGTGATGAGGTGGACTTCCGGGTCAACACAACAGCCAATCTCCCCCAACTAGCCCAGAGTTTCTTCGAGTCGGACGAGCTGAAGGAAGTCGTTTTCTACAAATCGTCGTCACCCAGCCTTTCGCTCGAAGGAAAGTGGTTCGTCGGAGGCCCCAAGGCTGGCCCCAAGCGCCCGGTCGAAGCCACGGGCAAGGTGAAGTTCGGCATGTTCACCACCCGTGGTGAGGTCTTCGATGGCTTGACCGCAAGTTTCGGCGTCACCCCCGGCGGCTACTACATCCGGGATGCGATGCTGCGGCACAAGACGGGCACGCTCTCGCTACAGGCCATGCTCCAGCAGTTGGAAGGCTTCAAGTATCGAGCGGTGCTGAAGATGGATCCTCACGCGTTCCTGCCCTTCGCCACCGCTCCGGCCGCCCGCGACTGGATTCAGCGATTCGAGTTTTCGGAGACGTCCACGATTTACGCCGACTTCAGCGGCACAGGATCTGACGCGTCGCTGGCTGCATGCCTGAACCTTGGACGAATGGACCTCCGCGACTTCAAGTTTCGAGGGATTGAGTTCGATTCATGGTCGGCGGACGTCGAGTTTTTCAATCGCAAACAGATCTTCCACAATGTGGTCGTGGTGCCACGTCACGGGCAGGCGGCGGCTGATGAGGTGCTGGTGGATCTCGAGAGCAAGAGTGTGAGGCTCTCCAAAGTGCGCGGAAAGCTAGATCCGATTCCCGTGACGAGCTGTTTTGCCCGCGTTACTGCCGAGGCGCTGGCCAAGTATCGCTTCGGCCCCGACACGGAGGTCAATCTGGACGGAACCATCGGCTTCGGGTCCCAGGAGTTAACTGACTTCAACATCACTTTCACAAGCCCCGAATCGCCCGTCACTTACCCCCTGTTCCAACGTGATCTGGCAATCCACGGCGCGTCAGGACGGTTCACGATCAAGAACGGCAACCTCGCCTACTCCGTGTCTGGTCGTCTTTACGGTGGACCCATGCAAGCAACGGGCAACGTGCTCCTGGGGGCAGATCACCGGGGATTCAATGTGAAGCTCCAGGCCGCGGAGTTCCGGCACTCGGTTTTGGGCAAGGATCTGCCGCTGCGCAATCTGCACGCCACCATCGTGTCCACATCCGAGCGGACACCTTACGACATCACCGCGACAGTTCTGGGCGGAAGCATGTCGCTGAAGGGGGAACTGGAATCCCACGATCTGTTCGATGGTGAATTGCAGGTGTCCGGCATCGACTTCCAACAGTTCGCAAGCATCTACGCGCCTGGCAACGAGTCTGAAGGCGACATCACAGGGCACTTCAACTGTAGCGGACAGCTCGGAAACTGGAAGAAGCTCAAGGGCAACGGAGTGATGATCATCGTGAACGGAAACCTCTATGCCATCCCGGTGCTGGGCCCGCTGACTCCTCTGCTAGGAGCCGTTCTACCTGGACAAATCGGAGGCTACAACGTCGCCCGAGAAGCCAACTGCAACTTCACCGTTGCCGACGGTGTGATCTCGACCTCCGACTTTGAAGCCCTCACCAGTGCTTTTCGAATTGTAGCCAGCGGCACAGCGAACTTCATCGACGACGAGATCGATTTCACCGCCCAGGCACGAGTCCGCGGACTGCCCGGACTGGTCCTGCGTCCGGTGAGCGAGTTGCTTGAATTCAAAGGAGAAGGCAGCCTAGCCAAGCCTACATGGCGGCCCCACTACCTGAGTCTCGCTCCCGAAAAGCCCGCGAAGACTAACAAGGGCGAGGGCTCCAATACTACCGACTCCGAGAGGCCAGCCGTTGCCCCGCTCGGAAGGCCTGGGCGCTAGCTTCGATCAAGCAGGAAGTCCTTGCCCGATCAATAAACCATGATCGGCACAGGAACGATCTTCACAGGGGCTCCGGCGAGCGGATTACCTTTGGTTTCCTCGATCACATCCACGACTCCATTCTTGAAACTCACCGACAAGGTCCCCACCTCGACTTTCACATACACCACGCTTTCCACGAGTTGACCGTTGGGTGCCCTGCCAACGGCAGGTTGGGGCACTTTTTGGAATATCGCATATTCCAGGCGCTCCTCCCGGCCAGCAGCCGTGACCTTGGTCGATGTCCGTGTGGGCCTCCCCAGCGACTTGCCCACCTCATCGCGCGTCATTCCGATAGCCACCTCATGCTGAGAGATCAGCTCAGTAATTTTCATCTGCCGTTCATATAGAGACTTCAGCTTCTCCGGCAGCGTTGGGTCACCCATCACCAAATCTGAAAACTTCATCCAGCCAGCGACATCGCCGTGTTTTGCTCTACCGCGAACCCTGCAACCATTGTCCGAAAGCCCCACGATAGTCACCGGAGTCCCCGCAGCCATCTGCCCTAACGCCCGATCGAAAACCGAGTGGTAGTAGATGATGGCATCTTTCTTGACAGAAAGTCGCAGAGGCCTAGGAAGCAGGTCCTCAACCGAGATCGTTCCAGGCTCCGTCGGCAGCGCCGCAGGAGAGGCAGACGCCACGAGGAGTAAAACTGCGCAGAGGGCGTGAGCAAAGCCGATGAGCCTTTTCATGGAGTCCATTTAACGAAAATTGCCAGATTGGCGCAAACCTTTCGACGCGGTTTCTGCTCCGGCATTCGATTCGGAGGAAACATTCCGAGGGCACCTCTAGTGCAGGTGGTGAAAATATAATCAAATCCTGATTATTTAGATTTTTAAATCGATATATAAACCCCTGGAGGCCCGCAAAATGGGGAAAGAATCCCACAATTCCGGAGTCAGGTCGCGCCTGGAAAGCCCGGTTTCAAGGCCTTTGACCGCCAATTTGTGATGGACAACGTCTTCACAAATTGCTTTTATGGGCAGGTTTACCCCAACTTGGTCCCGAAAATTTGCGCTATGACGTCTGAATCCAATCACCGTGCCCTGCCATCAGTTTGGAGATCGCTCCTGTCTTCCTGCCTTCTGATGACAACTGTCACCGGTTTCGCCCAATACGGAGTGTCCCCATCCCAAACTGGCGTGTTTTTCGACGATCTTCGAGGCCGTGCCGGAGCTAAGAATGACCAGATTGCTGTTCGCCAGGGCGGGGAGTATGACTTCTCCCAGGGCGGTTATCAAAACGGCGAGAGCACTGGATCGGTGATGGAAGATGCCTCCAGACAGATCAACCAAAGCTACAACGGCATGGGAAATCTGATCTATTCCAACCGCCAAGCTGGCGATTACACGCAGTATTCGGGTCCCTACCCCGCTTCCAGCACCTTCTTCGCGCCTCCCTACACCTCAGACCCCCTTCTCGGCGGCAAGCGTAACCTGAAGGTCGGCCCTCTCAATTTGGGCTTTGGTCTGACTTCGCTGCTCGAATACAACGACAACATCACCCGCACGGGTGTCGATCCGGTGAGTGACTTCATCGGCAGTGCCTACCTCAACATCAGCGCCAACTATCCGCTGACCGAAACCACCGCCCTTTCGCTCTCCACCGCCATCGGCTTCGATCACTACTTCGATCATCCCGAGCTGGCCCCCTACGGCGGTGACATGGTTCTCAATGTTCTTCCTGGTAGCACTATCGCCATCGATGGCAAGATCGGTCCAGTTTATGTGGTCGTGTATGATCGCATGTCGGTCCGTCCTGCGATCCAAAACTACTACGCCGTCAACAATCGGAGCATCTTTGGAGTGTTCCAAAATGATGCCGGCTTGGGTGCCAGCTGGGCCATCAACTCCAAGCTCAACCTCTCGCTTAACTACGTCCACTCGGACGCCATTGCTCTGGAAGATGCAGACAGTATTTACGACCGCACCACGGATAGCGTTCAGGCATCACTTGCCTGGAGCCCGACCGGGACCTGGACCGCAGGTCTCGAAGGAAGCAACACTTGGCTCTCTTATCCAGAAGGTTATAACAATGACGGTGTGCTGAGCAATATCGGCGCTTTCTTCGCGATGCCCGTCGGTAAATCCACTTCGATCCGCCTGTCGGGTGGTGTTCAGAATTTTGAGTTCGATGCTCCACCGGAATTCAATCGTCGCGTCACCGATCAGGACATAGCCAACCTCAACGCCCAAATCAGCGCCACCAATGCTCGTGCAGCCGCCCTGCAGGCCAAGGGCGCCGCCATGACCGCTGAGGAATCAGCAGAGCTTACTCGCCTAACCAACGATGCGGCAAGGCAGCAGAGCCAGCTCACAACCTTGCAAACCCAGAAGGCTGAAGATGATGCGGAGTATGCCAGCAACACGCGAGATAACAGTGACCTCTCGGATTACTACTTCAACTTCACGATCTCGAACCGTCTCTCCTCCCGCATTTCCCATGCTCTCAACTTCGGCCATGAGTCCTCGCTGAACACCACTTCCAACTTCATCTCGGCCGATTACATCAGCTACGGTATGGGCATTATCGCCTGGAGCGGCAGCCGCATCTCTCTCAGCGGCTACTACGAGAACGCTCAGGACTCCGGCGGCACCCTCGCCGAAGAAATCGAACAGTGGGGCTTTGATGCTTACTTCTCCCACCAGTTGACCTCAAAGCTTCGTTTTGGTCTCGGCTATCACTATGGCGTGGCGCAGTCCAGCACTCCGAATCGAGACTACACTCAGCAAGCTTTCAATGTGGACCTGAGCTACGTCCTATCGCGCAAGATGAACGTGGGCCTCGGCTACCGTTTCTTCACGACCGATGCGGACACCGAAGATTTCAGCTTCGACCAGAACCGTGTGGTCATGTCGGCCAACTACAATTTCTAAGCTCCGAAAAGCTTCCAGCCACGCGGCTTCAGATCACTGGACGCGCAGACAATCCCCACCATGCACCCGTATCGCCTCAGTTTCTTCGCCTGCCTCTCAATCGCCGCAGCGCTTCACGCCCAGGATCCTGGATTTCAGCCCGCCAAGCTGCCTAGTAGTCAGCCACAACCAGCCCAGACTCAGGTTTCGAATAGCGGTGATGAAGTTCGTTCAGCCGGTCTGATCAATTCCATGGAGCAGCTGGACAACACCACCCAGCTCCAGCCCGACTACCAGATCAGCTTCCGAATCCTTGAGGATCGGAATGAACCCATTCGGCTTCGCGTCCAGGACTCTGGAGACATCCAGGCTCCTCATGTAGGCCTCGTCAGAGCAGCTGGCAGAACCTGTCGCGAGCTTGCATTTGCCGTTAAAAAGGAGCTGGAAAAGAGCTACTATCAGACGGCTACCGTTATCATCGCCATTGATGTCATTCCCAGGAATCCCTACGGTGCAGCTGTTGCTGGAGGAGGAGGAACCTTCGTTCGTCCAGGCATGGAGTTTTTTACCATCTTTGGACACGTCATTCGTCAAGGTAAGTATGAACTGCCTCTGGATGAAGATGTAACAATCAGTCAGGCCATTCTTCGTGCAGGTGGTCCCGCGCAGTTCGCGAATCTGAACAAGGTTAAACTGATCCGGAAAACGCCCCAGGGAAACAAGGCCGTTCAGGTCAATGTGGAGGCAATCATGAAAAACGGAGCTTTGGAGCGCGACATCTACATCCGCAACAATGACGTTCTGATTATCCCGGAGAAGGCTGTCAATTTCTGACCCCGGTTCTTTCTAGCGTCCCTTAACAGTCCCTGCCTTTCAAAGGCATCTAACTCGCATACTCACGAGGGGTAACCTCATTGAAGCCGCCGGAAAGGCGCAGAAGTAATCTATGGATTCTAACTCACTTACCCTTCCCGGCCAGTCTTCGACGCTGAACCGAATCCACGAAACCTCAGCCAAGTTCCAGCGCTACAAGATTCTGCTGCGCCGTCGCTGGTGGTTTCTACTGCTGACAGCCAGCATTGGCGTTTGCTTCCAGGCCCTCCGCATCACCAGCAATCAGCAGCAATATGTGTCGTTGGCCAAACTGGTAGCTGGTGGGCGTATGGTCTCAGGGACCGCCGGTGGTCCTTCATATGTTGACTACCTCACCGACTTCTATGGCACCATTATTGAGACATTGGAGAGTGCCGAAATGCGCCGTCATGCATTGGAGCGCGTTCGTGCCCTGAATCCTGATCTCAAGGAGTCCGATGTGGATGTGCACGTGACTCAGAACAAGGGGTCGGCAATCTTCAACGTCGCCGCTATCGGCAGCGAACCCAAGTTCACCCGTGTGTTCCTTGATGCCCTGCTCGATGAATTCCGCGCTTTCCGTGAACAGATCCGCGAGCAACAACGCAACAAGGCACTCACCGCCTTGGCGGAAGACGTCGTAAAACGCGAGGCAGCCAACAAGGAGAAGGCTGAAAAGCTGGCATCGTTCAAGAAGAACAACAACGTGGTGGTCCTGATGAACGGCCAGAATCAGGCTGCTGAATTCCTGAAGCAGGTTACCCTTGAGAAGAACAGGTTGATGCTTCAACTCAGTGACATCGATCTTGCCCTAAAGGATCTCGATTCCACGCTGCTCCAACGCCAGCGTTCAACTTCATCAGCTCCTGCAGCACCTGCACCGGGAAGTGGCAACGTTCCATCGACTGTAACGGGCACCTCGGACACCAACGCATTCTCTAGAGATGCCGCCGTGGGATTCACCCAGGCTGAAAAGGACTACATGGAGACCAAGCGCTCCATCACGTTGCTTAAAGCCGACAAAAACGAACTGTTGAAGTCGCTTCGTCCGCAGCACCCCGCCGTGCTTGAGATTGATGAGAAGATCGCCAAAGCCAACGGCATCCTCACGACCTACCAGGACGAAATTGGCGAGCAACTCCGCGGACAGAAGGCTGACATCGAGCGTCGGATCACCGTGCTGGATGGCAAGATCACCGAGTTCACCCAGACGGCATCCGAAGTCGGTGGCAAGCTGGCAGAATTCTCCCGTCTGGAGAAGGATTTCGAAGACAGCGACAAGGCCTACAAGGAGATGTTCGACCTCGTTCACAAGTTCCAGGTGAACGAAGAAATGCAGGGCGACTATGTGAGCATCATGGAACGTGCATCTGGAGCAGTGGAAGACGTTCAGCCCTGGGTGATGCCGATCCTCATCGGTCTCGGCGCAGGCCTAGCACTCGGCAGCTTGGTGCTCTTACTCTTCGATCGCCTGGACGATCGCATGAACTCATTCAGTGAGTTCCAAACTCTCTTCCCCAACGAGGCCATCCTGGGCCAGGTGCCTGAGCAGCGCCAGCGGGGTGATGTGGCGCTCCTTCGCTCGAACGATGATCGTCATCTTTACGCCGAGGCATTCCGTAACGTTCGCTCCTCTCTTCTCTTCAAGAACTGGCGCGGCAAGCCGCCGAAGACCATCCTCGTGACCAGCGCGGTGCCGAATGAAGGCAAAACGACGGTAACATCGAACCTCGCCATCACGATGGCGTTGGCGGGTGCACGAGTGCTACTAGCCGACTGTGACCTTCGTCGCGGTGGCGTAGCAGAGCTTTTCAAGATGCCCGTCACTCCGGGATTGTCCGAAGTGTTGCGTGGCAAAGTTCACTGGCGCGACGCTGTGCAGGAGACCGGCACTCGCAACCTCGACCTTCTCGCCCGTGGTGAAGTCTTTGACCAAACCTCCGAAATGCTTCTCTCCCAGGTAGCCGACGAGATGCTGCGCGAGATGGGCGAAGAGTATGATTATGTGATCTTCGACAGTGCCCCAGTGCTGGTGGCCGATGACACAGGCAGCTTCGCCCCAAAACTCGACACCGTTCTCTTCGTCGTCCGCATGTCCTCCACCATGGCTCGTCTCACGGGCAAAGCACTCGACCTTCTCTATGATCGTCAGGTCAAGGTGGGTGGAGTCATCCTCAACCGCTCCAGCAGCAGCTTGAAGGAATACACATACTACAACTACGCCAGCTACTACTACACACCGAAGGCTTCGACACCTCCGGCTGACGCAGGCAAGCCGTCCTGATCTTGTCGGCTCTTCGCACCCTTTTGGGCCCCGTGTGGATCGCAAGACCACACGGGGTTTTTGCATTCTCCCCCAACCTGCGATTGCATCCTGACCTGACGACCGCTTCGATACTCAAGCTCTCATGCCTTCGCCAAGCGCACCCTGCCCCATTCCTCTTCGCATCGTTGCCTGCGGGCAACATCTGCCGTCGCGAGTGGTGACAGCAGAGGAAATCGACGCGCGCCTGTCCATTGCTCCAGGCTGGACAGAACGTCATACGGGAGTGGCTCGTCGCCACTACGCCAGCACCGAGACATCAGCTCAGCTAGGAGCGGCCGCCGTTCGAAACATGATCGAGCCACTGGGGGCATCCTTCACGATGCCCGATCTCTTGCTCGGAGCCAGCGGCACTCCCCAACAACCGATCCCTTGCAACGCAGCACTGATCGCGGCGGAACTTGGCTGGCATGGCATCCCGTGTTTCGACGTCAATGCCACATGCCTGAGCTTCATCGTCGCACTCCAGGTCGCCTCGGGGTTGATCGCCGCAGGTCATGCCTGTCGCATCGTGATCGTGTGCGCGGAGGTGGCATCCAAGGGGCTTAACTGGAACCAGCACGAAGCCGCTGGCCTGATCGGAGATGGTGCCGCTGCGGTGCTGATCGACCGAGACGAGTCCGGTGACTCCATGCTGCTGAATGCCAAAATGGAAACCTGGCCCGAGGGCGTGGCCTTGACTGAGATTCGGGGAGGAGGAAGTCGCATGCCAGCGATGGAGCATCGGCAAGGCGAGAACACGGAAGACTTCTTGTTTCACATGGATGGACCTGCCGTGTTTCGATTGGCCGCCGAGAAGATGGGTCCTTTTGTGGATCGGTTAGTCAGTGCGAATGCGGATCGCTGGAGCGCGATTGATTGGGTGATTCCTCATCAGGCGAGTCTGCCTGCGATCCGACACCTGCGTCGGCGTCTCGGCATTCCCGCCGGGAAGTTGATCGAGACCATCCAGCATCAAGGCAATGTCATCGCCGCGTCCATGCCACTCGCTCTGAATGAAGCGATTCGGAGCGGTCGGCTACAGAGGGGGCAGACGGTGCTTTTCCTTGGCACGTCAGCCGGTTTTTCGCTGGGTGGAGCACTTTTGCGTTTCTAACTTCAGTCCATCATGAGCTGCATCCTCGTCACTGGAGCTACGGGATTCCTGGGCGGAGCAGTCGCCAGGGAATTGCATCGCTGCGGGCTCAACGTGATTGCGACAGGGCGCAATCGGGAGGCAGGCAAAAAGCTCAAGGACCAGGGCATTGAGTTCCAACCATGCGACATTGGTCGCGAGCCGGAATTGCTCAACCAACTCATATCCCAGTGCAGCGCAGTGGTTCACGCGGCCGCCCTGTCGGCTCCATGGGGCAACCCGCACGAGTTCACGATCACCAATCAACACGGAACCGAGCACGTCATCAAAGCGTGCAGAAGCGCAAAAAGTGTGAAGCGCCTAGTCCACATCTCGTCGCCCAGCGTGCAGTTTGATTTCAAAGATCAACCTCTGGCCAAGGAGATGACCACCTGGACCTCTGCACCAGCCAATGACTACATCGCCACCAAGCGACAAGCCGAAACGATGATTCTCGAAGCCTCACGCACTGGCCTCGACACCATCGTGCTCCGCCCAAAGGCTCTCTTTGGTCCTGGCGACACTACTCTGCTGCCACGCGTGGCTAGGGTCGCAATGCGTGGTAGCTTTCCCTTGTTCGGTGATTCTGATTCGCTGATGGACCTGACCTTCATCGACGACGCCGTGAATGCCGTGTTGCTTGCCTTGGATGCGGATTCCTGCCACTCCGGCAAGGTTTACAATGTCACCAGCGGCGATCCGCAGCGGCGGAGCCGAGTGCTCGGCACCCTGCTTGAGGCATGTGGTCTGCCTGTGCGCTTCAGGAGTCTCTCGATAAAACATGCGCTGGCTCTCGCCACAGCACTGGAATGGGCCTCGTGTGTCCTCACTCGTGGACGGTGGGAGCCTCCTCTCACTCGCTACTCCGTGGGTGCTCTAGGCTATGAACAGACACTCGACATCTCTGCGGCTCGTCGCGATCTTGGCTACGCGCCACCGACGGACGTGCTCGCCCGGCTTCGCGAGACGGGATGCCAGTGGCGCAAAACACAAACCCGATCGAATACTTTCGCATGACGCACTGGCATTGGACTGTTCTCTCGGATGGCTGGACCGAGGCCCATGAGGCGGCAGCGATCCGTGGTGGCTCCTGGTTCAAGAAGGTGCGGTTTCACGCAACGGTGGTGCTGCTGGAGCATCCGGTGCATGGACGCGTGCTTTTCGATACCGGCTATTCGTCACGCTTTTTCACTGAGACGCAGCACTGGCCTTACCGGCTCTACCGCATGCTCACGCCAGTGACCCTCTCCGAACCCCTCGGCATGAGTGAGGTCCTCAGACGTCGAGGCATCGAACGCAACGGCATCGGGCACATCATCATTTCGCACTGGCATGCGGACCACATCGGCGGGCTACGGGATTTTCCCGGCGCCAGGTTGCACACGCATGGTGAGGCCTGGGCTTCGATCCAAGGCCTCAGCGGCATTGCTGCACTGCGTCGGGCATTTTTGCCCGGCCTGGTGCCAGAGGATGCGGCATCGCGAATGCAGTGGCTGAGCGAAGGCAGCGACGTCTTCGGTGATGGATCAATGACCGTGCTTGAGCTGCCGGGGCATGCGATCGGCCAGATCGGGGTCCGGTTTGTCGATACGACTGGACGGTCCGTGTTGCTGGCTGCGGATGCTTGCTGGCTGAGCAAAGCTTTTCGCGAGATGCACATGCCGCATCCGATCACGCGAGTAATGCACGATTGGCCCGTTTATCGCGCATCATTGGAGCGTTTGCACGCCCTCCACCGTGATGAGCCAGATCTCCTCATCGTGCCCTGCCATTGTCCGGAGACGGCCGCCTTGATGCCATGAGTGAACGTTTGGGCATTCTGTGGCACTACTTCGCCGCCCGACGGGCCTTCACGCGCTGGCGTAACCGGGCCGAACTCAGAGCCTGGCAGGAACGTCAGGCAAGGCGGCACCTGGAGCGTGTGGCAGCTTGTTCGCCCTACTTTAGCAAACTCCGCGATCACCTCGGCGCTGATCGCTGGCGTGATTGGCCAACCACCAACAAGGCGGAGATGATGAGCCACTTTGATGATTGGAACACAGCGGGCGTCCGTCTGGACGAAGCCTTTCGGATAGCGCTCGAAGCAGAGCGCACACGTGACTTCACGCCCACGCTACGAGGCATCACGGTGGGGCTCTCGTCCGGCACCTCCGGCACTCGCGGGCTATTTCTCGCAAGCGCCTCCGAGCGTCGTTTGTGGGCAGGCACTTTGTTAGCACGCGTGCTGCGTGGCACTTTACTGCACAAGCATCGCGCTGCGCTGTTCTTGCGCGCTGACAGCCCCCTGTATCAAACGGTTGGATCAAGGCGGTTCCGCTTCGAGTTCTTCGATCTGATGCAGCCTTTGGAGGATCAATGGCATCGTCTTCAGGCACTGCGACCCACCATTCTCGCGGCTCCGCCCGGCGTGCTCAGGCGGCTCGCCACCTTGCCAAATGCAGATCACCTGCTCGCGCCACCAGCTATTCTTCTGAGCGTGGCGGATGTTCTCGACAAAGCCGAATGGGAGCAGATCGAGCGAGGATTTCACATGGATCCTGGCCAGCTTTATCAAGCAACCGAGGGCTTTCTGGCAGCGACGTGTCCTCATGGTCGTCTGCACTGGAACGAGGACGCAGTCGTCATAGAGAAAGAATGGCTGGATGCTGCTCGCACTCGCTTCACACCCATCATCACGGACTTCCGACGTTTCACACAGCCAGTCATTCGCTACCGCCTCAATGATGTTATTGTCGCAGATCAAGGTTCACCCTGTCCCTGTGGCTCGATCTTCGAGACCTTCGCGGCGATCGAAGGTCGCTGCGACGACGCGCTTCAATTGCCAGCATTGGGTAGTTCGGCCTTGGTCACCGTGTTTCCTGACTTCGTGCGGCGTTCGATGATTCTCGCCTTGCCTGGGAGCCTGGACTACACGGTGACACAGCCGTCGTTGACCGAGTGGTGTGTGGCCCTTTCTGAAGACGCCCCGCTGGAGCCTGTGCGACGGGAGGTGAATGATCTTTGCCAACGCCTCGGAGCCATACCTCCCACTCTCACTCGAGTGCCCTGGACACCCACCGCCCTGCATGCGAAACGCCGTCGCGTGAGATGTGAAATTCCCTCCTCCGATCCATGATTCATTGTGTCCTGCTCACCGGAACCAGAGCCCCGGCCACGCTCGACGTTGCGCGACGTCTTCATCGCGAGGGCGTGCGAGTGATTGGAGTGGATTCGATGCAATTTCCCCTCGGGCGTTTTTCAAACGCCTTTGCCGTCCACTACCGGGTGCTGCCGCCTCGGCACAATCGGGAGAATTTTCTGCGTGAGGTCGCAGCGATCGCGAGGCATGAGGGCGTCGATGTGATATGGCCTACTTGCGAGGAAGTGTTTCATCTGGCTCAAGGGAGCGAGGTGCTGAGCGAGATCGCGCGTGTGCTCTGTCCTTCGATGCCCACGCTGGACTTGCTTCATCACAAGCTGCGATTCGCTCTGTGGACTCATCAGCTTGGCGATGAAGTGAAAGCGCCTGCATCCTGGCGATCATCGGACGCGCCAATGGATGAGCGCTTGGTCTGGAAGCCGTGCTATTCGCGATTCGCATCGCGCACCAGCTTCGAGCGACCATCGGGTGATCTCGCTGGATGGATGGCACAGCGACGAGTGCAAGGCCGGGAGTTTTGCACCTGGGCGCTGTGCATGGATGGCGCGGTGCGCACGCTCGCGCAGTATGTATGCCCAGTGCGGTCGGGGCGCGGTGCAGGCTGCGCCTTTGAGCCGGTCTGGTCAGAGGCTGCGCAGCATTTCACAGGTCGCGTCGCGCGAGCACTGAACTACACAGGATCGCTGGCCTTCGACTTCATGGAGTCGGGTGACGACAAGCAAACCTATGTGCTCGAGTGCAATCCGCGGCTCACGAGCGGTGTGCATGTCCTGTCGCCAGAGATCAGCATCCGCGCCTTGCTCGAAGGCAAGGTCATGGCGCATCCTGATCAACGTGCAGCCCAGTTGCTGCTGCCGGTGCTGGCCTCGTCACCTCGACACGCGGGACGGTCACCCGATGTGATGGCCTCCGCTGACGATCCCCGACCCGCCTGGGCGCAGGTGCTGGCCGTGGGTGAGTTCATTGGCATCGCGATGAGGCACGGTATCTCACTGCTGGAATCGACCACGTTCGACATTGAATACAATGGCCCCAAGCATCAATGACACACCTGCCAGCGCGATGCTTCGCACCTGGTTCGCGCCTGTGCTGGAGCATGGCAGCGAATGGTGCGCGCCTAATCTCGACACCACTCTGGCATTCGTTCGTGCAGGCGACCACGAGTTGCCGCTGACGATCAACGACGAGCAATGGGACAACTCCTGGTTTTGCTCACCATTCACGCACTACATCTCGTATGCCCAGGAGGAGATCGTGGGAGCCGTTGGCAAGGTCCTTGGGCTGCCTGCTTGCCTCATCCTGCGCGCGCTTGGCCCTTGGCTGCGCCGGGTGGACTTCAATCGCGTGGTGATGGTGAACAACTGGCTGATGTCCACGAACCCATGGCCGAAAATCGATGCTTCCACCTTGGCCCCGATGGTCGAATCGCTTCGCCTTCGATGGCCTGGGCACGCGCTGGTGTTTCGGTCGCTCACCGATGGTATCGACCAGGGAGTGATCGATGCGCTGCGATGCGCGGGAGCACGACTGATTCCCAGCCGGCAGGTCTGGTGGTTCGATCACGATTCGCAAGCCGTGAAGCACGCGACCAATTGGAAGCGCGATGTGCGCTTGCTCCGCAGCCCAGACCTGGAGCGAGTGTTGCACGATGATCTGATCGGCGACGACTTCGAAAGCCTCACCCAGCTCTACCACGAACTCTACCTGGGCAAGTATTCCCGCCACAACCCCGCCTACACGGTGCCGTGGCTGCGCCATCTTTGGCAGCACCGCCTGCTGAAGTTCACAGGTCTGAGGCAGCGCGGTGGCGAACTGATTGGCGTGGAGGCATGTGGCGTGGTTCATGGCACGATGGTTTCGCCAGTCGTGGGCTATTCGCTCCGGTTCCCGATGGAGCTTGGCCTGTATCGTCGCCTCGCGGCGGTGCCTGTGGTGGCGGCCCAGGAGGCACGAGTGCCGCTGAATCTGAGCGCTGGCGTCGGCCGTTTCAAAGCCACGCGTGGAGGGCAGCCGCTCATGGAATACATCGCCGTGCTCGATGCCCACCTGCCAGCTTCCAGGCGGGCACCCTGGCATCTCATTGAAGTGATCAGCCGCGAAGTGCTGGCCCCCTTGACGCAGCGCTGGGGCTTGTAGCCGAATCAATGAGTTGCAAGCGCCGCCAATGCCCCTAGTATCGGCGCTCCAAAACCATTCCACGCTGCTCATGAAGACCTTCGCCACCTGCCTGCTCGCCATCGCCGCTGTCACGCTCATCGGAGCCTGCGACAGCCACTCATGGGACAAGACCAAGGTGCTGCACGAGAAGTTCCAGGAGCACGGTCACGGCGACCACGGTGCCGCTGGCGAGCACAAGACCGAAGGTGCAGCCAAGGACGAGCACCACGGCGAGAAGAAGGCTCACTAGGCCTCAGGTTCTTCTAAGTCGGTTGAGACGGAGCACGTCCGCACACTTTCTCGTGCCGCTCGCAATCCCACGCACATTCTAGGATTGCTGCCGCCTCGGAGTCACGTATCATCGCGGCCCGTTGGCTCCATGCATTGGCACCCCAGACGATTCTCCCCATGCCCGACCGCCTTGTTGAAACGGGCGGCGGCTTTGATCTGTCTCCTGGTCGCCTCGGAATCGCCCGCTGAGACTTCGAAGCCAGTGGGAACGCTTCAGGACCTGATGCGCGTGCAGAAATCGGTGAGCGAAGTGCTGCCCATGGCTCGCCGGGCGCTCGTCGCCTTGAGCACAAATGACGGAGCTGCCAGCGGTGTGATCGTGTCGGCCGAGGGCTTGGTTTTGACGGCCGCCCATGTGGTGAGCGATGCCAAGAAGCACCCTGCTCCAGGAATGAGGGTGCGTGTTTACTTCGAGGATGGAAAGCAAACGATGGGCACCGCGCTCGGCATGGATGTGGCTACCGATGCCGCCATGATTCAGCTGGACGGTCCGCGCAAGGACTGGCCCTTCGTGGAGCTTCGTCGCCCGCAAAACCCTGTGCTGCCAGGCGACTGGTGCTTTGCGCTGGGTCATCCCGGTGGCTACGACGACAAGCGCGGTGACGTGCTTCGTGTCGGCAAGATCATCAAGACCATGCCCAATGGCTTGCAGTCCGACTGCGTGCTCATGGGCGGCGACAGCGGCGGGCCGCTCTTCGATCTGGATGGCAACCTCGTGGGCATTCACAGCCAGATTTGGGAAGGTCGCGATCAGAACGTGCATGTTTCCCTCACGCCTTTCCTCCGCTCGTGGGACATCATGAAGGAGTCGGAAGTGGTGCGCGCATGGGCACAAGGCAGCGGCGGATGGCTGGGCCTCGCCACTCGGCAGAGCACCTCGGGAGCTATCGAAGTCGCTGACGTGGCGGACAAATCCCCAGCCGCCCGTGCAGGTCTGCGCTCCGGCGACACACTCGTCTCCCTGGATCGTCGGCCTGTGAAAACTCAGTCCCAATTCAGTGCTGCGATTCGTGCCCGGCCCGCCGGTGACAGCGTGGTGCTCCTCGTGCGGAATCGCTCAGGCGATCGCATCGTCACCATCAAACTCGCTCCCCGCCCCGAAGAATGAGCCGGTTCACCACCTTTGCCTTTGCCCTTGGTCTGGTCGCGTTCTCCTTGCACGGTCAGGAGGAGACCACCCCCCTCCCTGCTAGCCTGCAGACGAACGGAACTCGCACCCTGGATGCGCTCAGTCTGGTGCAGAACACCACGCGCCCCAGCATCGTGCAGATCATTGATGAGAATGGCGAGACCGCGCAGCTCGGTGTGGTCGTCACCTCCGATGGCTATGTCATCACCAAGGCCAGCGAAGTGCCCGGCCTTGATCTCGTCTTCGCCTGGTCCGATGGCACCCAGTCGCCCGCCAGCGTCGTGCTCATGGATCGCGGCCTGGATTTGCTTCTGGCCAAGGCGGAACGTGACGACGCCATCCCGATCACCTGGGCCTCTTCGACGAAGTGCGACCGTGGTGAATGGATGCTCTCGTTTACCAAACCCTCGGGCAGCAACATGGCTCTCCGTCTGGGCAATATCAGTGCCAGCCGCCGTGGCATCATTGGCCATGGTGCCGCGCTAGGCATCCGCATGGACAACAGCCGCAACAGCGGCGTGCGCATCGTCGAAGTGGCCTCCGAGAGCCCGGCCGAAGCGGCGGGCATCAAGACGGAAGATGTGCTCATCGCCCTCGATGACCAGCCTGTGACCGACACTTCCAGTCTCTCGCGTGTGATGATGACGCTGCAACCCGGCGAGCAGGTGAAGCTGCGCATCCGCCGTGGCCCCAGCGAACACGACTGCCGCGTGCGGCTGGCCAGCAAGTCCAAGGTGGTGGCCAACTGGGATGGCGAGGACTATGCCAATGGCGGCGTCTCCCTGCGCACGGACAACTTCCCCGACGTGCTTCAGCATCAGCTCCCGCTCAACCCTCACGACATGGGTGGTCCGCTGCTCAATCTCGATGGCCAGGCGATTGGCATCAACATCGCCCGTGTCGATCGCGTCTCCACCTTTGCCCTGCCAATGGAAACGTTTTGGAACAAGGTCCAGCAATGGATCGTGGCAGACCGCAAGGCCACTGACGGTGGCGTTCCCGAGATTCGCCCGGCGGAAGCACCCGAGGCACAGAAGTAGTCACGCCCGCCTTCGCTGACTCCGCGAAGGTTTGATCCCGCGCAGCCGTAGGACTGTTCATGCTCCGAACTTTGCTCACCCTGATCGCCCTTGCTTCACTGGCCCACGCTGACACTGCACCACCATTCAACCTTGCCGTGAGCTTTGGAGGGCTGAAGCATGACAAGGTCCGCTGCATCAACCTCGATGCTCAGGGCAACATCTTGCTCACTGGCGAGTTCGCAGGCGAAGGCACCTGGGGTGACCAGAAAACCGTGAGCAACGGCGACATGGATTTCTTCGTGGCCAAGCTCGATCCGCAAGGCAAGCCGCTCTGGGTTCACAACGGCGGCGGCACCAAGGTCGATCGCGGTTATGGCGTTGCTGCTGATGCCGCAGGCAATGTGTATGTCACCGGCCACAGCCAGGGCACGGATGCCACCTTCAGCGGAGAAAAGATCCCGAATGCAGGCGACTACGATGTCTTCACCGCGAAGTATGATCCCGCCGGCAAGCTTCTGTGGATCAAGACCCAGGGCGGCCCGGGCTACGACTACGGTCACGGGGTCGCGGTCACACCCCAGGGCGATGTGGTGGTGACAGGTGCGCTCGTCATCGACAAGATCGGGCGAATGTTCTGCGCCTGCTACTCGAGTGAGGGCAAACTCAAATGGAGCCAGCGCACCGAAGGTCAGGCACGCGGAAGTGGCCACGGCATAGCCGTTGATCGTCTGGGCAATGCCTACGTCGGCGGCTTCAGCAGCGGCCTGGGCAAGCTGGGCTCCGTCGATCTCACCACAGCGAAGGGTAGCGATGTGTTGATCGCCAAGTTTGATACCACGGGTGCCGTCGCCTGGGTTCATCAGGGCTATGGCAGCACCAGTGCCATGATTCACGAGATCAGCGTGGACGAGGATGGCTACGTCTGGGCCTGCGGCATGTATAAAGACGCACCTCTGGCGCTCGCGAATGGCACCGTGCCGAATCGCGGCGGCAACGACCCCTTGTTGACCTGCTTGAACCCCAAAGGCGAGCGGCTGTGGACCATCACGGGCGGCAGCGCGAAAGTCGATTACGGTCTCGGCATTGCCTCCGATCACAAAGGCGGTGCGGTGTTCGTCGGCGAGTTCAGCGAGACTGCCGACCTCTTCGGCCAGACGCTCACCTCCCGCGGCGCGACAGACATCTTCGTCGCAGGCATCAACCGGGACGGCACCGTCCGTTACGTCACTCAGGCGGGCGGCGACAAAGGGGACAACTCCTACACGGCCACCGCCGACAAAGATGGTCAGGTGCTCTTCAGCGGCAGCATCACCGGCACCGCGCACTTCGGCGACAAGACCGTCACAGCCGTCGGAGCACAGGACGTTTACGTCGCCCGGATCGCGCACTGAAGCCCCATAAATCGCCAAATCCGCTGATTGCACAGCCGCCATCCTGGCGTTTAATCCCGCCCCTTTCCGAACCACCATGTCCACGACCGTCGCACCGTCCACACCGGCCAAGCAGCTCCGCAACGCCGTCATTCGTCTCGCAGGCAACTCCCAGGATGGCATTCAGTCCATCGGCGGCATCCTCGCCCGGCTCGCCGGACGCACTGCCCAGGAAGTGATGACCTACATGACCATCCCCTCCACCATCAGCGGCGGTCCTTCGATCTTCCAGGTGCATCTCGGTTCCGGCGAAGTGCTCAGCGCTGGCGATGAGGCGGACGTGCTCGTGGCTTTCTACCAGCACAGCTACGACGGCCATCTGTCCTCCGTGCGCAACAACGGCATCTGCATCTACGACAGCGGTGAGGTGACCGAACTGAAGCACGAGCGTGGCATCACACACATCGGCGTGCCCTTCACCAGCGCCACCATCGAAGCGACCGGCGGCAGCGCGCGTGACCGCGGCAAGAACATCTTCGTGCTCGGCCTGCTCTGCGCCGCCTTCAATCTCGACAAGGAAAAGATCATCGCGATCCTCTCGCGCCAGTTCGGCAAGAAGGACGAAAGCGTGCTGCGCAATGCGATGCTCGCCTTCGATGCAGGCTTTGCCTATCAGGTTGGCGATCTGGAAAGGTTTGCCTTCGCCCCCGGTGAAGCTGGCAGCGGCCACCGCATCAGCTCCGATGGCAATACAATGCTCACGATGGGTCTGCTCGCTGCCGGCGTTCGTTATGGTTCAGCTTATCCGATCACACCATGGTCTTCCATCATGGAAATGATGCGCACCGAGCTGCCCAAGTATGGCGGCATCTACGTGCAGGCGGAAGATGAACTCTCCGCCGTCGCGATGACCATCGGCGCAGCTTTCGCCGGTCACTTGGCGATGACTGGCTCCAGCGGCCCCGGCTTGTCCCTGAAGATGGAAGCGCTCGGCTATGCCAGCATGGCGGAGCTTCCTCTCATTGTCGTCAATGTGCAGCGCGGCGGCCCTTCGACTGGTCTGCCCACCAGCATGGAGCAAAGCGACCTCCTCCAGGCCATCTACGGCAGCCACGGCGATTCACCTCGCATCGTGCTCGCTCCTGAGAACGTGGAAGACTGCTTCTACATCGCCCTTGAAGCCGGACGCCTCGCCCGCGAATACAGCTGCCCTGTCATCATCCTCAGCGACCAAGCGATTAGCTCCCGCATCGAAGCCTTCGCCGAGCCTGATCTCGACAAGCACTGGGTGGAGCCCATGTGCGACACCACGCCACGCCCTGAAGACTTCAAGCCCTACCCGCTCGACAAGATCACCCGCCACGCACCTCCGGGAACCAAGATGCTGGGCGGCAAGTATCCGATCGTGACCGGTCTGGAACACGACGAGTATGGCCACCCCAGCGGCAGCCCGAAGATGCACACCGCGATGACCAACAAGCGCCGCGACAAGCTCGTAAAGCTCAGCAAGGAGCTTCCGCTTCCCCCGGTGCACGGCGATGCCGAAGGCGATGTCCTTGTCGTTGGCTGGGGCAGCACCAGCGGCCCGATCAAGGAAAGCGTGGATCGCATGCGTTCCGAAGGCCACAAGGTGGGCAGCATCACCATGCGCCACATGCACCCGATGCCTGCCGGACTGGACACGGTCTTCAAGCGCTACAAGAAGGTCATCGTCACCGAGATCAATGACTCGGGCGTCTATGGCTTCGGCCAGCTCGCCATGCTCCTGCGCGCCGCCTACGCGATGCCGCACATCCAGAGCGTGTGCAAGTGCGATGGCCTCGCCTTCCGCGTGCGTGAGATCGTCACAGGCGTGGAAAAGGCCATGGCAGACAAGTAGGCTTCACACAGCCTTCACGAGCATTTCACCCTTCACGGGTTGAGCCTCCAGAGCGGACATCGTAGCCTTGCTGCGTGTCCGCTTCTTCTTTGTCCACTCGTCGTTCTTTCCTCCGCCGCTTCGTCCGCGGTGCCTTGTGGACCAGCATTGCCAGCGGCGGCGGGGCTTATGGTTACGCACGCATGATCGAACGGCACCATCCGGTGATCGAACGTGCGCGTGTATCGCTCAAGAACCTTGGCACCGCGTTCGAAGGCTCTCGCATCGTTCAGATCAGCGACCTCCACGTCGAGCCCAATCTCAATCCCGCCCTTCTGCACAAGGCCGTTGAGATGATCAATGGTCTCCAGCCCGACCTCATCGCCATCACGGGCGACTTCATCACGCACAACGCCAGGCTCGTGGCCGAACTCACCGCACCACTTGCCGAACTCAAGGCGCGCACCGGAGTCTTCGCCTCGCTGGGCAATCATGATGTCTGGAACGCACCACGTCGGATCACCGAAGCGCTCACGCATCATGGCATTCAGGTGCTGACCAATTCGGGTGTCGCACTCACCCAAGATCACGCCCAGCTATGGGTCGCTGGCATCGACTCCGCCTGGGCTGGCGACATCGACCTTCCCGCAGCACTGAAAGGACGCGCCAAAGGAGCCCCGTGCATCATGCTCGGCCACGAGCCCGACTATGCGGACGAGCTTGCTCAGCGATCCAGCAATCTCATCCACCTCGCAGGCCACACCCACGGCGGCCAGGTTTGTCTTCCCGGAGGTCAGCCACTGATGCTTCCCACTCTTGGCAAGAAGTATGCCCGTGGCCTCTTCCAAGTAGGGCGCATCTCATTGTATGTGAACCGCGGCCTGGGCACCATCGGTCCGAAAGCACGCTTCGCCTGCTCGCCCGAGATCACGGAGATCACGCTCACCAACGCTTCTGGCGCATGAGCTCACTGCACGCCATCACCGCACCGTTGAAGACGCTGCTGCGCGGCGATGCCGAGGACCTGGCCTCCATGTTGCGTGCGCCGTTGTCTGCAGTGTTGCGTCCTTGCCTGGTGGTGATCGTGATCGGCTGCGGCATGTATGGCGCGTCGCTTGGGCTCTGGCGTGCTCCGCTGATGGCCGTGTATGTGGGGATCAAGATGCCGATGCTCATCTTCCTCACGCTCGCGGTGAATGGCCTGCTCAACGGCATTCTCGCGCTCTTGCTCGGTAGCGGCTTGTCGTTCCGCCAGACGCTCACCGCGTGCCTGATGTGCTTCGCGATCTTCGCGATGCTCGTCGGGTCGCTGAGTCCCATCGTGATCGGCATGGTGGTGGATGCGCCGCCTGCCGAACAGCCCGGGGCCGAGTCGTGGTATCGCATGTTTCTGCTCACGCACACGGCGGTGATCGCGTTCGCAGGCATCGTCTCGAATCACAAGCTGCTGCGCCTGCTGCAAAGCTTCGCGGGCAGCCCGGCGATCGGCTGGCGGACATTGATCGCATGGCTAGCAGGCAATCTGTTCGTCGGCGCGCAGTTGTCCTACAACCTCCGGCCTTTCTTTGGCAATCCCGACCTGCCAGTCCAGTTTGTCCGCGATCATCCGTTCGACGGGAACTTCTACATCGCAGTGTGGAGCATGATGCAGCCCGCTCTTGGTCCCGTGCTCTTCGCTGCCGGAGGGCTGCTGTGTGTGTCGCTGCCCTTCATCGTGCTCATCCTGTTCACCAAGCGTCCGCTCCCAGTTACCCCCACCTCATCCCAATCATGACCACCGAACCTAACCCTCCTCCGTCGCTGCCACCGAGCCCAACTCCGCCAGCGTTCCTTCAAGCCACACGCGCCGCAGCCGCGCCTGCCCACAACTGGAAACTCGAACCCATCGAGGGCACGATCAACTTCGCCAGCGTGATCGAGAACCTGCTGCGTGCGCCAGGTCGCATCCTGCATGAGGCCGGTAGCGGAGGCTCACGAGTGCCGCTTCTCCTGCTCGTGATCAGCATGTTCTGCCTGGGCGTGTTTGGCTTCCTGCTCGGCACTTTCTCAGGAGGCATTCAATACTGGGCTGCTCCGGCCAAGGTGGTGCTCGGGGTGCTCGCCGCCACGTTCATCTGCCTGCCCAGCCTCTACATCTTCAGCGCACTCGGTGGAGTGGAGGCACGGCTCGCACACATCGTGGCTCTGGCCGTTGCCGCGATCGCACTGACCGCCTTGCTTCTGCTGGGATTCGCGCCCGTGCTTTGGGTCTTCAGCCAGTCCACGGAATCGCTTTGCTTCATGGGCACGCTGGCGCTCGCCTTCTGGATGATCTCGCTCATCTTCGGTATGAGATTGCTGCACGCCGCCGCAACGGCACTGAAGGCACGGAGTCCGGGCTATCTGACGATCTGGATCATGATCTTCGTCGTGGTCACGCTGCAGATGTCCACCGCGCTGCGGCCGATCATCGGCACGGCCGACAACTTCCTGCCGCAGGAGAAAAAGTTCTTCCTCACGCACTGGTTCGATGAACTCGATGCCTCGGCGAAGAAGGCGCGGACGACAGATTGATCCTCTGCTTGTCGCCACGCGCCGGTGCGCTAGGATCGCGCCGCCATGAGTGACGCCTTCAAAGAATTTATCGCCAAACGTGAAGCCGAACAACACGCCCGCGACGGGGCACAGCGGTGGTTCTGGGTGGCACTCGTAGTCGCGGTGGTCGTGGTGATGGCCATCATTCTTTTGCGCGGCGATCCTTCGACGAAGATCCTGAATCCCAACACCGCGAGCGCGGAAGAACTCGTCACTCTGCCTGAGGTCGGCCCCACCATGGCCAATGCGATTATCGCCAAGCGCAATGAGAAGCCTTTCACCAAGCCCGAAGACCTGCTCGACGTGAAAGGCATCGGACCCAAGACGCTGGAGAAAATGAAGCCTCGGCTCACGTTCCAGAAGTAGCCGCATTCGACTCCCCGCATGACCTCCCCACAAGCCATCGACCGCTACGCCGCAACCGTTGATCCGGGCGTTCGTGCTTCGGTTTATGAAGGCACCAAGGTGCCCACCGAATGGCGGAGGCAGGCTCTGTGGCGCGACTACACTGATCCAGATGCCCTGCGCAGGCTCGCCTCCCAGATCAAGCAGCACACCCTTGATCACCTGGATCAGTATCTCGAGCAGGCGACCGCCAGGATGGAGGCGAATGGCGTGGAGGTGCTCTTCGCCACCACGCCCGAGCGCGCCCGCGATCTCGCGCTGCAAGTGCTTCAGCGCGAGCAGGCGAAGACGGTGGTGAAATCCAAATCGATGCTGAGCGAGGAATTGCACCTCAATGCCTTCCTCGAAGGCTACGGCATCGAGTGCATCGAGACGGACCTCGGTGAGTTCATCATCCAGATCGACGACGACATTCCCAGCCACATCATCAAGCCCATCGTTCACAAGAACCGGCGCGACATCGCGAAGAGCTTCGAGCGCGAAGGACTGGGCGACTACAACGATGATCCCGAGACCATCACGCGACGTGCTCGCAAGCACCTGCGCACCGGGTTCCTCCGCGCTGACTGCGGCATGACTGGCGGCAATTTTGTCTCGGCAGAATCAGGTCGCATGGTGCTCGTCACCAACGAAGGCAACGCACGCTGGTGCGTCACGGCGCCCCGGCTGCACATTGCCATGATTGGCATCGAGAAACTCGTGCCCCGTGACCGCGATCTCGGTGTGATGCTGAACCTGCTCGCACGCAGCGCCGTCGGTCAGCAGCTCACGGTTTACACGCAGTTTGTGAACGGACCCCGCAGCCCAGGGAAGGATGGACCGGAGAAGATGGTGGTCATCTTTGTCGATGGTGGCCGCAGTCGGGTATTAGGCAGCGAGTATCGGGAAATCTTGCGCTGCATTCGATGCGGTGCCTGCCAGAACGTGTGCCCTGTTTATCGCCAGGCCAGCGGTCATGCCTACCGGGCGACCTATCAAGGTCCCGTCGGAGCTGTGCTCAGTCCCTTGCTCAGCAACGATTTCACACAGCTTGCCGACCTGCCGAAGGCCTCATCGCTCTGTGGAGCATGCAATGAAGTCTGCCCAGTGGACATTCCGATCCCCGACCTCCTGGTGCGCCTTCGTGACAAGGCCTTCCGCGAAGGTGCAACAGAAGCCAAGCGCGGCACGCCGCCCATGGCCCCCTACGCCTGGATCGCCACGCATCCCACCGCATGGCGCACTGGGATCAAGTTGAGCAACGCAGCCAATGTGCTGCCCATCAATCTAACGCCCGTCCCCGCGCTGCAACGCTGGTTGGGGGCTCGTGAGTTGCCCGAGTTCCGTGGCGGCAAGTTCCGCGAATGGATGAAGGCGCGGTCCACGACAAAGTAACAGAGCTGTTACCAATTCTTCACCCTCAAGAGTCGGATGTGTCCACGGGCCGCTTGGCAGGCTGCCATCGGGCGTGATACTTCTGGCATCCTCCATGCAAATACTTGTGATCGAAGATGAGCCGCAACTCGCACGCCATGTGTGCAGCGCCTTGAACCGCAACGGACACGAGGCACGAGCCAGGCACGACGGCACCGAAGGTCTGGCCGCAGTGCTCAGTGAATCCCCGGATCTGGTAGTGCTTGATCTCAACCTCCCTGGCATGAACGGCCTGCGTGTGCTGGAGGAAATGAGAAAGGCACGCAACCCCGCACGAGTGATCGTCCTCACTGCGCTGGGAGATCTGGATCATCGCATCAAAGGCCTGAGATCTGGTGCGGATGATTACCTCGCCAAGCCCTTCGCCATGGAGGAGCTTGTCGCCCGCGTGGAAGCGCTGGGCCGCCGAGGCTCCACTCCGAAGGCCGAGGACATCCTCAAGGTGGCTGATCTCCAGATGGATGTGCATCAGCGCCGCGTGATGCGCGCGGGCAAGATAATCGCACTGTCGCCGCGCGAGTTCGAGCTGCTCCAGGTGCTCATGGAGGAGCCTGGGCGCGTCTTCACGCGCACTGAGCTGTGCGAGCGTGTCTGGCAGCGCGAGCATGAATACGACACGCGCACGGTGGAGATCTTCATCGCTCGTCTGCGCAAGAAGATTGACGCGGGCACCGATCTGCAACTGATCCAAACCATCCGCGCGATGGGCTACACTGTGAAGTCCGCCGCTTGATGCTCGCTCATGAAAACCATCTTTGCCGCCGCCTTCCTCGCCGCTTCGTTCGCATCCGCTGACACCGTCATCGAGGGCCACGTGGAACTGCCGAAAACGAAGTCCACGCCGGTGATGGCCAAGCGCTATGACATTGTCACAAAGGGTGGTGTGCTCTCGACGAATCCTCCGGTGGCTGTGGTTTATCTGGAAGGCAGTTTCGCCGCTCCTTCGAAGGCGCAAGTGAGGCAGATCGTGCAGAAGGACTACCTTTTTCATCCATCGCTGCTGCCCGTGCAGGTGGGCACCAGGGTGGAATTCCCCAACCAGGACGACGCCTATCACAATGTGTTCTCGTTCTCCCCAGCCAAGCGCTTCGATCTCGGCCGCTATCGTCCCGAGGACAAGCCTGTGCCATCACAGGTCTTCGACAAGGCGGGAATGATCACGCTGCGTTGCGACATTCATGAGCACATGCGGGGCATCATCCTTGTGCTCGATACGCCCCATTTCGTGGTAAGCGGCACGAATGGAAGCTTCAAGCTCACAGGGCTGCCTGCGGGTTCATTCAAGCTGAAGGCGTGGATCAACAGCCGCAAGACGCTGGAGCAAACGGTTCACCTCATCGAAGGCAGCACCACCAAAGTTCACTTCCCGTGAACCCGGCTTCCAGCATCACCGGCTTTCGTTTGCGCGTGCTCTTCGGCATGATGCTGGTGGTGGGCGCTTTCACAGCGCTGGCTCTGTGGATCGCTCAGCAGCAGGTCACCAAAGACGCACGGCAGCAGCTGGAGAAGGTTTTTCAGAACGAAGTGGCATCGCTGGATCGTGCCCGTGCCGTTCGCCACGCCGCGCTCGTCGAACGTTCGCGCTCCCTGGTGCGCAAGCCTCGCATCCACGCGGCACTCGAAGATGATGCTCTCGATCTGCTGTATCCCAATGCCGAGGACGAGCTGCGTGACGTGATGGAGGGCGATGCTGATGCGGATCATCCGCTGCGTGCGAACTTCTACCGTTTCCTGGATGCAGAAGGAAAAGTCATCCCCGCTCCGCCCGGCGTGGATGCAGGCAAGCTGAACCAACGCGAAGAAACTCGGCTGAGCCTGGACCAACTGCCTGCGACTCAGCAGATCGGCTACCTCGTTCGCAGCGGTGGCGTGGACGAGATCATCGCTGCGCCCATCATCTCGACCGAAACCAATGAAGTCATCGCCAGCATCGTGCTGGGCTTTCAGCCCTTCCAGATGAGTCTGGCAACGGCTGGCATGAAGGCCGGCATCTGGGCCGATGGCCATTTGTTCATCCAGGGAGCGGATGAGGAAACCCTTTCGAAGCTGTCCGCGCTGATGACCACCACGCCCGAGCGTGCACACGCGGAGATCATGATTGGCGGCATTCCGCACTTGGTCTTCAGCCAGCTGCTGAATCCGGGTTCCATGTTCCCGCCCACCTTCGAGGTGTGCGTTTACTCGCTCGCTGATTCGGTGGCACGTCAGCGTCAGTTGCGCTGGCAGATTCTCAGTGTGGGTGCGCTGATGCTGCTGGGTGCTGCGGGCATGAGCCACTGGATGGCCGGTCGTCTTAGCGTGCCGGTGGAGCGACTGGCCGTCGATTCAGCGAGAAACGTGGTGCGTCGCGAACAAGCCGAAGCCGCGCTGGAACAGACGAGTGTTGAGCTGGAGCGGTCGATGCGCTTCTCCGCTGATACCTCGCACCAACTGAAGACTCCCATCACCGTGCTGCGCGCGGGATTGGAGGAACTGCGTCTGCGCCCCGGCATGTGCGAAACGGCCCAGGAGGAGATTGGCTCGCTCATCTATCAGACCGCGAAGCTCTCAAGCATGATTCACGATCTGCTCTTGCTCTCGCGTCTGGATGCAGGGCGGCTGGAGTTGAGTCTGGTCGATGTGGATCTCACCCAGCTCATCGATTCGCTCGCGGACGACCTGAGTGCCGTGCCGAGTGCGCCTGACTTCGATGTGGAAGTGGACGTGCCGCGCGATCTGCGAGTGCGCGGAGAAAAGCGCTATATCTCGATGATTCTTCAGAACCTGATCGAGAATGCCTGGAAGTATAATCATGCGGGCGGCACCATTGCGATTACAGCTCATGAAGAGGGTCCCATGCTTGTGTTGCGAGTGGGCAATACGGGGCCTGGAATTCCTGCCGAGGCACAGGCTCATGTGTTCGAACGATTCCATCGCGCGTCCGTTGGCGAAAACGTGCCCGGTCATGGCCTTGGCTTGAACATTGCCCGGGAACTTGCTCTTCTCCACGGCGGTGATCTGCGACTGATCCGTTCGGACTCTGAGTGGACAGAATTCGAAGTGACGTTCCAGAGAGCCGACACTTCTGCTGCTTCATGATTTCCCGCCATGCCATCTGCGCCATCCTGCTAGCGATGACACCTGTCATCTCGCATGGGGAAGATGTGCTGGATCGCGTGGAAGAGGCCCTGACCTTTTCAGGCTTTGACGACCAGGTGCGTGTTCGCTTCAGCGGCTTGCTCAGCCTTGAATACTATCATCACGACCAGTCCGCGACGAACCTGATCTTTTCGGATGCCGACAACTTTCTCAATCCGCGGCTCTCGCTGTTCTTCGATGCCCAACTCGGGCCACAAGTTTATCTTTTTGCTCAATCACGAGTGGATCGTGGATTCGATCCCGCAGATCACGATGCTGAGATGAGGCTCGATGAATGGGCCGTGCGCTGGACTCCGTGGGGTGATGGACGCTTGAGTGTGCAGGCCGGGCAATTCAGCACCATCGTGGGGAACTACATCGAGCGACATCTAGCCTGGGAGAATCCGTTCATCACTCCGCCGCTGATCTATGATCAAATCACCGCCATCTATGATGCCGAGGCGCCGGGCAGTGCGTCGGTCTTCGCTGAAGGCATCACGGACGAAAAGTATGACTACAACCCCGTGGTGTGGGGACCTGCTTACACCTCGGGACTCTCCGTTTCCGGCCAGCTCGGCAAGTTCGACTACGCCGCCGAATTCAAGAACGCCGGCCTCTCGTCGCGGCCTGAGTCCTGGAGCGTGACGAATGTGAGGTTCGATCATCCCACGATCAGCGCACGCATCGGCTATCGGCCAGACTTAGCTTGGAAGTTTGGCATCTCCGCCAGTGAGGGCGCTTACTTCACCGATCATGCGGCTGGCGATCTTCCATCCGGCTCCGGCCTCAATGACTACAAGCAGAAAGTCCTCGCCCAGGACGTAAGCTTTGCCTGGAGACACTGGCAGTTCTGGGCGGAGGTTTACGAAGCGCGATTCGAGGTTCCCTACACCGGTAACGCGGACACCGTGGGCTACTACCTGGAAGCCAAATACAAGTTCGCACCGCAACTCTTCGGCGCACTGCGCTGGAACCAGATGTTCTTCGGCGACATTCCCAATGGACAAGGCGGCACCCAGCCATGGGGTCGTGATACCTGGCAGCTCGACACCGCTGTGACCTATCGCATGACTCCCCACATGCAGATGAAGCTGCAATACAGCCTGCAACACCAGTCACAGTTGGCCGACGCCTACACTCACCTGCTTGCCGCACAGTTCACCGTGCGCTTTTGAGTTGGCCGATCGCGCCGAAAGAACCGCCTCGCGGATGGACGTTTGGTTTTCTCCATTCATCTATGAAACCACGTCATCTCTTCTCCGCGCTCATGCTGGCCGCCGTGCCCGCATTGGCTGAAAACAATACGCCACCACCAGGCTTCACCGCGCTGTTCAACGGCAAGGATCTCTCCGGCTGGTATGGCTGGGGCACCCAGGACCCGACCGACCTCGCGAAGATGTCGGAAGCCGAGCGCGCTGAGTATAAGAAGAAGTCCGTCGAAGGCGGCCTGAAGGACGCGAAGGGCAACGACAAGGGCGACCACATCAACGCGCACTGGAGCGTGCAGAACGGCGAACTCGTCAATGATGGCAAGGGCCTCTACCTCACGACCGAGAAGGATTACGGCGACTTCGAGTTGATGGTCGAATACAAGATGCTGCCACTCGGCGACTCCGGCATTTACCTGCGCGGCCTGCCACAGGTGCAGATCTGGGATTACACCGAGGAAGCCAAGTTCAAGCTCGGTGCCGACAAGGGCTCCGGCTCGCTTTGGAACAACAAGGGTGAGGAAGGCAAGTTCCCAACCAAGCGCATGGATAAACCCTTCGGCGAGTGGAACACCTTCCACATCAAGATGATCGGCGAGCGCGTGACCGTCACCTTCAATGGTGAAGTCGTCGTCAACAACGCACCGATGGAAAACTACTTCGCCAATGCCAAGGCTGGCTACAAAGCCTTCGGCAAGCCCGGCGAAGCGAAGAAGGAAGCGCCCAAGAAGCCCAATGGTTTCATGATTGATCCCGCCTTCGCCAAAGGCCCCATCCAGCTCCAGACGCACGGCAGCGAGATCCGCTGGCGCAATGTCTTTGTCCGCGAGATCGGCGCCGAAGAGGCCAACAAGGAACTCGCCTCACGCAACGCTGACGGCTTCGTCGAACTCGTGAACGGCAAGGACCTGAGCAACTGGCAGGGTGCCGTGGACAGTTATGAAGTGAAGGACGGCGCCATCACCTGCAAGCCCGGCAAAGGCGGCGACCTCCTGACAAAGGATGAGTATGAGAACTTCACCATCCGCACCGAGTTCAAGCTGCCCAAGGCTGGCAACAATGGCATCGCCCTGCGCACACCGCTCGGCGGCCACTCCGCCTCCGACGGCCTGGAACTCCAGGTGATCGACAGCGACGGCTACAACGAGAAGATGGCCGCCGCCGGCAAGAAGGGCCTGGAACCGTATCAGTATCATGGCTCGCTGTATCATTGCGTGGGTGCCAAGCACGGCTACCTGCGTCCCGTGGGTGAATGGAACTTCGAAGAGATCGAAGTGCAGGGTCAGAAGATCAAGGTCACGCTCAACGGCACCAAGATCCTCGACGTGGATATCGACACCTTCGACCGCAGCCAGATCGCCCATCCGCCCAAGGGCCTCGACCGCAAGTCCGGCCTCATCGGTTTCGCCGGTCACAGCGACCCAGTCGAGTTCCGCAGCTTCAAGGTGAAGAAGCTGTAAGCCCACATTGATCCGAACCACTCCAACCACGAAGCGGGCCAGCGATGGCCCGCTTTTTTGTTGAGAAGGCCCGTGTGCCTATCAACCTACACCATCGGTGTTGGCTCACGAGTCTCCCCTCGCCAAGCCGCAGAGCGGCGACCGAAATGTAGCCCGGCCTTTCAAGGCCGGGAACCGAACGTCGCCACGAAATCCAGTCGCAGCGCGACGCCCGAACCTTCCACCACCTCCCTGACCATGGCCGATTCGTTCCACTCGCTGAACTACCACCTCATCTGGAGCACCAAGGATCGCTACCCGTGGTTCACGGCCGACATCGAGCCTCGCGTGTGGGAATACTTAGCAGGCATTGCCCGAGAGAAAGGGATGACGGCCATCTGCGTCGGCGGTTATCGGGACCATGTGCATCTGCTCGTGCGCGTGCCGCCCACGATGGAGTTGAGCAAGGCGGTGCAACTTCTCAAAGGGCCGTCGTCCAAGTGGCTGCGGGAGACGCTTCCGGGGTTCTCAACGTTCCATTGGCAGGACGGCTACGGAGCCTTCACCGTCAGCAAGTCGGGCATCGACGGCGTGGTCGAATACATCCGTGGTCAGGCCGAGCATCATCGCGTGAAGACGTTCCAGGAGGAGTTCATGGAGTTTCTGAAGCGCCACGAGATCAATTACAAGCCGGAGTATCTGTGGGGGTAGCGAAGTCTTCGTGTGTCGCTCTGCGACACAGGGATATTGAGGACGAGTGGTCCCGGCCTTGAAAGGCCGGGCTATATTTCGGATGCCGCTCTGCGGCTGGATTGAATCGACCGCCCTGAGATCAACAGGCCGTGAGCACCTACTCACTCACGCTCTTCGGATCGAATGCATCGCGCAGGGCGTCACCGAGGGTGTTGAGTGCGAGCAAGGTGGAGCAAAAGAAGAGGGCGGGGCCGAGTAGCAGCCAGGGATACGATTGGATGCCGGCTGCCCCTTCGCCGATGAGGACACCCCACGAGGCAAACGGTGGCTGCACGCCGAGGCCGAGGAAGCTGAGCGTGGCTTCCAGCAGCATGACGCCGGGGACGGTGAGGCTGGCGTAGATGACGATGCTACCGGCGACATTGGGCAGCAGGTGGCGGAAAAGGATCTGCCCGAAGCTGGCTCCGTAGGCGCGGGCGGCGGTGATGAACTCCTGGTTCTTCAGTGCGAGCACTTGGCTGCGCACCACGCGCGCCATGGTGAGCCACTCAACGGCACCGATGGCGGCAAAAAGGAGCCACAGCTCGCGGCCAAACACGACGGTGAGCAGGATCACAAACGTCATGAACGGGAAGGCGTAGAGGATGTCCACGAAGCGCATCATGGCGGAGTCCACGCGCGGATGGCTGAGGCCGGAAAGCAAGCCGTAGCCGACGCCGATGACCATGGCGACGAGCGTGGCAACCATGCCAACGAGCAAGGACATGCGCCCGCCGTAGAGCAGTCGGGTGAAAAGATCTCGCCCGAGCGAGTCGGTGCCAAGCCAGTGCGACCACGAGGGCGCTGAGGCTCCGAGTTTCAGATCCTGCGATGCTTCGGTGTAAGGCGACAGCCATGGGCCGCAACCACAGAGCAGCACCAGGAACACGAGGAAGAGCATCGCGATCACGGTGCTGCGATGGCTGGTCAATCGACGCCATGCAGCTTGTCCAGGAGACTCGTGCAGCGTGCTCATGACTTGAGACCGATGCGGGGATTGATGGCGGCCTGGATGATGTCCACCAGCAGGTTGAAGCCGACGATCATCGCGGCGTAGAACGCGGCGGTGGCGCTGGCGAGCGCATAGTCGCGATTGATCGCGGCGCTAACAAAGTGCTGCCCGAGGCCGGGGATTTGGAACACAGTCTCGGTGACGAACGAACCGGTCAGCAATCCAGCGGCCGCGGGGCCAAGGAAGTTGAGCAACGGCAGACTCGCGAGCTTCAGTGCGTGACGAAACACGACCGCGCCTTCGCCAGCGCCCTTGGCGCGCGCGGTGCGGATGAACTCCTGCGCGAGCGTTTCGCGCAAGCCGCCACGTGTGAGCCTTGCCACGTAAGCGGCGTAGATGAGACCCAACGTGAGCGAGGGGAGCACCCAATCGTCTGCATCATACCAGCCGGCGACGTTGAACCAATTGAGCTTCAGTCCAAACACCAGCGCGATGAGCGGACCGAGCACGAGGCTGGGCGCGCAGATGCCGAGCGTGGACATGAGCATGGCACTGCGATCTTCCAGGGAACCGGGGCGCAGTGCGGCGAGTGCTCCGGCTGGAACACCGAGCCCGATCGCGATGAGCAGCGCTGGCAGGCCGATCGCGGCGGAGATCGGGAAGCTGTTGCGAATGATGTCGCCGACGAGCTGGCTCTTGAACTTGTCGCACTTCAGCGTGCCAGACATGGCCTTGCTGAGCACACGCAGGAACTGCACATGCAAGGGCTGGTCGAGGCCATACTCCTCGCGCAGCCGCGCCTCGTTCTCTGGCGTGGTGGCGCGTTCCTTTTGGTAAGGTCCGCCGGGTGCGGCTTTCAGCAGCGCGAAGGTGGCGACCATCGTGATGAAGACCACCACGATGCCCTGCAACAACCGGCTGATGAGGAAGCGCGCCATGGATGCGGTTTAGCTGCCGGATTGCGGATTGGGTGAGCGCTCAAGGAATCGCATCGAGTGGTCGATGAAGGTCAGCAGCACGTCATCGGTCGGACCATTTCGGTTCTTCGCGATGATGAGCACCGACTCACCCTTCGGCTTCTCTTCCTCGACGTCCTTGGAGCCCTTGCCGCCCTTCTTGTCGTCATCGTCGTCGGGCTGCTTGCTGCCCGCGTAATCGGTTCGCGTCAGCAGGCCCACCATGTCGGCATCCTGCTCGATGGAGCCGGATTCACGCAGGTCGGAGAGCATCGGGCGCTGGCCTTTGCGCTGCTCCACCGAGCGGTTGAGCTGCGCGAGCACGATGATCGGGATGTTGAGTTCCTTGGCGATGCCTTTGATACCGGCGGAGATTTCCGCGATTTCGATCTGGCGGTTGTCCTTGGCTTTGCGTGAGCTGGAGGTGAGGAGCTGCAGGTAGTCGATCGCGATCATGCGGATGCCATGCTGCTTGTGCAGGCGGCGGGCCTTGGCGCGCAGTTCCATGATGTCGATGCCCGGCGTTTCATCGATCCAGATCTGGCTCTTCTGCAAGTCGCGCATCGCCTTGGCAATCGCATCGTGATCGGCATCATTGAGCAGACCGCGCTGCAAGGTGGACATGCTGATGCGCGCACGGGAGACGAGGAGACGTCGCACCAGCATGGATGCACTCATTTCCAAGCTGAATACGGCAGTCGGCAGGCCCTGATCGACGGCGATGTGCTCGACGATGTTCATGACGAGCGAGGTCTTTCCCATCGACGGACGGGCCGCGATGACGAACATTTCCCCGCCTTGCAGACCGGCACTGAGGTCGTCGAGTTGCTTGTAGCCGGAGGAGATGCCGCGCAGTTGTCCCGGGGCCGCCAGCATCTGCTCAATGCTGTCGATGGCGTCCATGACGTGGTCCTTCAGCGGCTTGATGCCGTCGGCGGACTTCGCGCCTTCACGCACGGCCAGCACGCGTTGCTCGGCCTTGTCGATTTCACCATCCACGTCTTCGTCGATGTGGCCGCGACCATGCTCATAGGCATAGTGAATGTTCAGCGAGCAGGCGTGGATGAGTTGCCGCAGGACGTGCTTGTCCATGAGCACCTTCTTGTAGAAGTCGTAGTGCGCGGAGACGGGAATGAAGCTGTAGAGCTGCGAGATCGCGCCTGCGCCACCGACCTTGTCGATGACCTGCTTTTCACGCAGGGCGTGCGTCAGCGTGGCGATGTCGAGCGGCGTGCCACGGTCGTAGAAGGTCTGCAGCGTCTCGTAGATGAGGCGGTTGGCTTCGTGATAAAACGCTTCCAACGGAATCTGCACACGGGCGTCGCTGAGACGTTCACGTGGATCGTGCAGCAGGCCGGAGAGCACGCCTTTCTCGGCCTCATCCGAGAAGGGCAACGAGCGGTTGATATTGGCCAGCAGTTCCTCGGTGGTAGGCTCTTCCCGGGACTTGCGATCACGCAACGAGAAGGGCTTCTCGGGGCGAAAGCCAGGCTTCGGCTCGGCGTCAGGAACACCGGCTTGAGGAAGGGGAATGACGTTGATGGGTTGGGGCTCGGCCATCGTGGGAAATCAGAGTGGAGCGAGTGTAGAGAGCGGGCGAGGAGCCGTAAAGGTTTAGAAGCTCACATTGCATTGTAAACAAGCGATCGGCGATGTTGAAGGTGCCGATGAACCGACGTCAGAGCCAAAGCATTGCGAGCAACCTGGGCACTCCAAAAACAACAAGGCCCCTGGGGACACCAGGAGCCTTGATGAAAATTGAAGGAGTGGCGGAGAAATTACTCGTCGCCTTTCTCGTCGGCAGGAGCCTCGGCACCTTCGGACACAACGATCAGCTTCACCGTGGCGGTGATGTCGTGACCGAGGTTGACCGGGACGTCGAACTTGCCCGTGCCCTTGATGGGCTTGTCCAGCTGGATGGCGTGACGATCGATGTCGATGCCGGTTTCGGCGACGATTGCCTTAGCGATGTCGATGGTGGTGATCGAACCGAAGGACTTGCCCTTGGCACCCGTATTGAGCGTCAGCGTCAGCTTGGCCTTCTTGAGCTTGGAGGCGAGCTTTTCAGCTTCGATCATCTCCTCGGCTTCGCGCTTGGCGCGAGCTTCCTTGAGAGCCGCAGTGTGCTTCAAGTTCGCTTCGGTGGCTTCATAGGCCTTGCCCTGGGGGACGAGGAAGTTGCGGGCATAACCGCGACGGACTTTGACCACGTCCGCTTCCGCGCCGAGGTTCTTGATCTTTTCTCTGAGAATGACTTGTGTAAGGGCCATGGCTTTTGCCTCTTTGGTTTAAGGGGCGGCGACGCTACACGGTGACCTCCCTTTGTCAAACGGGAGAACAAACTGCCTGGAAGTGGCCCCGGACGGCGAGGTTCCTGTTGATGCCTGGGGCCTTTCTCTCTACGAACACGCTCATGCGCTCGCTCCTTGCTGCCACCTTGTCTGTCCTGCCTGTCTCCCTCGCCATCGCCGATGGCGCTTTCTACGGTGATCCGCCGGACGCCACTCATCCATGGGCCATCCACGACATGAATCGCCCGCAGCCGCCCGTGGTGGTGGCTGGCACTCCCAGTTCCAACGAACAGCCGGGCAAGCCACCGTCGGACGCCGTGATGCTTTTTGGCGGCAGTGACGCGGATATCCAGAAATGGGAAGCGGACAAGAATCCCCCTGAGCCCACCAAGTGGGTGGTGAAAAACGGACTGCTCCAGTGCGTGCCTGGCTCTGGCTACATCCGCTCGAAGGAGCAGTTCAGCGATTGCCAGCTGCACGTGGAATGGAGCGAGCCTGAGGACATCGAAGGCAAGAGCCAGGGTCGTGGCAACAGCGGCATCTTCCTCATGGGCCAGGTGGAAGTGCAGGTGCTCGACAATCACAACAACCCTACCTACCCGGACGGTGCCGCAGGTTCCGTCTATGGCGTGAATCCGCCGATGGCAAACCCGATCCGCAAGCCCGGCGAGTGGCAGACCTATGACATCGTGTTCCGCCGCCCTATCTTCAAAGACGGCAAAGAAATCGATCCCGGCTACCTCACGGTCTTCATCAATGGCGTGCTCGTTCAGGATCACACACCGCTCGAAGGCGGCGGCGGTCACAAGGCGCGCTCCAAGCCCCGCCCCTTCCCAGACATGGGACCGCTGAAGCTTCAGGACCACGGCAATCCCGTGCGTTACCGCAACATCTGGTATCGCCCGCTGCCGAAGCGCGCGATCGACGGCGGCGACACCAGCCACATGAGCGAAGAACAAACCAAGGCCAAGCGGGCCGAGATTGCGAAGTCGATCCGCGAAGATGCCGCGACGAAGCAAGGCAATGAGAAGATGCTGCGCCTGCTCGAGTCCCTGGTCTATGATTCGAATGCCGAAGCATTGAGCGAAGGTTCCACCATGGCTGATGCCTTTGTCGCCGCGATGAAAGCCGTGCCATCCGACAAGCTCGAATCAAAGAAGGGCGAAATCATGCACGTGAACTCGGCTTTCCAATACCTGACGAAGTTCAAGCTCGTCCCGGACAGCTTCAAAGCCGCTGGTGAACTCAATGCCATCGTGAAAGCCAACGAGTGGGACAAGAAGAAGTAAGACACCGTGCGTGATTGCGGCACGGCAATTGCTTGCTTGGGTTTCTCCAATGTCAAAGAAGCCAACCACAGCCAATGCTGAATTCCTCCGCCTCAACGAAAATGCCGAACGCGAGAGGAACTGGAAGCGCTGGGGGACTTTCTTGTCCGAGAGGCAATGGGGCACCGTGCGTGAGGACTACTCGGAGTATGGCGACTGCTGGAATTACTTTCCGCACGACCATGCCCGCAGCCGTGCCTACCGCTGGGGCGAGGATGGCCTGCTAGGCTTCTCGGACCGGCAGTGTCGCGTCTGCTTTTCGATCGCTCTCTGGAATGGCAAGGACCCCTTCCTCAAAGAACGCCTCTTCGGCCTGACCAATCCCCAGGGTAATCACTCCGAGGATGTAAAGGAGTCGTATTTTTATCTGCGCGCGACGCCCACCCACAGCTACCAGAAGGCACTCTACAAGTATCCGCAGAGCGCGTTCCCCTACCAGGACCTGGTGGAGGAAAACGGCAAGCGCAACCGCCATCAGTCCGAGTATGAAATCGAGGACACGGGTGCCTTCGATGAGAACCGCTACTACGACGTCACCGTCGAGTATGCGAAGGCCGCACCTGATGATGTGCTGATCCAGATCACCATCGCCAATCGCGCGGATGAAGCGGTTCAACTGCATCTGCTGCCTCAGATCTGGTTTCGAAACATCTGGTCTTTTGGTGGCCGCCACTTGTCAGGGAACACCAAACCGCTGCTCTGGCAGGAGGGCTCGAATCGCATTCGCCTCAGCCGCGAAACGCTGGGCGAGTTTTGCCTGGACTTCGAAACCGACAAGCGGCGGCGCGGGCTCATCTTCACCGAGAACGCCACGAATTACGAAAAACTCTTCGGCCAGACGAATGAAGAGAAGTTTGTGAAGGATGCCTTCCACGAGCATGTGGTGGACGGCAAGCCCGCCGTGGTCAATCCGCAGCAACGCGGCACCAAGGGCGCCGGCCATTACGTGCTCGATCTCGCCGCTGGCGAAACCACGCGAGTGCGGCTCCGGCTTCGTCCGCTGGAACAAGGCGGCACACCCGCCTTTCTCGACTTCGATGACATCATGCAGCAGCGCATCGCCGAGTGCGATGAGTTCTACCGCCAGGTGATGCCCGACGGTATGGATGCAGAGTCTGCTGAGATCTCGCTCCAGGCGTATGCGGGGCTGATCTGGAGCAAGCAATTCTATTCCTACGCGGTGGATGACTGGCTGCGTGGCGATGCTCGTCTGCCTCTTCCTCCTCACGCCGTGGTGAAGCGTCGCAATGGCGACTGGCGCCACCTCTTCGCCCGTGATGTGATTTCGATGCCGGACAAGTGGGAGTATCCATGGTTCGCCGCCTGGGATCTCGCCTTTCACATGGTGCCGTATGCGCAGATCGATTCCGAGTTCGCCAAGTATCAGCTCGAACTCCTGCTGCGTGAATGGTTCATGCATCCGAACGGGCAGATCCCGGCCTATGAGTTTGCCTTCAGCGATGTGAACCCTCCCGTCCACGCCTGGGCTGCTTGGCGCGTGTATCAGATCGACAAGCAGAAGAACGGCAAAGGTGACCGCAAGTTCCTCGCGGGTGTCTTCCACAAGCTGCTCATGAACTTCACCTGGTGGGTGAATCAGAAGGATGAAAAAGGGCGCGGCATCTTCTCCGGCGGCTTCCTCGGGCTGGACAACATCGGTGTCTTTGATCGTGGCGCACCGCTGCCCACCGGCGGCAGTCTTGAGCAGGCAGATGCGACGTCGTGGATGGCCTTCTACTGCTTGTGCATGCTGCGCATGGCGCTGGAGCTGTCGATGCGCAAAGGCAAGGTGCAGCCCCCTTACGAGGACATGGCATCGAAGTTCCTCGAGCACTTCGTGCAGATCGCGGATGCGATCAACACCCACGGCGGCACTGGCTTGTGGCATGAGCCTGACGGCTTCTACTACGATCAGGTGCGCAAGGACAAGGAGACGATCATCCTCAAGACTCGCTCGCTCGTGGGCCTGCTGCCGCTGATTGCTGTGGAGCACCTCACCGATCAGGAAGTGAACCAGCTGCCAGGCTTCTCGAAGCGCTTCGAGTGGTTCCGCAAAAATCGCGCAGACCTCTCGCGCCATCTCACGCGCGGCGATCGTGGTGGCTGGCTGCTGGCGATCCCCTCGCGCGAACGTCTCATTCGGGTGCTGCGGCACATGCTTGATGAGGAGGAATTCCTCTCGCCGCATGGCATCCGCTCCGTCTCACGCTTCCACAAGGAGTCGCCATTCACGCTGCGTGTGGGCGATGTGGAGTATCGTGTGACCTACACGCCCGGCGAGTCGGACACAGACATGTTTGGTGGCAATTCGAACTGGCGCGGCCCAGTGTGGTTCCCGGTGAACCACTTGCTCATCGAGGCACTCGAGCACTACCACGCCTTTTACGGACCCAACTTCTGCGTCGAGTATCCCACGCAATCAGGTGAAGATAAGTCCCTGCACGAAGTGGCTGTGGACCTGCGCAAACGCTTGTCGTCTCTTTTCCGCATGGACCCAGAGACGGGCCGCCCATGCCACAATGGTGACGAGCGCTATCGCAGTGATCCACACTGGAAGGACCTCGTGTTGTTCCATGAGTTCTTCCACGGTGACTCAGGTAAAGGCCTGGGTGCCAGCCATCAGACCGGCTGGACCGCACTCGTGGCCACGCATCTCGACGAACTGGTGCGCCACGCATGATCTTCACCGTTCAATGGCCGCAAGACGCATCGCGTGTAGTTCCCTTGCCCGCAGCGCAGGTCACGCGCTTCGCTGCGGCACAGCCATTCACGTTGCAGCTCGGCACCGAATCATGGTCTAGCGCTCCCTCGGGACATCAGCACGTGCTGGAGCTTGGCTTGGCTGAAGTCGAAACCGTGACCTCAGTCGAGGCGGTCTGGACGTTCGCTGATGGCACCGAAGGTCGTTCCCAACTGGCCATGCTGCCAGATGCGGGAAGGCTGGAAGCACGATCCCTGGTGCAAGGTCCATGGCACGGAGCGCATGGCATCCTGTCCAACCTCCGCGGCAACGCCGTTCAAGCCCGCGCTTCGTGGGGCCGCATCGAAAGCAAATACGATGCGCTGCTCTCGGTGAACTTCGCCGAGGAAGGCCCAGGTGACCGGCGCGTGGTGATCCCGTTTGTTAGCCTCGTCGTCGTGTTAGGCGCTCAACGAGTGGAATTGAACGCCGATGCGGTGGAGTCCTTCGAGAGCCAGCCACACTCACTTCACTGGACATTCGCCGTCCAGGGATTGAGGCTCTCTGCGGTATTGGTGCTGGGCGACGGCAAAGCCATCCGGTTGCGCCTGCACACGCTCTCGGCAGTGGGCGGCGATGTGCAGGTGGAAGTCCGCCCGGCTCTGGATGATCGCTCGTTCCATGGCGTGACCAAGGCCTTCATGGGGGCAGAACAACGCTTCCCCGATGCCTTGCAGCCAAGTCCACAGGGCTTCGATTTCGCCTTGAACGATGGTCACCAGCTCAGCGTGCGTGGCACCAGTGAATTCAAAATGGAGCCGCAGTGGCAGTATTGTGTTCCTCTTCCCGAAGAGATTCAGCGAGGGCTCGAGGACATGACAGATGTGTTTTTCCCAGGGCACTTTGTTTGGCGTCCATCGGCTCTCAACCCCTTCGAGTTCACCGCCTCGGTGGACGGCGATGCACCTCCGAAATCTGAAGGTTCCCACCGGCCCGCCAGCCGCCCGTTGCCCGAAGCGATGAAGCAATCGCTGGAACTGTTCCTCAGCCATCGAGGCGATGCACTGACCGTGATCGCTGGCTATCCCTGGTTCCTCGATTGGGGTCGCGACAGCCTCATCTTCGTGCGCGCGCTGATCGCTGAGGGCCGGATTAGCGAGGCTGGCGAAGTGCTCCGCCGCTTCGGATCATTCGAATCGGGCGGCACCTTGCCCAATTTGCTAAGAGGTGCCGAAGTCTCGAATCGCGAGACCTCCGATGCTCCGCTCTGGTGGCTGGTGGCAGCGGGTGAATGGATCGAACGCGGGGGGGATGCCTCCATGCTCTGCGAGTCGCGCACGCTCGGTGAGATCGCTGACAGCATCGTCAGGCACTACATCGCCGGCACCGAGTCCGGGGTGAAGATGGATCAGGCGAGTGCTCTCATTTTCAGCCCCGCGCACTTCACGTGGATGGATACTGACAACCCGTGTGGCACAGCGCGTGAGGGCTACCCGATCGAGATCCAGGCGCTGTGGATTGGTGCCTTGCGCGTGGCTCAGCGACTGGCCCCTGACGCCACGTGGCAGGACCTGATCGACCGTGCCTCGATCAGCCTCGACCAGTTCTACTGGCGTGATGAAGACGGATGGTTCTCTGACTGCCTGCACGGCAAACCCGGAACTCCGGCGGTCGAAGCGATCGCGGATGATCATTTGCGGCCCAATCAGTGGCTGGCGATCACGCTCGGTGCCATCACGGATGCTGAAAAGATGCGGTCCGCCTTGCTTGCCTCGCAATGCCTGCTGGTGCCCGGCGCTGCACGCAGCTTGGCTCCGCGCGAAGTGATGCACCTCCTGCCGGTCGTTCGCGCTGACGGTCTGGCGCTCAATGATCCTTCCTTCCCCTACTGGCCTCGCTACAACGGGCCTGAAGACGTCACCCGCAAGCCTGCCTACCACAACGGCACGGCCTGGTGCTGGCAGTTCCCGCTCTACGCCGAAGCTATGCTCATCGCGTGGCAGGAGGAGGCACGCTACACAGCACGCCGACTCATGAGCGCCAGCAAGCTGCCATGGCGCAATGGCTGTGCCGGACAGCTACCGGAGATCATGGATGGCGACCTTCCGCACCTCCAGCGAGGCTGCGGAGCACAGGCCTGGAGCGTCAGCGAATGGGTGCGGGTGTGGCTCTTCCTCCATGCGGGTCCGGTTTGAAGAACTGTTACGTTTTTCAAAAACTATTTAATTGATGTTAAATAATTTTGAGGATTCTAGCTGCCTGACCGCGTCAGCTGCCGCCACCAGCCTCGCTGTTTCAAAAACAATCAGCTCCTCTGCGCTCTCTTCCATGAAATCTGGCACCTCATTGTCCTCCCGTTCCGTCCTCGTCGCGGCCCTGTTCTCTGTGCTCGCCGCTTCTGTTCACGGCGCTGGCATCATCATGCCGATCTACGGCAACACCACCTCCCAGTTCAACGCCGCCGTCAGCGCCGCTCAACGCGTGTCGATGATAGCCGTGATCAATCCCGACAACGGACCCGGCTCCAGCAAGGTGGGTGGGATCAGCAATCAAGTGTCCCGACTCCGAGGTGCGAAGGCCACGGTGGCCGGCTACATCAACACCTTCTATGGCGGCGAGTCCCAGTCCTCCGTGCAGACCCAGATCGACCGCTACAAGAGCTGGTATGGAGCCAATGCGATCTACCTCGATGAGATGTCCGACCGCACCAACAAGGTCAGCTACTACAAGTCCATCTACACCTACGCCAAAGGCAAGGGCATGACCGTAGTGGGCAATCCTGGAACCTTCGTGCCCTCGGGATACGCCAGTGTGGCAGATGTGCTCGTGACCTTTGAAGATCCGCATTCCCGCTGGGGCAGCGTGAAGCAGGTGAGCTGGGCAGGGAGCTACTCGGCGGGCAAGTTCGCCGCCATCATTTACGCGGCGGCGTCTGGCGTGATGAAGAGCGTGGTCGATAAGGCAGTCTCGCTCAAATATGGCTGGGTCTTCGTCACCGATGGCAGTGGTGGCAATCCCTTTGGTCGCGCCCCGAGCTACCTTACGGCCGAGGCCGACTACGTGAAAAAGAAGTAGCACTCCGACTACTTCGCCGGTGCCAGTCCGAGCCGCCCGCGCAGCCATTGCAGGGCGGCGAGTTCGCCGAGTGCCTTCTGCCGGTCGAGGAATTGCGCGAGCACTTCGGGTGTGACATTGGCAGCTGCGGGATCGGTGCCCTGGACCGTGCGCTTCACGAGATCCCGGCGAGCAGCCAACTGCTGCAATCTTTGCTCCACCGTGAACCCGGAATCGGCCAGCACCGTCGCGGGGTCGAGCGTTTTGAGAGCCCGCTGTTCGATCGTGACTCCGACGAGGTCATTGATCAGGATGCGATGGCCAAGCGACTGCTGCACTCGCTGGCCGAGGTCGATCCCCAGCTCGATCATCGCCTGGGCAGAGTCCGCATCACCCGCCTCGGCGTAGGCGCTGCGCAAAGTCTCCATCTCCTGGCTGAGGCGGTTCAGCTCGCTCGTCTGTGGCATCGCCATGCCATACATCGCCGCCGCCTTGGCCTGGAGCGGCGTGAAGCCCGCGCTCAGATACGCCTCCTCAGCCGAGACCACGTTCGCCATCGCGTAGTCATCCATCGACGTTCGCTGCATCGCCTCGCTCAGCAGCTTGACCGCATCATCACTCCGTCCTGCCTTGAACGCCTCAGCCGCACTCAAGTAGGAACCGATCGCATTGTTAGGATCTGCTGTGCGCAGGGCTTCCAGGGCACGCGCACGCTCTTGCGGATCGGAGGAGCGAAGAGCCAGATCGAGCTGTGCCCGTGCATCGTCGGGGAACCGGGCCACGGCTTCACGCAGCAGAGACAAATCATTCGTCACACGGGATGCGGTCACCAGACTTTCGGCATTGCGTTGATTGGCAGCGAGGTAGGCGCGCAGTTGTTCCAGCTTGAGCACGGTCCCGCCTTCCTCCATGACACGACCGAGCAATGGATGCCCACTGGTCGGCTCCGGCGCGGGACTGCTCGTCGAAGCTGAGGGCTGCAGTTTGGGCGCAGGCAAGGCCGGCTGACGAGATGCTCCACGATCACCGCTTGCCTTCGGTGGTGCCACCTTGGACGACGATGTCCCCCCACCCCATCGCCAGGCCAGCAGACCTGCGATCACGGCGAGCAATGCAATGCCGGTAATGGAAGCGACGCGAGGGTGCATGCGTGTGCCGGATGTCTCTCGTTGGGCATGATGTGTGTCAATCGTGCTTACATTCCCCACCAGAGCCTAGTTGGCACCGGTTCTGCTGATGAACGCCGCGTGAAAATCAAAGGCCCCTTGTCAGATCTCGTCCCGCCCACCGCGCCCATCCCTGAGCGCCTCAAGCCCGCCAAGATCGGCACCACTGCACGCAAACCCCGGCTGGCCAAACCCGCTCGGAGCGTTTACGGTGCGCCGATGTCCTCCGCTCGCCCAGCCAACCGGCCCCGCATTTTGATCGTCACCCCGGAGATCACCTACCTGCCTTCTGGGATGGGAAACATGGCCGAACGCATGTCTGCCAAAGCAGGCGGCCTGGCTGATGTTTCTGCTTCACTGGTCTCCGCTTTGTTTGACCTCGGAGCCGACGTTCACGTCGCCCTGCCGAACTACCGGCGCATGTTCCACATGGACATTTTCCAGCTGCACGAGAAGGAGCTGCGCAAGTATCACCAGAAGCTGCCCGAGGATCACATCCACCTCGCTGAGGACCGTATTTTCTACTACCGCGACCAAGTCTATTCCGGCTACACAGAGGACTCCGTGAAGGTGGCGCTCGCCTTCCAGCGCGAGGTCATCAACCACGTCGTGCCCCGCGTGAACCCCGACCTCATCCACTGCAATGACTGGATGACCGGCCTGATCCCCGCCATGGCACGCCGCCGCGGCATCAAGTCCCTGTTCACCGTTCACAACATCCACACGCAACGCGTTTCGTTGGGCCAGGTGGAGGATCGCGGGATCGACTCCGCAGAGTTCTGGATGAACCTTTACTTCGACCGCGCACCTGCCTCGTATGAGGATGCTCGCGACAACATCAAGGTGGACCTCCTCACCAGCGGCATATTCGCCTCCCACTTTATCAACACCGTCAGCCCGCGCTTCCTCTGGGAGATCAACAATGGCTGGCATGGCGTGGTGCCCGACTCCGTGCGTCGTGAGCTGGCCGAAAAGACTCATGCAGGCTGCGCTGCTGGCATTCTCAATGCGCCCGATCCTTCGTATGATCCTGAGAGTGATGACTTGATCGCCCAGACCTACACCGCCTCAAGCCATCGTGAAGGCAAACGGGCAAACAAGCTGGTGCTCCAGCGAGAACTCGGCCTCATCGAAGATCCCGACGCTCCGATCCTCTTCTGGCCCTCACGCCTGGACCCGATTCAAAAAGGGCCCCAGCTCCTCACTGACATTCTTTATCGCCTCGTTTCCGACTACTGGGATCGCAAGCTGCAAGTAGTGGTCATCGCCAGCGGCCCGCACCAGCGGCACTTCAATGACATCGTTCACAATCACAGCCTGTGGGAACGCGTCGCTGTGCGCGAGTTCGATGAGCGCCTGTCGCGCATCGGTTATGCCGCCTCCGATTTCATGCTCATGCCCTCGCTCTTCGAGCCCTGTGGTCTGCCTCAGATGATCAGCCCGATCTATGGCTCGCTGCCCATCGTGCATGGCACCGGTGGCTTGTGGGACACCGTCCAGCACATGAACTGGCAGGGCGGGGACGGCAACGGCTTCCGCTTTGACGTTTACGGTGCCGCCGGACTCCGCTGGGCCATCGACGAAGCCATGCGCTTCTACGCTCGTGATGGTGAATTCCGCGAACGCGAGATCACTCGCGTCATGAATCAAAGCCGGCAGCAGTTCAATCACGAAGCCGTCGCGCAGAAATACGTGCAGATCTACGAAGACATGCTCGCTCGTCCCCTCGTGCACCGAAAGGCCGATGAGGTTCTCACCGCCAAGGCATGATCCTCCCACCCATCGCATCGCTCAAGGACGACGGCTGGCTGGCCCCGCATCGTCCTGTCCTCGTCGCTCGGCGTGATCGAGCCAGGGCTCTTCGCCTGGCACTCGCGAAGACTGGGACTCTTGCCGACTTTGCCACCGGTCACCAGCACTTCGGTCTGCATCGGGAAGCCGATGGTTCGTGGGTCTATCGTGACTGGGCACCCAATGCGCGAGCCCTCTATCTCATCGGTGAATGCAACGGCTGGCAGGAGCAGCCTGCTTTCTGCGCAACGCGTGTGAACGAGCATGGCGAGTGGGAGTTGCACATGGCTCCAGACGCCCTGCACCATGGCCAGCTCTATCGCATTCGCATGCACTGGGAAAACGGCAGCGGCGAGCGCATGCCAGCGTGGGGTCAGCGCGTAGTGCAGGACGAACAAACCAAGGCATTCAACGCCCAGGTATGGGCACCTGCCGAACCGTTCGCCTGGAGGCACACTGCTCCACCACCCGGCCCCACCTTGATCTACGAAGCTCACGCGGGCATGGCGCAGGAGGATGCGAAGGTGAGCACCTGGGATGAATTCCGTCGCCTCACACTCCCTCGCATCAAGGAAGCTGGCTACAACACGGTGCAACTCATGGCCGTGCAGGAGCACCCGTATTATGGGTCGTTCGGCTATCACGTCGGCTCCTTCTTTGCCACCTCGTCACGCTTTGGCACACCGGAAGAACTGAAGGCTCTCATCGACGAAGCGCATGGCATGGGCCTGCGCGTCATCATGGACCTCGTGCATTCTCATGCGGTGAAGAACGAGGTGGAAGGCATCTCCCGATACGATGGCTCGCCCTACCAGTTCTTCCACGACGGTCCGCGCGGCAATCACAGTGCCTGGGACTCGCGTTGCTTCGACTATGCCAAGCCCGAGGTGCTGCACTTCCTGCTCTCGAATGTGCGCTACTGGCTGGAGGAGTTCCGCTTCGACGGCTTCCGCTTCGATGGCGTCACCTCGATGCTTTACCTGGACCACGGCCTCGGCTCCTTGTTCACGAGTTACGATGACTACTTCGGGCCACGAGTGGATGAGGATGCACTCACCTATCTGACCCTCGCCACCCAGCTCACGCACGAGATCAATCCCCACGCCATCGCCATCGCTGAAGACGTCAGCGGCATGCCTGGACTCGGTGCCGCCACCGAAGAAGGCGGCGTCGGTTTCGATTATCGCCTGGCGATGGGCGTGCCCGACATCTGGTTCAAGCTCACCGACCTGCGCGATGAAGACTGGTCGATGAACGGGCTGTGGCACGAACTCACCAACCGCCGCGGCGATGAGCGCACCATCTCGTATGTGGAGAGCCACGATCAGGCCCTCGTCGGTGGCAAGTCCTTCATCTTCACCCTGATCGATGCCGACATGTATTGGGCCATGCACCTCGGGTCTCAAAGCCTGCGCGTGGATCGCGGCGTCGCCTTGCACAAGCTCGCCCGCCTGACCACGCTAGGCCTCGCGGCTCATGGCTACCTCAACTTCATGGGCAACGAATTCGGCCACCCCGAGTGGATCGACTTCCCTCGCGAAGGCAACGGCTGGTCCTGCGACAAAGCTCGTCGCCAGTGGAGTCTGCGCGACAATCCAGCCCTTCGCTTCAAGGGCCTGGCCGACTTCGACCAGGCCATGCTCGGACTCGTGAGTGCCCGTTGGGATCGCACCTCCCCCAGTCTCGTCAAAGCCGATGACGGTGACAAGCTCCTCGCCTGGTTGCGTGGCGAGTTGCTCTTCGTTTGCAACTACCACACCACCAACTCCTTCGAAGGCTATGGCCTTCGCGTGCCCGAAGGTGAGTATGAACTCGTGCTCAGCACCGACGACAGCGCGTTCGGTGGCTTTCACCGGGTGCAATCGCCGCAACGCTTCGCCACTGATGCAGATGGCTGGATTCGACTCTACCTGCCGAACCGAACAGGCCTGGTGCTGCGAACTGTTTCATCGACCGCTGCTTAAGCCAAAGCAGACGATCAAAACAACTCCGTCATCACACTGCCATCCGTCAACGGCGTGGGACGACCATCAGAAGCATGGTAGCTGATGCTCTTCGGCTCGTAGCCGAGCGCGGCATACATCGTGGCGTGGATGTCCGCCGGAGTCGTGGGCCGATCCTTGGGATAGGCACCGATCGCATCCGAGGAGCCAATGACTTGTCCGCCGCGAATGCCACCGCCAGCGAGCAGCACGCTGTAGCAACCTGGCCAATGATCGCGTCCGGCGTCGGCATTGATCTTCGGCGTGCGCCCAAACTCGCCCATCCACACGACGAGCGTGCTGTCGAGCAGGCCGCGTTCTTCGAGATCATCGAGCAGAGCGCAGTATGCCTGTTCCATCGGCGGCACGAGCGTCTTGCTCAGCTTGTTGAAGTTGTCCTTGTGCGTGTCCCACGTGATCGAGGGTCCGTTCACCGTGGTGACAAATCGTGTGCCGGATTCGACGAGGCGACGCGCGAGCAAATGCGATTGCCCCCAGCTATGGCGACCATAGCGCTCGCGCACCGAGTCGGGCTCCTTGGAGAGATCAAAGGCATCCGCTGCGCTGCCGGTTTGCAGCAGCTTCGCGGCTTGTTCGTTGAAGGTGTCGATGTCCGCCGTCTGCGGCGAGGTGATGATCGGAGCAGTCTTCGACAAGTCATTGAGCAGGCCAAGGCGATCCTTCAGCCGGTCGTGCGTGAGGCTGCGATCCAGCGCGAGATCCTTCACGCGAAAGTCCTTCGCGTTCGGATCATCATCGAGCACGAACGGATCGTAACGAGTGCCGAGACAGCCACCGAACTGACCTGGCGTGAGATACACCTTGCTGTCGCAGTGCGGGAAGGGCGTGATCACATACGGCGGCACTCCTTTGCTAAAGCCATCGCGTTGCGCGAGCCAGCCGCACAGTGTGCCCACGCCGGGAATGTCCGTTGGGCTCGGATGGATGAGCGTGCTGTCCACGCGATACGGCCTGCCCACGGTGGCCCAGTGCATGCCACCATTGTGACTGCTGTGGCCGTGATACACGGAGCGCACCAGCGCCACCTTGTTCATGCGCTTCGCCATGTTCGGCAGCAACTCGGAGATGTGCAGGCCAGTGACGTTGGTTCTGATCGGCTTGTAGATGCCGCGAATTTCGGAGGTCGCGTCCGGCTTCGGGTCCCACAAGTCGATGTGACTCGGCGCGCCGCCATTGAAGATCATGATGATCGACTTCGCCTTCCCCGGACCGAATCGACCCGGCTGCAACGGCGAGCCCAACGCATTCAAGCCAAGGCCAAACAAGCCCATCGCTCCCTGGTGGAGCAGATGCCGTCGTGAGAGACGAAGCGTTGGCAGCGCGGACTTCATGTGACTGCAAACCTACGTCTGGAGCGGCATGATCTTGCCCGATCACTTGTCCGTCATCGGATCGAGCGCACGCGGTGTGGTTTTCACATTGAGATCGAGCACCACGCGGAAACCGAAGTTCGCCTGCGCTCTGCCAGGTCGTGTGCCGAGATGAAAATCAGGCCTCGCCTGCCTCGCCGTGCCGGTCGCCCAGGAGCCGCCGCGCACGCCGAAGAGGATCGTGCTGCCATCGCCCAAGCTGTCGGGCGCGGGCGTGTCCACCCACTCGGAGATGTTGCCAAAAACATCATACAAACCAAGCGCGTTGGGCTGAAAGCTGCCCACTGGCGCCGTTCGAGGGAAAGGATCGCGGCGCGAGAAGTAAGGCGCGTCGCTCGGCCAGGGCTGCACTTCGGGTCCTTCGATACCTGCGAAGTTCGCCTTCGCTTCGGCGTCCTCGCGCTGCCAGTTTGTTTCGTCGTAGGCAACCAATGCGGTCCACTCCTTGTCGTTCGGCAGGCGGTAGGAGTGCTTCGACGTGATGCGGCCTTCGTTGCGTTCCTTCCAGGTAAGCCAGGCGCAAAACAAACGCGCGTCCACCAAATCGACTCCGCACACGGGATCGGTCGGCGTCTGTGCGAAACCGGGATTGTCCCAGGTGCTGATCTTGTCTGTAGTCTCCTCATTACGGCTGCGCTTGCGGAAACCCGCCTGCTGTCGTCGTGGATTCGCAGCACCGAGCCGCCAGTCCGGCAGCACCGCGTTCTCCGCATTGCTGAACTCACGATAATCGCGCACCCGTGTCTCCCAGATGCTGACCAGCAGCGAGTGCTTCGGCAGCGGCACGAACTTCATGCCCAGGCTGTTCTCCCAGGGTTTCTCCTTGGTCGCACGCGCGGGTTTGGCAAAGACGGGCTTGGCTGCTGCGGCCTGTCGCTTCATCACAAACCATGCCCCCAAGGCACCGCCAATCACCAGCACGCCGAGCGCCGCAGCGATCAGCATCATGACATGAGAACGACGACGACGCGTGTCATGCGCGAGCGCAATCTTCTTCACCGCTGACGCAAGCTCTGCCACCGACGCCGTGCGTCGCTCAGGATCATCCGCGAGGGCTTCGCCGATCACCGAGTCGATGCGCTTGTCGATGTCGATGCGCTGCGAGAGCGGTGTGAACTGCCCCATCGGCACCGCGCCCGCGAGCAGCTCATAGAGCAGCACGCCGAGTGCATACACATCACTGCGCGTGTCCGCCTTGTCCGCCTGTCGCGTGACCTCCGGCGCGATGTAGTAGGGCGTGCCGAAGGTGTCGCGCGTCTGCGTGAAGCCATACCAGTGCGATGAATCGACGAGCGTCTTCGCCAAGCCAAAGTCCGCAACCTTCACCGTGCCATCGCTGCCCACGAGGATGTTCGCAGGCTTGATGTCGCGATGCACAATGCCGCGCTCATGGGCGTGCGCGATGCCAGCACACACCTTGTCGAAGATCTCAAACGCCCGCGCTGGCTCCAGTCGCTGCCCTTTCATGAGACGACGTAAATCACAACCATCGACGAACTCGCTCACGAGGTAGTGCCGACCATCCAACGATTCGCCCTGGTCCAGCACGCGCACGACGTTCGCGTGATCAAGCTGCGACATCGCGCTGACTTCGTTTTCAAATCGAGCCGTCACCTCGGGATCGCGTGTGAGCCGACCTGCGACCACTTTGATCGCGACGATCTTCTCGTCGATCAGCCGCCGCGCGCGATACACCTCGCCCATGCCGCCACCGCCGATGAGTTCCTGCACCTCGTAGCCATCAATGACGAGCGCAACGGCTTCCTTCTCAGCAGGCGCTTCATCGAGCAAATCGAGCAATCCCGACTTCACGTTCTTCGCCACGCACGACGGGCACAAGCCACCGATGAGCAGGTTCTCATCCTGCTCGCAGCCGCATCTGGGACAAGCCTTCGTCATTAGTCCGAGCCCAGCACCGTGAGCAGATACCGCAGTTCCGTTTCCACATCGCCTCCGTTGTCGAGCGTCGTCGCCACCTCGGCGCGCAATTCATCGGCGAGGCGTTTCCTCGCGCGATGCATTTCGATTTTCACATGGCCTTCCGTCATGCCCAGAGCAGCCCCGATCTCGGCGTAAGGTTTCAACAATTCTGGATTCGCGAGTCCTGACTTCAGCGCATCGAACAATGCCATGCGCCCACGCGACTCGAAGTGCGCCTGTATCCGATCCATCGCCCGCCGCAGCACCGACCACGCCCAGCGTCGATCAAACCACGCATCTGCTGTGTCCGGCGCGCTTGGCACATCGAAGGACTCCATGTCATCCATGGAGACCATCGCCAGCCCACCACCGCGCTTCTGCCGCGCCGCATCACGCCGTGCATTGGACAAATGATTGCGCACTGACTGCATGATGTAACTGCGCAGCCGCCCGCGCTCCGGTGCCACCTTGTGCAGATCACCTTTCACAATGAAGTCCGCTAGGAACTCCTGCGTGAAGTCCCGCGCCTCCTCGCGCTCACAGCCCAATGCGCGCAGATAGGTGTAAATCGCTGGCCAGTAAGCCGTGCAGATGTCCTCCAGCGCGTCGCGAGACTCCGGCGCATCGGTTTGCGCTGCGAGGACTTGGGTCCAGGCCGTGGGGGGGAAAGGAGCGCGTGAGGGCATGACGCCCCCACTGTGCCCTGATCGCACCACCGGGCAACCTGCGGCGCACGCCGATTACTGTGCCTGCACTTTGAAGAATGCCGCGTTGTCCGGCGAGGTGAACTTGAACTCCACCTTGCCCTGGCCGTTGATGGTGCATTGTGGCGCGGTCATGGGCAGCGCGGTAAAAGTGGTGAGGTTGGCGCTCTTTTGCACGCCGATGGTGAGCGTGAACTCGCCCGTAGTCGGATTCTTCGAGAGCAGCGGAGCGCCCACGTTGAGCGCCTGCAACTGCGACTGGGTGAAGAGGCTGTAAGCATTCGGATCGCTGGTCACGTCGTTGCGCCCGAGCGTGCGGCTATCGGTGACTTGAGCGGATGTGAAGAGTCCGTAGTCGTTCGGATGGTAAAGGATCAAGTTCATGCCGTCCGCGCGGTTCTGATCGTATTGCGAAGAGGTGTAGAGGCTGAAGGCATTCGGGTTGTTGATGACTGAGTTCTGCCCCGCGATGTAGCGTGCGTCGTATTGCGCCTGACTGTAAAGCCCAGCGCCATTCGCACTGGAGTAGTAGAGCGAAACCATGTCTGGCTGGCTCACCTGCCAGTCGAAGCCGAAGGGTGCCATCTGCACCTCGCTGGCATCATTGAGACCATCGTTGTCGAAGTCATGTGCATAGTCCACCGCGACGGCGTTGAGCGACACCACATAGTCCGGTGTGTGCGTCGGATCAGTGCTCTGAATCCGCAGGCTCGCGGTCTTGAGGCCGACGCTTTGTCCTGAGAACCCGACGGTGAATGTGGTGCTGCCCGTGAGAGCTGCCACTGGCGTGGACGGCGGTGAGGTCACGCTGAACAGGCTCGCGTGCGGCCCGGTGACGCTGACGAGCGGCGCGCCTGTGAGATCGAGCTGCCAGGGGCCCGTGTTCTTGATGGTGAAGGTGAGGCTGCTCGTATTGCCGACGATGACCGGACTGAAGCTGCGAGTGCCGCCGTCCATGACGCCGGTTCCTGCTGGCTGCTCCAGTTCCATGTGAGGGTAGAGCGGGCCGAGTCCAGTCACGACATAGGCCGCGCCAGAAGTTGGCGCGAGTTCGTCAGGGGTTCCATTCACGCCGCTGTTGCTGCTGTCCTCTTCCCACGAGCCAAAAATCGCCGTGTCGCCCGAGATGGCCACACTCACGCCAAAACGGTCTTCCGTATCCGTGTTGGATGCCTTCACATAGGCCTGCTGGCTCCAGGTGCTGCCATTGCGGACAAAGACGTAACCAGCGCCCGAATAGTGAGCGAGTTCATCTGGCGTTGAGTTGATTCCCGTGCCACTGCTGCTCTCATTCGGGGCTCCAACGACGATCGTCTCCCCCGAGATGGCCACCGCAGCGCCAAAGATGTCGCTACTGCTGGGATTAGAGGCTTTCAGAAACGCCTGCTGGCTCCAGGCGGCCCCATTGCGCACAAAAACATACGCCGCGCCCGCGCCGCCGGTCAGCTCGTCGGGCGTTGGATTGACGCCCCCCATGCTCGTTTTTTCCGATGAAGCGCCCACCACGGCGGTATCCCCCGAGATGCCCACACTGATACCAAACAGATCGCTCGTGCCGGGGTTCGAAGCCTTGAGAAAGGCCTGCTGGCTCCAGGTATTCCCGTTGCGAACAAAGATGTAAGCTGCTCCTGCCCTGCTGCTTATTTCATCGGGCGCAGGGTTCACCCCGGCAGCACCCGTGTCCTCATTTATCGCACCCACGATCATCGTATCTCCGGAGATGGAGACCGCTTCGCCAAATTGATCAGTCAGGCCCGGATTGGACGCCTTCAGGTAGGCCTGCTGGCTCCATGTATTTCCGTTGCGGACGAACACATAAGCCGCGCCCGAGTTGGGGAGATTATTGCTGTCAGGCGGGTTCACGCCAGCGCCGGAGCCATCCTCGTTGTATGCTCCCACCACGATGGTGTTGCCCGAAATGGCTAGTCCAATGCCAAAAAGATCCTGAGACTCGCTGTTGTAGGCCTTCAGGTAGGCCTGCGGGCTCCAGGTATTACCAGTGCGGGTAAACACATAGGCTGCGCCAGCCGAAGGAGCCAACTCGTCCACTGGCGGATTGATCCCCGCTCCGCTGCCGTCCTCCCCCTCAGCACTCACCACCACGGTATCTCCAGAGATCGCCACCCTGCGGCCGAAGTAGTCGTCGGCCCCGGCATTGAACGCTTTCAGATAGGCCTGGAGAGTCCATGTGTTGCCACTGCGGACGAAGACATACGCAGCCCCTGCATCAGTGGCCAGTTCGTCGGGCACCGAGTTCACTGCGGTCGTGCTGCTGTCTTCTCCGGATGCCCCCACGACCATCGTATTGCCCGAGATCGCCACCGAAACACCAAAGATGTCCACTGAATCCGGGTTCGACGCCTTCACATACGCCTGCTGCGCGATGGGATCGATAGTGATCGGGTAGCGCGCCTCGCGTTCATCCACGAGCAGTCGCACACCATCGCTCACTGGTTCAAAGCGTGAGCGCAGCACCCTGCCCTCGGCATCCCACACCTTCAGTCCTGAGTAGTTCAACACCGTGGCTCCGGCATCGTTTTGGAACTGCACGCCCAGCGCATCGCTCGTGATCACAGGCTTCAAACTGCCGCGCACGCCGAGTGTGAAGGCCAGCTCTGCGGTGCTGGTGGACACAGGCCGCTGCTTCACCGTGAACCCATGCTCAAGCCCACGCTGATCATTGACGAACCACTCCTGCACCATCGCATCCCATTGATAGGTCAAACGCTGGCCCTCAGCCTGCGCAGCAGGCGTGTCGCTCATCGCACGCTCTTCATCAGCGAAGCCGTAGCTCTTCAATTCCAGCCCCCACTGCCAACCACCTTCTTTCGGCTGCGTCGTGAACCCACGCCCATCAAACTTCGTTTTCCACTGCTGACCAGGATTCATCGCTTCATAGCCCGCCGCTGTCCTTTGAAACCCATGCCGCCATGCATCGTGAGCTGCACGGACTTCAGCCCACGTGGAAGCATCCACGGAGCTGCTGGGGGGAACTGGCAGGTCAGGGGCAGCGGATGCTGTGATAGAAAGGGACAGCGCAACAAGGAAGAAGCGAATGGACAGTTTCATGGCTGACCTGAACAGCCCCGCCCGCCAGCTGAGGTTACAAAACAACTGTCGAAAACCTTGAGCCGCGCAGCATCATTGCTCGTGGGGTTGTCGGTCGTTTGCAGGGATTGCGGACGTTGAGCTTCCAGCAGGCGTATGCCTCAGGATGACGGATCTCTCTCTGATTACAACGATCGCCGGTTGTGCGACAGCGGCGCTGGTGGGTGGACTGGCAGCGAAGCGGTTCGGCCTCTCACCGCTCGTGGGCTATCTGCTCGCGGGCATCGCCGTGGGGCCGCACACGCCTGGTTTCGTTGGTGATGAACACATTGCCAGCCAGCTTGCGGAGATCGGCGTGATGCTCATGATGTTCGCCGTCGGACTGCATTTTCATCTCGCCGATCTGATGCGTGTCAAAGGCATCGCCATCACAGGTGCCGTGGGTCAGAGCCTGGTGGCGACCGCCGCCTGCATCTGGCTGACCACAGCACTGGGCTGGCCGCTCTCGCAAGCCATGGTGCTGGGCGTGGCCGTGTCTGTGGCCAGCACGGTAGTGCTGCTGCGCAGCCTGGATGATCACGGCTTGGTGGAGACGCCGGAGGGACATGCAGCGGTGGGATGGCTGGTCGTGGAGGACATTCTCACCATCATCATTCTGGTGCTGCTGCCGCCACTCGCTGCGGATGATGGCGGCGGTCAAGTGTGGCTGACACTTGGCATGGCGCTGGGCAAGCTGGCGATCTTCATGGTGGTGATGCTGGTGGCAGGGGCAAGGCTCGTGCCATGGCTGCTGCATCGCGTGGCGAAGCTGCGCTCACGCGAGTTGTTCACGCTCACCGTTCTGGTGCTGGCCGTGGCAGTCGCCACGCTCGCCTACTTTGTCTTTGGTGCCTCAATGGCGTTAGGTGCCTTCCTGGCCGGTATGGTGGTCGGCCAGTCAAAGCTGAGCCATCAGGCCGCAGCGGATCTGCTGCCGATGAAGGATGCCTTTGCCGTGCTGTTCTTTGTCTCCGTGGGCATGCTCTTTGATTACCGTGTGCTGCTCGCCCAGCCGCTGCTGGTCGCGGGAGTGACCGCCATCATCGTGATGGTGAAGCCTCTGGCCGCCCTGCTCATCGTATTGATCCGGGGGCACGCTTTGCGCACAGCGTTCACAGTGGCGGGCGGCCTCGCGCAGATCGGAGAGTTCTCCTTCATCGTCGGCGGTCTCGGTGTGCAGATCGGCATGCTGCCCCGCGTGGCCCTCGATGTGCTGGTAGCGGGCGCGATGATTTCCATCTGCATCAATCCACTGCTCTTCCGCTGGATGCTGGCCGCGGAGCCGCGCCTGGATCGCTGGTCATGGCTGAAGCGCCGCCTTTCCCGTGCTGTGGCTGACCGTGGCGAAAAACTGAACCTGAGCCAGGATACCTCCAGGAACGACGCCATCGTGGTGGGCTACGGGCCAGTGGGCAGGACGGTCACTCGACTGCTGCGGGAGGGCGGCCTCACCCCCGTGGTAATCGAGACGAACATCGATACCGTGAGCCAGATACAATCCGAAGGTCATCACGCCATTTACGGCGATGCCGCGAGCCATGAGATCCTCGCTGCCGCAGGTCTCGCGCGAGCGCGCTACCTGGTAATCACGGTGCCGAAGGCTGCCATTTCCACGGCCATCATGCACAGCGCCCGGGAGATGAATGCAACGACGCACATCCTTTGCCGCGCAGCCTATCTCAATGAGCATGATCAGCTCAAGGAAGCAGGTGCTACGATCATCCGCTTCGACGAAGGTGAATGTGCCACCGCTCTGGCCAAGGCTGTCCTGCACGAGATGAAGCTGCCCGACGACCAAATCGCACAGAACATTCGCAACGTGCGCGATGACCTGGGCATTCGCGCGGACATCCTCTGAACTTGCGGTCAGGAGTCTTCAAAGGACGGGCAAATATCAAAATCCGATGGGGTTCAAGCGCTTGGTCTTTGTTCAATTCCCATGCGTTGATCAATATCCGCAGTTGGCAATGATCAGACCGCTTGGAGACAAACTCATCATCCCTCTCTCGATCGTGGCGTGCATGCCAACGAACCATCCGCTCAGGCGCGGCATGCATGCTGTTTCAGCCAGGCGATCCGGCGCTGAAGCCGTGCCTGACGTTCCTCATTCGGTTCAGGATAGAGAATGGGATACCACGCCGTCATGACCGCTGCCCGACCGATCATGCAATGCTGGAGAACCGTCATGTCTAGTTCACCACCCGCAGCACGATAAGCATCCACGATGGCATCGGCGGAGGCGTGATCCTCTTCGAGGATGCGGGCGTTCCAGATGATCGACGCTACATCCCATTCCACAGGACCCGAAAAGGTGTCTTCCCAATCCGTCCACAGCAGCCCGCGGGTGGTATTCATGAGGTTGCCCATGTGGGCGTCTCCATGCAGGGCTTGATGCGTGCATCCACTCAGAGCTTCGATCGAAGTCGTGAGGTGATCGCGCAGCATCTGCTGGATGGAGTCCGGGAAAAGCTCCCGATCCTTCAGAATCGCCAGGCTCTCGGTGAGGATTGCGAGCGTGGGCAAAGGCTCCGGGAAGTCCCGCATAATCTCGTGACACTGCCTTAACGTGTGTCCGATCTCGCGAGGTTCAGGCTCGTCCTCGACTCGTGTAACGAACTCCCAGAAGTTCAACGGAAAGCCCAGATGCTCGTGAGGGCCGGGCGGCAGATCGGGATGAAGCGGGATCACAGGTGCTCCGCGCATGGTGAGATGTTGGGCGATCACGTTTTCTCGTGCGAACCACTCGGTGCCCTGCCGTGGTCCATCGCGATCCTGCACCACGCGTGCAACCAGCGTCTCGGTCAATCGCAACACCAGCGTGCTGCTGTTTTGCAAAATGTCGCAGCGATCAGGCACGATGCCGTGAGCGAGGGCGGTTTCGCTGGCGGCACGAATGGCGGAATCAAGGGAGGAAGTCATGGAGTAGAGCAGTGGCTCTCGACTGCGAGAGCATTCATCAACGCACAGGTGGTGGAACAGGCAGAAACTGAACCGCGTCGGCGATCACGACCTTATTAGGCTCGGTCCCATCATTGGACACACGCACCCATCCACCACGGCCGACTTCAAATCGAAAGATGCCAAGGGTGCGCCAGAGATGTTCGTGCTTGGGTTCCTCCTGCTGATTGACCTTCAGCGTCGTGTCTCCATCGGCATGGTGAATCGTGACCGGCGTCCTGGTCGAACGGCGAACATTGAAACAATGGGCCAGCCGCACCTCATACCACCCAGCCTGGGGAAGTGTGGGGGTGAAGGTCACGGACTTGGTGCCTTTGCCAGCCTTCATGTCGTGCAAGTAACCAAGCCCCACATAAGGGGGTGTGTGGGTGGAATACTGCCACTCGCCGACCAACTCAGCCGAAGTCTCATCCACGACAATCCCAGGCAGCTTCTGGGGATTGGTCACGATGAATGGCACCATTTCAGGACGATCGACTTCACCCGGTGGATGAATGTTCTTCAATGCCTTCGGATGGAGCACGAGGGATGGCAGCTTTGGCTCCTGGGCCATCAATAGCGTGCCGAGTATCGACGCACAAAGGCACCCAACGAACCTGCAATCACGAAGGGATTGCACCAGGATGAGTGGAGGGGAGCAGCGCATCGCAACGGACGTTTATTTGAGTGCCGCACTTGGGTTGCGTCCGTTCTTGATCACGATCATTGACGAGGCACCAGCCTCCGCTGCCATGCGACAAATCGTGGACTTCTTGGTCTTGGGATCAAACTTGCCGAAAAGAAACTCTTTGCCACCAGGCAACCAGGTGGGGAAATCGCACGACGTGCCCTTGGGCGTCAAACGGGTGAGCTTTCCGGTCGCGATTTCGATGAGGAAAATCGCAGACGGAGGACCCTCGGCTTCCGGCCCATCTTCCCCATCCATCATTTGATCGAACAACGCTGTCTTGCCGTCGGCAGATACGGCGATGCGTGAAGGCATCGAGAGTCCCTCGATGACGGTTGGTTTTGGCAAGTCCTTGATCACGCCGACCCTACTGCCCGGCACGGTGACCAAAAAGAACCTCTCCAAGTCGTGGCATAGCCAGTCGATCGCATTGGGCAGCGGGCTGTAGCCAGCAACCTGGCGCACGCCTTGATCAATCACGATCTGAAAACTACCGTCACTGGGGTTGATGGATGCCAGTGCCCAATCGTTTTCCTTGAAGTGACTGAAAATCAGCTTAGTCCCGTCGGTGCTCCACACCGGCATGAACTCATTCTTGCCAGGGATGCCCTTCACCAAATTCGACTTTCCCGTCTTTACGTCGAAGATGGCAATGCGGCGATCACCTTGTTCGTCCGTCTGAGTGTAGGCCACCTTGGTGCCATCAGGTGACATCGCGGGATCATATCCCTTGCCCAATACACGAGGCTTTGGCTTGGCCTCGGCAAGGCTGGCGACCGCCACATCTTCCTCGAGTTGGAACGTGAACATCTGAGCACTGAGTGCCGATGCGGAGAGAAACAAGACGAGGGCCGTGGCGAGAGATGTTCGATGCATGGCGAGGGTCAGATGGATGGGTTGGAGGCCGATGTCAGGGTCGTGGGATGCCTTGCACAAACAACTCCTGGTGCGAGACGATTCGTTGCCTCGAGTTGCAAAGAATTGCTCCAGCTACCCCACGATCCGCCAGCTCAGTTCCATGCCCAACCCGAGCGGCAGCGGAGTGACCGGACCGGCAGGTGTGTCGAGCAGCGTTGTGCTCGATGGTGCCTTCTCCATCTGGAACCGCTGCTGTGAAGCTGGGAATCCATAGAACGCAGGTCCGTTGAGGCTCAAGAAGCGCTCGAACTGCGCCTGGCCTCCCGCCGTGCTCAGATCGACGCCCGCTTCCTCAAACGCCATCGCATAGAGTTGCGGTGCGCAGCCGCCGGTGAAGCAACCAGCCGCACAGCCGCAGGCCGTCGCCTTGGTGGTGTGCGGTGCGCTGTCGGTGCCAGCGAAGAACTTGGTCTGGCCTGCGATGGTCACCGCTTGTCGCAGCGCGGCGCGATCGTCTTGGAACTTCACGATCGGCAGGCAGTAGAGGTGATACTTCAGTCCCTGAATCAAATGCCCGAGCGTGTAGAGCAAGTGCTGCGGGGTGATGGTCGCGCCTACATGCTCCGGCGCATTCGCGACGAACTCTGCCGCTGTGCGCGTGGTGATGTGCTCGCACACGATGCGCAGCTTCGGATGCGCAGCGAGCAGGCGCGGCATGCGTTTGGTGTAGAAGCTTGTCTCCGCGTTCTGCTGCGCGTCGATGTAGTCTGGTCCGCTCAGCGCGTGCTGCTCCCCATGAATGCACAGCACGATGCCGCATGCTTCCATCGCGCGAAACACCTCGCCGCCAATGAGATCATCCATCGGCGTGCCGTGCTCCGAGTTCGTTGTGCCGTGTGGCGGGTAGTATTTGCAGGCGCGCAGCAAACCCGACGCCGCACCTTCGCGAATCATCGCCGCGGTCGTGTGCCGCGTGAGATACAAGGGCACGATGAGCTGCTCAAAAGCATCCGCACCGGCTGCGCGTAGCTCCGCCGAGTAGTTCTCAATCGATCGTCCATCATCCCGCGCAGCACCGGAGACATACGACACTGGTGGTTGCGTGTTTGGCATCGCGAGAGCACCTGCGCAGCCCATGTCGAGATGCGCCTTTACATAAGCCGGCATCGCGGGGCCTTGACGGAAGTGCGTGTGGAGGTCGAACCACTTGGGAAGATCGAGAGTCATGCTCAGGAAAGGAGCGCGGACACTCCTGTCCGCAAGCCGAAGCGATGGATAGCCAAAGACCCGAGCGCCCTTCCGTTACTCCACCACCGGAGCGATCGAGACGAGCACCAACGTCGGCTTTCCCTCCTCGCGAGCCTTCGCGACATCGACGGTGAACTGCATCTGCCAGTCATTCAACTCATCAGGATCAACCAGCACCTGACTCACCTTCCAAGTCGTCGGCGTGGCATCGACATACGTGTGCCGTCCATTGCGCGCCTCGGGATCAAGGCGGATGCGATCATGCGTTTCAAAGAAAGGATCGAGCGCATCGGCCAAGGCATCAGCACTCCATTTTGCATTGCTCAGACGTGCTGCCGCCGCGCTGTAGTTCTCCTGCGCGAGCGGCGTCAAGAAGCGGAAGATCTCAGTGCGGATGAGCGCGGTGAACTCGCGCTTGTTGCGCGTGATGTCGGGCGCTTGCTCGGGTTTGTCTTCGGACTCGCCGGGCTTGTAGTTCGGGTCCCTCATGCGCTCCCATTCGTCGAGCAGGCTGGAGTCGGTGCCGTGCAGCACACCGGCGAGCCAGGCTTCCATCTCTTGCACCGACTCGGTCTTGTGCGCCTCGGGCACGGTTTGCGCCAGCACCTTGTAGGCGCTGGAGAGATGCCGCAGCAGCGCGCCTTCCACGCGATGCAGGTCGTAGTCGTTCACGTAGTCGTTGAAGCTGCGGTAGTTCTCGAACATCTCGCGTGCGATGCTCTTCGGCTTGATGCGATCATTGCCGACCCATGGATGCTCCTCGGCGAAAGCGTTGAAGGTCGAGTAGATGAAGTCGCGGCAGGGCTTCGGATACTCCAGCTCTTCCAGTCGCTCCATGCGCTCTTCATACGGCACGCCCTCAGCCTTCATCGCGCTCACCGCTTCGGTCTTCACTGCATCGAGCTGGCGACGCAAGATGATGTCCGGGTTCTCGATGATCGACTCACAGAGTGTCATCACATCGAGTGCGTAGTTCGGTGATGCGGGGTCGATGAGCTTGATCGTGTCGATGAGATACAAGGAGAGCGCGTGATTGAGCGAGAAGTCTTCCTGCAACTCCACGTTCAGCCGCAGCTTCGTCCCATCGGCTTCCCGTTGAGCCAAAGGGATGATCTCGATGATGCGACGCTGCACCAATGACTTGAAGAGCTGCCACGCACGCTTCTTGTGCGCCTTCTTCGCGGCGGCGCTCTCGTGCGAGTCGTTGATAAGGCATAGCATCGCGGCGCACGCATCGCTTTTTCGACTCAGCACGTTGAGCAGCATTCCGTGTGTGACTTCAAAGCGCGACACGAGCGGCTCCGGCGTGGATCGTTGCAGCTTGGCAAACGTCTCCTCGCTCCAGCCGACGAAGCCCTCGGGCGGTCTCTTCTTCACCAGCTTGCGCATCTTTTTCACGTCGCCTGCCGCCTTCGCCTCCATCTTCAAGTTCTCGATGATGTGCTCCGGTGCCTGAGCGACGACATAGCCCACGTCATCAAAGCCACGTCGCCCTGCGCGCCCCGTGATCTGATGGAAATCGCGAGCTGGCAGCATTGCCACCTTGGACCCGCCATACTTGCTCAAGCGCGTGAGCAGCACCGTGCGAATCGGCACGTTCACACCCACGCCGAGCGTGTCGGTGCCGCAGATGACTTTGAGCAAGCCGCGTTGCGCGAGTTGCTCGACGAGCACGCGATACTTCGGCAGCAGGCCCGCGTGATGCACGCCGACGCCGTGGCCGAGATACTTCTTCACCTCCTTGCCATAGGGACTCGTGAACTTCATGCCGACCATCAAGTCCTTGATCTGCGCCTTCTCAGATGACGTGCAGAAGTTCAAGCTCATGAGATCCTGCGCCGCCTGACTCGCATCGTTTTGACCGAAGTGAACGAGGTAGATCGGAGCCTTGTTAGCAGCCACGAGTTCCTGTAGCGTCACATCCACACTCGTTTCCACATAACTGAACTCTAGTGGCACCGGACGCTCATACGAAGCGACGATGGTTGTGTCCGCCTTCGTTAACGTGTTGAGCTTCTCCTTGAAGAAGTCCGACCCACCCATCGTGGCCGACATGAGCAGGAAGCGAGATTTGCTCATCGTCAGCAGCGGCACCTGCCACGCCACGCCGCGATCCCGATCCGAGTAGTAGTGAAACTCGTCCATGATCACCTCGCGGAACGGCGCGTCAGCACCATCGCGCAGTGCGTAGTTGGCCAAGATCTCCGCCGTGCAGCAAAGGATCGGCGCATCACGATTCACGGTCGCATCACCCGTCGCCATGCCCACATTGTCCGGCCCGAACTCCTTGCACAGCGAGAGGAACTTCTCGTTCACCAGCGCCTTGATCGGACAGGTGTAAACCGAGCGCCGACCCATCGCCAGCGAGCGAAAGTGCATCGCGGTGGCGACCAGTGATTTGCCCGAGCCGGTCGGTGTGTTGAGGATCACATTCTCGTCCTCGAACAACTCCAGGATCGCCTCCTCTTGCGCCGGATACAGCTCCAGCTTCTTCTCGCCGATGTAGCCCAGGAAGGCTTCCAGCAAGGTGTCGCTGGAGCAGTCCTTCGAGGCAGGCAGTCGGCGGAGCAGGGGATGATCGGACATGACTAGCGAGGGGCAAACGCCTTGCTGATCTCCGCGTGAGCCGTCGCGATGGAAGGCACACGTTCCATCATCGCTGCATACTTCGAGGCGAAGCTGCCGCTCTCATTCGAGCCCGTGAGCAGGAGGCGCGCTTCATTGACCAAGGCATCCTTGCGCTCGGTGGTGATCGGCGGCTTCTCTTCCATCGCTTCGTCGATCATCACGATGAGCTGCGACAGCTCGCGAAGCCAGGCGAAGCGCGCATCGCCCGTCAGCAGTTGCAGGAAGTGATTGGGTCCCTGGATGACGTTGCCTTCCTTCTCATACAGCGCGCGCTCGGCGAGCATGAGGATCTTGTGCAGGCTGAGGAGCTGGTTACGGAGGGTGGGCAACGGGTGGTCGTTCATGGCAGGAGACTGTCGTCCTTCGATGCACTTCGCAAGTGAGCTTGCCGAGTCCACTCTTGTCGCTAGCCTCGGCGCTCCATTCAACTCCACCCCTCCACATCATGTCCGACATCGCACTCGCCAAAGGTGAAAAGTTCCTCGAAGACAACGCCAAGAAAGAAGGCGTGACCGTTACCGCCAGTGGCCTTCAATACAAGGTCATCACCCCTGGCACCGGCAAGAGCCCCAAGGCCACGGACACCGTGGAAGTCCACTACGAAGGCACGCTGATCGACGGCACCATCTTCGATAGCTCCTATCGTCGGAAGGAGACCATTGAGTTCCCGCTCAATGGCGTCATCGCTGGCTGGACCGAAGGAGTGCAGCTGATGCAGGAAGGGGCGAAGTATCGCTTCTTCATCCCCTCGAAGCTGGCCTATGGCTCGCGTGGTGCAGGTGGCGTGATCGGACCGAACCAAGCGCTGATCTTTGACGTTGAGCTGATCAAAGTTCGATAAGTTCACCCTCGATGGCTTAGCGCTGGCGTATTACTGCGCAGCGCTTGGCGGCACTCAGTGATCCTGTGACCGCGACCCACCTTGACATGGGGTGCTGCCGTTCGTCTTGTTTACACGCCTATGAAACTCATCAAACCGCTGCTCGGCACGCTCGCTTGTCTCATTCTTCAGAGTTGTGCCCACGCACTCGAGGTTGTGCAATCCAGTTCACGCACCGTCACTCTCGAGTATAACTCGGTGCTCACCGACTATAAAACGGTCGTCAAAACTGCCGAGCAAGAGGCCCGCAAGTATGGCAAGCAGGCTGTGGTGCGCGGTGTGATCAATGAGCGTCGCAAGACTCAATGGGGTTCCATCGACACCATTGTGTTTGATCTCGTTGACTGACACAGCACGCCCCGGCGCTATCGTCCTCCCCTGGTCTTCATCGACATGATGCTGGTGCCGTGCGTGATCCAGCCTCCGCTGCCGCCGGTGATGATTCGACGAACAGGCTCGCCTGTTTGGGGGTCTGTCGTCAGCGCCGGATCACTCATCTTCTGCTGCACCTCGAAACGGCGAGGTTGTTCGTCCGGTTTGGTGGGAATGGTTTCGTAAACGTAAGTAGCCATGGTCTTGAATGAACGAAGGGTGCTGGGTGGTGATGCTTGCGGACACCGAAGACGTTCGCAAGGAGTAGCAATTTACGCTGCTTCTCACGCCTTCAACTTCATGTGATCGAATCTAAGGGCGCGTCACTTGAAGCCTCCGGAACAAACGCACCTCACCACTCGGTGGCGCTGTGCTGAACCACTGAGTCAAATTCAGCGACCATTGCGATGTGATGGTGATGTCCGTAGCGGCCGCGTTCGGTGTGTAGTCGAGCGTGCCGTTGGCGAGCAGTCGTGGCAGCGGCGCGGTGTTGGGCAGAGTTGGATGGCCGTTGAGCGCGTATTCGAGGAGGTTTTTCAAGCCGTCGCCATCAGGGTCGGCATCGTCTGCGCGGTGAGCGCTGTTTTGATGCGAGCCAAAGTGCGTCACGCGCCATTGCTGGATCGGAGTGTAGGCACTGGTGACGGGGACGGTCGTGGCCCAGCGATCCACATAGCGCGTGTCTTGGATCATGGCATCGAGCGAGAAGTTGCCGATGGCTGCGGGTGTCCACTCGAAGGAGTAGGGCGAAGAAGTGTCCGTGTTCACAAGTGTGCTGTTCACGAAGAAGCGCACCTCCTGCAGGGCGTAGGTGCCACGGGTAACATTCGCGGTGAGCGTCACGGGTGTGTCGGGCGAGACCGTCGCGGGAGCGCTGAGCGTGATGAGCGGCGGGATGATGAGTTCAAAGGCCACCTGGCTGGAGTTGGCGAAGGCGTTGCTCGTGTCGTAAGCGCGGGCGACGAGTTCGTGGTAGCCGGTGCTGCTGCCGACGACCCAGTCCATTTCATACGGCGCGGTGGTGTCTTGGGCGAGCAGGGTGTTGTCGAGCCAGAACTCTACGCGTTGAATGCCCAGCGCGCCGGTGTGTTGAGCGCTGGCGGCAAAGCGCACGGTGCTGAAGGACTCGCCAAACTGCGGGCCTGAGTAGCGTGGTGCAGTGATGACCGCGACAGGCGAGTTCGCCGCGCCGACGGTGACAATGTTCGACGCGGAAGTGCCCGTGGTGCCGGTCGAGGAAGTGGCGACGGCATACAAGTGATGATCGCCGAGGCTCAGGGCAGGCGAGGTGAGGCTGAATGGCGCGGTGGCGTCCTCGCCGAGCAGCGTGGCACCATCGTAGAACTGCACGCGGGTGATCGTGGCGAAGTTCACACTCGCGTCAGCGGTGAGTTCCGGCGTGGCGGGCGCGGTGAGGATGCTGCCGCTCGATGGCGACGTAAGCGTGACATTGGGAATGGCCGGGCCGGTGACATGCACGGTGATGGCGGCGTCTTGTGTGCGACCCAGCGCGTCCACGGCACGGGCGCGGAGTTCCCACTGGCGGATGGAGGTGGGCGTGAAGTCCGCAGTGAAAGGCGCGGTGGTGTCGCTGCTGACGAAGCTGTTGTTCGCGTAGAAGTCGATTCGCGTGATGCTGCTGCCCGGTGCGCTGGCGCTCGCGGTGATCGGGATCGTGGCGGGGAATGGGAACGACGCGTTCGGCGCAGGTGAGTCGATGCTGACGCTCATCGCGGGCAGCGAGACGATTTCAAATGTCGTCGAGAAATCCGCGCTGCCACCATTCGCTTCGAATGCCCGCGCGGTGAGCGTGTGCGTGCCAGCGGCCCAACGCGAGGAGATGAGCCAGTCATCTTCAAACGGCGCGGTCGTGTCCTCGCCCACTGGCGTGTCGTCGGCATAAAAAACAACGCTCGTGATGCTGCTGCCGGGTGCGGAGGCATTCGCGGTCATGTGCAGCACCGCGCCGTTCGTTGTCTGCTGGTCGGTGGTGGGCGCGGTGAGTGTCACACTCGGCGGCGTGGGTGTTTGCACGTTCACTTCGAGCGTTTGCACGGTGTAGCCGCCGTTGCTGTCCCAGGCCCAGATTTCATAGCCATGCGTGCCGTGGAGCAAGCCGGTGATCGTGTGCGAATACGGCGGCGCGGTGTCCTCATGCAGCGGCTGGTAGCTCTGCGTGAAAACGACGCGCGTGATGGTGCTGCTGCCTTCGGGTGTCGCGGTGGCATTGATGGTCACGCTGGCGGGCGCGGTGAAGGTCGCACCATTCACCGGACTCGTGATCGTGAGCTGTGGATGCGTGGGCGAGACGACATTGAGACCCACAGGCTCGGAGTTGCCGACCACACCAAGAGAGGTCGTGGCCTTCGCCGTGAGCACGTGACTCGGCAGCGCGGCGATGACGTTGTTCCACTGGAGCGAATACGGCGCGGTGGTGTCTTCGCCGATCTTGTCTGAGCCATCAAAGAACTCCACTTTCACTATCGTGCCACTGGTGGTGGTCGCGGTGGCCTCGATGAGAATGTTCACGGGCGCGGTGAAGTTTTGATTCTGAACCGGCGACGTGATCGCGACCACTGGCGGCGGAGAGATGGTGTCGATGACGTTCATCACCCACGAAAGGCTCGCGGAAGGTCGGTTCTCCCATGCAAACTTGCGCGGCGGGATGCAACGAAACGCCGTGAGTCCCAGCGGTGGCGCGGCGGGACGCGTCCAGTGATTGACACCAATGTCGTAGGCCAGATACAGCTCCCGAGCATTGGCTTCCATCAAGGGAAACGGCACGCCGCTGAGCAAATGCTGGAAGTAGCTGCCCCACGCGATGGTCGTGAGCACTTCCTTCGAATGCTCGATCGTGGAGGTGTCGTAGCCGTCGAGCGCGTCCGGCGTGCCGTCGTATCTCGCGAGGTAGAAGGGATAGCGCAGCGCGCCGGAGTATTCGTAATCGTGGTCGTTGTTGAAGTGCGTGCAAGCGGCCTGGAACTTGCCTCCGCGACGGATGAAATCGGCGATTGCCGGATCTTCCGACACGCCATACACGCGCAGCATCGCGTCCATGAGCAGAGACATCATCCACGGCGACGCGATGAGGTCCGTGAAGATGCCATCGCCATGCTGAGTGCCGTAGTGATAGAGACCGCCGTCGAGTTTTCCGGCCGGGATGGCTCCATCGGCTCCGTTTTGATGCCACATGAAGTCCGCAGCCTGCGTGAGCACATTCTGCCGATACGAGGCCTCACCTGTCAGCTCAAAGGCGACCACATTCGCCAGCGTGCGAAAGGCTGTGTGACGCTCCGTCCATTCGCCAAGCGATGGCGACCACCGGCTCGGCTCCGTGAGCCCCTGATGTGTGGCCGTCACCCAGCGCACCGGTTCGACCATCTGTGGATCGCCCGTGAGCCAGTGATCATACGCGAGGCACTCCGCATACGAATACATCGTCGTATTCCCGGCGGTTACATCGCCGACCGTTGGCGCTTTGAGGCTGAAGATGCCGCGGAACGGATCGCTCACTGCCGTGCCGAAGAGTTTGCTCTTATAATACTGCGTCGCCCGCACTGCCTCACGCAGCGGCTTGAGGAAACCTGTTTTCACATAGAGCATGAAGAACGCCGAGGCTCGATCGTAGAGCCACGGCTCCGACTCCGCCTTGTAGTCCACGAGCTGGCCACTGCCGTAGCCGGTCACCTGCGGATCGTCTTCATTGATCGAGGTGTAGAAGAAGTTCTTGAAGGCCCGGTCCGCTTCCTCGTAGCCCGGCCAGTGCTCGGTGGCGTCCATCACGTTCGGATCATCACGCGTCTCTGCGATGTGATCTGCAAACGGCGTGCTCCTGCGCAGGCTCAGCACTCCCTGCGAGAGCAGTGTTTTCGGCAAAAGCGCATACACGTCTGGCTCTTGAATGCCATCTGCCGCCACGAACGAACCGCTCGTCACAGCGTGCCATCCGCTGCGCGGATCGTTGAGCGTGAGCACGTTTTGCGTCCTCGCTGCGCCACCCCATTCGATCGTGATGGACTCCGTCTGCGGATACGACACCGCGAAGCTGTGCTGAATCTGAATCCGCGCGATGCGCACAGACTGCCCATCAAGCGCACTGTTTGTCAGATGTCGCCATGGCGTCTGCTGCTCCACGTAAGCCGGCACTTCGTTGCCATTGACGAGCACGCGCACGGTGTTCAATCCCGCCGCTGTGATTGAGCCGCGCGAAAACGGCACGCCGAAAGTCACGAGTCGCGTGGAGCCCGGCGTCACATTCTCCATGGGACACAGTTTCACCGTGATGGAGCCGGTCGGCTGCGCTGGTGCGTGAAACGATGGCACCTGAGCGGACGCAGTGGCAGCGAGGACCAAGAAAAGCAACAACCGGACGGGCATGGCATGAATCATAAGGGACCCTACCTCTTGAGCCAACTGTGGAATCTCTGACAAAAACTTCAGGCCGTTGCCAGACATCGTCAGCCGTCCGTTGGCTCGTGAGGTGTCGGGAGCAGCAACTGATAGAACTCCAAGTCCAGCCAGCGCCCGAACTTGAAACCTGCTTGCTTGATCGAAGCACAGTGCGTGAAGCCGAGGCTCTGGTGCAGCGCGATGCTCGCGGCGTTCTCCGCATCGATGCCGCCGATCATCATGTGATAGTGCTGTGACTTCGCGGCCTCGATGATCTCGCTGAGCAATCGTCTGCCCACCCCCCGACCACGAAAGCGCGAATCCACATACACCGAATGCTCCACGGAATACTTGAAGCCTGGATACGCGCGGAACGAACCATAGCTCGCGAAGCCCATCAGCGTGCCATCGTTGTCCACGAGCCCGAGCACAGGGAAGTTGCTCTTCGCTTTCGCATCAAACCACGCGCGCATCGTGTCCATGGTGCGCGGCTGATACTCGTAGAGCGCCGTCGAGTTCGCGATGGCATCGTTGAAGATCGCCAGGATCGCCGGTGCGTGTTGATCGAAGGTGCAGGTGATGAGGTTCATCGCGGCCAGTGTCTCATGCACCAACGTTGGAGCCAGCGCTATTCATCATGGCCGTGCTGCGCCTTCAGCAGGCTCGTCGATTCGCCAGTTGATGCTTCCGATGGCACGTTGAAAAGCGAAGGCTTGGGGTTGATCGGGTTTTGTCGGTAACGTTCTCGCAGAAACCGGGAAGATGGACTCCGAGTGGCATTCCCACTGCTCCGACGTTGTGCAGGCGAACAATTCATTGCTCGACATTCCATCATCCACCTACCAAGATCAGTCATCGATGTGCCGGGCCAGCCAGCACTTGATCCTCACCAGTCCTTTCCCCTGACGGGAGCCACTGCGGAGCGCTGATCCTGACGCCACACCCCATCCGTCAAAGGCAGCCACCGACTGCCTTCGGACACCTTCACCTTGCCTCTCTCAAGCCATGAAAAGCCCTCTCCTTCGCCGTGCTCTGTCCTTCCTGTTCCTGGCCGCTGCCAGCGGTGCCGTGGCCCAGACAACGACCACCGCCAATCAGTCGGGCACCCTGGCCCAGGCGCGGATCACGGGCACTGCCTTCGGAGGCAGCCAGTTGCTGATGCGTGTCACCTTCCCGACGCCCTACGCCTCGCCGCCTTCTGTCGCGGCCCTCGACAAAGGCTGGACCGCCACGGCGGCAGACACCACGGGCTTCACGGCGAAGTATGCGGTATTTGCTCCCGTGCGGCTCGGTGAGGCGGTGAGCTGGATCGCCTCCCCCTCGAAGACGGCGATCAGTCGACAAGGCCCCCCGGCGTCCCCTTTCCTTTCCGTATTGAGCCCTAACAGTAACAGCTTGGCGCTGATGTATTCGACTGGGGCTATGAGCACCGCTAACGGCAACTCTGCCTTCCCTCGTTTTGGCGTTAACGGGACGATTATTCAGCAGTCCAACGGGCAGGTGTATGACGATTCCACTCCCATACCGAGGCGGAATAGCTCCTCAAACGAGGGGCAGTTTCTCTCGTGCACCCCCGCGCCTGATGGAGCAGACATGATGAGCTTCTACGACGCCACCAATGGTGACCTTCGGTTCGCCCGTATGAAGGGGACAACCGTTCTTCCAAACGCGACGATCGACTCGACCGGTGACGTCGGCCAATACACGTCGATCGCGATTGTGGAAGGGTTCCCAGCCATCAGCTACTACGATGCCACGAATGGCGACCTGAAATACATCCGTGCCACCAGTGCAGACGGCAGTTCCTGGGGGGCCGCCGTGACGGTGGATAACACTGTAGGGCTGAATGTGGGCACTCACACCTCCCTCGTCGTGGTGGATGGCAGGCCCGCCATCGCCTACCGGAATGTGACCAATGATCATCTGCGCTTCGTGCGTGCGACCGACGCGACTGGCACCTCCTGGGGCACACCCGTGACAGTGGATAACTCTGGACCCACGGGGGAATTCAACACGCTGGCCGTCATCGGCGGTGTGCCCATGATCTGCACGCAGGGGACTGACTACGGCGCGCGCGCTTGTGTGCTGTGGGTGAACTCCACAACGCCCGGGGACGGCACCTGGAGCCGCATCACCATCAGCCCCAACAACGGCAGCGGCAACCACAGCGGTGCAGGCTGCGATATGGTGGATTACTTGGGCCAGCCCGCCATCAGCTACGTGGAGGACTACACGGGCTTTCTGATGCTGGCCACCATTCCGGCTCTGCGCTGGGTGGCAGGCACCACCGTGTCCTTCTCTACCGATCTGGTCGAAGTCGAAGAGGCCAGCGGTCAGGCAGTGCTCACCGTTGATCGCAGTGGTCCCGTCAGCACGAGTCCCGTCACGGTGCCTCTGACCTATTCCTTCCCGACCGGCCAAGCGGTGGCAGCTGACCTTGGTTCATTGAGGCCGACCTCAGTCACCTTTGCCGCAGGTCAGACGACAGCCAATATCACAGTGCCGATTGCGATCGACACTCTGGCGGAACAAACCGAGTCCTTCACCGTGACCCTCGCACCCACAACCGGCAGCACGCACGCCGCAGGCAGTCCCGCGAGCACCACCGTCCGCATCTACGACAAGCCCACTGTCACCACCCTCGCGGATGATGGACCGGGCTCCCTGCGGGCCGCTCTGGCCAAGGGCGCCGCTTCACCCAACGCCTCCACCATCACCTTCGCCCCGACGCTCTCCGGCAAGACGATCACCCTGGGCAGCGAGATCATCGTCTCCGACAACTGGCCGGTCACCATCGATGCCAGCCAATTGCCTGCCGGTCTCACCCTTGATGGCGGTGCCGGAGCCAACCGTATTTTCGAAGTGAACTCTGGGGCCGGATTGCATCTCATCGGCCTCACCTTGACCAGCGGCGGCGGCGAGGGCACGAATGACTCAGGCAACGGTGGGGCCATTAACAATCGCGGCAGCCTGCAACTGACGCGCTGCACGCTCACCGGGAACACCAGCAGCAACCTTGGCAAGGCGATCTACACGCAGGCAGGCACCTTCGTTCTGGAGCGCTGCACGGTGTCTGGTAATCCCGGTGGCTCGTCGATCTATGCCGCATCTGGTGTGAACTCCCTGACCTTCTGCACCCTGGGCGGAGGCGACTTCATAGACGGAGCTGGGGCCTGGACCCTCACCAGCTCCATCGTCACGGGAGGTATCTATGGCACCGGCACCCTCACCTGCGTGGGCAACAACTTTGCCACGGTCTCTGGCCCCACCGTCACGGGGACGGCACCCACCGGCGGTGATCCTCAGCTCGCCCCGCTGGCGCTCAATGGTGGTGGCACCATGACCCACTCGCTCCGGGGCACCAGCCCGGCCCGAAACAACGCTGGGCAAATCCCGACCGGGACCTACGAACTCGATCAGCGCAGCAAGCTGATCATTGGCCCTGCCGATGCAGGAGCCTTCGAGTCCCAACCCGGCGGCGTCTTTTCTCTCGAGTTCCCTCCCGACCAACTGGGCTACAGCACCTTCGAGGGTTCACCCGCCATCGTCACCATCCGCCGCAGCGGGGACATGTCCGGCACGGCGACGGTGCGTCTCTATACTGCTGCGGGCACAGCGACCGCTGCCGACTTTACCGGACGACCCAACACCACGGCTTCAGACATCGTCTTTAACGACGGGCAAGACCTCGAGACGGTGCCCATCGACACCTCGACCGACGCCGTGACCAATGAACCTGCCGAGATTTTCACGGTGACCCTCTCCGAATCTGGCACCACCACCAGCCTCGGGACCCCCAGCACGGCCAGCGTCGTCATCATTCCCACGGGCGGCACTGACACTATCGCCCCAGGACTGCCCACGCTGACCACGCCTGCACCCGCTACCGTGATCTCTCCACGCTTTGCCAATAATTATCAGTTCGAGTTGGTGATCGACATAGCGGGCCGTGCCACGGACAATGTCGGGGTCACCGAAGTCACGGTGCAATTGGATGGCGCAGGGCCGAGCACAACGATGCGGCTCACCGCACCAGGGGCTGCCACGACAAACTTCAGCGGCACAATCGCAGTGCCCTCAGGGCCGCTGGCCAAGCCCTTTGCGGGTGGTCACACCCTGACCATCACCGTCAAGGATGCCGCCAACAACTCTCGCACCAGCGCGGCCATCCCCTTCCGCCTCCGGGGACTTCTGGCGGTCGCGCCCTGGGGACCGGGATCGGTCGCCCAGGCGGGATACGTTCCGTGGTCCTTCCGCGAGGAAGGCCAGCTCATCACTCTCACCGCCAAACCTTCAGATTCGAACTCGACCTTCGCCTATTGGCTGGTGGGCGGCGCCACCCTGCAGCAGCTCGGCCTCACCGCCGCCGCGCTTCAGCTGCCCACGCTGAAGTTCACGATGCGTCACGGCGCAGTGCTTCAGCCTGTATTCTATACAAGTGCCTTTGCCTTACTACCCCAGCTCAAAGGTGAGTATCGCGGCTCCATCGCCCCAGCGACGCCGCCCTACGATGTGAGCAATGAGGGGGCCATCGCCCTCACCGTCACCAATGCCCAGGGGGCCTTCACCGGCAGTCTGCGCATCGATGGCCTGGTGCTGCCCGTGACAGGAGCCTTCGACATCGATGGTCATGCTCGCTTCGGTGCCAACCGCACCAAGACCCTCAGCATCGCCCGGCCGGACAAGGTGAGCTTCTCGGTTTCTCTCCGATGGGCGCTTCGGACCTCAACCTTCAACTATGGATCCATCAGTGGCCAAGTGACGCAGTTCTTGAACGGTGGGAGCACCGTGACCAGCGTGGTGCAGGCCACTCAGTGCCCTGCCAGCAGCACCTCTCGACTTAATTCGACGTGGCCGGGACTGGGCAAATACACCTCGCACCTCAAATACATTGATCCCATCCAGCAGACCACCTCACCCGGACTCCTGCCCACCAACGTGCCTTCGGGCCTCGGGTGCGGTGGCATGGACCTCACTTCCGATGGCAAGATCACCTGGGTGGGCACCCTCGCCGATGGCACAGCGGTCACCGTCTCCACCTTGTTGGACGCCGAACTCAAATGGCACTTCTACTCCCCCCTCTATGGCAATCAGGGCTACATCGCCGCACCGATGAACACCTTCCGCTCGACCAACTCGACGCACACCGACTTCGATGCGCCCGTGGTGCGCTGGCAGCGCCCTGCCCAGGATACTCAGCATTACCCCGCTGGCTGGCCCAATGGGCTCGTCACTGAGATGCACACCGCCCGCTACACCGTGCCCACCAGCGGCAGCGTCGTGCCAGGGCTGCGCCCGATCGATGCCACCCTGGGGAACTTCCGAGCCTGGTGGGATGGCGGCGGCATGAGCACCGGTCTGGAAGGCTGGATCAACCTCAGCACCACCGACGTGGCCACTCCGCTGAATAGCGGCCCCTTCACCGTCACCATTACCCGCACGACAGGTCTGGTGACAGGCACCTTCCTCCACAGCAACGGCACCCGCCCGAGCTACCGCGCCTTCCTCTACCAAAAGCCGGACGCCACCAATCCCGATCTGGGTTTTGGCTTCTTCCTGACGAACACCCCCACCGTGAAGGACTACTCTGGCGAAGCTGGCGCTGTCTTCTTCTACCTGCCGTCAACACCCTAAGACGGGCCCGAGGCGCGCGGTTTCGAATCGTGACCGCTTACGCAGGAAGTCGATGATCATCAGCCAGCCGGGTGATGAACCACTCGACGGACGCCGAGAGCGTGTGCGCTCCGGATTCATCGTGCAGTTCCACCGCGACCGTGATCAAGGCGCGTCCCTTGGTCGCGAGGTCAGCGTGAAGTTGTTCGAGCCCTTGCGGTGCCGATACGGTCGATGTCACAGTTCCATTGGCAGGCTTGCGAAACTTCGATTCCAACCGGCGAACCACCGGCACCACGTTCGCGACTGAGCCCAATTCACGAAGCAAGAACTCACCGCTCGAGGCTTCCGCCAAAGCAAGCTGAGCACTCGCGTGCACGGTGCCGAGGTGATTCAGATACTGCGCGCCCGCTGGCAGGCGCAGCACCTGTGAAGGATCGGCTGCTGGCTCAATGCCGATGAAGCGATTGAAGGGGAGTTCGGTGACGCTGTTCATGAGTTTGGTTTGCCATACGCACGCTCGACCTTCGCCACGCGCAATTGATAATCCGCATACCAACGCGTCTTCCCCGTCTCCTGTGCGATGCGATGCTCGGCATTGGCCTTCCAGTTCCTGATCGCTTCCTCACTGGTCCAATACGACACCGTGATGCCAAGCCCCTCCGCACCACGTGCACTCTCCACCCCGAGGAAGCCAGGTTGCTCACGAGCCAGTTCCACCATGCGTTCAGCCATGTGGCCGTAGCCCTGGTCGCCATCGGTGCGGATGGAGGTGAAGATCACCGCGTAATACGGAGGTTCAGGTGTCGTGGCGAAAGACGAAGGCATGGGGTTTGGATTGGGATTCAAGCGATCGGCGCATCGTGCTCCAGTCGCTTTCCAAGGCTCAGGACATTGTCCTGAACAAACCCAAGCCGCTCGTAAAACGCGATCACGGCCGCGTTGGTGCTGCGGACTTGGAGGTTGATCTTTGGACAACCAGCGGCGCGCAGCAACGACTCCGCATGCTGCATGATCTCACGCGCAAACCCATGCCGCTGATGCTCAGGATGCACGGCGAGGTAATTGATCCAGCCGCGATGACCTTCATAGCCAGCCATGCAGGAGGCGATGATTTCTCCATGGAGTTCGCCGACAAGGAACCACTCGGGATTCACCCGCAGCTTCCGCTCAATGTCGCGCTTCGGGTTGTTGTGCGGAACGACGAGACCGCAGGCGTGCCACAAAGCAATCACTGCCCCTTCATCGGATAAACAGTAGGCACGAATCGTCATGGCTTCGCGAAGGTTTCCACGGTGATCGCATCGCCCACGCGGATGGTGCCATCGCTCAAGATGTTGGCCCGCAAACCACCACGATCGGCGAGTGGCAGGAGCAACTTTTTGCCCGTCACCTTGTCGAGATGCGTGCAAGGCGGGCAGAGGCGGATGCCTTCGATGAGCACGTCGCCAATGCGGAAGCGCCTCCCGACGAGGTCATTCAAGCGCACGCCTTCGGTGACGAGGTTGCGGCGAATCTCGGCGGCGCGAAGACCAAGTTCGGTCAGCACCTCGCCTTCGATGAGCGTCAGCTCACGACCAGGACCTTGCGGCTCAAACAGGGAGAACGTGCCCTGCTGCTGGAAGTAGCGATCACCCACCAGCCCGCGCTGCGCACAGGCTTCCACCTGCTTCACCGAGTGCGGCAACACCGTGGCGGTGGGCGAGATGTAGATGGCGGCGACGAGGGCAGACATGGGCTGATCTTCTCAAATCGTCGCCCGTGAGCAACGCGAAACCATTCACATCGAATTTGTAACCTTCACCGAGCTCACAGGGCTTCCCCGAGCAGAACCCCATCTGCTCGCATGAAAAAACTCGTCCTCGCCCTGGCCTTGATTGCCTCCAGCACCCTCGCCCAACTACCACAAAACTGGTCGCCGAACTTCCCGGTGGCGACAACGGTCGGCTCAATCAATGCCATCGCAGAGGCAGCAGACGCCTACTATGTCGGTGGCTCGTTCAGCAAGCTCGCGGGTGTCGCGGCGCAAGGAATCGCACGGGTGGACAAGACGACGGGCACGGTCACTCCGCTCGGCGCTGGATTGACGGGTGGCACGCTCATGGTCAATGCGGTGGCGGTGATAGGCGGCGATGTTTTCATCGGCGGCACCTTCACCGCCGTGGATGGCGTGGCCGCCAGCCGTATGGCAAAGTGGAATGGCAGTGCATGGTCAGCGCTCGGCAGCGGGGCCAATGGCACGGTGAATGCCATGGCGGTGCTCGGCTCGGAGCTCTTCATCGGCGGCACGTTCACCTCCGTGGGCGGCGTGGCATTGACGGCGAGACTGGCGAAGTGGGATGGCACAGGCTGGCTTGCGGTCGGCGCAGGGTTTAACACGACCAGCGTGCCCACAGGCGGCCTCGCAGTGGCCGGCAGTGCCTTGTTTGTGGGACGTGGCACGCAGGTGCAAAAGTGGGATGGCAGCACGTGGTCAAATGTGGGGCCGGTCACGACCTCGATCGGCGGCATCGCCACGCAGGACGGCATCAACGTCTATGTGGTGGGCGGCACCACCTGCCGTCATTGGAATGGCTCCACGTGGACGACGTTGAAGGACTTTGACGAGATCGCCACGGAGGTCGCCATGCTCGGCAGTGATGTGTATGTGGGCGGACAGTTCACAAATAGTCTGGAACGCTGGGATGGCAGCGCCTGGCACACCGTGGGTGGCAACAGCATGACCACCTACCTCACGACGCTCGTGAACGTGGGCGGTGCCATTTTCATGTGCGGCGACTTCACCTCCATCGATAGCGTGAAGACTCCCAAACTCGCCCGCTGGAGCGGCAGCGCTTGGTCATCCATCTTTGAGGACATCGACGGCGGCCTCAATGCCGAGGGCTATTCCATCGTCGAACTGAACGGCAAAATCTACGTCAGTGGTGCCTTCACCAGAGCCGGCAACATCGCGGCCAACGGTGTGGCCTGCTACGACAAGGCCACGAACACCTGGACCACACTGCCGGGGTCGCATCCGTCCACGCTCGTCGTTCATCAGGGTGAGCTGTATTCGAGCTGGTGGACGGACACTCCCGCGCCGCCCTATCCGCTGACGGTGGATCGATGGACGGGCAGTGCCTGGGTGACGGTAGGGAACCTGGAAGGCGCTTCGAATGGCAGTCCCGTCAGCATCGGTGGGATGCTCTATGTTTGGGGTGACATCTCCGTGGCCAATGGCACCCCCATCAACTACATTGCCAAATGGAATGGCACGACGTGGAGTGATGCAGGCGCAGGCATCCCGCTCAATGCGAACTCCTCCGTGTGGGCCATGTGTCAGGTGAGCGGCACGCTGTATGCAACCACGAATACGTCCGAGATCATATCTGGGAACCAAGTGCAGCACAGCGACATCTTACAGTGGAACGGCAGCGCGTGGGTCACCCACAGTAGCCACATCTCACCTGCCGTGACCTGCATGATCGCGGTGGGTGATGACCTCATCATCGGCGGTTCAATCAACTCCGTGAACGGAGTGCCAACGAGCAATAACGTGCTGCGCTGGAGTGGCTCTGCCTGGACAGCGCTCGGCACAGGAGTCACAGGTGGAGTGAACGTGCTCAAATACACCCACGGCCTGCTCTACGCTGGAACACAGGTGGACAGTGAGTTCCTCCGCGAATGGAACGGCAGCACCTGGGAAGAAGTGGGCGGCGGGCCGAACTATGATGTGTGGGACATCGCGGTGCTGGGCGATGAGTTGTTCATCACTGGCAGCTTCACCGAAGCAGGCCCTATTATCACGGGTGGTGAAGGCATCGCGGTCAATCTGGCCATCAGTTCCAGCTACATCGGCAGCTACCCGCTCACGCCCGAGATCGCCATCGAGCAACCGGTGAACACCAACCTCGTGGACGGCAGCGCGAGCATCGACTGCGGCATTGTCACGCAGGGCTCCAGTGGCGGTGCCGTCACGGTGACGATTCGCAGCGTGGGCACGATTCCCTTGCTCGGCTTGGGCTTTACCAAAGATGGAGCCCATAGCTCTGACTTCACTCTCAGCACGATCCCATCGGCGCTGGAAGACAATACCAGCACCACCTTTACCATCACCTTTACTCCTAGCGGGACGGGCACTCGCAGCGCTGTGCTGCACCTCGCTAGCAATGATGCCAACGAAAGCCCCTTCGACATCACGCTCACCGGCACCGGCCTGCCTGCCACAGGCAGCATTGATGACTGGCGCTTCACGTGGTTTGGCACCACAAACAACACCGGCACGGCTGCCGACGATGCCGACCCTGATGGCGATGGCGTGAAGAACAAGCTGGAGTTCGCGCTCTTCAGCAATCCGCTGGCCGCAAGCGCCGTGACGACCCAACTGGCCATCGTCGGCAACAACATGGAATTCACCTATACCCGCAGCAAAGCCGCCGTGGATGCAGGCCTGACCTTCAACGTGCCCTGGTCGGCAACGATGACCAACGGCCAGTGGAACTACGGCGACACGGTGCAGACGATCCTCAGCGACAACGGCTCCACGCAAGTCGTGAAGGCCACACTTCCCGCAGGCACCAACGGCCACCGCTTCGTGCGGCTAGAAGTCTGGTGACGGCTCTGATCAAACCGGAATCACCCCAGCGCCCGCAGGCACGGGACATTTGAGAAACGCTGGGTCGATCCTGGACCACATCATTCGAACTGCCTCGGCAAGGATGGCCACATCGCCGCGAGCATCATGGCGGCGCACGCTCTGAGGGTCTAGTTGCAAACGGTTCAGGATCACATCCAATCCGTGGCCTCCACCACGCCCCCACAGCCGACGGGAAAAGGCGATCGAATCGATAAAGCCAATCGGACGCACGGGCGTGCTGTTGCGCAGGCAGGTCTCGCGAATGAAAGGCATGTCGAAGCGCTTGCCATTGTGAGCGACGAGCGTGGCATCACCGACGAACTTGGAAAATTCCGCCAGCGCCTGCACGGCTCCAGGCGCGTGGCAAACCTGCGCATTGGTAATGCCAGTGTAGTGCGTGATGAAGCTTGAAATGCGCTTGCCCGGATTCACATAGGTCTCAAAGACCTCGCTCTTCAGGATAACGCCATCGCGCATCCTCATGCCCGCGATCTGAATGATCTCTTCGCAGTAGGGAGAGAGCCCCGTGGTCTCCAGATCGAATACAACTATATCCATTGTTCCTGTCTGCATGGAGGCAAACGGAGCTTATGTCAATGCATGGTCTCCAAGGCCATGAAAAGATAACTCCCCCATCATTGCCGCGTTTGAATGCCGCCCATGAAACTTCGCCTCACCTTTATCTGTGTTTTCACTGCCTTCCAGGCATACGCCGACTGGCCGCAATGGCGGGGTCCAGATCGCAATGGTGTGTCCTCAGACACCACGCCGTTGGTGAGCACGCTGCCTCCCGAAGGCTTCAAGAAAGTGTGGGAAAGCGGTGCCATTCCCAGCGATCACTACGGCGGTCACAGCAGTCCCGTTGCGCAGGGTGAAAGCGTGTTCATGGCCGTGGTCTGGCATGAGCGTGTGCCTTCGGAGACGAGGGAGATCGACACTGAGACGATGCAGAAGTTCAACCACCGTGGCCTGCCTGAGGATCTCGCCAACCGACTGGAGAAAGCACGCGAAGAACTGAGCCCCCGGCTGCGCGGTGAAAAGCTCGATGCCTGGATCGAAGAATGGAATAAGGCCAACCTCACGCCCGAGCAAATGATCGCGCTGGGCTCGTGGACGGCTTCACGCTTCAAAGCCGGCAAGACGGCCATCCCGCTCAAGTGGCTGAACAAGATCGCCAGCCGCGAGGGCAAGCCGTTTGAGAATGCCGAAGCTCTTCGAGTCTGGCTGACCACCGAAGGATTCCCCGAAGACCTCAAACAAAAAGTGATCGACACCGTGCCTAACACCGTCATGCGTGCCAACGATGTGGTGCTCTGCCTCGACTCCAACACGGGCAAGGAGCGCTGGCGCTGGTCCGAACCCGGCATCCCCTCGGGCAGACGCTCGTCCAGCACCCCGGCGGTGGTCGATGGCAAGGTGTATGCGATGCTGAGCAACCATGTGGTGTGTGTGAATCAAGCCGATGGCAAGCTGGTGTGGAAATCACCCATCGGCACCAAGGGCCCAGGCTCATCGCCGCTCGTGATCGAAGGCAAGGTGATCTGCAATGCTGGCACCACCACGGCCTTCGATGCCAAGGACGGAAAGCAGCTGTGGTCTCAAAAAGACGCAAAGGAGAGCACCACCAGTCCTACCTGGTGGACCCCCTCGACCGGCAAGCCCACCATCGTCGTGCAGACCAACAACAAGCTGCTCGGCCTCAGCCCCGCTGATGGCTCTGTGCAATGGACCGCTGAAGGCGGCGGCCAGAGCACTCCGGTCGCCAGCGGAGACTGGCTGGTGATTTACAGCGGCACCAAGGACGTTGGACTGCGTGCCTACAAAGCCGATGCCGAGGGCAAGCCGAAAGCGGCATGGTCGCACTACTGGCTCACCCGACGCTACAGCGGCACCCCCATCATCCATGACGGGCTCGTCTTCCACATGTGCGGCGAGAAACACCTCTGTGTGGACCTCGAGAGCGGCAAGGTTCGCTGGGAGGACAAGATCAACTCGACGATCAGCAGTCCCCTTCTCGCCGATGGGAAGATCATTGTGCAGGAAAACAACGGCACCCACATCCGTCTCATCAAGGCCGACCCCACGAGCTATCAACTGCTCGGCCGTGCCAAGGCCGATGCGATGGGCTGTGCATCGCCCATCGTGTCGAATGGCCGCATGTTCATCCGGCAGAAGGACAAGCTTGTGTGCTTTGACCTGAGGCCGAATCCGTAAGCTGAGGATATTCTAGGCGCTTGACAGCGAGCATGGCTTTTCTTGATAGTGCAGTAATGATCCGACTTATTCGCCCCGCCACTGCGGCCTGCCTGGCCGCCATGCTTTTGCACAGCACCGCGCTCGCCGAGAATTTGACGACGAAAGACGGCAAGGTCTTTAACAACATCAAGGTGAGTGGCGAGACGCCGGACAAGGTGAAGATCATCCACGATGGCGGGATTTCTTTGATCCTCAAAAGCCAGATCAACGCTGATTTCTTCACGCAGCACGAGTTATCCCCCCCTGTATCCACAGGCAGCACTAACGACGAGGGAACGGATTGGGAAGCGACTCTCGCAGCATTCAAAGCGAATGTGCCGAGCTTTACGACGAAGGATGGCCGCACCTTCCAGTCGAAGGACGTCACCAAGGTGGAGCCCAGCGGCCTCAAGCTGATGACCACCACGGGCATCGTGAAGCTCAAGTTCACCGAACTGAAGACCGCCACACAAGCGGCCTTTAACTATGATCCCCTGAAGGCAGCGACGTTCGAGGCTGAGGCAGAGAAAGCACGCCAGGAGCAAGCTGCAATCGCTCTGCGTATTTCGAATGCGAACAGCGAAGTGGAGTCTTTCTCATCCCATGTCCGTCTTTACCTTGCTCAGAATGTTGGCAAGGGATGGATTTGCTCGGCAGAGGTGCTTGAGGACCGTGATGTGGACGTGGTTACTTCCCGTGCAGGCTCGCCACTCTCAGGGCCCAAGGTGATTTATGAATCACAAACCCGCACTGAAACCATCAAGGTTGGCGTCATCAACAGGGTCATCGTCTTCGGGTTGCCGAGCTTCAATAACCTTCCAGCCGATCTTCAAAGTCGCAGGCAGTGGTCGGGCAAGGTTTATCGAATCGGCAACTTCAACTCTGTTTCTGCCTCCAACGGCAAGTCTGAAACCATCATCGCCGCTCACATCGATCGCGCAGAGGCCGTTCGCTTGATCGCCAAAAACGGGAACAGCGCCTTCTACAACGATTCTGTCATGGTGAAGAAAGACGAGATTAGCACACGATCAGGCACCTTCACCGGGACAGGTTTTGCCCTCACCATGGATGGCTACGTTGGCACCGCTGCGCATGTGGTGAAGCAGGCAAACTCAATCACTGTCTCCGTCAAAGGAGAATCCGTGAAAGCTCGAGTGGTCGCAATCAATGAGTCGCAAGACGTTGCGATTCTGAAGATCGATTCCTCAGTCACACTTCAGCCGCTCGCACTCGCGAAGACAGGTGCTTTAAAGGCTGGAGCCGACCTTTTTTGTGTGGGTTACCCGCTTGTGGGTCAACTCGGAGTCAATCCCAAGCTCACCAAAGGAACGCTCAACTCTTTGACGGGTCTCGCCGATGATCCCAACAGCATTCAGATGAGCGTGCAAATCCAGCCCGGCAACTCGGGCGGCCCCGTGTGTGATAGCCAGGGCCGTGTAATCGGCATTGTCTCGCAGACTGGTTCCACCATCGCCGGAGCCAGGGGCAGCGCTGGAGCGGTCCCCCAAAACGTTAACTTCGCGGCGAAAGCAGATCTCATGATTGACCTGACAGCTACGGTTCCAGAACTCAAGCTGCCAGCAACCGTTGATAGCGGCCCTTCGCCCGAAGAGCGTGTGTTGGGCAGTTCTTACCTCATCACGGTCACAACGGGAGACGACACAGGAAACAGTCCAAGCTCAAACTAGGCAGGTCGTCAGCCGATGCTGGCAAGGCGGACCACCAGTGCAGCGTTTGGGAGCCCTGATGAATCGTCGCCACTTCCTTCAATCGGCATCGAGCGCAGTGCTCGGCACCGCCACCACCTCGTGCTCCATGTTTCCAGCGGGCAAGCCGGACGCTCTGATCATCGACACGCATCAGCACCTCTGGGATCGCAAGCAGCTGAACCTGCCCTGGCTTTCCGGTTCACCTGAGGTCTTGCGCCACGACTATCGAACCGAAGAATACCTGAAGGCGTTTGAGGGCCTGAATGTGAAGTCCATTTACATGGAGGTGGATGTCGCTCCCGACCAGCACATCAAGGAAGCCGATGCCGTGGTGAAGCAGTGTCGTGAAGGCAGGACTCCGACGATTGCCGCGACGATCGGAGGGCGGCCCGCCTCGGCGGACTTCGAGGCCTACCTCCTGCGCTACGCGGGCAATGGCATCGTCAAGGGACTGCGCCAGGTGCTCCATGGCGAATCCACGCCCCGGGGCTTCTGCTTGAGCAAGGAGTTCGTTCATGGCGTGCAGACGCTGGGCAAGCATGGGCTGAACTTCGAACTCACCATGCGACCCACCGAACTGGCCGATGGCATGAAGTTGATTCAGCAATGCCCGGAAACCCGCTTCGTGCTCGATCACTGCGGCAATGGCGATCCCAAGGCCTTCAATCCCAAGCTGGCTCCCGATCAAAAACGCAGCTGCTCTGCCGATGTGTGGAAACGCGGTATTGATGCTGTCGCCGCCCAGCGGGGTGTAATGTGCAAGATCAGCGGCATCGTCGCCTTCGTGCCTCCAGGTCAATGGCACGCCGAAGACCTCGCGCCGGTCGTCAATCACTGCCTGGACGCCTTCGGCCCTGACCGCGTCTTCTTCGGTGGCGACTGGCCTGTCTGCCTGCTTGGCAGTCCTGTGCGCAGCTGGGTGGAGGCTCTGAAACAAATCATCGCCTCCCGCCCCGAATCCGATCAGCGCAAGCTGTGGTCAGCCAACGCGATCCGGTTCTACCAGCTCAAGGTCTGAGACGACACTACTTCGCCGCTGCTTCCTCTTTCTTCCGGGCCTCGGCAGCTTCCGCCTTGGCCTTGTCGAGGTCCTTGAGTTCGGGCTTCTTCTCGTTGGCCGCGACAAACTTCAGCGCTGCCGCATTGATGCAGAAGCGGCGATTGGTCGGGGTGGCATAGCCTTCGCCTTCGAAGACGTGGCCCAGGTGAGCATCGCAGCGTTTGCAAACAGTCTCGATGCGAACCATGCCGTGCGAGGTGTCTTTTTTCTCCAGCACGCATTTGGCTTTGCTCGTGTCGTAGAATGATGGCCAGCCGCAGCCGCTGTGGAATTTCTCCTTGGAAGTGAAGAGTTCGGCACCGCAGCAAACGCAGAAGTAGGTGCCTTCGCCCTGCTTGTTGAACTCTTCGTATGCCTCGCCGAAGGGACGTTCGGTGCCAGCGGTGCGCGTCACGCGGTATTGCTCGGGCGTGAGCATCTTCCGCCATTCTTCTTCGGTCTTCACGACCTTCTCGGTCTTGTCGTTCTTGGTTTCCACTGCGGGTTTCTTGTCGGTGGTTTGGGGCTTGTCTTCAGCGCAGACGATCAGGGCTGCAGCTGAGAGCAAAGTGAGAGTGCTGACGAATTTCATGGTCGGAGTTACGTGCGGGTTCAGCGATAAGAGACGCAAATGGCGGGGTTATTCCTTTCAAGGAGCACGAAGGTCGTAACAAACAAAGCGCTGCTGGGTGCCGTCCACCTGATCGTTCTCGTGCTGGCCCACATAAAGCAGGCCGCGGCTGATGACGGGAAGCGACCACGTATGTGGAGCGATCCAGAGCTGCGTGCGCTCCAGTTCCTTGCAGCCCTTGGGCGACAGGTCCAGCCAGTGCAGGCTTCCAGTCTCACCGAGGCAAAGGGTGCTGCCATCCACGTCCAGCAAGCTCGCACGCAGGATGCTGAAGTTGTAGTCCTGGCCCTTGATGGGCATCTTCCACGTCACTTCGGTGTGCCAGACTTCGGTGCCTTTGTCCGCATCGAAGCACACCAGCCGCGCGAGACGCTCAGTCTCGCCATCAATGGCATAAAGATAACCGTCGCGATACAACGGTGTCATCCAGTGACAGGCGATCTTGTTGCTACGCCAGACCTCCTTCGCCTTCCACTCCTTGTCGAACTCCAGCATGATGCCGCCGATCGGCTTGCCTTTGGGATATGCGGTGGTGACGAAGACGCGGTTCTTCTCCGCGATCACGACCGGCGTGCTCGCGTTCACCGAGGTATACATGTCCGCGCGCCAAAAAAAGCGCTCATACACTTTGCCGTCTTTCGGATCGAGGCAGAGCAGGCCGCCCGTGACCGGATTGCTTTCGCCGCCGGCGAAGACCAGCAGACGCTTCTGGCCGTGCAGCTCCGCCATGATCGGGCAGGCGTAGCTGGAGCCCCAGTCATCCTTCATCTGCCAGAGTTCCTTGCCCGTATTCAAATCAAAAGCAGCGACACATACGCCGGTCGAGGCGAGTCCGGCCATGCGCTCTTTATCAGCAGGATTAAGTGAGCCCCGCGCAACCTTCACGCCTTTGCCCCCGACGTTCACGAAGACACGATCGCCATCGATCAAGGGTGTCGCGCCGTGACCAAAGAACTCCTGTGGAACAAGGTATTCCGATTCGAGATTATGCTTCCACAGTTGCTTGCCGGTGTTTAGATTGAGGCAATGCAACTGGCTGGTCACGCCTAGCGTCACCACCTTGTCACCCGAAATCACCGGGCTGGTGCGCGGGCCGTTCGCATAGCCGAGAAGGTCTTGATAGCTGATCGGATAGTCGAAGGACCAGTAACGCTTGCCCGTCTCGCGATGCAGGCACTCCACGGTCTCTTTTTCATCCAGAGCGTGAAAGATCACGCAGTAATCGCCCACAATGCTGGGCGAGGTGTAGCCATCGCCCTTGGTGACTTCCCAGACTTTCTTCGGACCCGCCGGACCCCAGTCATGCAGCAGATGTGTCTCGGGCGACTTCGCATCGTCCGTGGGACCCAGCATGCGCGGCCAGTCACTCGTCTTCGCCTCGGCGGACAAGGGCTTCGGTGCGGCGTGAAACAGCAGCCGGTCAAAGCCCTGCGGCTCCTGCGCTGTGGAAATGAGAGCGGAGATGAAAATGCAAAACAGGCTGGACGAACGAATCATGGAGATGAAAAACTAGCGGCCACTATGAAGAACGCCACCACCAGTCTTTTTGTTGTCGCCGCTTTGATGCTCAGCTCGTGCGCCACGAACAACCGCAGCACCTGCCCCTTCGCCAAGCACAAGGCCGGAGGCATTGAGCACATCGTGCTCGCCTGGCTGAAGAATCCGGGCAACAAAGAGGAGCAGGCCAAGCTCATCGCCGTCGCCAAGGCGCTCAAGGCCGAGATCAAGGAAGTGAAGTCCCTCGCCGTGGGTCGTGCCCTTCCAAGCGATCGCGATGTGGTGGACGACAGCTTCGATATGGCCCTGGTGATGCACTTTGACAGCCCCGCAGCTCTCGCCAGCTACGAGAAAGATCCGGTGCATGTGAAAGCTGTGACCGACACGCTGAAGCCACTCACCAAGAAGATCGTCGTCCACGACATCGTGAACGAGTAGCCACTTCCTAGCGCCCGGAGAACAGGTGTCGCCGAACAAGGTCCTTCACCGCACTCACAGTCTCCAACTTTTTCGTGCAGCTGTGCCCTGACTTCACGGTCACCTCGCTCCTTGCTTCGTCGAGGTGGCTGCTGCGGTAGGGCACGATGCCATCGCTGGTCTCAGCCAGCACCGCCTTGTCTTTGATCACGGCGATGATGGAATGACAGGGAGCTTTCATCGGTCGCTTCGCAATGGCTTCCAAGACGGGGTGCTTGGTCGAAAGGCCGTTGATGCTGTCAGCACCCAAACGATTCATTTCCAGGCGAGCGGGATTGATCAATTCCACATCCAGCGTGGCGAGGGAGGTCACCGCCTGCACGAGCTGGATCGGCGCTCGGATCAGCTTCGATCCCAGCCGCCCGATCCAGCCATCGGCCACTTCGCTGCCACGATGCGGTGTCGCGATGAAGACCACGCGCTTGACTCGTGGGTTCGCCTTGAACAGCAACGATGAACGCATCATGCGATCGGCCGCACCATCGAGCGGCACCTTCTCCGGCGGAGCGGTGAACCACGTGTGCCAGAAGTCGAGATCCGAATCGATCACCTGCATTCGCGAGAGCAGCCCGCCCATGCTGTGGCCCACCAGCATCGTGCGATTCATGCCAGGATCATCCTTTTCGGGATCGAGGATCTTGTCCGCTTCCTGAAGGCTCTGACGAAGTCGAGCGGCGGACACCGGCACCGGCAGGCCCGAGGGATACATGTAGCACCAGCACTGCACACGCTTGCCCAGCTCGGGATCAGCACGAATCGCCACGATCACATTCTCCCAGATGTGCGGATCGCTCATCAGACCGTGCACGAGCACGATGGGCACCTTGTCCGCACGATATGGCTCCTGAATGAACAACCCCTCGTCGTCCCAGAATCGCCCTGGCCTCAGCAAACCGCCCAGTGCCCGGCGAACAAACGAACGCCGGTCCAGCAAGGCGTGGACGGAGGTGGCAAAATCCGCAGCCAGCGGGACCGTTCGACGGCCCACACGCACATTCTGTAGCTCTCGCGGATCGTAGAGCCGAAGCGTCGCCGACTTGTTGCCTGTGCCAAACTCCAGCACCGCTGTCACCGGGAGGTTTTGCTTTCCTTGATAAACAAATCTCGACTGGCTGTCTTCCTCCTCATCGACGCGCAAGCCATCAACTGGCAGCCCCAAACCCTCGCGTAGAGCGCCGGGCACGTCCGATTTGGGCTTCTTCTCCGGGACCTTCAACTCGTCGAACAGCTTCGGCGTCCACACCTCGTGTGACTTGGTCGAACCACCATCCACACGCAACGTCCAGCCATCGCGCAGACGGACTTGGGAGGGCCACTCGTTCGGACTTCCAAGGTCGGCCAACTCCCCGAGCACGGCAGCCACACCCTGACGATAAGACGATTCCGCGTGCGCATTCGGACCGTTGTCGGCCATGCGTTGCCAAGCCTCCGCCGCCTGCTCCATGCCCGACGACTTCGCTGGCTTCACCTGCACCGAAGCACAGGAAGCCAGGGCAAGGAGCAAACTCAGAGATCCAATTCGTGAGAGCCAGTTCATGAGCGCCTGTGATGGCGTGGTGGCTGGCGCTACGCAACGCCAAAGAGCGCGACGAAGTTTTGCTCCACCTGCGCAGCCAGTGCTTCGACGGCCAGCCCACGCAGCGTCGCGAGTTCGCGATACATCAGGTCAATGTTCGCCGGATGATTGATCGGCTTGTGGGCATCGTCGCGCAACGGACGCGGATTGAGTTCATCCGGTGGCCACATGTCGGGCGCGTCGGTCTCCATCAGCAGTCGATCCAGCGGCACCGCCTTGAAAGTCTCCCACTGCCGCGCCTTGCGCTCGTGCAGGAAGTAGGGCGACACCGAGAAGTAAGCCCCCAACTTCGCAAAGCCCTCCACCATCTCCACCGGCCCGCCATACGAGTGCAGCAGGAAGCCGCGTGCGGGCAGCGCGTTGGTGCGCAGCACCTCATCGAGCAAACCGAAGGCACGCAGGCAATGGATCGTCGCAGGCCGATCATCGCGCGCCGCGAGGTCGAGCTGCGCGCGCATCATCCGCACCTGGAGATCGACATCCGCGTTCTCGATCCAGCGATCCAATCCGATCTCGCCCACACCTGCATGTGGGAAACGACTCAGATAGGCCTCCAGCGTCGCGAGCCAGTCTTGCGGCTGCTCTTTCACATACCACGGATGCACGCCGAACGACGGCAGCAGCCACGCGTGCTGGGCCGCGAGCGTCGCGACCTGCTCCCAGTCCTCGACGCCCGAGCCAGCGACCACCGCCCGCTGCAAGCCGACACCCGGCAACATCGCCGCGATGGACTCGCGCTGAGCGTCGAGCCGTTCATCCTGGAAGTGGTTGTGCGCATCGTAGAGCCGCATGCCGATTCATCGGCGGCGCGGCGACAGCCGCAAGGCCGGTCATGTGCATTTCAAATAGTGCCCGGTGCGTAAATGGGCTTCACGCCGGACGTTCGTCTCTGTAGCATCCGACCACTTTTTATGAAACGCCTCATCCTCGCCGCCGCCGTTCTCCTTTCGTCATTCGGCATTCCTCATTCGTCATTCGCGGCGGAGCCGTTGCGCGTCTTCATCCGCGCGGGTGCCAAGTCGCATGGTCCGGGCGCGCATGATTTCCCGCAGTTCCTCAAGGACTGGGTGCCCATGCTCAATGAGCGCGGCGCGAAGTGCGAGGGCTCGCTGGAGTTTCCGACGAAGGAGCAGCTCGACCGCACGGACGTGCTCATCCTGCACGCGCAGGAGGCGGGCAATATCAAGATCGGTGACGAGCGGAAGAACCTCATGGAGTTCCTCGCGCGCGGCGGTGGCATCGTGACGCTCCATGCAGGCGCGGTGTCGCGTGATCCGGGTTGGTTTGCCTCGGTCGTCGGCGGCTCGTGGAATCATCAGCGGCCCACGAAGTGGCTGGAGGCACCGATGCATCTCTACTTCACCGATCGCGAGAACCCCATCACCACGGACATGGCGAACTTCGCGATGGACGACGAGATCTACTACGACATGGACGTGCTGCCCGAGTGCCGCATCCTCGCCGGAGCCTACACGCCGAACCCGAAGGACACCGGCGGCAAGGGCAACAAGGAAGCCCAGGCACGCGCCGCCGAAGCCGTGGCGAAGAAGAAGGGCGTGAACATCTACGACATCCAGCCGCAGGTGTGGACATACGAGAAGGACAAGTATCGCTCCTTCGTCTGCATCCCCGGCCACTGGTATAAAAACTTCAGCCACAACACCCTGCGCACCATGCTCCTGCGCGGCATCGCCTGGGCTGGCAAGCGGGCGAACGCGGATGAACTCTGCAAGCCCGAGGAACTCGGCGACGCACTCCGCTATCCCGAAGGCGGCCCCACGCATCCGACCAAGGCGACGGAGAAGCTCGAAGTTCATCCCGAGTTCAACATCTCGCTCGTCGCCGCTGAGCCGCTCATCAACAAGCCGATGAACATCGACTGGGATGAAAAGGGTCGCCTGTGGGTGGTCGAGACACCCGAGTATCCCAATGGTCGGCGCGAGCTGAACGTCGAGCTTTGGAAGGATAGCGGCTCGTGGACGAAGAAGCTCGACCGCGATCCCATCGACCGCATTGCCTGGCTCGAAGACACCAACGGCGATGGCGTGATGGACAAGAAGCACGTCTTTGCCGACAAGCTCGAACTCTGCACCAGCTTCGTCTTCTACAAGAACGGCGTCATCGCCTGCGCCGCGCCTGACATCTGGAACCTTCAGGACACGGACGGCGACGGCGTCGCTGACAAGCGCGAGAAGCTCTACACCGGCCTCGGCATCCGCGACACGCATGCCGTGATCAACAACATGCGCTGGGGCCTCGATGGCTGGATCTACGCGACGCATGGTTACAGCTCCGGCGAAGTGACTTCGCCCGATGGCAAGATAAACTTCGGCACCGATGGCTCCGGCGTGGTGCGCTTCAAACCTGATGGCAGCGCCTTCGAGCAATACTCTTCACGCGGTGGCAACACCTGGGGCCTCAACATCACGTCGGATGGTCAGGTGTTCTGGACGCAGCCCACGAGCGGCACGGTGTTCTTCCACGTTGTGCTTCCTGAGTATGTCCTGGCCAAAGGCAAGCTCCCCGGCACGAACTCCTGGAAGGGCATGATGGAGCACCAGAAGAGCTACCCGCTCATGTCCTGGCCCGAGCAGGCGTATGTGCAGATCGACCTCGTCGGCGAGTTCACCGCCGCCGCCGGTTGCGCCATCTATGAAGGCGGCGCGTGGCCCGCGAAGTGGAACTACAGCTACTTCACCACCGAGCCGACGCTGAACATCGTGCATCACGAGTTCGTCGAGAAAGACGGCGTGACCTACAAGTCGCACAAGGAAGCCGGTCGTGAGGAGACCGAGTTCATCCGCAGCAAAGACCTGTGGTTCCGCCCCATCGAGACACGCATCGGCCCTGACGGCGCGCTGTATGTGATCGACTTCTACAATCAGGCCGTCATCCACAACGATACGCGCGGCCCGATCCACGGCCCCGCCAACGCCGCTGTGCGCCCTGACCGCGACCACTATTACGGACGCATCTGGAAGGTGAATCACAAGGAAGCCAAGCCCGTCGCTGGCAGCTTTTACCATCACGGCGAGAACTCGAAGGGCACGATGGGCAGCGCTGCGCTGCGCACTTATGAGTCGAATACAGATGCGCTCGCTACCTTCAAGTCCGCGCAGGATGACTGGACTCGCTCCGCTGTCATCGCCGCATCGGCGGATCATGCGGATGATGTGATCACGAAAGCCCTCGGTGCTCCTGAAGGCGCGGACTTGCTGGTGAAGTCGCTGCTGCCTCTGGCCAAGTCCGCCGAAAAGTTGATCGAAGCCTGCGCCAGCGCTGATGCGAAGGCCGATGCTTTGAAGATCATCATCCTGCAAGGAGTCGCGCAGCAGGTGAACGAAGTCCCAGCGCTCTCGCCTGCGCTCACGGATGCACTGAAGAAGCTCCTCGCTCAGCCCGCGCTCGCACCCGCAGCGCTGCCGCTCGCGGTGAAGTGGGACAAGGGCGGCGCGCTAGCCGATGTGATCAAAGCGCAGATCGCCAGCTTGAGCGGTGTGCTTGGTAAGAACGGCGCTCCGCTGCCAGAACGCATCGGTGCCGCGAAGGCGCTCATTGCACTCGGTGGATCGAATGCGCAGATCGGTGTCGAGGCACTCGCTGATCCAACTTCGCCCGAGGAACTTGCTCGTGCAATCATCGTCGCACTCGACGAAACCGGCAACGCAGCACCGCTGGTGATGGCTTTGGACACACTGAAGCCTGCGCTGCAACAGGTCGCCTTCGATGCCGTGCTGAAGCGCCCGCAGGCCACGCAGGCGCTGCTCACCGCGATTCAAGACGGCAAGTTCGATCCCAAAATCCTAGGACCCGGCAACATCGCCCGCCTCCGCACGCATCCGAACAAAGCGGTCGCCAAACGTGCTGCGACGATGATGGAAAAGCTCAACCCGAACGCGAAGAAGCGCGCGGAGTTGATCGCGCAGTTCACGCCCATCGTGGAGCAGCCGGGCGATGCTGTGAAAGGCAAGGCACTCTTCGCTGCGGCGTGCGCGGTTTGCCACAAGCTCGGCGACATCGGCAAAGACGTGGCCCCGCCGCTCACTGGCATGGGCGCGCATGGTCCTGCCGAACTCGTCATTCACATCCTCGATCCCAATCGCGAAGTGGACCCGAGCTTCTACAACTGGAACATCACCAAGAACAATGGCGAAACGCTCGCCGGTGTGATCGCTTCCGAGAACACTGCGACCGTCACCTTGCGCAATCAGGCGGGCGATTTCGAAGTAAAAAAGTCCGACATCAAGGAACGCGTGAACACAAAGATGTCGCTCATGCCCGAAGGTCTCGAAGGCCTCGGTGCGGAGAACATCCGCGACATCCTCGCCTTCATCGTTGGCGATGCCGCGAAACACTTCCGTGTGATCCCTCTCACCGATGCGTTCACGGCGGACAGCCGTGATGGGCTCTTCGCCAGCCCTGATCCGCGCGGTGGACAGGTGAAGCTCGCGAAGTTCGGCAACGTCACCGTCGAAGGCATTCCCTTTGCTGTCGTTGATCCGGCCAAGAGCGCCACCGGTGCCAACCTCATCGTGCTCAAAGGCGGTCCTGGACCTGACGTTCACGGCCAGACTTTCCCGGGGAAGGTTGAAGTCGCGCTCAACGTCGAGACCAAGCGCCTGCAACTTCTCAGCGGCATCAGCGGCTGGGGCTGGCCCGCCGTCCGCGAGGAGGACGTGGCGCTGCAAGCCACGGTCGTCTATGCCAGCGGCGACAAGGAAGTCTTTCCGCTGAAGAACGGCGTCGAGTTTGCCGACTACATCCGCCCCGTCGAAGTGCCCGGATCGAAGTTCGTCGAAGACCTCTGCAACGGCGGGCAGGTCCGCCTGATCACATTGAAGCTCACGAAGAAAGGCGTCGCGAAGTCCTTGATCCTCGAAAGCCCCAACGGCAACAAGACCACGCCCGTCGTCGCCGCCATCACTGCCGACATCGAAGGCCGCGTGGAAGCGAAGGGTGAAGAAAGGAGCGCGGGCACTCCTGCCCGCAATCCAAACAAAGGCGGCGAAGCCGCGAAGAATAAAGGAGCGGACAAGAGTGTCCGCGCTCCCGTGGACGGCCCCGCGCCTGCTGATTCACCCAAGGAAGGCGGCAAGGGCGATGGCCCGCTTGCGCCCACGACGGCTCCGGCTTGGGAAGCTGGCAAAACGAAGGTCCTCGTCATCGGCGGTGGCTCATCGCATAACTTCGCCAAGTTCTTCGGTGACACCGACGTGGCCACGCTCAAGGCCGCTGGCTACACCGTTCACTACACCGAAGATCGCGACCAAGCCGCCGACCTCCTCGCCGAAGCCGACGTGGCCGTCATCAGCGTGAACCGCAAGTTCTTCGATACCGCCAAGTATCGCAAAGCGCTCTTCGACCGCGTGAACGCTGGCAAAGGCGTCGTGATGCTGCACCCTGGCACCTGGTATGGCTTTGGTGGATGGCCCGAGATCAACAAAGAGATCGTCGGCGGCGGTGCGCGCGGCCACGACAGGCTCGGCGAGTTCAAAGTCAACGTGACCCGCCGCGATCACGCCATCATGGTCGGCGTGCCGGACAGCTTCGAGGTATTCGACGAGCTGTATTACATGAATGCCGAAGGCACTCCCGAAGGCACGAACAAGATCGAAGTCCTCGCCGAAACGTCGCCTTCACAAAAATACAACAAGCCCCATCCCAGCGTCTGGATCACCGACCATCCGAAAGCCCGCATCGTCGGCATCGCCCTCGGTCACGACGACAAGGTCCACGACTTGCCAGCCTTCAAAGCGATCCTCGCTAATTCGGTGAAGTGGGTGGCCGGGAAATAGTCGCTACTGCTTCTGCTCGAATGCAAAGCCGCCAAAGAACATGACGAGTTCTTTGAGCGGCACTCGGAATTCGCCTTTTTCCATGGGCCAGCCGTGGGTCAAACCGGGCTCGCCTTTCGGCTTGAAGGCAGCGCCGTGAGGATTCCAGAGATGGACTTCGTCCTTCGCAGCATCATAGCCGAGCACCGCGTAACCATGATTGAACAGGATGCCGGGTGGCCCCTTTTTGCCTTTGGCCAAGGCAGCCGTGCCACCGGTCACGAGCCGATTCTCGGCAAACGCGTGGGTCATCTGCTGGCGCACATCATCGAGCAGCGCGGCCTTCTTAGCTTCGTCCTTCTCATCGCGCCAAGTCTTGCAAGACCAGCGTTTGATCTCGTTGCCCGTCAGGGTGCTCATCATGCTGCCAGCGCTGCCACCCTTGGTCACCACATTGAACGGCGTGGCGTCTTTGGCGTCCGGCTTGATGCGCGAAATCCCGACCGCCTTTTCATAAACGAGTGGCCACAAGCCATCGTTGGCGCTGGCCCCAAGGGCGATCTCACCATCGGTCAAGGCGGGCACCGCAATTGTCTGGCTGCCTACTTTGACTCGATAAGAACCATCGGCTTGCGGCTGGATCATCTCCACAACAGCCCGGGCATCGCGTTGAAGCACAGTGCGGAGCGCGGCGAGGCAAAAGCAGTCGCCGAGCTTGCCCTGTCGAAGGGAGTTCGGCTTGGGAGGATCGTTGACGAAGAGGGTGCGCTTCGCCTGCTGGATGCGAGTGAGCGCCCACTGATGCAGTCCCTCGTAGTCAGGCGTCGCCTTGGGATCAGTGCGACGTTTCGAAACACGTGCTTGGATGTCCTCCAGACCTAACAAGGCAGTTCGATCCACCGTGCCGCGTTTCAGAGCGACGGCACTGGCGGCGACCTCGCCTTTAACGTCGGCTGATGCGATAGCGCGATCGATCTCGGCCATGCTTAATTTCTGATCCTGATTGCTATCCCAGGCGCTGAAGCGCGAGGTCACCGACGAAAGAAAACTGGAGGATGGCTCAGCGCGGGCGGTAACTACCACCGCGATCAACGTGAGAGCGAGGAGACATTTCATGAGAGGCCAGTAGCGTCGAGATGCCTGACCTTCTTTCGAACCGCACCTGGACTATTTCTTGTCCGCTTCAGGCGTGCTCTCGCGACGCCGGGCACGATACTCGGCGATCTCGCGCTCACGCTCCTTCTGATAGGCTTCGCGCAACTGCTTGAAGGCCTCCAGGCGTCCGGAAACGGGGGCCGCCTCGAGCTTCGCGATGGCATCCTTCACCGAAGGCAATTCCACCAGACGCTCGTGCAGGTGACGCAAGGCCTCGCGTTGTTCGGGCTTGGCGATCGAGAGCATTTCGAAGCCGAGACGCATGGTGGCCAGGCGGGGAAAACTGGGGTCCTCGGGATTGGGCATCGGAGGAGGACCGCGATGCGAAGGCCAGGGGAAAGGCGTCTTTACCTTGGCGAGAATCTTGGCGGCATCGGGATCACTTTTTTCCAAGGCTGTGCGCAGCGTGGTGCGCATCTCCTCGGTGGCCTTCATGATCTTGTCACGCGAGGCCGCCACCTCGGCGGTGTCCCAGACTTTGTCGATGGCGTCGCGGAGCTTCTTTTTCTCGTCCTCGTTGAGCTGATCCCAACCGGACTCTCTCATGCCGCCACCCATGCCAAAGCGAGGGCCGCCGGGACCACCGGGTCCGCGCGGAGGTTTGCCATGATCATCACCTGGCGGCTTCGGCGGGGGAGGTTCCTGCGCAGACAGAGCTGCCGCCCCCAGCGTCAGCACCACACAAAACATCATCGACAGACCTCTCACCATGATGGCGGGAACGGTCGGTGTGATTGTTGACTTGGCAACGGGCAACGCGGAGGAAGACATGCAGACTAAAACTGGCTCCGTGGTCAAAAGTTGCACCCGAGACGTGCAGCCAGAGCCAGGGTTGCACTCGGCACATAAACTGCTAAACGCAGGACTCCGACGCCACTCCAGGCGGCGGATTGTTTCATCGTCAACCTCCTAGCCCCCGCTTCCTTCTCATGCCTGTAGCCACGCCTGCCCAGTATCGCGCCATGCTCGACGCCGCCCAAAAGGGTGGCTACGCCTACCCAGCGATCAACGTCACCTCCCTGCCCACGATCAATGGCGCGCTGAAGGCTTTCGCGGAGAGCAAGTCCGACGGCATCATCCAGATCAGCACGGGCGGTGGTGAGTTCGCGTCCGGCACCGCCGTCAAAGACATGGCCCTGGGTGCCATCGTTCTCGCAGAAGCCGTTCATCTGCTGGCCGCGAAGTATGACGTCCTCGTCGCTCTGCACACCGACCACTGCCATCCAAAGAACGTCGAGAAGTTCCTCAAGCCGCTGATCGCCGCTACCGCTGCGCGCCGCGCCGCTGGCAAGGGCAACCTGTTCAACAGCCACATGTTCGATGGTTCCGAGCTTTCCCTCGCTGAGAACATCAAGCAGTCCGTCGAGTTGATGAAGATCTGCGCGGAAAACGAGATCATCCTCGAAGTCGAAGCCGGCGTCGTCGGTGGTGAGGAAGACGGTCACGACACCAGCGGCGTCGCCAATGACAAGCTCTACACTACACCCGAAGACATGCTCGCCGTGTATGAAGCCCTCAGCCCGCTGGGCCGCTTCATGTTCGCCGCCACCTTCGGCAACGTGCACGGTGCCTACAAGCCCGGCGCTGTGAAGCTCAAGCCCACCATCCTCCGCGATGGTCAGAAAGCCGTGACCGACAAGCACGGTGCGGCAGCTGAGATGGACCTCGTCTTCCACGGCGGCTCCGGCACTCCGCTGGAGGAAATCCGCGAGACCCTTGGCTACGGCGTCATCAAGATGAACATCGACACCGACACCCAGTATGCGTTCACCCGCCCCATCGTGGCCCACATGATGAAAAACTACGACGGCGTGCTCAAAATTGACGGCGAAGTCGGCGACAAGAAAGCCTACGATCCCCGCGGCTACCTCAAGAAGGGCGAGCAAGGCCTCTGCGACCGCATGAAGGTCGCCTGCGATGACCTGCTTAGCACGGGCAAGACGATCTTCGGAACGGTGTAATCAACCTAGCCATTCGCAAAGCCAGGGGTCGTGAGGCTCCTGGCTTTTTTGTGTTCTGGGATCGCCGTTCGCAGGAGACTACGCGAACAACTCCTTCACCGCCTCGCCCTTGCCATCGACGGTGGCGTAGAAGGGGCGCTTCTCGATGTCGTAGGCCGTTTTGGGGCTGATGCCCATGGCGGTGAAGATGGAGGCGTGCAGGTTGTCGATGCTGACCGGGTTCTTCACGGCCACGAGAGGGCGTTCGTCGGCTGTGGCGCCATAAATCGAGCCCTTTTTCACACCGCCGCCGAACATCACCACGCTGGTGCCGCCAGTGAAGTGACGGTGCAGGCCGTAGTGCTTCATCTCGGCGAGTTTGTCCGTCTTCGCGCGGCTCTGATCCTTCGCCGTGCTGCCGGGCACGCCTTCGATCATCATGTCGCGACTGAACTCGCTGGCGATCACGATCAGGGTGCGATCCAGCATTCCACGCTTTTCGAGATCGAGCACGAGTTGGGCAATGGGAGCATCGATTTCCTTCTTCATGCGCACGAGCGTGTCGTGGCCGTTTTCATGTGTGTCCCAGTGGAGGAAGGGAACGTATTCGGTCGTCACTTCGATGAAACGTGCACCCGCCTCGACCAGTCGGCGCGCAAGGAGACATCCGCGACCGAAGCGGCTCTCGCCATAGGCGGCGAGCGTCTCCTTGGATTCGAGTGCGATATCGAACGCATCCTTCTCCTTAGAGCTGAGCAATCGCTGGGCATTGTCCATACTACGGAGCATGGACTGCTGCTGATAGTCGCTCATGAACTCGCGATGTGGGCTGGCATCCACCAGCTTGCGATAGGCCTTGTAGCGATTGCTGAAACGCCCGGCGTCCATGCCTTCCGGTGGTTTCACGGAGCGCGCGGCATCGTCGGGGAAGGGCAGATTGAAGGGACCAAACTCGCTGCCAAAAAAGCCGCCCGTGGTGAAGGCCTTCAATTCCTCCTGCTCGCCCACGCCTTCCAGACGCTGGCCGATATTGATGAATGGAGGGATTACTGGGTTGCGAGGACCAAGCACCTTGGCCATCCACGCGCCGATGTGGGGCGCGGCAACGGTCTGCGGCGGCACGTAGCCGGTGTGCCAGTGATACTGATGACGGCTGTGCAGAATGCTGCCGAGGTCCGGCTGCACAGCACTGCGGATGACCGTGCCGCGGTCCATGATCTTGGCGCAGTTCTCGAGACCCTGCGAAATTTTGAGCCCGTCCACCACGGTGTCGATGGCTGGGAAGGTGCTCAGGATCTTATTGACCTCCAGCCCCACCTCGAAGGGCAGGTAGCGCTTCGGGTCCCAGGTCTCCGGTGCAGCCATGCCTCCCGCGCACCACAGCACGATGCAGCAATCCGCCGTCGCCTTGGGGTGCTCGATCTTGGTATTCCCAAAGGCTCGCGGCTCGTTCGCCATCAGCGCAGCGAGACTCGAAACACTCAGCGCCTTGACGAATTCGCGGCGGGTCTGGGCGGGAGTGAGAGCGGGATCGAAGTTCATGGCGGAAGCATATCGCGCTGAGCCGTCTGGTTCTTTGCGCGATATGCCATACGCTCCAGCCTCACGGCACGGGCTCGCCCGAACCGGTGTAGAACCAACCTTTCACCCGACCACCAGCGACGACTGCCTGGGCCTCAGCGGGCTGAAGCCCAAAGACTGTCTCGGCATCGAACTGAATCTTGATGCCCCAAGCAGGTTTGCCCTCGAACTGCATCGCCACGGGATCGCCCCAGCTGTGGACATTCTTCGCCTTGATCTCGTTGACCTCGCCGCTGTTCAGATGGGAGACGAGCAATGGGTAGGCTCCGTCGCTGCCACGGGTGGGAGCCTGGCTGCCATCAGCCGCAGGAGCGGGCTCAGGCGGAGCCGTCGCCTTGCTGGCCAGGCGGCGTTCGCGAGCGTCCTTGAGCCAGGCAATTCGCAGGACCTTCCACTTCTCGTAGTTCTCCAGCAGCACGCCTTTGAGGTCGGTGTCATCGAGCGACACGGCTGCCCGAGCAGATGAGGACACCGTCGGAGCCAGGGTGAGCAGACCATTCTCAAAACCCAGCGCTGTGACTTCAGCACCCGCGTTGAGATTGGAACTGCCCACGCTCATCTTGAACGGCACCGCCTTCTTCAAATGCACCTGGCGAGGAAAGGCGGTCTTCGGGATGAAGGTCCAGCCCTTCGTGAGGGTTTCGAGCGGCTCGAACTTCGGCACCGCCATGCCGGTCGGATTGGGCACGGGAGGCGGGGCTTCGGTGGTCGCCGGTGCAGGAGCGGGTGACGGAGCTTCCTTTTCAGCTGCGGGAGGAGCCTCGCCTTTGGGCTTGTCCTGCGGAATCTCGGGCACTGGAATGCCTGACTCCGTGGTGGCCGGGGTCGATGTCGCAGCCGCTACCTCGGCACCAGCGTTGAGCGACTTAAAGATCATTTTCTGGCCTGGAGGCGCGAGGAAATAATCATAGGCGGTGAAGGCACCGGCGAAGATGAGGATCGTGACGAGGAGGGCTTTCATGTTTTTTGGGGAGGTTTGGGGGGACAGGCCGCGAGGGCGACGGATGCATTGACGCAAACGAAGCCTTTTGCTTTGAAAAAATTGTAAGCTGTTTGTCATTTCGCAGACCAACCCGGGTCCGGCGATTGAGCACCGAATGCTGCAGAGTGTCCCAGTTTCGCCGACCTCATCGGGCTCTCAACGTTAGTCAAATGGCCAACTCCGCAGGCTTTACGCAACGACCCAAATGCGTCAGCCTCGCCGCCGCTTGTAACGTCTCCGCTCTCGACATGAACCGTCTCGTCACCTCCACTTTGCTTGGCCTGCTGATGCTGCTCAGCCGTGATCTGCACGGAGCGATCGCGAACGCCTGGCACATTCCGTCGAACACGCAGACCGGCATTCCTTCGACGATGCGCGATCCGTTTGTTGAGATCGCGCCGACTTCGACGTTCACCGTGTATTCGGGCTTCTTCAAGAATGGTGGCGCGGGGGGCAATCAACTTGGCGGTTGGCTGATCTACAAGAACCTGACGACCAACGCGGCCTGGCAAAGCGTGGCCCTGGGTTACCATGCGGACGTGGGAGGCAATCAGTTCTGGAAGGCAACGATCAATGCTGCGTCCTTCGGTGCAAACGATGCGATCGCTTACTACCTGAAGCTCACGTTCAGCGATCGCGACGACACTTATTTGTATGGCGGTGACATCGATGGGAATCATCGCAGCACCGGGACGGAGGCCACTGCACAAGCTTCGCCGTATTCGTTCCGCAACCGCCCCGCGTGGATCTTCCATGCAGGCAATCGCGTGGTGTCCGGGAACAGCGTGAGCCTTTGGTCAAAGGTGGGCTACATCGGCGATGTGAACACACCGTCCACTCAGTGGGCGACGAATGGCGCGGTTTACTACACCACGGATGGCAGCACTCCTGCAGGCTCGCTCGGCGTCGGCAGCGGCACCACGCAGGTGGCGCTGTGCAGCTATGACCATCCCGAGCAGAACCTGAACGAAGCGGGCAGCATCACGGGAGCGAAGCCGATGTGGTGGGTAGCGACAGCGCCGAGCCTGCTTCAATCCCTGCCGCTGGGCGCGACGATCAAATACAAGATCGGCTTCTGGCACAGCGCGAACACCGAAGAGCGCTTCGCCGACTTCAATGCGGCTACCAACAATCATGTCTTTACCTTCACCAACGGCACCCTGGGCGATCCTGTGCTGACAGTCGCTAGCCCGACGACGGGGACGCTAAACGGCAACTACACGACCACGAAGGTCTTTGCCGATGAAGTCGCGGCTACGTCCGTGCCGGTCACCATCAACTTTGCTCCTGGACAGCCGAGCATCATCGCGGTGGAGGTGGTGACGAACTTGAACCAACGCGACTACGCGACCGGCGACAAGAACGCGACCGGCATCGAGGACGGCATGGAGTTCAATCAAACCGAAAGCCTCATCGGCACCGGCAGCGACTACTACTATCGCAGTTATCCGATGACACTGGTGAGTGCGGGCAACTACACCCTCACGCTGAATGCGACCAAGACCGGAGCGTATCGCTTGAGCGCCCGCTGGAAGGTCACAGGCGACACCAACTGGCGTTGGTTCACCAATGTCAGTGCCGGTCGTCGCGATCATGCGATTACCGTCTCGCCAGTGACAGCGCGCACGATGAACATGTATGAGATCAACACGCTGACGGTCGAAGCGAAGGCCACGGGCAGTTTCATCGAGCGCTCCACCTTTGAAGATCTCTACGATGCGCCCGGCGCGCCACGCACGGTGGATGGTCGCGGGTTCAATCTCGACTACCTGGAAGGACTCGGTGTGAACATGCTGTGGTTCCAGCCCGTGCATCCGGCAGCCATCGAAGGTCGCGAGACTGATCCAGCCACGGGCCAGCCGTATTCGCACGGCTCACCTTATGCGGTGAAAAACTTCTTCGAGATCGATCCGTGGATGAGCGCCAGCTACAATGGCACCGACGGCATCACCGGAGCGAGTGCACGGGCTGCGGGCATGAGTTCGTTTCAGGGATTTGTGAGTGCAGCGGACACGCGCAGCATTGGCGTCATGCTGGATGCGCCGTTCAATCACACGGGATTCGATGCGGAACTGGGCCAGCCGGGCATCGACTATCTGCAACGAGATGGCGAGACCTGGTCGCCGTCCGATTTGATCAAGAACCGCGAGGCGCGCTTCTACTCGCTCAGCGGTGACTACGCACAACGAGCAAGCGGTGCAGGAACGATCGCCGTCGCACCAGACCGCGGAGATTTCGGCAAGTGGAACGATGTCAAAGATGTGTATTTCGGCCGCTACAGCGCGCTGGTGAACACGAACCCCGCCGACAACGGCAATCATCTGAACGAGAACGATGAGTTCCTCTACGGCGATCCAAACTGGACCAGCGACGATGACGCCAGCGCCAATCGCAATGCGAACGTCACCAGGCAGGTTTGGAAATACTTCGCGCGCTACGCCACTTACTGGCTGGAGAAGACCCGCCCCGTGGGCCAGAACCGCAACAGCACCGTCAGCGATGGCACCCTGGCACAACGATATGCCTTCGACGGCCAAGGCATCGACGGTCTGCGCTGCGACTTCGGTCAGGGCTTGCCTCCGCAGTGCTGGGAATACATCATCAACGCCGCGCGCTCGAAGAAGTGGAGCTTCGTGATGATGAGCGAGTCACTGGATGGGGGCGCGGTCACGTATCGCAGCAATCGCCACTTTGACGTGCTCAATGAGAACATCGTCTTCCCGCTCAAGAGCGCGGGGAATGCTCCACAATTTCGTCAGATCTTCGAGGATCGCCGCAGCGCCTACGGACAGGGCATGGTGCTGCTCAACACCACGAGCCACGACGAAGAAAACTACGGCAACATTTTCCACCCGCTCATGCGGCACTACGTGACCTGCACCATGGATGGCGCGCCGATGGTTTTCATGGGGCAGGAACTCGGCGTCACTACGACCAGCGGGTTCACCTTCTACGAGACGAACTTCGGCAAGCAGATCGCCCACTTCAAGAAGTTCAACTCGATGCAGCCCGCGTGGCTGAATCGCAACACGAACGCCTTCGGCGAAGCACGCTTATTTGACGCCTTCGCCGCCGCCAACCTCGCTCGCAAGAACAGCCCCGCACTGCGCAGCAGCAAGCGCTGGTTCCTCAACCTCACCAACGGCAGCACCAGCAACGAGATCTGGGCGGTGGCCAAGTATGAACAGGAAGGTGTGTCGCCAAACTTCCAGGACGTGGTGTTCTGTTTCTCAAACCTCCGCACCGAGACAGCGAGTTCCGGGAGCTTCAACGTAGGCGTGTTCAACAACGCTTTGGTCAACATCTTCGGGATGAAGCCAGGGCGGAGCTACGGCCTGAAGAATATCGCCGCTTACATCGGGCCTGCCGGACAAGGTTATGATCAAACCCGAAGGGACACGTGGTTCATCTACAACTGGGCCAGCAGTCTCTACTTCAGCAGCGGCATTCCGGTCACCCTCAATGCGCTGCCCTCCACCAATGACGGCTGGAAGACTGCTCCCTTCGAACCTTTGTATTACAAACTCTACGACACCGGTCCACCCGTCGCCCCCAGCGCACCAACCACCCTCAAAGCCTACGCAATTGGCAATCAAGTCACCTTCAACTGGAACGCCGTCACCGACACCGAGGCTGGCGTTGCCGGCTACAAGCTCACCTTGCAAGCCCCGGATGGTCTGGGCGGCTACTCCGAAGTCTTCAATAGCTCCGTGGGCAATGTCACCTCTTACACATTCACCGGCACCGTCGGGCAAACCTATTATGGACAGCTGTGGACGGTGAGTCCCGTCGGTGTCGAGAACTCCAGCACTTCTGGCGCGGGCGTCACCTTGCTGGACGCGAACGGCGACTACGATGGCGACGGCATGATCAATGCGAACGAAGACCTCGCAGGCACCGATCCGCTGAGCGGCACGTCGTCGCTCAAGATCAGCTCGATCTCCTCGCCCGCCACTGGGAGTTTCACGGTCACTTGGGCCAGCGTGGTCGGAAAGACCTACCGCGTGCAGGCTTGCAGCGATTTGGTTAGTGGTTCATGGACCGATGTCTCGCCGGATGTAGCAGCCACCAGTGCCACCAGCACATGGACGGATGCATCGGCCATGGGCGGACGGAAGTTCTACCGGGTGCGGTTGGTGCCGTAAGGTCAGTTCACCACGTTCCAGGGCTTCTCACCGAGCAGCACGCGTCGGACGTTGCGGCTCGATTTGATGCGCATGTCCGCCAGACCTTCCTCAGTGTAAAAAGCAGCGTGCGGATTGATGATCAGGCGGTCGTGGGCTGGATGCTCGGGATCGCGCCAGGCCACCATGAGGCGATCATTCTCATCAGGCGGCTCCAGGGGCAAAACATCAAGCCCCGCTCCAGCGAGATGGCCCGAGGTGATGGCATCGAGCACCGCGTGGGGATCGACGATACCTCCGCGTGCGGTGTTGATCAAAAAGCCGCCCGGCTTCATCAAGGCGAGCATCTTCGCGTTGATCAGCATTCGGGTTTCGTCGTTGAGCGGGCAATGAACGCTGACCACATGGGACTGCGTCATCAAGTCCTCCAGCGTCTCCACACTGCGAATGCCCAGTGCCTTGTCGATTCCCTGAGGCACATGCGGATCGTGGAAGATCACGTTCATGCCAAGCGCTTTCGCCCGGAGAGCTGCGGCAGTGCCGATGCGACCGATGCCAATGATGCCAAAGGTCCGATCACGCAGCCGCCAGATCGGTGCCACCTGCGAGTAGTGCCACGGCCCCTCGGTGCGTCGGAGGCGGCTGTTGAGCACGTGCACGCCGCGCGTCAAAGTCATCATCATCGTGATCGCGGTATCGGCTACATCCTCGGTGCCGTAGTCAGGCACGTTGGCCACATCAATGCCGCGTTCACGGGCGGCCACGCGATCCACGTTGTCGAAGCCCACGCCACCCCGGACGATGAACCGGCACTTCCGCAGCCGCTGGATGGTTTCGCGACCGATGGACAGCAGGTGATAAAGCACCACCACGTCCGCCTCTTCGACCTTACCAATGAGTTCGGGCTCGCGCTGCGCATCAAGGGCGATCACGTCGGCGACATCGCCCAGGATTTCGCGTTCGTAAGTGAGGGGTTCCTGGATGAAGTCCGTGATGATGACCTTGGGTTTCATGGCGGTGCGATCCATCCCCGTCATCAGCACCGCGTGCAACAACCTTCGCCGTGCAGGCGTTAGCTTCAGCCCATCGTCCCATGCGAATCGTCCTTTTCACCCTTCTCTCATTGCCCGCTGCCCAAGCGGCGGATGACGTGGCCTTCTTCGAAAAGAAGGTGCGCCCGCTGCTGATCGAGCATTGCCAGGAATGTCATGGACCCGACAAGCACAAAGGCGGCCTTCGCCTCGATCACCGCGAGGGCTGGCAGAAAGGTGGCGACAGCGGCCCTGCGATTGTGGCTGGCAATGTGAGTGCCAGCCTGCTGGTGAAGGCCATCAGCTATTCGGATCGCGATCTGAAAATGCCGCCGAAGCAGAAACTGGACGCTGCCGACCAGGAGGTGCTCAAGCAATGGATCGCCAGCGGTGCCTACGATCCGCGCACCCTGACACAGACAACCGTCGCTAAAGCAAGCCCCGCAGCCGCCGCGACGAGCCACTGGTCCTACCAACCCATTCAACGCCCCGCAGCACCGGCGGTGAAGGACAGCTCTTGGGCACGCAATGACATCGACCGCTTCATCCTCGCCAAGCTCGAAGAGAAGGGATTGACGCCAGCGCCGGATGCTCCGCCCGCCGTGCTCGCCCGCCGTCTTGCCTATGACCTGACAGGGCTGCCGAGCGAGATCAAGGACCCCGAGAGCGCCGTCAGCGAGATGTTGTCATCGAATGCTTACGCGGAGCGCTGGGGTCAGCACTGGCTGGATGCGGCGAGGTTCTCTGAGTCCTCCGGCGGAGGTCGCACCCTGCCCTTCAAGGATGCCTGGCGCTACCGCGACTACGTCATCGAAAGCATCCGTGATGACGCCCCCTTGAACCGCTTCATCACCGAACAAATCGCTGGCGACCTACTCCCCCACCCCACGGCAGCCGACCAGCGACGCCACGTAACGGCCACCGGCTTCCTCATCCTCGGTCCAAACAACTACGAGGAGCAGGACAAGTCGTTGCTCCGCATGGACATCGTGGACGAGCAGCTTGATGTGATCGGGCGTTCCCTCCTCGGCATGAGCCTGGGCTGTGCCCGCTGCCACGATCACAAGTTTGATCCCATTCCGACTCGCGACTACTACGCGCTCGCCGGCATCCTGCGCAGCACCAAGACGATCCGCGATCCCAAAGAAAACGTGGCCCACTGGGTGGACACGCCGCTCATGCTCGACGGCAAGGCGGAAGCTGAAACAAAGGAACATGAAGCGGAACTCGCTGCCCTGAAGACCGAGCTCGACGAGGCGAAGAAGCAGCTCAAGAAGCTGGCTCCCAAAGCGGAGCCCAAGGATGGCAACGGCCGTGCTCTCGCCATTGACGAAGTGCCCGGCATTGTCGTCGATGACAGCGAGGCGAAAGCCGTGGGCAACTGGAAGCCCTCGACGTTCTCATCCACTTACATCGGCACGGGTTACGTGAATGATCGGAACGAGGGCAAGGGCACCAAGACGCTCACCTTCGTGCCCAAGATCGAGAAGGCGGGACGCTATGAAGTGTGGTTCGCCTACCCGCCTCTGGTGAACCGCTCGAAGATGGTGCCGGTCACTGTTTTCCACGCCGATGGTGAGGACGTGATCAAGGTCGATGAGTCCGAGGTGCCCGCGATCAATGGGCGTTACGTGCGTCTGGGGCAGTTCCGCTTTGAGTCCACCGGGCAAGGCTTCGTCATGGTAGGCACAGACGGCACGACGGATGGTTTTGTCGTGGCCGATGCCGTCACATTCATTCCCGTCGATGAACTGGCAAAGCTCGCGGTCGCTGATGAGAAGGAGCTGGAAAAGGATCCCCGAATCGCCAAGGCAACCAAGCTCGTGAAGCAGCTCGAGACCCGCGTGAATGAGGCCGAGAAGAAAGGCAAGGCCAGACCGGAAGCGATGTCCGTGATCGACCATGACGAGATTGGTGACTGCCCGGTGCACATCCGTGGGAACTTGCGCAACCTCGGGGACAAGGTGCCTCGTGGTTTCATCACGGCCGCTTTCCGTGGCGAGAAGCCCGCGATCCCGGCCGATCAAAGCGGTCGCGTGCAACTGGCCCAGTGGATCACGAGCCCGCAGAACACACTGACCGCTCGTGTGCTGGCGAACCGGGTGTGGATGCACTTATTCGGCGAAGGCATCGTGCGGAGTGCGGAGAACTTCGGCGTCACCGGTGACAAGCCGAGTCATCCTGAGCTGCTGGATCATCTGGCGACGAAGCTAATCGACAGCGGCTGGTCGCTCAAAACGCTGGTCCGTTACATCGTGGACTCACGCACCTATCGCATGACCAGCGTGGTGGCACCCGGTTCGCCTGGGGCTTCTGTCGATCCCGACAATCACTTGCTCTGGCGGCAAAACCGGAAGCGAATGGATGCCAATCAGATCCGTGACACCCTGCTCGTCGTCGCCGGCACCCTGGACCGCCGCTACCTGGGGCCTACCATCGGAACCGAAGATGGGAAGATCGGCGACCCGAACGACTCGAAGCTGCAAAACTTGGAATACGGCTACGTCTTCACCGACCTGAGGCGCAGTGTTTACACCCCGGCATTCCGCAATCAGCGGCTGGAGCTGTTCGAGGCCTTTGACTTTGGCAGCAACAATCTTGCGATTGCCAAGCGGAACACCAGCACCGTGGCACCCCAGGCGCTCTACATGATGAATCACCCGTTCGTGATTGACCAGAGCCGGGCCACGGCGAAGCGATTGTTGTCGAACAAAACGTTGAGCGACAACACGGCCCGCCTAGACCGTCTTTATGAGTCAGCTCTGGGGCGACTGCCGACTGAACGAGAGCGTCAGCTGACCTCGGATTTCGTCCAGGTCTCAGCGGGTGAGCCTGACGCCCAGGAAGCCGCCGAGCAAAGCTGGTCACTGCTGGCCCAGTCGATCTTCGCCAGCGTGGACTTCCGCTACATCGAGTGAGGTCACTTCCCGCCCCAGATGGCGCGGTAGTGCGTGTGGTCGGGCACACGGCGTTGGTAGTCGCCTTGAGCCAGTCCGCGCAGCAACAGGTCCGCGCTGGCCTCGTTCATGGCGATGGGGACATTCCACAGCACCGCCACGCGTAGCAGGGCCTTCACATCGGGATCATGGGGCTGGGCAGCCAGAGGATCCCAAAAGAACACGAGCAACTCCATGCGTTGCTCAGCCACCTCGGTGCCGATTTGAAGATCGCCTCCCAGCGGGCCGCTAAGGAACTTCTTCACAGGACGACCCAACTCCTTCTCCAGCAGTGCGCCGGTGGTGCCCGTGGCGCACAAGTCCCAGCCGACGAGTTGCTCACGATGGTCCTGCGCCCAGCGAACGAGCGCAGGTTTTCGATGATCATGAGCTACCAGGCCAAGCGTGGGCATGGCTGGCGGCTAGACGCTGTAGAAGCGTGCGATCTTCTCGTTCACGTCGCGAACACGACGGGCGAGAGTGCGGCCGATGCCAATCAAGAGATGAGCGGCGGGCAGCGGATAGGCGTTCATGAAGTCTTCGAGCGACTCGCTGCTGATGCGCCAGACCGTGGAGAACTCCACTGCGGTGACCGTGGCGCTGGCCTTGGAGGGATCAAGGAGGTTCATCTCGCCAATCGTCTCGCCGCGCTTGATCTTGCCCAGAAGAGTGAGGTGCCCGGCACGCATCGTGGTCGCGTGAAGCAAGCCATCGCAAACAACAAAAAGGCTGTTCTGATCCAGACCTTCTTCGATCAGGTGCTGGTCTTTTTGGACAGGAAGAAACTCGCCGTAGCCGCTCAGAATACGGCGATCATCGTCACCCAGGGGTTGCAGAAGTCCGAGAGGAGGCAGTTCGGGAGTAGAGAGGGAAGAACTCATAATGGCGCGAATTAAGGATCACGCTTTCTACACGAAGAACCGTCAATCTGGCAAGGAGTATCCCTGGCGAGTCCCTGTGTGCTGTCACTTCAGTCGTTTGTCTGACAAGCCCGCAGCTCGGCAAAGGGGGGAGTCATCTTGAATCGCTGGTGAGCACCACCTCGGCGACTTTCAGCTCTCACCCCCGTCACGCAGACGAAAAATCAGCCCGGAAAGGCACGCTGCTGAGATATTTTATGGTATTTATCAATTTTTATAACAAATTGCGGTGGCTGCTGTCAAAACAATCTTTCATGACCCGCCCACTCTTCAGGTATTTCGCCCTCTATTTTGTTCTGGTCGCCACCACGTTGGCGACTTCCAGGGCGGCCAGCATCGTGGTCAACGAGTATAAGAACAGCAATAGTTCGGCCCTCGGCGGCACCAAGATGGTCACGGATGAATACATTGAGTTTGTCCTGACGGCCGACATGACTGTCGCCCAGCTGGCAGCTCTGACCTTTGGTGACTCCAACGAAACCACCTCGACGCTGCAGGGCGTTTTCCAGTTCGACACCGCCACCCTGACCTCTGCTCTGGCTCCCTCTGGACTCAGCGCCTTCAAGGCGGGCACCATCATTGTCGTCAAAGGCAATGCTCTCGGTTCCGAGAACCTAAGCTACAATCCCCTGGGCAACCCAACGAGTGAAGACGCCTGGAACCTCGAACTCGTGGCAGGTCTGGGAGCCAAGGACCACCCGGAAACGACCATCAATGGGGACATCAACATTGCCATCAATGGCGATGTTCTCTGGATCGCTTCAGGGTTGCCCTCCAGCAACACCGACACCTCGAAATTCATCTCCGCCATTGGTCACGACACCAACCCAGGAGCCATCGCCCACGCCGTGATCAGCAAGTTCGGCTCGAGCAACATTCTCCCTTCGACCGTGGGAGCTTCCAAAGCGGTTTACAACACCGCAGGCGACATCGTTTCCCTCACTTCCTCGACCACGGGCAGCATGGGGACGATGAACGGCGGAGCCAACTCGACCTGGATCAACAGCATCCGCACGACCTCACTGGCTCCCGAACCCTCCCGCATCCTGCTCCTCTTCGCTGGTGCCCAAGCTCTAATCCTGCGACGACGCCGACCTGACCCTTCATGACTGCGCGACCGATCCTCCACTCACTGACCCATTGGCTCCTGAGTGATCAAGGCAAAGGACTCAGGCGTGCTTTCGTCGCGATTCTGGCCAGCGCTTCGGTCGGTGTGCCAGCGGCGATTCTGATTCGCGGCAAGGAGTGGCACGAGCAACGACTTCACGCGCGGGCCATCTTTGCCGTCCGCCGTGCGGCCCAATTCATGGCTGCCGGGAACCGTGACGAAGCCCTGAGCGTGCTCGCCCAGGTGGTGCCCAAATCGGGCACCAAACCCGAAGTCCTCCGTGCCCTCGCGCAAGCTGCCGAACTGGACTTTCCCGTCGAAGCGCTCGCCTGCTACCGGGACCTCGAAGCCCAAGACGAACTCCATCCTCACGACGAGGCACGCATGGCCGTTCTCCTGGTGCGCCAGGAGAACACGATGGACGCAGTTCATCGAATCAACCGTCTCCTCGCCGAGCACCCTGGGGATGCGGCGATTCAGAAGGCACGACAAGACGTGGAACGAGTTCTCAGTTCGCCGTCGAGCCGCCCCACGTCATCGGTGCGCTCTGTGGCCGATGTGGTGCCCGTTTTGCAGCGCATCATTGAGGCAACCGGTGACCTGCCTGACCGCAGGGCCATCAATCTGCGCCGCGAGGCTCTTCGCCAGGCGTTGAGCAGCTCGGTGTTTGATCACAGTCTTGCGGCCCGCATCGCAGCCGTCGGAGTGCTGAAGCACGAGCAGGAGCATCAGCTCATCGCGGAGTTTACCACGGACTCCGATGCCCGGCAGGATGAAGGCATTTTCACGGCACGCGTCGATGCGCTGATGGCCATCGATCAGTTCCCCGCTGCCGCGCAACTGGCGAGCGATCCGCTGGCTCCGATTCCCGTCTCCACCCAATGGACCGTCCGCGCCCTGGTGGAACTCCGTTCCCCTCAGCCCGACCGCCAGCGCGCCACTCAGTGGCTGCAATCCGCTATCGCGATGGCTGAGAAAGATGGACGCACTCCAGCCATCGAAGCCGCTGGACACGTCGCCCTCGATCACGACCTCAACACCTTCGCCGCCAGTGCCTTTGCGAAAGCCCTCCTGCTAGGCGGGAAATCGGCATCCGTCATCGACTACCTCACCGCCGCCCGACGTGCGGGGTTAACCGCATCGGAAGTGTGCGAGGTAATCGTCGCGCGTGCCGAGAACGATCCCCTCAGCTACGACCTCGCCCAGCGTGCTGCCTACTTCCGACTGCTCACCGGCCAACAACTTGAATCCATCTCTGAACAAACCAAGTTCTGGGTGACTAACCGTCCGGATGATCCACTCGCCCGCCTTCTGGAGGCGCTGGCAGCCGAACGCCTGGGCGATACCTCCCGCGCTCTTCAATCCCTCACCTCCCTACCGCCTTGCCAATGGCACAAAGGCGAGATCGCAGTGATCGCAGGCATCGTCGCTCGATCAGGTCGCTCGACGGACGCGGCCATGCTCGCCAAGGGCATGACCAACACCGACTTGTTCGCTGAGGAGATTGCGTTTCTGAATTCCGCTCGCACAGCCGTGCCGCTCACGGCCATGAGCGATTGAGCCCATTCAAGCCAGCTTTCCCGCCCACGCGATGGCGCGCAACATGCCGGTGGCTTTGTTGACGGTCTCTTGATACTCCGAGGTGGGATTTGAGTCGGCGACGACGCCGGCACCGGCTTGCACGTAGGCTTTGCCGTCCTTTAGCACGCAGGTGCGGAGGGCAATGCAGCTGTCGAGATTGCCATCGAAGCCGAACCAGCCAACGGCGCCCGCATACGCGCAGCGCTTGTTCTTCTCCACCTCGTTGATGATCTCCATCGCGCGCACCTTGGGACTGCCGCTGACGGTGCCGGCGGGGAAGGTGGCGCGCATGACGTCATACGCGGTGTGGTCGGGCGAGAGATGGCCTTCCACGTTGCTGACGATATGCATGACGTGCGAGTAGCGCTCGATGATCATGAGTTCGTTCACGCGCACAGTGCCGAACTCGGCCACGCGACCCACGTCATTGCGCGCGAGATCGACGAGCATGATGTGTTCGGCACGTTCCTTCGGATCGGCGAGCAGCTCGGTGGCGAGCGCTTCGTCTTCCTCCTTGGTCTTGCCTCTCCAGCGCGTGCCCGCGATGGGACGGATCTCGATCTTGCCGTCGATGCTCTTCACATGCACCTCGGGCGACGAACCGACGAGCGCGAAGTTTTGCGGCAGCTCGAGGATGAACATATAAGGCGACGGATTCACATGGCGCAGCGCGCGATACAGATCGGTCGGCGCGCCGGTGAAGTCGGCCTCGAAGCGCTGTGACGGCACGAACTGGAAGATGTCGCCCGCCTTGATGTATTCCTTGCCCGCGAGCACCATCGCCTCGTATTCGGCCTGTGTGGTGTTGCCCCGCAGAGGAGGAAGCTCGGTGCTGGCATTCGGTGGGAAGGCTTGCAACGGCTTCACGGCGAGCGGCTTGGACAGCTTGTCGATGACGGTCTCGATCTGTTGCTGCGCCCACGCATACGCGGTGTCGAGATCCTTGTGCTCGTCGAGGAAGACATTGGCCACGACGCTGAGCTTGCGATGTTTGTGATCAAAGATCAGCACCGTGTCGGTGATGAAGAACACCATGTCCGGCAGCCCCAGCGAGTCGGGCGGAGGCGGGGACAGCGTGGGCTCGAAGAACCGCACCATGTCGTAAGCGAAGTAGCCGACCGCACCGCCATTGAAGACGCTGCCGGGCGTGCGTGAGGCGGGCTTGCATTTGGCCATCAGCGCTTCGAGTTCGCGCGAGGGATCGCCTTCACAGGTGTAGCTGCGGGTCTGGCCGCGCTCTTCAATCGTGATCTCGCGACCGCGTGCGGTGAAGATCAATCGCGGCGCGCTGCCGAGCAATGAATAGCGTCCCGAGGCCGCCGTCATCTCTGCCGATTCAAAGAGGAAGCCACAGCGGCCATCATGAATCTTTTGGAAGGCCGAGAGCGGCGTCTCGTAGTCGGCGGTCAGTTCGGCGGTGACGGGCACGAGGTTGCCGGCCTTGGCGAGTTCGCGGAAGGCTTCAAAGGACGGCTGCAAAAAGCGGGAAAGCATGAGGGCGGCAAAAGTGCATCGCTTGGCGGAGACGGCAAGGCTGGTGTGTGGTCCGGCCCTCCAGGCTTGCAACGCCCCGCAAAGTGCGATAACCACGGCGTCCGCACAGCGGCAACGACCCCATTCTCATGGCAGACGACACCTTCACTCCCAAATCCATCCTCATCACGGGCGGCACTGGCTCCTTTGGCCACGCCCTGGTCAAGCGTCTTCTCGCCGACTACCCGCAGCTTGAGCGCATCGTCGTCTATTCGCGCGACGAGTTGAAGCAGTATGAGATGGCGCAAAAATTTCCCACCTCGAAGCATCCGCAGCTGCGCTTCTACATCGGCGACGTGCGTGATCGCGACCGCCTGATGCGTGCGCTGGAACGCATCGACGTGGTGGTCCACGCCGCCGCCCTCAAGCAGGTGCCCACCGCCGAATACAATCCCTTCGAGTGCATCAAGACCAACGTCCTGGGCGCGGAGAACCTCATTGAGGCCTGCCTCGCCACCGATGTGCGCCGCGTGGTCGCCCTCTCGACCGACAAGGCCGCTGCGCCGATCAATCTTTACGGCGCCACCAAGCTCTGCTCTGACAAGCTGTTCGTCGCTGCCAACAACGTCCGCGGCTTCCACAACATCCGTTTCTCCGTCGTTCGTTACGGCAACGTGATGGGGTCGCGCGGCTCGGTGATTCCCTTCTTCCTTGAGCGCCGCAAGTCGGGTGTGCTGCCGATCACGGACCCTCGCATGACGCGCTTCAACATCACGCTGGATGAAGGTGTGAACCTCGTGCTCCACGCCATGGATCGTTCCCTCGGCGGCGAATTGTATGTGCCGCAGATTCCCAGCTATCGCATCACCGATGTTGCTGACGCGATCGGACCTGATTGCGAAAAGCCGGTCGTCGGCATCCGCCCTGGCGAAAAGATTCACGAAGAGATGGTGACCGAGACCGACGCCCTGCAAACCATCTCCACAGGCAAGAACCTCATCATTGTGCCCATGCTCCACGGTCGCGATCAGACCAAGCTGATGGCTGACTACTGCAAGCATCACAGCGCCACGCAGGTGCCGGAGAACTTCTCCTACAACTCGGGTCGGAACACCGACTGGCTGTCTGTCCCGCAGATCCGCAAGCTCATCCGCGACCACGTGGACCCGACCTTCGATCTCACGTGATCCATGGCTGCCGACGTCCTGCCTTACGGTCGCCAGCTTCTCGATGACGAGGACATCGAAGAAGTCGTGCGCGTGCTTCGCTCCGACTTCCTCACTCAGGGCCCAGCCATTGAGCGATTCGAGAAAGCGGTGACCGCCTGGTGCGGAGCGTCTCATGGCATCGCCATGGCCAATGGCACCGCCACATTGCATCTGGCGTGCAAGGCGCTCGACGTGGGCCACGGCGACTCGGTCTGGACCTCGCCCATCACCTTTGTCGCCTCGGCCAACTGCGCTCGCTACTGCGGAGCGAAGGTCGATTTCGTCGATGTCGATCCCGGCACGGTGAATCTTTGTCCCGACCGCCTCGCCGCGAAGCTCGAGCAGGCGGAGAAAAACGGCACGCTGCCCAAGGTGGTGATCCCCGTGCATTTCGCTGGCCAAAACTGCGCCATGGATCGCATTCATGCCCTGAGTCAGAAGTATGGCTTTCGCATCATCGAGGATGCTGCGCACGCTCTCGGCGGCACTTACTTGAATGAGCGTGTGGGCAACTGCCGGTGGTCGGACATGGTCTCGCACAGCTTTCATCCGGTGAAGATCATCACCAGCGGCGAAGGCGGCATGATCACCACGAATGATCCGGCGCTCGCCCAACGTGTGTCCATGCTGCGCACGCATGGCATCACGCGAGATGCTTCGCTCATGACCAGCAAGTCCCACGGCCCTTGGTATTACCAGCAGATCGAACTCGGATACAACTACCGCATGACGGACATCCAGGCCGCACTCGGTGCGAGTCAGATGAACAAGCTGGATGCCTTTGCCGCACGCCGTCGCGTCATTGCCGATCTCTACGATCAAGCCCTGGCCGGTCTGCCTCTGCGCCCGCTGGCCCGTGATCCGCAGGGAGTCAGCGGCTGGCACCTTTACATGATTCGGCTAAACCTGGGCGAGATCAGCCGCAACCGCCGTGAGGTGTTCGAAAGCCTGCGCGCTCAGGGCATCGGCGTGAACGTCCACTACATCCCCGTTCACCTTCAGCCCGATTACGCCAAGCTAGGATTCACCTCCGGCATGTTCCCCGAGGCCGAGCGCTACTACGAGGAGGCCATCACGCTGCCGATGTTCCCCGCGATGAAGGACAGCGACGTGGAGCGTGTGCGTTCCGCATTGGTCAATGCCCTGGGCGTTTAGAACCCACGCCATTCACTCACCTGCCCCACCCTTGAGAACACCATGTCATCCGTAGCCATCATTCTCGCCCGCGGCGGCAGCAAGCGCATCCCTCGGAAGAACGTGCGCCCCTTTCTGGGTGAGCCGGTCATTCATTATCCGATCAATGCAGCACTGGAGTCTGGCTGCTTTGATGAGGTCATGGTCTCGACCGACGATGATGAGATCGCCGAGATCTCCATCGCTGCCGGAGCGGTGGCCCCCTTCAGACGCTCCGCTGCCAACTCCGATGATCACTCCACGACCACGAGCGCCCTGCTCGAAGTGATCCAGCAATATCGCGATGCGGGTCGTGAGTGGGACGTCGTTTGCGGCATGTATGCGGCCACACCGCTTGTCACCGCCAGACATCTTCGCGATGGCCGGGACCTTCTGCTCGCCAGCGATCAGCATGACACCGTGATGCCGGTGATCCGATTTGGCTATCCCATCCAGCGCGCCTTTGGCATCAATGACGGCCTGCTCAGGCTGATGCATCCTGAGAATCAGTTCACCCGGTCGCAAGACCTCACCCCTGCCTACCATGATGCCGGCCAGTGGTATTGGATGCGCCGCGCTTCATTTGAGAAGCATCAGCGTGTGTTCATGGATCAATGCGTGCCGCTCGTGCTTTCGGAAATGGAAGTGCAGGACATCGACAACGAAGATGACTGGAAGCTGGCCGAAGTGAAACACACACTCAACCGCCGCAAGCCGTGAAGCCAAGGCTCTTGATTCGTGCGGATGCCTCAACCCGGATGGGCACAGGTCACATCATGCGCTGCATCGCTCTGGCACAAGCTTGGCAGGACGTGGGCGGCGAGGTTTCGCTTCTCGCACGAGAGCTTCCAGAAACGCTGGGCGACCGCGTGCAACGCGAGGGTATCGCCTTGATCCAGCCGCATCGCGACATCGCGGATGTGGAAGACACCTGCACTGCTGCAGCTGAGGCCGATTGGGTCGTGGTTGATGGTTACCAGTTCGACACCGCCTTTGCCGATCGCGTGTGCTCTGCAGCAAAGCACATGCTTTTCGTTGATGACCTCGGCCAGCTCGACCATTACGCCGCCTCGCTGGTGCTGAACCAGAACATCACGGCTGACTCATCAACGTATGCGAACCACGCGGCACATACGCGGCTTCTCCTCGGTGGTCAGCATGCTCTCCTTCGTCGTGAATTTCGCGGCACGGCGCCGCGCCGTGATGCCATCACACCAATTGAGCGTGTGCTGGTAACTCTCGGTGGCAGTGACCCTGACAACGTCACCACCAAGGTCATTGATGCCTTGCTCTTGCTGCCCCAATTGCATGCCAAGGTCATCGTCGGTGCTGCCAATCCACGCCGCGAGGAACTGGCTCGACATTGTCTTCAAGCAGGCGGACGCATCGAACTGCTGCCTCCCGTGGAGAACATGGTTCCCCTCATGGATGAAGCCCAGATCGCGATCAGTGCGGGCGGCACGAGCGTGCTCGAACTGGCGTCTCGCGGCCTGCCCACGCTGCTGATCGCCATTGCCGACAACCAGCTCGCCATCTGCGAGACCATGCGGGATCGAGGTTTGATGGCGTATGCTGGATGGCACACCGATGTGAGCCCCGCAGCTCTCGCCCTCGCTCTTGATGAGTTCTCAAGCAAGACAGCCATCCCTCAGCGCGCTCAATTCATCGAGCGCGGTCTCGAACTAGTCGATGGACGAGGCGCGATTCGGGTCGCACGCGAGATGCTTGCGCTCACGGCACAGTGTTTGGTGCGAGTGCGCACGGCCACAATGAATGATGCACGTCGCGTGCTCGACTGGGCCAATGATCCCGTGACGCGCTCGGTGTCGTTCAATCAAACACAGATCACTTGGTCAAATCATGAGCCCTGGTTTACTCGTCGGCTGGCTGATGCTTCGTGCCTGCTGCTGATCGGCGAAGATCTGCAAGGCAACGCCGTCGGCATGGTTCGCTTCGATGTGGCGAACGGCATCGCCACCATCTCGATCAACATCGCCCCTGAGCATCGGCAGCGTGGTCTCGGCACCGCCTTGATCCTGGTCGCGTGTCGAGGTGCCCTGGCCAGCGGCGCAGCCAACCAGATCCGCGCCTTGATCAAGCCGGAGAACACCGCTTCGCAGCGTGCTTTTCAGCGTGCGGGATTCACGCCCTCTGACGACGAGGATGTGGCTGGACAACGCGCGTTGTGCATGGTTTTGAACTGACCCATGGCGGACAAATGCATCCAAATCGGCTCACGGCAGATCGGCGCCGGCCACCCGTGTTACATCATCGCGGAAATGTCCGCGAATCACGGCCAGAGCTTTGATCAAGCCGTCGCCATCGTCCGTGCTGCGAAGGAAGCCGGAGCCGATGCGGTGAAGTTGCAAACTTACACGCCGGACACGCTGACGATTGACTGCGCGAACGAGTATTTTCAAATCGGCAAAGGCACCATCTGGGAAGGCAAGAATCTTTACCAGTTGTATGGCGAAGCCTACACGCCCTGGGACTGGCAGGCGCGGCTGAAGGCCGAAGCGGAAGCGCTGGGGATGGATTGCTTTTCCTCGCCATTCGATCCCACTTCCGTGGACTTCCTCGAATCGATCCATGTGGACTGCTACAAGATCGCTTCGTTCGAACTCGTGGACCTGCCTTTGATCCGCAAGGTGGCTGCCACGGGCAAGCCCATCATCATGTCCACCGGCATGGCCACGCTCGCCGAGATCGAAGAAGCCGTGACTACCGCGCGCGCTGCCGGCTGCACCCAGCTCGCCTTGCTCAAGTGCAACAGCGGCTATCCCGCACCGCCGGATGACATGAATCTGCGCACCATCCCGCACCTCAGCGAGGCCTTCGGCGTGCCCGCAGGACTATCCGATCACACCCTGGAAGTCGCCGTGCCTGTCGCCGCCGTCACGCTGGGCGCATGCATCATTGAGAAGCACTTCACCCTCAGCCGCGCCGAGCCCGGCCCCGACAGTGCCTTCTCGCTCGAACCCCAGGAGTTCCGCGCGATGGTCGATGCGGTGCGCGTCACTGAGCGCGCGCTAGGCACGGTGCGTTACGCCACCACCGCGAAGGAGGCCGCGAGCCGCATCTTCAGGAAGTCGATCTTCGTCGTGAAAGACATCGCCGCTGGTGAAGCCTTCACCGCCGACAATGTGCGCTGCATCCGGCCTGGCCACGGGCTTCATCCGCGTCACTTGGACGAGGTTCTCGCAACACGTGCTGCCTGCGATTTGAAACGAGGCACACCTTTGAGCCAGGCTCATTTGCAACGGGCTGCAGGCTAACTCCAGCCTTTCAAATCGAGTTTGCCATCCGCTCGCAGCGTGTGCTACAAGCCGCGCGTGTCAGCTCCCACTTCTCCCCGCGAAACAAAGCCTCTGAAGGTCGTCATCTTCTGTGGCGGATTGGGCACGCGGCTGCGTGAAGAGACCGAATACCGGCCCAAACCCATGGTGCCCGTGGGCAACCGTCCGATCCTCTGGCACATCATGAAGCACTACGCCGTGCACGGGCACAAGGAGTTCATTCTTTGCCTGGGCTACAAGGGCTCCGTGATCAAGGACTACTTCCACAACTACCACTGGAACACCAGTGATGTCACGATCAAGCTGGGCCAGCATCCGCAGACGATCTATCATAACTCGCATGATGAGGAAGACTGGTCAGTGACCATGGTGGACACAGGTGAAAAGACGATGACTGGAGGTCGACTCCGGCGCGTGCTGCCCTTCATCGAAGACGAAGAGTTTTTGGTCACTTACGGCGACGGTGTTTCCGATGTGAATGTGAACGAACTGGTGGCCTTCCATCGTGAGCAAGGCGCGGGCGCAACACTCACCGCCGTGCGTCCAGGTGGGCGGTTCGGCGAATTGCATCTGAAGGACGGCATGGTGTCCAACTTCATGGAAAAGCCCAGGGATGGCCATGCGTCCATCAACGGCGGATTCATGGTGATGAACAAGTCGGCCATCAGTCCCCTGCTGGATGGTGACTCATGTGTGCTGGAGCAGGCTCCACTGCGCCACCTTTCGCAGTCCGGTCAACTGGCTGCCTACTCGCACCAGGGCTTCTGGCAGTGCATGGACAACATCCGCGAGATGGAGATTCTCAATGAACTCTGGGCCAGCGGTCAGGCACCGTGGAAGACATGGTGAGCACCTTCGGCAATGTCTATGCGGGCAGGCGTGTGCTGCTCACCGGCCACACCGGATTCAAAGGCGGCTGGCTGGCGCTCTGGCTCCGGCAGCTGGGCGCTGAAGTCACCGGCCTCGCGCTACCTGCGGCTGATGGCTTGAGCTTGTTCAGCGTGGTCGGCAACGACTCGTTCCAGCGGTCTTGGTTGGTCGATTTGCGTGATGCGGATGCTGTCCGTGCCGTGGTTCACGATGCCCAGCCCGAGATCGTTTTTCACCTCGCCGCCCAGCCCTTGGTTGGACTGTCCTATCGAGAACCCATCGCCACTCTCAACACCAATGCGATGGGCACGGCCTATCTCCTGGAAGCCCTGCGCTCCGAGCGCTGCTCGGCACCTGCGGTGATCGTCACGAGTGACAAGTGCTACCGCAACGACAACTCCGGCCGCGCTTTTGAAGAAAGCGATCCCCTCGGCGGACATGATGTGTATTCGATGAGCAAGGCCGCCACCGAGCTGGTGGTCGCAGCGTGGCACGCCTCCTTTTTCGCAGCAGACAAAGGCTTGGGTGCTCTGGCCACGGGCCGCGCGGGCAATGTCATCGGAGGCGGCGACTACGGCGAAGATCGCATCGTGCCCGATGCCGTCCGCGCCTTCATTGCCCACAAGCCTCTTGTGCTTCGTCGCCCGCAAGCCACACGGCCCTGGCAGCATGTGCTCGAATCCTTGAGCGGTTACCTGGCCCTTGGGCAGCGCCTGCTCACGGCACCGGACAAGGCAACACTGCTGAACTACAACTTTGGCCCCGACTTCGCGTCCGAGCGAACCGTGCAGGAACTCGTCGATGCCTGGCTCACAGTTTGGCCCGGCGGCATCAGGCCCGAGATCACACCTCAGCCGACCTACGGTGAAGCAGCACGGCTCAGCCTCAATCCGCAGAAGGCGATCGATGAGCTGGGCTGGCTGCCTGTCTGGGACTTCGCGCGCACCGTCGCCGAGACAGCTTCGTGGTATCGCCATCGGCATGAAACCGAGGCCACCGACGCCGCGATGCGCGACTTCACCTGGCAGCAGATCGCCAGCTACACCTCCGATGCTCGTGCCGCAGGTGCAGCCTGGACAACTTAATCCTCATCGCATGACTTCGCACTGCCGTTCCTGTGGTTCCAGCCGCCTCCACCCTGTCATCGACCTGGGTTTGCAGCCCCTGGCTAACAACCTCCTGCTGCCCAACGACCTGGCCAAGCCGGAGCCCAAGTTCCCGCTCGAAGTCGCCGTGTGCGCCGATTGCTGGCTGATGCAGATCACGCACATCGTGCCGCCAGTCGATCTCTTCAGCGACTACGTTTACTTCTCGTCCAATTCAGACGCGATGCTGCGCCATGCAAGGGAGGCAGCGCTACGCTACATCGCTGACAAGAAGCTGGGCAAGGACAGCTTTGTCGTCGAAGTCGCGAGCAATGATGGCTACTTGCTGAAGAACTTCGTCCAAGCCGGTGTGCCCTGCCTGGGCATCGAGCCCGCCAAAAACATTGCGGTCGAAGCGCGCAAAGCGGGCGTGGATACGCTCGCCGAGTTCTTCGGTAAGGACACAGGCAGCGCTGTGGCTGCCGACCGTGGCCAGGCGGATGTCATTTTGGGCAACAACGTCTTCGCCCATGCGCCCGACACCAATGACTTCGTGGCAGGTCTCGCCGCGCTGCTGAAGCCGGATGGCTGGATATCGCTCGAGTTCCCTTACGGCGTCGAGATGATCGAGAAGGTGGAGTTTGACACCATCTACCACGAGCACGTCTTCTACTTCACGCTCGCGCCACTGGAGCCGTTGTTCGCGCGGCACGGGCTGGAGGTGTTTCATGTCGAACACTTCGACAAGTTGCACGGCGGCACCCTGCGTCTCTTCGCCTGCCATCGCGGAGCCGAACCTGTGCGAGAGAGCGTGCGTGAACTTCGTGCCCGCGAGTCCCAGCTGGGTGTGAGCACACTGGGTTACTACCAGAACTTTGCCCGTCGGGCTGAGAAGGTGAAGGCCGACTTGATCGCCTTCCTCACCACGCACGAGAACGTGGCCGCTTACGGTGCTTCGGCGAAGGGCAGCACCTTGCTCAATTTCATCGGCGAGCCTGCGAGCCGTCTCCAGTTCATCGCGGACCGCAGCCCGCACAAGCATCACAAGCTCAGCCCTGGACTGCACATCCCAATCGTCCCTGCCGAAGCGCTCTCGGAACGACGACCCGATTATGCTTTGCTGCTCGTGTGGAATTTCGCCGACGAAGTGATTCGCCAGCAGAGCGCCTACTGCCAGCAAGGCGGCAAGTTTGTCGTGCCATTGCCCGAGTTACGCATCGTTTGACCCATGAAATTTGAGCCCACCCAGTTCGACGGTGTCTGGCTCATCACCCTGGAGCCTCGTGGTGATGAGCGGGGCTACCTCATGCGCACCTACTGCGAGCCCACCTTTCGCGCCCATGGGCTCACGACGCACTGGCCGCAGTGCAACGAAACTCTGACCACGCGACGCGGCAGCATCCGTGGCATGCATTGGCAGAAGGCTCCTCACGGTGAGGCCAAGCTGGTGCGCTGCTCGCAGGGTCGCATCTGGGATGTGGTGGTCGATGTGCGCCAGGGGGCTTCCACCTTCGGCCAATGGCAGGCTTTTGAACTCGATGCCAGCCGCCCGCAGCAGCTTCATATTCCGCCCGGCTTCGCACATGGCTTTCAGACGTTGAGCGACCACGCGGTGCTGCACTATCAGATGGGTGAACTCTACCGCCCCGATGGAGCCGCCGGCTGCCGATGGGATGATCCAGCGCTGGCGATTCCATGGCCCCTGCCGGTCGCCGATCTCTCGGCTCGGGATGCGGGATTGCCATTGCTAGCAGAGGCTTTCGACTCCTGACCACGCCCATGTCCACTACCTTCACCATCCTCGGATCGCGCGGCTATGTTGGCTCTCACCTTACGGAGTATCTGCGCCAGCAAAACGACACGATCGTGCAGGTGGACAGCACTCCGCTTCCCTCGGGCAACCTGGGGCATGTGATCTTTTGCATTGGCGTCACCACAGACTTCGCCAGCCGTCTGCATGACACCATGCGCGCCCATGTGAGCAAGGCGCTGGAAGTGCTAGAGACCTGCGAGTTTGATTCCTTCACCTACCTTTCGAGCACTCGTGTCTATGAGCGCGGCACCAGCGGTGAGGAGACGGCACCGCTCAGCGCTGATCCGAGCAACCTCGCTGACTACTACAAGATCTCCAAGATCGCGGGCGAGGCGGTGTGCCTGGCTCACCCGCGAGCCACGGTCCGTGTGGCCCGCCTTTCCAATGTGCTCGGCTTTGAGCAGCCACCTTTGACCTTTGTTCCCTCATTGATTCGCGATGCCCTGCAACACGGACGCATCGTGCTCAACACAGCGCTGGATTCCGCCAAGGACTACATCTTGATGGACGATGTGGTGCGCCTCCTGCCTCTCATCGCTCAGCATGGCAAGGAACGGCTCTACAACCTGTCGTCTGGAGTCCAGACCACGCACCAGGAGATCGTGGACAGCATCAGCGCGACGCTCGGATCGAGTTACGAAGCACGTCCAGGCGGTGCTCGATCCACCTTCCCCATGACGGCAGCCACACGCTTGAGAACTGAGTTCGGATTTGAGCCGACACCGGTCATCGAACGATTGCCATCCCTGTGCCGCCAGTATGCTGCGCTATGAATCTGTCCCTGCCCAGATCCGAGTTGGCGACTTACACCGCACGTCAGCTCAACCACTTCTTCCCTGATGGTCACGACCTGACCGGTAGCGATCTGATGCCCGGTCTCGATGTCGCGCTGGACCGGCTGCACTTCTGCTTTCGCCACGCCATCAGCCCCCGCTACAACGGCCCCGATGGCACGCACCTCAACCACCTGTATGCGGACCACTACCTCATGTATCTGTGGTTCCTGGCAAACTCGCTGTCACGCCAGGGCGCAGATCGCCGCCTGCTGAGCAAGCTCTACTACCTGAACAAGGCCCTGCACGCCTTCGACTGCATGTATGACACCGGTTTGCCCGACATCTTCCTCATCTTCCACGGCAGCGGCACGATGCTGGGTAAGGCGACGTATGGGAACTTCTTCGTGGCCCTGCAAGGCTGCACGATTGGTGCTCATCATGGCAAGTATCCAACGCTCGGCCAAGGCGTGGCCCTGGCGGCGCAGAGTTCCATCATCGGCCCCTGCCAGATCGGCCACGGCGCATCCGTGAGCTGTCAGACGGGCTTGTTCCAAACCGATGTGCCCGACCATCACGTTGCCTACCGGGACAAGGAGGGTCGGCTGATCATCAAGCCCAGCGCCCGCAGCTATGCGCAGACCTTTTTCAACGTGGACTGCACACCACCACAGACATGACTCCTCTCCCCACTGGACTCGAACTCGGCGAAGGCGTAACCATTGATCCCCTCGCCGTCATCTCCCCCTCGGTGCGAGGCACCTGGATTCGCATCGGTGCCAACACCACCGTGCATCCCTTCGCCACCATCAAGGCCGTCGGCGGCACGGGTGACATCGTGATTGGCCAGCACTGCCAGATCAATCCCCAGTGCGTGCTCTACAGCGGCGCCGGGATCAAGCTGGGCGACTACGTCCTGCTGGCACCCGGCGTGATGCTGGTGCCAGCCAACCACGCCTTCGCCCGTGTGGACATTCCGATCGCCAAGCAGGGCTTTATGCCTTCCAAAGGAGGCATCGTGATCGGAGACGATGTCTGGATCGGTGCCGGGAGCATCGTCGTGGATGGTGTGACCATCGGCCAGGGTGCCATCATCGGCGCAGGCAGTGTGGTGACCAAGTCAGTGCCGGCATGGGAAATCTGGGCGGGCACACCAGCCAGGCGCATCTCCACTCGCAAGCCTCCCGAGAACGACGGGACTGCAGCGGAAAACACGCATTGACAACCTCCTTCGCGCCATGCCAATTCAGCCCGCGCGATTGCCGAAGGCGATCGCCTTCCACTCCCCCATGCCGCGCGTTTTCCCATGAGCCGATTCCAGGTCATCATCCCCGTTCTGAATGCCGAAAAAACGCTGCGCCACACGCTGCAAACGCTGGCGGACCTGCCGAATGACAACGTCAGCTTTCTGATTTCCAACAACAGCAGCACCGACTCGACGCCGGACATCCTCGAAGACTTCCGCGCCCGCGATTCACGCTTCCAGATCATCAAGACGGAGCAGACCCTGCCTCTGAAGGACAGCCTCGAATTCGCCATGTCCCAATCGACCGGCGACTACCTGATGGTCATCGGCGGCGATGATGGTCTCTACACCGGCTGCATCGAAGTCGCCGAGGAAGCCCTGCGCCAGCATCCTCAGGCCAAGGCCGTCGCCCATCGTCGCAGTTTCCTTCTCTGGCCCGATGTGCCCGATCACTGCGGCACTCCCGGATTTCCTCCCGGTGGACTGCGCATCTCGGCGGCCAACACGTTCGACCTGCGCAATGCCCGCGAGGATCTCCGTCAGCAAGCCCTGAGCATCATTCATTGCCCCACCCCCGCACCTTATCAGGGCTGGGTCAGCAAGGAGATCGTCAATCGCATCCGTTCGCGCGTGGGCCGAGTGTTCGCCCACTACGTGACCGACTTCTGGTTTGCCTCCGCCACCGGCGCCGAACTGGACAATGCACCTTACGTCTTCTCTGGCCTGCCACTCTCCATCGGAGCCTACTCGGCCCACAGTTCCGCCTTGTCCTTTTTCTCGAACACCAAGAGCGATGCTGCCGAGAAAAAACTCAGCCTCGAACTAAGCACCGAGAAAGAGAACCTCGTTTTCACCAGCAAGTCCGCCCGCGGTTACCGCTACGAGATTCTCAAGCTCGTGCTCCAGCACTGGCCCAATGCGCCATTCACCGAACGTGAGATGGACCTCAACTACGTGTGCGGCTTCTGGGAGGAGTGGAAGCACCGCACCAGCATGCCACCAGAGGCAGCACACCAGTTCGCAGGCAGCACCGAGCAGTTCCGCCAGTTCATTGACCGCACCGCCGCTAATGCAGGTCTTACCGACCTGATCGCCGATCTCGATCGCAACTACGTTTTCCGCGGTGACAACAGCGCCCTCTGGGCCAAATGGGGCACCTCGTTCCAGCAGGATGCCGACTGGGCGCACGACGTTTGCATCGACACCCGCCGACTCGGCTGCCGCAACGTTCACGACGTCTCCAAAGCGATGAGCGTCATCATCGAAGCCGTTCAACAAGCCGGCGAATCCTTCGCCAAGATCATCGCCAACAAACGCCTCGCAGGTGGTCCCAAGGACAGCCCGGCACCCAGCTGGGAAAGCGCAGGCTTTGCCGCCATCAGCAAGGCCTGTGCAGACAGCCTTCAGCCTTTGCAGAAGGACAACCGCAACCTCGGACGCCAGGTCTCCAAGTTCAACGATTCCTGGCGCGCGCCCAAAGATGCACCCTGGGCGCTCAAGACCGGCCTGAGTCTTGCTCGCTTCCTGGGCCGGGCCACTGGCACCCTGCCCAAGTAGCCTTCTGCGATTCCGTGAGTTCCCCCGCCATCATTCTCAATGAGAGCCAGCCGATTCAATCGGCCGAGGAAGTGCGGTTCCTGCTCGCTTCGGTGTTCCGTGGGGAAGCCGTTCCAGTTTTCCTGCTCGATGCCGCCCTTGCCCTCTGGAAGGAGAGTCCCGAATTGAAACACGCCGAACTGCTTCGCCAAGTGCGCAAGACGGCTCTGGCCAAGCCTCGCCGCCCGTCCAAGCCACCGCGCCCCACCTTCTGGCAGCGACTCCTGGGAAAGCCAGCAACGGACACCTCGATCGAATCTCCCGATGCCGAGCGCGCCCGTCTCGACCAGCGGTTCACCGAACACTTTGCCGAGGCCAAACGAGCCTCCACTGCCTACGCGGCGAAAGAAAAGCCCGTGCCCTCGGCGGTCTTCTGGCCCAACCCTTCCCAGACGGGCGAGCGTGCCTCCTCGTTGTTCGATGTGATCCCCGTCGTGCATCGCAAGCCTCTCCTGACCAAGACCACTCCGATCGGCTCCGCGGGCAGTTGCTTCGCCATGGAGATCGCCCATTGGCTGCAGGACAACGGCTTCAATTACCTCGTCACCGAGCCTCCCGGGCCTTGCGATCCGCACACGCGCCCCATGTCCAACGCCCGCTGGGGCATTGTGTTTAACACCCCGAGCCTGCGCCAGCTGGTCGAGCGCGCGTTCGGTGTCATCGAGACACCGCGCCTGCTGTGGAGCGATGTGCGGAATGGCGTGGAGCGTTTCTACGATCCGTTTCGCGAGGACGTGTTGTTTGGTTCCAAAGCCGAATACGAGGAAACTTACGACAGCCATGTGGCCGCCGTTCGTCGTGCCCTGAGCGAGGTGAAGGTCTTCGCGATGACGCTCGGCATGAACGAGGTGTGGTTCCTCAAGAATGGCGGTCATGCCCTTTCGCGCGCGCCATGGCGTGTGGCCAGCAGTTGCGTCGAGCCGCGCGTGCTCACCGTCGAAGAGAACGTCCAGCACCTTTCGGCGATGTGGTCCACGTGGAAGAAGTTCAACCCCGACGTGCGGCTGATCATCACCGTGTCTCCGGTGCCGCTTCATGCCACCTTCCGTGGCGACACTCACCATGTGGTGGTCGCCAACGCCCACTCCAAGGCCGTCCTGCGCGCCGCCGCCGAACAATTCGTCAGCACTCACGACGATGTGGACTACTTCCCTGCTTACGAAGTGGTGATGCATTGCACCCGAGACGCCTGGGACACCGATCAGCGCCACGTCAGCCGCAACACCGTGAAAAATGTCATGCGCACCTTCTGCGAGATGTTCGTGGACCCGCAAGATTTGCCGCCGTCCGAACAGGAACTGCGCAGCACCGTCGCCCATGACCTACTAAATCCTGGCTCATGACTGACTCCCCGCCTGTATCGACGGTGGCGACCGCCGATCGCCATACCTCGACCGTCTGCTTCTGCTTCCGCAAATCCCTCGCGGACCTCCGCGCCGATTACACCACCTACGGCTCCCTGGCCCGCATGCAGGACGCCACGCGCGTGGGCATGCAGTGCGGCGGTTGCCGTGCACTCCTGCACCATCACTTCGGCGAAACGCCCGTCGAGATCAGCGACCTTTCCCACGACGATCAGCGTGGTGCCACGGTCTGCGTGAAGCCCGGCAACCGGGTGATGAAGTGCTTCATCGCATCCAGTTCACTGCTCGAATCCCGCGCCTTCTCCAGCAATGCCGTGCCGCTCCAGCTGGGCGAATGCGACTCCTCCATGACGGCGGAGTTCACACTCTACAACCACCTTGGCAAGCCGATCATGACCCGCCGCCAGCCGCTGGCCACGGGCGAGACCTTCAGCTTCGATACCGCGATGGAACGCCTGCCCAGGCCATTCTACGGCATGATCGCCTACCGCCTGGAGCGCAAGAACTACGGTGCTTCTCGGCTCAACGTGGCCTGGCACTCGGGGGATTCGATGACCTCGACGCACGAAAACTTCAGCACTGGGCGTCCTGATGTGGTGCTGCCTGTGCCTGTGGATGACGTGTTCCTGAATGGGCCCAATGACATCTACCTCGCCGTGCAGAATCCGCACAGCAAGCCGCGCGAGATCGTATTCCGTTTGTTCCAGCTCTCGGGCGGCAACATCTACGAGGACCTCGCACCCACCGTCGCCGGAGTCCCGCCCAAGGATGGAGCGCTGGAATTCCGCCGTGTGCTGCCTCCGCTCGGCACGGATTGGATTCACGCCAGCCGCGAGTTCTACACGCCCGCACTGAAGCTTCTGAAAGGCCCTCTCGCCCTGCGCATCTACACGCCCGGCGTGGACATCCATCAGGCCCCGTCCACCTACTTCTTCTTGCATCACCGCGAGCAGAACATCTGGAGTTCCAACCACCTCTAACCAGCCCTGACTCATGACGGACGAGACCGCTCCCAGCGCCCGGATTCATTATGGCTGCCTGATTCCTTCGGTGGCTGACTACTTCACGCAGCTGATGATTTTCCCCGGCTCCAATGCGCGCAAGCCCTGGGGCCTGCACGGTGCCTTCACGCTCGGTGGCACGGTGTTCACCAAGGGCAATCCGGAGACCGTGATCGCCACGCGTTCCTGCACCGAGGAGGAACATCTCAAGCTTGACTTCGAGACGCCGCTGAAAGCTCTCGGGAAAGACGCCAGCGGCTTTGGTGTGCTCGCCCTGGACTCCGCAGGCGGCATCCCTGTCGAGATTTATCTTTCTCACATTCATCGCAAGACGGGCGTCTATTTCGCCTACCCAGCGCTGATGTTCATGGGCGACCTGCTCTACCCGCACGCGCACATCGAGCGGCTGGAAAATTCCATGTTCTGGCCTGGCTTTCCTGCGTGGGAGGACACGGAGTTCAAGCTCGTGATGATGAACCCGTTCGACCTGCCCATGGCTGCCGAGATCACGCTCTGGAACAACCGCGAGGGCAAGCACCACGTGGGTGTCCGTCGTGTGAGTCCGCGCGAGTGCTTGTGGGTGTCGATGGATGAGATCATGCCTGCGGCGTGGCAGGTGCAAAACGATCCTGCGTGCTCGCTCGGCGTCACCGCTCAGTTCAAGCTCCTGGCCTACATGGTGATGATCAACCGGCGCACTGGAATCATCACTTCCGCCGACCACCTGCACCCTTATCAATTGTTCTGAACCCGACTCTCATGGCCAAAAAGATTCTGATTTTCGCCCCCTGCACCAAGTGGATCGTCCATCACCAGCTCGACTGCGCCATCGGGGCAGCGCTGGCAAACCGGGGGTGTGAAGTCAAGGTCATGCGCTGTGATGGCTTGTTCGAGCAATGCCATGTGGCTGGTTCACCGGTGCAGGCGAATGCGTGCGACTCGTGCAAGACCATGGGAGCCGAGTGGTTTAGCCGGTTCAATCTTCCCGTGGTTCAGATCGCGGCACTCGTTACGCCCGAGGAACGCGCAGAAATCAAAGCCTGGGTGGCTGGCATTGATTACGCGAACTACACCAAGCTCACCTTCCGCCAATGGCCGGTCGGCAGCTGGATGATCTGGAACATGCACAGCACCTTCCGGGCGGGCCAGATCGACTTCACACGGCCCGAGGTGCAGGAGCGCGCCCGCCACTACGCCGAGCACGCCGCCTTGATCGCCCTGGCCACTAGTCGCCAGCTTGCTGCGTTCCCCGCTGACCATGCGATCAGCTACAGCGGCAGCACCAGCTACTACCGCGTGTTCTTTGAGATGTGCCAGGAAGCGGGCATCCGCGTCCTCACCCACGAGCGTGGTTTCACCGACGGCAGCTTCGTTTTCTTCGACAACCTGACGGCCTACCAGCGTAACTTCGAAACCCAGCCCGCCTGGCTCGATCAATGGCGTCAGACTCCACTCGCTGAAGATCAATGGCAACGCGTGGCCAAGCTCTTCAATGCTCGCGAGCAAGGCACGGGCATGAACTTCCAGAGCGTGCATCAGTTCCGCAGCGACATCGCCCGCACTCGCGCCCGCCTGCGCCTGCCTGCCGATGCCAAGGTGCTCCTCGTGCTCGCCTCAGGCGACTGGGAGTTTGGCATGTTCCGATCCTACGGCGGCCTCGGCGTGATCTGGCCAACGCAGCTCGAGTGGCTCCAAGACACGGCCCGTCACTGCGCCGAGCGCGGCTGGCACCTCGTGGTGCGCCACCATCCTCTCGGCGCAGGCAAAAAGACGTATTCCCGCGCCTCCGAATTCCTCGCCTCTCTGATCGCTCATCAGGGCGAGTGGGGTTCGAAAGTCCGCGTGGTGATGCCTGCGGAGAACCTCAGCACCTACGACTTGATGAGCCTGGCCGATGCGGCGGTGAACCAGTTCACCACTGGCGGCGCCGAGGCCCTCATCCGCGGCGTGCCCGTGGTCTGCGTCGCTGCCAGCGCCTATCGCCACATGGGCATGGACTGGGTGCGGGACCGTGCGGACTACACCGCCGCTCTGGATCGCGCGATGAGCCAGCAGCCGCCGCTGAACGTGGACGCCCTGAAGAATGCGTTCCGCTACGCGAACTTCCACTTCTACACCATGGGGTCCACGAACCTCACCTCGATGGGCATCAAGAACGCCTACGAGCCCGACTTCCGACTTGCCTCCCCCAAGGACCTCCAGCCCGGCATCGACCCCGTCATGGACCGCGTGTGCACTCACATCCTTGAAGGTGGCCCGCTTTATCCCGCGCCCGAGCCGGTCACCTCCGATGCCGATGAGCTTCGCCTCTTGGGTGCGTATCGCGACCAGCTTGTGCTTCAACGCGAAGCAGCCCGCGCCAGCGAGCCTGCCCTCAGCCGCCCGGAAGTCACCGTCTGGCTGCTCGGCGAAGCGCTCAAGCGCGGCCAGACCGAATTCCCTCCGCCCGATGGCTGGCGCTGCCGCCACGCCGAAGTGAAGCTCGACTGGATGGTGCTCGATGCCCGTGGTGGGGCTGATGCGCTCCGCCTCACGCTGGGGAAAACCGCCGCCGACGTCAACAGCCCTTACGTCTTGGTTCACGCGCCTCACGTCACGCTCGATGAGTCCGCCATCTCCCAGGCTGTGGACTTGCTCGAGCTGCCGGAGAACAAGGACAAGACCGGCGTGCTCTTTGGTTGCTACGTCATCGAAGAAAAAGCACCTCACACGCTCGGACCGGAGTGGAACACCGCCACCTTCGCACCCGATCCGGCTCAACTGCCGCCCGCGAACATCCCCTGCCTGGCCGAGCCAATGAACGTCCTCAGTCTCGTGCTCTGGCGACGAGATCGTCTGGGCGAATGGCTGGAGCACAGTCTGCCTCGTCACGACAATGATGGCACCTGGTGCCGCGACATGCTGGCCTCGTTCCTGGATGGCAAAGACTTCGTCAACCTCGCCGAGCCAGTCGTTTTCATCCGCTCGGGACCCAGCCAGGACGAGCTGCTCGCCCAGGCCGAGAGCCTCGTCCATAAGGGCGATCTCGACGGCGCGCTGAAGATCGCCGCCAGCTGTCAGGAACGATTTGGTTTCACTCATGGGCTCCGTGGTCGCATGGCGGCTTGGCTTGCGAGCCAGCAGCGCACGGCGCAAGCGGTGGCCCTGCTCAATGGTGAATATCACAACGGCAATCCCGACGATTCCTGCTGGCAGACCTTGAGCCAGTCGCTGCCGCAGCTCGCCCTCAAGCGCCCCGGCTACAAAGACTACGCCAGCGCGGTCGAGAGTGTGTTTGGTTACATGGTCCCAGGGCAGGAACGCTTCCTGCATGAAAAGGTTCTTTCGTTGCCCTCGGATGCCCGCATCCTCGAGATCGGAGCCTTCTTCGGTCGCTCCACCGTGGCGATGGCCTTCGCCTGCACGGGCACTCGTCGCCACCTGTTCACCATTGATACCTTCAGCGGCAACGAGGGCCTGATGGGCCGCACGTCGTGGTTCTACAACCACTGGCGCGGCAATCTCCGCCGCTGGGGTCTGGAATCGTATGTCACCTCCATGCCCGGCTTTTCCCACCCGGTGGTGCGTAGCTTGGCGGCGGACGAGATGTTCGACTTCGCCTTCATTGATGCCTCCCACGAATACGAGGATGTGCTGCTCGATTTCGAACTCGTCTGGCCGCATGTGAAGCCCGGTGGCTGGATCGCCTTCCACGATGTGGAGCCCGGCTGGCCAGGCTGCTGGCGCGTGTGGGAGCAGACGGGCAAACGCCTCCTCACCGACCATGCCGCCTGCGACACGCTGGCCTGTGGTCGCAAGCCTGCCGACACGCCCTGGCGCTCCTGCGAAGAGGAATGGCCCGGCTACATTGCTTCCATCACCGATTACTACATCGCGCATCCCAAGTGGAGCCAGACCGGGCACGCGATGCGTGCCCTCGTTGAGGGTAAAGCCACCGCAGCTGACGACGCCACACTCGCGGCCCCCCCCGAAGAACTGCTCAAGCTCCTCACCCGCTCCACCCGAGAAGAGAACGATCCGTGGCTGCACGAGGTCCTCGCCCGCATGTTCGCCACTTCTGATCCCGAGGCCTCCGCCCGCCATCGCGCCGAAGCCGCCCGACTTGGAGCCTCCGCCCCGACCCGCCCATGAAGTTCTGCCAAATCATCGCCTACCCCGACGCGTTGCTGAATTCCCTGCACGCCGCGCGCCCGCACCTGATGGACGCACCCTTCAAGGAACACGCGCCGGAACTCGCCATCGAAGCGCCCGTCGCTGCGGACTTGTGGACCACCACCTTGGCGGACTCCGGCCACGAGGCCCAGCTCATCGTCGCCAACGACGTCGTTTCCCAATGCAAGTGGGCCGCCGAAAAGCTCGAAGCCTTCAAGCCGCGCAACAAGGCTGAGTGGATGTGCGAACTCGTGCTCGAACAGCTGCGCAAGGTGAAGCCGGACGTGCTTTGCCTCACCGCGCCGATCAGTTTTCAGCAGCGCCTGCTGGAGCACCTCAAGCATCGCCCCCGGCACCTCATTGCCTGGACTGGTGCCGCCCCCATGGCCAAGGCCCAGTGGAAGGATTTCGACCTCGTGATCGCCCCGCATGAAGCGGGTGTGCGCAACGCCTGGAAAAACGGTGCCCGCGATGCCCGGGTGCTGCGTCCAGGATTCCCTCGCGCCGTTGCCGAAGCCGTTTTCCAGGAGCCCACCGTTTATGATGTGGCCTATGTCGGCTCATGGGACCCTGCGGAAGAGAAGCGCAACAAGCGCATTACCGCCCTGGCCAAAGCCGCCCAGCGCAAGGACTTGCCGTTCAAGCTTGGGCTTTTCCTCGATGTGCCTGCCGGTGCGGATCTGCCGCCTGCCGTGCTCAAACTCAATCAAGGTCCGCGTCTCGGACTTGCCCGCTACAAGGCGCTATCGGGTGCGGAACTCATCGTCACCGAGGAACCTGCGGCCACCGAGGCTGGCAGCCTTTCACACACCGTCTTCGAAGGCACGGGCCTCGGCGTCTGCACCCTGGCCCCCGGCAGTGATTTGCTCCAGTCGTGCTTCAAGCCGGGCACCGAGATCGTCACCTACAGCAACGGCACCGACCTGATCGCCCGCATTGACGAATTCCTGGCGGCCGATGCCCGGCGGACCACCATTGCCAAGGCTGGCCAGGAGCGCTGCCTCACCGAGCACAGTCTGGAAGCGCGAATGAAAGAGCTGATCACGATGCTGGAGAACCCTCCGAGCAAGCTCTCGGGCCTGATGCGCCGCGTCTGGCACGGCACGCTCGGTCAGGGCTGATCGAAGCCCGCTAGAGCTTCCCGCGCAGGACTCGCCAGGCTGCACGCACCGGGTGCTTGCGTGCCCAGTCTTGCCACGTCTGCCATCGATCGGACAGCTTCTTGAGGTCGCGCAGTTCCTCCTTCATCTGCTGCGTCTGGCTGCGCAGTTTTTTGAAGCGCCGCGACACAATGAAGTTCTCCATCGGACTCGCCGGGGCGCAAAACAAGCGGCGGAAAGTGGCTTCGTCCGCCGCCCGATCCACAGCCAGCGAACTGGGTGCCGAAAAGTCCTCCAGGGGCTCGTGTCGAAGGTCGCCAATCTCCCCCTCTTCCTTGGTATGCGTGCTGTCTTCACCAAAGCCGACGTTGGTCACCAGATTCTTGTTCGGCAGCAAGGCCACCATGCCCTTCAACCAGCAACTGAAGGTCCACCGATAGGACCAGGAGTCCACCTTGCCCAAGCGGCAAAGGTCAATCACATGACGCCAATACTCCCGCTCCATTTCGGTGAGGTGGAGCGCCTTGTAGGCTGCCGTCTGCGAGAAGGATTCAAAGGGAGCCAGATCATCGGTGTAATGCTTCCAGGCCCTGCGCCACGTCGCCCAGCCCCAGCAATGCGGATATTTGGAGGCATAGTAGCCACCGTCGCCACGCCACTTTCCTCGCTGAAGGTTGGAGGCCGAGATGCAGGCCACTCGCTCATCGTCACGGTAACGATCCAGCAGCATCCGGCTCAGAGTGACAAAACTTGGGTCCACGATGCAGTCGTCCTCAATGATCAGCACCTCCTCCACCTGCTGCAGTGCCCAGGTGATGGCTTCACTCACGGCCCGACGACAGCCAAGGTTGCGATCGCGATAAAGGCGCTCCACCTGGCACTCCCAGTCGATCGCCGCCTCGGCAGCGCGCTGGGTGGCGAGGCACTTTTCTGCCTCTTCAGGCCTGCCCTCCCGAGGACCGTCGATCGCGATGAAAACACGCTGCGGTTTGATTGAGCGAAGGGGCTCAATGACGCGAGGCAGCTTGTCTGGCCGGTTAAACCCCAGCAGCAAGACAGGCACTGAGGCTGTATTCACATGATCTATCACAGGCCTGCCCGTGTAGTCGCAATCCCAGAATGCGTCAAATATTGACATTTGCACCTTACACGGATTGCCTCTTTGTGTCCCGATCGAGCATCACAACGTGGATGTTGTCAGCCTCCAGTCCCACCTCTTCCATGAATTCTCTAGCCGATCTCGATCCCGAAACACGACGCCTGCTGAAGGACAAACAAAGCATGGCGGCCCTTCGCCTGGCGGAGAAAGCCGCCAGCCTTCACCCCAAGAGCGCCGCCGCGCAAAACCTCCTCGGCGACGTGCTCTGGGACGTGGGCCGCTTTGAGGAGGCACTCGTCGTTTATCAACTCGTCGTCCAGCTGGGTGGTCATGGTGAGGCTGCCGAACGCGCGGCCCATCTGCTGAAGGCTCTCAAGCGTCCGCCTCGCCCGCTCGTTCCCACCCATCGCCGCTCCTGGTTCAGCGGACTCCCGGGCGAACCGCTCGACAGCATCCAGAACGCCCTGCACAACTACAGCTACAAGGGCACTCCGATGCTGAAGAACCCCTTCGATCACGCCCTCTACCCGCTCCTCCTGTCCAAGCTGAAGCCACGCACCCTGATCGAGATCGGCTCCAAGGAAGGCGGCAGCGCTCTGTGGTTCGGGGATCTGTGCGACACCCTGGGCCTCGATTGCAAGATTCACTCCATCGACATTGTCCGCGTCGCCACCGTCAAGCACAAGCGCGTCACCTTCCACGAGGCGGATGGACGCAACCTCGCCAGCTATCTCACCGACAAATTCCTGTCCAAACTGCCTCGCCCCTGGCTCGTGATTGAAGACGCCGACCACAGCTACGAAACCAGCATGGCCGTGCTCAACTTCTTCGAAGACAAGCTCCAGCTCGGCGACATGCTCGTGATGGAGGACGGCATCATCACCGACCTGTCCCGCCTTCCCGAAGGGGCTTCGGGTCCTCATCGCGCGCTGCGCAAATTCCTCCAGCGCAACTACGCCGAGTATGAGATCGCCAGCGAGTGGTGCGACTACTTTGGCTACAACTTCACCTGGAGCAGCAACGGCTTCCTGCGCCGCACGGGACTCAAAAAACTTGGGCCCGATGTGGCTCCCGATCTGGTCAGCAGCATCGACCGCGTGAAGAAAAAGCAGTTCGCCGAAGTCCTCGCCGAACTCACTGGCCAGACTCAGCGCGGAGCACGTTACCTCAGCGCCTACTGCCTCTGGCGTCTGGAGCGTCTGCCGGAGGCCTGTGGCGCTGTCGCCGAGGAAGTGGCCGCCTACCCGGATCACCGCCAGGCTCGCGCCCTTCACGACCTGCTCTACACTCGCCTCCACGGCACCACGATGACGGGCGACCTGCCACCGCAGCCTCGCCTGCCCGCCAACCAGACCTTGCACATGGTGAATCTCGGCTGCGGACGTCGCTACGATCCCGCGTGGCTTAACTTCGACGTCGTCCCCGTCGATGAATCCGTCCGTGCGCACGACTTGCAACAACCTCTGCCGCTGGCCGATGGCACCTGCTCGGTGGTTTATCATTCCCATGTCTTGGAGCACCTGCCGAAGGACAAGGCCCCGGCATTCCTCGCCGAGTGCTTCCGTGTGCTCGCCCCTGGCGGCATCCTCCGCATCGCGGTGCCCGATCTCGAGTCCATCGCCCGGCTGTATCTGGAGACGCTGACCAAGGCGGCTGCAGGCGATGAAGTGGCCGCTCAGCAGCACGAGTGGATGACCCTGGAGCTCGTCGATCAACTCGCCCGCCATCGCAGCGGTGGTCACATGCTGGACTACTGGAAGCAACAGCCCATGCCAGCCGAGGACTTCGTCTTGCAGCGCGTGGGTCGCGAGGCAGGCGATTTCATCGCGGAGTTCCGCGCCAAGCCAGCGCCCTCCGTCAAGGTCGCAGCACCCACTGCCGATGCGGTGGGACGCTTCCGCACCGGCGGTGAACCGCATCAATGGATGTATGACCGCGTCTCGCTCACACGATTGCTGAAAGCCGCAGGCTTCACCCAGGTCCGGGTCTGCACAGGCACCGAATCCGCCATCCCCAATTTCGCCAGCTACCACCTTGATACCGATGAATCGGGTGCAGTTCGTAAACCAGACTCCCTCTTCATCGAAGCGATCAAATGAAGGTAGTCCAACTCAGCACCCACGATGTGCGCGGCGGAGCTGCCGCGGCGGCATGGCGTCTGCATGGAGTGCTGAGGGATCAAGGCATCGATTCCCGCATGGTGGTGCGCACCCGGCACAGGGACGATCCCCATGTGGCCGCCACCGATGAAGGTGGCATCGCCGTGTGGCACGAGGAAATCATTACCCCCTGGCTGCGCCGGCAGGGACCCGAGGACCTGCCCTGGTTCACCATCGGAGCCACAGACCTACCTTTGGAAACGCATCCCTGGATCGTCGAGGCAGACGTGCTACATCTTCACTGGGTGTCCGAATGGTTGAGTGCGAGCACCGTGCGGAGGCTCGCTTCACTCGGCAAGCCGATCGTCTGGACCTTTCACGATCTCTGGCCTGTCACCGGAGGCGTTCACTACGCAGGCACGAACACACCCCAAGGCGATGAATGGCAGCGTGGTTCCACCTTGCCTGAACCACTCCGCGCTATCAGCCGCCGGGAGTTTGATCGCAAACTCACCGCCTGGGCGGACCTGCCGATCCATGTGGTGAGTCCCAGTCAATGGCTGGGCTCCGTGGTCAAATCGTCAGCCATCGGCTCTCGCTGGAGCGTGCAGACCATGGCCAATGGCATCGACACGGGTGTGTTCCTGCCCGGTGATCGTGCGGCTGCGCGTGCGCGGTGGGGCATCCCCGCCGAGGCAACGGTGCTGCTGTTTGGCTGCGCAGCCCTCGGCGACCGACGCAAGGGCTTTGCCCAGTTGCAAGAGGCCCTGCGCAGTGCTCCGCGCGAAGGCGTTTCTTTGGTCCTCTTCGGCGGCGATGCCGTGGTGCTCGATTACCCGCATCAGCTCGTCGGCAGCGTTCGCGATCCAGCCGCGATGGCGTCGCTTTACCAGGCCGCCGATGCCTTCCTGAGCCCCGCGCTTGAAGACAATCTGCCCACGACCGTGATCGAGTCCCTCGCCTGCGGCACTCCCGTGATCGGTTTCGCCACGGGCGGCGTGCCGGACCTCGTGGAGGATGGCCGCACCGGATTGCTCGCCCCCTGTGGCGATGTGCCCGCCCTGGCCGACTGCCTCCAGCGGTTCATGAACGATGCGGGATTGCGCTCACGTTTGGCCGATGCAGCACGTTCGGCTGACAAATCGCGATTCAGCCTGCAAACGCACGCCTCGAAGACCATCGAGATGTATCGAGCCCGGACGGCCCCGGCTGCAGAGCACCCCTTGCCCGAGATGGCCCAGGGCCCCCTGCCCTTCACTCTGCTGAACGAGGAGATGCTCTGGCTGCAATCCGCCGCCGTGGATGCCGTGCTTCAGGCACGCCAGCGCGAGCATAATCTCCGGGACAAACTCCAGGCCGCGAAGTCCAAGCTCGACAAAGCCAGGGCTCCCAAGGCACCAACGCCAACGCCCGCCAAGGACAAGCCCTGGTGGAAGTTGGGCTCCTAGCCCGCTCCCAGGCAACCGCGATTGACCGCCCCGAAGGATCATGGCAGAGGACGTGGCATCATGTCGCTCTTCTCCTTCTTCAAATCGAAGCCCGCCCGCATCTCCCTGCTGCATGCCACGCGTGGCCGACCTGAGGAACCGCTCAAATGTCGCCAGCTTTGGTTCGACATGGCCAACAAGCCCGACCGCGTGGAGCACGTCTTCGCCATTGATGACGATGACGAGATCGGAAAAAAGGCGCTCGCCGATTACCATCCGCATGTGGTGAAACAGCCCGGTCTCGGCTGCGTGGGTGCCTGGAATCTGGCTGCTGAAAAATCAACCGGCGACATCCTCATCCAGCTCTCCGACGACTGGCTGCCAGTGAAGGGCTGGGACGACATCGTGGAGCAGCGGCTCGGTTTGAAAAAGCCCGCCGTGCTCCAGATCAGCGATGGTCATCGCAAGGACGACCTGCTCTGCATGGCCATCCTCAATCGCAAGCGCATGGACCAGGTGGGCCACTTCCTGCCCCCGGCCTACACAGGCATCTTCTCCGATGACGAGTTCAGCTTCCGCGCCTTCGATGACGGCGTCATCGTCGATGCCCGCGATGTGCAGTTCACCCACGATCATCCCAATTACAATCCGGCCAAGGAGATGGATGAGACCTACATGAACCAGAACAAGGCCGAGAAGCACCGCGAGGCCAAAGCCATCTTCATCGAACGCAATCCCGAGGCCAAGAAACGCTGGTTCGTGAAGGACCACTGGGAACGCAAGTTCATCACCCGCGAAGCCTACGCCGAAATCAAAAAGGCTGAAAAGGCAGCGAAAGGGAAAGCCTAATCTTCGCTCGAAACGCCCCCGCCTTCGGCGCGGACCTGGAGCTGGCGGACGAGTTCTTTGATGCGGTGGGTCCGGCGGATGTCTTTGAACTCGACCTCCACTCCATCGGTGCCGGAAGAGGAGAACTGTAGGGTGCCCACGCCGAGGAAGCCGAGGAAGCCTTTCTGAAGCACGTCGATGGCGCGGATATCGACGATGCGGACTTCCTTGGAGTTGCGGCCGATGATGCCCCACTCGACTTCGACACGCTCGCCGGAGATGTAGTAATCGCGCTGCTGGCGGACAACGATGGTGCAGCACAGCGTAAGGGAAGCGAGAGCGAGGCCGACGACGAAATACTTCCCCCCGAGGGGCATGGCGGCGATGGCTCCAGCGACAAGGACGAGGCACAGCAGCAGCGGCTTGCCAAAGGAGAGCCAGGAAGGATGACCGTGGTAGCAGAGGGTATCGTCGTCGATGCCCGTGGCGCTGTCGATGAGGTAATCGTCTTCGCCTTCATCGCTCTCTTCTTCGAGATTGGGATCGTGAGCCTCGCCTTCTTCCGAACCTGCGATCTCCCAGGGTGTGTCGCCGCTGAACTCCTGGTAGGCAGGGCGCTCCAGGCGGTTGGCATTGTCCTGAATACGCGGAGGTCTCATGCCGCCGATGAGTTCACCCACCTTATGCGAACGTCCGCTGATGCGATCGGTCACGATCTCGCCGCGGCCCAGGGAACCTCGTTCGACGAGGACGTAGAGTTCCTCCTTGGTGTGGGGACCACTGAGGGTCGGGTGCTGCGGCAATTGATAGCGCGCGGAGGGCATGGCTGCGAGGTGACCTAGGGTGCCTCAGGAATCGCGGGGAGCAAATCTTCACGAGCGAGCAGCTCGGGAATGTCGAGGAGAAGCAGTTCGCCCGTCCCCAGACGGCAGACTTCGGCGAGGAAAGGGGTAAGGCGGTCCATCTCGGCCACGGCGGTGTGCACCATGCTGGCGATGATACGCTCGTCGTGGCGGTTGGGGCTGAAGAGGTTGGCCACGCGGAACATGACCTGGCCCGTCTCCCAATCGACTTCGAGATTGCCCAGGTTGAGTTCTTTGTTGGAGCGCATGAGCAGCTCGGCCACGGCCTTGAGATGCGTCTTGGGCACAGTGAACGAGGCGTTGGACACAACGCTGACAAGGTTGGCCTCGGCATGAGTCTGCGCATGGAGGAGCACCTTGGCATGGTGGGCTTCAAACCAGCACTCCACCACTTCCACATCGGGCACCGCTCGATACTGCCAGCCCATGGACCTGAAGGCATTGATAACAGCGGCGTGGAGAGCAGACATGAAGAGCGTGTGAGGAAGGTCGCAAGCAAGAGGCGGACCACCGCGGAGACATGGTCTCTTCTGGGAGACGCTCCTGCACTCATCTCAAATCGGGGCGGCGAGATTCGAACTCACGACCTCCTGCTCCCAAAGCAGGCGTTCTACCAGGCTGAACTACACCCCGAGAATGGCGGGCTGGATAGTGGGGGCGATGATGGCATTTGGCAAGGGGAACCTCAGGTCTTCGTGCATTCGCTCATGAGGCAGGGGTGAAATCAAAATGTCTGGTGCCACTCGCAGGCGCACCAGACAGTCGCTGACCGACGATCTGCCTTCTGTTTCAGCGCAAATGAACATGCACAAGACGCGAGATGGAAATGTCCAACACTCCCTGATTCGTGGGCATTCGCGGTCCGTTCGGTTTGATTCATCTTGGAGGTCCCAGCCATTCGTTCATCGCTGGCGCGGATCAGGGCAGTTCCCGACGATTCGCTGCTGAGCACCGCATTGAACCTCGTCCGCACTGTGCTATCGGCTTGGCCCGATGCGATTGCTTTCCACCTTCACCCTGGCGCTGATAGCCGCCCTGCCCGCTCATCTGGAGGCCCAGCCATCCAAGGTTCGCGATCAAGGCAAGCAAATGGGCCGCGGCGTGCCGACGGATCGCGATACGATTCTGCGCGTGCAGATTCTCCTCGATCAGAATCTCTTCTGCCCTGGCAAGCTCGATGGTGCGCTCGGTGAGTTCAGCTACAAGGCGGTGGTGAACTACAACTTCGCCCACGGTCGTCGTGACCTCTACGACTGGTCCGCCGTGGTGGAAGAAGCAACGAACGATGTGCCCAGCGCCTATGCACGGCATCGCATCCGCGAGGAACTCTTCGCCTTCATCAATCCCGACCTGCCCGAGGAGCCGGAACTCTGGCAGTCCTTCAAAGCCATGAGCTATCGCAGCATGGTGGAACTCGTGGCCGAACGCTTCCACACGGACGAAACCTTCCTCGCGAAAATCAACCCGGGCCGCGACTTGAACTACCTGCGCCCTGGCGACGTGATCAACGTTCCCAACATTGCGCCCTTCAAGATCGAGGAGGTGAAGAAGTATCAGGGCTTCAAGGAAGATCCCATCCTCAGCAAGCACATCGTGGTGATCGACACCGTGGAGCGCATGGGTGCGATCTATGATGAGAACGAACGCATGCTGGCCGCCTTTCCCATCACGCCGGGCAAGCCGCAATTCATTCCGCGCGGACAATGGAAGATCGTGAACATGAATGCCACGCCGGAATTCCGCTACGACAAGAAGTTCCTCGAAGAAGGTCAGCGCGGCGAAACCGCCTACCATATCCCGCCCGGTCCCAACAGTCCCGTGGGCATTCTGTGGGCAGGCTTGAGCAAGAGCGGCATCGGCCTCCACGGCACCGCCTTTCCCCGAACCATCGGCCGCGCCCAAAGCGCAGGCTGCGTCCGCTTTGCCAACTGGGATGCGATTCGTCTGCCGAGCCTCGTGCGCCCAGGCTCACCTGTGATCGTGCGCTAATCTTCGCCCAGCTTGTAACCCTGCCCTCGCAACCAGAGCAGCAACTCGCGAACCAAATCAGGCACGATGGGTTCGCCTTCAGCGTCGATCCGTCCATGGTGCAAGGCGATGATGGCTCCCTGCTGGATGTCCCGCCTCATGCGGATGACGATGCTGTCGAAGTCACTGCTTCGTGAAGCATCGTCCGTCGCTGACCACGCCATGAGCTGGAGTTCATACGCCTTGAGCACGGGATGCAACCAAGGTCCGCGACGGCCACCGGGAGCACGGAACCACATCACCTTGTAGTCTGGCAGGATCTGACGAAGCACACCGATGGCCGTCTCCACCTCGCTCTTCACGTGCCCAGGGGTCCACCACCAGAATCGCCCTGGCTGGTAGGACATACCGTGAATACCCAGGCCGTGTCCCCGCGAAACGATGAGCTTCACCAGCTCTGGATGGCGCATCGCCTGCACGCCAGTGAGGAAGAACAAGCCTTTCGCCCCCTCGGCCTCGAGCAGATCCAGAACCACGGGGGTCTCCAACGGGTGCGGCGCGTGGTCGAAGGTGAGCAGCGCCTCACGCTTCCGCGTGGGAAACTCCTTCATCTGCGGTCCCCACCATTCACAGCCTGGCACCACCGAAGCCCACAACCATAGAGCCGCGGGCGCCAGCATGAGCAATTCCCACCAGGGGCTCAACCACCAGCCCAGTCCCAGCGAAATCATGCCAAGCATGCCTGTGGTCCAGAAGATGAAGTGTCGCATGGGAGAAGGTGGACTCGACCAATGAAAAAGCCAGCCGCTCGAATCGAACGGCTGGCTTTGAAACGATCAGACGGATGATTTACTCAGCGACCTTCGCGCTCTTGATAACGACTGGTTCGGTCGGCACGTTCTGGTGCATGCCCTTGTTGCCCGTGGCGACGCCTTCGATGGCTTTCACGACATCGAGACCTTTGGTCACCTTGCCGAAGACGGCATAGCCACCGTTGTTCGGGTAGTTCAAACCATCGTTGTTCACCGTGTTGATGAAAAACTGGCTCGTGGCGCTGTCGAGCACCGAAGTGCGGGCCATGGCGATGGTGCCCACATCATTCTTGAGACCGTTCTGGCCTTCGTTCTTGATCGGCGCATCGACCGCCTTCTGCTGCATGTCAGCCGTGAAGCCGCCGCCTTGAATCATGAAGCCGGGGATCACGCGATGGAAGATGGTGCCGTCGTAGTGGCCCTTCTTCACGTAGTTGACGAAGTTCGCGGTGGAGATCGGGGCCTTCACGCCGTCGAGTTCGAGTTCGATGGTGCCCTTGGAGGTTTCGAGAGTGACTTTCACAGTGGTAGGTGCGGGTTTGGTTTCAGGTTTGGCTTCCGCCGCAGGCTTGGCGTCCTGGGCGATAACGGACGCTGCGAAGCCAGCAAGGCACGCAGCTACAACGGCAAGAGACTTGAACATGGGTTTCATAGCGGGCGCGAATGAGGCGCAGGAGGTTTCTTTTTCAAAGGGAAAAAGCACGCACGCCTCGGCAGCTCAGCCCTGTAGCCCCGTCAGGCTTTCAGCGGAGTCGCAGCACATGACCGCATCCCACGCAGAATGCGATGCGTGCAGTGCTCGAACTGATGCATCAACTCGACCACACTCATCCCTGGCGGCAGCATCACTTCAGCTCGCACCTCGCTGGCAGCCAACGCATCCATGAAGCTGCTCAACTCAGCGAGGTCGTGAAACAACTGCGCCTCCTGCTCGTGCTCCGGCAGTGTGGCGAAAAGGAGATTCAACAGCCAACGACCATCACGTTGAAGAATGAACGGCTGTGAGCGCATTTCCACACTGCCCGGCGGATAGCCTTCCTGACGCACCAGATAAGGCCCGTGGCCATGTGGTCCCCAGCCGAGGTTCATCACCTCGCAGCGCGCTGGATCGTTGGTGAGAGCTGACATCAGGTGAAGAGGATGTGTGTGCCCTCGCCTGCCGATTCCTCATAGAACTGCCCCACGGTGAGCACACCATCGACACGTTCCCAAAGGTCTTCCTTCTTCAGCTTGAACATGTCCATCGCCAGCTTGCACGCATAGATCTTGCCGCCGGAGTCGGAGATGAGTTCCAAGAATTCGCGCACGGGCGGGATGTCCAGCTTCTCCATTTCCTTGTTCATCAAGCCGGTCGCAAACGCCGACACGCCGGGCAACGCGCCCATCCAGGTGGGGAACGGCATCGTCATCGGCATCCCGAGCATCGGCATGGCCATGTTCAGCGCTGGGTTGCCCACGGTCGCAACTTTCAGCGAATCCATCGTCGCCTTCGCCAGCCCATTGAGGCCGAAGAAGGTGAAGAACAGCGATGCCTCGATGCCCTCCATGCGTGCGCCGTTGGCCATGATTAATGCGGGGTAAATCCCATCCAGCGAGCCACGGCTCACGATGATGGACATCTTTTTCACAGGGTGGTCTTTGCTCATAAAGTTCTCGGTTCTCAGTTCAGAGTTCTCTGTTCTCGCTCACGGCTGCCTCTCCAGAGAACGGAGAACGGTGAACTGAGAACCGAGAACAGTTTCAGATGCAGCCGACAGGTTTCGGAATGCCCGCAATCTTCGACGACTTCTTCAAGGGTCCGCCAGGGAAGAGATCGTAGAGTTCCTTGGTCGTCACGATGCCGCTCTTCCCCATACTGCGGATGGTAAGCGCGGCACCAGCGGCCTGTTGCTGACGCAGGTAATTGATCACCTTGTTGTGTGCGTCGGTGAGCGGTCCAATGCCTTCCTCAGCCGCGATGGCGGCGGCGATGGCTTCGTTCCATTGCGACATGTCCGTGAGGTAGCCCTCGTCGTTCACGTCCACTTCTGTTCCTGCGATGGTTTTTTTCATGGTTGGTAGATTCAAACTTCGATTGGCTTCCTTTTCTGTCGGCTGATCCCGGGCAGCGGCCATGCCTTCAACAGCACGTTCCAATACACATGCCGGAACGCGAGCTTGCCGAGATGGTTCAATCGCGACTCTTCCAGCAGCTTCATCGGACCGAAGCTGAACGGGAATCCGCCTTCGTGCGGCTCATACTCGTAGTTGAAGTCGATGAGCAGCGCCTTGCCGTTGCCGGACTCGATGAAGCAATTCGAGTGACCGTCGAACTCTTCCTTCAGCGGCTTGCCATCGATGTGCAGCATCACGTTGTCGGCCAGTGTCTCGGACTCAAAGTGTGCCACCGATCCCGCTTTCGATGCGGGGACATTGGTCGCATCACCGATCACAAACACGTCGGGATGCTTCAGCGATTGCAGCGTGTGCTTATGCGTGGGGATGAAATCGAGATCGTCACCCAGCCCCGAGCGACGCACTGCCTGATCGCCCATGTTGGTCGGCGTGGTCACCAGCAAGTCATACGGCACCTCGCGACCATCGAAACACACGAGCTTGTCGTTCTCCTGATCGACCTGCTCCGCCACGAAGTCGGTGACGACTTCGATGCCTTTGTCAGCCAGCAAATGCCCCAGCTTCTTCGAGGCCTTCGGTTTCGTAAACGCACCGGACAGCGGCGTCACGTAAGTCAGCGTGACCTTGTCGCGAATGCCGCGCTCACGGAAGAAGGTGTCGGCCAGGAAGGTGAACTCCAGCGGCGCGACCGGGCACTTGATCGGCATCTCGTTCACATGCACCACCACGCGACCGCCTTGGAAGGGGTCCAGCTTGTCACGCAGCGCCCGCGCGCCATCGAGCGTGTAAAAGTCATGCACATTCACGCGCCACTTCGGGCCGAGCATGCCCTGCGTCTCCTCCGGTGCCGTGCGGCAGCCGGTGGCGATGATGAGCACATCATAAGTCAGCGCGCTGCCATCCTTCAGCTTCACCTGGTGCTGGTCGGGCAGCACCTGCTCCACCTCGGTTTGCAGGAACTCCACACCGCTCGGCATGAAGTCGCGCGTCGGGCGAATGATCTGGTCCTCGGTGTAGCCACCGAAGGGTAGGAACAGCAAGCCCGGCTGATAAAGGTGCCGATCCGAGCGGTCCACGACCGTCATCTTCCAATCCGACGCAGGCAGGCGCTTGCGCAGATGGTTCGCCATCATGGTGCCCGCCGTTCCGCCACCGAGGATGAGAAGATGCTTGTTCATGTTATTGTTTCCTGTTGTTACTATATGAGCGTATGCGTATATGCAAACACAAGATTTCACAACCATGCCTCACCACCTGTCATCTGATGCCCGAGGATTGATCCTCTCCTGCCCTGCCTGCGGCACCGCCAGCCGCATCGCTTACGCAAACCTCGACAAAGCAGGCCGCTGCGGCTCCTGCAAAGCCGACCTCCCCAAGCCTTCTGCGCCCGTCGTGATCGACGATATCACCACCTTCCAGGCCATGGTCGCGAACTCGCCGCTGCCCATCGTCATCGACTTCTGGGCGCCCTGGTGCGGTCCCTGTAAGATGATGGCTCCCGAGTTCGCCAAGGCCGCGACCCTTGCCGCAGGCGAAGCTATCTTCGCCAAGGTGAACACGGACGAGCAACAAGCCATCGCCAGCCAGTTCCGCATCCAAGGCATCCCGGCCTTCGCTTTGCTGAAGGGCGGCAAGCTCATCGCTCAAACCGCAGGCTTTCAGTCAGCATCGAATCTGCTGGCGTGGATGCGGCAAGCGTAATGGTCACTTCTTCCTGAACCGCACGAAGTAGTTCTCCTTCAGCACGTCCTTCGCCTCGCCAACCTTTTCGAACCCGGCGGCAATGACTTCGGATTCAAAGACGTCCTGTCCGGCGCGGACGTGGCCCATGACGAAGTCGCTGCTCTCACCGGGGATGCGTTTGAAGTCGATGAGCACGATCTCGCCTCCGGGCTTCAAGGCTTTGTGCAAGGTGGCCAGCGTGGCCTGCGGGAACTCGAAGTGATGATACACGTCGCAGATGAAGGCGAGGTCGATGGAGGCTGTCGGCAGCTCGACGCTCTTCTCGGTGCAGAGGATGGTTTGCACGTTCGACGCGCTGGCTTTGGAAGCGCGGGCCTTGATGTGTTGGAGGAAGTTCTTCGCGATCTCGACGGCATACACTTTGCCGTTGGCCCCGACGGCTTGTGCGAAGTGCAGCGTGAAGAGGCCCGTGCCTGCGCCGATGTCCGCCATGGCCATGCCGGGCTTCAATCCCGCTGCGGCGACGATCTTCTCGCGCTGGTGGAAAATCTCGCGGCTCTCGGTCTCAAACTTCTTGGTCCATTCTACGACGTTGAGCTTCGGATCGAGGAACTTGTCGTTGATGCCGGGTTTGACGCTTTGCTCTTGAGCGAGGGTAGCTGAGGCGATGGCAAGCAGGAGGAGGGCGATGCGTTTCATGAGTTGGAGGCAGGTTGAGAAAGAGGACGTTCTTTGATCATGCCGTCTTCCACTTCGAGGATGCGGTCGAAGACATCGAGCGTGCGGTGATCATGCGTGACAACGATGACGCCTGCGTTGCGTTCGTGCGCGACTTTGGCGAACAACTCCATCACCTGGCGTCCGCGCTGGCTGTCGAGCGCGGCGGTCGGTTCGTCGGCGAGGATGAGGCTGGGTTCATTCGCCAGAGCACGGGCAACGGCCACGCGCTGCTGCTCGCCACCGGACAAAGCGACCGGCAGGTTGTTGGCCCGAGCGCCGACATCAAGGTAGTCGAGCAATTCCATGGCGCGAGCACGAGCCTTGCGTGAGGGCACGTCGTTCACTTCGAGCGCCACTTGCACATTCTCCAGCGCGGTCAGGAAGGGGATGAGGTTCGCCTTCTGAAACACGAAGCCAAGATGCTGGCGACGAAAGGCGCGGAGGTTCACCAGCTCCTTCGGTCCATCGAGCACCGCCGTGCCATTGATCGAGATCTGGCCGCTGGTGGGCGGATTGATCAGCGCGATCGCCGTGAGGATGGTGGACTTGCCCGAGCCGCTGGGGCCCAACATGCCGACGACTTCGCCGCGCGCGATGCTCAGCGTGGCATCGCGAATAGCCACCACCTCGGTGTGGCCGCTGCCATACACCTTGCGCAGATGCGAGACTTCAACGGCAGGCGTGCTCATGCGGCGAGGACGGTGTTGGGTTCAACGCGCAGTGCCTTCCAGATGCCGAGCACGCTGGCCAGCGTGGAGATGCCGAGCACGATGAAGGCGAGCGACACGAGGTCTTCATTCTCGATCACGACCAGTCGAGGGAAGCGCGGGAACGCATAGCGCCCGAGCCACCACGCGATGCCATAACCAGCCGCGCCCATGATGAGGGATTGCTGAAGGATGAGCCCGCCGATGACATGGTTTCGTGCACCGATGAGCTTCAGCAGGGCAATGTCGCGCACCTTGTCCAGCGTGAGCGTGTAGATGATGAGCGCGATGATGACGGTGGAGATGATGAGCAGCAGCACACGGAAAAGGCCGAGCTGTCGTCGCGCCTTGTCCACCATGCCGGAGACGAGCAGGTCTCGCTGCTCCTGCGTGGTATAGACGGTCACGTCCGGCCAGGCGGCGAGATTCGCACGCACATCCGCAGCGCTGGCTCCAGCGGCCAGCGTCACGAGCACGGCGCTGACCTGCGGCTTGGCGAGCGCGGGGATGCTCTGCGACGTTCCATTCGCACGATCCAGCAGCACGGGTTGCAGGCGGCCGATATCCGTCTTCGCCAGTCGCTCGCGCCGCGCTGCACGCTCGATGCGCACTGCTTCGCCGGGCGTGTCGAATTGAATGCGCTGCGCATCGCTCACGGTGAAAAAGCCCAGTCCATCACCACTCGATCCGACCATGCCGCGCGTGAGGCCCACGACCTCATAAGCGTCCTGTCCAAGATGAACCTTCTCTCCCAAAGCGAGCCCGAGCGACACATCGGCGATCATCTCGAAGTGCGCCTGATTCAGCATTCGCCCGGAGATGAGCGGTATCCACTCACCGCGATCCTCCGGCCACGAGAGGCCCTGCATCACGATGCGCAAAGGCTTGCCCTGATGCTCGCGCTGCACGGTGTGCGAGACGAAGCGCCGTGCCTTCGCCACGCCCGGCACCGCGCGCACACGGTCCTCCAGATTGCCCGGTAAGCGCGACACTTCCGCGAACGGACCGCGCGTGCTGCCTTGCACCACCCACAGGTCCGCGCCGATGCGATTCACCAGCAGCGTGGCCTCATGAATCAGTCCGCGATAGATGCCGCCCATGCCCATCACGACCATCAGCAGCAAGCCGATGCCCACTGTGGTGAAGACAAAGCGCCCGGCATTGTGCCGGATGTCGCGCACGGCGAGGTTCATGGCGCGGGTTGCAGATAAACTTCCGCACGCTGACCGATCGCCCAGTTCTTCGGCAACTCAGTGACGCGCACATTGATGAGAAACTCGCGCGTCTCGCGATCTGACTCGCGCCCGAGACGCGAGACTTCGCCCGGATAATCGCGCCCAGGTTCGGAGCGGAACACGATGCGTGCCTTCTGCCCAGGGGCGACCTTGGCCATGTAGGACTCATCCACCCAAGCGCTAATCCACAGCTCCTTCAGCGAGATGATTTCCATCAAGGCTCCGCCCGGCACCAGCATTTCGCCGGGCTCACGATCACGTCGAATGATCAGCCCATCGTAAGGCGCGACAATGCGCGTGAAGGCGAGCTGTTCCTTGCGATAGAGCAGCGTCTTCTCGGCCACGAGCACCTGGCTCTCGGCCTCGCCAATGGCAGCGTTGGCGCGCTTGAGATCAGCCTCGGCGACCTTCAGCGCTTCGCCTGCCTTGTCGGCTTCGGTTTGCGATACAGCGCTCGACTTGACCAGCGAGGCGAGACGTTGCTCATCGAGCCGCGCCTGTTTCAGCACCGCTTCGGATCGTTCCAAATCGGCGGCGACTCGCGTGGCCGTCTTCCTCGCGGCATTCAAGGACGCCTCCGCAATGGCCACCTGCTGGGTCACCTCCGCGTCATCGAGCTTCGCCAGCAGCTGCCCGGCTTTTACCGGGTCGCCTTGGTCCGCGAGCACCTCCATCAACCGCTCCTGAATGCGCGCGCTCACCGTGGACCGCACACGCGCCTCCAGCGTGCCCGTGCCCATGATGTCGGCACCCTGCGATGAGGCAATCAATGCCAGGGGAAGAACCAAGGCCCATAGCCAACCAAGACTGGAGTGAGTCTTCATGCGCCGCCCAGCTTCTTCACTTGTTGAGCGAGACGCTTCTGAAGATTGGAGCACACGCTGTCGCACAGTTCATTGATCGCCGGATCGGCGATGAAGCAGATGGCAGACAAGCCCTCGCGGCGGCGGCCCACCATGCCGGCGTCCACGAGCGATTGCACATGTCGCGACACGTTCGCCTGCGTCAGTCCGGTGGCGGCGACGAGGTCGGTGATGTTCTTCTCGCCCTCTTCGAGCGAGCGCAGGATCTTGAGCCGGCTGGGCTCGGAGAGCGTGCGGAACCAGGAGGCGATGAGAGCGAGCGCCTCGTCGGAGACGGGCGGCGGGGACTTCTTGGAGCGTGAGGCCATACAGCGAAAAAGAAAGGTTTGCATTGTGTTGCTATATGCTTATAGACTCATATAGTCACAGAACAAAAGAAACGCAACCGCTCTTCCTTGTCCATGAAAACCTTCGTCCTCATCGTCGCTCTCGCCGTGGCTCTGGCCTCGATGCGACGCACCTCCGGACGCTGCGGGTCAGGCTGCTGCATACCCGCCATCCCTGACCTTACCCATTTACCCACCCCAAAACCATGAAACTCGAATCCGCCATCCGCATCCTCGCCGGCACCATGGTGCTCGGCAGTCTCGCCCTCGCGCACTGGGCCCATCCGAACTGGATCTGGCTCACCGTCTTCGTCGGCGCGAACCTTTTTCAGTCCGGCTTCACCGGCTTCTGTCCGGCGGAGAACATCCTGCGCAAACTAGGCGTGGGAAAAGGCAAGGCCGACTGCTGCCAGTAAACGATCTCTCATAGAAACCGAACACCCAATACACTCATGAAACCCAATGTCTCCTCCATTGACCGCGCACTGCGCATCCTCGTCGGCCTCGGCCTCATCGCCTGGGGCATCACCACCAAGAACTGGCTCGGTGCCATCGGCGTCGTGCCGCTCCTTACAGGCCTGATCCGCTTCTGCCCCGCCTACACACTGCTCGGCATCTCCACCTGCAAGTCCTGCTGCGGTGGTGGCGATTGTTCCAAGAAGTAAACTCACACTCGACCATGAAACCCTCCTTGCTCATCGCCTGCGCCCTCGCTCTCACCGCGTGCGGCAAGCACGAACCCGCTGCCGGCAGCTCTCTCACCCTGCCAGCGGCGACCGTGAAAGTCGCGCCCGCCACCAAGCGCACGCTGCCACTGAACGAGGAGATCACCGGCACCGTCCGCGCCAAAACACGCGCGGTGATCGAGGCAAAGATCAGCGGTCGCGTGCTGGCGATGAATGCGACGCTCGGCCAGACCGTGAAGACTGGAGATGTGCTCGCCACGCTGGACGCCCAGGAAATGCAAGCCCGCGCCGAGTCGGCGAAAGCGATGCTTGATCAAGCCACGAGCGACGAGCGTCGCACGGCGTCGTTGGTCGCCACGAACGCCGTTTCCAAGTCCGACTACGATGCGGCGAAGGCACGGCTCGAAGTTGCCAAAGCCAGTGTCTCCGAAGCGCAGACGATGCTCGGCTACGCGAAAGTCACCGCGCCTTTCGACGGCGTGATCACTCGGAAGCTCGCCGACCAGGGAGACCTCGCCGCCCCAGGCAAACCGTTGCTCGATCTCGAAAACCCCGCGCAGTTGCGCATCGAAGCCGACATCCCCGAGGCCTTGATCGCGAACCTCAAGAGCGGCGCAACGCTGAATGTTTCCTCCAAGGTGAAAGCGACCGTCGCCGAGATCTCGCCTACCGGCGATCCGAACAGCCGCACCTTCCCTGTGAAGCTCGATTTGCCCGCAGGCACCGACATGCGCCCGGGTCAGTTCGTCCGCATCGCCGTGCCGGTGCGCGAGTATGAAGCGCTCGTCATTCCTGCGGCAGCACTCGTGCAGCGCGGTCAGTTGCAGATGGTCTTCGTGAACGAGAACAACATTGCCAAGCTCCGCCTGATCCGCACCGGACGCGAGCGCAGCGAAGGCATCGAAGTCCTCGCGGGTCTCGATGGCGGCGAATCGCTCGTCATCGAAGGTGCAGCCAAGTTGATGGACGGCCAACCTCTCACCGTGACGCCATGAGCGATACTCAGCACACTCTCGGCCCCGCCGGACGCGTGGCTCATGCGTTCATTGACTCGAAGCTCACGCCGCTGGTCGTCATCACCTCGGTGCTGCTTGGCTTGTTCGCGGTCATTATGCTGCCGCGTGAAGAAGAGCCGCAGATCAAGGTGCCGATGGTGGACGTGATGGTCGCGATGCCTGGCTTCAGCGCAAAAGAAGTCGAGGAGCGCGCGACGCGTCCGATGGAGAAGCTGCTCTGGGAGATCCCGGGCGTGGAGTATGTCTATTCCACCTCGCGTCCGAGCGAAAGCCTCGTGATCGTTCGCTTCAAAGTCGGCAGCGATGTCGAGGAGAGCCTCGTGCGATTGAACCAAAAGCTCGCGTCCAATCTGGATCGCATCCCGCACGGTGTGAGCGCGCCATTGATCAAGCCGAAGAGCATTGATGACGTGCCGATCCTCGCGCTCACCTTTCACAGCGCGCGCTACGATCACCTCACATTGCGTCGCATTGCCTCGCAGGCCGACGACGTGCTGAAGCAAGTGCCGCTCGTCGCCGAGACCACGCTCATCGGTGGTGCGAAACGCGAGATTCGCATCCTGCTCGATCCGGCGAAGCTCGCTGCACGCAATCTCAGTCCCGCCGGACTCGTGCCGATGCTGCAGCAAGCGAACCGCCAGTATCGCAGCGGTGGCGTGACAACGAACAACCAGGAAGTCATCGTCGAAACCGGTGCCTTCCTCACGACTGCGAGCGAGGTGGGCAACGTGGTCGTCGGCGTCTTCGGTGGCAAGCCGGTGTATCTGCGCGAGGTCGCGACCATCGAGGACGGCGCGGAGGAACCGTCGCAGTATGTGCTCTTCGGCAACAAACAAACCGAGGAAGCTGCGATCACACTCAGCCTCGCGAAGCGTCCCGGCGCGAACGCCATCGCCGTCGCCGACGAAGTGCTGAAGAAGCTCGATACCCTCAAAGGTAAGATCATTCCCGCCGACGTCACCGTGAGCATCACGCGCCACTACGGCGAGACCGCATCGGAAAAGAGCAACGAACTGCTCTACCACATGGGGCTCGCAGTGCTGAGCGTGACGTTGCTGATCCTGTTCACCCTCGGCTGGCGCGAGTCCATCATCGTCGCCATCGCGATTCCTTCGACGCTCGCGCTCACGCTGCTGGTCTTCTACTTGTATGGTTTCACGCTGAACCGTATCACGCTTTTCGCCTTGATCTTCAGCATCGGCATCCTCGTCGATGACGCCATCGTGGTGGTGGAAAACATCGTGCGTCACTTCCACCTGCCCGGTCAGCGCGGCAAAACCAAGACGCAGATGGCTGTCGAAGCCGTGAGCGAAGTCGGCAATCCGACCATCCTCGCGACGTTCGCGGTAATCTTCGCCGTGGTGCCCATGGCGTTCGTTGGCGGGCTAATGGGGCCTTACATGCGGCCCATTCCGATCGGCGCGAGCGCAGCGATGGGTTTCTCTCTGATCATCGCGTTTATCGTGACGCCTTGGGCGGCGGTGCGGGTGTTGGGTTGGTGGAGGCGTGAGGATAGGACTGATGCGACGAATGGGGCAGATGTGTCTGATCAACCTCACCACGCGAGCGATCACCCCGAGGACTTCTTCACAAAGCTCTACCGCCGCATGATGGGTCCGCTGATCCACACGAAGCGCTGGCGCTGGACCTTCCTCATCGGCATCACCGCGTTGCTGTTCGGTTCGATGGCCACGGTGGGCATTGGTTGGGTGAAGGTGAAAATGCTGCCCTTCGACAACAAGAGTGAATTCCAGATCATTCTCAATATGCCTGAAGGCAGCTCGCTGGAACGCACCACGCAGGCCGCGCGCGAGATCGCGGCGACCGTGCGCACGGAGCCGGAGGTTACCGACTACCAGGTGTATGCAGGCACCAGTTCGCCCTACAACTTCAATGGTCTCGTGCGTCACTACTTCATGCGTCGCGGTGCCAACGTCGCTGACATCCAAGTCAATCTCGTCGGCAAACACGAGCGCACCGCCCAGAGTCACGACATCGCCAAGCGTGTGCGTCCTCGCGTGGCTGAGATCGCAAAGAAGTTTGGCGCACGCGTGGCGATTGCCGAAGTGCCGCCTGGACCTCCCGTGCTGCAAACGCTCGTCGCTGAACTCTACGGCCCCGACGAAGCCGCGCGTCATGCCTTGGCCAAGGACGTGCGCAAGGTCTTCGTGGACACACCGGGCGTGGTGGACATTGATTGGTATCTCGAAGACGACCAGCCACGCACCCGCTTCGTCATTGATAAAGAAAAGGCCGCGCTGCACGGCATCAGCGCCGAGACCATCTCGCAGACGCTGCGCATCGCGGTCGGCGGCGAGTCGATTGATCTGCTGCATGTGCCGGGCGACAAGGAGGACATCAACCTCGTGCTGCAACTTCCACGCGCGATGAAGGCCACGCCCGAGGAACTGCTCGCGCTGCGTGTGCGCGCTGGTGATGCGAACGCGCTGCCGGAGCCGCTCGCTGCGGGTTCGCCACCGCCGCTGGTGCCCTTGCGTGAGTTGGTGAAGGTCGAGCAGACCATCACGGACAAGAGCATCTATCACAAGAACCTCATGCCCGTGACTTATGTCATCGGCGATGTCGCAGGCGTCGTGGAGAGCCCCGTGTATGCGATCTTCCAGATGAACGAGAAGCTTCGCGCGCTGCATCCCACGATGAAGATTCACAACAGCGACATGCCCTTCACCGACAACGAGCCCGCGATGAAGTGGGACGGCGAGTGGCACATCACCATCGAAGTCTTCCGCGATCTTGGCCTCGCCTTCGGCGCGTGCTTGGTGCTCATCTACGTGCTCATGGTCGGCTGGTTCCGCAGCTTCATCACGCCTGCGATTGTGATGATCGCCATCCCCTTCTCGCTCGTCGGCATCATGCCCGCGCACGGCGCGATGGGTGCCTTTTTCACTGCGACGAGCATGATCGGTTTCATGGCCGGAGCTGGCATCGTGGTGCGCAACTCGATCATTCTCGTGGACTTCATCGAGCTGCGCCTCGCCGAAGGCATGGCCTTGAGCGAAGCCGTCATCGACGCCGGAGCCGTGCGCTTCCGCCCCATGCTGCTCACCGCGATGGCGGTCATCGTCGGAGCCAGCGTCATCCTCGCGGACCCGATTTTCCAAGGCCTCGCCATCTCATTGATGGCCGGCGAAGTCGCTAGCCTGCTCATCAGCCGCATGGCTGTGCCGGTGCTTTACTTCATGGCGAACAAGAACAAATGAAGCCATGCTCTGGTTTGTTATCATTCTCATCATCGTGATTGCAGGCTGGCATTGGTTCGAGGGCCAGCAAGACAAGACGTTGTTCAAAGCTGCGGAGGGAAAGATCTGCGTGAATCTTCATGCCGCTGAGGCCAAGGCGTTTCTGGAGATTCATCCCGAAACGCAGGTGCTCGACGTGCGCTCGGACGTTGAGTTTCGAGGTGGAGCACTGCCCGGAGCGATCCATGTGTCCATCGGCGATGCCGAGTTCGACCATAAGGTATCCATGCTGAACAAGGCGAAGCCCGTGCTGGTTTATTGCGCGGGTGGCATGAGAAGTCGGCAGGCGGTCGGACGGCTCAAGGCGCTGGAGTTCGAGAACATCCAACACCTGCATCGGGGATACAATTCCTGGTAGGCTTTCTGAGTGGTGACGGACTTGCAAGAGGGCGATGTCCGGGCAGTGCGAGGGGGGAATTTTCGAGAACTACCCGGATCATGGGTTGATTTACAAATTTGAATTGCTATAATGATAATAATATCAAATCTGATAATTCAGAGATCTAGGACCCGATCCTCCTCTTGTCGTGACTCCCAACCGACCATTGATCCAGTGGCCGCCTCAAGTCCCATGGGCTTCGAGGCCTGGTTGGCTGCTGGCTAGTCTCAAGGGCATTGGTAACCTCCTTTCACTGACATTTTTCGGCCTTCAATGCGCCGTCGCAGCCCCGAAACCCCTGCCGCCACGGTTTTGCGTCAGCTACGACGATGCCCCGAAGCAGGGTGATCTCGCCCCGTTTGAATGGTGTATTCTCGAGCCCTCGGCGACGGTCGATCTCGCCCCTGGCCACCGCCTTGGTCAGGTGTTTCTGGCCTACGTAAGCGCTGTGGAAGCGCAACCCGAGTCCATCAATGCCCGCGAGGCTGAGAAGCGCTCCGTGCCGGTGGTGGGAAGGAACGACGAGTGGCAATCGCTGTTGCTCGACGTCGAAAATGCGAACTGGCAGACGATGATGATCGAAGCCGTGATTCCCAAGGCGTTGGAGAAGGGCTTCGATGGGGTGTTCATCGACACCCTCGACAGCGCCCAGCGGCTGCCAGGATACTCGGCGCGGACGAAGGAGGCATTGGCGGGCTTGATCCGGGCCGTGCGCGAACGATTCCCGGACAAGAAGATCGTGGTCAATCGAGGGTTCGATTTGCTGCCGACGATTGGGTCGATGATCGACGGCGTGCTGGTGGAAAGTGTGTTCCAGTCGTTCGATGCGAAGACGCGGAACTATCTGGCCGTGAAGCCCTCGGACACCGAGTGGCTGACTCAGCGCATCCGCGAAATCCAGGCGCTGGGACTACCCGTCCTCGCGCTCGACTACGTGAGTCCCGATGAACCTGAACTGGCGATGAAAACGGCGCGTCAGCTAGAGGCTCTCGGGTGCAGTGCCTTCATCTCCACGCCGGAGCTGACGGGGCTTAATCTGGGACCGTATCGCGAGCTGCCCCGCCGCATTCTGGTGGTGCATGGAACAGACACCGCACCAGCGAAGCTACAGGCTGCACCGCCGATTGATACCATGTCCGCCACCTGCTTCCAGGCAGCGCTCGAATGGATGGGCTACGAGTTCGACTTTCATGACATCGGGCACAAGGCTCTGCCTGCCGTGGTGGCAGCCACCTACGCGGGTGTGATTGTGGACGAACTGGACTGCCAGAAGCCCCTAACCAAGCAGGACGTCCTTGCATGGCTGCAAAAGGTGAAGGCACGCAAGGTGCCCATCTTGTTCGCAGGCGAGATTCCGTTCAGTGATGACGACATCCGCAGCGAGTTCGCCGCCACGTTCGGCCTGGGTGGCAACCTGACCAGCGTGCACGGGGTGAGGAATGCAACCATCGAGCACCTGGACCCAGTGATGATGAAAGGCGAGACCGAAGTGGCGGCGCACCAGCTGGGGTTCAAAGACCTCGTGGCTCCGGCCGAGGCCGATGTTTATCTCTCGATCAAGGGTCACGATCGTGATGGTCGCACGGTGCGCTTTGATCCGTGCTTCATGGCCCCGTGGGGTGGTGCCTGGCTGGAGCCCTATGTGGCGATGCGCGTGTCCCAGGCGAACAGCCTCTTCTACGCAGACCTCTTTGCCCTGCTGCAACGATGGTTGCGAGGAAGCGCTGCGTTTCCTGCCCCAGACACCACCACACGCGATGGCCTGCGCCTGTTCTACAGCCACATTGATGGCGATGGATTTGCCTCGCTCTCGCACTTCCCGAATCACCCGCCTTGTGCCGAAGTCATCCGTGATCGCATCCTGAAAAAGTATGCGATGCCCGTCACGGTTTCGATCGTGGAGGCCGATGTGCGCGGCTGGCTGAAGACGCTGAAAAAAGAAGACTCGCCCAGGTATGTGGAGCTGGCGCGGTCGATGTTCGAACTGCCTCACGTCCAGGCTGCCTCCCACTCGTTTTCCCATCCCTTCATCTGGGACTCGACCGATCCAAATCCAGGCCACTACGATGCCTCGAAGACCACGCTAGCCGAAGACATCCACTACCCGGAAGTCGATCCCAAGCGCGAGATCGAGGGCTCGATCGACTACATTAGCAAGAACCTCCTGCCCAAAGACAAGCGCGTGGAGCTGATGCTCTGGTCCGGTAACTGCCGCCCTGGTGAAGCAGCTCTTCGTCAATGCCGCGAACTGGGGGTGGAGAACATGAACGGCGGCGACACCATCATCTCAAAGCTCTCGCCCAGCATTTCAGGCATTGGTCCACGCCTCGCCAAGTGGGGCGATGAGATCCAGATCTTCGCGGCTAATCAGAACGAGTTCATGTATGCCAACGGCTTCCAGGGACCGACTTACGGTGGCTTCGCGCGCGTGATCGAGACTTTCACCATGACGGAGAAACCTCGGCGGTTGAAGCCGGTGAACCTTTACTACCACTTCTACAGCGCCACCTACTTGTCGTCGTGCCGGGCGCTCGAGCGCATCCTGGAATGGTCGATGAGCCAGTCGCTGCATCCGATCACCGCGCTGCAATTTGCGAGCTTGGTTCGCGATGCTCATCAGACGCAAATCTATGCTCTTGGTCCCAACCACTGGCGCATGGTGAATCGCGGAGCCTTGCGCACCTTCCGCCTGCCCGCCAGCGCTGGCGTTCCCGATCTCGCCCGATGCAAAGGCATTGCGGGTTACAAGCAAGACCTGGGCATGATCTACGTTCAAACCACGGGGCAGCCGGTGGTGGACCTCGTGATGGGCTCGCCGGACGATGAACTCGCACCCTGGCCATATCTCGTGGAGGCGAGTGCAGACGTGACTATCGAGCGCCACACACCCAGCGAGTTGGCGTTCAGCGTCGCTGGCTGGGATCGCGTCGTGGTGGAACTCGGCGGACTTCCCCCCGGCATTCAATGCCCGATGACCTTGGCAGGCAAAACGACATCCCTCACCACCAGCAAGTCTGGCCACACACGCATGACCTTGCCTCCAGGCTCCTCGGTGAGCGTCCAGATCCCTGCACCTTATGCCACCTCGCCCTAACATTCGGAGCCATCGCATGGTTCCCTTTGGCATCCTGGTGATGATCGTCATCGCCAGCGTTGGGCTGTCCTATCTCTTTGTGCCGAGCAACGAGCAGTTCCGTGCACGCCTCTTCAAGGACCGCCTCGGGGGAGACATATCCGAGCTGATCGAAGCTGGAGTCTTCGGTGACAAAGCCAGCGCTCACGCGCAATTCCAACGCATGTCCGTTGAGCAGCTGACCTTCATCAGCCAGATCTCTCGACTGACCCCACGCGAACGGCTTCGTCACATCTTCAATCCCGTGAAGCACATCAACTACGATGTCTTCATCCATCACTTCGTTATCACAGCGGTGCAGTATGTGGATGTGATTGGCCCCGAGGAAGCCTTCGCGTTGTTATCCCCCAAGGCGGATCGCATTCCACCCACCTTCCGTCTCCAGCTCTTCCGGCTGCTCGCACGCAATGCCCTGGCCACGAGCCAGCCGGAGGTCGCCGTCCGAATCCTCCGCCAGGCCAGCACATCGGACAACGCCGACTGGCAAACCATTTCGGCCCTGGTCGACACCGAGCGCTGGAACAATCGCCCGGAAGAGGCTCGCGCAGCGCTCAAGTCCTGGCTCGAGAAACACAGCAACAAGCTCGATCCCCAGCTCTTCGACACCGCGAACGAAATGCTCTTCACCCTCGCTCTGGAGGCCAATGTCCCTGGTGAAGCCCTTGATGCCTGCCTGCGTGACCTCCAGCAGTTGAAGTCCGATGAACCCATCTCGGCACCCCTCATGGAGCAAGCCTTCAAGGCCGCCGAGTATGCGGGGAAGACACGTGAGATCCTCCCGTGGATCGAGCGGCACTTGCGCGCCTTCCCCGAGGATCGTCTCGACTGGACAGACCTGCTCAAACTCACGCAAAGCAACACCGCCACCGATCCTGCCTACCTGTTGTGGACACGACGGGCCGCCCAGATCTCGGATTGGAACAGCATCGCTGACCGCGCCCTCCATCATCATCTTCGCCTCGTCGCGATGGATGTGATGGACTCCCTGGATCGCTACCTTTCGCTCGCATCCTACCTGGGTCGCGGTGAAGAGGCCGCACAGCTGCTCAGCGCCCTCGGGCCCGTCAAAGATCGCGAGGACCTCCAGCTCACACTTGCGCGACTCAAGGCCTCCAATGGCGAACCTCAAGCCGCCTTCAAGCTCTACACGGCATGGCTCGAGAAACATCCCGATGATCACGCCGCGCGCTGGGAGCATGCCTGTCTGCACGAAGCACTCACGCTCACCAGCGAATCGATCAAGACCTTCACCCAGCTGCTTCGCGATTACCCCGATGACGTTCGTGCGACTCAACGTGCCGTCAGCTTGATGAACAGCCATGGACGCCCTCGCGAGTCCTTGCAGCAGCTCGATGCCCTCGACGAAGCTGCGTTCAATGCCGACATGATCGAGGACTACACGTTGCTCGCCGAGTCACTCGATGAGCCGCGCTCACTCATGCGTGCGCTCAGGATCAAGATCAGCCGCTCCACGCCGCCCTTGATGGCGGATTACCTTCGCTTGGCGGAGATCGCTCGCAGCGCTGAGGGCACCGACGCGTCGGTAAAGATCCTGGCGGAGGCGATCGAAGTCTTGCCTGATGCCCCCGCGCTGCGTTCGCAGATCGCAGCCATGCTCTTGCATGAAGAACGCTACGATGAAGCCGTGACCGCGGCGATGCATCCAGCCGCCTGGACCGACCTGGATGCTCGTCTCACGGCGCTGTCTGCCTGCCTCCACACACAGCGAGCAGGTGAAGTGCTCAAGGCGCTGGGAAATGATTTTGCCTCCCAGCCTCTCGCCTACAACACCATGCTCGACCTCGCGGTCGCCTATCGCCTGACTGGCCAGCTCGAACGCTCGGCGAAACTCTTCGCCGCTGTGCCTGAGACGCCCGTTCGCTGCCATCGAATCGCTCAAGCACGGCTGCTTGCTGGCGATTTCGATGAAGCCGCGCGAGTCGCCCAGCAGAACCTCGACAACAAAGCCGTGCCCGATGCCTCCGACTGGGTGCTCCTCGGCGACATTCGTCACAAGCAAGGTCTCATCCCCGAGGCTCAAGCCGCCTACGCGCGCGCCATCGACGCCGTCACCGCCCGCACTCAACGCCGAACAGCCGCCGTGGAACCCACGGCTGGAATCGACTCTCCCACCAGCCTCCCCCAGTAACTATGAAATCCGTCTCAATTCTCACCCGCTTCGCATGGACCTTGGTCCTGGGGCTTGTCGGCATCGGGGTCGCGATCGCTCAAACGACCGAACCATCGAGCGAGGAGATTCGTCGCCCCATGACGACTACCTTGTTCCCCGACTTCGCCCAGCCGGGCGACGGCAAGGAAGACATTAAGGCACCGGAAGCTCTCACAGAAAAAGAGAAGCTCGTCATGAAGTCCGCAGCTGACATGTCCACCGACGATCTGACAGACCTGCTTCAAGTTTATGAGCGCATGGGCAATGTAGCGATGCAGCAGGCCATCAGCCTCATGCTCCTTGATCGAGTGCCGGATCATCCCATCGCACGACAGTTGATCCACGGGATGGACGGCACCGCCGAGGTGCGCAAACCTGGATACCTGACGGAAAAGGCGAACGAAGTCCTCGCAGGCAAGCCCGCTTCAGATCCCGAGGCCGTGGCCGCAGAAGCTCGTTCACTGATTGCTTCGCGGCAGAGCGAACAAGCGATCGCACTGCTCGAAGCGCTGCGCCGCACCACGTTTCCATCGCAGCGCTTCCCGTTTCTCGAAGACCTCGGCTACGCCCATTCCGAGCGGCAGCAGTGGAACGAGGCCGCCGCCGCATTCGCCGACCTCCTCACCCAGGAAGATCTGCCTCCCGAAACTCAGAAGCGAGTCAGCCAGCAAATGGACATCGTCCGTGTGGAACGCCGCATCGCGAGCATCCGCAAGCGGACGTATGCTGATCCTACCGCCGCTCTGCGGGAATCAGAGTCCCTCATCGCTGAACTGCCAAACCATCCTTCGGCCATCATCTTCCGCGTGGAATGCCTGCAATACGCGGGCAAGACGGCTGAAGCACTTGCCTTGCTGAAGCAACTGAAGGACTCCGGTGCCGGCACACCTGCCTTCGCCTACCAACGTCATCTGGGCTACACCTATCAACAGCTCAAGCAATGGGATGAGGCGCGGGCCATCTTTGAAGAACTGCATGCGAATCCGGTGTTCTCGCGCGAGGCACGCGAGGATGCATCCAAGGCGATCACTTCGTCCTCGATCTCAAAAGCAGGCGAGGCGGCCCTTGCAGCCGCCGGGTTTGGCGAATGGGAGAAGGCCAGCGCCATGATGGATGAACTGGAGCGGGAGTATCCCGACAATCTGGAAGTGTTCTCCTACCGATGCAGCCTGCTCGCACGCAGCGGCCAGGGCGAAGAGGCATTGCGTCGCCTAACGGAGAAACGCGCCGCACTCAGCTCCACGGGCAAGCCCTTCCCCCTCCAAGACACTGTTGGTGACGTGCACACCGCGATGAAGCGATTCGACGAAGCCCGGGCCGCCTACCAGGTGATCCTCGACGAGCCGCGTTACGATTGGGCCATGCGCCGTCGGGCACTTGATGCTCCGGCTTTGATCCGCCGCGTGGAACTGCTTGAAGAAGGATTCCTCGCCCTCCGCGACCGTCGCGTGGATCGGGCCAAGCAAGCAGCCGCTTCCCTGCACGAAGAGTTTGGCCCCGAGGCACGCGAGTTGAAGCTGCTGCGAGCGGAGGTTCTCCTGGCACAAAACCATCCTGGACGCGCGGTCACAGCCCTGGAGCAGCTGAAGGAAAAGACACCAGCCACGGGTCCCTTCGAGGCCAATTCCAGTCTCGCCACCGCCTACCTCCGCACCGGTCGCGCCGAGGAGGCCTTGCAGGCCTACAAGGACATCATCGAGCACCACCGCGCCTACACGCCCTATGAGAACATGCAGGCCCATTGGGAGCTGCGCGCCGCCTTGCCGATCCAGAAGCAGAACGTGTCTGCCGCCGTTTCGCACCGCAACGAACAGGATGGCAGTGCCACCCGCGCCGAGATGATTTACTCCAGCCCATGGTGGGGTGCCTGGCGTGCTCAGGTCTTCACTCACGGTGACTTTATCAATCTCAAGTCCACCCTCTCAAACATCGCCTTCCCTTCTATCGAGGAGCGCATCGAGGCCGGGGCACGATTGCAACGGCGAATCACCGAGGCCTTTGCGATCGAGACACATCTGGGCAGCAGTCAGGACGACATTCTTTACGGGGCTCGGATCGGCAACTTCCTCTACCCCGGTCTCAACTGGTCGGCTGGTTTCAGCGGCAATGCCCGCAGCACTGAGAGCATCGCACTGGAAGCTCTCGATGCCCGCGAGAACCGTATCGACCTCGCCTTCGGCGGCCCGTTGTCCGGCCCTTGGAACCTCGACATCCGTGCCTCAGCCAACTGGGTGCGCGTGGGCAAGACGAATGTGGGTAGAGGCATCGGCGGCAGCTTGGCGCTCGAATATCTGGTGCAAACCGAGACCGAAAAACGGCCCGAGATTGCCATCGGTTACCTCGGCGAGTATCGCCGCTTCACGCCTGCAGATGTCACTTCATCGCTGCCTTCGCTGCTCGACACGGAAACGCATCGCCATGGCCTCACGGCCGCCTACCGGCGCAACCTCAACGAAGCCTGGCGGCTGCAAGCCAACGTGGGGGCCTTTTACGCCTTCGATGAATCAACACTTCAATACACCGCAGGCCTGAGCCTTCAGCACTACTTCACCGATGACTTCATGGCCTACATTGATCTTCGCTACGACTCGAATTCCCGCAGCCTCGGCGAAGGTGGTGGAGCATTCGAAGCCACGGCGGGCCTGTCGAAGGCGTTTTAGTTAAATGCCTTCAAGCCTGCCCGTGCTGTCGCCCACGCGCTCGGCCGGAACTCCGAGACGATCAAGCATCGAGAGATACAAGTTAGTCATCGGGACTTCACCATTGAGCGTGATGTGGCGTCCAGGAGAGAAGGTGCCGCGAGCGTGTCCAGCGACGATGATCGGCAGACGATCATGGTCGTGGCGGTTGCCGTCACGAATGCCACCGCCATAGACGATCATGCTGTTCGTGAGCAGGTTGGCCTCGCCTTCCTGCGTGGACTTCATCTTCGAGAGGAAATAGCTGAGCTGCTTAATGTAGAAGCGGTCGATCGCCGCGATCTTCTTCAGCTTCTCGGGATCCTCCTGATGGTGGGAGAGCTGGTGATGCCCTTCGGGAACACCGATGTCTGCGAAGCTGCGATTGCTGCCATCGTGGGCCAAACCAAAGGTAGCAATTCGCGTGGTGTCGGTCTGGAAGGCGAGCACCAGCATGTCGAACATCATCCGAATGTGATCCTCGTAACCGTCCGGCACACCGCTGGGAGCTTGCACGCCTTTGGGCAAGGGCTTGGTCATCTTCTCGCTGCGCTCGATGCGTTCCTCAATGTCGCGAACGGCCGTGAAGTATTCATCCAGCTTGGCCTTGTCCTGGGCAGAGACTGACTTCTGCAGCGCTTTGGCGTCGTCCTGCACCATGTCCAGGATGCTCTTCTGCATGAGGCGGCGGCGTTTGGCTTCAGGTGAATTGCCTGCCGCACCAAGCCCGAACAGGCGCTCAAACACGAGCCGAGGATCCATTTCTGGGTTCATCGGCGTGGTCTCGTTTTTCCACGAGAGATTGAATTGATACGCGCAGCTGTAGCCCGAGTCGCACTTGCCCGCACTGCGCTGGCCATCGGTGCTGAGTTCCAGCGATGGCAGCTTGGTGAGATGGCCGAGTTTGTTGGCCGCGATCTGGTCCACGGAGATGCCCAGATGAATATCGGTGCCCGCCGTCTTCTTCGGCTGCACGCCCGTGAGGAAGGAAGCATACGAACGTGCGTGGTCGCCACCGCCATCGCCATTGGAGCGCGCTTTGTCCTGAGCCAGTCCGGAGATGATGCTGAAGTCCGCACGATGCTCCTCCAGGGCCTTGAGCGTGGGGCCGAGCTGGTAGTTGGCCCCTTCACCCGTGGGGAACCATTCGGACACGTTGACGCCATTCGGAACGTAGAGGAATGCCATGCGGGTGGGCGTGGCATTGGCAGCCGCTTTAGCCGCAGCGAAGCCACGCGGCGTGAGTGCTTCCAGGGCTGGCAAGGCCATCAGGGTGCCGAGCCCGCGCAGGAAGGAGCGGCGGCTGTGGGCTGACGAGGGGGATGGGGGTGTGATCAGCATGGTGGGGGTTACGTCCAACCAACGCACCTTCGATGCCAGATTTTTCCCTCACCTTGCCAGAGTTAGCACGCGTATGGACAAGGAATGTGGCGCGAAACCAGTTGCAAGAACTCAGGCCCACCCTTCGATTCCCGCTCCCCTTCAAACCCCATAACAAACACAACAAACATGACCCATCGTATTGCACTCCTCGTGATCGCCATGGCTGCGAGCACTGTCGTTCGCGCTCAAGACGCCAGCGTCCTTGAACTCAAGCCCAGCCCGAACGTCGCCACCCCGCTCGCCTACGACAAAACCGAGCTGACCTGCAAGGCTGGTGCCAAGGCCAAGCTGGTGATGAATAACAACGGTGGCGCAGTCCCCCAGCCCCACAACATCGTGCTCTGCAAGGTGGGCACCGATGCCAAGGTTATGGCCGCGGCGATGGCGATGCTGACCGATCCTAAGGGCATGGAGAAGGCCTATGTGCCCGAGAGCCCCGACATCATTGCTCACACCAAGTTCGCCCAGCCAGGCCAGACTGAGTCGGTGGAGTTCACCGCTCCGATGGACCCAGGTGACTATCCTTTCTTCTGCACCTTCCCTGGCCACTCCGCTCTGATGAAGGGCGTGCTCAAAGTGACCCAGTAATTGCCAATCCCCCCTGTCTCTCACCCCACTATGAAACGCCTGTTGCTCGCTTTTTGCCTTGGACTGTCATCTGTCACTTTCGCTGAAGACGCGAAGGTAGATGTGGATGGCCTGGCCTTCACCCTTCCCGAAGGTTGGAAGTCCGTGGAAAGCACCAGCCCGATGCGCAAAGCCCAGCTGCAGGTGACTGTAGCTGGGGTCGCCGATCCCATCGACGTGGTCTTCTTTCACTTCCCCGGCGGGGACGTGGAGCAGAACATCACTCGCTGGAAGAACCAGCTCAGCGGCACCGCAGAGTCGAAGACCGAGGAAATCGAAGCCGGTGGCAAGAAGATCACCATCTTCCAGGGCACGGGCACCTACACCGACCCGTTCGCGGGCAAAGGTGCTCAGGAAAACTACGCGCTCATCGGGGCCCTGATCCCGATGGATGACAGCGGACCCGTCGTCATCAAGGCAGCCGGCCCAAAAGCCGCCGCCCTGGGCCTGATCGATGCCTTGAAGAAACTGGCCTCCAGCCCTTTCGCCAAGAAGTAAGAGCTTCAGACGGTTCTCATAGAACACCTTGCGCCGCTTTGGATCTTCGGATTCAAAGCGGCGCTTCTTTTTTGCCCTCGCATGAACTGGATACTGATCAAAACCATCGGCCTGCTTGTCTGCTCGAATGTCTTCATGACCTTCGCCTGGTATGCGCATCTGCGCGACATGAAGGCCAAGCCTTGGTTCATCGCCGCGCTGGTGAGCTGGGGCATCGCCTTGTTTGAATACCTGCTCCAGGTCCCGGCCAATCGCATTGGCAGCGAGACACTCTCGCTGCCGCAGCTCAAGATCCTCCAGGAAGTCATCACGCTCACGGTGTTCGTGCCCTTCGTGCTGCTCTACATGAAACAGCCCCTGAAGTGGGACTACCTCTGGGCCGCCCTATGCATGTGCGGCGCGGTCTATTTCATCTTCCGCAAGTAGTCACCTCACGGCTTTCGCGTGCGCGGAGCCTGGAGTGCTTGGTCGAGCACTTCAATCATTGCCTTCAGCTTCTCAGGGTTGGCTGCACTCAGGTCTTTAGACTCCGAGGGATCGTCGGGCAGGAAGTAGAGACCGTGAGGCCCCTTGGATTCCTTGTGCTGCTTGAGAGTCACCTTGGCCTGCGTCTTGCCGCCTTGCTTGCGACGCACCAGTTTCCAGTCACCCATGCGCAGGCCGAAGTTGCCGCTCGTGCCGTTGTCCTGCTGCACCAGGAACTCACGGCCTTTCGCCCCGGCCTCACCAAGCAACGCTGGCAGCACATTGACGCTGTCCAGACACGCAGTCTCGGGCAGGTTCACGCCTGCGAGCGTCGCAAAACTGGCCGCGAGATCGATCGTGCTGACCACCTGATCGGACACCCCCGGCTTGATCCGCCCCGGCCAGCGTGTGATGAATGGCGTGCGTGTGCCGCCTTCCAGCACACTGTATTTGCCACCACTGAACGGACCGGCCGGCTGGTGCGAACCGAGTTTCTCTACCGCCCCATCTTTGTAACCATCATCGAGCACCGGACCATTGTCCGAGCAGAACACGATCAAGGTTTTGTCCGTGAGCTTCAGGCGATCGAGCGTCTTCATAAGTTCACCCACGCACCAGTCGAGTTGCACAATGCTGTCGCCTCGGAGTCCGAGCGAAGTTGAGCCCTGAAACCTCTCGTGCGGGATGCGTGGCACATGGATGTCGTGGCTGGCGAAGTAGAGGAAGAACGGATTGCCCTTCCTCGCCTCGATCCACTGGGCCGATTCCTTCACCCAGCGATCTGCCAGATCTTCATCGCGGAAGCGTGCTGATGTGCCTCCCGTGTAAAAGCCAATGCGGCTGATGCCATTGTGAATGGTGTCATTGTGCCCGTGGCTCCAGTCCATCTTCAGCGTGCTGCGATGCGTGATGCCTGTGGGATGATCGGGTGACGGGATCTTGTTTCCCACCCACAGCGGGTCCTGGACGCTGAGGTTCTCGACGCGGTGATCATTCACATACACCTGGGGCACACGATCGTTGGTCGTGGGCAATAGCAAGCAATGGTCAAACCCGATCTCCAGCGGACCCGGCTTGAGTTCGCCATTCCACTCGGGCGCTGGATCACCGAGGCCCAGGTGCCACTTGCCAATCACGGCCGACTGATACCCGGCTGGCTTGAGCAGTGAAGCGATGGTCTCCGTGCCAGGCTCGATGATCGCGGGCGCCGCAGGTGGTGCGATGCCTGTGCCCTTGTGACGAAAGGCATACGTGCCCGTAAGCAGCGAAAATCGTGTGGGCGTGCAGGTAGAGGCGGAGCAGTAACCACTCGTGAAACGCTGTCCCTCGCTGGCCAGGCGGTCGATGTTCGGCGTCTTCACAGCCGTGGCTCCGTAGCAGCCCACATCTCCGTAGCCGAGATCATCCGCCATGATCACGATGATGTTGGGCTTGTCGGCACCCTGGGCGAGGAGGCCGACGAAGAAAGCGAAAGCGGCGAGGCAGAGACGAATCATGAGGTGGGTGCAAACGCTACAGCCTCCGGCGGCATTGCGAGGAAAGTTGTTACTCTGGCCATCGTCTCCATGGTGCCGATTCACATGCACTCACTCCTCCCCTCGCTCATCGCGCTCGCTGCGCTGATTTGCTCCAGCTTGTCCGCCGCTCCACGGCCCAACATCATCGTCATCATGGCCGATGACGTGGGCTATTCAGACATCGGCTGCTTCGGGAGCGAGATCGAAACTCCCAACCTCGACGCGCTTGCCAGTGGCGGGCTGCGGTTCACGCAGTTTTACAACACCGCCCGATGCTGCCCCACGCGTGCCTCGCTGCTCACCGGACTCTATGCTCATCAAGCCGGGATCGGACACATGGTGGATGCCTGGAGTGAGAAGGTGGGTGAAGCCTATGCAGGCGATCTGAGCAAGCGCGCCGTAACCATCGCAGAAGCGCTCAAGCCCGCAGGCTACGCCACCTACATGACGGGTAAATGGCATGTCACGAACATGACCGCGCCCCAGAACGATGCCGACAAGCACAACTGGCCGCTTCAGCGCGGGTTCGACCGATTCTACGGAACCATCCACGGCGCGGGCAGCTTCTTTGACCCGAACACCCTCGTGCGCGACAACACCTTCATCTCGCCCTTTGCCGACGCTGAATACAAGCCGCGCGAGTTCTACTACACGGATGCGATCAACGATCAGGCCTCGCGTTTCATCACCGAGCACCATGCGCGCAATCCGGGGCAACCCTTCTTTCTCTACATGGCACACACCGCTGCGCACTGGCCGATGCATGCCAAGGAGTCGGACATCGCTAAATACAGAGGCCGTTACGACACCGGCTACGATGCCACTCGCTCGGCACGCCTGGACAAGATGAAACGCCTAGGACTCCTCGATCCTCAATGGCAGGTCACACCCCAGGCGGGAGATTGGAGCCGTGTGGAGAACAAGGCCTGGGAATCTCGTTGCATGGAGGTCTTCGCCGCCATGATCGATTGCATGGACCAAGGCATCGGACGTGTGATCGAGACGCTCAAAAAGAACGACCAGTTCGACAACACCCTCATCCTCTTCCTCCAGGACAATGGCGGCTGCGCGGAAGGCATGGGCCGCGCAGGCGCCTTCAAGCAGCGAGCGGACAAGCCATCGCTGCCTTCCCTGGCCAATGATTATCTCCAGCCCGATATGATTCCGAAGCAGACGCGCGATGGCTTTCCGATGCGGCAAGGCCTGGGCGTCATGCCCGGCGGAGCTGACACCTACATCGGCTATGGCAAGGCCTGGGCGAATGTGAGCAACACCCCGTTCCGTGAATACAAGCACTGGGAGCACGAGGGTGGCATCAGCACGCCGTTGATTGCTCATTGGCCGAAAGGCATCGCCAACGAGCGCCATGGAAAGCTCGATGCCCAGCCCGGCCACCTCATTGACCTCATGGCCACCTGCGTGGACCTCTCAGGCGCTTCATATCCCACCGAATTCAAAGGCAACGCGATCCAGCCCATGGAGGGGATCAGTCTCGTGCCCGCTTTCGAAGGCAAGACACTGGCACGCACGCAGCCGATCTTCTGGGAACACGAAGGCAATCGCGCCATCCGCATCGGTGAGTGGAAGCTCGTGTCCATGCACCCGAAGTCATGGGAACTTTATCACATCCCGACCGATCGCACGGAAATGCGTGACCTCGCGTCCGCTCAACCCGATCGTGTCAAGGCAATGGCATCGCAGTGGGAGGCATGGGCCAAACGAGTCGGTGTGAGGCCTTGGCCCCTGAACGGCGGCGATGGAAAGAAAGGCAAAGGCAACAAGAAAAGTCAGTAAAGCTCATGCCGCTCAATACCTCCTCCCGTCGAAGAAAATGGATCATCGCGGCTCTGTTGGTCGCAACCTTGATGTTCGGTCTTTACGTAGCCGATGGAGCCAATCGAGTGCCTCCGATGCCTGTGCCGCAGGGCGTGAAAAAGCACACCGAGAAGATCTCGTTGCAAGGCGAGACCGTGCCGGTGGATGTGTATGTGCCCGCGACCAAGCTCGAAGAGGCGCCCGTGGTGATCGTGGCGCATGGGTTCTCCCGCCATCGTCGTGTGATGGCCGAGTGGGGAAACTCCATTGCCTTGCACGGCATGATCGCGCTGGTGCCGAATCTTCCTTCGTTCGCCGATCATGGTCGCAATGCGCGAGCCATCGAAGACCTCATCCACTGGGCTCATGAACCGGCTCGCACCTTGCAACCACGACCGAACGGCGAGGTGGGTCTCATCGGGCACTCGGCGGGTGGATTTGCCACCCTGCTCGCGGCCGTGCGCGAACCTCGCGTGCGCTGCTGGATCGGGCTTGATCCGGTGGACTTTCGTGACCATGGCCAGAACGCGGTGAAGAGCCTGAAGGTTCCGGGCTTGATGCTGCTTGCCGAGCCTGGGGCCTGGAATCGCCAGGGGAATGCAGTGCCCTGGCTGGCCGCATGCCCATCGTTGAAGGCCCTGCGTATTCGAGGTTCAACACACTGCGATCCTGAGATGCCGACCAGTCACCTCGCCGAGATGTTCTGCGGGAAGACCGATCCGGCGCGTCATGGCATCTACCAGCACTATGCGTTTTCATTGTTACGGCAGGTGTTGATGCACGACCCGGAGGCTCCGGACGTGATCGCGCTCACAGCGAAAGATGCCCGTGTGCAGGTGTTGCCCTCAGGCTCAGCAAAAGCGGAATGATCCGGGGAGTCCGCCACGTTAGCACGGGCCGGTCTTCCTTATCTCATGACGCGTTTCCTTCTCCTTGCTTCCGCCTCGCTGGCGATCCTTTCCTCGCTGCCTGCGGCGACGCCCAATGTCGTCGTCTTCCTCGCGGATGATGCTGGCTGGGGCGACTACGGGCAGTCAGGCAATCAGATGGCTCAGACGCCTAACATTGATTCCATCGCCAAAGAGGGCGTGTCGTTGGATCGTTTCTACGTATGTCCCGTTTGCTCACCGACACGTGCCGAGTTCCTCACCGGTCGCTATCATCCACGCGGAGGCGTGCGAGGTGTGTCCACTGGCCAGGAGCGTCTCGACCTGAGTGACAAGACCATCGCCGATAGCTTCAAGGCGGCGGGCTATGCCACCGGTGCCTTTGGAAAATGGCACAATGGCAGCCAGTGGCCCTACCACCCGATGGCTCGCGGGTTCGATACCTACTTTGGTCACACCTCAGGCCACTGGGGTGAATACTTCGATGCGCCGCTCGAGGATGAAGGGCGCATGATTCGCACGCAGGGCTACATCGTGAACGTCTGCACCGAGAAGGCCCTCGGCTTCATCGACAAGCACAAGGACAAGCCTTTCCTCTGCTACGTTCCCTTCACCACACCTCACTCACCATGGGCAGCTCCGCATGACACGTGGAGCCAGTTCAAGGACAAGGCTATCACCCAACGCGCCACTCAGGCCGATCAAGAAGACGAGAACGAAACCCGCTGCGTTCACGCCATGCTGGCGAACCAGGACATGAATGTAGGTCGCGTGCTCGCACGGCTGAAGCAGCATGGCATCGAGGACAACACCATCGTCATCTACTTCTCGGACAATGGTCCCAACAGCCATCGCTGGACTGGTGGCATGAAGGGCAAGAAGGGCACCACGGACGAAGCCGGTGTGCGCTCGGTGTGCTACATCCGCTGGCCGGGCAAGCTGCCTGCGGGCCACACCATCAGCGAGATCAGCGGAGCGATCGATTTGCTACCCACGCTGACTTCGTTGGCAGGCATCAAGCGGGCTGGCAACAAATCGCTCGACGGACGTGACCTCGCTCCGCTGTTGATGAAGAAAAAGATCGAGTGGACCGAGCGCATGATCTTCTCCACCTGGGCGGGAAACATCAGCGTGCGCACCCAAACGCATCGCCTCGACAACGCGGGCCAGCTTTATGACATGATGGCTGATCCCGGTCAGACCAAGCCGATCAATGACCAGGAGCCTGCCCTCGCTGCCAAGCTCACCGAAGCCGTGAGCGCATGGCGCCAGGAGATGTTCGGTGACGTGGAAGCCACACCCAAGACGGCGGGCAAAGGAAAGGCCAAGGGGGACAAGAAAAAGAGCGGCGGGAATGCGGTCGATCCTCGTCCCTTCACCGTGGGCTATCGCGAGTTCCCCATCACGATGCTGCCTGCTCGCGACGGCGAACCTCGAGGAGGTGTGCAGCGCAGTGGCAATGCGCCGAACTGCTCCTACTTCGTCAACTGGACGAGCAAGGAAGACAGCATGGTGTGGCTGATCGATGTCCATACGGCCGGACAATATGAAGTGACCGTGGACTACACCTGCAAGGTGCCCGATGCGGGTTCCACCATTGAGCTGAGCTTCAAAGACGCCCGACTGAAGGGCAAGGTGGAGCCCGGCTGGGACCCGCCGCTCTACGCGAATCAAGACACGCTCCCGCGCTCCTCGGGCGAGAGCAAGATGAAGGATTTCCACACGCTGAAGCTGGGCGAAATGACGCTGCCAGCAGGCAAGGGACCGCTCACGCTTCGAGCGCTGGAGATCCCTGGAGCCTCGGTGATGGACGTGCGCCGGATCACGCTCACGCTGCTGCCTTGATCACACTATTCACCACCCTTCCCATGCGCCTCACGCTTCTTCTTGCTTCACTTTTTCTCGCGCAGTCGGCGCTCGCTGCACCGCCCAACATCATCCTCATGATGGCGGATGACTTTGGTTACGAATGCGTCTCCGCCAATGGTGGCGAGTCCTACCAGACTCCGAACCTTGATCGTCTTGCCGCCACCGGTATGCGGTTTGAGCACTGCCATGCCCAGCCTTTGTGCACACCTACTCGCGTGCAGCTCATGACGGGTCGATACAACGTGCGTAACTACATCAACTTCGGCACGCTGCTGCGCTCGGAGATCACCTTTGGCACGTTGTTCAAGAACGCTGGCTACGCGACCGCCGTGTGCGGCAAATGGCAGCTCGGACGCGAGGTGGATTCGCCGCAGCACTTTGGCTTCGATGAATCCCTGCTCTGGCAGCACACGCGTCGCCCGCCACGCTACGCCAATGCGGGCCTCGAACTCAATGGCGTGGAGAAGCAGTATCCCGAGGGCAGTTATGGACCGAAGGTGATCAATGATTTCGCGCTCGACTTCATCACGCGGAACAAGGCGAAGTCCTTCTTCCTCTACTACCCGTTCATGCTGACACACAACCCGTTCCAGCCCACGCCGGACAGCCCGGACTGGGACCCGAAGACGAACAGCGAGAAAGCTCAACAGGCTGACAAGCACTTCGCTGACATGGTGGCCTACATGGACAAGATGATCGGGTTGCTGGATGCGAAGCTGGGCGAACTGGGCATCCGCGACAACACGTTGCTGCTGTTCCTCGGTGACAACGGCACGAACAAGGGCATCACCAGCCGCTTCAAAGGCAGCGACTACAAAGGTGGCAAGGGCTCAACCGTGCAAAACGGACACCACGTTCCCCTCATCGCGAGCTGGCCGGCCGTGATGAAGCAGGGTCGTGTGAACCAGGACCTCATCAGCAGTGCGGACTTTCTACCCACGATCTGCCAGGCAGCAGACATCGCGGTGCCGCAGGGCGTTGATGGCATCAGCTTTTTGCCGCAATTGCGTGGCGAAAGCGGCACTCCACGAGAGTCGATCTACATGTGGTATTCACCACGCCAGAGCCGGGACATGACGGTGCGCGAATCGGTCTTCAATCATGGCTACAAGCTTTACCGCACCGGCGAGTTCTACGACTTGTCCGCCGATCCATGGGAGACCAAGGCGATGAACTCGACCGCACTCACCAGCGTGGAATCCGAAGCCAGGGCGAAGCTCCAGACCGCGCTCGACCAGTTCAACGCCGCCCGGCCTTCGGTGCTCGATGAAGAGTTCAAGAAACGCGGTCCCGCTGACGAAGGTGAGGATGCGCCGAAGAAAAAGAGGAAGGGCAAAGACAAGACCAAGTAACTCTGTCGCACCTTGCGCCCGATCCTTTGCGAACTCGCCTCCAACCACCTCATTACCTATCTCCATCGGCATTCCACCATGCGCTGTTTTGTCCTCTCCTTGCTCCTCATTCTCACTTCGTCCCTGCAAGCGAAGCAGCCCAACGTGATCATTCTTTTCATCGACGATCTCGGCTACGCAGACATCGGTCCTTTCGGTGCGACGAAGCAGAAGACACCCCATCTCGATCGCATGGCACGCGAGGGCATGAAGCTCACCAGCTTCTATGCCGCGCCGGTTTGCAGTGTGTCTCGCGCTCAGATGATGACCGGGTGCTATGGCGCACGTGTGTCAGTGCCTGGTGTGTATCCACCAGGCAGTCGGAACGGGCTCAACCCCGCGGAGACCACCATCGCCGAGCATCTCAAGAAGCAAGGCTATGCCACACAGTGCGTCGGTAAATGGCACCTCGGCGATCAACCTCCCTTCCTGCCCACGAAGCAAGGCTTCGATCACTACCTCGGCATTCCCTACTCGAATGACATGCAGAAGACCGCCACGGTGAATGGTCAGCGTGTGGTTCCGCTCGTTCGCGATGAGCAAGTCGAGCGTCTTCTTGTCGAGGAGGACCAGGATCGCATCGAGGAAATCTACACCGATGAAGCTGTGAAATTCATCCGCGCTCACCAGAACGATCCTTTCTTCCTCTACTTCCCTCACACGGCGGTGCATACGCCTATTCATCCTGGCAAGGCCTTTCAAGGCAGCTCGCAAAACGGGCGCTTTGGCGACTGGGTGCAGGAGGTGGACTGGAGCGTGGGGCGGGTGCTCGATACCTTGCGCGAACTCAAGCTCGACGCAAACACGCTGGTTATCTTCACCAGCGACAATGGCCCCTGGCTGATCAAAGGCCCTGACGGTGGCAGTGCCTTGCCTCTGCGCGGTGGTAAAGGCAGCACCTGGGAAGGCGGCGTGCGCGTGCCCACCCTCGCGTGGTGGCCGGGCAAAATCGCTCCCGGCAGCGTGTGCGACGCCGTTGCCGGGACCATCGATGTCCTGCCCACGTGTGTGAACATCGCTGGAGGCAAGGTCCCATCCGATCCCGTGATCGATGGCCGAGATCTCACTCCCCTGCTCTTTGGCCAGGCGAAGGAATCGCAGCGCGAAGCGCACTACTACTTCGCCAGCTACAATCTTCAGGCCGTGCGCCAGGGACCGTGGAAACTCGCGCTCATGACCCAGGCTGAGACGAAGAAATCCGGCCCTGCCGAGGACTCCAAGATCAACCCTCGTCTTTACAACCTGGATCAAGAGATCAACGAGCAGACCAACCTCGCGGCCCAGCACCCGGACATCGTCACCAAGCTCACATCGCTGGCGAACCGGATGACGGCTGAGATCGGAGGCAACGAACCCAAGGCCCGTCGCCCTGCGGGTGAGGTGGAGAATCCCGTCACGCTTTATCCCACCAGCGATGCGCCTCGCGAGAAGAAGTCCGATGCCGCCAAGACAGCGAGCAAGCCCGTGGCGCTGGAAGCTCTCAAGCCAGGCGACTCGCTCGACTCGAACCATGCCCCACAGATTGCCAAGAAGCCCTTCACTCTCACCTGTGGAATCGCGACTTCTCAACGCCATGCCATCCTCGTGGCCCACGGAGGTGCCAGCACTGGCTACGCCCTTCACCTGAGTGACGGTCAACTCACGTGGACCGTCCGCCACGGCAAAACAGAGTCCCACACCCAAACGCCATTCCCTGGAGACGGCAAACCGCATCGCATCACAGCCACGCTGGCGAAAGACGGAACCCTTTCCGTGCAGGTGGACGACTCGCCAGCCAGCTCATCGAAAGCCCCAGGACTCATCCTTGGCCAGCCGAAGGAAGACTTCTGCGTCGGCTTCGACAACAAAGTCCCAGTGACCAGCTACCCGGCAAAGAGCAGGTTCGAGGGCAGCCTCACCGGACTGCGTGTGTCGATGCCGTGAATCGCAGATCGGTGACAAGCATCATCCGATGCCAGCGTTGATCGCCGCATGAAGTTTCTCTCGGTCCTGCTGCTCCTCATCTCTTCCACGCTCGTCCTTGCGCAAGAACCTGCGCCGAAGGCCAAAGCGAAAGGCAAAGGCAAAGCGAAAGCGGGTGCTGTTCCGCCACGCCTGACGATGCCACTGACGGCTCTCTTCCCCGCCAAAGATCCCGCGAAGCACCGCGACTTCCCTGATCTCTGCGTGGACAACGCGACGGGTGTCTGGGTGACTTACATCGAGCATGATGGTCAGGCGGATGTGCTGCATTTGGCGAAACGTGAAGCCGCAGCACTCAAGCACCAAACCGCTGTCTCACAGCCAGGTGTGCTGCATCAGCCAGCCATTGCAGCCGACGGCGCGAGCGGTGTGTGGTGCTTCTGGGGACAGGTAAATGCGAAAGACGTCGTCACCCTGCGGGCTCGACGATTCATCAAAGGCAAGCTGGAGGATGAAGTGGAACTCGCTGCCACATCGGACGCAGGCAACAGCTTCGCCGATGCAGCCACGGATGCTTCGGGACGTGTGTGGGTGACGTGGCAGGAAGTTCGCCCCGGTGCCTCTAGCATCTGGACAAGGCATTACTCACCCGACTCTTCGAAGTGGAGCGATCCCATCCGCGTCTCCCAGGCCAAGAGCGGCGGCAACTGGGAGCCACGTCTCGCCTTTGCCGAGGGCAAGGCTTGGATCGTCTATGACAGCTCGGAAGGCAGCGAGTTTAACCTCCGCCTCGCCTCGGTCACGACTGAGGGCCAGGTGGATGATCGAGTGCTGCTCGCAACGCCAGAGTATGAAGCCCGCGCCTCGATCTCCAGCGATCGCAAAGGCGGGCTCTGGATCGCGGCGGAGCGAGGTCGCGAACAATGGGGCCAGGACTCTCGCGGGCATGAGAACGAATTCGGCTTCAATGCACACAAACGGCTCTTGCTCGGTCGCTATGACATCGCAAAGGCCACCTTCACCGAGGTGCCCGTGCCTGACCATGGCAGACCCACTCCCGCGCCTGATCCGAGTCCTGGCTATGCGGTGAACGTGCCTTCCGTCTGCGTGCGCGAAGGCGTGGTGTGGCTGAGCTATCGTTACTTCGCAGGAGCTTTGTGGCGCGGAGCGATGCTGCGATTCAAGCCCGAATCCCGCGAATGGTCAGAGCCTGCCGCTTTGCCCAACAGCACCATGGGACAGGATCGCCATCAAGAGCTGTTCCTCGGTCCTCGAGGTGGACTGTGGGCCACCTGGCCATCGGACCTGCGCACCACGAAGCAAAGCGGCATTTCGGGTGTGTATGTCGGCCTCGTGAAAACCGATGCCGAACTGCCGCTTCTGCCCGCCGAACCCGAGGCGTCCATCGCTCATGCTCCCGCACCGAAACCATACTTCAACGAGCCCACGCCCCCACGCCCGCTCACGGAGCATCACACCTGGACGATCGGCGGCAAGACCTACCGCCTTGTCTGGGGCGATCTGCATCGACACACGGACATCTCAAACTGCCGCACAGGCTTCGACGGCTGCGTGCTGGAGGCTTATCGCTACGCCTACGACATGGCGGGACTCGACTTCCTTGGCACCTCGGACCACACGGACATCGGCAAGGTGTATGCGCCCTATGAATGGTGGCACACCCAGCGCCAGGTGGATGTCTTCCACGCGCCGGGAGAGTTCGCTTCGCTCTACGCCTATGAACGCGAACAAGTCTTTCCCTGGGGCCATCGCAATGTCGTCTTCGCCAATCGCGGTGGACCCATCGTTTACATCCAGCGCCAGAACTACCGTTCGTCCATCTGGCAGGAGAAGTTGCCCATCGGTCCAGGCTTGATGCAGATCCAGCCATCGGAGTTGTGGGAAGTCCTCAAGCGCTACGATCATCCGTGCGCCATCATCAGTCACACAGGTGCCACGGGCATGGGCACCGACTGGACCAAGTATGAGAAAGGCATCGACAACACCTTCGAAAACACGGTTGAGATCTTCCAGGGCGCACGCGTGAGCTACGAGGGTCTCGGATTGCCGCAGCCCACGGTGGGCCTTCGCCAGGGCGAGCCCTACACGCCTGCAAATCAAGCCATTGGCAATCACCCCATGCCTCCGGGCGTGATCACGGATTTCGACTCCGGCTACAAGCAGCCCCAGGGCTTCAACAATGGCGTGTATCAGAAAGCCCTCGCCGTCGGTCACAAGCTCAGCGTCTTCGCCTCCAGCGATCACATTGCCACCCACACCTCCTTCGGCGGTGTGTATGTGGAAAATTTCACGCGTGGAGGCATCATCGCAGGATTCAAGGCCCGTCGCACCTGTGCGGCGACGGACAAGATTTTTGTCGAACTCAGCATCGGTGGCCACCTGATGGGCGAGGTCTTTGAGTCTCATGACAAGCCAGCTCTCACGATCCACATCGAAGGCACCGCTCCGATCAAACGCATCACCATCGTGCGCAACGAAAGCGATCTACACACCTTCGAACCTCATGCGAAATCGGTCAGCGAGACGTGGACCGATGCGTCGCCGGTGAGTGGCGAAAACCGCTACTACCTCCGCATTGAGCAAACCGATGGCAACATGGCGTGGTCCTCGCCGTTGTGGATGACCTTCAAGCCTTAAGTCTCCCGCCATCGCCATGCGCTTCGCGTTGCTCCTCTCGCTCATCACCGTGCTCTCGTCTTTTGCCGCCGAGAAACGCCCGAACTTCCTCTTCGTCCTCGTCGATGACCAGTCGCCGATGGATTTGAAGATCTACAATCCCAAGTCCGAACTCCAGACGCCCAACATCGACCGCCTCGCGGCCCAAGGCATGGTCTTCGACGGAGCCTACCACATGGGCTCATCGCTCGGTGCCGTGTGCACGCCTTCGCGCCACATGATCATGAGTGGACGCACGGTGTGGCATCTGCCCGTCTCGCCCTGGGCCGCCAAGACCAGCCCGCCCAACCTTGAGCAGAACACCATCCCCGCAGTCTTCAATCGCGCAGGCTACGCGACGATGCGCACCTGCAAACAAGGCAATAGCTACGAGGCCGCGAACAAGCTCTTCACCGTCCGTCACGATGCATCAAAACGCGGCGGCACCGATGAGTCCGGCAGCGCGTGGCATGCCGAACGCGTGCTCGACTACCTCACGGATCGCACCACCACGAAGGACTCGAAGCCCTTCCTCATCTACTTCGGCTTCTCCCACCCCCACGACACTCGCGACGGCAAGCCCGAGCTGCTGGCCAAATACGGAGCCACCAACCACGCCGACCCGGCGACTCTGCCTTCGTTGCACTCGAACCAGCCCGCGCTGCCTCCGAGCTACCTCAGCGCCCATCCCTTCGATACCACGCATTCCGATGTGCGTGACGAAGTGGATGTCAGCGGCGTCTGGAAGCACCGCGACGAAGCCAGCATTCGAAACGAACTCGGCCGTGAGTTCGCGTGCAGCGAGAACATCGACATCCAGTTGGGCCGCGTCTTGAAACGTCTGGAGGACATGGGCGAACTCGACAACACCTACATCTTCTATACCGCTGATCACGGCATCTCGATTGGTCGCCACGGTCTGATGGGAAAACAGAACCTCTATCAGCACACATGGCGCGTGCCCTTCATCGTGAAAGGACCAGGGATCAAGCCTGGTAGCCGCGTTGAGGGCAACATCTACCTGCTCGATGTGCTCGCCACGCTTTGCGATCTCGCCAGCATTCAGGCACCTGAAACGAATGAAGGTCTGAGCTTCAAGCCAGTCCTCCAAGGCTCGCGCACCACCACGCGTGATGTGCTTTATGGTGCCTACGCTGGAGGCAGCAAACCGGGCATGAGAAGCGTGAAGCACGGCGACTGGAAGCTGATCCAATACGAAGCCCCGGATCGCAAAGTCAGCGAGACTCAACTCTTCAATCTGGCCGCCAATCCTGATGAGTTTCTGAAGGAACATGGCAAGTCCGAGGCGATGCAGACCAACCTCGCCAGCGATCCCAAGCACGCGGCCAAGCTGGCTGAAATGCAGGCCTTGCTGCTGGCCGAGATGCGGCGTCTGGACGATCCCTGGCGCTTCTCCAATCAACCCGACGATCATCTTCCCGAACCTCCCAAGCCCGCCGCCAAAGGAAAAGGCAAGGGCAAGACCAAATAACGACTTCTCATGAATCTCCGGCTGCTCGCACTTCTGCTCTCAACCTTGGTCGTCACGTCCTCGTTTGCGGCCTCGAAACCCAACGTCGTCTTCATCCTCGCTGACGATCTCGGCTACTCGGACCTCGGCTGCTACGGCGGCGACATCGCCACGCCTAACCTCGACTCACTGGCGAAGAATGGCCTGCGCTTCACCCAGTTCTACAACACCGCTCGCTGCTGGCCTACGCGCGGTGCGCTGATGACCGGCTACTACGCGCAGCAGATCCATCGCGATGCTTTGCCCGGTGTCGGCGGCGGTGGTCAGGGCGTGCGTCAGCAGTGGGCGCGCTTGCTGCCAGATTTCCTCAAGCCCGCAGGCTACAGGTGCTACCACAGCGGCAAGTGGCACATCGACGGCAAGGTTCTCGACGGCGGCTTCGACCGCTCGCTCGACATGAAGAATCAGGGCAACTTCTTCACCTCGGCTGGCAACTCGATCGACGATGTGGCAGTGAAACCACCCGCCGACGAAAATGGCTACTACGCGACCATCGCCACGGCAGATCACGCGATCGAATGCCTGAAGGATCACGCCGCGAATTTCAAAGATCGACCCTTCTTCCACTACATCCCGTTCATTGCGCCGCACTTCCCGCTCCACGCCTTGCCTGAGGACATTGCGAAGTATCGCGACAAGTATCTTGCCGGCTGGGAAGCCATGCGCGCTGCACGTTTTGCGAAGCAAAAAGAGATGGGCATCACCAACACGACGCTCTCAGCTCTCGAGCGGGAGGTCGGTCCTCCGTATGCCTTCCCGGATGCCATGGAGAAGCTCGGCTCTGGTGAGGTGAATCGTCCGCTGCCATGGAGCGAGCTGACCGAAGAGCAGCGTCGTTTCCAGGCCACGAAGATGGCCATACACGCCGCGATGGTGGACCGCATGGACCAGGAAATCGGCATCATCATCACGCAGCTCAAAGCGATGAATGCCTTCGAAAACACGCTCATCTTCTTCGCTTCCGACAATGGTGCCAGCGCCGAGATCATGGTGCGCAACGGCGGCCATGATCCGAAGGCCGAGCCCGGCAGCACGGCGACGTATCTTTGCCTTGGGCCCGGCTTCTCCAGCGCGTGCAACACACCGCATCGTCGCCACAAAACCTGGGTCCATGAAGGCGGCATCAGCACGCCGCTCATCGCGCATTGGCCTGCGGGGATGAGCGCGAAGAATGAACTGCGCCACACACCTGCGCACGTCATCGACATCGTGCCCACTGTGCTCGAACTCGCGGGCATCCAGAAGCCCACGGAGTGGAAAGGTGAGCCCATTCCGCCCGCGCCCGGCAAGAGTCTCGTGCCTGCCTTTGCCAAAGACGAAACCATCGCTCGTGACAGCCTCTGGTGGCTTCACGAAGACAACCGCGCGGTGCGCGTGGGCGACTTCAAGCTCGTCGCCGCCAAAGGTGACCCCTGGGAGCTTTACGATCTCAAGACGGATCGCGCCGAGCAGCACAACCTCGCCGCTCAGATGCCCGAGAAGGTGAAGGAACTCGAGCAGGTCTGGCAGAAGCAGACCGATGACTTCACCGCCCTCGTGAAGAAGACCCTCGCCAATCAGCCCCAACCCAAAGGCGGGAAGGGGAAGGGTAAAGGCAAGGGCAAGAAGTGAGTCAGCTCATGAAGTCACTTCTCATTTACCTCTCGCTCGCCGCAACGATCCAGGCCGCTGAGACGCCCAACATCGTCTTCATCGTCGCTGACGACATGGGCTATGCGGACCTCGGCACACAAGGTGCCAAGGGGTTCAAGACACCTCACCTCGACCAGCTCGCGGCTGAAGGAACGCGGTTCACCCACTTCTACGTGGCCCAAGCGGTCTGCACAGCCTCGCGTGCTGCATTGATGACAGGTTGCTACCCGAATCGCATCGGGATGCAGGGCGCTTACAATCACACGAGTCGCGACGGCATCGCAGATGAAGAGTGGCTTCTGCCAGAGATGCTGAAGGAGCGAGGCTACGCGACGGCTGCCGTCGGCAAATGGCATCTGGGAACACGATTGAAGTTCAATCCCACACGCCACGGCTTCGATGAGTGGCTGGGCATCCCCTACTCGAATGACAACTCGAAGTATCATCCTTCGCTCGCCGCTGAGATGCCTCCGCTGCCGCTTTACGATGGTGAGAAGATCATCGAGCACGATCCTGACCAGGCCTTGTTCACCAGTCGCTTCACCCAGCGAGCGGTCGAGTTCATCGAGCGCAACGCCGCGCGTCCGTTCTTCCTCTATCTGCCGCACGTCATGCCGCATGTGCCGATCTTTGCCTCGGAAAAGTTCAAAGGCCGCTCCGAGCTGGGACTTTACGGCGATGTGATGGAAGAACTCGATTGGTCGGTCGGCGAGGTGCTTGGCACTTTGAAGCGCCTAAAGCTCGAGGATCGCACGGTCCTGATCTTCATCTCTGACAACGGCCCCTTCCTCTCATATGGGGAGCACGCAGGCTCTGCGAAACCTCTGCGCGAAGGCAAGCTCACGACCTTCGAAGGCGGCGTGCGTGTGCCGTGCCTCGTGCGTTGGCCGGGGCATGTGCCGAGTGCTCGCGTTTGTGATGAGCCGTTCATGGGCATCGACTGGCTGCCCACGCTGACGGAGATCGTCGGAGGCAAGCCTTCCACACGGAAGATCGACGGGCTCTCAGCCAAAGGTTTGATCCTCGGCGAGAAGGATGCTCGCTGTCCGCATGAAGCGCTCTTTTTCTACTCAGGGACGGCTTTGCAAGCGGTGCGCAGCGGCGCGTGGAAGCTGCACTTCGCCCATCCCTACATCACTGTCGCTGCCGAACCCGGACGCGGCGGCAAGCCCTCGAACTTCGGCAAACTCGCACCAACGAGCATCACTCAGTCCGGCGTCGAAGGCATCGCGACACGGCACGGCTATCGCATCGAGCAGCTCGAACTCTCGCTCTTCGATCTGGCGTCTGATCCCGGTGAAACGAAGAACGTTGCGGCCGAACATCCTGACGTGGTGCAGCGTCTCAGCGCCCTCGCCGAAGCTGCACGCCAGGACCTTGGCGACTCGCTTCAATCCATCAAAGGCAACGGCCTTCGCTCGCCTGGCATCGACACTTCCAACTGATCTCCAATGATGAAACTCAAACACCTTGCCCTCGCCCTACTCACGCTGAGCACCTCGCTCCTCGCTGCTGATCGCCCGAACGTGCTCTTCATCGCCATCGACGATCAGAACGACTGGATCGGACACCTCGGCGGTCATCCCATGGCGAAGACGCCGAACCTCGACAAGCTTGCCGCGCGAGGCACCACCTTTCTCAATGCGCACTGCAACATGCCCCTGTGCAATCCTTCGCGCACCAGTTTGCTGCTCGGATTGCGTCCGACGACGACGGGGGTTTATGGATTGTCCCCGTGGTTCCGCACGCTGCCGCAGTGGAAGGACCGCGTCACCTTGCCGCAGCACTTCGAGAACAACGGCTACCGCACCGTTGCCACGGGCAAAATTTACCACGGCGGAACTGGCGGGGGTGGTGGCGGCGGGGCCAAAGCCAAGGGGAAGGGCAATAACAAGGCGGGTGTGAATGCAGCTGCGACCAAGCCAGAATTTCAGATCACCGCGCCGCTCGGTGGCGTCGGCACCAAGCCACCTCAGAAGCTGATCCCACCCACTCCGATGGGAAACAATCCGCTGATGGACTGGGGCGTGTGGCCGAAGGACAACGACGACACCGGCAAGGGCGATTACCAGGTTGCGTCGTGGATCGTTGAACAGATCAAGACCGCACCGAAGGATCAGCCCTTCTTCATCGCCGCTGGTTTCTTCCTTCCTCACGTGCCGTGTTACGCCACGCAGAAGTGGTTCGATCTTTACCCGGATGACGACAGCGTTTTGCCCAAGATCCTGGAGCACGATCGCGAAGACACGCCACGCTTCTCCTGGTATCTGCACTGGGAGTTGCCCGAGCCTCGTTTGAAGTGGATCAAAGAGAACAACCAGTGGCGCAACCTCGTCCGCAGCTACCTCGCCTGCACCAGCTTCACCGATGCGCAAGTGGGGCGCTTGCTCACCGCGCTCGAAGAGTCCGGCCACGCGGATGACACCATCGTGGTGCTGTGGGGCGACCACGGCTGGCACCTGGGCGAAAAGGAAATCACAGGCAAGAACACGCTCTGGGATCGTGGCACGAAGGTGCCTCTCATCTTCGCCGGGCCGGGCGTAAAGGCGGGTCAACGTTGCACCCAGCCCGCTGAATTGCTCGACATCTATCCCACCCTCATCGACCTCGCAGGCCTGCCCAAACGTGACGATCTCGAAGGCCTCAGCCTCCTGCCACAGCTCAAGGATGCCTCAACGCACCGTGAACGTCCCGCCGTCACCAGCCACAACCAGGGCAACCACGCCGTGCGCAGTGAAAAGTGGCGCTACATCCATTACGCCGACGGCAGCGAGGAACTCTACGATATGGTGAGCGATCCCAACGAATGGCACAACATCGCCGCCAGGCCGGAGCACGCTGCTGTTATTGCCGACCTCAAAAAATGGCTGCCGAAGATCGACGTGCCGCCCGCACCGAACAGCGCCAGCCGTGTTCTGACCTATGACAAGGCAACCGATGAAGCTGTGTGGGAAGGCAAGACCGTGAAACGCACGGACCCGATCCCGGAGTGATTTGAGGACCGTTGCCAAGCCCGGGGCGTAGTGGTAGAGTTCGTGTCATGAAATCTCCTTTCCGCACGCTTCTCTCGCTCGCTGCCGCGCTCGTTGGCTTGGGTTCAGCACAGGCTGCTCAGCAGTGTCTCGTGCTCGGCGACAGCCTGACCAAGGAGTATGAGGTTGAGTTCCCGATCCTCTTTCCGCAAAACAGGGATTCCTGGGACACCCGGAACTGGGTCGAACTCCTGCACGAGCGCCGTCAGAGCTGGTTCGACCTCGGAACCTTCAGTGCCTACTACGACGTGCGCATCATCGGGCACAAGCACAACTGGGCCTTCCCGGGTGCCACCACTCAAGAGATTCGCGACCGCCTGCTGAGCACGAACTGGTTCGACAAGCAGTGGCAGAACGAACTGCGCGAACAGATCAAAAGCCAGGCGGAGCGCATTGTGATCTTCGCTGGCGGCAATGACGTGGACGACTACTACGACGACATCTACAATGGTGCGACCGCATCAAAGTTCACTAACAAGACCCGGGACAACCTCATCCGCATCGTGGACTGGGTGCGCGCCGTGAAATCGACGGTGCCCATCGTGCTCGTCGCCGTGCCGCATATCGGTTGTGCTCCCGACATCCAGAAGCAGAACCCTACAAACACGGTCAAGACCGGACGCGTCACAACGGCGCTGACCACCTTGAACAGCCAGCTTGCCACCCTCGCCAGCCAACGCGGGGTCGCCTTCTGTGGCGGTGTGTTCGACTTTACTCGCAATCTCATCCCCCAGCCTCTCGTGATCGACGGTTTGACCATCATCAAGCAAGGCGACGCCAATGCGCGCCCGCAGTATGCCTTCAGTGGTGATGGCTTCCACCCCGCCGCTGCACTGCAGGCCAAGATCGCCCAACAGATCGTCGCCACCATTCGCGCCCGCTGGCCTAGCCCGGCGATTCCCGCCGTCACCGATGCCGAGATTCGTCGTGTGTGGCTAGGGCTGTGATTCTGCCGTTCTAGACAAGGTCGTTGGTGCTGTCTCACCAAGCGGATACAACCTCCGCGCGCTCAGGCTCGTTTCCCTTCCCCATGTCCGACAACATCTACGAAACGCGCCGCCTGCTCGATGAATACCTGCTTTTTCACTACGGGAGCGCGGACGAGGTGCTGCCGTGGACCTTTGGGCCCAAGGAAGCGCTGAGCTTCGCGGTGCGCACGGTCACCGAGTTGATCGCACCACCGTCGCAAGGTCGAGCACTCGACCTTGGCTGCGCCGTGGGCCGGTCAAGCTTCGAACTTGCCGCGCTGGGCTTCAGCGAAGTGATTGGCATCGACTACTCGCACAGCTTCATCGACGCGGCGAAGGCGCTGCAAACCGGAGCACCATTGACTTACGAGCGTCTCGACGAAGGCTCGCAGCGCACCACGCTCACGGCGTTGGCGAAACCGAGCGCGGGCATTCATTTTGAGCAAGGCGACGCAATGAGCCTTCGCTCTAATCTCGGCGCATTCGATCTCGTGCACGCGGCGAACTTGCCCTGCCGTCTCACGCATCCGCAGAAGCTGATCGACCGTCTGCACAATCTCGTGAAGCTCGGTGGCCAGCTTTTGCTGACGACGCCGTGCACCTGGCTCGCCGACTTCACTCCACCGGAGAACTGGCCCACGGGCAGCACTCGCGACTGGCTGAAAGAGAAGCTGAGCACGCACTTCACGCTCGAACTTGAACGCGACCTTCCCTTCCTCATCCGCGAGCACGCCCGCAAGTATCAGTGGAGCGTCGCCTGGGGCACACGCTGGCGGCGGCGCGAGTAATCGATCGTCGCCAGTTCCAACGAAACGGACGCTGGCGTGTCTGATTCGTCACTGTCTGGCACTTCTGCCCGCAGTGACTCATCCTCAGCCGCCATCATTCAATGCTTCACATCCTCTGGTCCATCATTCTTGGCTTCATCGTTGGCTACCTTGCGCGGGCCGTTATGCCTGGCGCACAGCACCTTGGCTTCCTCATCACCACGGCTCTGGGCATCGGCGGATCGTTCGTCGGAGGTCTGATCGGCAGTTTGTTTTCCAAGCCGTCTGCGGATGCGAAGTTCCATCCCGCTGGGCTTCTGATGTCCATCCTCGGCGCAGTCATCCTGCTCTACGGTTACACGCACTTTGTGCGCTGAGCACCGGCAGAGCTCAGCGGGATGGTGGCCGATTCCTCGTAAATCGTGTCAGCATCCCGCTCTTGACGCTTCTGCGCGAAAAGGTTCCAATGCAGGCCTTATGGCCGAAGCATTTCCTGACATCCCCAAGATCCAATACGAAGGACCCAAGTCCAAAAACCCGCTCGCGTTCAAGCACTACAACGCTGACGAAGTCGTTGCGGGCAAGAAGATGAAAGACCATCTGCGCTTCGGTGTGGCCTACTGGCATGCGATGCGCAACACGCTCTCCGATCCCTTCGGCGGCGGCACGGCGCAGCGTCCGTGGGATGATGGCTCCGACAGCATCGCCAATGCGCAGAACCGCGCTCGGGTGATGTTCGAGTTCATGGAGAAGCTCGGCGTGGACTACTACTGCTTCCATGATCGCGATGTGGCTCCTGAGTTGAACGACCTCGCCGCCAGCAACAAGGCGCTCGACGCCGTGGCGGATGTGCTTCTCTCCGAGCAGCAGCGCACGGGCAAGAAGCTCCTCTGGGGCACGGCTTGCTTGTTCTCGCACGCTCGCTACTGCCAAGGTGCCGCCACCAGCCCGAACGCACACGTTTATGCGTATGCTGGCGCGCAGGTGAAGAAGGCGATGGATGTCACGCATCGCCTCGGCGGTGAGGGCTACACCTTCTGGGGTGGTCGCGAAGGCTATGCCACGCTCTGGAACACCAACCAGAAGCGTGAGATGGATCATCTCGCCGCCTTCTTGCACATGGCCGTGGACTACAAGAAGAAGATCGGTTTCAAAGGCCAGTTCTACATCGAACCGAAGCCACGCGAGCCATCCACGCACCAGTATGATTCGGACGCTGCCGCGTGCCTGAACTTCCTCCGCCAGTATGACCTGCTGGAGCACTTCAAGCTCAACCTCGAGACCAACCACGCCACGCTCGCCGGTCACACCATGCGCCACGAGATGCAGGTGGCGATCGCATCCAATGCACTGGGTTCTGTGGATGCCAACACCGGTGACACGCTCATCGGTTGGGACACCGACCAGTTCCCGACCAACTTCTACCTCACCACCGAGATCATGCTGGAGATCCTGAAGATGGGTGGCTTCACCACGGGCGGCCTGAACTTCGATGCCAAGTGCCGTCGCGAGTCCTTCGAGCCGGTCGATCTCTTCCACGCTCACATCGGTGGCATGGACGCCTTTGCACGCGGCCTGAAGATCGCCGCCGCCATCATCGAAGACGGTCGTCTCGACGGCTTCATCAAGCAGCGCTACAGCACCTTCGACAACGGCATCGGTGCCAAGGTGGAAGCCGGCGGCGTGACCTTCGATGATCTCGAAGCGCACACGCTGGCCAATGGCGAGCCGCTGATCGGCAGCGGTCGTCAGGAGATGCTGGAAAACCTGATCAACGAATTCATCTGAGGCACTGACCCCAACCTCGGTCGCAGATGAAGACGCCCGGCCCCGCAAGGTGCCGGGCGTTTCTTTTTTGGCCGCAAAAGCACAAGCCATGCGTTGGAACCATCGCATGAGGCGTTATGCTGGAGATCTTCATCCATGAACCACAACGGTCATCGTTCCGCTCGTGAAACCTGGCAGCGCTTTCGCAGCGCCGCACGGACCTTCCTTGCCTCGGCAGACGGTCGTCAGGCGCGATGGTGGTTCGCGCTGCTCGTTACCCTGCTCCTCGGCGTGAATGGACTCAACGTGATCAACAGCTACGTTGGGCGCGACTTCATCTCCGCCATCGAGAACAAGAACACCTCGCGCTTCATTCTCCAGGCCTGGCTTTATGCCGGGGTGTTCATGCTCTCCACTTTAGTCGCGGTCTTTTACCGCTTTGCTGAAGAGCGCCTCGCACTGCTCTGGCGTGACTGGCAAACCAGACAGGTGCTCGATCGCTATCTGAGAGATCGCACCTTTTATCAACTGCATGAGTCTGGGGCACTGGAGAATCCCGATCAGCGCATCGCTGAGGACATTCGCGCCTTCACCACCACCACGCTGTCGTTCCTGCTGATGACACTTAATGCCTCGTTCACGGTGCTCGCGTTCGCCGGCGTGTTGTGGACGATCAGCCCGCGGTTGTTTGTCTTTGCCGTTTGCTATGCCTTGGCAGGCTCCGCCTTCACCGTGCTGCTCGGGAAGCGTCTCGTAGGCCTCAACGACAAGCAGCTCGACAAGGAAGCCAACTTCCGTGCCGAACTCATGCACGTGCGCGAACATGCCGAATCACTCGCCTTGCTCGATCGTGAGGATCAGCTCAGAGGACGGTTGCACGAGCGACTTCGTGACCTCGTTCGCAATGCCCGCAACATCACCGTGGTCAATCGCAACCTCGGCTTCTTCACCACGGGCTACAATTACTTCATCCAAATCATTCCCGCCCTGATTGTTGCCCCGTTCTTCATCCGTGGCGAAGTGGAGTTCGGCGTGATCACGCAGTCCGCGATGGCCTTTGCGCAGTTGATGGGTGCCTTCTCGCTCATCGTCACCCAGTTCCAGTCCATCTCCACCTACGCGGCCGTAGTTACCCGGCTCGACAAGCTGGTCAACGCCATCGACGACACCTGCTCGCCCCAGAACTCTCCCATCCAGGTGCGCTATGAACCGCACCAGATCAGCTACCAAAATCTCACGCTTCAATCCGCAGACGGCACCCTCTTCGTCAAGGATCTCAACCTCACCATCCCACGAGGTTCTCGAGTCTTGGTCGCTTCCACCTCGGGCCATGCCAAACAGGCGCTCTTCAAAGCAACGGCCGGTCTGTCCTGTGATGGTTCCGGAGTCATCGTGCGGCCAGAACCGGAGTCGATGATGTTCCTGCCTGAGCGCCCCTATCTTCCCGCAGGCAGTTTGCGCTCGCTGCTTCTGTTGCTGGGACACAGCGATGCCTCGCGCGATGCCGAAGTGCGCACCATGCTATCCATCCTCGGGATCGAGCATGTGATCGATCAAGCGGGCGGGCTTGACAGTGAACGCGATTGGAATGGGCTACTATCGCTCAGCGATCAGGCCATGCTGGCGGTTGCACGAGTCATGCTAGCGGCTCCCGAGTTCGTGTTCGTGGACAGACTCACCGTCACCTTCGACTCCGCACAAGGCGAACGCGTGCTGTCGATCCTGGCCGAACGCCAGATGACAGTCCTCGTCCTTGGCAAGCCCGGCGACACCACCATGCCCTACGACGCCACTCTCACCATCGAACGTGATGGCTCGTGGTCCTGGTCCTCAACTCAAGAGCGATGATGTTCAGTGACCAAGAATCACCATCACTTCATGCTCGCTAGCACTATGAGAAATCGGCACTCGCGCCTCGCCATCGACGATCTCGACCGCGACACCATCGAGCGTTGCTGAAAGCACCGTCGCTGCACAGCCCGATGGATTGCGCACATGGATGTGAAAAACGACGTCATCTTGCGAGGTGTAGTCGATTCGATACTCCAGCCAGTCGTCCGGCACACAGGGTTTCAAGATCAGCGTCGTGCCGCGCTCGATTCGCAGCCCCAGCACCGACTCCACCGCCACACGGAACGCCCAACCAGCCGAGCCAGTATACCACGTCCAACCACCGCGACCGACATGCGGCTCCGCGCCATAGACATCCGCCGCGATCACGTATGGCTCCACCTTGTAGCGATCCAGATCGCGCTTCGCGTGAGCCATCGGACTCAACATCGTCAGCCACTTTGCTGCCTTGTCACGCCAGCCCAGTTTCGCTGCCGCAGCGACCATCCAGCACGAGGCGTGAGTGTATTGCCCGCCGTTCTCGCGCACACCAGCGACGTAGCCTTTGATGTAGCCCGGATCATCTTCCATCGACACGAATGGCGGCGTTAGCAGTCGCAGCAAGCCGTCAGCATCGCGAATCAGATGACGCTCCGCCGAGGCCATCGCCTGCACTGCTCGATCCGCAGGCGCAGCGCCCGACAGCACCGCCCACGCCTGCGCCAAGCCATCAATGCGGCACTCGCTCGCGTCCTTCGTGCCCAGCGGATGACCGTTGTCGAAGTAGGCTCGCCGATACCACTCGCCGTCCCATCCGGCTTCGTTCAAAGCCACGCGCAGTTGCTCGCGATGCGCTGTGTATCGTCGCAAGCGCTCGTGGTCTTCGTGTTGCTCCGCGACCGGAATGAACTCGCCGAGGACCGTGTAGAGGAAGAAGCCCATCCACACGCTCTCGCCACGACCTTCGCGTCCCACGCGATTCATGCCGTCGTTCCAATCGCCCGTGCCCATCAGTGGCAAGCCATGCACCCCCACCGCTAGCGACCTGTCGATCGCCCGGCAGCAGTGCTCATAGATCGTGCCCGACTCCTCGCTGACCTCAGGCTTCAGATAGTTCTCGTCTTCGCCGGGCTTGAGCAGCGGCGCTGCAAGGAAAGGCTGCGTCTCACTCCAAAGCGAATCGTCATCCGTGCTCTTCACATAACTGCACGCCACCAGCGGCAGCCACAGCAGATCATCGGCAAAGCGAGTCCGCACACCGCGCTCGATCGGTGCCTCGTGCCACCAGTGCAGCACATCGCCTTCCACGAACTGATGCCGTGCATGTAGCAGGATCTGCGCGCGTGTCAGCCCTGGCCACAGCAGCGTGAGATTGCCCGCATCCTGCAACTGATCACGAAAGCCAAACGCTCCGCTCGATTGGTAGAACGCCGTGCGCCCCCAGATACGACAGGCCAGCGCTTGATAGGTCAGCCAGCCGTTGAGCATCGCGTTGATCTCCGGCACCGGCGTCGTCACTCGCACATGGCCGAAGCTCTTCTTCCAGAAGCCGGTCACCGCCACGAGTTCGGCATCCACGGCAGCCATCGTCGAGTAGCGTTCTCGCAACCGTGCGACCTCCGCTTCACCCACGCCTTCGCCCAGCACGATGCAACCGCCGAAGGTCTCGCCCGGAGGCAAGCTGAAGCTCCACTCCCACGCGAAGCACAGATCGGCACCGATCGCGTCGTCGACATCGAAACCTCGCTCACGCATCGCTCTCGGCGAGCGCGGCGTGCCACGTTCACCGAGGAAGCTGAAGCGATCGGTCATCGCACGTCGGCTCGTGATCGCGGCACCCTCGAACGCACCCAAACAGAACGCGACGCCGTCGCTGAACTCGCTGCTCTGCATGCGCTGCGCGAGCAATGCATCACCACTTCGCCATGTCTTGATCTCTGCTCCAGACAAAGTCCCCATCACCAGTCGGTGGAAACTGACGAGCGAAAGCTGCCGCATCTCCGCACTCGCATTCGTGATCCGCACACGCACCAGCTTCACCGGATCATCCTTCGCCACAAACACCGTCGTCTCGTGCTTCAAGCCATGCGCCTCCACCTCGTAGCGCGAATATCCAAACCCATGCGCGACATCATACGTGGCCCGCGCAGGACAAGGCCCCGGCAGCGGCGACCAGAACTCTCGCGTTACTTCGTCTCGAAGATAAAGCGCCTCGCCGTGAGGATCGCAGACGGGATCGTTCGACCACGGCGTGAGCCGGTTTGCCTGGCTGTTGCGTGACCAGGTGCAACTCGCACCCGTCTCACTGATCAGGCATCCGAAGTGATCGTTGGCGATCACATTGATCCACGGCATCGGCGGCAAGGCGAGCTGATCACCTTGCCATGGAATCCGCATTCGATACTCGTTGTAGTCCTCATTGAAGCCGTGCTCGAACACTGTCGCGGACGGCTCGCCTGTGATCGGCAGCAGCGGTGCCTCAGCGGGCGGCACACCAAGATTCGCGAGCACCGCATCGATCTGCGCATGATCCGCCACCGCACCGCACACGAAGGTGATGGTCCGCTCCTCGCCCGGCGCCAGTCGCAAGGTCGTGCGCAGGCTGAAGACAGGATCGAGCACATTGCCCACGGTATTCTCCATCCGCATCGCCGGACGCGCCGCACTGCGACCTCGCCCGATGAACTTCACGCGATCTGTCTCACACGCCTCCACCTCAGGACCAATCAGGGCATGAAACATCGCCGGCCACGACTCACCTGCGCTGCGTGGCCGACGCTTCGCCACCAACGCGTGTCGCCCGTCCGCGAACTCGGTCTGCACGAACAGCTTCGAGAACGCCGGATGCCCCAGATCACCCATCGGATGCGCTAGCGCGACTTCGATGTAACTCGTGACTTCGATGGTTCGCAGACGATCCGTTTCGTTGCGAACAACAAGCCTTCGCTGCTCAGCATCGCAGTCCGTTCGCACGGAAACGTCCAGCGTTGATCGGATGCCGTGACGATGATGAGCAAACTCCACCGCCGTCTTCGTCGCTTTCGTGCAGACATTCGCCGAGTCGTCGCCGACCGGCTGCAAGGTCGCCGACCACAGCTCGCTCGTGTCCACGTCTCGCAGGTAGATGAAGAAGCCATGCGCATCTTCAATCGCATCCCCCGGCCAGCGATTGAGCGCGATCCAGTCGAGACATGATTGGCCACTGCCAGCATCGGTGAGCAGCACCTTGTAACGTCCGTTGGAGAGTTCGTGAGGTTTCGCAGTCATGTGTGGAGAAGGAGGTGTGCTGAGGCAGAACGAATGACAACCTCGTTGCGTCGGAGTTCAGCTTGGCCTTGAAGAACTTCGAGGTGCTTCACCTTCAGCGGTGGACGCAAGACGAGGCCTCCAGACGCTGCCACATTGCCCGCGATGAGGCACTTCACGCTCGATGCGGAAGCGCGAACGAGCGAGAAGTCGAGCCGACCGAAGATCGTGGGCACATCGCTCAGACGAATGCCGTTTCCTTTCATCCACTCGGCATCGATGCCCGCCGCAAGCACGAGTTGCTGTCGCGTTTCGTCTTCAAAGACAAACAGACTGCGCACCGCGAGCACGAACTCCGCTGCGATCCAGGTGTGCGGCACATCACCGATGTGCGCTGGTGCGAGCGGATCGCGCCACGCAATCTCTGGCCATTGATTCCACGCGAGCGGTCGCCGGTCACTCATGCAGAAGCGCAGCAACTCCAGTGCTGCCTCGCGAAGACCCAGTCGCACCAGCGCACCGATGATGCGAATTTCATACGGCGTGTAGTTCGTCCAAGGCAACTCACCCGTGCGCTTGCGCCGCCAGTCGATCAGATACTTGTCGAAAGTCCACTCGATAGCAGTGCGGTCGAGTTGTTCAGGCACATCAAGCAACGTGATGGCGTTGGCCGTTGCTGTCGGATCGAAGTCAGCCCACTCCACGCTGCCGGGATTGTAGTCGAGTTGTTTCTTCGCTCGCGTTCCCTGAATAGCCCGGGCAAGCGATTCACGCACTCGCTCCATCAGCGTTTGCCACTTCGTCTTCTTACCTAAGCGATCCGCCAGCCACACAGCATCGCGCAGTCCTCGCCAGGTCCAGAAGCCATCCCAGAACGAATGCACTGGCTGCGCCAAGTAGCCTTCATGGCTGGCCGAGATCGGCATGAGGCCATTCGCTTCGAGCGATCGCTCAATGAAGTTCACAGCCTTCACCACACGAAGCCAATGTCGCTTCATGGGCACCTCGTCGCCGGTGAAGCGAACATAGTCCGCGATGAGCGCGATGAACTGCCCGTGGCTGTCGTGCTCGACCAGCCAGTCCACACCATCGCGATCGACACAGCACGGCACAAAGCCATCCGCGCGCTGATGCGGCGCATACCAGTCGATGAACTCGCGCACTTCGTCAGCACAGCCCATGCGCAGCAGTGCAGCGCTCATGATCGTGCCATCGCGAATCCACGAGCGCGTGTAGCGGCGCGGACCCGGTTGCAAAGCGGGACCGCTGCGGGTGAGCAAGACGTGACCCATGGCCGTGTGCATCGCACGCAGCACCTCGGCACCACCATTGGCACATGACCAGCGTTCGGGGCTGAGCTTGGCCTTCCAGTCAAACGGTCGAGCGCTCGTGGTCGAGGTGCCAAGATGGAACTCGCGACTCTCTCCAGCCTGAAGTTTCAACTCTATCGATAGCACGCCAGAGGCAAAGCCGACGTCGTCATCCACTTCGTCGCGGGATGGAAGCCGGCCTTCGATCAGTCGTTCAACCAGATTGCCTTCATCGAAAGTCATCGCGCCAAACGCTGCCTCTGCGGGCGCGTGAATCGAGAGCGATTCATTGACGCGCACCACGCTGCCCACTCGGCTCAAGCGCTCGATTCGCGACACTCCGCCGACATTGCGAAAGTGCTGCCAGGGCGGTGTGACTTGGAACGGACGAAGCGCGACGAAGAGCTTCGCTGTCAGCTTTCGACGGCTGTGGTTGGTGAAGTGGTAGGTCACGCGAAGGCTGTGGTCACTGAGCCCTTGCCCCGCAATCTCCAACGACCACGAACGTGCATTCCACGTCACCTTTGGCTCAGGCTTCCATTCGTCTTCCAGCGCAAGATCAGTCGCCACATCGGCCCAGGTGAAACGCTTGCCGCTGACCTGCACGAAAGGCTCCAGCGAGCAGGAGCCCTCGGCGAGTTCTACCATGCCTTGCTCATTGATGAGCGCACAGTCTCGTCGATCGGGCGTGCCGAATGGCGTCCACAAACTCTGCTCTCGCAGCAACCATCGCGGATGCCAGCCGCGTGGCGTGTGTGCAGCGATGCTTGGCCAGAAGGATTCCGGCGAGCGTGAGAACTCGAAGGGCTGCACGCGCACCGCCTTTGCCACCGCATCACCGGAGGTGATGCGCAGCCAGCGAGTTCGCGTGTTGGGCAGCGAAACGAAACTACGAGCACCACCAGCGCGCGTCGCCCGGTAGAGTCTTCGCCAGCGCTTGCCATCGAGCGAGCCATCAACTTGGAAGCCATCGAGCGGCGCTGCCTTCTTCCAGTCAATGATGAGACCACCAAGAGCGCGCACAGCTCCCGCATCCAGCGTGATCCAGTGAGGTGCTCGGCGCGAGCGAGTGAGTGCCGGCTTGGCGGTGAAGGATTGGTCTTCGAGGCACACATCGCTGATCCATGCTTTGCCAGCGCCGCCATCTTTCGCGACGATCGCGAACTCGATCGCGCCAAGCTTGCGAATCGTGCCACCGCCCGCAGGTCCCCACGCGAAGTGGAGATCACGACTGCTCACCACCATCTTGCTCCATCGTCCGGTGAACTTCAGATCGCGTCGCTCGTAGCGCCAGACGTTGGCTCCGGTATCATCGACGAGCTTGAGTTCCAGGTGGTTCACCGGACCGCGTCCGCACCAGCGGAAGCTGATCTCGAAGTCCTGCGGCATCCGTCGCTTGATCTCCCGCCGAGCGACCACAAAGCCGCCGCCTCCCATGAAGTCGAAGTCGAGATGCAATTGCTTCGACTGCACTTCCAGCGCCAGACGCGCCTCACCCGAGGCGATCGGCAGCCATGCCTTCGTCCGGGTGAAGAGGTTGAGATCCACGCTGCTCATGGCTTTCACGTTCATCTACGTCCCGCAGCGTCACAAGGTGGAAGGCTCCGCTGAAGTTGTCTCGGAACCTCTTGCGACAGCGTCCGGAAAGAACAGATGAAAGAAAACTTGGCAGCGTCGCGTCTTGTGCCACACCTCTGGTATACCAGCAGAACACCAAAGACCATGTCAGCTTCCATTTCCAATCTCCGCCAGCGCGCTTACGAGCACCTGCAGCGCAAACTGATCAGTGGCGAACTGCACGCCGGGTCACTCGTATCCGAGCAATCGCTGGCCGCAGAAATCGGCATGAGCCGCACGCCGGTGCGCGAGGCGATTCGCACGCTGGAGCAAGAGGGCGTGCTGGAGCAGGTGCCGCGCTATGGCACCCGCGTGCGCAAACTGGAGCGTCGCGACTTGATCGAACTCTACGAACTGCGCGAGGCCGTGGAGCCTTTCGCGGTGGCCAAGGCGGCAGCGAGTGCGTTGCCGGAGGACATCCTGAGTCTGCGCAGCCTGTGCGATGAGATCGGTAAGCTCGCGCGTGAGCTGACCAAATCAAAGCTGCCCTCGCTCGACGCCGCACAGATGCAGCGCCTTCTCAGCGCGGACCTCGGCTTCCACCTCATGCTGCTGCGCGCGGCAGGCAATCATCGCATGATGAAGATCGTGTCCGACTCGCGCCTGCTGACCGGCATCTTCGGCACACAACGACAGGCGCATACTCAAGCCGTTCTTGAGCAGACCCATCGTGAGCATCAGGCCATCCTCAATGCTGTCGAGAAAGGCGATGCCAAGGCAGCCAGTCGAGCGATGGCCGAGCACATCCGCGCCAGCCAGCAGCAAGCGCTCGCTGCCTATGATCAGGAGCGAGCCGCACACGATGCGCGCTCCATTCCTCTAGCGATGCCGCAGCAGCTGATGACCGAGATCAATCGCATCCAATCGCAGCGCTCGAAAGCAACCCGTTCCAAACCAAGAACCTCCAATCAGACATCATAAATGACCTCCGGCATCATCCCTCCCCTCATCACTCCGCTCAAAGACCGCGACACGCTTGATCGCGATGGCCTGGAGCGCCTCATCGAACGTCTCGTCACTGGCGGCGTGCATGGCCTATTCATCATCGGCACCACGGGCGAAGGCCCGAGCCTGAGCTATCGTCTGCGGCGTGAGCTGATCACCGAGACCTGCAAGCTGGTGCGCAACCGGCTGCCGGTCTTCGTGGGCATCACGGACACGGCGTTTGTCGAGTCGGTGAACATTGCCAAGCACTCCGCCGATGCGGGTGCGACAGCACTGGTCGCGGCACCGCCTTACTACCTGCCAGAGGGACAGCCAGAACTGCTCGAATACATCCGCCACCTGCTGCCCGAACTGCCACTGCCGTTTTATCTCTACAACATGCCGTCGCTGACCAAGGTGAGCTTCGACATCGACACGGTCCGCGCCTTGCAGGACGAGCCGAAGATCCACGGCATCAAGGATAGCTCGGGCAACATGGTCTATTTCCATCGCCTGTGTCAGATGCTGAAGGAGCGGCCTGATTGGTCGGTGCTAATGGGTCCGGAGGAACTGCTGCTTGATGCTGTGCTCGCGGGTGGTCACGGTGGCGTGAATGGCGGTGCGAATGTGTTCCCACAGCTTTACGTCGCACTCTACAATGCGGCTGCCGCAGGCAATGTGCAGCGTGCGCGACAGCTTCACGCGCTGGTGATGCATGTATCGTCCACGCTGTATCAAGTGGGCCGTCATTCGTCCGCGATCATCAAGGGCATCAAGTGCGCGCTGTCGCACCTCGGCGTGTGCGACGACTTCATGGCCGAGCCCTTCCATCGCTTCCGTGATCAGGAGCGCGCTCGCATCGCTGACGCGCTCGCCGTTCTCCAGGAAGAAATCACCACCGCCCTCGCGTAACTCCACACTCACTTGTTTATGCTCGCTCGCACTTTGTTACTGACTCTCCTCGCTCCGGCTGCCTTCGCCTTGGAGCCGCTCCCTTACAACAATCCCGGCCTCGCGGTTGATCTCGGGGTCGGCCTCTGGGCCTGGCCGGTGCCGTGTGATGCGGATGGCGATGGCGACTTTGATTTGATCGTTTCATGCCCCGACAAGCCGAGCAACGGCGTGTATCTCTTCGAGAACACAACGGGCGACACGGCGAAGAACAAGATGCCCGTATTCAAGCCGGGCAAGTTCATCAGCAAGACGGTGCACTACGTGATGCCGAGCTATGTGGACGGCGGCATGCGCGTGCTGACGCCGGGGTTTGAATACAAGAACTTCACGAAGACGGGGCTTGATGAGAAGGTGAAGCTGCCGGTCGATGCGAAGTTTCACAAGCCGCAGGGCAAGCAGCCGAAGGGGCCGAAGATGCGGCACAACCAATGGCGCTATGCCGACTACGATGGTGATGGTGCTCTCGATCTGATCGTGGCCGTTGAGGACTGGAGCTACTACGGCTGGGATGATGCGTGGAGTGCGGATGGCAAGTGGCAGAACGGTCCGCTGCATGGCTGGATCTACTTCATCAAGAACACGGGCAGCACCGCCGAGCCGAAGTATGACAAACCGAAGTTCATCGACGCAGGCGGCAAGCGTCTCGATGTCTTTGGCTGTCCGTCGCCGCAGTTCGAAGACTTCGATGGCGATGGCGATCTCGATCTGCTGTGTGGTGAGTTCCTGGACAAGCTCACCTATTTCCAAAACACCGGCACACGCACCGCGCCTGTGTATGCCAAGGGCGTTCGTGTCACTGATTCTGCAAGAAAACATCTCCGCATGGACTTGGAGATGATCGCGCCAGTTGCGTTCGATTGGGACAAGGACGGCGACAAGGATCTCATCTGTGGCGATGAAGATGGGCGCGTGGCATTCATCGAGAACACGGGCAAGTTCGCTGCCGACAAGTCGCCCATCTTTGAGAAGCCAAAGTATTTCAAGCAAGAGGCCAGCACGCTGAAGTGCGGTGCGCTTGCCACGCCTGTGGGCTTTGACTGGGACGGCGATGGCGACACCGACATCATCAGTGGCAACACGGCGGGCTACATCGAGTTCTTCGAGAATCTCAGCGGGCCGAAGGTCGCACAACCGAAGTGGGCAGCACCGCAGCGTCTCAAGGCCGATGGCAAAACCTTCCGCGTGCTGGCTGGCAATCAGAGTATTCAAGGTCCTGCCGAAGCGAAGTGGGGCTACACGACGCTGAACATTGCGGACTGGGATGGTGATGGATTGCCCGACATCGTGCTGAACTCGATCATCAGTCGCGTGCAGTGGCTCAAGAACATTGGCACCCGCAAGGAGCCGAAGCTCGCTGCGCCACAGCCGATCGAGGTCGAATGGAACGGCGAACAGCCGAAGCTCGCGTGGGGCTGGCTGAAGCCGGAGGGTAAAGGTTTGCTCACGCAGTGGCGCACGACCCCGGCGCTCTACGACTTCAATGGCGATGGTCTGCTCGATCTCGCGATGCTCGACACCGAAGGCTACCTCGCCTTCTTCGAGCGCGCCAAAGTCGATGGCAAACTCATCCTCAAGCATCCGCGCCGGGCTTTCGTCGATGAAAGCGGCAAGCCCTTGCAGCTCAACGCTGGCACCGCCGGCAAGAGTGGTCGTCGCAAGCTCTGCGTCACGGATTGGGATGGTGACGGGAAGTTCGACTTCTTGCTGAACTCCGCGAACGCTGACTTCCTCAAGCAGGTCGGTGTGAAGGATGGCAACTGGGTGATGAAGAACGCGGGCACGCTCGCCGACAAGAATATCGAAGGCCACGACGTGAGCCCGACGGTCGTCGATTTCGATGGCGATGCGGTGCCTGACTTCATCGGCGGCGCGGAGGATGGCCGTTTTTACTTCCTGAAGAACCCACGCTCGAAGTAAGCTTTCTGCCATGTCTTCCACCTATCCCATGCGCTACGCCTGGATCGTCGTCTGCCTGTTGTTCCCTGTCGCACTGCTGAACTACCTCGACCGCCAGATGCTCGCCACGATGAAGGCATCCATGGTGAGCGACATCCCGAGCATCGCGAACAAGGCGGACTGGGGCTGGGTGCTGGGCTGGTTCAAGTGGACGTATGCGATCCTCAGTCCCTTCGGCGGCTACATCGCGGATCGTGTGAGCAAGAAACATGTCATCGGCGCGAGCTTGATCGCGTGGTCGGCAGTGACGTGGTGGACAGGCCACGTGACGACTTTCAACGAGCTCGTCATCGCTCGCGCCTGCATGGGCATCAGCGAGGCTTTTTACATTCCGTGCGCACTAGCCTTGATCGCTGACTATCACGCGGGCAGCACTCGCTCGCTCGCGGTCGGCGTGCATCAGACAGGCATCTACATCGGGCAGATTCTCGGAGGTTTTGCAGGCTATGTCGCCGACTCTCCCGAGCACGGCTGGCGCTGGGCTTTCTCCACCTGCGGGATGATCGGCGTGATCTACGCACTGCCTTTGATCTCGATGCTGCGCAATCCTGTGCGCACGGAGCCACTGGCCGCGAGTGCAACGACGGAGAGCGCCTTCAAAGGATTGCTGGGCAACCGCAACTTCATCTTGCTCGTGCTTTATTTCACGCTGCCTGCGATCGCGGGCTGGGTCGTGCGCGATTGGATGCCCGACATTCTCAAAGAGAAGTTCGGTCTAGGCCAAGGCAAGGCAGGCGTGAGCGCGATTCTGTATGTGCAGATCGCTTCGCTCGCCGGCGCGCTAATCGGTGGCACGCTCGCGGACCGGTGGATGAGCAAAACCACACGCGGTCGCATCCTCACCAGCGCACTCGGCATGGCGATGTTCCTGCCCGCGCTCTTCAGCGTGGGCAACGCGGGATCACTCACCGTGGCGATCATGGGATTGATCGTGTTCGGCTTCGGCTGGGGCTTCTTTGATTGCAACAACATGCCCATCCTCTGCCAGATCGCGCGGCCCGAATGGCGCGCCACGGGCTACGGCCTCATGAACCTCGCGAGCATCAGTTGCGGCGGCTTCGGCGATGTCGCGTTCGGCGCGCTACGTGACCGTCATGTGCCGCTGAACGTCATCTTCGGCGCGTTCGCTGGCATCGCGCTGTTGTCGATCTTCATCGTCCTTTTGATCAAGCCGCAAGCCTCCACTGAAACCCGCCAGCCATGAAATCACTCCTCGCTCTCATCCCTTTCTCGCTCAGCCTCGCTGCTGATCCCGCGATTCTGAAAACCGAATACATCTACGACGTGGGTCCCTATCCATCGATCCACGCGACGACGATCGTCGAGACGCCAACGGGTCTTGTTTCAGCATGGTTCGGCGGCACCGCAGAAAAGAATCCGGATGTGTGCATTTGGGTGTCGCGATTGGTTGATGGCAAATGGACCGAGAGCGTCGAGACGGCCAACGGCGTGCAAGCCGACGGCACGCGGCATCCGACTTGGAATCCGGTGCTGCTTCAGCCGAAGGACGCACCGCTGATGCTCTTCTACAAAGTCGGCCCATCACCGAGCACGTGGTGGGGCGAACTCAAAACGAGCGCCGATGGCGGCAAGACATGGTCTGTGGCTCAAAAGCTGCCGAAAGGCATCTTCGGCCCGATCAAGAACAAGCCTGTGCAGCTCGCCAATGGCGACATCCTGTGCCCCACGAGCAACGAGACCGATACAAAGCCCAGCGCCTGGGCCATTTACTTCGAGCGCACGTCCGATCTCGGCAAGACATGGACTCGAACGGATCTGCTGCACGACGGTTTGAAGATCAGCGCCATCCAGCCGAGCCTTCTCTTCCTTGGTGGAGACAAGATTCAAGCCGTGGGCCGCACGCGACAGAGCAAAGTCTTCCAAATCACCTCCGAAGACGCCGGCAAGACCTGGGGCGAGATTTCACTCACCGACCTGCCGAATCCCAACTCTGGCACCGACGCCGTCACGCTCGCCGATGGCCGCCACCTGCTCATCTACAACCATACCGCGCGCGGTCGCAGCCCGCTGAACCTCGCGGTGAGCAAGGATGGCAAGACATGGGAAGCCGCGCTGGTCTTTGAAGACGAACCGAAGAAAGAGTTTAGCTATCCCGCGATCATCCAGACCAAGGACGGCCTCGTCCACATCACCTACACATGGCAGCGCAAGAAGGTGAAGCATATCGTCCTCGATCCCGCCAAGCTCACCACAAAGCCCATCGTGAACGGCCAGTGGCCGCGGCGATCTGATTGCTTCGATCTCCCTGTCTCGTCTTCCCATGGAACTACCCTCGACTAAAGCCATCAGCAAGGCGCTCTTGGCGTCCAAGCTCGCATCACGGGTGATACCTTATCGGGATTATCCCTCTTTTGAAGAAGGAGAGATGAACTATAAACGACGTGTTGCGAGAAAGCTCGCCGAAGCCTTGAAGGCTTGCGACCGGAACACCAGGGGCTGGCCTGATTTACTAGCGGCAGCCATTCGAACAAAGGAGAACAATATTGTCCCCTGGCAGCCGGTTGATTCCTTTCGCACCTGGCTATTGGCGCATTCGACTTCGGCTCGCCGTGTGCTGACCGCGGTGAACAATCAGAGCAAATCGCCTGTGGAACGAATGGAGCTTTTCTCCCAGGGAATGAAAGCTTCAGGCGTGCCCCGCCTTGCCCAGCCGGGTGCCCAACTGGTCCTAGGCTCCATCATTCTCATGGCAGGCGACCCAGAGCATTGTCCGCCCACTCGGACGGACGTAGTGGAGTTTGCGGTCAATGAACTCGGCCTGGAATGGTCGGTCAGCAGAGCAACAGCATCGGAGCGATATGGTTGCTTCTTGAGAATCCTTGATGGGTTGATCCAGCATTCACGAAATGGTCCGTCAGTCATCGAGAGTCGCTTGGAAGCCCAGGGCGTCATTTGGTGCGAAAAAAGCGGCTGGATGGAAGAGATGGATGCAACGCCGGAACATCTCGATGCAGAGGCAGATATTGCGGCTGCGGAGAAGTCCCTGAACCGACTGACCGCAACGGAGCGTGAGGCTGTGGTGCTGGCGCGACGCGGCCAGGGCAGGTTTCGACGCAGCCTGCTTACCCGCTGGCTTTCCTGTGCTGTGACGAATTGTTCTCAGCCGGAGATACTTAGAGCATCGCATCTCAAGCCCTGGCGCGACTCAAGCAACACAGAACGCCTCGCGCCTGGAAACGGCTTGCTGCTAACTCCTGCGTTGGATGCACTGCTAGATGCCTTCTTGATTTCCTTCAGCGCCAGTGGGCGCATCTTGATATCCAAAACGTTAAGCACGGATGATCGGCTGGCGCTGGGACTGAACTCGCAGATGACTTTGCGAAAGAGCTTTCCCGACATGGAGCCGTTTCTCCGCCATCACCGGAATGAGTTCCAAAGATCGGAGCGTGAAGACCGCTGATCAGTCCGGCTCATAACGCTCTGCACGAAGCGAGTGCACTATGACATTCGTCCGAACTTCGCGTAGCGGACGGCTGCCCCAGACGAAACTTTTACCTCGTCGGCAGGTCCATTGATACTAGCTTCTCGCCGCGCAGCACACGAGCGATCTCGCCGGTGAGCCAGAGGTAGTGATCGCTTGGCAGGCCTTCATTGGTGACGAAGCCTTGCGTGCTTGCAGGCACTTCGTCGGCGCATTTGAAAATGGCCGTGCCTTCGTCCATCTCGTCGAACATCGCCACGTAGAGCATGGTCGAGCCGAGCTTGATGCGTTGCATCGCTTGCGACCACAGGAAGCGGCCGCCGAGTCGTGGTGTGGCGTTCAACTTCGCTTCCTTGCCGCGAGTGGACATCATATTGGCCCAGCTGAAGCCGGGGAAGATGACGGGCAGATAGCTCTTGTGGTGTGCCTTGCACCACGCCGCATCATCCGTGTGCACCTTCGTGATTTGGTGCTCGGCATCTTCGAGACGACCATAACGACCCACGGCCCAGGGGCTGATGATCCCGCAAAGATTCAGCGTGTCATGCAGGCGCGGATCACGGGCAGCATCACGGTCCAGCGTGCGCCAGCCATACGGCACACCCGCCATCACGGTGGTGCCGCCGAACTCCGGATTGTCGCGCAGAAAGCGGAACAGCGCTGCGCACTCCTCAAGGGTGTAGTCACGGCCATCATTGAAGCCAACACCCCAGACCGCGACCACGGGCCGACCGCCGTGCCGCAGGTAATGCGGATCATCCATCACATACAGCTCGTTGCGCATACGCTTCCAGTCCTGCATGACCACGCGCTCGATGTCGCCCAGGCGCAGCCCGCTGAGATCATACATCACGGCCCAGGTGCGACCCGTCTTTGCCGACGCAGCGCGCACATTCTCCATCACGCGATCATTGAAGGCGCGGTGCTTCTCGCTCTTCAACGACGCGCCAAAGCGCTGTAGGAAGACGCCATCAATGCCATAGCTGCGCATCCATTCGAAGTGCCGCTGCACCGTCTTTGGCACTGCTGAACTGAATACCGATGCCGACTGGCCGTTTGCCAGTTCCAGAGGTGTCTCGAAGCGCTCATCGGCGTCGAGTTCACGCATGTCCGGCCACAGATCAATCGTGCAGCTGCCGTCCGTGCGAAACGAGTAGTGTTGCCAGCCAACGCCCATGCCATCGCCAGGGGTGCCAAACCATCCCTGGTAGCCGCACATCACCTTGCCCGTCAGGGTGTCAGCAGGTTTGTCCTGAGCGAGGGTCGAACACGCGATCGCGAGCGTGATGAGGAAGAGTTGAAAGTGGCAGCGCATAACCTGGCAAGCTTTACTTCACCCGATACGCCTCCACCTCGCTGGTGAACGCGAAGGTGTTCGGGAAGCCACCGGCCAGCTCGGCGTAGTGATCAAGATACGTGAGGCGGATGAACTGCGCCTCGGTGTCCGCGAAGTTAATGGACGCGCGCGTGGCTTTGGCGAGCGGGAAAACATGCTTGCCGACTTCGCGGAAGGTTTTGCCATCGGCGCTGACGGAGACGGCAACGGTCTTGGTGGAACCAATCTCGGGAGCACCGACAAGGATCAGATTCAGCGTGCGCGCTTGCTTGAGATCGATGGTGACGTGCTTCGGAAATTTGTCGGTGTTGCTGGTGGCGTAACAGTTTGGCGCGAAGGAGGCCCAGGAGCCATCCGTGAGGCCAGTGTCCCAGCCATAAGTGTTCTGATCACTGCTGGTCCAGGTGCAGCCTTTGGCGAAGTTGTCACCGAGATCAGGGTCCACGGGCCAGTGCGTGTGGAAGGCGGTGGCGGGCAGGCCGTCCTTGTTCATGAGGTTCGCGATGGCGAGCTTGTTCCAAGCGAAACGCGCGCGTCGCGGCTGCGGCACTTGCGCGGCGGTAAGCACCACGCTGTCGCCATCAACGCGTGCCTCGGCAGGGTGGAAAATGCCGTCGCGTCCCGCAATTTCGAAGTGCGTAAGCGCCTTGCCATCACGCGCAGCGAGGCCGCCCGTAGCGTGCGTAAACTTCACTCGCACGGCTGCGCCTTCGATGGAGTGACTCGCGTAGAGCGGCCCATTGGGATCGATCTCGCTGCGGCCATAGGTTTGGCTCAGCGCCCACAGCGAGAGCCGGCGTGCGACTTCCTTTTTGTGCGCCGGATGAATGTCCGCCGGGTCACCAATGTCGCTGATCACCGCCATGCCCGTGTGCGGAATGTCGAGGCACTTTCTTTGCGCCTGCCAGAACTGCGGCAGGATGTCGGGCTCTTCATTGCCATACTGCCATGGGGCAATCTGCACGAAGTAAAACGGCAGGTCTGGCTGCTGAAACACACTGCGCCACGAGGCGAGCAGCGCCTTGGTCTTGTCGGTGTAAACGAAGCCTTCGTTGTGATTCGACTCGCCCTGATACCAGATGCTCCCGCGAAGCGCGAAGGGCACGAGCGGATGGATCATTGCATTGTAGAGAGCGGTCGGGGTGACATGATCCTGCGGAAGCGACGTCGGCTGCGGCGGCATGGCTGGCGCAGGAAGCTTTCTTTCCAGCGCAGTCTTCACCGCCTGCTGCCACTGCGTAACAGCGGCGAGATGCCTCTCATGCGCTGCCCGATAAGCCTCACTGCCAGGCAGCTTTCCCCGAGTATCCGCAGCGAAGTCCTTGAGCTCGGGCACGGCATCGAAGCCCTCAAGACTGGTCCACGGCTCAATGCGGGTGCCGCCCCACGCGCTGAGGATGATGCCCACGGGCACTTTCAACTCTTCATGCAAGCGCAGCCCAAAGTAATAGCCCACCGCTGAGAAGCTCGCCGCACTCTCGGGAGCACTGCGCGCCCACTTGGTCGGCACATCATCCTGCTGTGTGAGGGCGGTCGTCTTGGGCATCTCGACAAGACGCAGGTTTGGATGCGTCGTGTTGGGAATGTCGGCCTTGGTGTCTGGCTTCATCTGCATTTCCCATTCCATGTTGGACTGGCCGGACGCGAGCCACACCTCGCCCACGAGCACGTCTTGCACACTCACGTTGCCAGCCTTGAGCACCTGCGGCTCCGCGTTGGCTGGCAGTGGATCGAGCTTCACCATCCATCTACCGCTGGCATCGGCCTTGGCGGTTTTCTTTTGTCCGGCAAACTCTACGGCGACCTCTTCACCCGGATCGGCTTTGCCCCAAACCGGCACCGACTTGTCGCGCTGAAGCACCATGTGGTCCGTGAAAATGGAAGGCAGCTTCACGGCGGCAAACGACGAAGGCAGCATGACGAAAGACGAAGCGAGAAGAGCGAGGTGGAGCAGTTTCATGGTCGGGCAAGACAAGTGTGCCACTGAATCAACCGGGTGCGACGCAAAGTAAACTGCGGCGTGAGTTCAAAGCGGCGCTCTTTCGTTTCAATGTCGGAACCAACCAACGCAACGCCAGCTCGAGATGACACGCGAGCCACCTTGATTCGCGAGGCTGGCTCTCCAGTTTCGGGTTCTGCTATGAACCGGTTCACTCTCCTCCTCGCTCACCTTGCCCTGACTCTGCCTGCAATCGCCGAGTCGCAGCTTCCTCCTAATGCACGCGTCGCCATCATTGGTGACTCCATCACCGAACAGAAACTCTACTCGCGTTTCATCGAGACCTACCTGCTCGCCTGCACCGGGCGCAAAGACATCAAGTGCTTCCAGTTTGGCTGGGGCGGCGAAACAGCACAGGGATTCAGCGCGCGACTGGAGAATGACCTCAGTGTCTTCAATCCAACGGTGGCGACGACATGCTACGGCATGAACGATGGTCGTTATGTGCCATATGATCCGAGCATCGGCGCGAACTACGAGAAGTGGATGCGCGTGGTGTTGGAAGGCCTGAAAAAGGTGGGCGTGACGAACATCGTTGCCGGCTCGCCCGGCGCGGTGGACACGCGTTGGTTCGTGAAGGGCGGAGCGACGGCGGATCAATACAACGACAATCTCGCGCACCTGCGGGACATCGACAAAAAGCTGGCCGCCGAATACCACACGGCCTTCGCTGAAGTGCATGACGAGATGATCAAGGCGATGGCTGCCGCAAAGGCGAAGCTCGGCGTGGACTATGATGTGTGCGGCCGCGATGGCGTGCATCCCGGCCCGAATGGTCACTTGCTGATGGCGGCAGCGTTTCTGAAGGGTCTCGGTCTCGATGGCAACATCGGCGACATCACGGTGGACCTGAAAGGCGCGAGCGCTGGCAGCGAGGGTCATGCCGTGACGGGTAGCAATGGCATCGCGGAGATCACGAGCACGAAGTGGCCGTTCTTCCTGGAGCCCGAGATGCGGAAGATCACCGCGTTCTGCAAGTTCAACGACGAACTGAATCGCTACACGCTGCGCGTGAAAAACCTCGACACTGCGAAGGCGAAGGTGACGTGGGGCACCGAGGTCAAAGAGTTCACGAAGGAGCAGCTCACGGCCGGCATCAATCTCGCCGCGGAGTTCGACAAGTCCCCTCTCGACGCGCCTTTCATCCAGCTCGTCATCACCGTGAACAACAAGCAAGCCTACGAGACGCCGATGATCAAAGGCATGGTCACCAACTTCCGCAACTTCGCCAACGACGCGAAAGCTGATCCTGAGTTCGCCGCCGCGCTGAACACGCTGAAGCAGAAGATGATGGCCAAGCAGGAAAAACTCGACGCGGAGGCGCACGCGAAGCTCGTGCCTGTGAAACACACGATCAAAGTCGAGTCCTTGAACTAGCCATGCGCCGCATCACCTGCATGGCACTCAGTGGTTTGCTTTGCGCCCCATCGCACGCTGACGATGTGCCGCATCCCAAGACGAATCCATCTTCGCCGCTGATGCTCTCCGGTGCCTGGGTGCCGGAGGATTCGCAGCAGATCGACTTCGATGCCTTGCCGCGAGTGCCGAGCAAGCATGTAGTCGTGAACGATGTGCGCGCGAAGGGTTCGTCGCCGCAGAGCATCGACAAGAAGTCGGGCGGCGTGAACCAGCACAACTACCTCGCGTTTCACGATGGCCACTTCTGGATCATGTGGAGCGATGGGCCAGGCGTGGAAGATCGCGTGGGGCAGCGGGTGAAGTTTGCAACGAGCGCCGATGGCTTGAAGTGGAGCGAGCCGAAGTTCATCACGCCCATCCCGCCGAACTCGGGACCTGATTCGCCTCACTACGGCACGCGCACGGACAAAGGCATGCGCTGGATCTCACGCGGCTTCTGGCAGCGCGATGGCGAGTTGCTCGCGCTCGCGTCGCTCGATGAGGCGCTCGGCTTCTTCGGTCCGAGCCTGGCGCTTCATGCGTTTCGCTTCGACAGAGGCAAAGGCGAGTGGAGCGATGCGGACGTGGTGTTTGCCAACACCATCAACAACTTCCCGCCGATGAAACTGCGGACCGGCGAGTGGATGATGTCCCGCCGACCACACGACTACAAAACAAGCGGTGTGCATTTCATCGTCGGTGGCGTGAAGTCGCTGAATGATTGGAAATCGTTCCCCGTCTTCGGCACGGCATCACAGTTGAAGGCTGAAGAACCCGATTGGTGGATTCTTCCCGACAACAACCTCGCCGCTCTCTTCCGTGACAATCGTGGCAGCGGCTTCTTGTATCGCTCCTTTTCCACCGACAATGGCCGCACCTGGAGCCCGCCAGTGAAGACGAACTTCCCCGACGCGACCTCGAAGCTCAGCGGCACCCGTTTGCGCGATGGTCGCTACGTGCTCGTGTCGAACGCTCGACCGAAGAAACGCGATCCGCTCACACTCGCCATCAGCGATGACGGCCTCATCTTCACCAAAATGCTCTACCTCGTCGGCGACCGTCACATCGACTACCCGCACGTCATCGAGCACGACGACAGCTTGTTCGTTGCTTTTGCCGGTGGGAAGCAGACGGTCGAAGTGCTCAAAGTGAAGCTCAGTGATGTGGATGCCATTTCAATGCCGAAGGCACCGTTGCTTCGAAAGCAATGACACGCATCGCCTTCGCACTGTGCTTACTTACCACCTTCGCCTCGGCGGAGACCATCCAGACGGACTTGCTCATCGTCGGCGGCACGGAGTCGGGATGGGCGGCGGCGATTCAGGCGGCGCGGATGGGCTGCAAGTCGATCACGGTCGTGCATGACGGCCCATGGCTCGGCGGGCAATACACGGAGCAGGGGCTCGTTTGCGTGGACGAGAGCAAGGGCACCGGCGAGGTCGGATGGGGACCGGCTTGGCATCCGATGAAGCGCTCGTTTCATCGCTTCGGGCTCTTCAAGGAGTTGATGGACCGCATCGAGACCTTCAACACGAAGAAATACGGCTCGCCGATGCCGGGGAAGCCGATGCACGGCCCCACGACGTTCCGACCTGCGGAGGCGGAGGCGATCTTCCGCGAGATGCTCCAGCCTTACATCGCCAGCGGTCAGGTGACGCTGAAGTTGAATCACATCCCCATCTCTGCGTTGAAGTCAGACAACCAAGTCACGGGCATGACGTTTCGCCCGGACAAAGGCGACACGCTGGAGGTTAGGGCCGCGCTTACGATTGATGCGAGCGATTGGGGCGACGTCGTGCAACTCAGCGGCACCGAGTTCGAGGTGGGGCCTGATCCGAAGTCGCGCTACGGTGAGCCTCATGCGCAGGAGGATGTCGCGGCGAATCCGCCGAACGAGATGAATCCGCTCACCTGGACGCTCATCGTCGAGGAAGGCAAAAACGACACGCCCATTCCCGCGCCGCCGCATTACGATGAGCGGCGCTACCTGCGTGCCACGTCGTTTGGACGAAAAGAAGCAGCGAAGTTGAAGTGGGATCATCCAGTGAAGACCGGAAACAACTTGCCCTGGCCCGCGAAGGGCAGCGAGAGCAAACGCCAGGGCACCATCCTCAGCATGCGCCGCATCGTCGAGGGCAGCACGAGCACGGATGGCATCACCAGCGCCCTCATTTGCTACGCGAACGGCCAGGATTATCCGCTGGAGCGCCTGTCGCGTCATGTGGGCGACGCCCTTGAGGCCACCGAGCGCGGAGCCTCGATGAAGAACCTCGCTTTGATGAGCCGCGAGCAGCGCCAGATCGTGTTCGAGGACTGCAAGGCGCACTCGCTCGGCCTGCTGCATCATTTGCAGACGACGGTGCATGATCGCGCCAAGGACAAAACGAACAGCCTGCGTCACTACCACCTCAGCGATGAATTCGGCACGCCGGATCGCCTGCCGATGAAGCCCTACATCCGCGAGAGCCTGCGGCTGAAGGCGCTCTACATGATGCGTGAGCAAGAAAGCCTCATGGGCGAGGCCGAGAAAGCCGTGAAGGAGACCTTTGCCACCGTCATGTATCCCGATGGCGTCTTCGCGTGGCAGTTTCACTACGACTTCCACGACACCGGCCGCACCTATTTGAAGGGCGAGGGCGAATCCGGACCATGGACGCACTACGGCAAGCCCGGTCGCGACATCCACCAGCTTAGCGAGCGCAGTGTCTTCCCGCTGCGCAGCCTCATCCCGGCGAAGAAGAACGGCCTCATCGGCGCGCAGGGCAATGTGGGCTTCAGTAGCATCGTCAGCAGTGCCGTGCGTCTGCACGATCATCGCGTGCACATCGGCCAAGCTGCCGGTGCGCTCGCTGTGCTCGCATTGAAGCATCAAAAGCAGCCGCGTGATCTCGCGTGGAACCGTGCGCACCTCGAAGAAATCCAACACGCCCTCTGCGGCGGCACCGAGGGCACTCCGATGCTCCTCTGGCCCTGGCGTGATCTGCCTGCGGATCACGCCGCGTTTGTCGCCATCAATCGCTTGAGTGCTCGCGGCCTAATCCCCGCCGCAAGAGACGAAGTGGACTTCCAACCCGATGCTCCCGCAGAGAAGCAGTGGCAAAAGGCCCTTTTGAGCCGTTGCGGCCTCGAAATGCCCATCGACGAAAAACTCACGCGAGGGCAGTTCGCGGCCCAACTCTGGCAAAAGCTCGAAAAAGTGCCGTTTCAGCCGTGGGTCCGCTTGAAGCCCGATGATGCCGATGCAGATGGCATTCCCGATTTGAATGATCCGCAGCCGTTTGGTGCGTTGGAGTCTAGGCTTTAGCCGATCTGCTCCTTTGCTCCCAAACCTCGGCTAAAGCCTGCACTCCAACTCATGAAATCGTTCCTTTTCCTGTTCCTCGTCAGCGTGCTGCATGCCGCTGAGCCATCGTCATCCGATGCGGTGCTGCAAAGAACGGTGGATCACGCCCGCATTCTCTCCCAGGTGCGATGGACGCCGGTCGCGGGGACAATGCCGAATCGGAAGGGCGGCTTCTTTGAGGCGGGGAAGGAGAATGTCGGTGTGCCTTACTCCAGCGTGCGGTCGGAGGGGCGCTACATCGGCTTTGACATCGGATTGCGCACGTTTCTCGCGGCGGTGGAGAATCCGCAGAGCGTGCTCTACACGGAGAATCTCACGGGCAAGGTCTCGAACGCCGCGGCCTACTACGGCAGCGTTTGCTCCGCCTACACCAGCTATGCGCTGGGTTGCGGGATCTGGGAGGTGAGTCGCCGCTATGGTCCGCAAATCAGCGATGGCATCCGGTTGGTCGAGCCGCAGTCTGCGGACGCCGCGCAGCCGGGTGATGTAATCTACACGCCGCACGCCACGGAGACCTCGGGCTCGCATGTGGAGATGGTCACCGCGGTCACGAAGGATGCCGCGGGTCGCGTGATCTCCGTGCGCGTGGAGGAAAGCCGCCCGCCGACCACCGCGACGACGGAGCGCAGCGCCGCCGCTTTCAACACGCACCTCGCCTCGCGGAACAAGCAGCTCTTTCGCATCACGGATCGCGAGGCCTGGCGCGGCGCGAATCGCTCTGAGCCGCTGCTTTTCCCGAACTACGAGGCCGATGCCGTGAAGCCGACGATCAATCGCGCTCTGCTCCTCGATCTCGGCGACTGGGTGCCATATCAGAAGGGCAAGCCCGTGAAGTTCAACGTCATGGACCGCGATCAGCTCGGCGTGAAGTCGCTCGTCATTCGTCGCGGCGGCCAAGTGGTGGAGGAAATCGCTCTCAGCGGCCCCGGCGTGCATGAGCGCATCTTTGACACCTGCGGCGACTACACCGCGCAGGTCATGCATCGCGATGGAAAGCCCAGTCAGGCCTGTGAGTTCGCCGTGTGCGATCTGAAGCTCACGCTGCCGAAGGGTAACGTGTCGATGAAAGGCGGCTGGGAGGTCCATTTCAGCACGGAGAACATCAAACCCATCATCATCTACCTCTGGAACGAGGCCGACAGCTACGGCCGCCATCCGCTCTTCCTCACCGAGGAACAACGCCGCGCCGGATCACTCACCATTCCCGCCGATCTGCTCCAAAAGCCCGGCAAGCTGCAAGTCTGGCTCATCGGCGAACACAAGCTCGGTCGCCTGAAGCTGCGGAAGGACATCACGACAGTGCCGTGAGGCGTTGTGCCGCAAGTTGCCGACGCGTTTGCCGTTCACAGGGGCAACCATGCGCTCCCAATCTCCGCTCCTTCTCACCAGCCTTTGTCTGATCTTCGTCTCGCTCGATCTTGCCGCCGCCGCGCCGGTTTTCCGCGCTGGCGCGGCCACGAGCAACATCACGCCGACCATCGCTGCTGAGCCGGTGGGTCGCACCAGCCGACCTCCGGCGACGCATGTGCATGACGATCTGCATGCCCGCTGTCTAGTGCTCGACGATGGGGAGGCGAAGCTGGCGCTCGTTGTCTGCGATCTGCGGCATATTTCGGCCGAGGTCGCGGCTGCGGCCAAGGTGATCATTGAAAAGACGACCGGTATCCCGCCGCAGTGCGTGGTCATCTCGGCCACGCACTCGCACACTACGGGCGGCGCGAGGCTGGAGGAGCGCGAGGGCGAGCCGTATTTTGAATACAGTGCTTTTTTGACCCGGCGCATCGCGGACGGCGTGTTGCGGGCCCACAATCAACTGGAGCCCGCGCAGATTGCCTGGGGTCTCGCCGAGGAGCCGACGCAGGTCTTCAATCGCCGGTGGTTCGTGAAACCCGAGCGTGGCCCGGTTTACGGTGCTCACGACAACATCGAGAAGGTGGACACGAATCCCGGTTACAAAGGTCTGCTGAAGGCCGCCGGTCCGGTGGACCCGCAGATCACGTTTGTGTCTGTGCGCTCGACTTCGGGCAAACCGATCTCGCTGATGGCTTCCTACGGCCTGCACTATGTCGGCGGCGTGACGGAGAACACGATCTCGGCGGATTACTTCGCGATCTTTGCCGACCGTGTGGGCGAACTGCTCGGCGCTGATCGGCATCAAGATCCGCCGTTCGTCGGCATCATGGCGAACGGCACCAGCGGCGACGTGAACAATCTGGAGCGCTACTCCGACGAGGAACTGGCGAAGCGAGGGCCGCAGCCGAAGAAGAAGTATCAACCCTTCGAAAAAGCCCGCGAGGTGGCCGATTTGTGCGCCAGCAAGGTCATGGAAGCCCACAAAACCCTGAAATGGCACAATCACGTGAAACTCGCGTCCGTGCAGCGCACGCTCACCTTTGAGCGACGCTATCCGACGAAGGAAGAGGTCGCGTGGGCGGAGTCGGTGAAGGCCCGAAGGATCAAGCCGATGAGCACCAGCCGCTACAGCACCTACAGCACCGTGCTCGCCTATGCCTCACCGGACATGCCGCCGAACGTCGATGTCATCGTGCAGACGCACCGCATTGGCGACCTCGCCGTGGCCGCGATGCCGTTCGAGGTCTTCGCGGAGATCGGCCTCGAACTGAAGCAGCGCAGCCCCATCCAGCCGCTGATGAACATCTCCATCGCCAACGGCTCCCACGGCTACCTGCCGACGCCCGAGCAGCACAAACTCGGCGGCTACGAAACGTGGATCGGCGTGAACAAGGTGCAGCTCGATGCCTCGGTGAAGATGGTGAACGCCCTCATCGAGATGCTCGGCGAGTTGAATGCGAAGAAGCCGTGAGCCGCTGATGCTGGCAGTTCCTACTCGAACACCACTGCCGCGATGACGAAATGAACCACCGATTTCAATGAGACAACTTCTTCTACTCCTGCTGCTGGCCTCTGTGACGGGCACGCTTGCCGACATCGCTTCGCTGCCCGCGCATTTCATCGTCTCGCCGTGGAATTGCGCCGACGAAGAGACAGGGCGTGCCGGGCATCGAACGCACCTCGAAGGGATGCCTATGCAGTCTCGATCCACGGTGAAAGGCTATATTTTGATATTCCAAGATATTCCAAACAATAATTTGACGAGTTGATTGGTATGCTGTGGAATACCGCCGCATGAAAATGAACTACACAGCGAAAGCAAAACGAAATCCCGGACGCAATGGCTTTGTCATCAGTTTCCGACACCCCCTGAAAGCGGGAAAGAAGGTCTGCAAAGGTCTTGGAACTTCTGACGAGGCGATTGCCCGCAAGCTGGAGGAGCAGATGAATATCCTACTTGCGCGGGAAGACCTTCGTTCTGTCGGGAGCCGAGCAGAGGCAGCGCGCGAGTTCGCAGCGTTTCCGGCAATTGTAGATATTTTCTACGGCGACCTTGACCCATCGGTCACTGGTCACCGCGCTTTGCGGGACCGTCTGCATCCATTGCCACCCATTGACCCGCAGGATTCCGTCCGAACGCTGATACTTGGCAACTCGGGAGTGGGGAAAACCACGTTGCTCCGCAGGTTGATTGGCTGCGATGCCGTGCGTGACCGCTTTCCGGCGACCTCAACGAATCGAACGACAACCTGCGAAATCGAAATCATCACTGGGCGGAAGGATTTCTCGGCAGCGGTGACTTTTTTGACCCGCCACCAGACGCAGCAGGAGGTGATCGAATCGGTCTCGAATGCGGTGCTGAAAGCCATGGAAGGGGCACCCGATGCAGTTGTGATGAAAGACCTGCTAGATGATAGTGATCAAAGGTTTCGCCTCAAATACGCCCTCGGTGACTGGCAAAGCCCGAAGCCGAAAGCTGGTGGGGGTTCTTCCTTCGATGCGCCAGTCAAAGGCAAAGCAGAAAGCAAGTCGGCTGAATCCTCGGATTTCCTCAAAGCTACACTTGCTGCGATTCGGCTGATCGCCGAAGCCGCGCGGAAGGAGGTTGAACCCGTGCTCGGTGCCTTGGAAACACTGAAAGACGAGGAACGCAGCTACGCACTCGACGAGATGCAGCAAGCCGGCGAGCAGTCCGATGAGTTCCTAGACCTTGTGAACGAGATTATGGACGAGATTACGGAGCGGTTTTCCGCCCTGCCAGCAGGTAAACTCAACAAATCTTCGACGGGATGGCCTGATGCATGGTCGTTTTCTGCAACTGCGAGCGAGCGAGATTCCTTTCTGGCCGCAGTGCGCTGGTTTTGCTCCAACGTGAAAGAAGAATGGGGCAGTTTGCTGACTCCACTCGTTACTGGTATCCGGGTCAGTGGCCCGTTTCGCCCCGAATGGGTTCCTGCGGGTGAAGCCTACTCCCATGTCTTTGTGGACACTCAAGGACTCGACCACGAAAAGCCTGCGACCGAACTTTCCAGCGAAACGACATCCATGTTCGGGCAGGTGCAGAACATTCTTTTCGTCGAGTCCGGCAAGGACTCACTCAAGAGTCAATCAGCCCGGAAGGTGATGGAGGCCATCGCGGGGGCCGGCTACACGGCAAATCTGACGGTCATTCTTTCGCACATGGACTTGGTCGTTGGGGACGACATCCCCACAGCGGACGATAGAAAGGCTAAAGCGTTCAGCGGACTGCGCAGCCTCATCGATAATGAAGTGAGCCAAAATGTGAGCAGGGCTTCTGCGCGGCAACTCGCCGCGCACCTTGAAAATGGCACGTTCTACTTTGGCTATCTCGACCCAAAAAAATATCCTGAAAGCTGGGATGCTGATGATAAGGCGGGATTTGAAGAATCGCTTGGTAAAGATATGTGGCGCATCACGGAGCACCTTGTCGCTCAAGCGAACCCACATAAGCTCAAGCCCAGTGTGCCGGAATACAGTTTTGAAAGCCTCGGTCTGGCTGTTCGCGAAGTTAGCGTAGCGTTCCAAGAGAATTGGGAAGCCCGGCTCGGCTATAAGCGCGTCGAATCGATCACCCCGGCGAAGTGGCAGCAAATCAAAGCTATGACACGACGCTATGCGGAGGGGTGGTTTGATGGCTACTGGCTGAGGCCGATAGACACGCTTATAGACCTCACACGAAAAGTCCTGACCCGTTTCTTGGAGGCACCGCTCAGTTGGAATCCACAGGAAAAGAAAATAAGTGATACCGAGAAGACTGCCATCATCAACCGCCTGCAACAGCTCGTAAATGACTCGCTCACAGAGTTGAGTAAGTCGCGTCTGTGGAAGGTTCCGCAGTTGAAGTGGCAGGGCGCATACGAACTCTCTGGAACCGGCAGCACTTTCCCGCGTAAGCAGCGAGTGCGTGAGCTTTTCGTCCATCAGGTGCCCGTGCCGCAATCCATCAGTGACCGTTGGGCACAAGCATGGGTCGAGGAAATCAAGGCGTTGCTTGTTGATGCCTTGGAAACCTTGAAGGCTGAACATCAGGCGGAGAAGCCGAGCCATGAGTAAACACCCGTCCAAAGCTAAGGCCCTCCAGTCCGTGAAGCCCGGCTTCGACGGGTTGCTGCGTGAGCTGCGCACGTTCATCACCGAGAGCCGCAGGCAGATCGTGCGGGCGGTGGATGTGGCGCAGGTGCGGACGTGCTGGGGCGTGGGGCGGCACATTGTCGAGTTTGAGCAAGGGGGCGCAACGCGGGCCGAGTATGGGGCAAAACTGCTGCCGAGGCTGGCGGATGAGCTGACCGAGGATTTTGGGCGCGGTTTTGATGCCTCGAACCTGCACAAAATGAAGCAGTTTTACCTCGCCTTCCCAATTTTAGACGCACTGCGTCCAGAATTGAGCTGGACGCACTACCGCACGCTTCTCCGGGTCGAAGATCAGGCGGCGCGGGAGTGGTATGTCACGGAGACGATCTCGCAAAACTGGAGTTCACGGGCGCTGGAGCGGCAGGTGAGCCGGTTGTATTATGAGCGGCTGCTTTCCAGCAAGGATCGCAAGGCCGTGCGGGCGGAGGCGGAGGAGAAAATCGCGGAGCTGCCGCCGTCGCCGCGCGAGTTCGTGCGCGACCCGGTGCTGCTCGAATTTCTCGGCCTGCCGGAAACAGGCAGGCTGCTGGAATCAGACCTGGAGCAGGGCTTGATCGATCACCTGCAAGCCTTCCTGCTGGAGCTGGGGAAGGGTTTCGCATTCGTCGCGCGGCAAATGCGCGTGAGCACGGAGACAAAGGACTTCTACATCGACCTCGTCTTCTACAACTACCTGCTGAAATGCTTCGTCATCTTCGATCTCAAGCCGAACGAGCTGACCCATGGCGACATCGGTCAGATGGACATGTATGTGCGCATGTTTGACGAGCAGCAACGTGGTCCGGGCGACAATCCCACCGTCGGCATCATCCTCTGCGCGGCGAAGGACGCATCCATCGCGCGCTACTCGGTTCTGCACGGAAGCGAGCAGCTCTTCGCGACCCGTTACAAGCTCGTGCTGCCCACTGTGGAGGAGCTGCGGCGGGAATTGATCCGCGAGCAGCGTCTTCTCGAAGAACGCCGCGCCGCAAGCATCGACCCAGCATCATGAAATCATGCCTCACCTCCTTCTGCTTCGCACTCCTGATCTTTGCGACAAATCTTTGTGCTGCTGATCTCGTCCTCGCCTCCAAGGACTCGCCGCCCGTGCCGATCATCGTTTATGCCGATGCGCCACCGCGCACGCGGGAGGCGGCGCAGGTGCTGGCGGCTTACATCGAGAAGATCAGTGGGAAGAAGCCGTTCGTGTTGCTCGGCGCGTCTTCTCCAGCGCCGGACAGCGCGATCTGGGTCGGTGTGCAGCCGGAGGTGAAGGCGTTGTTTCCGAGGGTGGACTTCGATTTTCAGCATCCCGAGGAGATCGTCATCGCGGCGAATGAAAAGCATGTCGTCATCGCCGGGCGTGATCGCTGGGATGCGGCGCGGCTGGACATCGAAACGCGCGAAGGCGTCATCAAGGGCGTGCAGCAGGAGTATGGCACCATCAATGCGGTTTACACGTTTCTACAGGACCAGCTCGGCGTGCGCTGGCTGTGGCCGGGCGAACTCGGCGAGGATGTGCCGAAGAATGAGCGCATTGTCATAAACACGCCGTTTGAGCAGCGCCATCATCCGCAGATGCGGGCACGCGGCACGGTCTTCAATTACGCCGCACTCGGAAACAAGGGCTACGGCAGGTCGCACGAGTGGACGATGCGCCAGCGGCTGCAGCTTTGTTCGCTCGGCATTGAGGGCGGACACGGCTTTGGCGACTGGTGGGATCGCTATCATGAGAAGCATCCTGAAATCTTCGCGCTGCAACCGGACGGCACGCGCAGCGGCTTCCCGAATCCGCACAATGCGAAACTCTGCATGTCGAATCCGAAGGTCTGGGAGCTTTGGCTCGATGAAGTGGCCGCAGAGCTTCAGCAGGACCCGCATCGCACGGTTTTCAATGCGTCACCGAACGACGGCTGGGCCAGCGGCCACTGCGTGTGCGACAAATGCACCGCGTGGGATCATCCCGATGGCGAGCCGCGTGTCTTCAATTGGTTTCACCTGAACAAAGAACGCCCCGCCACCAGCGACCGCGATGTCACCTTTGCCAACAAACTCGGTGAACTGCTCAAACAGAAGTATCCCGGCAAAGACTATCGTGTCTTGATGCTCAGCTACGGCCACTCACGGCCTGCACCGGTGAAGGCGCGCCCGGCCGACAACGTCATCATGACCATCGTGGCGAACTTTTTCGGTCGCACTGGCCTCGTGGATCGCGGTTCGACGCGTGGCGACACTTACCGGCAGCAATTTGAAGCGTGGTCGAAGATCGTGCCCTCGATGTTCTGGCGGCCAAACACCGGAAGCCCCGCCGGATGGCAGCAAGGTCTGCCGGACCTGCACGTCGCGCAAACCATCCGCGATTTCAAAGACGTGGCCGCCGCGAACTGCATCGGCATCTACATCGACGGCGTGTGGGAGCACTGGAGCACCGTCGGGCCGCTCTACTACATCATGGCCCAGCTCGCGTGGAATCCCGCCGCCGATGCCGATGCGATCCTCGCAGACTACTACACCCGCGCCTTCGGCCCCGCCGCGCCGCAGGTGCGCGAGTATTTCGAGAGCCTCGAAAAGGAGCGCATGGCCTTCACCGCAAAGAACGGCGAGGCGGGCGTCTTCACCTTCCCACAGCTCTACACCGCCGATCTGCTGCGCGAATCGCAAGCCCGCCTCGACCGCGCCGCTGCCGCTGTGCCTGCGGATTCGATTTTCGCCCAACGCATCGCCTTCATCCAGGCCGGGCTCACGCACACGAAGCTCCTGATCGACACCATCGCGCTCATGGACGGCTACTGGAAGAAAAAGGATCCCACCGTCGCCGAACGCGTGAAGCAAAACTGGGCCGCGCTGGAGAAAAACGCCGCCGCGCATCCCTACTCGATCAACTGGGCTCCCGTGCGCCCCATGTCAAAGCGCACAGCAGGCCTGCATCCCGACAGCCCGCCGCCGAAGCCAAAAAAGCAGCGCGTGAATGATCTGGATCTGAATTGAAGCCGATGAAACTCCTCTTCAGCCTTCTCATCGCGCTCTGCGCACCGCTCTGCGCGGCTGAAAAACCCATCACGCTCTGGCCCGATGGCGCACCCGGAGCACTCGGCACCTCGCCGAAGGACATCCCGACGCTCACGCCGTATCTGCCAGCGAAGCCGACCGGCGCGGCGATGCTTCTCATTCCCGGCGGCAGCTACAGCGGCATCTATGAAGGGCAGGCGGAACCGTTTGCGCTCTGGCTCAATGAGCACGGTTTGACGGTGTTTGTGCTTCGCTACCGCCTCGGCAGCGCGGGCTATCGTTATCCGGCGCAGCTTCAGGATGCGGTGGAGGCGATGTTTCAGATCCGTGGCAACGCCGAGAAGTGGAAGATCGACCCGAAGCGTATCGGTGTGATGGGTTTCTCCGCTGGCGGGCATTTGGTGTCCACGCTCATCAACCGGCCTGATGATGGCATGATCGATGGTCGCGACTACACGACCAGTCCACGCCCCGATCTCGCGATTCTATGTTATCCAGTCATCAGCATGATCACGAAGCCGCACGCCACCTCACGCAAGATGCTTATCGGCGATGCGCCGGATGACAAACTCGTGCGCCAGACGTCGAGCGAGCTGCAAGTGAAGCCTGGGCTGCCGCCCGTGTTCCTCTGGCACACGATGGAGGACAAGCTAGTGCCCGTGGAACATGCCCTGCTCTACGCCGCTGCCTTGCATGCCCATGGCGTGCCTCATGAGCTTCATCTCTACCAGCATGGCGATCACGGCACCGGACTCATCGGCACGGAGCACCCGTGGTTCGCGGATTTGCTGTTCTGGCTGAAGTCGCAGGGGTTTGTAAAGTGATGCGACGCTGAAGACCCCGACTTCACTTCGACTTGAACGGCAGTGAATCATTCTTCAGATATTGCTTCAGCGCTTCGAACCGAAAAACGATCTCGTCAATCTCATCGCCGCGGAGCCGCAGTTCGGAGGAGATCAGTTTGCTCGGAGCATTGCGATTCGGCCCGTAGTCGCGGGAAATCATATTCTTGAAGACACCTCGCTTCCTCCACAGATGAAGCTGGAAGCCGCGCAGGTGGCCGCCGGGAAGATGCTGACCTAGATTGCAGAGGAACATCAGCTTAGCGTGGATGTCGCGCACAGTGTCGGGATCTTTGTCACTTTGCATGAGATCCCAGACACGCGTGAGAACGTCGGCATAGACGGCAGGCTCGGTGATGGGCCCCTCCGTGCCGAGGTGCGACTCGTAGAGCCAGCCATGTGCGCCGCGCGCTGAATACACGACGAATCAATGGCTTCGCTGCACATAGCTCACGCGTGCGATGATCGGAGCGGCTTCTTCTTTGATCTAGCCAAAGTGCGGATACTGCTTCGCTAACTCGATCATGAGCTTCACCGATGGCACGGGACCTTTGTAGGCTGTGCCGCCGGTGGTTTGGAAGATGACGGGACGTGTCGCGACCTTTGCCAGCTCACGCCAATACTGTCGCATATCGTCTTCGGTGCGGCCCGAGTCCGGCGGACGCGAGATGATAGCGGGGGGAGTTTCTCGACATATCGCGCATAGACGAGCATCTCCTCCGTATCCTTGCCCTGCACGCCAAGGCACAATGCTGAGGTCTTGAAGCTGCGGGAAGTCTCCGCCAGCACCTCCATGCCGCGCAATTTTCATCCATCGTCAAAAGGTCCACGCTGTCGTTTGAGATGGCTCTTCATGGAATCAAACTCTCTACGCCGTCGAGGCAGTGACTCTTTTTCTGCCTAGCGAAAGCACAGATTCAATACGGGGTCCAAAAAAACAAAACCCCGCCCCGGCTTTCGCCGGGACGAGGTTTTGCGGGGGGGGGGTGGGTTTCGGATCAGCTTCGGATGTCGAAGCGGTCCAAATTCATGACCTTGGTCCAGGCGGCGATGAAGTCGGTGACGAACTTAGTCTTGTTGTCATCGGTAGCATAGACCTCGGCGATGGCGCGGAGTTGCGAGTTCGAGCCGAAGACAAGATCGACGCTCGTGGCCATCCATTTCATCTGGCCGGTCTTGCGGTCGGTGCCTTCGTAGAAGTGCTCGCAGCGCGGCGAGACCTTCCACTCGGTGTCCATGCTGAGGAGATTCACGAAGAAGTCGTTCGTGAGGGCACCGCGGTTCTTGGTGAGCACGCCAAGATCGGGATGACCGGTATTGGTGCCGAGCACGCGCAGGCCGCCGATGAGCACGGTCATTTCCGGCGCGGTGAGCGTGAGAAGTTGAGCACGATCAATGAGGTTCTCAGGCGCGGGGCGATCAAGCTCGTGGCCGAGGTAGTTGCGGAACCCATCGTGCTTTGGTTCCAAGTAGGCGATGGACTCGACATCGGTCATCTCCTGCGTGGCATCGGTGCGGCCGGGCGTGAAGGGCACTTTCACGTCGTGTCCGGCCTTCTTCGCGGCGGCTTCGATGGCGGCATTGCCAGCGAGCACGATGAGATCGGCGAGCGAGACCTTCTTGCCGAAGCCACTTTGGATTTTCTCCAGCGCGGCGAGCACTTTGGCGAGTTGCGCGGGGTTGTTGACCTCCCAGTCCTTCATCGGCGCGAGGCGGATGCGGGCTCCGTTGGCTCCACCGCGTTTGTCACTGCCGCGGAAGGTGGACGCGGAGGCCCAGGCGGTGGCGACGAGTTCGGAGGTGCTGAGGCCGGAGTCGAGGATTTGTGCCTTCAGCTTCGCAATGTCCTGCTCGTTGATGAGTTCGTGATCGATCGCGGGCACAGGGTCCTGCCAGACGAATGTTTCCTTCGGGGTTTCGGGGCCGTGATAGCGGGCGAGCGGTCCCATGTCGCGATGGGTGAGTTTGAACCACGCTTTGGCAAAGGCCAGCTCGAATTCCTTCGGATTTTCGAGGAAGCGCTTCGTGATCTTGCCATACGCCGGGTCCATGCGCAGCGCGAGATCGGTGGTGAACATGATCGGCGTGTGCGTCTTCAATTTGTCGTGCGCATCCGGCACGGTGCCTTTGCCTGCGCCGCCTTTGGGTTGCCAGATCTGCGCGCCGGCAGGTGTTTTGGTCAGCTCCCATTCGTAGGCGTAGAGATTGGTCAGATACATGTGCGACCAGCGCGTGGGCACGCTCGTCCAGGCACCTTCGAGACCGCTGGTGATGGTGTCGCCACCCTTGCCGGTGCCGAATTTGTTTTTCCAACCGAAGCCCTGCTCTTCCAGCGGAGCCGCCTCGGGATCAGGGCCGACGTTCTTCGGATCGCCTGCGCCGTGACCCTTGCCAAACGTGTGACCACCGGCGATGAGCGCGACGGTTTCTTCATCGTTCATCGCCATGCGGCCAAAGGTCTCGCGAATGTCCTTCGCGGCGGCGAGCGGGTCAGGATTGCCGTTTGGACCTTCGGGATTCACATAGATGAGGCCCATCTGCACGGCGGCGAGCGGTTTATCCAAAGCACGCTCATCTTTGTAGCGTTTGTCACCGAGCCATTCGCTCTCGGGTCCCCAAAAGATGTCCTCCTGCGGCTCCCACACATCGGCGCGACCACCGGCAAAGCCGAGCGTTTTGAAGCCCATCGACTCCAGCGCGACATTGCCCGCGAGGATCATCAAATCGGCCCACGAGATCTTGTTGCCATACTTCTGCTTGATCGGCCACAGCAGGCGACGCGCCTTGTCCAGGTTGCCATTGTCCGGCCAGCTATTCAGCGGCGCGAAACGCTGCGTGCCATAGCCAGCGCCACCGCGTCCATCGGTGACGCGATACGTTCCCGCGCTGTGCCAGGCCATGCGGATCATGAAGGGGCCGTAGTGCCCCCAATCCGCGGGCCACCAGTCCTGCGAGTCTGTCATCAGTGCGGTGAGGTCTTTCTTCAAAGCGGCGTAGTCGAGCTTTTTGAATTCCTCGACGTAGTTGAAGCTCTCGCCCATCGGATTTCCCTTCGGCGAGTTTTGGTGAAGGATGCTCAGATTGAGCTGGTTCGGCCACCAGTCGCGATTCGACATGGCGCTGGCAGCGGTGTGACGGCTGGCGGGGGCGGGAGCGCCCATCACCGGGCATTTGCTGAGGTCTTGCATGGCGGGGTCGGGTTTGGCGGCAGCTTGCTTTTCCTGCGCGGAGGCGGACACCACCGGCGTCAGCATCAGCGCGGCAAGCAAGGCCTGGATTGAGGATGGTTTCATGATGTGGTTGGATTTGGTGGTTGCATCAGCCGCCCGTGGTGGATGGCTGCATGGACAAGGTCTTCCGCGAAATCCGGCGATGCATCCAATGCATTGTCTGAATGCTTGCGATGCACGGCGCGCATCGCTACGTTCAGCCATGCGCAGCGACCTGAACCTCCAGCTTCTCGAACAATTCACGGCTCTGGCCCGCACGAAAAACTTCACGCGTGCCGCCGAGGAGCTGCATCTCTCGCAATCCGCGCTGAGCCGGGCGATCCAAAAACTCGAGGACCAGCTCGGTCAGCCGCTCTTTGAGCGCAAACCACGCGAAGTGGTGCTCACCGACCTCGGCGAGCTGCTGCTCGAACGCGCGAAACACATTCTCCAGCTCATGGAGGACACCTTTTCCGAACTCTCCGAGGCCGGACGCCGCGGACGCATTCGCCTCGGCACCATCCCGACCATCGCGCCCTACTTTCTGCCGGGCCTGCTGAGCAGCTTTGCGAAAAAGCATGCCGATATCGCCGTGATCGTGCAGGAGGACACGACCGAGAACCTCATCAAGCGATGCAGCCACGGCGAGATCGACCTCGCGATCCTCGCGTTGCCGTTGCTGGCGAAGAATTTGGAGGTCGAGCCGCTCTTTGATGAAGAATTGCTCCTCGTCGTGCCCGTCGGCCATCCGCTCGCTGCATCCAAAACCGTCGCCATCGACGCGGTGGAGCATTTTCCCTTCGTCATGCTCAATGAGGCGCATTGCCTCACCGACAACATCGCGAGCTTTTGCCGTCGCAAAGCAGTGCAGCCCGTCACCGTCGAACGCACCAGCCAGCTCGCCACCGTGCAGGAACTCGTCTCGCTAGGTCATGGCGTGTCCATCGTGCCCGCCATGGCACGAAAAATCGACGCCAGCGAGCACCGCGTCTATCGCTCCTTCACCGGCGAAAAGCCCCAGCGCACCATCGCGATGATGTGGAACTCGTATCGCTTCCAAAGCAAAGCCGTGAAAGCGCTGATGGAGCATCTGCGGAAGCTGGCAAGCACGATCAAAATCGCAAAGAGAGCGAGGTCGTAGATTTGTGGTCGAGAGCTGCGGCGTCACAAAAGGCGATGCAGCGTTCGTGCCGCTATCGGTCACCACTGCGGCACGATGGTCTTCACATACTCGCTCTGCCACGCGTCGATGTCTTCACGAGTGACAGCTGGAGCGATGGGGTCGTGGATCTGAGTCTTCACACGTCGGATGATGATGCCGTGCGGATCAGGCCTGGCGGCGGCAGAGCGGATGCGAAGGTAGCTGACGCCATTGAGCGTTCGTGATTGCAATGGGAGGGTTGAGATGAGTTTGTCATCAAGACGTTGTTCACACTCGCCGCGCGCGAGATCCCAACGCAGTGAAAGCGTGTGCCACTCGTCCGGCTTGGCGTTGTCAGTGGACACGCGCGCATGAAACACGGCGGTGCCTTCGGCGAGGGTGTTCGAGGGATCGAAGAAGCGATCATTGAGGGAAAAGATCGCGCCTTGCGACCCTGCGGGAAGTCGGATGCGGGCGGTAAGTTCGCCGCGCCAGCCGTTGGGAAAGTTCCACATGGCAGTGTCGGGCTCGCTGGGAGCATCGGCGCTGGGGACATGCCGCACGTGGAGGCTGCGCGTGCCTTTTTCACCGGGCGTTTCGATGAGTTCGCAGCCAACGCGACGCGCACGCCACCAACGCTTTGCGGGACCGATATGCTGATAGGTGGTCCATTGCGCGAGGCCATCGCTGAAGTCGGACTCGGCGCTGGTGGCCGTGATCCAGTCGGGATCGACGAGGATCGGATTGCGCCCGCCTTTGCCCTGACCAGCGAGGACGACGATCTGGCCGTCTTCGGTGAAAGCCGCGAGCGGATAGGCCGTGCCGCGATCGCCAGAGGCGGCGGGGTTGTCGTTGCGGCGATGATCGAGGTAGATCTCGCGAAAGCCCTGCCAAGTGCGGCCATCATCATTCGAGATGGCAATGTGCAGCGCATCGCGCCCGCCATACACGCCCACGCCTTCGTGCTTGGGCGGCAGTTCGCAGTTGTTCCAGGTCAAAACGAGCCGTCCATCGCGGTGACGGAGCAGATTGGCCGGACCGGTCGAGGTGCGGAAGCGTGTTGGAGCGGCTTGGGACCAAGTGGTGCCGTTGTCTTTGGAAATGGACTCGTAAAGACAGCCAGCCTGCGTGCGCATGAGCATCCAGATGGAGCCATCGCGCCGTTCTTCGAAGCAGGGCTCGCAAGCGCCTTCGTTCGCGCCATTGAAGCCTTCGTAGCAGGGCGAGGTGAGCTTTGAAGCACTGAGCTGCCAGCTCGCGCCGCCGTCGTCGGAGTATTCGATCACAGTCTCATGGCGACCCGTCGGCGGCACGGCCTTGGCAAAAGGAAGATAGCTGCCATGCGGCACAAGCAGGCGACCACTCGCGAGGCGTTGATACTCCATCTGCGAGCCATTGTAGCCGCGCCACGTGCGCATTGGTTCCGACACTGCCGTGGCATTGCCCTGGCGAAACCACACATCCAAATACAGCGGCAGTCCGATGCGAGCCGCGTCCTCTTTGCTGAGCTTTTCCGACTTCACCACGACGCTGCGCACCGTGCCATCGGCGGCGAGGAGCGTCTGCGCGTTGTTGAGGATGCCGCTTTCGATAAGTGGTTTCGATTGGGCGATGAAATCGGGCAAGGCAGGCCGAAGCGTGTGCTTCACGCCTTTTGCATCCGGCAAGCTCAGCGGCTCCGCGCTGGGTGCGTAGGGATTGTAGAAGCAAAACGTGCCGTCCTCGCGTCGCAGGATGGCATAACCGGAACTTGTGCCGCTCGGAGCGGTGGCATCGTGACCGGCATCTTCGAGAAAAAGCATGCGTGGAGGCTCGGCGGGGCACGCAGCCATCATGGCAAGGCTGCTGAACACGCTGGAGATCCAAATGGCTCGTGGATGAGAGTGAATTATGGCGGAGCGCATGATTCAAAAACGCCGCAGAAGGTCTAGTCTGTGCAGCCCCCTCTTTACTTCGCGTCGCCAGCTGTTGCCGAGTTCACATCAAACTCGCTGACTGCAAATGACGTCAAAAAAACGCCAAAGCCATGTAAAGTTTGCTTTACATCTGGAAAGGATACTTTACATACATCACCGACATGAAAACGAAAACAAAATACCTGTCTCGAATGGCACTTGGTCTAGCCGGATATGCGCTTGGGCTTCTTATGCTAAACTTCCTCTATGAAGGTGATTCACCTTACAAATATGGGTTGGTTCTCCTGCCGGTGCTACCGCTGCTTTTCGTTGCCGCAACGATCATACGGGCTGTATCGGAAATGGATGAGATGTGGCGCAAGATTATCACGGAAGCCATGGCGTTTTCAGCGATCGCCACGGGGTTCACCTGCTTCAGCTACCTGTTCGTGCGTGACATGGGCGCTCCTGAATTTCGGGCGGAATGGGCTTTCACTCTGATGTGGGCCTACTATGGAGTTGGATCAATGCTATCGTTTAGGAGGTATCGATGAAGAATCACTTGAAAGAGATGCGCTCCGCTAGGGGGTGGTCGCAGTCAGACATGGCGGAAAAGCTCGAAGTGTCGCGGCAAACAGTGAACGCGATTGAGACCGGCAGGTATGACCCAAGCCTTCCTCTGGCTTTCAAACTGGCTCGGCTGTTCAAAGTGTCCATTGAAGACATTTTTGTTGATGAGGTGAGGTGAAGAAGCCGGTGGCTTATGTTGACAGGGGCCTCGTATAAAAGTCCGCCAAAAGGATTCCCTCTTGGCGTTTATTTCTGAGTCACCTGGGCTCGTGATCTCCCTCATTTTCTTGAACCATGAAAACACCTCAAACTCCAGCTTCCTCTCGTCGTCGTTTCGTCAAACAATCCGTCGCCGCAGGCCTCGGCTTCAGTTTCCTTCCCGCCTACCTCACCAGCGCACGCGCGGCGGACAATCCGAAGCAGCCGCCAAGCCGCCGCATCAATCTCGGCTGTATCGGTGTGGGCGGACGTGCGGGCAGTGTCATTCCGGGACTGACGGCGGCAGGCAATGCGTTGCCAGTGGCCTTTGCGGATGTGGATTTTGCGATGGCGAAGGGCATCGAAAAGAACCTCAAAGCCTTCCCGGATGTGAAGCGCTTCAGCGACTTCCGCGAGATGCTCGACAAGATGGGCAAGGACATCGACGCCGTGAGCGTGGTGACGCCGGATCACACGCACTTCGTTGCCGCGATCAGTGCGATGGCGCTCGGCAAGCATGTGTATGTGGAAAAGCCGCTCACGCACACGTTTGAAGAAGCAGAGATCCTCATGCGTGCCGAAAAGAAGTTCAAGGTGGTCACGCAGATGGGCAACCAAGGCCACACCTCGGCCGGCGCGGAGCAGTTCAAGCAAATGCTCGCCGCAGGCATCGTCGATGACATCGTGAAGATCGACGCATGGAAGTCGCCTTCGCTGTGGTTCATGAACGCGGAGGAGCGTGCGCTTGTGAAGGGCTATCCAGCGGAGGAGCCGAAGCCCGAATCGCTGAACTGGGATCTCTGGTGCGGCCCGCAGGAGGTAAAGCCCTTCAGCAAGATGTATCACCCCTTCAACTGGCGCGGCTTCCACCTCTACGGCGGCGGCATGTTTGGCGATTGGGGCGCGCACATCATCGACTTCGCGCACGATCATCTGAAGCTCGGCCTGCCCACGCACATCACGCCGCTGGCGCTGGCCGACTATAATCAGATCAGCTATCCGCTGAGTTCCGACATTCGTTTCGAGTTCCCGGCCCGCGGCGAGAAAATGCCCGTCGTTGAGTTGCACTGGAAAGCCGGTGGCGACATCAAATTCGACCTCGCGGAGAAATACGGAGACCCAGGCAAGGATGGCAAAGTCCTGATGCCAAACCTCGGCAACGCTGGATCGTTGCTGCATCGCAAGCAAGGCGACTATGTGGTCCAACGCGGTTCCCATGAGCGCCACTCGCTGGTTTACCCTCGGGCAAAGATGGTAGAGTTGGGCGATGCGTTGTCGCTACATCCGCCGAAATACAGCCACCAGGAAAGCTTCGTCCAGGCCTGCATGGGCAACGGCACCACCGAATCGCGCTTCAGCGTCTCGGGCGTGCTGACACAGGTCCTGAACCTTGGCACCATCGCCGAGTATCTGAACGTCGATCTTCAGTTCGACCCGATGACGAAGCGCTTCATCGGCAACGAGCAGGCCAACGCACGTCTCGCTGGCCCCTCTCCACGCGCGGAGTGGGCAGATTGCTACAAGCTGGCTTAGCTTGGTTTCTAGCCGTAGGGGAACGCAAAGGGCACAAACAATAGAGTCATCTCTCTTTGCGTTCTCTGCACTCTTTTGCGGCCTTTCATTCCATGAAGACTCTCTCCATCACCTCCCTGCTGCTCATTTGCGCCGCGCTCGCGCCTGCGCAAAACATCGAGCAAGCGTGGGATGTGGTGTGGTCGCGCTTTTACCTGCCAAAGGTGCAGACCTTTGGCGATTACCTCAGCAGCTACGAGAAGGGCCAAGAGCAGTCGCATCTGCCGACGGCAGACGAGGCGAAGCGGCAGTATCCGAATCCCTGCGGCTACAGCACAGGCATGGAGGACGGCGCGATTCTCGGCGGCGCGATGCTGAGCGTGTTGTGTGATCGATTTGAAGTGACTCGTGACGAAGCTTTGCGTGAGAAAGCCGCGAACGTGTTCAGAGGCTTGAAGCTATGCGCCACGGTGCATGGCGTGCGCGGCTTCGTAGCGCGCAATGTGTGTCCCGAGGACGCGACCGGCGTTTTCATCAACTCCTCGCGCGATCAGGTTACGCACTTCGTGCATGGCTTGTGGCTCTACCATCACAGTGCACTCGCCGATGACGCTACGAAGCAGCAGATCCGCACGCTGCTCGCGGATGTGGCCGAGCGCATGATCGCTTGTGTCACGCCGGTGAACGATTTCGACTTTTGCCGCGCCGATGGCACGCGCTGTCCGCTGGGCATCTGTCGAATGTGGAATGTGCAGCCACACGAGGCGGCGCGCTTGCCGATGATCTACGCTGCCGCATGGGACGTGACGAAGGACGAACGGTATCGTGCGCAGTGGCGCAGGTATGCAGCGGACGCGATTGCACAGTCCGCCGAACCCGGTCCCAACAAGCCCGCCTACGCGCTGCTCCAGATGCAATGTTCGCTGGAGCTTCTGCATGAACTGGAGCCGGACACTGAGCTGAAGACGAAGATTCATGCGTGCATGATCAAGGTGCGCGACCTGGCGGCGAAGCGATTCGCCAACGTGCGGCAGCAGCTCGCGAAGAAGACACCCGAACAGATGGCAATGCTCGGCCCTGACTGGCGCAAGGTAAAGGAATGGAAAGACCAGAAGGGCTACGCAAATCCGCAGTGGGGGCCGTTCCGCGAGATCTGGAGCCTCACGCGTGAGGCTGGCGAGTCTGCGTTGATTTTGCTGATGGTGGAGCCCGGTTTGATCTCGGAGACGCAACGCCAAGAGCTCGCTGAGATGTTCCGCAGTTTCGATTACACGCACAATGCGAGTTGCGGCCTCATCTACCATCTCGCCGCCCATTGGAAGGCAAAGCGGGATCGAGTGTTTTAGCTGTCACGAAACGCATGGATTCCAAAAGAAAGGCTTCATGCCCTTCTGCGTTCTCAGCGAGTCTTTGCGGCCCATCAAACTTCATGAACCGGCGTCATCAGCTTCATTCTTCTTTGTCTCACTCAGTCCGAGCCTTGCTTTTGATCGCGCTTGGGTTGCTCTTCGCCGTTGCTCGCGCCCAGACGCCATCGAAAGGAGGTGAGCGCTTTGTCGCAGCTCCTGGACCCGATGTATTTGCTGACTCGATTCTACAGGAAGCGATTGATGAGCAAGCGGCAAGAGGCGGCGGCGTGGTGGTGCTGGGTGCAGGGGATTTCAAGCTGTCGCGAAAGGCGGGCGACGAGACGGTGGTGATCAAGAGCGGCATCACGCTGCGCGGCCAGGGATTCGCGACGCACCTTTACCTCGATCCGAAGACACCACCGAATCCGCTGCGCTACTTCCCAATCCGTATTGGCACGAGCAAGGTCCCAGCGAGCAACGTGGTGATCGAGCACCTGCGCTACACGGGTCACGACAAGGCCATCGGTGGAGGATCGATCATGGGTCTCAACGCGCGGCTCGATGAACCGGAGTCGATGCTGCTCTCGTGCGACAACGTCACGATTCAGCACTGCTGGATTTATGATGCGAAACAAGCCGCGGGCTGCACCAAACCAGGGTCGGCGATGTATGAAGCGAAGACTGTGATCAGTCCGGAAGAAGCGGCTGCTGCGAGCAAGAAAGGCCTCCGGGGCAAGTCTTACCAAGATGCCGATCGGCTCGCCGCGCAGTTCAAGAACTGGCAGGTGTGCCACAACTTCATCGACACCTGCGGCAACAAGGCAGTCGAACTCGCGGAGTGCAACGGGGGCCTGATCGCCGACAACTACATGACCAATGTCGTCGATGGTCCGCAGGTGATCTTTGGCAGTCGCAACGTGCAGATTCGCGACAACGAAGTGTATTTCACCAGGACCGGCATCAACATCACGGAAGGCTCCAACCACATCCGGGTGAGCGGCAATCACGTCGAGCCCGTGGCGACGATCCATCCGGCGGAGGCCAATGCATGCCTGTTCTTCCGCACCGAGCCGCAGCCGCTTGTCACGACCATCTCGCATGTGGTGGTGACGGGAAACGTGTTCCGCGACCAGACGACGAAGCAGAAGGGCACGGTGAAGTTCACCACGCGCCCGGAGTCACTCGGCTGCACCTATGAGGCGATCACGATGACGGGCAATGTCTTCGATGGCGACGTGCTCTTCCTTGACCGTCGATCACCCGGAAAGACGAAGATTCAGGATGTGGTGTTCGCCGACAACATTTGCGAGGGCGATGTGATCTCCGAATCGTCGGTGAAGATAATGTCGCGCAACATAATGGTGCGTGGCAATCAGTTGCGAAAGGCAGGCGACTACGAGTTGCAGGCGAGCGGATGGATCTGGTCGGGCAATTCGCACGCGCATGGTTCGCTTACCATCGCCGCTGGCACGGAAGGGAATGTCGTCCACGACAACGTGACAACGACGGAGATCGCTTATCACGGCGTGAAGAGTTCGCTCGCGAACAATGTGGTTCGTCCGGATAGCCGATAGCTTTTTTGCGACTTTTCTTCCCGCTCCAGTGAACCGAAACTTTTCACACCGCATCACCTTCCAGTCCACGCTGGTGCTTTTCAGTATCATGTTGGTAAGCGTCGGGATGCTTCGCGGTGAGTCGCCTGCGATTGTGTTGCGCGATCTGCCGTTGCTTTTCGCAGATGACAGTGGAGTGGCGTCGAGTTCGGGCGTGAAGCGCACAGTGCATCCGGCTCGCACGCGTTCGCAGGCGGTGCTCGAAGGCGACGTGCCGCAGGAAGGCAGTCGCGTGTATCTGCACGGTTCGGTGCATTACGACGAGGCGACCGGGCTGCTGCGCATGTGGTATGCGGGCCATCCCGATCTGCCAGACGGCAAGAAGGCGAAGGTCGAAGGCTTCCGCAGTGGCAAAGGCAACTTCGTGCTCTATGCGACATCGAAGGATGGCCTGGAGTGGGAACGTCCGACGCTTGGCTTGCACGAGTTTCAAGGCTCGAAGGAGAACAACATCATCTACGACTTCCACAGCCCAAGCGTGCTCGTGGATGCGCTCGATCCCGATCCTGCGCGGCGCTACAAGATGCTCGGCTCGTTGCGTGGCGCTTACTACTCGGCGACTTCGGCTGATGGTTTGCATTGGTCGGGACCGAAGGAGCCGATCGTGAATTCATCTGACAACATCACGCTTACACGCGATCCGACGAGCGGCGATTACCTCGCGTTTCTGCGTCCGAAGCAGGCCATGATCCGCGGCTATCCACGTCGTGTCGTGGCGCTCTCGCGCAGCCGGGATTTCGTCAAATGGAGCAAGCCTGAAGTGGTCTTCGCGCCGGATGAACAGGATGACACATGGGCAACCGAGCCCGGGCAGCGCACCGAGGTGAACAACATGTCTGTCTTCCCGCACGCTGCGGGGTTCCTCAGCTTCCCGACGATCTTCCGTGTAACCGCTGCGGATCGTCCTGCATCTCAACTGAGCCCAGGACAAAGCGCCACCGATGGCACGCTTGACGTGCAGCTCATCACCAGCGCCGACGGTCGCCATTGGCAGCGGACAGAGAAACGCGAGCCGATCATCGCGCGTGGCGCGCCGGGAAGTTTCGACGCAGGATCGATCTTCAGCGTGGGCAGCACGATGGTGCATGTGCGTGACGAGACGTGGGTCTATTACACCGGCCTCTCCACATCGCACGGTGCGCCGATGCCTCCGAAGCGAATCGCCATTGGCCGGGCGGAGTGGCGACGGCACGGCTTCGTTTCGCTTGATGCAGGCGAGGAGACCGGAAGGGTTGAGACGAAGCCTTTGCGACTCGTTGCGCCACGGCTGGTCATCAATGCCGATGCGAGCGGCGGTGAAGCGCGCGTCGCACTGCGCGAGGCCGATGGACGGGAGATTGCTGGCTTCTCCATCCAGGAATGCACTGCTTTGCACGCGGATGATCTGCGCTGGACTCCAACGTGGAAGAACCACGCGTCGCTACCGATCGATCGTCCGATACGCGTGCTCATCGAACTCAAAAGCGCACGACTATTTAGCCTTTCCTCGTTACAACAGTGACCTCCTCGCGTGCAAGCATCGCTTCTCTACAATCTTGAATCCATCATGAACCGTCGATCCTTTCTTCATCAATCCACTGCTGCGCTCGCAGCCAGCGGCCTTTCTTCACGTGCATTTGCCAATGGCAAGCCCAAGACCATCGTGCTGCAATCCGCGTGGGCGACGCATAACATCGGAGACATCGGGCACACGCCGGGCACGCTCCGAGTGCTCGAGGAGCATTTGCCGGAGGTGAAGGTGATCCTTTGGGCGATGAATCTCGACGAGCGCGTAACAGCGATGTTGCGGACGCGTTTTCCGAAGGTGGAGATTCTGCAAGGGAGTCTCACAGGCAAGAAGGAGCGCGATGAGAGGCTGCGCGAAGCCATTCGCGGCTCGGACCTTTTCATTCGCAACTCAGGCATGGGACAGGACACCAGCTTCATGCAGTTCTGTCAGACGGTCGGCAAACCGTATGGCTTGTTCGGTCAGTCGTATTTCCCGGACATGGTCGAGGGCAAGGGCGCGGAGGAGCGCAAAGCCTTCCTGAACAACGCGGCCTTCATCTACACGCGCGAGACGAAGACGCTAAGCATCCTCAAGAATGCAGGCGTGAAGACACCAGTGCTGGAGTTTGGGCCCGATGGGTGCCTCGGCATTGACGTGCGCGACGATGAACGCGGGCTCGCGACGATGAAGAAGCTAGGGCTCGAGGAGAAAAAGTTCATCACCATCCAACTGCGCACGCATACACCGTCGCATCCCGGTGTGGACGACAAGCGCCCGCAAAAGCTGAACCCGCTGCATCCCACGCCGGAGATGATCGCCGATGACGAGCGTCGTGCGGCGAAGTATCGCGAGCTGATCACGCGGTGGGTGAAGAAGACAGGACACAAGGTGCTCATCGCGCCTGAAGTGAAGAAGGAGATGGAGCACAACAAACGCTTCATCTACGACCCACTGCCGGCGGAGATTCAAAAGCACGTGGTGAATCTCGATGAGTTCTGGTGCGCTGACGAAGCCGCGTCTGTCTTCGCCCGTGCGCACACGATCGTGTGTCATGAACCTCACTCACCGATCATCGCGCTCGCGAACGGCACGCCGATCATCCACACGTTTTCCGAGTTCCATTCGCCGAAGTGCTGGATGTTCAAGGACATCGGCCTTCCCGAGTGGCTGCTGGAGTTCGACACCACCTCGATTGATCTGTGGTCCGACACCCTCTTCGCCATCGATGCCGACTACGCCGGCGCACAAGCGAAGGTGAAGAAGGCGATGGCCTACGTGCACGAGTGCTTTGGCAAATCGATGCAGCGGGTAAAGCATGTGATCGGTGAATGATTGCCAAGTAGGCTGCAATAATGCGGCATCCCCTCAGTTCTCCTTCGGCACATGCGCATATTGCCTCGCCTCACACTCATTCTCTCGATCAACTCCGTCGTATTCGCCCAACAAGCTCCGAAGCTCGACACGGGCGATACGAATGCCAAGTGGGCTACTGTATCGACGTTGAGACCAGCTTCGGCTGCGAACCTCACCGTTTACAAGGAACCCGGACGCTACGGTGGTTGGCCAGCGAATCAGGGGCTATGGCAGTGGGGTGATGAGCTCGTCGTGGGGTTCACGGCGACTTACTACAAGGAGACGACCACCGATCATCGCATCGACCGAACAAAGCCGAGCCATCGTGTGCAGGCTCGAAGTCTCGACGGCGGCAAGACGTGGAAGGTCGAGGCGAATCAGCCTTACTCCGATCGGAAGAACGAGCCCGAGGCAGTTCCATTGAACGAACCACTCGACTTCACTGCTCCGGATTTCGTAATGATGTTTCGCTTCAAGGGGCTGCACCTCGGCCCGTCGTGGTTCTACACGACGCATGATCGCTGCAAGACCTGGCGGGGACCGTTCAAGTTCGATGTCGAGGGTGTGGACGGCATCTCCACGCGCACCGACTTGATCCCGCTCGGGCCACGTGATTGCCTCATGTTTGGCAGTTGCGGCAAGAAGTCGGACAATAAAGAAGGCCGAGTCTTTTGTGCGCGCACCACCGATGGCGGGCTGACGTGGAAGTTGCAGGGCTTCATCGGCGAGGAGCCGCCGAAGGGTGGTTTCGCCATCATGCCCAGCAGCGTGCGATCGGCAGGCGGGGCGCTGCTTACCACGCTTCGCAAAGGCAAGCCAGACTACACCATCGAACTCTGGCGCAGCGATGACATTGGGAAGACTTGGTCAAAGATTAGCGATGTGACCGGCAACATCGGTGGCAATCCTCCGGCGACTGTGTTGCTGCCCGATGGTCGCCTCTGCGTGACCTACGGTTATCGCAAAAAGCCCTTTGGCATCCGCGCACGCCTTAGCAGCGACGAAGGCAAGACGTGGACGCCCGAGATCATCCTCCGCGATGACGGCTTCGATGGCGATCTGGGCTATCCACGCACGCTCATTCGGCCTGATGGTCGCGCGCTCACCGTTTACTACTTCAATGGCCCGCAAGGCTCCGACCGCTGCATTGAGGCCACGCTTTGGACTCCGCCTGCGAAGTAGCTTCGATTGGCGATCAGATCTGAGTTGTTCATGATCTACTCGTCTTCTCACGCCAACCTCAATCAAGGATTCACCATGAAGCCTCTTATCCTTCTCATCGCTCTCTTCACCGCCGTTGCTTTCGCCGAACCTGCGAAGCCAGCACCGAGGTCCTTCGAATTGCCTGCGGGCATCAAGATGGAGAAAGACATCGCTTACATCGAAGGTGGCGATGAGGCGCAGAAGCTCGACATCTACGTGCCTGAGGCACCAAGTGACAAACCGTTGCCGCTCATCGTGCATATTCACGGCGGCGGCTGGATCGGTGGCAGCAAGTTCCCGTGTCCGGTCGCAGGTATGGTGCTGAAGGGCTACGCGGTGGCGAGTGTGGAGTATCGCTTCAGCCAGAAGGCGAAGTTCCCCGCACAGATCCAGGACTGCCAGGCCGCGATCCGTTGGCTGCGCGCACATGCAAAGCAATACAACTTCGACACCGAGCATGTGGGTGTCGTCGGTGGTTCCGCGGGCGGACATCTCTCCGCGCTTGTCGGCACCTCGGGTGGGAAGAAGGTCTTCGCGCCCATTGGCGGTCATGAGGAGCAGTCCGACAAGGTGCAGGCCGTGTGCGACATCTTCGGTCCCGCCGATTTCAGCACCGTGGTGAAACAGGCGGCGGAGGACAAGAACGTGAAGAACATCTTCGAGTTTAACACGCCCAAGGACCCATACTCATCGCTCATCGGCACCAAGCTCGACGACAAACCCAAAGCCGATGCCGTGAGCCCCGTGCACTACGTTAGCCAAGACAACCCACCCTTCCTCATCCTGCACGGCACGCATGACACGCTTGTGCCTTATGCGCAAAGTGTGCAGCTAGAAGCAGCGCTGAAAGCCCAGGGCGTGCCCGTCTGGCTCCAAACCCTGCCCGGCTCTGGCCATGGTGGACCCGCCTTTGGCAGGCCATCCGTGATTCAGCTGACCCAGAACTTTTTCGACAAGTATCTCAAAGGCACGGACGTGGCGATCCAACTCGTGCCGGAGTCGGAAGTGTCTGTGACTGACTCCAAGTGACGCGCTTTCCCGATGCAGCACGGACGTCCATCACGAACCGGCCTCGCTCATGGCTGCGGTGCGTCCCAGATGGCCACGCCCATGTGATAGCGAGCATGATACTCGGAACTGCCAGAATACCAGGCGGTGACGAGCTTGCCATCGGCGCGCTGCACGGTGCTAGGGTAACCGCAGTCGCCAGTCTTCGTGTAAGCGATGCGAATGGGTTCGCCCCAAGTTTTACCCTCGTCGCTGCTGAACTTCGCAAGCACGCCGAGTTGATCGCCCGTCTTGATGCGACTGCCATACGCGAGGATGAGGCGACCATCCTTGAGTCTGGCAAGGTGACCGTTGATCTCATTCTTTTGGGTCACACGATTCGGTGCACTCCAGGTAACTCCGTCGTCGTCTGAAGCGAACAAATCCATGGCCGTCTCACGCGCGGCCGCGAGCCAGTGTTTACCACCGAGGTGCAGAAGGGTTGTCTCGTTGCTCGTCGGTCCGATGACGCTGACGCGTTGCCACGTCTTGCCATCATCATCGCTGCGGAAATGCCAGGAGCGATAACCCTTGGTCTTGGTGCTTTTGGTGGGATCGGTGAACTCGCCGCCGTAGCACGAAACATGCAACGAGCCATCGTCGCCAATCTTGATGTCGCCGAATGGGATGTAGTGGCTCCAGCCAGCGTCGGGAGCGGGGAATTCTTTGATTTGCGCCCATGTCCGTCCTCCGTCGCCGCTGCGACAAACCCACGTGCTCAGGATGTCATCGCGGAAGGCTGGCTGCTTCGGACGCTGCGATTGCTTCACATCGTTCCAGCCCGAGCACAGCACCAACAAGTCGCCATTCTTCGCCAAACCTGCAGCCACATTCATGCGGTTCGTGTGTGGATCGTTCGGAGCAGGGATGCCGCGCTTCTCCCAAAACTGACCATCCTTGCTATTCCAGCACTCGGCCGCTCCTGCCATCTGCCCGTGGCTCGGCTGCCCAAAGATGGTCGTGTTGATGCTTCCGTCGGGCATCAGTGTCAGATTCGGCCAGGCGCAAACATTGTCGATGGCGACGAAGCGCTGAAAGTTTTGAGCGCAGAGTAGAGAGGTGAGAGCGAGGAGGACGAGTATGCTTTTCATCGCTGGAACTACGTGTCGTCGTCTGGTTTTCACGCGCAGAACACCGTCGCTTTCTTCACATCGAGAAACCTACCGATGTCACGCCTTTTGTATCCCCTTCATCGTAGCGTCGTTCTTCCGCTCCTTGGATCCATTCGACCGATTCGTAGCCGAGGGTCGAGGAGCTCTCCACTCCAGGGTCAAACCGCCGCACCTGGAAGGTGCCATGGATGTCGTGCTTGTAGTCAGTCGTGCGATCTAGCCGCACACCTCGGCGAATCTACACTGCGGAGAGTGAACGACTTCCGCCGCCTGCAAACCAGGACGAGGTAGACTAGAAGCAGGCAGAGGCAGCTATTGACCTTGAGACCATCCACTTGAGGGAGTGCCCATTGCGGTGGCCCGCCACCCATTTGGAGATTTGTCGTCGAATCCGGGCTGATTCTGCGTTCTCCATGCTGCATGATGCGTCTTTTCACCCTCATCGTTTTCCTCTTCACCACCGCCGCCTTCGCCGACGACTGGGGTGCCTACCAAATCGTGCCCGTCAGTGCGCCTGACTTTGTTCTGGAAGTCGTCGGCAAGTCGAAGGAGGGCGACGTTGTCTCGATCAATAAGCCAAGTGGCGCAGCAACCCAGAAGTGGATCATCCAGCCGCGGGGCGATGGCTTTGCGTGGCTGATGCCGGTGTCCCAGCCCGGTCTCGCTCTCACCGTGGATGGTGCGGGCACGAAGAACGGCACGAAGGTTGTCATTGCGAAGGACAACAAGTCCGACGCGCAGCTCTGGGCGCTCACGAAGCAGGATAACGGCAGCTACGCGATCACGCCGAAGCATGTCGAGGGCATGGGGCTTGATCACTTCGGTGGCAAAAAGGAAGTCGGCGCGAAGGTCGATCTTTGGCAGCACAAACAAGGTGACCAGCATTTGCAGTGGTTCATCCGTCCGCTCGCGGGCAGCGGCATCGCGGAAGCGAAGAAGGACGATTTGCCGAAATACACGCCGCCCGTGATTGATCCGAAAGACATCAAAGAAGGCCGTATCGAGACGTTTCAATTCACGACGAGCAAGATATTCCCGGGCACGATGCGCGAGGTCATCGTCTTCATCCCAGCGCAATACGACGCAAGCAAACCGGCCTGCGTTTACGTGAAGACCGATGGCTACAATCCACGCGAAAAGGCGAATCTCGAACTCGCCATTGCGACCAAGGAAATGCCCGTGACAGTGGGCGTCTTCGTGAAGCCAGGCGAAGTGCCCGCGCCGATGAAAGGCACGGCAGGCCGACGCAATCGCGACTTCGAATACGACGGCATCAGCGACAACAACGTGCGCTTCTTTGATGAGGAAGTGCTGCCCTTCGTCGCCAAGCAGTATCAGCTCAATCTCAGCACCGATGGCAACGATCGTTGCATCGTAGGCGGCAGCAGCGGTGGCATCGCTGCGTTCACCGCCGCGTGGCACAAGCCCGAGGCCTTCAGCCGCGTTTATGCGGCGAGCGGCAGTTGGGTGGCGTTTCGCGGCGGGCACGAGTTTCCCACGATGGTGCGGAAGTTCGAGGCGCGGCCCATCCGCTCCTACCTCACCACCGCCACGCACGACATGGAGAACTGCGCGGGCGACTGGTTCCTGCTCGATCAGGAGATGGACAAGGCACTGAGGTTCTCCGGCTACGATTACCAGTTCCGCATCATCGATGGCCGTCACGTCGCGGGCTACGGCGAGAACTGGCAGGAAGCGATGGCCTTCCTTTGGAAAGACTGGCCCGCGAAGGTGAAGACCGGCCCCAGCGCCCCGCGTGCGCAGGAGATCATCATCCCTGGCGAGGACTGGAAACTCGTCGCTGAAGGCTTCAAGAGCACTCGCGGTCCCTCGACAAATGCGAACGGCGAAATCTTCTTCGCCGACACCTCCGCCGACAAAATCCACCGCATCGGCCTCGATGATCAAATCAGCGTTTTCGCCGAAAAAACCGGTAACGCGCACTGCGTCAGCGTTGGAGCCGATGGATCGCTTTACACCATCTCCGAGAAGTCCGGCCAACTCCTCCGCTACGACGCCAGCGGCAAGTCGAGTGTCGTTTTGGAGGGCCTCACCGGCCACAGCATCCTCGCGCATCCGAACGGCACTCTCTACGTCACCGACAACGACGACAAGAAGCCCAACAACGGCGGCAGCGTGTGGCTCATCCGCGATGGCAAAAAGACGCAGGTGGACAAAGGCATCAAGTTTGCCACCGGCCTGGCCGTCCGCCCCGATCAATGGCTTCTCAGCGTCGCTGAAGGCCACTCGAAGTGGGCCTTCAGTTATGAAATCGCGGACGATGGCTCGCTCATTAACAAGGAGCGCTTCTTCCACCTCCACGTCCAGGATTGGGATGACGACGCCGGTGCCGAAAGCATCTGCTACTCGCAGGAAGGCCGTCAATTCATCGCCACGAAAAGCGGTATCCAAATCAGCGCCGATGACGGCCCCACCCAAGTCATCCTCACCGTCCCCGACCGCGGCCGCGTCACCGGCGTCGCCATCGGCGGCAAAGACAAGGACACGCTCTACGCCTTCTGTATGAACAAGATCTGGAAACGGAAGATTCAGCAGCACGCACTCGGTGCGTGGTCGCCGTGGACGAAGGTGGTGCCGAACAAGCTGTAGCTTTGATTGATAATCGAAGCCTCTCAGCCATCGCGCATCCGTTGATGACGTGCCTCCAACGCACGCTCAAAGCTCACCAGCTCACACAGCAGCGCATTGTAGCGGCTGTGGGCTTCATTGCCGTGTTCACGGCCCAGCAAGGCAGAGGTCTTCAGTGCGCGTATCGGTGCACTGGCGATTGATCCAGAGCAGCCGGACACGGTTTCTGCGGGCATCAGCAGGTCGCGATCGCTGGGACATGGATGACACGGGAGCCGATCAACACGACCGCGCTCAAATGCACGGAGGTTGCCTCGATCACGCACGACTCGCACGCCTCAAACCGCCTCGCCGTCAGCACATTGGAGAACGGGATGTTTGTTTGGGAAGAGTGATGAAGCGAGGCCGATGCGTTAAGACTCAAATCATGAACACACGATTGATCCTGTCGCTGCTTTGCCTCGTCGTTTGGAACTCGCTGCCCGCCACGGCCCAAGACGCTTTTCCCCGCAAAGCGGAGAAGTTTGAGATCAATGGTGGCATCGCTGTTCTCTACGCCGCTCCGAGTCCTGCGGAAGGGAAACCTTGGGTTTGGTATGCGCCGACGCTTAAAGGCGGCGTCTCGCTGGCAGGTCGGAAGATGTATTTTAATGCCTTCATGAAGACGGGCATCAGTCTCGCAGGATTTGATTTGGGCGAGGTGCGCGGATCGCCAGCGAGTTCGGCGAAGTTCACCGAATTCTATGATGCCATGGTGAAACGCGGCTTTTCGCCCAAGCCGATCCTGCTCGGGCAATCGCGCGGCGGAATGATGACGCTCGCGTGGGCATTTCGAAATCCTAACAAGATCAAGGCATGGGTCGGCATCTATCCTGTGTGCAACCTCGCGAGCTGGCCGCTGAAGAACAGCAGGGCGCAGACGCTCGCTGACTTCGCGATGCCCGAGGCCGATCTGGTGGCGAACCTGAAGGAGTTCAATCCCATCGACAACCTGCAGGGCCTGCTCGCCAACCACGTTCCCATGTTCGCCGTGCACGGCGGCAGTGATGTGGTGGTGCCTTACGACTTGAACACGAAACTGCTCAAGGAGCGCTACGAAGCTGGCGGTGGATCAATCAGCGTGAAGATCATTCCTGGCGAAGGTCACAAGGAAACGCCATCCTTCTTCGAGTGCCAGGAGTTGGTCGATTTCGTTCTGAAACAGACGAGGTGATCATAGTGGATTTCGTCCCGGAAGAAGGGCACGGGACGATGGTATTCCAGCAATGCCGGGCATGATTGAGCTGAACTCGCGCCTACGACCAAAGTCTGATACCGGAGTGTTTGACCTGCCACGGTGTGTCCCGTTTGGTAGGCCTCATGCTCCGCCCCATCGCAGTCTCGCTCACTCGCCTTATCACGGGCGTGAATGCCACGTGGGTAAACTGCGAGCCGCGAGCGGACCGGTTGCGCGTTTATTTTGCCAATCATGGCAGTCATCTCGATTTCGCGACGCTGTGGGCTTCACTGCCTTCTGCTGCGCGTGATCGAACGCGACCTGTCGCCGCCCGGGATTACTGGGGAAGAACAAGACTCACACGGGCGACCATCGAAGCGTTCAATGGATTGCTCATCGCTCGTGAGGGCATCACGAGACGCGACAATCCGATAGAACAGATGGCCGAAGCGATGCGTGCGGGACATTCGCTGATCTTGTTTCCCGAAGGCACGCGATCGCGCGATGGCGCGATGGGCGAGTTCAAGTCGGGCTTGTATCATCTCGCTTCGAAGGTGCCTGAGGCGGAGCTGGTGCCGGTGTATTTGCAGAACCTCAACCGCGTCCTGCCGAAGGGACATCTGCTGCCGATTCCCCTGATCAGCACGGTGGTCTTCGGGCCACCGATGCAGCTCACGGACGGCGAGTCGAAGCAGACGTTCCTTCAGCGTGCGAAGCAGGCGGTTGTGAATCTCATACCTCATCCAACTTCATCACCGACTCGCCACTCATGAACTGGTCCTCCCCTGTCACCCATCATGTGCTCATCGTCGTGTTCGGCGTGTTGAGCATTGCCAGTCTCATTGGCTTCATCTTGTCCAGACGTGCGACGTCGGAGGAAGGCAAAACCACCGTCGCTAACTTGAACGCACGCACCAACAGCTGGTGGGTGATGGTGATCGTGATCTTCACCGCGCTATCGCTGGGCAACATGGGGGCCACCTTGATCTTTGCGCTCGTATCGTTTCTCGCGCTGCGCGAATTCCTCACAGTGACGCCGACTCGCGGCGCGGATCACGCTGCGCTGTTTGTCTCGTTCTTCATCGTGCTGCCTTACCAATACTGGCTCGTTCACACGCAGTGGTATGGGATGTTCGTCATCATGATCCCGGTCTATGCTTTCGTGCTCATCCCCATGCTGGCGACGCTCGGTGGCGATGTGACCGACTTCCTGGAGCGCAACGCGCGCACTCAATGGGGTCTCATGGTCTGCGTGTATTTCATCAGTCACATCCCCATGCTGATGAGTCTCAAGGTGGAGCCACTGCGGATGGGACCGGCGGGACCGGTGCTGTTCTTGATCGCCGTCACGCAGGGCTCGGATGTGTTTCAATACGTGTGGGGCAAGCTCTGCGGCAAGCGTCCCATCGTGCCGAAGCTCAGTCCGAAGAAGACGGTGGAAGGCTTTGTCGGCGGCGTGCTAACCGCAGCGGCGATGGGCGCAGGCATGTTCCGGCTCACGCCGTTCAATCCGTGGCAGGCCGGGGTGGTCGCGCTGCTGCTGTGCATCACGGGATTCTTTGGCGGACTGGTGATGTCCGCCATCAAACGCGCGCGCGGCATCAAGGACTGGGGCACACTCATCGAAGGTCACGGCGGCATGATGGACCGCATCGACTCGCTCTGCTTCTCCGCGCCCGTGTATTTCCATGTGCTCCGCTATTTCTTCGCGAGGGACTAACCTGCTCACTACCATGCCAAACGAACCCACTGCCCGCCGTCCGTTGAAGTCCCGAGGCACTGCCTGGGCGCAATACTTCTCACGCGCCATGCTCGGCATCGGATTGAAACCCAACACCGTCTCTCTGCTGAGCCTCGTTTGTGCGGCCATCGGTGGTGCGTCCGCGTGGCAGGCATCGCTGCCAGGAACATCACTTTGGTTCTGGTTACTAGCAGCGACGGGCATTCAGCTCCGGCTGTTCTGCAATCTGATGGATGGCATGCTCGCGGTGGAAGGCGGGCTCAAGTCACCGACCGGTGAGTTGTTCAATGAAATTCCGGATCGTATCGCGGACGCGCTGATCCTTGTGCCGCTGGGTTATGCGACGCACACCGATCTGGGCATCGCGCTGGGCTGGAGTGCAGCAGTCGGCGCGGTGTTCACAGCTTACATTCGCGCGGTCGGTGCCAGCCTGCTGCACAAGCACGACTTCTGCGGCCCAATGGCCAAGCCGCATCGCATGGCTGCCGCGACACTCGGATGTCTGGGCACGCTTGTGCTGCGTTGGCAGCATGTCGATGTGCCACTGATCCTCTGGACCATCGCTGTCATCAATATGGGTATCGTGATTACCAGTTGGCGGCGGATCGCCCATCTCGCGACAGCTCTGCGTCATCCTCAGTCATGAACTCACAACGCCTCCAATTCACCACCGACGACGGCCTGTCGTTGCACTACAAAACCTGGAACGTCGAAGGTGCCAAGCGTGCAGTCGTGCTGCTCCATCGCGGTCACGAACACGCCGACCGCTGGGACACCGTGGTGCCTTCTCTCACCATGCCAGGCACCGCCATCTATGCCTGGGAAGCACGTGGCCACGGCCAGTCACCGGGTCGTCGCGGTCACGCGGCAGGCTTCATGGAGTATGTGCGCGATCTCGACACCTTCTTCCATCATCTGCAAACAGCGCATGGCCTCGTGCCCGAGCAAACCGTGGTCATCGCGCACAGTGTCGGCGCGGTGATCGCCGCCACGTGGGTTCACGATTTCGCACCACGCATCGCCGGACTCGTGCTCGCCACGCCCGCGCTGGAGGTAAACCTCATCGTGCCCGGCGCGCTCACCAGCATCCGCGCGCTGCAACTTCTGAAGTCCGACGCCACCATCAAAAGCTACGTCCGTGGCTCCTGGCTCACGCGCGACCACAGTGCAGCGGCGATCTATGACGCCGACACCTCGATCTCGAAGGACATCTCCGCGAAGATCCTCACGGAACTCTTCGACACTGGCAAGCGAGTCGTCAGCGATGCCGAAGTCATGGATCGCCCGTTGCTTCTCTTCTCCGCCGGTGCGGACAAGGTGGTGAAGCGTCGCGCCATCGACGCGCTCTACGACAACTACGGCAGCGACCAGAAAGTGCATCTCACGCTCAAAGGCGCGCGCCACGCGATTTTCCACGATCTCTGCCGCAACGAAGTATGCGGAGCGATCAAGCGGTTTGCCGAACGTTGCTTCGCCAGCCCCACGCCACCGCGACTCGAGGCTGATCTCAGTCATCCAGCGACCACCGCCGAGTTCAACGAATTAAAGAAGCCGCTGCCATCGCCTTCGCTCAAAGGGCTTTCGTTCATCATGCAACGCGCGAGCCTTGGATCGCTTGGAAAGTTGAGCAAAGGCATCCGCATTGGCCATGCCACCGGCTTCGACTCCGGCGAGTCGCTAGACTACGTCTATGAAAACAAGGCGCGCGGCGATCTGCTCCTCGGCAAGGTCATCGACTACTTCTATCTCAACGCTATCGGCTGGCGCGGCATCCGTCAGCGTCGCGCGTGCATGAATCAGGCGCTGCGTTTCGCGCTGCAACAGGTCCGCTCGTCAAACTTGCCGTTGCAACTCATGGACGTGGCGGGCGGTGCGGGCCGCTACTTGCTCGACGTGCTCGGCGATGCGGAGTGCGGCCAGGACTTGCGCGTGCTTTGCCGGGACTGGAGTGAGTCCGCGCTTGCCACCGGTCGTGCCACCGCCCAGCAGATGGGTTTGACGGACCGCATCGAGCACGTGCGCGGTGATGCCTTTGATGAAAACTTGCTCGCCTCTGTGCAGCCGAAACCCAGCATCGCCGTCGTCTCCGGTTTGTATGAACTCTTCCCCGAGAACGACAAACTCCATCGTTCCCTGCGCGGCATCTTCAGCGCTGTGAATCCTGGTGGCTGGATCATTTACACCGGCCAGCCCTGGCATCCGCAGGTGGAAATGATCGCGCGCACACTGACGAATCGTGACGGGCAATACTGGATCATGCGGCGGCGGCCCCAGGGTGAAATGGATGCACTGGTCGAGGCCTCTGGCTTCAAGAAGCAGAAGCAGTGGATCGATGACTTCGGCATCTTCACAGTGAGCATCGCACGCAAGCCCGCATGAACCGCACCCCACGCGAGCCCGGCCTTTTTTGGCCAGCTGTGTTGCGACTCGCGCTCGCAGGCGCGGTTTTCATCGGCGTCTATGGCGCGTGCAACCAGCTCACGGCACTGCGCGAGCCGGTGCCCACCCTGATGCTGCCATGGGAGATTCACATGCCGTTCGTGAAGGAGTTCGTAGTGCCGTATTGGACGCTCGACGTCTTTTTCTGTGGCGCATTCTTTCTGTGCGCCAGCCGCGCGCAGCTCAACCTGCTGACGAAGCGCCTCATCGCTGTCACGCTCGTGAGCGGTCTGTTCTACTTGCTCTTCCCGCTGAAGCTCGGATTCCCTCGTCCAATGCCTGAGGGCTGGACCGCGCCGTGGTTCAAGGCGCTCTACTTCAATGACCTGCCCTACAACCTCGCTCCGTCGCTGCACATCAGTCTGCGCTCCCTCGTGTGGGTATTCTACGGGGCGGTGCTCACAGGTTGGACACGCCGGGTAGTGAAGGTTTGGTTCATGCTTATCGGTGCCTCGACCTTGCTCGTCTGGCAGCATCACCTCGTCGATGTTGCGAGCGGCTTCGTGATGGGTTGGGCCATCGCGGCCTTGATCCCCGACCCCCAGCAAGCCCACACGGTCAATCCGTCGCGCAAACTCGCACTTCGCTACGGCACCGGCGCACTGGTGTGTGGACTGCTCTGCTTTGTGTCCGTGCTCTTCGTGTGGCCCGCAGTGGCATGCGGCATCCTTGCGCTCGCCTATGCGACGGGACACTCGCGTTTGCTAGGCAAAGAGAATGGCACGCTCTCGCCGTCCGCCGAGTGGTGCCTGCTGCCGGTGTTGCTAGTCACCGCGCTTGTTCAACGGCAGTGGCTCCAACGTCAGCCCGGCTGGCGTGAGGTGACCGATGGCGTCTTTTTTGGCCGCAAAGTCACCAGCGCCGAAGCCAGCGAGCTGACGAAAGACGGCAGCCTCGCCGTGCTCGATCTTACCGCTGAGTCAAATGCGCCTGTCGCCTTCCGCGAGCACGCGCACTACTACAACCTCCCGCTGCTCGACCTCGTGCCACTCAAGCCCGAGCACATAACTACCGCGATTCAGATCATCCGCGAGCAGCGTGCCGCCGGACGTCGTGTGTATTTGCACTGCCAGCTAGGCTTGCAACGATCTGCGTTGATCGCTGCGCACTGGCTATGGCATGAGGGCAAGGTCACAGCCCTTGAAGAAGCCGTCGAACAGGTGCGATCGATCGAGCCGACTGTGGTCATCTGATATCCTCTGTTTGGGTGCACCAGGCGTCCCGTGTCAGAGCAACGAGCCCTCGTGTGCAAGCAACCAGCGCTTCCTCTCCACACCACCCGCAAAGCCAGTGAGCGCTCCATCGCTGCCGATAACGCGATGGCATGGGACGATTATCGAGATGGGATTGCGACCAATCGCGGCGCCGACAGCGCGCACCGCTTTGGGACTTCCGGCCGATTGAGCGATCGAAGCATAAGTGCGCGTCTGACCTGGCGGGATACCACGCAGCACTTTCCAAATACGTTGCTGAAACTCAGTGCCGTTGACGACATCAACCTCGGGCAGATTTTTGGAGTTCTCTCCTGCGAAGTAGCTCTCGAGCCAGGATCGTGCGGCATCGAAGTGTTTGCCATCATCCCGCCGCCACGACGGCCTGCTTGCTGGCCAATACTTGTGGTCTTCGAAGTAGAGCCCGCATATCCCTATGCTGGTAGCCGTCAGCGTGAGGTCACCAATTGGGGAAGGGACGGTGGTGAAGTAGATGGTGTTCATGGCTTTGAGCAACTATGGAGCCGACAAGGTCGAGGTTCGCTATCGAATTGCTGCCCGATGCCGAATTCACTTTAGCGCACCGCAAACTGGAATCGCTCGATTCATCGTGCAACGGGCTGGCATCCACCATGAGTGCCCTCCATTCCTTCCTCGACCAACGCGAGTGATCTGTTCGACGAGAAGATGGGCACGTATTGCCTTGAACTGGAGCAGGTCACCTTCACGGTGGCGGAGTTTGCACAACTGATGGAAGGCTGGCGCAACCGCTATCCGATCATCAGCATTGAGGACCCGATGGCGGACACCGACTGGACTGGCTGGCAAATGGTGCATGAGAAGCTGGGCCAACGCATTCAGCTCATCGGTGACGATCTCTTTACGACGAACATCAGGCGCATCGAGAGAGGCATTGCCAACGCTATGCTCATCAAGCTCAACCAAATCGGCACGGTCACTGAGACGCTCAATGCGATCCGCCTGACTCAGGAAGCCGGGTGGCTACCTGTCGTCTCTGCTCGCTCAGGCGAGACCGAGGACACGTTCATCTCACATCTCGCCGTAGCGACGAACGCAGGGCAGCTCAAGGTTGACTCCTTCTCCCGCAGCGAACGCATGGCGAAGTGGAACGAGGTGATCCGCATCGAACGCCACCTTGGCGCAAATGCTCGCTTGATCGGTGCGGATCTCTTTCGTCGGATCATCCCGGCCCCTGCAAGGACATAGTGATTTGCCTCTGCGAGCCATGAAGTGCTGATCGAGAGTTAGCGAAGGGCCAGCTTCGGAGTGAAGACTGAACCGTCGATGCGATAGAGGGCCACCAATAAGCGCGTCATACATGTCCCCGCTTTGAAACTCAAAAAACTGCCTTCTTCACTTTCTCTCCATCGCGTCATGGTGACGTGTGTGTTGAGCTTCGCCCTCGACGACGTCTCGTTAGTTTCTCTCTCTGCGGCAGAGTCAGGATCTAAGGCGAAACCACCCATCAAGGCCGACAAGAAGTCGGAGGCGAACCCAAGCACCAAACCACTGCCAAAGCCTTCGCAACCCGACGATCCGCAAACCACCGCCAAGAAAGCCTTCAAGCAGGATGTGGAAAAATTTGCAGCCAAATACTGCTTCGAGTGCCATGGCAACCGGCGCTCGAAAGCTGGGCTCAATCTTGAGATCGCCATACGCAAGCCCGGTGATCCAGGCTTTTCACGCAAGTGGATGGAGTGCATCGCGAATGTGCAGGCGCATGACATGCCGCCGGATGATGCGGATCAGCCCTCGGACGACGAGCGGCAGCGCTTTCTAAATGCGCTGGCGCAAATCAAATACCTCGCGGCTCGCGATCCGGGGCCGTTTGTGATTCGTCGGCTCACAAAGGTCGAGTATGGGAACACGCTGCACGACATCCTCGGCGTCGATGCCGCGATAGCGAAGGAATTGCCGGATGAAGTGTCGGGTGAGGGCTATCTCAACTCGCTCTCGCCCATGCAGACCGAGCAGTATCTCGGCATCGCGAATGCGGCTTTACAGAAGATGCCAGTCGAGGCTCAAAAACGGCTGTTTGGAGCCAAGGAGGCGGATGTGCGAGATGTGGCGCAAAAACTCGCCCGCATCGCTTATCGCCGTCCGCCGACGGAGGCCGAACTTGATGTGCTCGTGAAGGTTTTCGATCTCGGCAAGGCCAACAAACTCGATCGCACTGCGGCGCTCAGATTGATGCTGAAGGCGGTGCTTGTCTCGCCACAGTTCCTTTTCATCACGCCGTCCAAAGACGCGCCGACCGGCGAGAAGATCGTGCCGCTGGATGATTACCAGCTCGCCAGCCGCCTCTCTTATCTCCTTTGGGCCAGGATGCCGGATGAGGAGCTCTCAAAGCTCGCCGATGAAGGCAAGCTGCATGAGCCCGAGGTGCTCAAAGCCCAAACGAAGCGACTGTTGGCCGACAAACGCTCGCGGGCGCTGTTTGATGGCTTTGGAGCGCAGTGGCTCGGCACGGCGGAGTTGAAGGATAAGACCTTCGATGCGCTAAAATTCCCCCAAATGACGCCGGAACTGCGCACGGCGATGTATGACGAGGCGCGACTGTTCTTTGAAAGCATCGTGCGCGAGAACCGCAGCGTCGTCAGCTTCGTGAATAGCGACTACACCTTCCTCAACGGCACGCTCGCGAAGATCTACGGCCTCGAAAAGCAGATCACGGGCGATGCGATGCAGAAGGTAAAGCTCAGCGACGCGAACCGCGGCGGCATCCTCGGAATGCCCGGCGTGCTCGCGACCACATCCTTCGCCACACGCACCAGCGCCGTGAAACGCGGCGTATGGGTGCTGGAGCAGGTGCTCGGTCAGCGCGTGCCACCTGCGCCGCCAAATGTGCCTGCCCTGGAAAAGCAGGATCAGAAGAAGGTGGCCAATCTCACGCTGCGCCAGCGCACGGAACTGCATCGCACGAACCCCGTGTGCGCCAACTGCCACAAGATCCTCGACCCTATCGGCTTCGGTTTGGAAAACTTCGATGCCATCGGCCGCTGGCGCGACAAGGACGAGTCCGGTGGCCCCATCGACGCCGTCGGCGAACTCCCCGGTGGCAAACGTTTCTCGTCCCCCAAAGAACTCAAAGCCCTCATCGCCGCCCGCGAGACCGATTTGACCCGCAACCTCACCGAGAAGCTTCTCGCCTACGCCCTCTGCCGCCAGCTCGATGGCTACGACCACATCATCGTGGACCAGATGCTCCATACCATCGCCAACGACGGCTACAAAATGCAGACGCTCATCAGCGAGATCGTGACGAGCTATCCTTTCTTGAATCGACGCGTGGTGGAGTAGCTTTGCCTTTGACTCGTGCGCACACAAATCACCTGATCGGTGGCGTTGAGTTCGTGCCCTCCATTTCGTTTCTCATGCTTTCACTCCCGCTTCCGAACTATTCACGTCGTTACTCATCTCTTCTGCTTGCTGCTGTGTTTGCGTTGGGAAGCGATTCGAAGGCTGAAACAAACTGGGAGCAGACAGGCTGGGGCGGAGGCGGGTTCTTCTACGCGGCAGCGCATCATCCGACACGCGATGGCGTGATCTACATGGGCGGTGATGTGAACGGCGCTTACAAGACGGAGGACAGCGGCAAACACTGGCGCATCATCAACAATGGCATCGCCTCGTATGCGGTGTATGCGCTGGCGGTGAGTGCGAGCGAGCCAGAGGTTGTGTATGCGGCCACGGAGGCCGGACTCTCGAAGAGTGTGGACGGGGGCGAGCACTGGCGCACGCTGCCGCACACGGGGAAGAAGGAACTGCGCATCACAGGCGAGCGAAAGCTTGCCATCCGCTGCATAGCTGTTGATCCCCGCGATGGACGCGTTGTCTATGCCGCCAGTCCCAGCGGCAAGATCTACAAGAGCACCGATGGTGGTGAGACGTGGGCGGTGTCGTATGAGAAGGCGGCGGCCAAGGAGGCGGATGGCACGCTGCGCATTCAGTATGGCAAGGTGACGGGCGACTACTTCGGAGACTTCGCACTGCCTGTGGTTGCACCTAAAGAGGCGAGTGCGATTCAAGGCATCGGCTTCACCATGAAAGGCGAGGGTGTCGTGCCGAAGGATTGTTTCCTGATCATCAAGACAGCTGCGGGAGTGGCTTTCCGCAGTCGAAACTTGAACGAGACATTCAAGCAGATGGAGTTGCGCGACGTGGTGCTGCGAGCGGAGGAGTTCACGCCTGACGCGGACTATTTGAAGAAGCATCCTGAGGCGGTGGGCGCAACCTTTGGCGACAAAGACTGGGCACAGATAGCACGGCTGGATTTCTCCTGCTCGGGTGCACTGCCGATGGAAACCTATGTAGCCAGGTTCTCGCGCTTCTTTTTCTCGATGAAGGATGGCAAGGAGGAGTTGATCCGCGACTTCAAGTCAGATGCGACAATGCAAACCTTCGGCAGCATCCATGTCGGAACTCCGCAAGCGGGACCCGCGCATAGCGTGACCGTTGCGAGCACGAACTCGTCACTCGTCGTCGCTGCGACGGATGATGCAGGCCTGATCTTGAGTCGTGATGCCGGCAAGACGTGGAAGCGCCTGAACACACCTGCAAAGGCCGCGCACGCTACCTTTGATCCTGGCAACACCGACGTGATGTATGGTGCATTTTTCAAGAATGGTCTGATGAAGTCCACCGACGGCGGCAAGCGATGGACGAAGATTTCCAAAGGCATTCTCAACAACAGCGAGATGCTGGAGGTGGCGGTGAGTCCTTCGAATCCGAACGACGTGTATGCCATTGGTGCTGTGGACTGGAACGGCTCGTTTTACGTTTCGCATGACGCAGGAGAGTCGTGGGAGCGCGAGAACAAGCTGCGCACTGACAAGAAGACCAATCCCACGCTCGATGGCTTCAACGGCGGCACCGCTAGCCTCAGCGCTCCGCGCAATCTCTCGATCAATCCGCGCAACCCGAAGCAGATCTTCATCGCGGCAAACTGGCGTCCCTGCATCAGCGAAGACGGCGGCCAGACTTGGACCGAGCGCTCAGCGGGCGCGGACATCTCCTGTGTCACCGACATCCGTTTCAGCAAGGGCAAGACCTGCGTCACCGTCATGGATGAAGGCACGCTGATGTCCGAGGACAACGGCGCGAGTTGGCAGCAACTCTGGCCCACGAAGCACACGCCGGGGCTCAGCGGGCATGAGTGGCGTGTCGCGATCAATGAAGTCAATGGCACCACACGCATTCTCAGCACCGTGACGCCTTGGTATAAAACGCCGACCTGCGTGGTGCGCAGCGATGACGAAGGCAAGACGTTTCAACCTATCACCACCGGCCTGCCAGATTACACGATCCGGCCCAACACCATGTGGGGCCAGGGCCATCCGCGCGCGCTTGCCGTCGATCCCACAAACCCGCAGATCGTCTATCTCGGCATTGATGGTGATGCTGCGGCGGGCAAGAGCGGCGGCGGCATCTTCAAATCGGAAGACGGTGGCACATCGTGGTCGCAGCTCGCCCATCAGCCCGCGAGCCGTCGCATGTTCTACGGGCTCATCATTGATCCCACAAATCCGAAGCGCCTTTTCTGGGGAGGCTGCGGCGTCAACGGTGGCGTGCATCGCAGTGACGACGGCGGAGCCACCTGGCAGCACGTTTTCAAAGACGACACCTTCATCTGGAATCTCCACGCGACCGCCGACGGCACCATCTACTGTGGCGCGGCTCAGCTCTGGCGCAGCACCGATCACGGCCAAACCTGGACCCAAATCACGCACCTCACCGAGAAGCGCTCCATCGTCGGCATCGAAACCCATCCAAGCGATCCAAAGACGATGTGGATCTCCGCCGTCACCTGGAGCACCGAGCCCGAAGGCGAAATCTACAAGACCACCGACGGCGGCGCGACCTGGCAAGACATCACCGCCAACATCCCCTATGTGAAACCCCTCGTGCTCCGCTTCAATCCCGACAGCCAAGAGCTGTGGGCTGGTGGTGTGGGGCTTTACAAGGTGAAGCAGTGATTGGGCAGCGGATGCCATCGTCACTGGCTATCCGTTCATGAATCACCGCTTCCATGATCGCTCGACGGCTACGACCATATCATTGCGGACCAGATGTTGGAAAGCATCGCGAAGGACGGCTACAAATTGCAGACGCTCATCAGCGAGATCGTGACGAGTTATCCCTTGCTGAACCGGCGCGTGGTGGAGTGAGGCTAATTTGTGCAAAATAATTATTGCGCAACAAATCCATTGCTTGATCATGAGCGGCCATGCCCCACCCTTCCAGACTCAAGATCGGTGCCCCAGCCACGGGCGATCATTTCTTCTCACGAACGTCTCTCCGTAACCGCCTGATCAAGGCCTTGAGCCGTGATCACATCGCCTTTCTCGGTCCTCGTCGCACAGGCAAGACTTCCATTCTCCGCGACTTGGAAAAGCACCCACCGGCTGGCACCTCGGCCCTCTACCTCGATCTTCAAGGGCTCCGCAGTGTCCCGGCATGGCTGTCGCTCATGCTGAGGGAAACAAAGAAGCTGCTCCAAACCCCGCCCGACAAACTCGCGTGGCTCAAAATGGCAGGCAAAGGCACCGCCTCCGTGATCAAACGAATCGAGCAGATCAGCCTCACCGGCATCAAGCTCACCCCAGGCCAGCCCGCTGTGGACCTCTGGGAGCCTATCGCCGATGAGTTCCTCACCCTGCTCCGTGAGCACGAGCTACCCATCGTCTTCATGCTCGACGAGTTCCCGTGGTTCCTCGGTCATGTCGCCACCAATCACAGCCCTGCCGAGCTCGATGCCACGCTGAATTGGTTCCGCAAGGTGCGCCAGGAACTCGCCGACGGCCCCACACGCTTTCTCGTCACCGGCTCCATCGGTTTGACCGGCTTGCTCCGCCGCCTCGGCCTTTCACCTGCTGCAAACGACTTCGACAGCATCGACATTGAGCCGCTACAGGACAAAGAAGCGCTGCAATTCCTCGAAGAGCGTGCCGAGGGCGAAGGCATCGCGCTCAGCCTCGCCGCACGTCGCCACATCTTGGAGCGCCTCGGCGTCGGCTGGCCTCTGTTGCTCGCCACTTTTCTCTCCGAAGTGCAGGACCACGGCTTCCCCAAAAGCCCCACGGTCAAAGACATCGACTACCTCTACGAAGAGCGCATGGTTCGAGGCAGTCGGAACAAATACTGCCAGGAGATGTTCACGCGGCTCACGAAACCCGAGATGTTCAGCCCCAGCGAGCGCCGACTCGCTCTTGAAATCCTCCGCGATCTCTGCCGCTCCTCAAAGGCCTTCGGCCAGGACGATTTTGACCTCCTGCATGCCCGCCTCGTCCCCGATCCCGCACATCGCAGCCTGCTCGCCACGGAACTCGACTACGTCCTCGAGACGCTCCGCCACGATGGGTATCTCGTCCGGCAGCGCGACGGCCTGCACACCTTCGCCTCTCACATCCTGCGGGATTTCTGGCGTCACCGCACTGCATAATCGGGCCATTCCTAGCCCGAGAACTTCCACACGGGGCAGGAATGCCCCATTTACTCCAATGCCCGCAGACACCGCCCCGCCCTTCGCCCTCTACAATCCCGCGCTGCTCCCGCCGGACGTGCTCCTCTCCGAGTTCACCGCGCGCCGACCGTTGCTTGCACGCCTGCTCGGCATCATCCGCGCCAATGACCCCGGCGAGCCACCGCAGCACGTCCTCTGCGTCGGCCCACGCGGCATGGGAAAGACCACGCTGCTCTGCGCCATCGCCGCCAGCATCAAGCTCCACGAGCCCGAACTCGCGAAGCACTGGCAGCCCGTCATCTTTGACGAAGAAAGCCGCCGCATCGGCGACCTCGCCGACTTCTGGCTCGAGTGCATCCGCCAGTGGGAGTCCGAGACCGAGCCCACGCTCACCCGCAGCCATCGCATTGATGCCCTCCTCGCCAAGCCCGGCCCCGACATCGAGGACAAGGCCCGCGAAGTCTTCCTCTCCCTCGTCAATGCCAGCGGCAAACGCGCCCTCCTGCTCATCGACAACCTCAACGACATCTTCATCGCCGTGAACGATGCTGAGTCCCTCATGCGCCTGCGCTCCTTCCTCATGAGCGATCCGCGCGTCATGATCATCGGAGCCGCCACCCGCTGGTTCAGCGATGTCACCGGCCTCGACAAACCCTTCTTCGAATTCTTCCGCCCCTTCGACCTCCACGCCCTCAGCCTGGAGGAAATGCGCGAATGCCTCGCCGGAGTCGCCACCGCGCGCGGCGACCAGCGCGTGCTCGACACCCTCCGTGATCGCCCCGGCAGCATCGAAGTCCTCCACATCCTGACCGGCGGGAATCCCCGCCTCATCCGCACCTTCTACCGCCTGCTCAACGAAGGCATGAACGGCGAACTCCGCCTCCAGCTCGAGCGCCTCATCGACGACTACACGCCCTATCACAAAGCAATAATAGATGCCCTCCCCGGCCAGCAACAGCGCGTCATCGACGCCATCGCCCTCGAGTGGAACCCCACCGACGTCGGCACCGTCGCCCGCACCACCCGCCTCCCCAGCAACCAAGTCAGCGCCCAGATCAAAGCCCTCATCAAAGCCGGCCTCATCAGCGAAGCAGCCAACATGGGCCACAGCAAAAAGAAGGCCTACCTGCTCACGGACCGCTTCTCGAACATTCACTACCTCATGCGGCATGGACGAACGGGGAAGCTGAAGATGCATTGGTTTGTCATGATGCTGCGAAGCTTATTTGGGGACAAAGAGTTTGCGGAGGTCGCAGCGAGAGCTGTGAGGCTAACTGCGGGGACTGGATCTAACAATGAAGGCGACTCTCTACTACTCGCGCAAAACGTGATTGAACACGCAGGCACGGAGACCGCACGACGAGAGTTTATGGACCGAATCGCGGGGTCGCCGGAATTTGATAGCGAGATCGATGTCGAGTTTGCCGAGAAAATCTGTCGCCAAGCTATCGCCGCTAACCCAACTGATGCATACGCTCACCACAAGTTTGGGCGACTATTGGACATCCATCTGAAGCGATTCGCTGAAGCAGAAGCCGCCTACCGAAAAGCCATTGAACTCGACCCCGGTATGGCGTCGGCTTGGAACAACCTTAGCATACTGCTGGTCGATGAGTTCGGTCGCTACTCCGAAGCCGAATCCTTCTGCCGCAAGGCAATCGAGCTTGATCCAACCAGTCATTCCCGCTGGAACCGGCTGGGCATTTTGCTTTCAAACCACTTGGGGCGATTCGCAGAAGCAGAAGCCGCCTACCGAAAAGCCATTGAACTTAGCCCTGATGAGTTTTGGCCTTGGTTTAATCTAGGATCGGTTCTGGCAAAGCGACAAAGAACAAGCAACGAGGCTGAGAGTTGTTATCGGAGAGCCATTGAAATTGCTCCAGAGAAATGGGAGCCGTGGAATGGTCTTGGGTTGCTGCTAAAGGACTACAAGTTTGACGACAAAGGAGCTGAGGAGGCATACCGAATGGCAATCGAACTAGCTCCAACTGAGTCTGCGGGTTGGAATAATCTGGGCGTTCTTTACAACGAGCGCATCGGCGACCAAAAAGTAGCGGAAGCAGCTTACAGGACAGCCATCGATTTGAAGCCCACGGACCCAAAAGCTTGGCTGAATCTTGGGAACGTTTTAACCTTAAACCTAGGGCGCCACGACGAAGCCGAAGCTGCATATCGCAAAGCAATGGAGGTAGATTCGAACTACGGACGGGCTCATTCGTGCTTGGCCATGATGTGGACAAATTTACGTCGCCAGAAAGCAGAAGCACGGCGCGAGGCCAGCGCAGGGTTCCGAAAGTCACCCGCTGAAGGCTTTTGCAGACAATGGTTTATCATCCTCTGCTTCGCCCACCCCGAAAGCCTGTGCTCAGCTCTCCCCGAAGTCAGCCACTGGTGCACCCAACACCTGGACGATCATAGCGTGCTGAGCTTCATGGTCGATGCCTGGATCGCCTACGCCAAGGTGACCAGCGCAAGCGAAGCCCGTGAGCTGCTCGATGCGCAGCCCGACGAAGTGAAACTCGCCTTCGAGACCGTGCGCGATGCCTTCCTCGCCCACGACGACAAGGACCACCTCCACCGCCTCGCCCCCGAACGCCGCGCCCCGGTGCTCAAACTCCTCGAACGCCTGCGCAACTAGCCGCCGAACCAATCATCAACGACCGATTGAAGATGCCTCCTCGTGCGTATTTATCCGACAACACTGATTCCACATTAGCCTTCCCCCATGCCCGCCAATCCCCTCCTCAATCGCCGCGCCTGCCTCCGAGGCCTTGGAGCCTCTCTTGGTTTGCCTTTGCTCGAAACCATGGGCTGGGCGGAGGCCGCGAAAGGCAAGACGAGCTTCAAGCCGCCGGTGCGGCTCGGATTCATGTATATGCCGCATGGCGTGATCATGGACCAGTTCTGGCCGAAGTCGCCGGAGAGCTTCCTGAAGTCGCCGCCGCCGGCGCTGGAGGCTTTGCGGCCGATTTTGAATCAGTGCCTCATGGTGAAAGGCATCTCGGGCGTGCCCATCACGCCGTTTGGCAGTGCACCGCATGCGCTGGAGCTTTCGACGTGGCTAACGGCCTCGCTGCCGAACGCGGCGAAGCGCAATCAGATCCACATCGCCATTTCTGCGGACCAGATCATGGCGAATTATGTGGGTGGACTCACCGCGTTGCCGTCGCTGGAACTGGCGACGATGCCGCAGACGCACAAGGAGAACCAGGAAGGGCTCAACGAGGGCTACTACTCGCACTGCAGCTTCCGCTCGCCCACGCAGGCGATGCCTGCGGAGATCAATCCACGTAGTGTGCTGAACCGTTTGTTTGGCAAAACCGACCAAAGCGGTAAAACGGCCGCCACCGACCCGCTCGACCGCCAGATGCTCGACCTCGTCATCGGCGGCGCGAAGGACCTGCGACGCAAATTGCCGCACGGCGACCAGCAGAAGCTCGATGAATACCTCGACAGCGTGCGCTCCGTCGAGCGCCGCATCGCCGCCATCGAGTATCGGCAGAAAGAGGCCGCGCTGGAGAAAGCCGGCGTCAGCAGCAGCGGGCGCAAAGCCAGCGACTCACCGCCCATCGAAGTGAAAATCCCCGAAGGCGACAAGCGCAGCGAATACATGCAGGTCATGTGCGATCTCACCGTGCTCGCCTTCCAAACGGACACCACGCGCGTCAGCACCTACATCGGCTCCACGCCGAATGGCGTCTCGTATCCCGAACTCGGCTTCAGCGACACGCACCACGGCCCCACGCATCACAACAACGAGGCCGAAAAGGTCCGTAAAGTCGCCGCCATCACGAAGTTCAACATCGACCAGTTCGCCTACATGGTGAAGAAGATGGCAGCCTTACGCGAAGGCGACGGCACGTTGCTCGACAACTGCATCATGATGTGGGGCAGTGGCCTCGAAGACGGAAACAAGCACACTCGCGAAAACCTCCCCTTCATCATCGCTGGCAAAGGCGGCGGCTCGATCAATACCGGCCGCTTCATCGACACCGTAAAAGGCAATCAAGGTGATCTGCTCACTACGCTGCTCGCGTGTTCCGGCGTGCCCCTCGATCGCCCTATCGGCATCGCGACGAAGGAGATCAAGGAGATGATGAGAGTGTGACAAAGGAGCGCGGACACTCTTGTCCGCTTTTCCAAAGAATAGCGGCGAAGCCGCGACATTGATCGATTGCGGACAGGAGTGTCCGCGCTCCCTTCGCGTTCCTTCAGAGTCACTCCTTCGCCGCCGGACGAAAACGCTCGGCCACACGCTCCACACGGCCGCGTGGTCCCTCCTTAGCTTCGAAGCTCGACGTCTTTGCATTCCATCCCGTCTTCTGAGGATAGGGCTGCAACGGCATCTCCCACCCGGCTTTGCCGTTTACGACATGGCGACCGGTGAGAGCTTCGGGAGCCTTGCCATCCTCTCGCCATGCACGCACGGCATCGAGCAGATTCGGCGCTTGATTCACGCCGGGGCCGCCGCCGTGGGCCATGCCGGGCACGAGGTAGAGGCGGAAGAACGAACGCACTCTCTCTAAGCCGCCGAAGTGCTCCTCGACGCGTTCGTAGTAGTCGATGGTGGCCTGTGGTGGCACGACGGAGTCGGCAGCACCGGTCGTGGCGATGAGTTTGCCGCCGCGTTTCTCGAAGGCGCTGAGATCGGCATTTTCCGCGTTCAGATAGGGAGCGAGTTCGGCTGTGTAAGTATCGAGATCGGCACCAAAGTTCATGTCCTCCAGCTTCCTGTCTTTGCCGAAGACCCAATTGAACAGATACAGGTGTCCATGCGCTGCCGACAGTGATGCGCCGAGCGGAATGCCATTGAAGATCCGCTCGCCCGTCACGGCATGACGCGGGCCATCGAAGAGCTTTCGCAAGGCGGCGGCATGATCGTCGGTGAGCGATGCGTCCTTCTTCCGCGCGAGCGCGATCACGGCTTCGATGTCTTGCATCGTGCAGCGAGGGTCTGAAACAAACTTGCCCGTCGCGAGCGGGATCTCACGCGGAGCCATGAATTCATTCGCGGCCGCGATCACGTTGGCTTCCTGCTCTGGTGTGAAGGGACACTTCTTCAAGATTTGGTCGTTCCACAAAAAGTAAGCATGCAACGGCGTGCGACAGTGCGCGGGCACCGCGGCCGTGATGCCGTCGTAGTCCTCGGGATAGCGTTGTGCTTCCTGAAGCGCCTGTTGGCCGCCGGTCGAGCCGCCGCTGAAATAGGAAAACTCGGGTCCTTTGCCGTAATGCGCCTTCACGAGCTGCTTGCCGACCACCGTCATGAGATGCGTGGCACGATAGCCGAAGTCTTTCCACACTTCGCGATTGCAGATGCCGGAGTCCGCATTTGGCGCGGTGCCCATGTCGGTCGTCGCCACGGCATAGCCCGCCGCACTGGAGGCTGCGAGACTGCCTGAATTGATCTTTCCCGCTGCTCCACCATTGCCGAGGCCGAGAAAGCGACCGTTCCACTTTTCCGCGTCTGGCAGCCACACTTCGACATTAATATTTGAGCCCTTCGCGGGTTGCAGCAGGAGTTTCACCACCGTGCGCGTGCCTGAGGCGTCGCGTTGCACATCGACTTGGGCAGCATGCTCGATCTTCAGCGCGCGGAGTTTGTCCAGTGGGGCTTCGGCGAACGTCAACGTGTGGCCGAAGATGACGGACACGCAAAGCAGAGCAGGAATGGGATTCATGAGAGAGGCGAAGATGAAGTAGGGATCGAAGTGTCAGTGAGTGACCGAATTAACGGATCGTCATCCGCCTTCATCACAACCGCAGTCGCGAAAAGAGCAAGATCAGCGGCGGCGCGGCGACGCGAGACGCGTTTGTTTTTTTGTATGAAATCGCGTCGGATGCTTTGCCTTGCAGCGGTCGTCACTTGCAGCGTGAGGGCTGAGGATCAGTCGGCGAATCGCTTCGATACGGACCGCTTTTTTCACCTGCAAATCGAGCCCATCCTGGAGAAGCGATGCTTCGAGTGTCACTCGCACCAGCACAAAACCAAAGGCGGGCTGGCGCTCGACTCCAAGCCCGGCTGGGAGATGGGCGGCGAGAGCGGAGCTGCGGTAAAGCCCGGCGACCTCAAGAACAGTCCGCTCGTGCAAGCCATCCGGCATTTAGATGAAGACACAGCGATGCCGCCAGACGAAAAATTGCCCGCTGTGGAGATCGCGCTGCTGGAGACTTGGGTGATGCTCGGCGCGCCTGATCCGCGTGCATCACCGGGCAAGGCCAAATAGGCGACGCGTGCTCGTCACGTCCCACGTCGCATGGGGTCAGCGATGATGATTCCGCAGATCGGTGGTCTGGGGAATGAACGAGGAAGTTTCGTCTGCTTTGCAGCGTCATTAACTGGAACTTCGCCAATCCTCATCCGTCCTCCCATGCTTCGTCTTCTTCTGGCTCTGACATTCATCAGCTCGCTCCTCTCCGCACAAACCGTTGTCAACGTGTGGCCTGAAGGCAAGATGCCAGGGCAGGGAGCCAAGGAGCCGGAAAGCGAGGTGAAGCGCAAAGACGGCTTCCAGCGCATCACGAATGTCAGCACGCCGACGCTCACTTTGTTCCAAGCCAAGCGCACCGACGGCTCTGCTGCGCCAGCCATCATCGTTTGCCCCGGCGGCGGTTACAGCTACTGCGTCGTGGACAAGGAAGGCTCTGAGATCGCCGCATGGTTGAACAAGAACGGATTCAGCGCGCTGGTGCTGAAGTATCGCACGCCCAACAACCGCGAAGGCGCGATGCAGGATGTGCAGCGCGCGCTCAGCCTTGTGCGTGCAAATGCCGCAGAGTGGAAGATCGATTCGAAGCGTCTTGGCGTGATCGGCTTCTCGGCCGGAGGCAACTTGGCGGCCAAGGCGAGCGCACCGGTCGAAGCACGCAGCTACGCTGCCATCGATGCGATCGACCAGCAGAGCTGCCGACCGGACTTCGCAATCCTGGTTTATCCAGCTTACCTCGACGACAAGAAAGGTGGTGTCGCACCCGACTTGAATCTCAAAGCCAGCATCCCGCCCACGCTCATCGTTCACAGCGACGACGACAAAACGCATGTCGTGGGCAGCAAGATCTACCACGAGGCCCTCAACGCCGCGAAGATCGCGCATGAGTTCAAGCTCTACCCCACCGGCGGCCACGGCTACGGCTTGCACTGCGAGCGCGACGCGAAGGTGTGGCCTGAGGACGCGCTGAAGTGGCTGAGCGGAATCGGTGTGAAGTAGTGCGACTACTTGATGCCGATCACCATGGAGTCAGGTCCGACGAGATGCTCGACGCGGCAGTCCTTGAAGCCCACTTGCTGCATCCAGCCGATGCAATCCGCGCCGGTGTAGTCGAAGCCGCCGGGCGTTTCGATGAGCATGTTCAGACTCATGAGGAGGCCGAAGGCGTTCTGCTTTCGCTCATCGTCGATGATCGAATCATAGACCACCACCGCGCCTCCTTCGGGCAGCGCAGCGTAGGCTTTGCGCAGCAGCATGAGCTTCGTCTCGAAATCCCAGTCGTGGAGGATGTGGCCAAAGAGCAGCACATCAGCCTTCGGCAGTTCATCAGTGAAGAAGCTGCCGCCCGCGAAGCTCACTCGATTCGCGAGACCATTCGTGGCGATGTATTCTTCAAAGATGGGCCCCACCTCCGGCAGGTCGAAGCCAATGCCTTGAAGATGGGGTTGAGCGAGTGCGATCTGAGTCACGAGATCACCCTGCGCGGTGCCGATGTCGGCGCAGGACTTGTAGTTCGCCCACGGGAACTGATTTGCGATGGTGACGTTCGCACCACGACTCACGCCCGACATCGCACGCAGGAACTCACGCAGTTTCGCAGGATCGGCGTAGAGCGCTTTGAACGGATCGTGTCCGCCCTTCGATTCATTCTGTGATTCGCCCGTGCGCACAGCGGTCGTCAGTTCGCCCCAGAAGCGATACAGCCGATGATTCGCCATCTCCAGGATGCCACCGATGTAGGAGGGCTTTGCCTTGTCGAGGAAGAGATCAGTCTCCGGCGTGTTGCGGTAGATGCCATTGTCGCGTTGCAGGAAGCCGAGCGCGACCAGCGCATCGAGAAAGTCACGCGCAGCACGTGGATGCAAGCCCATGCGACCCTGCACGCTCTCAAGGTCGCCGGGATGCTTCGCGAGATCCGTGAAGAGTTCGATTTCGACAGCCGTGAGCAGCGCCTTCGAGCCCCAAAAGGCCATGCCGGTTTGCAGAATTCGTTCAGGTGTGAGGTTCATGCGTCCTGATCATGTCGAAGGATCAGAGGCGATGCAAGAATAGCCTCGCACGGCTGCGTCATGCCCTCCGCAGATGATTCAGAGCAACATCCATGAACGCATCGCTCACTCAGGAAAGTCACCTGGCGTGAGGCGCTTCACATCCTTGTTCAGCGGATGCTGATCCTTGCGGCCATGCACGTAGCAGGCGCACCACTCGGCGAGCCGACGGCCCAGGATGCGGCAGGACTCCTGCACCTCCGGCTCGCGCGGAGCCTTCGCCGCCACGGCTCCGTAGTGCAGCGTCATCTTGCGTCCGCCGTAGTCGGTGACGCCGAAGACGAGGAAGCCAAAGTTCATGAGCACCGTGATCAATGACTGGCACGCCATCTCCATGCCACCGCCCCACCCTCCCGCGCTGCTGAAGGCGCAGGCGATCTTGCCATCGACCTCCAGCCACTTGTCGAACATCACCTCATCCCAGAAGCGTTTCATCTTCCACGAAAGGATGCCCATGTTCGTCGGGCTGCCGACGGCAAGGCCATCGCACCATACCACATCATCAGCCGTCGCCTCATCCACGTGCCGCACGCGCACCTCGGTATCGCTGACTTGGTGGGCACCTTCGGCCACGAGAGCTGCCATTTGGGCGACGTTGCCGGACTTGGAATCAAAGAGGACGAGGATCTTGTTCATGCGGCCGCCATGATGCACGAGACCCTCCGGGATGCACGCACGATGGACAAGCCGGTCTCAAATCCTGCCGCAGAGGTTGACTTCGTCCGCCAATCTCGTGGAATGCGGACATGATTCGTCTAGCCCTTCTCCTCTGTCTGATCGTCTGCACTGCCACTGCGAATGCCCAGCAAGTCATTTTGCTCAAACTCGACGATGTGATCGCACGTCGAGTGGGCACGAAGCCAGTTTCCGATCGCTGGCTGAAGGTGCATGACTACCTCAAGGAGCAGAACATCAAAGGCTCGTTCGGCATCATCACCGAGTCACTGGAGAAGGACAACACGCTCTATTTCAACTGGCTCAAAGAGGTGCAGGCGGCGGGTTTGATTGAGTTCTGGATGCACGGCTACCACATGAAAACGGCGAGCGAGCCGGGCGAGTTCGAGCACGGCACCGCCGAACAGCAGCGTGCGATTTTGGCCAAGGGCGAGAGGCTGGCGAAGGAGAAGCTGGGCTTCACTTTGCCTGCTTTTGGTCCGCATTGGAGCGGCACCACCGATGCGACGGATGAAGCGATGGAGCAGGTGCCCGAGGTGACGATCTGGCTGTATGGCCCGGAGAAGCCGAAGTTCTACTCGCGCCTCAGCATTCCACGAGTGATGGCGCTGGAGAACCCAACCTTTGTGCCCGACGCGGAGAAGTTCAAAACCTTCTACGAAGCGAAGGCAGCGAAACGCGAGGTGCTCGTGCTGCAAGGTCATCCCGATCAGTGGGACGACAAGCGCTGGGATGGCTTCACGAAGATCATCGAGTTCCTCAAGTCGAAGAACGTCGTGTTCATGACGCCGAGCGAGTATCTGGCCAAGGTGCGGGCACATTCACCTGTGAAATGAAGCGACCACTTCCGCTGACAGGAGTTTCAAAAGCCTCGACAGCCATGAAGTCCCTCGTCTTTGCCGTTTTCGCCTGTTTCGCCGCCACAGCGGTCTTTGCCTATGACCCGCTGAAGTTACGCGAGGCCACCGCAGGTGCTCCGCTCGATTTCACCGTTCAGGACGCGAACCGTGACCGCGCCTTGCCGATCCGCGTGTATCTGCCCGTGGTGACAAACGCCGCACCTGTCGTGCTCTTCAGTCACGGGCTCGGCGGGTCGTGCCAGAACAATCCGTATCTCGGCAAGCACTGGTCAGCTCGCGGCTATGTGGTGGTCTTTGTGCAACATCCAGGCAGTGATGAATCGGTGTGGCGCGGACAGCGGCCCGCCCAGATCGCAATAGCGATGAAGCAAGCGGCGAGTGCGCAGAACTTCATGCTGCGTGCGGCTGACATTCCCGCCGTCCTCGATCAACTCGAGCGATGGAATGCTCAAAGCGATCACGCCTTGCATCATCGTCTTGATCTCTCGCGAGTGGGCATGTCCGGGCATTCCTTTGGCGCAGTGACCACGCAGGCAGTGAGCGGGCAGTCCATGCTCGGCAGTGCTCGACTCACCGATGCACGCATCAAGGCCGCGATCATGATGAGCCCCAGCGTGCCCGCAGCGGGCAGCGCGGAGCGTGCGTTTGGCAGCGTGACGCTCCCGTGGCTGCTGATGACTGGCACCAACGATGTTGCACGCATCGGCGGCATGACCATCGGCGGCGATCTCGCCTCGCGTCTCGGCGTCTATCCCGCCCTGCCAGCCGGTGACAAGTATGAACTCGTCCTCAATGACGCTGAGCACGGGGCCTTCGGCGAGCGCGCCCTGCCCGGCGAAGGTCGCCAGCAGAACCCGAACCACCACCGTGTCATCCTCGCCCTCAGCACCGCCTTCTGGGATGCCTTTCTGAAAAGCGATGCCGAAGCCAAAGCATGGCTGAACGGCGCAGGTCCACGTAGCGTGATGGAGAAGGAAGACCGGTGGCAGCACAAGTAGTCTCGACGTCTTGCCGGGCAGCGACGCAAAGCGATAACGACTAGAGGCGCGCTAGAACCAATGAAATGGTGATCCCGCTCGACGCCGCAGGCATTCGGGCCATTGATCAGCCACCAAACTTTGTGCCTTTGAATCCATCACCTCCTATCGACCTCGTGCGCCGCGCCCAGTTCCACTGGACTGCGGAGCGGTTGGAACGTCTCACCGCAGGCAAGCGACTGCCGCTGAATCCGGTGACGCACTGCTCCTTCCTGCATGTGGTGGGACTGATGAACGACGACAGCTCGGTCACGTCCGGGCAGGTGAAGAAGTATCTACAGATCAATCACATGATCAGCCTGATCGCGCCGCCATTTCGAGCGCTCGCGAAGGCGATGCCGGGCAAGACCTTGACGCTGCTGGATGCCGGCTGCGGCAATTCCTACCTCTCGCTAGCGTTTGCGTTCCTGGCTCGTGAAGCGATGCAGAATCCGAGCACCCAAATCCGGGACTGGCAGGGCGCACAGTTCGCACTGCAAGTGATCGGCATCGACACCAACGCGCAGGTCATCGAGCAATCGAAGGCGCGCGCTGCGGCGCTGGGACTCAGCGATGTGATGTCGTTTCAGTGCTGCTCGCTTGCGGACGCGGTGCTGCCCGAGCGCCTTCATGCGGTGATGGCGCTGCATGCTTGCGACACCGCGACCGATGACGCGCTTGCGCTGGGCATTCGCCGACAGGCCGACATGCTGGCGGTCGCGCCGTGCTGCCAAGCGGAGCTGGCGCAGTTCTTCAAGACGCTGCCACCGCAGTCGAATCACGATCTCGGCGTCATCTTCAGCTCGCCAAACTTGCGCCGTGATGCGGCAGCGACATTCACCGACGCGCTGCGACTCGCGATGATGCGCGCGCTGGGCTACGAGACCACGGCGACCGAGTTCATTCCCTCCACGCACACGCCAAAGAACCGGCTCATCCTCGGCGAGCGACGCGGTCGTTTCAGCAAGCCGGGACTCGATGAGTATCTGCGTCTGCGCGCCGCGATTGGTTCGCCCAAGCTGGCACTGGAACGCGCGCTGCAGGACCTGATGCGCGAGCGCTTCCCGAATGCGGAGCTGCCGTAACTCGTTCGCGATCACGATAGCTCACGAAGCTCCCAGCGTTCTCCCTTCATGAAGCCCCTCCTCGCTCTCCTTCTATCGGCATCGTTTGTTTCAGCCGATCCCATCACCAACTCAATCGGCATGAAACTGGTGCCGATTTCGCCCGGCAGCTTCACGATGGGGCAGGACGGACCAGCGGCGGATTACAACGTGAAGAAGCACGCAGCGAAGTTTGATGACGCGGACTGGGATGAGAAGCCGGCGCATCGAGTGACGATCACGCAGCTGTTTGCCATGAGCGCGACGGAGGTCACGCAGGGACAGTTCCGGTTGTTCAAGCCGAAGCACAACGGTGGTCGCGGTGCTGATGATGACGCGGTGAACAATGTGACGTGGGATCAAGCGGTGGCATTCTGCGAATGGCTGTCGCAGAAGGAAGGCAAGACCTATCGACTGCCGACCGAAGCGGAATGGGAGTATGCCTGCCGCGCGGGCACCACGACACTGTTTCACACGGGCGACACGTTGCCCGACGGCTTTCATTCGTGGCCGACCGACGTTGGCTTGCGCGATCGCTTCTTCCCTGACGATGCCTTGCCGCCGGAGTATAAACCGAAGAGCACGAAGCTCTCGCTGAGAGTCGCGCAGTCGCCCGCGAATGCGTGGGGTCTCTTCGACATGCATGGCAACGTCTCCGAGTGGTGCGCGGACTGGTATGGGCCGTATGAGGCTGGCGAGCAAAGCGATCCGATGGGCCGCGTGGATGGTGACTTCCGCGTGATTCGCGGCGGCAGTCATTCGGTGCAGACACGACTGCTGCGCTCAGCGAATCGCACGGCGTGGCTGCAAGACACCGCGAGCGAGAAGACCGGCTTCCGTGTGGTGCTGGGCGAGTGGCCGAAGGGCAAGCCGTTGCCCGCAGCGGCATTGCCATTGAATGCGCAGAACGTCTCGCAGACGGCTGCAAAAATCGAACTTGCGCCACAAGCCGCGCCCTTCTTCGACGGGCCGAAGCCGTTCGTGATCATCCCTCCGAATTCGTTTGGTCCATGCTTCTCCGGCCACAATCACAGCCCCGCGATCACGGAGTGCCCGAACGGTGATTTGCTCGCGGTGTGGTATTCGACTGTCGATGAAGCGGGCACCGAATTGAACAACCTCGCGAGCCGTCTGCGTCTCGGCGCGAAGGCATGGGACCCCGCCTCGCTCTTCTGGGATGGTGCGGATATCAATGACCACGCGCCGAAGCTCTGGTGGGATGGCGACAAGACGATTTACCACTTCGCTCGCGGCCAGAATGAAGACATTGTGCGCACCAGCACGGACAACGGTGTGACCTGGGGCAAGGCGAAGACCTTCCAGCCGATGAGCGAAATCGGCAATCAGATCCTCCGCACCAAGGACGGCACGATCCTGATGACGCAAGACGCCACGATCACCAGCCTCACGAAGAGCACCGATGGCGGCAAGACATGGACTTCAGCGATGATCGAAGACAAGAAGCTCGCGCATCGCAACGGCAGCGCCGCGCGGCACGCTGGCATCCACGCGCCGATCGTTGAGTTGAACGACGGACGTTTGATGAGTTTCGGACGGCTCAACTCCGAGTCCGAACAGAAGGCTTTCAACTTCAAGACGCCCGCCAGCTTCTCGAGCGATGGTGGCAAGACATGGACACACCAGCCCACCGAGTTCCCGGCAATCAGCAGCGTGCAGCGCCAGGTGCTGATGCGTTTGCACGAGGGTGCGCTGCTGTTCTGCTCCTTCACCGATCTGTCGGCGAACGCGCGCCATCCGAAGGGCCTCACGTTCAAGAGCAAGACCGGCGAGTTCAACGGCGCGGGCTTGTTCGCTGCGGTGTCCTTCGATGATGGCAAGACGTGGCCACACAAACGTCTCGTTACGCCCGGCGGCAAGGAACGCACCGTGAATGGCATCGACCGCAACATGTTCAAGCTCAGTGCCACCAGCGCTGAGCACAACGGCTACCTCGCCGCCACGCAAACTCGTGATGGTCGCATCCAGCTCATCACGAGCCGCAATCACTACGTCTTCAATTTGGCGTGGCTGAAGGACTTGCCTGAGCAGCCGTGACGGCGCGATTTCAGGAGCTGATCGATCCCTCCACCGATTCATTCATCCACCAACCCACAAGCCGACCATGAAAACCTTGATCTCCTCGCTAATCTTCATCTTCTGCATTCAGGCCCATGCGGAAGACAATGCCCTTTTGGCTGCCGTCAAAGCCGCCGACGAGTCCCGCGTCGTAGCCATGCAATCCGCCGACCGTGACAAGTTGACGGCGATCTTCTCCGACGAGCTTCGTTACGCGCACTCGACCGGCGTTGTCGATACCAAGACATCCTTCATCGACGTGATCACGAGTGGGAAGACCAAATACGTAGGCTATGACTACGAAGAACAAAACTTCACCTTCCCCGCGCCCGGCATTGCATTGATGAGCGGTCGTGCCCACGTGAAGGCAGAGACCGCCACGGGCACGATGGACAGCGTGCTGAGCTTCCTCGCCGTCTGGCGCGAAGAGAAGGGTCAGTGGAGGTTCCTTGCCTGGCAATCGTGCAAACTCCCGCCCGCAACCAAGTAAGTCGTGAAGCATGAAGGTTTCTTCGATTCTCAGCCTGCTGGTGCTCGGGGCTTCGGTCTGCGCCGTTGAACCTCACCTCCCCACAGGCACCAAGGCGATTCCTTCCGCTGCAGAAAAAGGACGCGGGCCGCTTGCCTTGGTGAACCTCAATCACCATGTGCTGGGCCATGCGCGAGTGTTTGGAGGCAAGCAGCCCGACTTGTTCGTCGCGGGCTACGGTGGACCACAGGCAGTGCATCTGTTTCGCTGGGTGGACACGGCGGAGAACGGTGCACCCGTGTTCGCACAGCCGGTGGAAGTGAAATGCGCGTTCAAGGAACAAGGGGCTGTGTTTCAACTCGACGACGGAAGCATCATCGGTCTGTGGCTCAGCAAGGACGAACTCGTCACGATGGCGTTTGATCGGAAGACCATGGAGTTCCGTGAAACCAAGCGGGAGAAGCTTCCGAAAGCGATCAAGTCACCTTCCAGTCTCGGCGTGCTGGTCAATGGCAATGACTACGATCTGGCCTTTGAGATGTCCAATGGAGGCAAGGGTCCTGAAGGACATCCGTGGTCAGAGGAGTGGCGGCCCTTCAATTCATCGGGCATTACCAATGGCGAGCTTCGTTATCGTTACCTCATGGGATGGACGGCGGGTGGCGATGTGAAGCAGCTCACGGAAACGAAGAAGGAAGTTTTCTTCTCAATGCACAGCATCACGGGCATCCATCTGGGTTCCGGGCATGAGCGGGACCTCATCACGGGCTCGCGGCAGGGCAATCTGGTGTTCTATCGCAACAAGGCAGCGAGCGGCTTCGACCTCGAAACGAAGCGACTCGTCGCGGGCGAGGATGGGAATGCGCTGCGGCATCCGAGCATCAATCCGAGTGTGTCGGCTTATCCTGGTGGTCTGATTGCGTGTGGCGAGGGATCGCTATATTTTTATCGCTTCACGGGCAAGTGGGCGCAGACAGGAGCGCCGGTGTTTGCGGAGCCAGTTTCCGTTTTGCAGGAGAACGCGGACCTCTATGCTGGCACGCTGCCCTCGCCGACAACGGTGGACTGGAATGGCGATGGCGTGCTCGACATCCTCGCAGGCAACTCCGAGGGCTTTGTGCTCTTCTTTGAAAACATCGGTAGCAACGACAAGCCGAAGTTCCTGCCTGCAACGCGTGTGCAGGCGGGCGGTCGCGAGATTCAGGTGCAGGCCGGTTACGCGGGCAGCTTGCAGGGACTTCAGGAGGCGCGGTGGGGTTACGTGTCACCGAATGCCATCGACTGGAATGAAGATGGCTTGCTTGATCTGATCACGGGCGACATCACAGGCAACTACCTCATTTATCTCAATCGCGGCACCAAGACGGAACCCACGCTCGATGCGGCACGTCCGCTTTACTGTGATGGCATCGACCTGCACGGGATGTGGCGTTGTCGCCCTGCGGCAGCAAAGCTCGATGGCCGCATGGCGCTGGTGATCGTGGATGGCGACGATCACTTTCACCTCTACTGGCGCATCGACGACTACAACCTTGAAGACGGCGGCAAACTGAAGCTGGAAGATGGCAAACTCATCGGAGCCAGCGGCGGCATTGGAGGCATGAGCGGCCGGTGCAAGCTGGACCTCTTCGATTGGAATCGAGACGGGCATCTTGATTTTGTCATCGGCACTGGTCGAGTGAATGCGATCCCTGATCGCGAGACTGGCCTGCCCATGCCAACGATCGGCAAGAAGACCCTGGGAACGCCGCTGCTGATGCTCAACAAGGGCAACAACACCTTCGCTCGGCCGGTTCCGTTTCGGGACAGCGAGGGGAAAGTCATTCAACCAGGCGGTGCCCACGAAACCGGAGCGGTGGGAACGATGCTCGGTGGCGATGGGCCGAACCTCTTGATTTGCAATGAAGCTGGGCGGTTGTTCTTGCTGCCTGGCAAGTCCTTGCACTGACTCGCCTGCGCGGTCTTGCCCGGCTTCGCTTGCTCGCTACATCGTCGGGCATGAGCCAGCCCTTTCCATCCGACCTCGCCCAACGCATCCGCACCACGGGAGTGATTGCCGTCTTGATGATTGATGACGCGGAGGATGCGGTGCCGGTGGCGCGTGCGTTGCTCGAAGGCGGCGTGGACTGCATGGAACTCACCCTGCGCACACCTGCAGCCATGGAGGCACTGCGCCGGATTCGTGCTGAAGTGCCAGCGATGACGGCAGGCGTGGGCACGATCCTCACACCCTCACAAGCACAGGAAGTGAAGGCTGCGGGTGCGTCGTTCGGTGTGTCGCCCGGGATCAACCCACGCGTGTTGAGCGCAGCTGTGAGCATCGAGCTGCCGTTCGCTCCGGGTGTGTGCACGCCGAGTGACATCGAGGTGGCGCTTGAGCATGGCTGCACCTTGTTGAAGTTTTTCCCCTGTGAGCCCAGCGGCGGTCTCAATTATTTGAAGAGCATTGCGGCACCTTATGCTCACCTGGGCGTGAAGTTTGTGCCGCTCGGTGGCATCGACGCCAGCAATGCCGCTCGTTACATCCGCGAGCCGCTCGTTCATGCGATTGGCGGGTCGTGGCTCGCTCCGCGTGACGTGATCGCACGCAAGGACTGGGCGACGATCACATCGAATGCATGCAAAGCGGTGAGGATCATCGCGGAGGCGCGAGGAGGGCAGCCATGAGTCGCGTTGTCACGTTCGGCGAGATCATGGCGCGACTGGCTCCGCCGGGTTTCCAGCGTTTTCAGCAGGCCATGCCCGGCAGTGTGAACGTGACATTTGCGGGAGCCGAGGCATCAATTGCAGCCTCGATTGCCTTCATGGGCGGCGATGCGGCCTTCGTCACCGCCCTGCCTGATCATGCGATCGCCGATGCCTGTGTGGCCAACCTCCGAGCGATGGGGGTGGAGACCCGACACATTGTGCGGACCACCGATGGCAGGCTCGGCCTCTACTTCTACGAGGCAGGTGCAAACCAGCGTCCCGCACAGGTGATCTATGATCGCGACGGCGCATCCGTGGCCATCGCGAGTGCGGATGTTTATGACTGGAATGCGATCTTCGAAGGTGCGGATTGGTTCGTGATCTCAGGCATCACGCCCGCCATCTCGCGCAACGCCGCCGAAGTCACCGCGCACGCGATTCACGAGGCTTCGACGCGTGGCGTGAAGGTGGCGTGCGATATGAATTTCCGCAGCAAGCTCTGGCGATGGGAGCCAGGGCTCTCTGCCCGTGAGCTGGCCACTCGCACTATGCGTGGGCTGATGCCGATGGTGGATATGTTCATTGGTGGCGTGGAGGATGCGGTGCAGATGCTTGGGATCGAAAGTCGCGAAGATGCCTCTTTGACCGATGTGGCCCGGCAGATCACCCAGCACTTCCCTCGTGTGTCCCGAGTGGCGATGACGGTGCGGCAGGGAATCTCGGCCTCTCGCAACACCTTCAGAGGCGTGCTCTACGATGCCAAGGCTGACACGTTGTTTTCAGCACCAAACGAAGGCACTTATGACATCGTCAACATCGTGGACCGTCTGGGTGCTGGCGATGCCTTCACGGCGGGCCTCATCTTCGCACTGATGGATGAGGAACTGCGCGAGCCGTCCACAGCGGTCGCTTTCGCCACCGCTGCAGGGTGTCTGGCGCATTCGATTGAGGGCGACTTCAACTTCAGCACCCGGGCCGAGATCAAGGCTTTGATGGCAGGTGATGCCTCAGGGAGGGTGCGTCGATGATGCGGCGTTTTTTCATCATGGTGCTCGCGAGCGCTGCGGCGAGTTCGAACGCGGTCGAACCTCGGATGAGCTACCTTGAGAATGAGGAGATCAAGGTGGGCGTGGACCTCAATCTCGGCGGTGCGATCACATGGTTGTCTGCCAAAAATGGCGAGAATCGAGTCAACAACTTCGACTTCGGACGCCAGATCCAGCTTTCCTATTTCTCAGGACCCGTGCCTTTTGAGTTCGGAGGACAAAAACCTGCCGAGCACTGGAAGCACATTGGCTGGAATCCGATTCAGGCAGGCGATGACTTTCATCATGGTTCGCAAACTACGGAGCACCGCAATGACGGACGCGAAATCTATGTGAAGTGCATTCCCTTGCAGTGGCCGCTGAACCACGTGCCTGGGGAATGCACCCTGGAGTCGTGGCTGAATATCGAAGGCTCGGTGGTGAAAGCGCGGGCACGGCTGGTCAACCAGCGATCAGACAAAACCCAGTATCCCGCGCGACTCCAGGAACTGCCAGCTCTGTATGCGAATGGATCGTTTCATCGGGTGATGAGCTACACGGGTGATCGCCCGTTCACGAACGCCGCAGCGCAGACCATGTCGAAGTCCACCACCAAGCATCCGTGGACCTTCTGGCTGGGCACGGAGCAGTGGTCGGCTTTGCTCGACGATCAGGGTCAAGGCATCGGCCTCGTCACCCCTGGACGCATCTGGTTCACTGGTGGGTTCGCAGGCAAACCGGGCAAGAACGACACCCACGCGACGGACACCGGTTACCTCGCCGGACAGGCACTCGAGATTCTCGATCACAACATCGTTCACGAGTTCCAATACGAGTTGGTGGTGGGTTCGCTGGATCAGATCCGAGCCCGTGCGAAGACTCATGCTCCCAGCACCTTGCCCGCATGGGAGTTTACCAAGGATCGCCAGGGCTGGCACTATCGTGATCTGCAAGATCGCGGCTGGCCGATCAAGGGCATGTTGGATCTGCTGCCACACGGACCTGATCCCCAATTGCTCAGCCCGCTCCAGCTTTGGCGTGCTGAAGATTCTTCGGTGCTCATCATCGAAGCCGCCTTTCAAACGGGCGAACGTCAGGCCACGCTCTACTGGCGAAAGCTGGATTCACCAGCGCCAGGACCTGAAGATCACACCATCTTCCCGGTGCAGAGCGATGGCGAATTCCATCGCTACGTGGTGAAGCTGTCCGAGTGCCCGAGTTATCGAGGCTCCATCGTGCAGCTACGCCTTGATCCCGTATCCAAAGGAAAGGCGGACGACTTCGTGCGTGTGAAGTCCATCCGCCTTGCCAAAGAGTCGCCGTAACGGTTATCGCGACCAGCGACGCATGAGACCGCTCATCGCGAGCGGCTGATCAGCGGTGCCGAGCGCGGCGGTCTTCTTGGGTTGTGGCTTGGGATCAAGATTCTGCGCCAATTGCTCCTCAGTCACCATGCTCTCCACACCACCTGCTGGCACTTCCACCTTGGCCACCCAGACCAGGGCATTGAGCACAGCCTTGCGCACATCGTTGTTGCCCCAGTTCTTGTGGAAGTGACCGCCAGTGAAGCCAAAGCCACGACCACCATCGGGACGCTCCACCGCCCACATCGTGGTTTCAGGCGAGCCCTTCTCAGCCTGGATGTGTGGATACGGACCTTTGGGATAAACATACGGACCATCGCGAGTCGCATCTGGAGGTGTGCCCACGAGGATAGGAGTGAAGGTCATGCCACCATCGGCACCCGGCTTGTCGCCATGGCCGAAGGCTGCGCGGAAACGCATGTGGATATACCACTCGTCATTGGTGGTGAAGGCCTTCACGCCACTGGCGATCGGATGCGCGGGGAAGGATTCATACTTCGCATCCCAGATTGGATTGCAGGAGTAGGCGTTCTCGTAATGGCCGCCGATCCAGTCTTGGAACTCCTTGCCGCCGAGGTCAGCCACGACTTCCACACCATAGTGCATGCAGCCAAAGCCCACGCCCTTGGCCATGAGCGCCTTGAGCGTCTCCAGATGATTGCCCTGCACGGCGGGATGGCCTTTGCCCCCGTCGGCATAGATCACCACGGCGTCGGCATCCGCGAAGGTGGCTTCATCCTTCACCCAGCCCATCTCGTGGCGATCCACGACGAGGTTGGGCACGCTCTTCAAGCACTGCTCAAGAAGCATGGTGCCCGCACGGAACTCATGCATGCCCGGCGGGTGCGAGGGCTTGCCAGCGATGAAGACCAGCTTGTGCTTGCCATCGGGCGTGAGCGCCGAAGCCGCCGTGGCAAGGGAGAGAGCGAGGAGTGTGAGTCGGGTGATCATAGTGGATGGGAACGCGCGCCAGCATGGCCATCACACAGCGTGGACTCAAGATCGAAAGTTGCTGCTTGGAAGCCCCAGGCGAAGCCGTTATAACCGGCCACCATTTATGATGAAAACACTCGCCGCATTACTCGCTCTTAGCGCTGCCTCCACAGCGCTTGCCGACAACTACGTCACCTACGAACCCCAGGAAGGCCCGGGCAAAGGCAAGCACATCGTGCTGCTCGCTGGCGATGAGGAGTATCGCTCGGAGGAGGCGATGCCGATGCTGGGCAAGCTGCTCAGCCAGCGGCATGGCTTCAAGTGCACGGTGCTCTTCTCCGTGGACGACGATGGCACGATCAATCCCAACAATGGCGGTAGCCTCAGCCATCCCGAAAGCCTCGATTCCGCCGATGCGATCATCATGCTGATCCGGTTCCGCCATTGGAGCAATGAAGCCATGAAGCACTTCCGGAACGCTGTGAATCGCGGCGTGCCCATCATCGCCCTGCGCACAGCGACCCACGCCTTCAGTCTGCCCAAGGACAGCCCGGACATCGACTGGACCTGGAATAACAAGGAAGGCGGCTTCGGTCGCATCATCCTGGGTGAAACGTGGGTGAGCCACTGGGGCAAGCATCGCGCCGAAGCCACCAAGGGCATCATCGAAGCCAGCGCGGCCAGCCATCCTGTCCTGCGCGGTGTCGCTGACGTCTTCGGCACCACGGACGTTTATGAGGCACATCCTCCGGCTGACGCCACGATCCTGATGCGCGGCCAGGTCTTGAAGGGAATGACCCCCGACTCCGGTGCCGCCGACTACAAGAAGAAGAACAAGGCCGGAGCCGAACAAGGTGTGAACGATCCCATGATGCCGATCGTGTGGACCCGTGAAGCCAAGACAGCCAATGGCGGCACGAACAAGGTGCTGTGCTCCACCATTGGGGCGGCCAGCGACCTCACCAGTGAAGACCTGCGTCGCGTGCTCGTGAACGGCGTATATTGGGGCCTAGGTCTCGAAGTGCCCGCCAAGGCTGACGTGACTCCGGTGGGTGAGTTCAAGCCCACGATGTATGGCACCAAGGACTCCACCGACCTCAGCGATCCGTATGGCTTCCGTGGTTTCAAGAAGGGCGTGAAGCCCAGTGATCACGCGCTGAAATAAACTTCAGCCAGACCGATCTATGCTTGCGAGGAGGGAGCCTGACACGGCTCCCTCTTTTCATTTGGCCCGGTAACGTTTCGCGAAGTCCTTCGCGAAATAGGTGAGGATCATGTCCGCACCGGCACGGCGAATGCCGATCAGGGACTCGTCCACCACCTTCGCCTCATCAAGCCAGCCCGCTGCGGACGCTGACTTGATCATCAGATACTCGCCGCTCACCTGGTAGGCAGCGATGGGCAGCGTGGTGTGAGAACGGATCTGATGAATGATGTCGAGGTAAGGACCTGCGGGCTTCACCATAAGAATGTCGGCACCTTCCGATTCATCCAGCTCTGCCTCACGAAGCGCCTCACGCGCATTCGCCGGGTCCATCTGGTAAGTCTTTTTGTCGCCAGACTTCGGTGCGGAATCGAGCGCTCCACGGAAGGGACCATAGAAGGCACTGGCATACTTGGCGGTGTAGCTCATGATCGAGACGTCGGTGAACGACTCTCCATCGAGTGCCTCGCGAATCGCTGCCACGCGTCCATCCATCATGTCACTTGGCGCCACGATGTCAGCGCCAGCACGCGCATGGCAGAGCGCCTGCTGGCAGAGCACGTCCACCGTCTTGTCATTCAAGATGCGCCCATCTGCGGCTACGAGGCCATCATGCCCATCGCTGTTGTAAGGATCGAGCGCCACATCGGTGATGACCACCAGCGAAGGATGCGCGGCTTTCAGCGCCTTGATGGCACGCGGCACCAGCCCATCAGCGTTGTAGCATTCCTCAGCACCCGGCGTTTTGAGTTCATCCGGGATGCGCGGGAAGAGCACCACCGCCGGAACGCCGAGGGCATGGGCTTCACCCGCTTCCTTCACCAGATCATCGACGCACCAGCGCTGGCAGCCAGGCATCGAGCTGATGGCTTCGTTGCGATTGCCTTCCTGAAGGAAGAGCGGGTAAATCAGATGACCAGGGTTGAGATCGGTCTCACGGACCAAGTCGCGAATGGCGGCGGACTTGCGATTGCGACGCGGACGGATGGGCATGTCGATGAGCATGGCGTTTGATGGCACAAGCTCGCGCAGCCCGCAAAGTCAAAGCCGTGCCCGTGCTCATGTGAACGAATGCGGTGCCCAGATGAGATCTTCGACCGCGATCTCATCATACTTGTCTCCCGGCAGCACATCGCCCGTGCGGTAGTTCATCGCATCGTATTTGCGCAGAGCGGTATCACGTTTCAATCCCACAAGCTGATGCGCATCCACGATGCGACGGAAGACACAAGGCAGGTTCAGCTTGCCCTTCTGCTGGGCTGGAGGTTCGGGATCTGACCAATGCTTCGGCGCGGCATAGCTGGAGGTGTAAGTCAGCGGCTTGTGGCTGTAGTTCTTCCAGACACCGAGGCCCGCAGCCTTCGCCGTTTTCGCTGCATCAAGAAACGATGGAATCAAGTCCCCAGCAGACTCAAAGAGGAACGGGAAGGCAAGACCACGTTTGATAAGGTCGAGCGAAACGAAGTCCCTCTTTTCACCGAACGGTGTGCTGCAATACACATAGCCGAGCGCCCGTCCGTAGTGATCCGTCACCTCACGATCGAGTAGCACGAGCGCATGGCCGGCCGCCTGCAAGGTGTTGACCAAGTGATCGGTCGCTGGCTTCCAGAGCGGCTGGGAGCGATCTTCGCCACCGAGCTTCGGATCGAGCGCATAACTCGTCACCTTGCCCTTCTCCTTCATCTTGAATGCCTGGGAGTGATAGTGTTCCTCCGGCGCATCCAGGCCCTCCAGGCGCACCGTCACGTAGTTCCGTCCCAAGCTCGATTTCACCTCCAGCACACGAGGCCTGATCGCCCCCGTCACCCACACGAAGAACATGCCTTCCTTAGGCTGCATCACCTGATTGTTGACCAGCAGCAGCGGATCAAAGAGGTGAATCGTATCGCCGTCTGGCTTCAGCGTCTTACTCTTCGAGTAGTCCACCACACCGAGCAAGTGCGGGATCTGGTAGCTGGCGATCGCGGGCATGGCAGGAGCATCAAGTTCGGTGCATTGCATCAGGTTAGGGACCGCAGAGCGAGAAAAAAATCTGTGCCCTCCTGGGGGCAGTCGTTTCACACAAACTGGACGAAGCCCCGCCCGGCCCGGGCTTGCCCGTTCGCCCAAGCCCTGCCACATACTTCGTTCGCATGCCCGTTAAGCCCATCGTCGATTTCGCCAAAACGTTCAACCGCACCCAACTTCAACCGCTGCTGCTGGATGCGGAGCAGCAACGGGTGGCCTTCGTTGCTCGCTTCCCGAGGGAGCGGTTCCGGGAGCTTTCACTCGAGGACTACATCGGTCCTGAGGGTCTCTGCGAGTGGTTGGACACCCGCACGCCTCTCCTCGGGGAGGTAGCAGAAAACCGCCCGGCCAACCCCGAGGGCATTCAGGCCCTCAAAGGAACTGGGTTGTGGAAACGCGAAGGAAGCAGCCTCGACACCGCCCAAAAGGAGTGGCCTCCGCTCCGCGAGGCGCTGGCGAGGAGTCTGGACCTCGCCGCGGCTGGAAAGTGGCTGGACGCGGGCAATGAAAACAACCCGCTCAACTCCGTCCCCGCCACCCGGCGTAACAAGTTGCTGCATCTCTACTTCCCAGGCGAACTGCTGCCGATCTACAAAAGCCCGGCGATCAAGCAAGCCCTCGACGCGCTGGGCCTGGAGGCACGCGAGAGTGCTTGGAGCCCCTTGCGAAATCGCGACCTGCTTCACCACCTTCAAGCGATGCCTGAACTGCAAGGCTGGAGCCCACTGGAACTTGGCGAATTACTCACGGGCTGGCTTGATGACACTGGCTCCAAGAAAGTCACCAACATGGAGTTGATCATCCGCGCCATGCTCCACCTCCGCGATCGCGGGCAAGACTGGGTGGCCCCCGAAGTCGCAGATGCAGAGGTCCGGCAGTTCTCCGGGCGAAGCATCGGGGACATCGCCACGGAGATGGATGACATGAGGACGGACGAAAACCGCACACACACACGAAAGCCCAACAAGTCGCCCAAGTGGCGTGTTCTCGAGCGCCATCCACAGGACAAGCTCTACCGCTTGGTGGACGACAAGCTCCCGCCCCTTTCACAACAACCTGCCTCAGTCAATACCGTGATCCCTGCAACACCTGTCACCAACGCTCTGAACTGCATCCTCTACGGTCCACCCGGCACCGGCAAGACCTACAGCGTGATTCGCCGTGCCGCGATGATAGCCAGAGGTCGCGAACTGTCTGGCGACGAGGCCAAGCAGCAGTATGACGACCTTTGCAAAACAGGCCGCATCCGGCTCGCCACCTTCCACCAGTCCTTCAGCTACGAGGACTTCATCGAAGGCATCCGCCCTGCAATGGATGAAGAAGGCGGAGCCCGCTTTGAGGTGCGCGACGGCGTCTTCAAGGAGATCGCGACGGAGGCGTTGTTTGCGTGTTTGGAGAAAACTCCTTCAACAGCAGGAAGCGACTTTGAAGTGCGATGGAGTCAGCTGCTGAGCCTCATCGGAGAAACTGGCGAGCTTGAGATCGAAGGCCTGGGAAAAACCAACTGGCTGTTGAGCGAAACCGCTCAGGGAAATGTGAGAGCAACGAACCCTGTCACCAAGAAGGAATTCCTTTGTGGCAGAGCTGTAATCTCTCAGGTTTGGAGGAGGCTTCCATCCCTCGAGCGAATCAACTCGGGAGACTCCGAGTCAGCTTATGGGAAGCCTGGCCACCATCACGTGATCGCTGCCGTCTTCAACTTCATGAAGGCGCTGCCTAGTTTCGAGTCACAAGGTCCTCAGCCACCAGCGCAGGTGGTTACCCCTCCAATGGCAAACACTCACGCAATCGTTGCGAGCTACCTCGAACTGGGCTCCACCTCCGGGTGGCAGCTTCGCGCCGACCGTGCCTTCCCTCCTTACGTCCTGATCATCGACGAGATCAATCGTGGCAATATCAGCCGTATCTTCGGCGAGCTGATCACCTTGATCGAAGATGACAAGCGCCATGGCTCCAGCAATGCGTTGACGGTGACGTTACCCACCTCGCGTGAACCCTTCACCGTCCCACCGAACTTGTATCTTCTGGGCACAATGAACACGGCGGACAAATCCCTGGCGCTCCTTGATGTCGCCTTGCGGCGTCGCTTTGAATTCGAGGAACTGGCTCCAAATTTCAGCGTTTGCACGAAGTTCCCAGAGCTTGGCCCGGTGATGAATGAACTGAACAACCGCCTCGAACTGCGCAAAGATCGCGACCACCGGATCGGTCATGCCTTTTTCATGAATGTGAGCCATGCATCGGATTTCAATGCGGTCTTCCGGCGCAAGGTGGTGCCTTTGCTCCAGGAGTATTTCTTCAACGACATCGACGGCGCGCGCTATGTGCTGGGCGAAGCCAACAGCTCCAGCAACACAGGGTTTCTCCGTCCCCTGACAGGTGAGGCCAAGTGGCAGCGGAACCGCTGGCGCTGGTTCACCGATGTGGAGCCTGGGCTGGACTGCTGGGCACAGCTGACCGCCAATTACCGTGCCGATCATGGCTGACTCGGAGTCCACACTGCTCAGGCTTTGCGAGCATCAGACGACGGGAGTGACCTGGACGGCTGACACTCGTGAGGCAGTCGCGAACGCAGCGACCTCATGGGCACAGGCGCATCAGCTTTCGCAGCCGCCTCTGACCTTCGAAGGCAGTGGTGGCTGCACTTTGCGAACGCAGCAGTTCGTCGGTGTGGTGGAGGCTGGCGGTGTGCGTGTGGAGATCTACCCGAAGCTCGATGCGTCTCTCGTTAAGGACCAGATCGTGGATGAGAATCGCGCCCGCACCGTGATGGCGAATCTCCTGTGGCTCCTGGAGGAGTCTGGATACGATGGCCTCGTGGACGCGGGCGATGCATCCGTGGAGGAATCCCCGGACACCATATCTGATCTGCTGGCATGGTTGTTTGCCCGGCGCTTGCGTGATCAACTGAGCATCGGGATGCCACACGACTACCTGTCGATGCATGATGACCTGCCGTTCAAGCGTGGTCGAATCCAGTTCACGCGCCAGGCGACGCAACTCTTCGGACGCCCCGACATGCTCGCGTGCGAGTGGGATGAGTTCAGCCCCGACACACCTCTCGCCCGTTTGCTTCGCTGCGCCACCGAGGCGCTGCTCGCCCGCGTGCGATTGCCTGGCGCGGCGGCCGATCTTCGCGATGCTCTGGCAATGCTGGATGACGCCCAGTCCGTTCATCCTCTGGAAGCACTAAGCACCTCCACTCAGATTCGGTGGTCGCGATTGAATGCCCGCTGGCGTCGATGTCATGATCTTGCTCAGGCAATCCTTCGTGGACTGGGGCGTGAACTTCATGCCGGTGGAACTGAGAGCTTTGTGTTCCTGATCGATATGAACGCCCTCTTCGAAAGCTACTGCGCCCGGTGGATTGAGGAACGTTTCCGGGTGCCGGTCCGCACGCAGGTGTTCCTGGGTCGGCTGTTGCTTCGCGAGCAGCGATCACTCCACCAATACGCTGACTTCCTGTGGCGTGATCGCACGCAGGGTCTGTGGGTGGGAGATGCCAAATACAAGATCAGCACGCGCGATGACTGGCCCAAGATCGACGACGTGCGCCAGATGATCTGCTATGGCCAGCTGGCCGCAATCCGGGAAGGGAGCGCACCCGGATCACTGATGCTTTTGTATCCATCCACGACAGATGAACGCGCGGAGCAAGTGAGCACGTTCGATCAACAAGCGCTCACGCTTCAGCCGGTGCGAGTGACGCGTCCACAGGTGGCGAGTTCAGCATGATTCGCTGAATCCTCGTCTCGCAAGGGCTGCCCTCACTTCATCCATCGGCAGTCCAATGACATTCGTCAGCGAGCCCCTCACGCACTCGATGATGAGGTCGCCATGGTCCTGGACGGCATAGCCACCAGCTTTGTCGAGGACATGCACCTTGGAGTGATACTCTGCCACGAGATCATCGGTTAGGGCTCGAAACGTCACGTCCGTAATCACGGCGAAGGTTTCCAAGTCACCATCGCGCGCGATGGCCACGCCTGTGCAAACCTGATGCGTGCGACCTGAGAGCTTGTGCAGCATGGTGCGGCCTTCGTTGAGATCGGCGGGCTTGGCGAGAGGTTCGCCGTTGATGTAAACAAGCGTGTCCGCAGCGAGCACTGTAGCTCCGGGGTGCAGTGTGGAGATAGCCAGGGCTTTCCTTCGAGCATTCTCAATGGTCAGCGCGTCACACGTGAACGCGGGATCGTGAGCTTCTTCAACATCGGGGCTCACGACCTCAAAGGCGTAGCCAACCTCCCGCATCATCTGAACACGACGAGGTGATGCCGAGGCAAGGATCAATTTCGATGCACTCATCGCTGGCGCTCGATGAGCAGGACTTCGCGTGCCTGGACGAGAGCATCGCGATCATGCTCATTGCGGTAACGATAGTAGCCCGTCTTGCTCTGAAACTCAGGCTCCTCAAGTGCAGTCAGTTCTCTGCCATCTTTGAGCTGAATGTGCCATGACTGGCTGCTGCAAGAAGCAAGTAACATGGACAGTGCGAGTAGTGGAAACAGGCGGTGCATGGTGAAAGTAGGACCGTAAAGAAGTAAAAACGTTCGCGCCATACCGCAAGCGGGTTAACTGTCGCCCCCAAATGTCAGCCGCAACATTCGCCCGCGAGTTTCTCCGCAATTGGAAGGATACCGGGGCTATTGTGCCATCATCACGGGCGCTGGCGCACCGGATGATCGAAGCAGCGAATGTGCCACACGCCCGGCGAGTCCTGGAATTGGGGCCAGGAACGGGGGCGATCACGGAAGTCATCCATGATTGCCTGCCGTCGAGCGCACAGTTTTTGGGGCTCGATCTGAATGAAGTGTTCGTGCGCCAGTTGCAGCGTCGTTTCCCCAATCACGAGTTTGTCTGCTCGGCGGCGCAGTCGTTCGACTTCGACTCCTGGCTCAATCATGGCGAAGGCTTTGATGCCATCGTGAGCGGCCTGCCGTGGACGGCATTCCCGCACGCTCTCCAGATCGACATCCTGCAGCATGTCCTGCCACGACTGGCTCCCGGCGGATGCTTCGTGACCTTTGCCTACTGGGGGCTGCACCTGCTGCCAGGAGGACGGCATTTCCGTGAGTTGCTTCAGCGTCAGCACGGAACCACGCTGCGCACCACTTCCATCGTTTGGCGCAATACGCCACCAGCGTTCGTTTACGTGGTGCAACGCTCACGGAACTGAGGACGATCTGCTGCGTTCGCTTGGCGTCGGGAGTCCGGTAGCAAAAGCTCCAAACAAAAGCGCCTTCGACCGCTGGGATCGAAGGCGCCGATGAGATCAGAAGATCAGACGAAAGGAATTACTTGGTGCCCTTCTTCGACTTCGAGGAAGACTCCGTGCTGGAAGCCGCAGGCGCAGGTGCTGCTGCTCCGCCGCTGGTCATCTTCGCCTTCTTGTCTTCGTAGTCTTTCTTGGCTTGGGCGAAAGCAGTCTTGTCCTTGCTCAGCTCGCCTTCCAGCTTGTCGCGATACTTCTTGGCATCCTCGTTGCCGTTGGAGGCATCCACTGCAAGAGCGGCATAGAGCCATGCCTTGCCGAGGTTCTTCGGAAGGCTGCCGCCGCCACGCTCATAGATCTGAGCGAGGTTGACCATGGCCTGGGGAAGACCTGCATCGGCAGCTTCACCATACTGGGCAGCAGCAGCAGCGATGTTTTGTTCCATGCCCACGCCATTTTCGAGCATCGCACCATAGACGAGCTTGGCCTGAGGAAGACCTGCCTTGGCGGCACGCTCATACCACGCACCAGCGGCCACGACATCCTGACCAACGCCTGCGCCCTGCTGATAGTAGGTCGCAAGGCGATAACCTGCGGCTGGCACACCCTGCTGGGCAGCGCGCTGAACGAGAGCGAAGGCCTTGTTCAGATCCTTGTCAACGACGGTGCCAGTTTCATAGAAGACGCCAACGAAGTAGAGTGCCTGAGGAATGTTGTTCTGCGCGGCAAGGCGATACCACTGAAGAGCGGCGGCGGGGCTGGGAGCCACAGCGATGTCATCAGGCTTGATGTCTTTGACATCCTTCTTGTCCTTGGCGCTGTCTTTTACGTAGCCGGTCTGGCTGGCATTGCCCATCCAGAGCTGAGCGGCTCCATCGTTGGCACGAGCTGCAGTAAGGTAGTGCTCAAGGGCCTTGTCGAGGTTGCGAGGCTGATCGCCGAGACCGTTCTCGTAGATCTGACCAAGCAGGCGGTGTGCGGCGGCGCTGCCTTTTTCGGCGGCCTTGTTGAACATATCGAAGCCCTTCTTCGGGTCCTTGCCTTTGCCATCCTGGCCCTCACCCACGAAAAGGAGAGTAGCGAGGTCGTTCATCGCGGGAGCGAACTCCTGGGCTGCGGCTTGCTCGAGGTAGCTCTTGGCCTTGGCTTCGTCAGCCTTGAGTTCTTCCTTTGTGGTGCCGTCCGCGCCTTGGGATTGAAGACCCTTAGCGTAGATCTGGGCAAGGCTGTAGGTGGACTGTCCGTCGTTGGCTTTGCTGCCCTGCTCGAACAGTGACAGCGCTGCCTTCGTGTCTTGATTGACGCCAGCGGCGGGAACGCCCGAGAGCGTCAGCTGCGCGAGCAGACGACGAGCGGCGGCGTTGTCCTTTTTCTCGGCGGCTTGCACGAGTTCCACGGCGCGCTTCACCTTGTCGGTGTCCTGTGGGAAGTTCTGGAGGAGAATGCCACCGAGTTCTGCCATCGCAGGAACGTTGCCACCCTTCGCTGCCTTCTCATAGGTGTTGAGCACCTGCTGAATGCTGAACTGCTGGCCCAGCACTCCAAGACCTGCCCAACGGGCAAGGCAGTAGCTGGCATCCGCTCCATCTTCACCATCTTTGGCGGCGAGGTCGTTGATGGCCTTCACGGCTTCAGCGGAAGCTTGATTGATATCGCCTCCCTTGCCTTGGGTGATTTCTTTGGTCGCCTTGTCGAGGGTTTCCAGAGCTGTCTTGACGCCCGGGCTGCGGATGTCGGCTGTGTCGATGCCCGCAACGGTGACGAGTGCGGCGAGTTGGAGTTTTAATGCTGCTAGCAACATAGTAGGGTTGGTGGTGGGGATGAGGGCGCTTTTGACCCGCAGAGATTGGGAGCGTTCATTTTGTGCTAGATTGACTATGTAAATCAAGTTTTTCCTCGTCTTTAACGTGCACTTGCCACGTCGGCCCTTGCGGGCAGGGGTAAAAACCACACTGTCGGCGGCTCATGCCACTGAGCACCGCCCAAGCGACCCGCACCCTCGCGAACGCCCATTTCTCGACCTTGGTGCAGTCGCTCGTCACTCATCTGAAGCAAAAGCGGCTCCTGGTTTTCACGATCACAGCCTTCCTCACCGGCTACACTTTGGCCGCCTATTTACTGGTCTCCCGAGGGCTGCAATTCGTGAATAGCGTGCCATTGCTGGGCCCCATTTTGACCGACCGTCTGGTGTTTGTGCTGTTCTTTTTCTTTTTCTCAATGCTCGTGATCTCGAATGCCACGATCACCGGGATGGGGCTGTTTAAGAGGCGCGAGACGAGTTGGTTGCTCTGCCTGCCCCTATCGTTCCGCAGCCTTGTGTTGTGGAAAACGCTGGAGGGCATGGTGCTGGCGAGCTGGGGTCTGCTGCTGCTCAGCGCCCCCATTCTGGCCGCGATTGGCAAGCTCTTCGATTCACCACCGAGCTACTACTTCTGCACGCTACCGGCACTGCTGTGCTTGGTCACCGTGGCGTCCAACTTCAGTTCCTGGATCCTCTTGGCAGTGATCCGGTGGATCGGCCGACGCTGGGTGAAGACCATTGCTGCGGCGGCTCTCGCAGGCCTAGTAACCACGGCGATTTTTATGTGGCCCGAGCGTCATGTGCATGGGCAGACGATCGACATCGCGGCGAATGTCGCTCAAATCCTGAAGCACACGGACTTCTTCACTTATCCGCTCCTGCCCAGCAGCTGGGTGGCCGAGACGGTGCTCGCTGCGGGACGAGGTGCCTTGCCCCTGGCGGGTTTTTACAACCTCATCCTGCTGAGCTATGCGCTCGTTTCACTGGTCGTCACCGTTCAGTTCGCTGGCCGCATGTTTTATCCTGCATGGACGCAATCCCTGCAACCATCTGCGACGAGCAAGAAGCTGGCGCGCCTGCGCTCCGCAGGAGGTCCCCGATGGTTTCAATGGCTCCCCATCCCAGCAATTGACCGCTCTTTGATCCTCAAGGACATCCGCACCTTTTTACGCGAGCCAGCTCAATGGGGACAGACGGTGCTCGTGTTTGGCCTGCTGTTTCTCTACACGATCAACCTCCGACGCATCGTCTTCGACTACCATGACCCGTTCTGGAGCATGGTGACGAGCTATCTGAACCTCCTCGTCTGTAGCCTGTCTCTCTCCACCCTCACCACCCGGTTCATCTTCCCCCAGATCAGTCTGGAAGGCCATCGCCTGTGGTTGCTCGGCATGTCGCCCGTGCCCATGACGCGCGTGCTTGGAACCAAACTCAATCTCACCGTCTTCGTCACCGGCACCCTGACCACTCTCCTCACGATCATCTCCTGCTTCACGCTCGACATGCCGTGGGAGCGGACGCTGTTTTTCCTGATGGCGATCCTGCTGCTGACGACTGGATTGAACTCGCTGGCCTTGGGCCTCGGTGCCCTGTTTCCCGATTTTCGAGAGCAGAATCCGGCGAAGATTGTCTCCGGGTTCGGAGGCACGCTCTGCCTGATTGCCAGCTTCATTTACATCGCCGCCTGCGTCAGCATCGCACTGCTGCCAGCCTTGCCTGACCTCCGGCCTGGGCAGCCCGTGGCTTCACTGAGTGTGAGAATTCAAAAAGAGCTCTTGAGTATGGGCGGTATTTTGATTCTAACCATTGTGTTTGGCTGGCTCCCTTATCGGCTAGCGCAAAAAAAGATAAAAAATCTGGATTATTTTGGGAAAGTCTGATATTTCGGAGGTGTTAACCAATACCTCCCTATGGCTAGAAAATCCGCCACGCTTTCCGCTCCTTCTGCACCCGAAAAAGAAGCCGATTCCGATCTGCTGATTTTCGAAGAAGCAGACGAATTCCTGACCAGCCGTGCGCCGGCTCCCATGGAAGAAGTTCAGGCCAAGGTAAAAGAGGCTCAGGAGGAACTCCTCCACCTCCGCCTGCGCCAGGAAGAAATCCAGCGTCAGCAGGAACAGCTGGAATTGATTCGCCAAAAGCAGGAGCGCTTCGCCCGTGGCAAGCGTGAGTTGCTTGAGAAGATGGGCCGTGCTTCGACCAGCATTGAGGGGGAACTCTACAGCACGCAAAAGCTGGTAGAGGAACTCACGATCACCCAAGACAACCTCAATCGTCACCTGGACGTGCTCCGCGGCCTGCAGCCCGAAAAATGGCAGCGCCACCAGGTGGACGAGGAACTCGACCTTGCTCTGGCCGCCATCGAGGAAGCCCGCACCGACTTCGCCAAGTCATCGCGTCGTCTCGACGCGCTTCGTCCTGCCCCCACTGACGATGCCAACGAGTCCACCGCTCCAGCGCCAGCTGCGGATCCGCTTTTCCAAGGCGATGACACCGTCGCCTGGCTCAAGCGTGGTGCCGCTTTCATCGCCGCCCCAATGCTGGCAGCAACCATCATCGGCCTGATCATCGCCCGCGTGCTTTTCTAAAACCATCCACCGCCCACTCCCACTATGGCTGCCACGAATGTCCGCATGAACCGCTCCCAGGGGCGCTCCGCTAAAGATATGGCCAAGTCCGCGACCGCACCCCGCTCGGCGCGCACCAAGGCAGCCAAGGCAACCCCTTCACCCGCCGATTTGGATGACCGCATCAAGCACCTCGAGTGCTACATCGCCTCCGCGTCCGCCGCGAATCGGACCCATCGCGCGATGATGGCCGACTACGTGCCCGCCGAGGAGGCCCGTCGCACGCGATCGAAGTCCACCCGCCGCCCGATGCACACCATGCAACTGGCGCGCCGCCGTTCGGCAGCACTCTTCATGCAGGTCATCATTCTGGTGACCATGATCGCAGCCGCCGTTGGCTGGATGAATCAGAAGTTCCACTTCTGGAACTAGCTCCACTCAGTAGCCCAGCGTTGCCAGCAGTCGGTCCAGCTCCTGCTGAAACACGGGCACGTCCTCCGCAGGTGGCTTGTAACCTGGCTCGGGAGCCCTCATGCCGAGACGGCCCATCTGATCGATGAACCAGCCCGCTGTCTTGGCATCGCTGAAGGTCACCTTGCCACTCACCATGGCACCGGGGATCGCGAGTTCATCCACGGTCACCGTGACTCCGCCAGCAGCCTCAGGTGCTGCAGGGTCAGCCATAGGGGCCGCAGCTGGCGGGGCTTCCTGAGGTTCGTCGGCCTTGGGCTGCTCACGAGGCTTGTCCTTGATCTTCACCTTCAAATCCAAAAGCAGGAGACGGGCGTCGAGGTAGGTGATGGTGAGACTGAACTGCTGCTTCAGACGATGCTGGATGTCATTCAAGGTCGCGCCTTCTTCGGCCCATTGCTGGACTGCGGCGAGTTGTTCAGGAGTCAAGGTCATGGGCGCATGGTGACGAGTCAGTTTCGATAATCAAAGCATAAACAAATCGAAGCCACGGTTGCCCGAGCGTGCTGCCTGTGTATCAAGTTCATCCCCCTGGCCCAGGGGATGCTCTCGCCGCCCCCCATGCCCGACCTCCACCACGCCCTGCCCGCCCTCCTTCAAGGTTACAAAGATGCCTTGCGCAACGAAGCCGAGCGTCTGGCTGAAGACAGTGCCATCGTCACTCTTGATCTCGTAGATCAACGCCTCGATGCCGAAGTCATGCTGGATGACAAGCCGGTGCATGTGATCTGGTCCATGGACAGCGGCCAGTGGGAATCGGAATCCGATGCCGAAGATCCCGGTCTGCATGATCTCGCCAGCTGCATCGCTTTGATTGGACTTCGTCGCGACATCCCCGTGCAGTCTCAGCAGGAGCCGGTGGTGAAGGAAACGTTTCAGATGATGCTGGAGCGCCTGCTAGAACGTCAGCTTAGGCCCGAAGAAGAAGCCTATCTCAGCAAGATCGAAAAGCGCTTCGAGCGCGTGCAGAAGACCAAGGAGATCTTCGATCAGGACATGGTCCGCCTGCATCCAAAGTGGAGCATCCAGGGCACCGATGCGCTGGAGCTATGGAGCGATACGCCCACCACAGCGCATGAGTTCTGGAACTACGTCGCCCTCGCCCTCAGCGAGAAACGCCTGCCCTTCCCCAGCTTCCTCAAACCGGCCACCGACCTCGATGCCACACGCCGCCGTCTGCAAAACTGGAAGCAGGACAAAACGCTGCCGCAGTGGGTGGAACGCATCCGCAAATTCAGCCTGCAACGCGCCCCCGCCTCTGCCTATCATCGCGTGGATGACATTCGTCTGCTCATCACCACCAGCGATGCCAAGCTGCAAGGCCGCGATCCTGACAACAGGCGCTGGAGCTCGATCAATGCGGCCCACCTTGGCGAGTTGCGACGCGAGCATGGACGCGGCGCACTGGTGCTCCCAGCCGAGGCTGAGCTGCTGCTCGTGGCCAGCCTGCTGCAGATGCAGCACTCGGAGATTGAGAGCTTCCGTCTCGAGCTTGAGCGTCATGCTTCATGGCTGAACTCCCTTTTCCGTCAGCCCGCGCTGCACAGTCGTCTCGTCACCCTTGATGAGGTTCCATTTCAGACCACGCAAGCCCCGCTGCGCTGGGCCGGTGAAGAAAACGCCAGCCAGGGCACCTACGGTCTCCGCCTTGTCCTTTCCGATGGGTCCCCTGCCCCGGAGCCACTGCGGGTGCTGCCCGGAGCCGAGGTCACCTACCTTTCCTCAGAGGCCATTTACGCCGGTCCTGCTTGGTTCGGTGAAACAACCTTGGTCGAGCATCGCATCGATGTGCCTCTGGAGGCGCTCGCCTCTTCCGATGGCATCGACTTCATCGGCAAGCTCGATGCTCCATTGCCGCCATCAATTGCATCGAAGATCAAGCGCGAGCCCCTCAAGGTGGAGATTTCCGCCGAGTGCGCCAAGGCCCCTTCTTCCACGGGCACCAACTATGCCCACATGCGCGTGACCGCCGCCTCTTCAGACGGTCGCTACCGCGAAGTGCTGCGTGACAACACCTGGGTGACCGAGCACTCCAATCCACATACCGATGGAACGATCGTCTGCTACGATCGCGATGGCCTCGATCAAGTGCCCGCCATCGTTGATTCGCTGCGGCCCACCTTTGACCAGGAGCAGAACCATTTCCGCGTGCGCATGACGCGCAACTTCCCGGACACCTTCTATGCCTGGGCTCAGCAGCTCCCCGATGAAGTCGAGTTCAAGCCTGACGTCCACCTTGGCACCATCCTCGCTGATCCGCTGATCGCCCGCGTGCGCATCGAGGCGACACAAACGGCGACCATCGACTGGTTTGACCTGCGCGTGGTCTTCGACATCGAAGGCGTGGACTTGAAGCCCAGCGAAATCCGCAAGCTCATCTCCGCCAACGGCGGCTTCGTCCGCCTCGCGGACGGCACCTGGCGTCGTGTGCAGATCCAGCTCAGCGATGAACAGCAGGAGATGGTCGCGCAGTTCGGCATCGACTTGAACGACCTCAACGAGGAAGCCCATCGCGTTCACTGGCGTCATCTCACTGGCGACAAGGCGGCAGCACTGCTCGGGGCGCACGCGTGGGCGCAGCTCCAGTCCCGCCTTGCCCAGGTGGAACTCAGTCTCCGTCCCGAAGTGCCAAAGGACCTCTCCCTCACCCTTCGCCCTTATCAGGTCGATGGCTTCCATTTCCTGGCCTACCTCGCGATCAATCGCTTCGGCGGCATCCTGGCCGACGACATGGGCTTGGGCAAAACCGTGCAGACCATCACCTGGGTGCTCTGGCTGCGCAGTCAATGCACGACGAGCTTCATTCCGCCCTCCGTCGTTGTGTGCCCCAAGAGCGTGCTCGACGTCTGGGCCATCGAGTTCAAAAAGGCGGCACCGCACATCCGCGTGCAAGTGCTGCATGACAAAGACGAACTCGAGGTCTCGCAACTCCACGGCGCCATCGACGTGCTGGTGATGAACTACGCACAACTCCGCAGCACCATCGAAGAGCTGAAGAACATCACCTTCCTGGCCGCCATTCTTGACGAAGGTCAGCAGATCAAGAACCCCGACTCCAAAGCCGCGAAAGCCGCGCGTGATCTCAATGCTCACAACCGTCTGGTGCTCTCCGGCACGCCCATGGAGAACCGCCTGCTCGATCTCTGGAGCCTCATGTCCTTCGCCACGCCTGGTGCGCTCGGCGATCGTGGCTACTTCACGAAGCACTTCGACCGCCGCCGCGATGAGATGGCATCGAAGCGCCTCTCTGCACGCCTTCGTCCCTTCATTCTGCGCCGCACCAAAGGCCAGGTGGCGAAGGAACTCCCGCCTCGCACCGAGGAAAATATGCTCTGCGAAATGAGCGGGGTGCAGGAGCAAATGTATCGCGATGAACTGGCCAACGCACAGAACATGGTCATCACCGCCGTGGGCAAGGACGCCCTCCAGCGCCGTCGCTTCGCCTTGCTTCAGGCGCTCACCCGTCTGCGCCAGATCTGCTGCCATCCTGGCCTCGCCAAGTCGGAAGCCATGGGCGAGGAAAGCGCCAAGCTCACCGCTGCGCTCGAACTCATTGAGCAGCTCCACGAGGAAGGCCACAAGGTGCTCTTCTTCAGCCAGTTCGTCTCGATGCTCAAGATCGTGCGCACCAAGCTCGAGGAGATGAACCTCCCGTATCACTGGCTCACCGGCTCAAGCGACAACCGCGCGGACATCGTGCGCAACTTCCAGGAAGACCCCAACGCCAGTGTCTTCCTCATCTCGCTCAAGGCCGGTGGCAGCGGTCTCAATCTCACCGCCGCCAGCTACGTCATCCTCTATGATCCCTGGTGGAATCCCGCCGTGGAAAATCAGGCGATCGACCGTGCGCACCGCATTGGCCAGACTCAGCCGGTGATTGCGTATCGTCTTGTCTCGCGTTCGAGCATTGAGGAAAAAATCCTCACGCTCCAGCAGCAGAAGCAAATGCTCGCCAGCGACGTGCTCGGTGAGGAAAGTTTTGCCCAAAGCCTGGAGCGCGAAGACTTCGAATTCCTCCTGGGCATCGAAGCCAACGAAGATCGTAAACGTGCCGCCCGAAAAGAGGCGTAGCGCCCTGCTCATCGACAATCCCTGCGCAGGATTCGCCCACATTCGCGCTCCTGCCTCGGTGCTTTTTGCTTTGTTTAAGCAAGGGTTTCTCGTATTCTCCCGGCCCAATTTCGGAAACTCAATTCATCCATCCCATGCCTGCTGCCTCCGCCTCCTCGAAGCCTGCCGCCACATCCTCAGTTTCCAACGGCATCAAGCCAAAATACCCGGGCATTCGCGTGACATGCAACGGCAACCAACTTGTCGCGCAGCACGTGGAGACGCGCATCACGGAAGGCGGGGTGTTTTATCCAATCACGCCATCCACCGAAGGCGGGGAGATTTATCAGCAGTCGTATGCCTTTGGTGAATTGAACGTCTTCGGCGTGCAGAAGATCGCGGTGGAGACCGAAGGTGAACATGCGGCGCAGGGCGGTGCGACGGCTCTCGCAGTCACCGGCAAGCGCGTGGTGAACTTCACTTCCGGCCAAGGGATCGTGTATGCGATGGAGCAGTATTACCACGCTCCCGGAAAGTTGAGCACCATGGTGCTGCAAATCGGTGCCCGCGCGCTGACGAAGCATGCGCTGAATGTGCACTGCGGCCATGACGACATCTATGCGGCGCTCGACACGGGCTGGACGATGCTCATGGCGAAGGACGCGCAGCAGTGCGCGGACCAGGGCATCATCTTGCGCAAGGTGAACGAGCTTTGCCTGAACCCCGGGATGAACATCCAGGATGGGATGCTCACCACGCACTCCGAGCGCATGTATCTCTCGCCGGAGTCGGAGTTGCTGCGCGAGTTCTTGGGTTCGCCCGACGACATCATCGAGTGCCCGACGCCTGCGCAAAAGGAACTCTTCGGCCCTACGCGTCGTCGTGTGCCGGCGATGATGGATTTGAAGAACCCGATCCTCCTCGGACCGGTGCAGAACCAGGAGCATCACATGAACGGCGTCATTGCTCGCCGGAACAATTTCAACGAGCACATCCTGCCCACGCTGGAGAAGGCGTATGCGGAATTCGGTCGCCTCACCGGTCGCTACTACGGTCTGATCTCCGAATACAAAACCGAGGACGCAGACACCGTGTTCGTCTCCCTCGGCTGCGCCGCCGACAACATCGAAGCAGCCTGCGACTACCTTCGCAATCAGCGCAATGCGAAGGTCGGTTCGATCCACATTAACGTGATCCGTCCCTTCCCAGAGGCAGCGGTGATCGAAGCACTGCGTGGCAAGAAGAACGTCATCATCATCGAGCGCACGGACGAAGGCATGGCGGGCGACAACCCGCTCGCTCGCGAGATCCGCGCGACTCTTGGAAAGGCCAACGAAGTCGCTCGTGCTGGTGTCGGCTCGCTGCCAGCGCTCAAGCCCGAAGAAACTCCACGCCTCTTCCGCGGCAGCTACGGTCTTGGTTCACGCGACTTCCGTCCAGAGCACACGCTCGGCGCTTATGAGTTCGCTATTGGCCAGACAAAGCGCAAGGACGGCAAAGGTGCTGCCGACGGTGAGACTTACTTCACACTCGGCATCGACCATCCGTATGCGGTCATCAGCAAGGACACGCCTTCGCTTTTGCCCGAGAACAGCATCGCCGTCCGCTTCCATTCCATCGGCGGCTGGGGCATGATCACCACCGGCAAAAACCTCGGCGAACTCATCGGCGACTTCGGCAAGTTCATCGCCGAATCGAATCCTGAATACAGCGAAGACGGCACCTTGCTGGACAAGCTCTTCGTCATGGCCAATCCGAAGTATGGCTCCGAGAAGAAGGGTGCGCCGACCAACTACTACCTCACCGTCGCGCCTCAGCAGATCAAGGTGAACTGTGAGTTGAACCACGTCGATGTAGTCCTCTGCTGCGACCCGAAAGCCTTCACGCACACGAACCCGCTCGACGGCATCAAGAAGGGCGGCTGCCTTGTCTGGGAGTCCAGCGAAGCTCCTGAAGTCGCCTGGGAGCGCGTGCCACCGAAGTATCGCCAGTTCGTCATCGACAACAACATCCGCGTCTTCATCCTGCCCGGCTTCGACATCGCTCGCGCCGCCACGGACAAGCCCGAGTTGCAGCTCCGCATGCAGGGCAACAGCTTCCTCGGCGCCTTCTTCCGCGTGTCGCCCTTCCTCAAGATCTACGGCATCAGCGAGGAGATGTTCCTCAAAGACGTGGAGAAGCAGTATCACAAGAAGTTCGGTCGCTTCGGTGAAGCCGTTGTGTCATCGAACATGAAGGTCATGAGCGAAGGCTTTGCCCGCGTGACCGAGATCAAGATTGGCGAGATCGCCGCGAAGGACCGCAGCTCCATGCGCAATCCTTTGCAGGCACCGCTCGTGAAGCACGAGATCATCGCGACAGCTGGTTGCGGTGCTTGCGGTTGCGACACGATCCCGATGCCAAAAGATCAGCCCGCACGCGCTCCAGTGCAGACCATGGCGAAGTTCGACAGCGAGTTCCGCGCTGGCCTTGGCTATCATCAGCCTTCAGGCGCGCTCGCGAGCGTCGGCGTCATCGCTGCTGGCAGCGGTGCCACGCAGAGCAAGTATGTCGCGCGTCGCGAGACACCGGTTTACATCGCCGAGAACTGCACGCAGTGCATGGAGTGCATCACCGCCTGCCCTGACACCGCGCTGCCAAACACCGCACAGGACGTGACCACGGTGCTGAAGACCGCGATCAATAACTACGTCAGCGACGCGGCGGATCGTCTCGCGTTTGGCGAGGCCTTGGCCACCATCGAATCCAACTCTCGTGCAAAGATGAACGAGAGTGTGAAGGCGAAGAGCAACGTTCCCTTCAAGACCATCGTCCGCGCCGAGATCGAAGCGCTCACCACGGTCACCGACAAGGCGAAGAGCGAACTCACGACCATCATCGACAAGCTGCCGCTCGCTTACAGCAACGTCGTCGCGATCTATCGCAGCGTCGAAACCAAGAAGCCCGGCGAAGGCGGTCTGTTCTCCATCTTCGTCAGCGATCTCTGCAAAGGCTGCGGCGAATGCGTGCAGGTCTGCGGCGATCACGATGCGCTGCGCATGACGCGCGAGACCGAGGAACTCAACGCCGACCTCACCACCGCACAGGTCTTCTCACGTCTGCTACCCGACACACCACAGAAGTATCTCGGCCTCTACAACGACAACGACGCCGCAGGCTCCCGCGAAGCCGCGCTGCGCAATCACCTCATGGTTCGTCGCAACTACGAAGCCCTCGTCTCCGGCGATGGCGCCTGCGCTGGTTGCGGTGAGAAGAGCATCCTGCGCGCCGTCGCATCCACGACCGAGGCTTACATGCGCCCGCTCTATCACGCCAAGGCGGACCGCCTGCGTGCAAAGGCCGCACGTTTGGAAACAGAAGGCGCTGGGAAACTCGCCGCGCTGAAGTCCCGCAGCCCCGAGGAGTATGCCTTGTTCCGCAAGACCTTCGCCCACGCCATCGTCGGCCTCGGCGGTGAGAACGACAAAGACACCGCGAAGCGCATCGCCGATTACGAAGCCAAGCATGGTGCCATCAGCGATGAACAGATCGTCAAGGGCCTCATCGAGATCCTCAAGACCGACGCCTTCAATCACAAGGATCTGCAAGCCGTCGATGGCCGTCGCGCCAATGGCATGTCCGTCATGATGATGGGTGCCAGCACCGGTTGTAACACCGTCTATGGCTCCACACCTCCGGGCAATCCGCATCCATATCCATGGATGAACTCGCTCTTCCAGGACGGCTCCACGATTTCGTGGCTCATGGCCGAGGCCGCCATCGTCAATCACGCACGCCGCAGCGTGGTCCCCGAGCGTCTCAGCGACGCGCTCCTCGACCGTGCGGAGAACGTTGCCTCCGAGGCTGAATACTTCGTCCTCACGCATCTCGACGATGCCGTGATGACCGAGCAGGAAATCAAGGAACTGCCCAAAATTTGGGTCATCGGCGGCGACGGAGCCTTGGGCGACATCGGCTTCCAGAACGTCTCGAAGGTCATCCTTCAGAACCGTCCGAACGTGAAGATGCTCATGCTCGACACCCAGGTGTATTCCAACACCGGCGGTCAAAACAGCGACAGCTCCACCATGCTCGGCGGCTACGACATGAATCAGTTCGGCGTCGCATCGCAGGGCAAGCTCATCGAGAAGAAGCAAGTTGCCGAAGCCTTCACCAGCGGCCACGGCAGTCCGTTCGTCGCGCAGGTCAGCATCGCGAACGCCGCCAAGCTTTACAAAGCGATGCTCGACGGCCTCGAGTATCGCGGCACCGCCTTCTACCAATGCTACACCACTTGCCAGCCCGAGCACGGCGTGGGTGACAACATGTCCGCCGATCAGGCCAAGATGGTCCGCGACGCCCGTGGCATGCCCGAGTTCATCTTCAATCCGCGCAAGGGCGAAACCCTCAGCGAGATCTTCGATGTCAAAGGCAACCCCAGCGTGGACCGCGACTGGTGGCGCACAAAATACTCGACCACCGGCGAAGAATACAACTTCACCGTCGCCCACTGGGCCATCACCGAAGGCCGCTTCCGCAAGCACATCAAGCCCATCAAGGAAGACGAAGCCGCGAAGCTGCTGTCCTACGACCACATGCTCCTCCTCATCACCCAGGACGACGTTATCCACCGCCGCGTCTTCGAGCCCAACCACCGCAGCTTCGTCCCGAACTTCGACTGCTACATCAAAGCCGAGGTCGCTGGCAAGATCCGCTACTACGCCGTCAGTCGCCAGATGGTCCTCTTCGGCATCGAACGCCGCAAAGCCTGGCGCATGCTCCAAAGCCGCGCCGGCCAAGTGAACAAAGACTACGCCGCACAGAAGTCCCTGCTCGCCAAAGTGGACAAAGGCGAGATCACCATCGCCGATGTGAAGGCACGGGGGATGGAGTTGCTCGCTGCGGAGATTGCGGCGCTCACGCCTGCGAAGGCCTAGCACCTGATCATCCACTTCATGGACCCCACATCCCCGAAGCGATCATCGGCACTTGCGATTGTGCTGATGATTGCTGGGGCGGTGTGGGCTCCGATGACATTGATCGTAGGTGTGCTTGGATCGCACCTCATTGTGCTGACCAAGGCGACCACTGTGGCTGGACCGGGAGTGGCTCCGATCACGAAGGTATTCAAGCAATCACTGATGGAGGCTCACCCTGTAGCGACTTGGTTTGTGATCTTGCTGAGCGCCGTGGTGCCAGCCTTGTTCATGATGATCTCGGGAGTGCTGATGAAGCAGCGGAAGTGACAGGATCCGCATTCATCTCTATGACGGATCAGGTGGCCTTCGTGCGTTGCTTGAGAGATGACTCGCATCTGCTTCATGAAACCGACACTCCTAGCCTCACTCTGCTTCCTTTCATTCGTCCACGCGGCTGACAGCTACTTCCCGCCGCCGGATAGTGAAGGTGGATGGCGGGAGACGAAGGACGCAAAGACCTGTCGCGATCTCGCGGGCATGGACTTGGCGAAGCTGGAGCCCGCCTACACATTGACGGATCGCAGCACGGCGAATGGCGGACTGCTGGTGGTGAGGAAGGGTTACCTCTGCTTCGAACGCTACTTCGGACGAGCCAGCCGCAATGCGAATCCCGACATGGCATCGACGGGCAAGGCCTTTTGCAGCATCGCGTGCGGGATCATGCTGAACGAGTTCAAAGACAAGATCCCGGAAGGACTCGATACCAAGGTCTTCACCGAGAAGTATCTGCCCGACGCATTCCCTTTGAACGACCCCCGAAAGGCCAACATCACTCTGGGGCAGTTGCTCTGCATGACGGCGGGCTACTGGGGCGAGGGGCAGACACCGACAGGCTACGTGAAGGGCGATCCCAAGGCCAAGACCCTGAAACCAGTCCCTGGGCAGAACATCCGCGACCTCGACAAGTCGTCGCTCAATGTGCCGCTGTGGACCAACCCTGGTGAAGGCTATTCGTATTCATCGCCTTCACCCCACATTGCCAGCATCGTGCTGCGGCATGTCACGGGCATGGAGCTGAAAGACTACATCCACGAACGTCTGGCCAAGCCTCAAGGCTGGGGTGCCTGGGACTACTGCCTGCACCGTGGGGACTATGTGATGCCGCACGCGAACGGGGCGGGCAGCACCGCGCTCCATGCCACCGATGTGATGCGCTTCGGCTACTGCCTCGCCCGTGGCGGCAAGTGGGAGGAACAACAGCTCGTGCCCGCCGATTACATCAAGAAGTGCCAGACCTGGTCGCCCTACAATCCGCACACGCCCTTCAGCCTGCAATGGGAGCACAATGAAGATGGCCACGTGGCGGGTGCGCCCCGCGATGCGTTCTGGAAAAGCGGCGCAGGTGGCTTCTGCCTCTATGTGGTGCCTTCACTGGACTTGGTGATCTACAAGCTGGGCGGCAAGGATGGACAATATGATCCGTCGCTCACGCGCATCCCTCAGCCTGAGCAGAAGCATGACCGCGACAACTGGCAGCCAATCCCAAGCAATGCCTTCCACGAAGGATCAGGCGGTGCCTCCCTCACTCGGGTGCTGGAAATGGTATGCGCGGCGGCGCGGCTCGACTGAGCGAAGCGTCTATCAAGGCCCCGCGTTCAGCACCACTTTGCCCGAGACCGTCTTGGTGTTGAGGCTCGTCTCATTGACCACTCGAGGGAGGTTGTTGAGAAGGAAGTAGCCTTGGGCATTGAGGCTTGCACCATTGCGATACACGAGCCCTTGATAGGCAATCGAGGGGCGCGAGATATTGGTGGCTGGCGCGAGGGGATTGGGGTCCAGCAAGGTAAACAGCCCGGAGAATCCACCCGTCGCCACATTGACGGCGAACGTGGTGCTGCGTGGACGTGGATTGGGACTGACAACCGTTGCTATGCCACCCGGTTTCACGAGGACAGAAACATCCGGTGTCACGGGCGGCACTGCGCTGCCGAAGTCCGCATCGGTGAAGACGAGCGCGCCATTGCTGAGCGTCACGCCTGCGATGTAGGGCATAGCGTAGAAGACCTGCGGGCTCACCGGTGCCACATAGCGACCACCCACTACGTTCACATCGACGGGACCAAAGGTGTCGCGATAAAGGCGAACCGTGGCAGCCTGCGCCTTGCGTGACCAGGTGGCCGTGCCGGTGAGGTGGTAGTCGGTGAAATCGAGAGCCACTCCGGGCTCGATGTCGAGCTTGCCCAGAACGGTATCCGTGGTGGACGTCGCGTAGTGGAGCAGCACTTCACCCGAAGGCCCCACAAAGGTAGCCGTCGAGAAGGCGACACCATCGGACAGCTTGCCCGTGATCGTCAGTGCCCCGGTGGTGGCCACATTGAAGGTGCCAAATCCAGTGCCAGCAGGTAGGGACGCGGTCGGCGAAGCGAGCGTCATGCCGAAGTTATACATCTTCTGGTAGGCGAGCGTGGGGACAACACTGCGCCAGCCGTTGAAGTTCTGTGTTTGGGTGCCATTCGTGAGTGAGCCACTGACGAGATTAGCCTGGGAGTCGATGGTGAAGGTCAGCGTCAGCGTGGGCAAATTGGTGGGCTTGGCCACACGAACGATGCTAGCGACGCCCGTGACGAGATTGCTGCCTGGAGTGGTGGTGAGCTTGCCAGAGAAGGCACGAGCCAGCGCCCCATCAACAAGCGTGCCCGTGAAGGTGCCGCCCGTGGCGGTGATCAGCGTGATACGATCACCCAGGTTTTCGTTGAGTCCTAGATCACGGGGCACGAAGGCGGCAAAGGTGCCCACGGAACCAAGCGGCAGGGCGCTTAGCGTGAGATTGATCGTCCGGGATGGGACCGGTGTCTTGGCGTTGATCGCCTTGATCGTGACAGGGTAGATTCTCGAAGTGCCTGCGGTGAGCGCAACATTGGGCACGCCCGAAATGACGCCCGTGGCGGTGTTGATCGTCAAGCCCGTCGGCAAGACGCCTGCGGAGAAGCTGACAGGCGTAACCTCGTCTGCCGTGTTGATATGGTCCGCAATGTTGAAGCTGAATGCTCCACCCACCACCGCAGGCGGGAAGCTGATCGGATCGATGAACTGCGGCGCAAACTCGATGACATGCACCTTGATGATACCGGTGGTCCGGGACAAACCGGCCGCTGGACTGGTCAGCACACAGGTGTAATCGCCGTGGTCCGAAGTGCGCGCACTCGTGATAGTCAGCGTCTTCGTGCCCTGACCAGCGATGTGCCCAGGATCGTTGGTGACCGAGGTGGAACCATTGAACCACTGAAAGCCCGTCACATTGGCCGAGCAGGGAATGGTGAGCGTGATGTTGTTGCCCTTGTAGTAGAACAGCCGCCGAGGACGAAGATCCGCCACAGCGAGTTCCGCATTGCTGCTGGGCAGGCTGGTCCCAAGCAAGCTCTTGGCACTGACATTGAAGGTGCCACCATGCGTGGTCTGAACGTTGGTAATCGTGTAACTCGCGGCACTCCGACCGGCGATGACGGCCGTGCCCTTCTTCCAGATGTAACTGGTAGGTGCAGGATTGCCCGATGAGGTCGTTGTGAAGACAGTCGTCTCACCCACTCCAACAAAGCGATGCCCTGGCGAGCTGGTGATGGTCGGCAGAGCTTCGTCATCCACGATGGTCAGTGTGTGAACGATGTCGGTGCCACGAACGGCGTAGCCCGCCGGCGAGCCGAGGCTAAAGATGATGGTCTCTGCAGGATCGAGCAATCCGTCCTGAAGGAGGTTGAGCGTGATCGTCTTGCTGGTCTCGCCTGTAACGAATGACAGCGGCGAGGTCGTAGCCATCGTGTAGTCCTTACCTGTGCCTCCCGTGGCCGTGCCTGTGATCGTGAATGGGAGGGTGAAAGGTGTGGTCGTAGCCGGACTCACATTGACGGTCACGGTGGCCGTGCCTGCGCCTTCGCCGGGCGTCGAAGTGGTGGCAGCAAACGATACATGAGGCACACCCGAAAGGTCGCCCGAGGTGATGAGCACGCTGGCGATCTGCCTCTCTCCCAGCAGGGCTCCGCCGAGCGGCTGCGCCAGACGCACTTCGAACAACTCATCACTCTCAACCTGAGCATCATCGGCGACGCTGATGTTGATCGTCTTGGGAGCGCTGTCACCACTGACCCAGGTGAGAACACCTTCCGCTGCGGTGTAGTCGGTGCCCGCCTCGGCAGTTCGATTCACGGTGGCGTAAAACACCTTCACTTCGCCCAGCGAACCGCCCAAACGCTCCACGACGATAGACGTTCCAGGACCCTCGAGCGCGGTTGCAGTGGTGGAAGTAAAACCAATGACACTTGGCACCTGCGGCTGCGCGGTAAAGAAGCGCCTCGCCACATTCCCGGCCCCTGCTCCATTGATGCCGAGTATCACTTTGCCATCAGGCTGCATGGCAAGCGCATAGCCACCAACGATGCTGCCACTGAGAGGAACCGATGGGCGGAACGTGCTGTCGAAAGCACCCGTGCCCAGGTAGCGTGCAATGCATGGCTGGGACACTCCAGAGGCTGTGGCGAAATGTCCTGCAAAGATGAGGCGCCCGTCGCCCTGCATCAAGATGTCCGAGACATCGGTGAAGTTCGTCCCCGAGCTAAGCAGACCTGCACCGGCACTCGTTTTGAAAGTGGTGTCGTTGGTGCCGTTGCTATTGAGTCGGATGAAGTGACCACAGGTGACGTTGTTGAAACCACCAAACTGGCCGCCCACCACCACCTTGCCATCTGGCTGCACGAGGATTGAGGACACTGGATTGCCCTCACCATTCTTGCCAGCAGTATGGGCACCGTAGGATACGTCGAAGGCAGTGTCCCGTGCCCCATTCAACGGATTGATCGCTACGATGCCGAAGTGGAATCCTGCTCCTGTCGAGGGACGGTAAAAGTCACCCCCTGCGAGGATGCGATAGAAGGGAGCCGTGGTCGAAGGCTGCAGCGCAAGAGCGTTGACCGCCTCGAAGCCCCCGAAGAAATCGACCACGTTGTCCAGGTTGGCGAGTGTGCTATCGAGCGTGCCATCCTCGTTGAGGCGAGCCAGCGCTTTCCGCGCTCCGCCATTCCACGTGGTGAACTCCCCACCCACCAGGATGCGCCCATCGGGCTGCACCACGATGCACTTCACATCGCCATTCGGCCCCGTTCCGGCGTCGAATGAATTGTCCAACGTGCCATCGACATTGAGGCGTGCGATGCGATTGCGATTCACGCTGCGCAACGATGTGAAGGCACCACCGACGAGGAGCTTGCCATCGGACTGGCGCGCGATGGCATTGAATTGCAGACGGCCGACCTCCGTGACCTCAGGGCTGCCGCCCGGTCCCTGGTCAAAGCTCTTGTCCTGCGCGCCGCTTTCGTCCATGCGGATGATTCCGGCACTGGTGATGGGATCTTCAGCATCGAAGTTGCCCACCACGACAGCTTTGCTGTCTGGCTGAACGATCAAGCGACCAACTGCCGAGTTGAATGCAGGAGGTGCGAAGGTGAGGTCCTCGGCACCTGCCTCCTGAATCGTGATGCCCACGGATGCACCGCCGGGCGTGACACCACCCACCACTGACGAGAGGGCAAGGCTGAAGGTCTCCGCGCCTTCGGCCGTCGCATCAGCCGTGATCGGGATGGTGATCGTGCGTGGTGTTGAGTCGCCATCGGGCCACGTCAAAGTGCCCGCCGTCAAGGTGAAGTCAGAGCCCGCTGTGGCTGTGCCATTGACCGTGGAATACTGAGCCGAAACAATCCCGCTCGACTTGTTCCGACGCTCAACCGTGATCACGACGCTGCCCGCTTGTTCATCCACGCTGTAGGCCTTCTTCTGGAAAACGAGGCGGGGCTGGAAGTTGACTTGAATGTCCAGATACTCGCTTGTGCCACTGCCCCCAGCTGCCGCCACCGTAAAGTCCACGCCCGCTTCGGTGTCGTTGAAGGTGCTGCCCACTTTCAAGGATGCATCACTCGCTGACGTGCCTGGGGTGTTGAGGTCGATGAGGTTGCTTCGCGCATCGTTCTGATAGCCCCAGACAAAGTAGGCACCGTCGGAAACATCGCTCAACTGAGTGCCGACATACTTTCGGCGATACCCGATCCAGTAATCGGTGTTGCTGTCGCGGGCGACCTTGAGTGCCAGACTGGAAGAGAGGGAAGCGTTTTGATGATCATAGCGGAGCACCCGATACGTGCCGCTAGTGTTGATGGTCTGCACCGCGGTGTCTGGCAGCCAATGGATGCGATTCATGAACCACGGATTCGGGAACGATGTTTGATTTACAGCATCGCCAGGACCCGTGCCCATGATGTCGTAGATGTCGCCATACTCGTGCGATGTGCCCGTCGCACTGACCGGATTGCCATCGGTGACCAGCCAGAGATTGGCATGACGAAGCCCATAGTTGTGACCCAGTTCATGAGAGACCACGTAGAGGCTGAAGTTGCCGTTGAACCACGTGAACGTGCCCCCAATGTCGCCCAAACCCGCCCAGGTAAACTGATTGCCCGGGATGCTGCCCGTGCGGGCGAAAACGACTGCCACGCGATCGTAACTGCTGATCACTTCTCCACTCGCTGTCGCTGCGCTCAGGGCTGCCGCCTGGAGACCTGCGGCGTTGTTCGTCGTCGCATACGTGGCGAGGTTCCCTGCGAGGCGGAGCACATTCGTCACTTTCACCGAACCAATCGAGGTCTTGCCATACGATGCCTGCGTGTAGAAGTCGGAGATCTCCGTGGTGAGGCGATTGGTGATGTAAGTTGAGGTGGCGGAGCTATTTGAACTCACGTCCGTCGGGCGACCCGGTGCATCCGCGAAGTCGGCCACGATGACGAGCACGTCGAGCGCACCCTGTGTCGTCAGAGGCGCAGGAGCTGGAGCAGCAGCTGTCTGACCACCACCCGCCGCCTCCACGTATGGCCCGAGCTTGCTTTCAGCATCGACTGCCTGCTGAGCCAGCATGGCGGCGTGAGCCGCACAGCACACGGGATAGTATTTCCCTTGGACAGCGAGCACGGGCTTGTCCCTTGATCCCGTGGCGGGAGCTGTGTGTTCTCCAAGGGCCACGCCTTCCGTGATCGTCGCCGTCTCCGGCACATCGACAGCAGCCATCACGACGGCTGGCTCGTCGAGCACCGCCATGCGATCCTTCACCGCGATACCGAGCAAGCTGCTGCCATACTTGGTGTCTTGCTGAGCACGCCGACCATAAACATGAGCATCGAGCGTCTTGCCCCCGAAACGTGCTTCACGAAACACTGGCCTCGTGACGAGATGTTCCATGCCTCGAACGGGTGTCACACCGACGACAGCAAGGTCACCACGCTGATGAATGCGCTGCTCAATCCACGGCTGGACCGCCTTGGGAAGAAAGCGACGGGCGGTGGGCGAGATCGCAGCCTTAAGCGCAGCTTCGGGCTCCTTGGCGATGAGTTGATACAGTGCCGCCTGGCGTTGCTCCGCCAGCTGGGCACCCTCCTCAATCATCATCGAACGATCTGTTGGCTGTGCTGCCTGCCAACGACGCAGCCACAGATCGAATGCCACGATGGGATCGCCTTTCTGAGTCAAAACAGATGGGACCGCAGAGGCCGAAACAACCGGGATCGTCAGTGGCTGCAAAGACGGCTCCCCTTTGAGCAGCTGCCCTTTGTCCGCCGTCACTGGTTCGGCAACCGGTGTGAAAGACGCTACCTGGAGTATCCCCAGTAGCAGACCGATCACCGCGGCACCGATACCAAAAGTAAGAATTCGACGATTGGGCATAGTTCTCAAAGCGCCGATGATCCTGGTTTCTGTCCCGGCAATCAAGGACGAACTACCCGGCGGCGGCCCAGGCACATCGAACTCAATGCCAACAACAGCAGCACCGAACCTGGCTCGGGAACGAGCTGGAACGACGCATAAACGTTGTTTGTGAAAGTCACAGGTGCTCCGTAATCCGCAGGCGGCGTGGTAAATCCAGAGATCGTGATCACCTGCGATGCCAGCCCTGTGCCCGGGGCGAGAATGCGAAGCACATCTCCAGCCTCCACGCCCGTGAGGTCGATATTGTAACCTCCCGCACCATTGGTCACGCCTGTGAATAGCAGTTGGCTGGTGACATCGTCATACACTTCTACAGGCGCACCAGCGATGCCTTCGCCCGGCGTGTAGAAGTTGTCAGCCAGCACCTGGTCGTCAAAGACCACTCCCGTCAGAATCGCGTCCGAGTAGTAGCTGCCTCCGCTGAACCGGTAGCTATTCCCGAAGTGCTGCGTGACCACCACTGGCCCCGTAGCATTCACATTGCCCCCTGGAATGCCGCTGGTAACTAGCCCGATACCGACTTCCTTCAGCACCCGCGAGAACGAAACCTCGCGGTGCAGCGCAGGCGTCTGGATTCCGGTGCCAAAGCCGTTGCCGCTATTGGAGTCGTCATCACCCCAGTCAATGAGGAAGCCCGAATGCCCCTGCCAGACCGATGTGGCCGCTGCGAAAAGAGTCTCGCCAAGATCGAGATACTGCGGGGTGTAACCACCGCCCAAGATGCGCTCTTCCACTGCCGTTGGAATGTCGGTCGCGGTCGTGCCGAGAAGATGCGATTGCTGATCACTGGAAACCATCAGCTGGCTGTAGGAGGCAGCCGATTCTCGCAAGGTGTCATTCCATGCCAGTGGAGCCGCAGCGGTCAGTGTCGCCCACTGGGAGACTAGAGCAGACGCGCTGGTGCCGTAGTAGGCTAGGGCTGCAGCAATGCCCGGATCGCTGGATGATGGACTGGCAAAGGTGCTCGGTGAGGAGAAATTGACCATTCGCGAAAGCTCGGCTGCGGGGTCGCGCCGGGCGCGATTGAGAAGTTCGAGCCAATACTGCTCCTGCGCCGTCGGATCGGCCCAAGCAGGCAGAGCTGCCCCTAGGAGCAGCGCAGCCCCGAGAAAGGAGGCAGGAAAATAGCGCATTATGGAAATTATAAGGAAGGGGTGACAAAAGGTCAACGCCCTTGGCTCCCGAGCACAAAAAACCCGCTGCACCATCGAGGCACAGCGGGTGATGAATTCGTGTTCGTTGTCGCCGATTACTTCTCAGCGCCCTTCCAGGCACCGACGTTCGCTCCTTCGGCGATCCACTGCTTGATCAGGTCCTGCTGCTCCTTGGTCAGGCGATCACCCTTCGGAGGCATCGCATTGTCATCGCTGTCAGGGAGCGTGGTGGACTTGTAAACGTTGCTCTTTTCGGCATCGCTGGCGACCACGTTCGGGCCGTTCTCACCGCTCTTCATGAGCAGCTCAGGGTTGTCCATGCGGAACTTGCCCTTGGGCTTCTTCACCTTGCCTGTCTTGGCATCGGTGTATTCCTTCTGATGGCACTCAAAGCACCGATCCTTGAAGATGGGCAGGATCTTGGCTTCGAAATCGACCTTGCCCGGAGTCTGGGCAGGAGCGCTGGAGAGACTGCCGAGCGCAAGAGCGGCGGCACCGACGGAGAGGATGGTTTTCAGTGTCATGGTTACGAGCGAGTAACGTGCGCGCGCCGTCCCAATGGTCAAGACACAACACAGCCCGCCGCGCCTTACTTCAGCGTCAGCTTCCGCATGATGAGTTCCAGCTTCCGATGACTATTGGCCACACGATCAGCATCCGGGGGAACATCATTGTCCCAGTGACGGCACAAGAAGTCGATCGCATCGCCGATGATCACCACCTTCTCATGAGCGCGGGTGGCATCAGACAGACGGTCAAAGCGAGCCTTCAAATCCCGCAGCAAGGCGGGTGAACCAATCGTCAATGGCCAGGCATTGGGGGCATTGGTTTCCAGGACCACACCGGAAATCATTTCGAGCAAACGCATCCAGATGCCCAGATCCACCAGCACCGCGAGATCCTCGTCCCGCTGCTCGTGCAACACACGGCCCAGCTCCTGATGGCCATCCACCACGGCCTGTCGCAGATCACTCCACTTGTCCTCCTCGGCGAGTTTGCCCTGAGACATGAATCGCGGTGCCAGCTTCTCATTGAGCCCAAGCACGCGACAATAAGTGAGCACGTCCTGATTGTTATTCCGAAACTGCTGTGCATCCGCCGCCTGGAGAGCCAGGAAACTATCGGCCAGGAGCCCACCCAAGGTGAACGCACTCAGCGGACGCATCGTCGAGGGCGGCGGCGGTGCCTCTCGATACAACTGACGCCAGCGAGCCTTCAACTGCGACCCGATGCCATCGAGGAAGTCCGCCGGAGTCTGATCCGGCGACCATCCAGGCACGTCGGAAACCACAAACGTGGGTGACGCGACGACAAAGGGCTTCACGGGCTTGGGCACATCCGCACGTGAATTCCCAGCAAGGACTGCCGAAACTGCCCACGCCGAACAAATCACCCGATGCCAACTCACCTTCATCATTCCACGGTCACGCTCTTGGCCAGATTGCGCGGCTTATCGACATCGCAGCCGCGAGCCAGCGCAACGTAGTAGCTCAGCAGTTGCAGCGGCACCACGGTGAGCAGCGGCGAGAGGATCGACTTGCACGGCGGCACGTAGAGCACGTCGTCGGCGATGCGTTCCAAATCGGTGCAGCCTTCCGTTGTGACGGCGATGACCGGACCTTTGCGTGCCTTCACCTCTTCGATGTTGCTCACGTTCTTGTCGAAGACGGCATCGTCCGGCGCGATGAAGACGCTGGGCAGATCGGGCTTCACCAGGGCGATAATGCCGTGCTTCAGCTCGGCGCTCGGATGGCCGCTGGCGTAGATGTAGCTGATCTCCTTCATCTTCAGCGCGCCTTCCATGGCCACTGGGTAGTTGAGCTGGCGGCCCATGAAGAGCATGCCCTCGGCATTCGCATACTTCTGCGCGATCTCTTTGATGCGCGGTGCTTGCTTCAGGATGGACTCGATCTTCTCCGGGATGGCCTCCAACTCGTCAATCATCTCCAGGCCGTCCGTGCTGCTCAGATGATGGATGCGGCCAAAGAGCAAGCTCAGCAGCGTCATGATCGTGACCTGCGAGGTGAAGGTCTTCGTCGCGGCCACGCCGATCTCAGGACCCGCATGGATGTAAACGCCGCCATCGCTCTCGCGGGCGATCGTGGATGCCACGTTGTTCACGATGCCGAGGCAGCGCAGGCCTTTGCGCTTCGCTTCACGCAAGGCCGCGAGCGTATCGATCGTCTCGCCGCTCTGACTCACCACGAATTGCAGCGTGCTCTTCGTCGTGGGCACGTTGCGGTAGCGGAACTCGCTGGCGAACTCGATCTCCGTCGGGATGCGCGCAAGGCTTTCCATCAGATACTCGCCCACCATCGCGGCATGATACGCCGTGCCGCAGCCGCTGAAGATGATGCGGTCGATCTGACGCAGCTCCATCGGCGACATGTTCAGGCCGCCCAGCACCGCCGTCGCTTCGTCGCGGGAAAGACGACCACGCAGCGCATTGCGGATGGACTGCGGCTGCTCGTAGATCTCCTTGAGCATGTAGTGCTCGAACTTGCCCTTCTCCGCATCGTCCTCGGTGAAGTCCACGCGGCTCACCTTCACACTCGCGGTGCGGTTCGTGTCCAGCGAACTGACGTCGTAGCCGTGGCGCGTGATGGTCACGAGGTCGTAGTCATTGAGATAAATCACGTCGCGCGTGTGCGCCACGATCGCGCCCACATCGCTGGCCAGGAAATGCTCGTCCTTGCCGAGGCCTACAACCAGCGGGCTGCCGAGTCGCGAGCCCACGATCACGCCCGGAGCGTCCGAGTGAATCACCGCGATGCCGAAGGTGCCCTTCACACGCGGCAGCGCCGCCTGCACCGCGGCCACCAGCTTCGCCTGCGGCTCGGTTTCCTCGCCCTCGTCGTAGCACTTGCCCACCAGATGCGCGAGCACCTCGGTGTCCGTCTCGGACTGGAAGGTGTGGCCCTCGGCCAGCAGTTGATCCTTGATCGAGATGTAGTTCTCGATCACGCCGTTGTGGACGAGCGCCAGGTTGCCGGACTGGTCCTTGTGCGGATGCGCATTCTCATCCGTCGGCGCGCCGTGCGTCGCCCAGCGCGTGTGGCTGATGCCCAGATCACCTGGAGGATTCGCCTCGCTCACGGCCTTGCGCAGGTTCTCGATACGGCCTGCCTTGCGATACACATCAATGCCGCCATCGGTCCACAGTGCGATGCCGGCGGAATCATAGCCGCGATATTCCAGACGACGCAGACCGTCGAGCAGGATGGGGCTTGCCTGACGTTTACCGATGTAAGCTACGATGCCGCACATAGAGAGAGTAGTGTTTTGAGGGGTTTGGGGGTGACTGAAAGATAGCCCCCGCTGCCAGCGGGTGCCACCCGGAATTCCCCATCGGCACAAAATGAGCAAACCCTAGCGGACAACGCCCTGGAGCCACTCGCGCGCCTGCTTCCGAATCGGCAAATCGCACAGCACCCAGCGTGCGCTGTGATTCGGGAAAGGCAGCGTCGCGAACGTGAAGTCGCCCTTGAATCCTGTGCTTGCGATGGCGGCCTGCGTTTTGTCTGTGCCACCCTCCTGACTGATGAACTGCGGGCGCGAGCCGAGACGCTTCAACCGCTCAGGCCACGCGGCTTCGTCGGATGCCGGATGCTTGAACTCGCCCTCGTAATGGCTGTGGCACAGCATCCCGCACCACAGCTTGGCAATCTCGTCGTCGTGCAGACCGATGTAGTTGCACGCGATCGCGCCGCGCGAGAAACCCATCAGCACCACGCGCTTCGCATCGCCGAAGGTCGCGCAGATGTTCTTCACCGTGGCAAGGCAGTAGCGCTTCGTCTCCTCCACGTCGCCCCACCACTTGGTGGCGTTCTGTTTGTCCGCCGTGACGAAGGGCAGGCACAACCAGATGAAGCCCTTTCCGCCCGACAAGCCATAGCCCAACATGCAGCCCTCCACCGAGCCGTCGCTCGTGTCGCCCAGCTTGTTCGCGTAGCCGCCATTGCCCGCATACTCCACGATCACCGGCAGATGACCGTCCGGAACCAGATCGGGCGGAATGTAAATCGTGTGATGCACCCCCGTGCCTTCCCAGCCCTTCGTCGTCGCCCGCATCCGATGCCCGACCAAGGCGGGGCCGTCTTCCACCTTCGGGACGGTGAGATCGGTGGGCACGTCGTTGAGGTTGGTCTGGGCGAACGCCACCGAACCGCTGATCGCTAGCGCGAGGCAGCCACAACGAAGACCGAGTGAAGAATGACGAAGCATGAGTGCATTGCATCGCTACTCGCGGTTATTGTCACGCCTGAATTCGTCATTCCATCCGCTTGCACGCTTCCGAGTCACACGCCACCCATGCGCGGATGGAAGATCTCGCCCAGCGCATGGCCGCCGACCTCGCGGCCATCGAGAAGACCTGCATGCCCTTCGGCAAGTTTGGTCCCAAGTTCCGTCCACCGAACGGCGTGCCGATCTACGACCTGCCAGCCGAATACTTGATGTGGTTCGCCAACAAAGCCGGCTTTCCGAAAGGTCGGCTCGGCGAGCTGCTGCGCATGGTCTATCAAATGAAAGCCGACGGCTCCGACGCTGCCTTCGACGGGATGCGCAAGCGCAACGGTGGCCGCGTCAGTCTTCGCGAGGAGCGCAAGCGCAGCTTCGATCTCACCGGCAACGAGCCATTCTGAGCGGATCACAAAAGCATCACTTCTAGCGCCATTCGTTTCGGGAAGGCTCTGCAAGCCATCGTAAACCTGACCTTAGCCAACCCGTATCGAAGTCATGCGCACGCTCCTCTTTGTCCCCTTCGTCCTATCCGTCGCATCTGTCCTATCCGCAGCGGACCCGGTGAAACAGAAGATCAATCTCTTCGACGTCATCAAGTCCGGCGACGTGGAATACCATGTGAACCCGAAGATGGAACTCCACGATGACCCGAAGGACATCTGGAAGCTCGAGGGCGATGAACTGCACATCAGCGGTCGCGGCTACGGCTATGTCGCGACCAAGAAGGACTACCGCGATTACCACCTCGTGATCGAGTTCAAGTGGGGCACGAAGACGCACGGCGCACGCGAGACAAAGGCACGCGATAACGGCATTCTGCTGCACGCTTACGGACCGCACGGCGCTTACGGCGGGACGTGGATGGCGAGCATCGAGGCACAGATCATCGAAGGCGGAGTCGGCGATATTTTGGTGCTGTCGCCGAAGCTGCCGGATGGCAAGGAACTGACGACGAGCGTGATGAGCGAGTTCTCGCTCGATCGCGACAAGGAGAAGATTTGGACGCCCGGCGCACCGAAGCAGCTCGTGACCAAGGGCCGCATAAACTGGCAGCATCGCGATGTGGACTGGACGGACACGAAGGGCTTCCGCGGTCGCGAGGACAAGGAGAGCCCGCCCGGCGAATGGAACCGCCTGGAGTGCATCGCGGACGGCGATCATCTCACTTACTTCCTCAACGGCGCGAAGGTGAACGAGGCCTTCGAGTGCAAGCCGAGCCAGGGTCGTGTGCTGCTGCAAACCGAAGGCGCGGAGATGATCGTGCGTCGCTACGAGTTGTGGCCGCTCGGTCAGTTCAACGAGAAGTGGAACCCCATTCAAGCCAGCGGCGGCAGCGATGTGGATGTGCGCGAGGGCCAAACCAAAGCACTGAGCGCGGCGGAGTCGCAGAAGCTCATCCAGCTCGACGGGCCGTATGAAGCGCAGCTCGTGGCGAGCGAACCGCTGGTGCTCGATCCGGTGGAAGTGACGTGGGATGCGAAGGGCCGGCTCTTCGTCGCGGACATGCTCGACTATCCTTTGGGACCGAAGGACCCGAACGATCCGCCGATGTCGCGCGTGCTTCAGCTCATCGACGACGATGGCGATGGCAAGATGGACCGCTCCGTCGTCTTTGCCGAGCACATGGATTTTGTGCAGGGCCTGCTGCCTTATAAAGACGGCCTCATCGCCACCACGCGCTCGCAGGTGTTGTTTCTCAAAGACAGCGACGGCGACGGCAAGGCCGACGTGATCGAGTCGCTGATCAAAGGCTTCAATCCACGCCACGCGCAGCTTCAAGTGAGCGCACCGCGTTGGGGTCTCGATGGCTGTGTGCATTTCAACAACGGCCTCGATGCGAAGGAGATTTATCCCGTCGCGAATCCGAAGGACATGGTCGAAGTCCCGCGCAGCAATTTCAAATGGGACCCCGCGACTGGCAAGATCACGCCCACCGGCGGCACCGGCCAGTATGGCGGCGCGTTCGATGACTGGGGCCATCACTTCTATTGCTCGAACCGCAATCCGCTCATGTTCACCGTCATGCCTTATGAGGCGATGCTGCGGAATCCGCACGCCGGCATCACGCAGGTGCATGAAGACATCGCGCCCGCCGGAGCCGAGACGCGCGTGTATCCGCTCAAGATCACGCACACCACCGCCGACGCGCACGCTGGCACCAACACCGCCGCCTGCGGTCTCGGCGTGTATCGCGGCGACCTCATGCCCGAGCTGAAGAACAACGTCTTCGTCTGCGATCCCACCGGCCAGCTCGTCACGCGCTACAAGGTCGAGCCGAACGGCGCTTCGCTCAAAGCCACACGCGTGGGCAAGAACACCGAGTTCTTCCGCAGCGGCGACGAATGGTGCCGCCCGGTCAATGTGACCACCGGCCCCGACGGCGCGCTCTACATCTGCGACATGTATCGCCACTACATCGACCACGCGCGCTTCTTCCCCGAGGAGTTCGTGAAGACTCACGACATGCGCGAAGGCGAAAAAGAAGGCCGCATCTGGCGCATCGTGCCGAAGGGAACGACGAAGCTCATCGCAAAGACGCCGGGCAAATACCACGCCGTTCCCGAGACCGGTTGGGGCAATGAGGTGCCTGCCGAGCATGCCGCACACGCCACCTTCCTCAAGGCGATGAAGATCACGGATGCCCACGAGCTTGCCTCCATTCTCTCCGCCAACGGCGATGACGCATGGATGGCAAAGATGGTCGCTTCCTCAGGAGCAAAAAAGATCGGCACCATCCTCAATTCGCTCGACGATAAGTTCTTCGCTTCGTTCTCTGAAACCAAAGTCGCGACCATCCGCATGATGGTCAGCGCCGCGATGGCCGACGGCGAACCCGACGACGTGAAGGCTCTGCTTTCCCTTCTGCAAAAGGAACCCGGCAAACTACTCTGGTGGAAGCCCGCGCTGCTGCAAGGTCTTGGCAAGTTGCCGAAAGGTCACGACGATGCCGCGAAGGAAATCGCCGCGCTGCAGTCCGGTATCGACGCCGTGCTCGCCGATGCGAAGTCCACGCTCGATCAAAAGCTCGCCGTCCTGCCTTTGCTCGGTCAGCGCAAATGGGACGCTGTTGCTCCCACGGTGAAGACTCTGCTCACCACCACGCAGCCTGCCGAACTCACCACCGCAGCGCTCGCCTTGCTGCGGAAATTCTCGATCAAGCAGACCGAGCCCTTCATCTATGAAATCCTGCCGCACACGAGCCCGACGTTGAAAGGCCAGCTCGTCACCGTGCTAGCGGCAGGCTCGCCGCTTGAACTGCTGAAGCGCATGGATCGCGGCGAGCTGCCGAAGGCGCTCATCGATGTGGAGAAGCGCTGGGGCCTGCAACGTGGCAAAGGCGAACTCGCCGAGCTGGCGAAGAAGCTCTTCGGCCAGCCGAGCGCCGACCGCGCCGCCGTGATCGCGAGCTACATGGATTGCACGAAGAAGCTGGGCGATGCCGCGAAGGGCAAGGCGGTGTTCCAGACCATCTGCGTCGCCTGCCACAAGATCGGCGACATCGGCCAGGACGTCGGCCCACCGCTCGCCGACATCAAAGTGAAGCCCGTCGAAGGGCTGCTCTCCGACATCCTCGATCCCAATCGCATGTTCGAAGCCCGCTGGTGCGCGTATGAGATCGATACCAAGGACGGCAAGCAGCTCATGGGCCTCGTCACCGGCGAGACCAGCGAAGCGGTCACTCTCACGATGATGGGCGGCCTGAAGGAGATCGTTCAGCGCAGCAACATTAAGGAGATGAAGTCCCTCGACCGATCGCTCATGCCCGTGGGCGTCGAAGCCGGGATCAACAAGGAGCAGATGAGCGACCTGCTGGCGTTCTTGCTGGGGAGGTAAGTCCTTCGCAAGCGAGACAGGATGGCAGGATGTTTCAGGATTCACACGAAGCTCTTCGCGTTAATCCTGACTCTTCTCGATCACACCAATTTAGGGTGCAGCCACCACCCGCACTCGAAGAAAGCGACCCTGAGTGCCGTCGGCGGGAATGCCACCTTCGATTGCATTGCCCGCACTAAAATCCGTAATGTTTGTGGTGAACCAAGAAAAAAGGTCCGTGGAGCGCTGGACTTCCAACGAAGCGTCTGGTCGGGATACCAAAGGAAGTCCCATCCTGAAGAAGCCCCCGGTCGTTGTGGCTGTGACCTCTGGGCGGCTGACAGCCGAATCCATGCGTGTGCCGGTGACATACTCGAGGAGATTTGAATATGAGTCTCCATCTGAGTCGGCAAGGGGCAATTGACGGACGGCGTGAGAGACAGCAGCAACGGCATTGAGTCGACCGCCCGTCATACACAACCCACTGTAAGCCGGGCGCGTAACGACCGAAGCAAGAATGCTGTTTTTGATGTCCGTGGCCTGCCACGAAGGGTTCAAATATTTGATGGCCGCTGCGACAGCTGTGACATAGGGCGTGGCTTGCGAGGTGCCAGTGTAGGAAGAGTAACTGGTGCCAAGAATGGGGCTGTAGATATCACGGCCCGGCGCAAAGAGATCGACACTCACCACTCCATAGTTTGAAGGGTTGAACACGCCCGACCAACGCGCATCAGTGCGATCGTGATTACCCACAGAAATGATATTGGTGTGAGTGTAGCTGCTGGGGTAGTTCGGTGTCGTGTCGTTGTTCACCCCCTGATTGCCCGCACAGATGCTCAACAATATGCCCGCCGTCTGACAGGCGGTGAATTCGGTGTTCAAAGTGCTGCTGAAAGGATAGCTCTGAAGCGAAAGATTCATCACAGGTGCCCCACGAAGGCGGGCGTAAGTCGTGGCGGCAATTAGATTGGAGGTGAGCCCGCTGTTGCTGGCATTGAGGATCTTGCAGACGAGTAATTTGGCACCACCAATCATGCCAGCGATACCCGTGGCGTTGTTGCGGTTGGCGGCGATGATTCCAGAGACGTTGGAGCCATGGCCGTGGTCGTCAGTTGGATTATTGTCCCCATTCGTAAAGTCCCAGCCGTTAACGTCGTCAATCCGTCCGCTGCTGTCATTGTCGATGCCGTCCCCGGCGATCTCGCCTGGATTGGTCCACGCAATACTCAGAAGATCTGGGTGCGTGAAGTTGAGCCCTGAGTCCAGCACCGCAACCACGATACCCGGGGTGGAATCAAGGATGTCCCAAAACTCTGGCGCATCGACATCAGCATCCACAGTCCCGCCAGACTGGCCGGTATTGTGGTGCCCCCACTGAGTGGCGAAACTGGTGTCGTTCGGTGTGCCCGCCCCGAATCCCACGCCGTCGCCTTCTGAACTTGCCACCCAGCCATGCAAAGCATTCAGCGATATGAGCGCAGCCGGCAACGCATCGAGATCACTGCTTGGCAAACGCACGGTAAAGAGGTCTGTGCCGATCGACTGCACGATGCTCATTCCGAAATCTCGAAGGCGGGAGGATAGCTGATCTCTCGAGACTCCCACACTGGCTCGGACAATGACCTGATCTGCGAGGAAAATATTTCGACCGTAACTCACCCAGCGGGCCCCTGCGGCGTCATCTTCCCACTCCTCTTGAACATGAAGCAGCCGTTCCTGAACAACTGAGCGCACCAATCGCTCACGCCGCCACCTGCCTACGGTAGCAGCAGTCAGCACTCGCTCCTGCAGCACCTGCCCACTGGCGATCGCACGTTCCGCCGGGTCATTAGACTTGCTGCGATCTCTAGGAAAGGGACGAGGAAGGACGGGCAGCACGGCATCCCTTCTTGCGACCGCCAACGGCACGGGCCTATTCTTTTCGAGTCCTGAGAAAGACAGCGTCGTTTGGGATAGCGGATTTGAAGCAGTGTTCAGGGAATCAACCGCCACGAGGCAAATCAAAGCAACAACGACCGCAAGCGATAGGACCCCAACGAGACAAAGCCTCCACTTCATGAAAGAAGATTAATAAGTGGGTGCTCGCGTGTCAATTACGCAAGCCATTCGGTGCCTACAACTCCAACTGAATCCCCAACTCGATGACCTGCCGTGGAGGCAGTTCGAAGTAACCCGTCGCAGGACGAGCCAGACGAGAGAGCAGGACGAAGAGCGACTTGCGCCACTTGGCGATCTTGCCGGGGCCGGTGGTGTGGAGCAGCTCGCGGCTCTGGTAGAAGCTGACGCCACCGGGCTTCACCGTGGCCTTGTCGCTGATGGCGCGAATGAGATCATCAAACACCTGCGGCGTCTCGGCGAAGCCATACTTCAGCGTCACGCGGAAGAAGTCTTCATACATCTCATCGACTTCCATGCGCTCCTGAGGGCTCACCTTGGGATGCTGCTCGAACTTCACGGTGAGGAGCACCACGTTTTTGTGCAGCGCCTTGTTATGCTTGAGATGATGGAGCAAGCACAAGGGCAGTCCTTCCGCTGAGGCACTCATGAAGACGGCGGTGCCAGGCACCCGGATGATGCGGTCGTGCTTGAGTTCATCAACGAGGTAGCTGACCGGCAGGCGACCACGCATCATGGCATCGCGAAGGATCTCGCGGCCATCGATCCAGGTCTTCATGACGATCCAGATGGTGAGGCCGATCGCCAGCGGGAACCAGGCACCATCGACAAACTTGAGCAGGCTTCCCGTGAGGTAGCCGAGTTCGAACATGAGGAAGAGAATGGTAGGCAGCGCCGCCTTCCACACGGGCCAGTTCCACACCTTGATGGCGACCAGGAAGAACAGGCAGCTCGTGAGGGTCATGTCCATCGCCACGGACAAACCGTAAGCGGCGGCGAGGTTGCTCGATGACTTGAAGGTGAAGACGAGCACCAAGCACGCAACCATGAGCAGGTAGTTGATCTGCGGCATGTAGATCTGGCCGCGCACGTCGGCAGAGGTGTGGACAATTTTGAGACGAGGGAGGCAGCCGAGTTGCACCGCCTGCTGGGTGAGGCTGAAGACACCGGTGATCATGGCTTGCGAGGCAATGATGGTGGCCATGGTCGCGAGAATCACCACGGGCACGAGCGCGGGCTTGGGCACGAGGCTGTAGAAGTGATGGAAGTTATCGCCCAGGGAGGCATTCATGTCGGACAAGACGAGCGCGCCCTGGCCGAGGTAATTAAGCACCAGCGATGGCAGCACGAGCAGATACCAGCTTTTCACCAGCGGCGGACGACCGAAGTGACCAATGTCCGCATACATCGCCTCGCAGCCTGTGACGGCCAGGAGCACCATGCCCATCAGCACGACGCTTTCGTGCCCATGGTGCAGGAGGAAGTTCACACCATGATGAGGCAGCAAGGCGGCAAACACATCGGGATGCTTGCCAATATTGATCAATCCGAGAACGGCCAGTGTGACGAACCAGAGCATCATCACGGGACCAAAGGCGACGCCGATTTTCTCGGTGCCAAAACGCTGCACGAGGAAGAGACAGAAGATGATCCCAGCAGCGATCGGCACCACGTAATCAGCGAATCCTGGGCTGATCTGTTCCAGACCTTCCACTGCTGAAAGCACGGAGATCGCAGGGGTGATCATGCCGTCGCCATAAAGCAGGCAGGCTCCAAACATGCCCGCCAGGGAGATTACCAGCATGGACCTGGGGCTGAAGGCACGCTTCGTGGAGCGAAACAGGGTCAAGAGGGCGAACATCCCGCCCTCGCCCTGATGGGTGGCGTGGGTGATGAAGGTGAGGTATTTGAAGCACACCATCACCAGCAGGGACCAAAACATCAGTGAGATCGGTCCCAGAACACCCAGCGGATCCCCAGGTGTGGGGTGCGCATGGTTGAGGCATTCTCTCAGTGCGTAGAGAGGACTCGTTCCGATGTCCCCAAAGACCACTCCCAAAGCCAGCAAGGCCAGGGACCAATTGTTTCCAGATTTGTGTTCTGACATTTCAATACTCCGGGAAATGCCCGAAGCCCGGTAAGGGGACGCAACCGGTTAGCGAGTGGTCAGTGAGAAGCAAGGCCGAAGGTTGGAATGCCCAAGGAGGGCCGAAGGGCGGAGATGACCACCCTTGGCACTCAGACAAAACTTCGGGTCCGCAGATCGCGAGAGCTGATACAGGGGAATGGAGACAGGCGTCACGCGAGACCGATGCTTCTCGTCTCGACTCCCCCAATCGTATGGCGGGGTGGCCTAGCCCCCCCCGAGATTGCGGGTCTCGATCCACCGGACGGCGAATCGGACAACGGCGGCGCCCGTGGGCATCTCGAGTTTTTCGCGGATGTGGGCGCGATGCACTTCGACCGTCTTCGGGCTGATGCCGAGACGATGGGCGATGTCTTGGGTGCCCAGGCCCTGGCCAAGCAACTCGAAGATCTCGAACTCACGATCGCTCAGACGGCTGACGCCTGCTTTGGCTCCCTGCGCTTTGCCTGCGAAGGAAGCGAAGATCTCGGCGCTCATCTTGTCGCTGACGTAGAAGGCTCCCTCCAGCACACGGCGGATGGCATTGATGAAGGAACTGCGGTCCGCGTCCTTCATGATGTAGCCCTTGGCGCCGGCCTTGAGGGAACGCTCGGCGTAAAGAGACTCGTCGTGCATGGAGATGACGAGGATGATCTGCTCGGGGATCTGGGCCTTGATGTCCTTGATCAATTCCAGGCCATTGCGCCCGGGCAAGGTGATGTCCACGATCACCACATCCGGCTTGGTCGCGAGCACGACCTCCAGTCCTTTCGCCGCATCAGCAGCCTCGGCCACGACTTCGAGGTCGGACTGGCTGTTGACCAGCTGGATCAGACCTTCCCGCATGAGCGTGTGGTCTTCGATAACAACGATGCGATGCCGCGGCGAGCCGGGCTTGACGATGGAGGGTTCTGCGACGGTCTTTTTCATGATGCGGTAGATGTGGGATGGGGGTTGAGTCGGGAAAGGGGCATTTCGCAGCGAACGGCGAAGGAGGCGTCCGTCGGATGAAGCTCAAACTCGAGCCGGGCATCCATGCTCTCGGCGCGATGGCGCATGATGTGCAGGCCCATGCCTTGGGAGCGATCCGCATTGGGGCTCATGGGGTGGCCGTTGTTGCTCACGCGCAGCACCAGATTGTCATCGCGCTCCGCCACCGCCACACGCACCACGGGAGCCTGGCCATGCTTCGCCGCATTCGTGATGCACTCCTGAGCAATGCGATAGAACTGCGTGGCCACATGAGGAGGCATGGCGGGGAGTTCATCGGGCAATTCCAGCTCGCACTCGATTTCGAGGAGTTCCCGTGAACTACGCACCAGACCCGCCAGCGCCACCCCGAGGCCGCCCGCCTCGATCTCCACCGGCGAGAGCCCGCGTGCGAGGCTGCGAGTGATGCGGATCGCATCGGTCAGACGGTCCACGATTTGATCCGCCTCGTCCATGAGCGCTGGCGCATGCTCCGCCAGACTCTCTTCGAGGTCCTGCATGTTCATCTTAACAGCCGCCAGACGCTGGCAGATGTCATCGTGCAAATCCTGACCGATGCGGCGCTGTTCGCGCTCGCTGGTGTTGGTGATCTCACGACCCAGCGCCTCGCGCCGCGCTTCAGCGGCCTTGCGCTCCGTGATGTCGTGCATGACCACCTGCGTGGCCTGCCCGCGTGCATCAGTGAACACGGACGCCACCGTCTCCACTTCGAGCACCGTGCCATCACGACGCACGATTTCCTCCTCCGCTGGCGGAGCCGAGGCCCCACTGCGAAGCACCTCACGAATACGTTCCTTCACGGCCTCGTGATGGCGGGGATGAATGAAGTCAAAAGGCGACCTCCCAATGATCTCGTCCCGCCCTTTGAGCCCCAGCATCTGCAGGCCCGTGTCATTGATGTATTCGATCACTGAATCGCGAGCTACATAGACCATGGCGGGCAGGGATTCGACCATGAGCCGATAGCGCATTTCCTGGGATCGAATGCCTTCCGCCTGGCGGCTGATGATGAGGTGAGTCTCGCGCAAGGCACGATCAATCTCCGCCAGTTCATCATGCCCCTCGAGCGCCCGGTCACTGAGGTCGCCGGTGGAGATGGCTCGGGCATCAACGAGGATCTTGGTCACGCGCCGTGTGATCACACGGTCCAGCACCAGCCAGAGTCCTCCGCAGGCCAGCAAAAGGGCAGTGCCCGACCGGATCGCATGGGCCACCGCCGAGTTGCGAGCCTCCAGCAGCGCCTCCTTCAGGTCCATCTCCAGAATGAAAACGCTGGGCTCATGCGCGCTCAAAGGAAAGACCCCCACCATGCCGCTGCCGTCCTCGTCGGCTTCGACAAGGCGGTGATTCCCCTTGAGCGCCTTCCGCAACACAGCCAGCACATGCGTAGGCACCAATCCGTCCGCCGATTTGCCCGTCCACGATTCACGCTCGCCCACCACGATTCGCTCCTGGGCATCCACAACCACAGACTCCTTGACACCGGGGATGTTGAGCAACCTCTTCAGGTCAGAGCGGATCGCATCCACCCGACGCTCCTTCAGCATTCGCCCTAAACTCAACGCCATGCGCTGCCCAGTGTGCTTGCACTGGTTCGATACATTCCGCCGGGCGCGCTCTTCATCCACCTTGGTCAGATACAAAAACTGGAAGAGGATCAGGCCAAGGCCGAACGCCAGCAGCAGCAAAGGCAGGGAATAGCGCAAGGGCGGCAGCCCTCCCTGGACAACTCCGGGCGAAGGTGGAGCGAGATCAGAGTGCTGTTCGGATACTGACATGGAGCGCGTTTCCCATTATTCGCTGTCCCGAAACCAGGACGACGCATGTTTCATTCAAAGGCCAACCAGGAAGGCCGTAAACCTTACCCCACATAAGGGGAAACATCATCTTGAGATTCTCTCTTGCCACCCTCAGGGCCGACGCCATGAATGCGCCGCCATGAGCCTGCCTCTCGAAGACCTTTTCAACGACGTGATCAACAAAACCCAGCGCGGCCTCCGCCTTAGCGATGACGACCTCGCCGCCCAGGCAGGAGTCAGTCTAGAAGCGCTCCAGGCGGTCAAAGGCGGCACGGTCGATGACACCACGATCAGCGCCGTCGCAGCTCCGCTCAAGCTCCATGGACCCACCTTGATCACCATGGCGCACCAGGCGTGGCGCCCCGCCGAAGTGCAGCTGGACGGTCTCGCCCAGTTCAACACCACCTGGGATGACATGACTGTGAACGCCTACCTCGTCTGGGACCCTCAGACACGGAATGCCGTCGCCTTCGACACAGGTGCCACAGCCCAACCGATGCTCGACTTCCTCCAAGCCAACGGGCTCCGGCTTCGCCTGCTCTTCATCACGCATACCCATCCCGATCACATCGCGGACATCGCTTCACTGAACGCTGAGACGGTCTTCATCAATGAACGTGAAGCGCTCCCTGGTGCCCAGACCTTCCAGGTGGGAACCAGCGGTGCGTGGGGCTTCGACAACCTCAAGATCGAAGCTCGCAACACCTATGGCCACAGCAAAGGCGGCACCACGTATGTCGTCACCGGCCTCGCCCAGCCCGTCGCCGTTGTGGGTGATGCCCTTTTCGCCAGCAGCATGGGCGGCGGCATGGTGTCCTTCGCCGACGCCCTCGCCACCAACCGCAGCGAGATCTTCAGCCTGCCTGACAACACCATCGTTTGCCCCGGTCACGGTCCGCTCACGACCATTGGCGAGGAGAAGGCGAACAATCCCTTCTATCCCGAGTTCAAGGCGTAGCCCCACCGGGCCATCAGCTCCGCACCGCCCATCGCAGCTTCGCCGATGAGGCGCGTGGATTGAGTCGCAGTTCCTCCGGCCCAGCGCGCACCACTTCATCAGCGATGCGTGAGTAGGTGCCATCGAGCAGACCCGCCTTGAAGGCCTTTTTCACGCGTCGGTCCTCACCGCTGTGAAAGGTGAGCACTGCCACACGTCCGCCCGGTTTCAGGCTTGAAGGCAGCGCCCGCAGCCAGGTATCGAGCACACCAAACTCATCGTTCACCTCAATGCGCAGCGCCTGGAACACCCGGCGCACCGTAGCATCCACGTCGTCCTCTGCCATGCCCCGTGGCAAAGCCGAACGAACCATCGCCGCCAACTCCCGCGTGCGTTCGATCTTTCGCCCCGCCAGCGCCGCACCCAGCACAACGGCCCGCGTTTCGTCGGCATTTTCCATCAGCATCGCCTGAAGCTTCTCCGCACTCACTCGCGCCAGCACTTCGCTCGCAGGGAGACCACGCTGCGGATTCATGCGCATGTCCAGCGGACCATCATGCTTGAAGCTGAAGCCGCGGGAAGGATTGTCGATCTGCATGGATGACACGCCCAAATCAGCGAGCACTGCATCCGCGCCTTCAGCCCATCCCACCTCGGTCAATGCACGCAAGATCCCCGCGAAGTTCATTCGCCGCACCACCACTGACTCCTCAGGAAACCCCAGCGATCGCAGCCGCGTCTCCGTCTTCACAATCTCCTGCGGATCTTGATCCAGCCCCAGCAAGATGCCGCCGGGTTGGACCGCCTGAAGCAATGCCTTCGCGTGACCACCGTAGCCCAGGGTGCAGTCCACCACTCGCTCCCCAGGCTGAAGCGCCAGCACTTCGATGATCTCATGGAGCATGATCGGCACATGCATGCCGGCAGGCGTCTTGCCTGAAGCGATCACCTTCGCCACCGTCTCTGCGTAGCGCTCGGGATTGTGCTCCTTGTATTTGTCCTCAAAGCGCCGCGGATTCTTCCCGCTGTAGCGTGGGCGACGCTTGTGCGGCGTGGGCGCAGGTGTGTCGTTGCTCATAGCTCGTTGTATTTCGCGTTCGAGCCGCGCGCCTTGTCCACCGGGTAGCGGCGCTCGTTCTTCTCCAGCTTCGCGAGGATCGCCTGCTCCAGGTTGATGCCCGAGTTGTGAGCGAACTCAAAGAGCAGCATCGCCACATCCGCCATCTCCTCACTGATCTCCTGCCGTTTCTCGCGCACCACCCCTTCCGATTGCTCCGGGGACTTCCACACAAAGGGCTGCATCAACTCGCCAGCCTCGGCCGCCACGGCCACCGCCATCTCCTTGGGGTTGTGAAACTGCAGCCAGTCGCGCGCATCGCGAAAGGCACAAATCCGCGCCGTGATCTCTTCAATACTCATCGGCGCATGATGGAGACACGCGCAGTGGCGGCAACCGCAATCCCACGCTACAAGCCCGCCCATGACCGTCCAAGAGAACCAGCAACGCCTCATCGACGACCTGCTCTTCATCCCCGACGTGCAGGAGCGTCTGAGCATCCTCGTCAGCCGCGCCAAGTCCACTTTGCCAGAGTCTGAGAAGACTGAGGCGCACCTCGTGCGCGGTTGCGTGAGTCGTGTCTGGCTGGTGCCCGAGATTCGCGAGGGCAGATGCCACTTCCGCTACGATGCGGACTCCCCCATGGTCAAAGGCCTCATCGGGCTGCTCTGCGAAGTCTATGAAGGCGGCCTCGCGAGCGAAGTCGCCAGCGAAGAGCCTATTATCTGGGAGCGACTCGGCTTCACCAAGCAAATCACACCCACGCGCCTCAATGGCCTCGCCGCGGTGCGTTCTGTGATTCGAGTGACGGCTGAAAGCGTTGCAGGTTTAGCATCGCACTCGACTTGATCGATCCAGCCGAACGACTCACGGCAACCGAACCACCACATGGTAAAACCGTTGCGGAAGCGCAGTGGCATCCTCGTAGCTCTTGGTGCTGCCATCGCCGGAAATGTCCGCACCAAGACCTGTCCATGACACGAGATCATCGCTGGCATACACGCGATAAAGACGACCACTGAGGGTGCTGAAGCTGATCGAAAAGCCATTCGTGCTCTTCGCGACTCCGGGCATGTAGGTGTCAGCGGACTGAGGATTCTTGCCAACGATGTATTCCTGGAGGTTCGTCAGACCGTCTCCATCGGGGTTGCCACTGGGACCATTCGTGCCGGCGGCATTGTTGTTGGCGAGGCCGTTGGCGAGCTCCCAGTCATCCGGGAGCGAGTCGTTGTCGGCGTCGTTGGTCAGGACTTCAAAGCCGAGATCGAAGGTGGTGCCGCTCGTAATGGCGAGTTCGACCTGCTGCGTCTGCGCCTGGTTACGCATGTTGAGTGTGTCAAAGAGCGTGCTCTGACCAGCATCATCATCGACGGCTGTGTCATTGTGCAATGCGGTGCCCAGAGTCACGAAGGCACGCACGACACCATCGGTCGCAGTGGTCGTGAGCGAGAGTTCGCCGCTGGTGTTGGTGAGCGCGCTGAGGTTGGTCTGGCCCGTCTTGAGCAGGTGATCAAGGTGCGGGCTGAGGCCGTGGCGAAGATACAGCGTGGTGATCGTGGGATCGAGCGTGTAGGTCGCGTGCAGGGCGTTCGCGTTGCTGGCCAGTGTGATAGTCTTCGCGACCTTGCCGTCGCTGCTGGTGAGGGTGAAGCCGTTCGTGACGGCGGTCGCGGTGTAGTAGTCGTTCGTGTAGAGCGCGTTCGGACCGGCAGCGAACCAGTCTTTGAAGCCGCTGGTGCGATAGCTGCCAGTCGCGCCGCCGAGCACGTTGGCGTAGCCCTCTTCCTCGGTCTCGTAACCGGCATACGCGATGGGATTGCCGACGGTTTGGAAGACCTTGCCGTTCGTTACATCGCGCACCCACGCAGCCGTCAGGCGGCCACCGATCCTCTCGAAGAGGGCGAAGACCTTGCTGTTGAAGAGCAGATACTCAGGCTCGCCATCCAGGTCCACGTCATTGCTCTCAGTGCCCGCGTTGCCGAACGCGGCCCACGTCGTCACGCGCTGATACACACTCGCCCAGCGCGACTGCGCCTGCGCGGCCTTCGCGAAGCCAGCGAGGTTCATGTTCGTCGTGTCGGGATACACATAAGTGCCCGTGCTGTAGCGCGTGAGGTCGTTGCTCGTGTTGTCGTGAAAAGCGGTGAGCCAGGTGCTGGCGTGGAAGGCGTGGCGCGCGAGCGCTCGCAGGGTGTTGGTCGGAGCCAAACCATTCGCGCTGGACCATGCGGTGTCCGCGATGCCGCTCACGCCGACTTGTCCCCACGGCGTTGTCATTGCGGTGCCGGTGCGGATGTTGAAGAGCTTGGTATTGAGCGCTTCCTCACGACTTGCCTGGCCGAAGAACCAGTTGTCGTAGTTCTCCTGCGTGGCGTGGTGGATAAAGTCCTTGGAGACATTCGCCAGCGTGAGCGTGCCGCGCTCAATCACTGGCCAGTTCTCCGGCGTGCCATCGCGATTGCTGTCCACCTGGCCTGCGAGGATCTGCTGGGGCGTGACGAGCTGAATCCACGGATGAGCGGCAATCCAACGGATGTTCGCATCATACGCGTCGGCCTGCGCCTTCGTGGCAAAGTCGCCCCAGTCGCTGTGCAGCACCGTCACTTGGTCCTGCGTAGCACTGCGTGCCTTGCGATTGAGCAGCGTGCGCAGATTGATTTCCAAACCGTTGTCCGTGTTGCTGAAACGGAAGGCGCTGGCTTGATCGCTGATGGTGAAGATCTTCACGCCGTTGATGCGATTGATGCGATAGCCATCGGTGCCGAGCGAGACGCTGCGGCCCAACCACGATGCGATGTGCTGCGATTGATCCGCGAAGGTAGCGGCAAAACCGCTGCCTTGGATCTTGCTCAGTGCATCGGCATTCAGCACGCGCTCGGGTGGATAGAACACCGTGCTGCTCGGCGCGCTGCCGTAGATGCTCTGCATCAAGGCGGAGGCATCGGCCACGTTCGCCTGCGTGTAGCTCAGCGGGAAGTAAGGCAGGATGTGGTCCGCCATCGCGGTGCCGAGGAACTGCACCACACCATTGCTGGCCAGCGTGCCCATGCGCGCGTTCAGCGTGGGACCATCGCGCCAGGGTTTGTTCACGGCGGGATCGACTTTGGCCCACTGGATGGCACTGGCGAGCAACGGGCTCATGTGCAGCGCGAGCGGCACGCTGTAAGCCTCATGCACATCGAGCGGACGGTAGTAGCCAGCGCCCGCGCCATTGTTGAGCAGTGCATGAACTTCATTCCCAGGCAGCAGCGGACGTGAGTCATGAATGAGACTGGTCACCTTCGCGCGCTTCCACTTGTCATTGTTGGTGCTGCCGGGACTGAACCATGCCTTCAGCACGCTGAGATCACCAGCGAGCGAACTCTGATCTCGCCAATACGCGGAGGCGATCACATCATCGTAGATGCTGTCGCGAATATCATTGCGACCACCGATCTCGCCCGCGCCGTTGTTGGTGCCGTCCTTCACGCTGACGACCTGATAGTTGATCGTGTTCGGATTGCCGTTCCATCCGGCATCGAGCAGCGCCTGACGGCTGATGCTGAACTCCACGGCATCGTATTGGCTGCTGAACCAACTGCGTTGAAACCCGTTCGCCGCCGTCTGCGAGCGACGCTGCACTCCGAAGCCCAGCGTTTGATTGATCGCCGTGCTGTTGCTGCCGTGATCCGTGTCCACATACACCGCGCCGTTGTCGGTGGAGTAGCAGGCGACCACCGCTTCCCACTTCATGTTCGTGGCGCAATCGAGGTTATCCGGCAGCGTGTATTCGCCCACCGTCGGACTGCCGAAATCCATCACCACATAAAAGTCGGCGTTCGATGCTTCGGCCAGTGCAGCGAGGTCGTGCAGATCAATGCGGAAGTAAAACAAGTCATCGCCGCCGCTTGTCGAGGGGCCACCGTCGTGCGCATAAAAGGCCACGATGTCGCGGCTGGAGTCAAAGCCGTCGTAAGCCTTGTAAATGTCGGTGCCCTGGTTGTTCGTGCCGTCGCCATCATACTCATCGAGTGCGATGAGATCGTGAATGCCCCAGTCGGTGAACTCCTGCGTATTCGTCACACCACCGGCGATGATTGGCGTCGTGGGTCCGATCTTGATCTGGCCTGGAGGCGGCGGCGGCAAGGTGTCGTTCTTGCGCGGGTTCGTGCCGTTCGCGAGTTCCTGCGCATTGGTGAAGCCATCGCCATCGGGATCACCGCTGTTGCCGTCGTCGCCGACATCACTGAGCGGATTGAGACCATAGCGAATCTCCCAGCCATCGGGCAGGCTGTCGGGATCGGTTTGAGCATTCAAAGGATCGGTCTCCGTCCAAGTCTCGCCGACATCCCACACGCGGTTGTTGTTCGTGTCACCAGCAATCAAGCCATTGCCATCCTTGTCTTCGCCCGAGCCATCGAGCGCGCCATCGCCATCGGTGTCGGCGTTGTTCGGATCGGTCTCCGTCCAGGTCTCGCCAGGATCGCGCACCTTGTTCGGCCAGTTGCGCGCGAGCCAGGGAATGAAGTTCCCAGGGATGCTCTCGCCATCGCCATCGAGCCAGCCGTTCTTGTTGGCGTCTTCGATGCCGTCCTTGATGCCGTCGTTGTCAGAATCGTCATCATCGGGATCGGTCACGCTGCCGCGCAATTGCTTCGCGCGATCGCCGCCTTCACTCGCTGTGTTCACGCCCGGCACCTTGCCCAGGTTGTCGAGCGTGTTGTAAAAAGGGGGATCAATGTCCCCCCTAAAGTTCGCTATGCCGTCCCCGTTCGTGTCCATCGTCAGGATGGTGCCGGGATCGAACTTCGTGTCACTGTCCGCATCCGTGAAGGGCTCGCTCGTTTCGCCCACATCGTGAACGCCATTGCTGTTCGCGTCGTTGAAGTCGAAGACGCCGTTGCCTGCGCCCGTGTTGTTCGGCCCGTAACCGGTGTCGGCGAACGCCTCGCCGATCACCGTCGCATTGCGCCAGCCCACTTCGAGCGCATCAGGCAGACCGTCACCATCCGTGTCGGGACTCGTCGGACTGCTGCGACCGTAAGCGTTGTGGATGTGAATCTCACCGTTGGTCCATTGTTCAGAGTTCGGTTTGTATTTCGGATCATCGGGCAGGTAACCATTTGGCAGCGGCGTGGTGGTGCCTTCATCGCCGTCGAGCAGGCCGTCATCATCGTCGTCGGGATCGAAAGCCGAGGCCGAGGTGGTCTGGCGGAAGACGACCTTGGCACGACGGTTATCAAAGTTCTCTCCGGTCGGCGACACCACGCGCGCCGTGAAGCGGAACTCGCCCTGCGTGATGCCGCTCCAGGTGAAGTCCCAATACTTCGAGCCCGCCTCAGTCGTGACCACCGGCGCGCTCAACGTCATCGGCCCGGCGGTGACATTGAGCGTCACGTTTGTTGCTTCCGTGCTCGTGGACACGCGAATGACATAGCTGCGCTGCGCCGCCGTCGGCGACGCGACATCCGGCAGCACGATCTCATAAGCCTTGCCATCGCTGTCGAGTTCCGGCGGCGTCACGATGCTGATGCGCGGCTTGTTCGATGGCAGCGCCTTCACGATGCGCTCCGTCATCAGATCCGCTGCAGGAGCAGTGCGATCAAAGGTGACCTCGATCTTGTGCAGGTAGTTCGGCTGATCGTTCCATAGATTCGGGATCGGGAAAGCCAGCTCGTGGTAAGTCGCGTTGATGTCGTAGTTGATGGCGAAGTCCTCGCGCGACTGCGCTGTGCCCAGCGTCGTGTCGTTTGGCCCGATGCGGATCGTAAACTTGTCTTTGAGCTGCTGCGTCGTGAGTCCATCGGCCAGCGCCTTGGTGAAGAAGACCTTCATCATGTAACTGTCGTCCACGGAGTCCTCATCACTCTGCGGATACGCCACGAACATGCGGAAGTCCGGCCCCGCCGTGTTCACCGTGCGTTCCAGTGTGGTGTAGTGCCCGGGCGTGTCGCCGAGGTTGAAATCCTTGTAAGCCGCCGAGGACACCTCGCGCAGCCGCACCTTGATCGTCGCCGTGCCGGTCGCGGGCAGGTTCTTATAGCTGAAGCGCCACTCCTTCTGATACGCGGAGGTGATCGCCAGCGATGGCGTGACCTCGTTCGCCTTCACCCAGGAGTTCGCCACCGTGCTGTCCCACACACCGTTCTCATTGAGATCTTGATACGCCTCCGTGCTCTCGCGCGTGCCATTCTTGTTGCTGTCGGTGAAGGGCTCAAAGCCCGCGCCATTGCCGCTCACGGAGCGCGTGATGCTGTCGTCGTTCGTCGGATCGGTGTCCACGATGTTATACCAGACCTCGGTCACGCTCGGGTCCGTGCGAATGACCAAGCCATACTCATTGCCGCCAACGGTGTCGCCATTGGCTGCGGGGAACTTGATCTCTCCGGTTGGAGCCTGCGTGTCGTAGTAGAACGACTGCGTGAAGGTGTTGTAGATGCTCGCCTTGCCGCCGCGATTCAGGAAGGCGCGAGCGCGGATGACATGGAACCCTTCTTCCAAACCCGTGCGCGTCTCGCCGTAGTCGTTGTGCGGGCGATACGAGGTCGTCGTGAGATTGCGCTCGCTCGTCTGGAAGGTGGTCATCATCTTCAGCTTCCGAGACACTGCGTCCGCATTGCCCGGCCACCAGGACGGCGCGTCTTTGAAGATGCCGATCTTATACTTCGACGACGCGGTGAAATCGCCCGGCAGCGTGCACTTCCACCAGTCCGTGGTGCCGCCGTCATCATTGTGATCATAGGTCATCTCTTGCACCTTCGTGGTGCCCAGTCCTTGGCCTGCCGCGCCTTCGGCATTGCTGCCATCCGTCGTGTAATAGAGGAACATGCGATAGCTGCCGCCCACCGCGTTCGGCTTTGCCCACAACTCATTGCGCGAGCCATCGTATTGATTGCGCGCAGGCGTGATCGCGCCCACCACGTTCGCGGGATCGTGGTAGAGAAAGATAGCCGTGTGCGCGTCCGTGAACTTCGTGCCGGTGCCGTTCGTCACCGTCGTGGTCGTGAAGGTCTCCGCATCTGGCGAGTGCGTCACATTGCGCGCCGTGTCCTGCGCCGCGAACAACTCGGGATGGATGCGGCTCACGAAGTTCGGCTGCTCGTAGCCCATGAAGGTATCCGTCGCGATCGCAGGTGGATTGTCGCGCGGATCACCGAGCGCGTGATTGGTCTCGTTCAAATTGATGCCGCCATCGAGCTTCAGCAGGATGTTCTCCGCACTGCCATCCGCACGAGCGATGAACCGCACCGCCGAGCCATCGGTCACGCGCGGCACCGTGGCGGTGTATTTGTAGTCCGTGACATTCGTGTCCGCAGGCAGGATCGGCTTCGCCGCGTCGGGCAGCGTGCTGCCGTTGAAGGCCTTGTCACCATTCGGACCATCCTTGCGCGACACGTTCACCGTGCCGACGGGCGTGCCGTTCTGCGTGATCGAGATCGTGCGGCCGCCTGCGTTCTGCCAGGCATTCGACGGGTCTGGGTTCTTCCACGAGAAGATGAAGTAGCCACCACTCGGCACCACCACCGTGTTCAGCTCTTCCTTGAACTTGTAGAAGCCGCCGCCAACCCACGAGTAGTTGTAAAGGTAAGCGCCCGCCGGGAACGATGAGGCAAAGGTGCGCGCCTGACCACTCGCGTAGTTGTCGTTCATCATGAACAGCATCGTCACGCCATCCGCGTCCGTCATGCTGCCGTTCTCGCGCTTATCAATTCGCTCGTAGGCCACAAAATCCGAGTCGCTCCACACACCCTTCTGATAACCGCGCGCGAACTGATCATGAATGTAGAGCAGGTTCGGCACCCGACCATCGCCCCACTGTCCGAGGAAGGACGTGTTCGCATGGCGAGGGAACGCCCCACCGCTCTCACCCAGCGTCTCGGCTTGGTAATTGCCATCCGTGTAGATGAGGCCCAGGCCCTCACGCGTGAAGTAGTAAGCGTGCTGCAACTCACGCCGCGCGGCGTAGTCGTTGTCGTGCGACTGCGCGTGCGTGACCCCGTGCGACGCCGAGAAGCCACCCGCACCGGGTTGATCATAGCCTTCCAAGCCATTGCTCGGGTTGCCCAACTTCGAGTTCAATTCCGTGCGAAGGATGTTGTCCACCAGTCGCATCCCCGAGTCAATGTAGGGCCCGTAGGCCGGAGGCTCGCCCAGGTGCTCGCCGAAGAGCATCGCATCATCACGCGGTGCTTCCGTGTTGAAAACGGTGTCGCGGTGGTTCGCATCGCTGAACCCACGCGTGATATTGAACTGCCGCTGCACCTGCCCTGAGTAACCGTAGTCGCTGCTGTCCTTGTCATTGCCAAAGGTCGCACCAAAGAAGTCCGGGCGCACATGCTTCACCGCATCGAGTCGCAGACCATCCGCCTTCGTGCGATCCACCAGCCAGCGTGCCGCACGATTCAGGTAGTCCTGCACATACTCGGAATAAAATCCTGGGTTCGCATTGATCAGCTCCGTCGTGATCCCATTGCCAGGGCCGAAGCCCACATAGGTCCCGTTCGGCAGGTAGCAGTATTGCCAGGGCCGCGACGCATCGCGCACGATCTTCACCTTCGGAAAGGTCGAGCCCTCCGTGGTGCCGAAGTTGATGTTCGTCGTCCCCGGTTCCTGCGCGATGTCAATGAGGTCCGCCAGCCCGAGCTGCTGCACCTGCCACGCATCGCTCCACGACCGCGTGTTGTCCCACTTCCGGTAGAAGCCATCGTTCGTCTTCCGCAGATGAAAGTCCTCCGGCACCAGGCCCGGATACAGATCGATCGGCGTGCTCTCATTATACCCCGGCACGTCGAAGGCACGGTGGTTCATGATGTTGTCAAAGTAGATGCGAATGCCGAAGCGATGCGCTGTCTCCACCAACCGCAGCAGTTCCGCCTCCGTGCCATAGCGCGTGCGCACCGAGTTGCGCTGATCCTTGCCGCCCAGATCGAACGGGTCCCACATGTCATAGCCCACCGACAGCCCGCCCGAGCCCTTTGTCGGCGGCGGCAGCCAGATCGAGCTATACCCCGCCTCCGCCAGCTCCGGCATCTTGTTCGTGATCTCCGCCCACGAGGTATTGAAATACTGCACCATCGTCTCCGCGCGCAGCGAGGCAGCGACGGACAAGAGGAGAGCCAGGAAACAAAAAGGACGCAGCATGGGGGCGAAGTTGTATCTGATCGGAAATCGGAATGCCATTGGTCAATTGGCTGAATCACCGCGTTCGAAAGGAATCGCAGACTAGCGGCTGGAGCCCTCCCCCGCTACGCCACCTGCTCGGCATAGAGATGCTTTTGGAACCCGGCAAACGCCTGGGTGATCTCCTCCGGCTTGCCGCCCAGATCACGCACCGCGTCAGCGATGGAGTCGTGATACTTGAGCCGCAGCAGCGGGTTGAGTTTGCTCTGATCCAGCTCCTCCACGCCGGCGGAGACATAGTGCTGAAGCACGAAGTCGAGGAAGGCCTGCTGCCTGGAAGAGAACGCTGAGCTGATCGCCACCTTCGCCCGCGCCGCGCGCTCTTCGCGGGTCAGCGGTGCCGAGGCGTAGGCGACATTCGCCAGCACGTCGAAGAGGTCCCACTGCTCGCCATCCATCGCGCGCTGCATCTCGGTCAATGCCTCGCGGTGGAAGCCCTTCTCTGCCAGGCCATCGAGCAGCTTCTTGCGCGTGTCTGGCTGACTCCACAGATGACGAAGTTCCTCCTCGCTGTGGAAGAAGTCCGGCAGCTTGCCAAAGAGCTGCTCCATGAACTGCTGCGCACTCATCGGTCGCCCGTCGGGATGCCAGAAGGTGGTCATCATCGTGTGCTGAATCTTGCGCGCCTTGCCGTCGGCCAGCTTGATCTTCACCTTGGTGCAGACACAGGGCCGCTGACCGCAGCGCGGACACGGACACACGCACGGACGTTCGCCGCATTCGGGGCAAGGCTCCGCTGGCGGCTTCTCGCAGACACAGGGATACTGCCCGCAGGTCTCGCACAGCTCGGGCTCCGCAGGCGGGCCATCCCATTCGTCGTCCAGGAAGCGCTCGTGCGCGCGCACGAAGTCATAGATCGTGAAGTAGTCCTTCCCGTCGAACAAGCGCGTGCCGCGACCGATGATCTGCTTGAACTCGATCATGTTGTTCACCGGACGCAGCAGCACGATGTTGCGCACGTTGCGCGCATCCACGCCGGTGCTCAGCTTTTGCGAAGTCGTGAGGATTGTCGGGATGCTCTTCTCATTGTCCTGGAAGTCGCGGAGGTGCTGCTCTCCGCGCTCGCCATCATCCGCCGTCACGCGATGGCAGTAGTTCGGGTCCTTGCTCGTCTTGATCTGATTGATCAAGTCACGCACCAGCAGCGCGTGCGCCTGGTTCGCGCAGAAGACCAGCGTCTTCTCCCGCTGATCGATGGCCGCCATGAAGATCTCCACGCGCTTCCGCTCGCGCTCCGTGATCTCGATCTTGCGGTTGAAGTCCGGCTCCTCGTAGAGCCGGTTCTGCTCCACCTCGCCTTCAACGACTTCGTCGTCCGGCTGATAGACATACGAGTCCATCGTGGTGGTGAACTGCCGCACGCGAAACGGCGTGAGAAAGCCATCATTGATGCCATCGCGCAGCGAGTAGGTGAAGACCGGCTCGCCGAAGTAGGCATACGTGTCCACGTTGTCCTTCCGCTTCGGTGTTGCCGTCAGACCCAGCTGCACCGCCGGGGAGAAGTGCTCCAAAATCTCGCGCCAGCTGCTCTCATCCTTCGCGCCACCGCGATGGCATTCGTCGATGACGATGAAGTCGAAGAAGTCTTCCGGGTAGTCGCCAAACCACGCCGTCTCGCCCGGCCCCGTCATGAAGGTCTGGAAGATCGTGAAGAACAGGCTGCCGTTCTTCGGCACCTTGCCCTTCTTCTTGATTTCATCAGGCTCGATCCGCACCAGCGCATCCTCCGGGAAGGCGGAGAACGCATTGAAAGCCTGATTCGCCAAGATGTTCCGATCCGCCAGGAAGAGAATACGCGGACGCCGCGTCGGCTCGCCGCTCCGGTTCCAGCGCGACTGGAAGAGCTTCCACGCAATCTGGAAGGCGATGAACGTCTTCCCCGTGCCCGTGGCAAGCGTGAGCAGGATACGATCCCGGCCCTGCGCGATGGCAGCCAGCACGCGCTCCACCGCGATATCCTGGTAGTAGCGCCCCTGGAAGAACCCGCCACGATCCTCGAACGGCACCGCCGCGAAGCGATCGCGCCATGCGTTCGTCTCCGCGAACGTCATCGCCCACAGCTCCTCCGGCGTGGGATAGGCCTGCACATCGCCCTCCGCGCCCGTGAGCATGTCGATGCCATAAATGCCGCGACCGTTCGTGGAGTAGGTGAAGCGGATGCCCAGCTTCCCCGCGTAGTCCTTCGCCTGCGCCACACCCTCCGTCAGCGCCTCGTGGAGCGCCTTCGCCTCCACCACCGCCAGCTTCGTGTTCTTGTAGATCAAGACATAGTCCGCGATGTCCCGCTTCCCGCGTCGGCCCTTGCCCTCGATGCGACCATCCGTGATCGCATACTCCCGCCGGATGCGTGTGCCCTCCATGATGCCCCAGCCCGCCGCTTTCAAGGCAGGGTCGATGTGCTCAGCGCGAGTGTCGGCTTCGTTCATGGTTGATTGAGGGTCACTCCACTCAGCAGGGAAAACAGCGGGTCGTTGATATAGAAGTTCGTCTTGCCCATACGCTGCTTGCGCACCAAACCAGCGCTTGTCAGCTGCTCCAGGTATTTACTGGCTGTAGGGCGAGACACACCCATCTCGCGCTCGATGAACTCGATCTTCGTATAAGGGTAACGGAACAGATTGTTCAGCAAGTCCTGGCTGTAGAGCTTCGGCAGACGCGCACGCAGGTCATGCTTGGTCTTCAACATCAAATCGCGGAAGGCCTTTACCAGACGAATGGCACTGCGCGAGGTCAGCGCCACCCCACGCAGCAGGTAGAGGCACCATTCGGCCCAGCGATCCTCATCGCGCACCGTTTGCAGCAGACGGTAGTAGTCTGACTTCGTCGTCGTAATGTAGCGGCTCAGGTAGAGCACCGGCAGGTCCAGCAGGCCATCCTTCTGGAGCATCAGCAGGTTGAGGATGCGCCCCGTGCGACCGTTCCCGTCATAGAAGGGATGAATGCTCTCGAACTGGTGATGCGTGATCGCCATGCGCAGCAGCGGGTCCAGACCATCATCAGCGTGGATGAAGTCGATCAGGTTGCCCATCAGCGCTTCGACTTCGGCAGCATCCTGCGGAGGTTCATAGATCGTCTGACCAGTGGCTTCATTCTTCAAGACCGTGCCCGGCAGCTTGCGCAGCCCCGCGCGATTCTGCTCCAGCTCCGCCTGCACGGCCAGCACCGTCTCCAGACGGATCAGACCGGAGTCACGCACCACCAGATACCCTGTGCGCAGGGCCGAAACGTAGTGCCGCACCTCTTTGGCGGCGGCGCTGGTGCCCGAGTCATCCTGGAAAGCATACAGCTCGTCGTGCGTGGTGATGATATTCTCGATCTCCGAGCTGTCCTTCGCCTCCTGAATGCCCAGCGTGTCCAGCAGGATGCCCTGATTCGGCAGCGATTCACAAAGCCCCTTCAGCTCCGCCAAGTGCCGGTGCGCCTCCGTCAACACCGCCCAGACCTCTCGCGTGTCCAGAGCGGCGGGGTTTGCTAGAGGTAAGGGGGAGAGAGAAGACATGTAAAGAAAAGCGCTGTTTTCTTATCACGTCAGCCTGAACATGTAAAGAAAACCGGCGTTTCTTTACATGAACGGGAGTTCCGATGCTGCCCACCAACGCCCCATTGGTTTCGCAAATCATCGTGTGGCTCCTGGCGTGGACCTTTTACGCGCAGCGGTGGGCCAGATGAGAGTGGCGTCTAAAAAGTCCCTCTGCGGGAGAAAAAGGACGCCTCAGAGCGCTTCGCTGAAGGCCTGGTGCAGGAGCGACTTTTTCAACGCCGCCAGCGCCGCCTGCTTTGGCTCGTCGAGGAAGGCGACAGCACAGGAGCGCGGGCACTCTTGCCCGCAAGCCGGAGCGCTGGACGCACGATGGCCAAGCCACTCGCTGACCGATCCGTGCGAAGTCTGTGACGTGTCTCGTCGCCAAGCACGCTGACGTGGAACGGTCAGTTAGCAGATACGTTGGCGCAGTCAGTCGCTTCGACGAGGCGGACAGGAGTGTCCGCGCTCCTTTACAACGACCCGCTGAAGGCCTGGTGCAGCGGGGACTTCTTCAG
>JAEUHN010000044.1 GCA_016795365.1 Verrucomicrobiaceae bacterium
TGCTCCCTTCGGGCGCTTTGCTCCGCTCGCACAGTTCGCCATCGCTGAAATCCACCAGGATCAAGGTGAGAAGAACGAAGCCGTAGCTGCCTACCAGTCAATCGTGGACAACTATCCTGCGAGCAAGGAAGCCGCCGAAGCTCAGTTCCGCATCGGCGCGATCAGCAACATCGCTTCCAAGGCGACGGCTGACTCCTCCAACCTGACCGCCAGCCGTGATGCGCTGCAGACCTACATCACCACCAATCCCTCGGGTGACCGTGCGATGGAAGCCAAAACCATGCTGACCCAGATCGACACCGATGAGGCACGTCGTTCCTTGGACATCGGCAAGTTCTATGAAAAGACCGGCAAGCCCAAGGCAGCCGCCATCTATTACAACGAAGCGCTCAAGTTTGGTTCGCCCGAAGTTTCCGAGGAAGCCCGGACCCGCCTTTCCCAGGTTTCCGGTGCTGATCCTGATGCCGTGGTCGATGCCAAGATGAACAACCCGGGCAACGACTACACCGCCCCAGCCGCTGTTGATCTTCGCAGTCGTGCTGACTACGCTGGTCCTCCGGCTCCCGAGCTTGCCCGTCTCAGTGCCAAACCCAAGATGCGCAAGGACGATGCTTCCTTCGCTCCGCTTCCGATTAACGAACCAAAGCTTCCAACCGTGGGCGATCCTGCCGCTGCACCCGCTGCTGGCAGCCTCCTGCCTCCAGTGGCTGGCGACAAGCCTGCGCTCCTTCCTGTTCCTCCTCCCCCTCCTGGTATCCCACCACAACCCGAAGCTCCGAAGGCTGAAGAAAAAAAGGGCAATTGATTTCTCTGACTCCATTACCTATGAAGCACCTTGTCCTTCCTCTTCTCGCTCTTCTGCTTTCGAGCTGCGCTGGTTACCAAGTTGGCACCTCCAAGCCTGCTCACTTGCAGAATGTGACGAAACTGTATGTGCCTACATTTACCAATGAGACCCTCGAACCTCGCCTCGCGGTCTTGGTAACCAACGCGGTGATCAAGCAGATCCAGATGAGCGGTGCTTATCAGATCGTCTCCCAGGATCAGGCCGACGCCACTCTTGAGGCTCGCATCTCTGACCTTGATCGCTCTCAATGGCGTGCCGTGCGCAACAACACCCTGCGCACCCGTGAGTTGTTGGTTCGCCTCCGCACAGACTACAAGGTCGTCGATCCTTCGGGCACCAAGCTCCACGCTGGTCGAGTGCTCGGTGAGTCTTACGTGGTTCTCGATCCCAACTTCCAGACCTCTGAGCGCCAGGCTTTGTCCGAAGCTGCGGAGCGTATGTCCGCCACGCTAGTTGACGAAATCTCCAGCGGCTGGTGATCAGCACCGAATGCGAATCTAACGAGGCCGGGCCTGCGATCACTCCGCAGCCCGGCCTTGTCATTGTTGCCACTCCGATCGGCAACCTGCAAGACGTCACCCTCCGAGCGCTTGATGTGCTCAAGCAGGCGGACTTGATCGCATGCGAGGACACACGGCACTCTGCTCGCCTCCTTCTGCACTACGGAATCGACAAGCCAACGGTCAGTCTCAATGAGCACAACGAGGCCCGGCGTATCCCGGAACTCGTAGAGCGGATCGAAGCCGGAGCACTTGTCGCCTTGGTATCCGATGCGGGCATGCCTGCCGTCTCCGACCCCGGCCAGAGGCTGACCTATGCGGCGATTTGCGCAGGTCTTCGTGTGGAAGTCTTGCCCGGTCCTAGCGCCGTTCTCACTGCGCTTGTGGGGTCAGGTTTGCCCACCACACCGTTTTACTTCGGCGGTTTCCTCCCACACAAAAAGGGGCAACGAGCGACTGAGCTTGCGGCTGCTCGTGAGCGAGACTGCACCAGCCTTTATTTTGAGTCGCCCTACCGTCTGGTCGATACCCTCGCGATCATCTGCGAGACGGCTCCCGAGCATCTGCATGTGGTCGCCCGTGAATTGACCAAGCACTATGAAGAGTTCCGCCGCGGCCCAGCCCGCGACTTGCTCGCGCACTACCAGAGCAAGACAGTCAAAGGTGAAATCTGTCTCCTGATCGCTCCCCGCGAACTACCGAAGTGGATGGCGGTGTGATCGAAGCCAGGTGCCTTCATCGTTGCCATTCGCGGACGTTCCGATCACAATCCGCCTTGCATGATTTCACCGATTCTCTCCGCCCACGACATCACCAAGACCTTCCCCGGCGTGAAGGCGCTCAGTGGTGTCTCGTTCGACCTTCAGGCTGGTGAGATTCACGCCTTGTGTGGCGAGAATGGCGCGGGCAAGAGCACACTGATCAAGCTGCTGTCAGGCATTCATCCGCATGGCAGTTACGAGGGCCGTTTCACGGTCAATGGTGCGGAAGCAAAGTTCAGTAGCATCGCCGACGCAGGCCGTGCTGGACTCGCGGTGATCTATCAGGAGCTGGCTCTCGTGGAGGAGATGACGGTGGCGGAGAACATCTTCCTGGGCCGTGAACCGAAGCGCTTCGGCGGATTGATCGACTGGCCAACGATGTTCCGTGATGCCAAGGCATTGCTGGAGCGGTTCAAGTTGACCCTCGATCCTGCTGCCGAAGTGCGAACTCTCGGGGTAGGCCAGAAGCAACTCGTCGAGATCGTCAAAGCACTCGCGAAGGACTCGAAGATCCTGATCCTGGACGAGCCCACGGCGGCCCTTGCTGAGCACGAGGTGATCATTCTTTTGGATATTCTTCGTGATCTGCGTGCACGCGGCATGGCGTGCATCTACATCTCTCACAAGCTCGATGAAGTCTTTGCCATCGCGGATCGAGTGACTGTTCTTCGCGATGGTGCGTCGGTGTTCAAGGCTCAAGCAAAGACGACAAACAAGAACGAGATCATCAAGCACATGGTCGGACGCGAGATCACCGATCTCTTCCCGCGCCGGGCCGGTGAACCAGGAGACGTGATGCTTCACGTGGACCGCCTGAGTGTGGAAGGATTGCTGCACGATGTAAGTTTCCAACTTCGAGCCGGTGAAGTGCTTGGCATTGGTGGGCTCATGGGCGCTGGGCGAACGGAGTTGTTGATGCATCTGTTCGGCGCATTGGGTAAACGCACCCATGGCCGTGTGGTGCTCGATGGCAAGCCCCTTAGCGCCACGCCCCCTGAGGAGATTCTGCGCCAGGGATTGGTGCTGGTGAGCGAAGATCGTCGTCGCTATGGCCTCGTTCTGGAGCATGAGATTGGCTTTAATCTCAGCCTCTCATCACTTGGTAAGTTCAGCACCGCAGGATTTCTCAACCGCAATCGCGAAGCCCGGACCAACCGGCACTTCTTCGATTCACTCCGCATCAAAGCTCCCGGTTTGGAAGCTGTCGCAGGCAAGCTCTCCGGCGGCAATCAGCAAAAGATCGTCCTTGGCAAAGCACTCATGACCGAGCCCAAAGTCATCATGCTCGATGAGCCCACGCGAGGCATTGATGTGGGGGCCAAGCTGGAGATCTACGAACTGATCAACAAGCTCACCAGTGAGGGCAAGGCTGTGCTGCTGGTGTCCAGTGAGCTGCCCGAACTCATCGGTATGAGTGATCGCATTCTCATGCTTCACGAGGGCAGGATTGGTGGCGGGTTCACTCGTGCCGAGGCAACGCAAGAGCGCTTGATGGAAGCGGCGATGGGTGGCGCCGGACGAGTTCTGAGTGCTTGAGTGAACGAGTATTCAGGATTCAATGCCTCATCGACGGACTCCATCTGATCCTCCGCTACCAGCCGTCCTAATCCAGTGCTCACCGCGAATTGCCCACAGCCCCTTTCCCTGCCATGTCTGACTTCCAAGTCTTCCGTGATCTCTTCACCCGGCTGAAGGCCGAAATGCAAAAAGCCATCGTCGGCTATGACGATCTGCTCTCTGATACGTTGCTCGCCATCTTCTCCGGCGGCCATGTGTTGCTCGAAGGTGTGCCTGGTCTGGGCAAGACCTTCCTGGTGCGCACCTTGTCGCAGGTGATTGGTCTGGAGCCTGGTCGTGTGCAATGCACTCCCGATCTCATGCCGGCCGACATCCTCGGCACACACATCGTGAACGAGAACGAGCATGGTCGCCGCGTGTTGTTCTTTGAGAAGGGGCCGGTTTTCAAGAACCTGCTGCTCGTCGATGAAATCAATCGTGCCACGCCGAAGACGCAGGCCGCGTTGCTCGAAGTGATGCAAGAGCACTGCGTCACCACCGGAGGCGAGCGACATCTGCTGCCGCAACCCTTCTTCGTGCTGGCCACTCAGAACCCCATGGAAATGGAGGGCACGTATCCGTTGCCCGAGGCGCAGCTCGATCGTTTCATGTTCAAGATTCGCGTCCCATTCCCCGACCTCGCTTCGCTCGTGGAAATCAGCAAGCGCACCACTGGTTTCAGTGAGCCCAAGCTCACCACGATCATGAGTGGCGAACAACTTGTCTCACTCCAAAAAGCCTTGGCCGACATGCCAGTGCCTGATCCCGTGGCTTCCCATGCCGCTCGTCTTGTGCTCGCTACGCATCCTGAGCAACCCGATGCCATCAGCGAAGTAAAGCGCTACGTGGCCTACGGCAGCAGTCCGCGTGGTCTCCAATCGTTGATCCGCGGCGCTCGGGTGTGGGCTGCCGTTCGCGGTGGCTCATCCGTCTCATCAGAAGATGTGAATCGCGTGGCGAAGGTCACGCTTCGGCATCGCGTGATCCTCAACTTCGAAGGCGAGGCTCAACAAGTGAAAATCGACGACGTGATCGACAAGCTGCTCACTCAAGTGAAGACGCCGGCAGCTGCGGCAGCGTGATTCTATGAAATCGGGGGATCAGAGCGCGGTGGAACTCGTTGAGCAGGCCAGAGCCGCTTTCTCATCCTCTTCGTCTCCTCTCATGACCTTGCGCGGGGCTGACGCCAGGGACAGCTATTCAGCCATGCCCCCGCTCGATCCGGAACTCGATCGCGTATCCGATGAATACCTCGAACGATACTTCTGGGGCTGCCCCCACCTTGATCCGGATTCATGGAAACACTACCTGCCCAGTCTGATCGACTACTCGCTGCGACATTTGTCCGATGGCGGTTCGTTGGTGGTGGGCGCTTTGTTATCCACGTTGCGACCAGGATCGGACGAAGACCCCAAGATCTCATCCTTGAGTCCTGTCCAAGAGGCTGTCATCTGCCAGTTTCTTGATCGGCTGGCATTTGCTGACGACTCTGCCTTTCAGACGGATGCCCTGCAAGTGATGGACGAATTCTGGGTGAACCATTCCATCTATCGCCCCCACAAAGTATTCGCATGAGCGCCAGTCTCTCTCGTGATGATCTCTTTGATGCCGCCTTCCTCGACCGACTGAGGATGCTGGCACTTCGTCTGCGAAAGCGGAGGCAGCTCATGAGGCGGGGTGCACAATCGACGACTGCGACCGGCTTCACGCGAGAGTTCAAGGACTACCGCCACTACACGCCGGGGGAAGACTATCGAGGCATCGACTGGCGACTGTATGCACGGCTCGACAAGCTCTTCGTGCGACTCTACGAAGAGACTCAGGAGCTGAACTTGCACATTCTCGTGGATACCAGCGGCTCGATGGCAACGCCTTACGCCGATAAGCAAAAGCAAGCTCTGCGGTTCGCGGTTGCCCTGGCCTACCTGGGGTTGAGCGGGCAGCAGCGGGTGAGCTTGTATTCGATGAACGATGGGATCAAAACCGAACTCCCGCCGCTGCGAGGGCAAGGGAATATCGAGAAGGTTATCCAGGCCGTGCTGCGGTTCAGCTTTGGAGGATTGACCGATCTCGTGAAATGCTTCGAAGACTTCCGGCCATCGAGGCAGCGCTTCGGTGTGATCTTTGTCATCTCGGATTTCTATGGTCGCGATGTCACCACTGCCTCGGAAGCTGTGTCACGTGCATCCGCTTGGCCGGGTGAAAGCCACTTCCTGCAAGTGATGCATCCTGGCGAGCGCGAGCCCAGCATCGAGGGAGAGGTGGAGCTTGCGGAAGTCGAGACCGGTGAGCGTCGTCGGTTCTGGATCACCAAGAAGGAAGTCCAGCGCTACACTGAGGCTTATGATGCCTTTGTGGAGAACCTCGAGAAGACGTGTGCCTCACGCCAGATCGACTTCATGCAAGCGCGCACTGACGAGCCGTTTGAAGAACGATTCCTGGAACTGCTGACGCGCGGAGCATCACTTGCTGGAGCATGAGTGTGCCCGATGTCTTGTTCGAAGATCGCTGGCTGGTCTTGATCAACAAGCCCGCGGGCGTTCTCTCGCATCCCAATCCGAAAGGTAAGGCGGATGACGTTTGTGCTTTCGAAGGAGCCTACAATTTCGATGATAAATGCTTCACGACGCCTGACAGGAAGCTCTGGCTGATCCATCGGCTGGACCAGGACACCTCGGGTGTTCTGCTTGCGGCGAAGGATGCGAAAACTGCAGATGCCTGTCGTGCTGCTTTCTCAGCGAACACCGTGCGCAAAATATATGTGGCGCTTGCGGCAGGCGGTGGTCTCGCAAAGCAGGGAGTGTGGCTAGACCACTTGATGGTGAATCGTCAGCGCAAGCAAGTTCGCACCGAGGTGGTGAGAGGACGGGCACCGAATGCAGAGGCCCGATACAAGCTCCTCCACTACTCGCCCCATGCTCGTCTCTCATGGATTGAGATCGAACTCATCACCGGCAAGACGCACCAAATTCGCGTGCAGTGTGCTTCGCGGCATCTGCCCATCGTGGGAGATGATGTGTATGGAGACTTCGCACTGAATCGAAGATTGCGCCGCGACCTTGGTCTGCGTCGGCTCATGTTACACGCGAGATCGCTTTCGATGAAGCATCCCGTGACCGGAGGTCCCTTACAGGTGGAAGCACCATTGCCTGCAGAGTTTCAGCAAGTGTGAGAGACCTGCATTCACGGACTTGTCACTTTGAGGCGCATGAACGTGCCGGTGCCACTCATTGGAATGCTGAAAACATGCTGGCTGCCAGAGCCAGTGTCGGTCACTGGGAACCACTCGCCCGACTTCATCGTTGTGCTCCACTCGGCACCATAGGTGATGCCACTCACGCCACCGGGCTGGGTGAAGCTGAAGAACATCGTTCCACCCGAAACTTGAGCTTGGGGCAGCATGCTGGTCCGGGCTGTCGCAGGATCTTGAGAGGGGCCGAGGAATGCCAGCACCAGCAAGTTGGGTATTCCCGTGTGGAAAGGATCGGCGTCGTCGGCGGCAGTGCCTGTCGCACTGGACGATCCATACCATGTCTGTCGCCATGACTCTACGGCGCTCTCGCGTGTGACACCGACAGAGTAGGTCTTCGTCGTGACTCCGTCTTGAGCCGTCACCGCGATGGTGATCGAGTTGGAGCCAACCAAAAGAGCGATAGCGTTGCTGGTCGTTCCGGAGGTGACAGGCGATCCGTTGACCGCAATGGAGGACCCGCTGCTCGCGGCTGTCGGCGTGATGGTGATGGACGAGACTGGATTGGCAACCGCCATCGAATAGCTGACCGTGTTCATCGCAAACGATGGTGTGAGGGTTCCCTGACTAGGAACAAGTGAACTCAGATTGGCGTTGGTCGATAGCACAGTCAGCGATGCCGTGCGGGTCGTGTTGCCGACGCCATTGGATGTATTTGTGAAGCTCACGATGTCAGTGTAGCTACCAGCGCTGAGTGCCAACGCGTTCGAGTTCACACTCGCGGTAACAGTTGCGGTCACATTAGGGGCCAGCGTGCCACTGGTGCTGTCGAGACTGATCCAGGTGGCCGTCTTGCTTATAGACCAAGTGAGCGTAGCCGTGCCTGAGTTGGTGATCGTGTAGCTAGTTGACGCCGGAGTGAAGGGACCACCAGCGGGGCCTGATGCCACGAGACCACCGATGGGTGTGACCGACATCGCTGCTGCTCCGGTTCCTACCGTGTAGCTGGCAGACGATGATGTGGTGCTGGCGGTGGTATTGTCCGAGGCCGACACACTGTAGGTGACCGTCGTGTCCGCGGCGTAGGCGGGAATCGTGGCGCCGTAGATGCCGTCGCCAGCAAGGCCATCGCCGTGAGCACCATCATCGAACATCGACGCGACGGTGGGCGTGCTCGCTGCTCCCACCGTCACGACGATGTCGTCAAGGCGCACAGTGGGCACATTGTTTGCGCCCGGACCAGCGAAGCGGAACCTCAGTTTGAGTGTATTGACACGTTCGCCAGCCGTGAGTGTGTAAGTGTATTGCTGGAAGGCGTGATTGCTTCCGGTGAGTTCGCTCAGGCGCGTGGTGTAGGTGGTGCCATCCGTGCTGGTCTGAAAGTCCCAGCCCTGGGTGCCGCTGAGGCTCACGGTCTCGATCCAGAAAGTCACAGTTGCAGAGGTTCCTGCGGCACTGATAGCATTCGTTGTGGTCATGGTGCTGTTGGCAATGGCCGGTGCATTGGCGGTGATAGCCATGCCAAACTGATTGCCCTGACCCGTCGGTGTGTGGTTGGCGGTGGCGACTTGCTGAAAGGGCGACTGAGCAGGACCGGTCCACGCGATAGTCCACGGATGAGCAGTGCCGGTGCCGGTCCAGTTGGTTGCCGCCGCAATGCCCATCGTCTCATTGAAAGCCACGGTCGGCGAGCTAGCTCCATTGTTGTAGGTGAGCTGGGCAGTCGAGATGGTGCGTCCTGACGGCGGAGAGATGGCAGCCGTAACTGTCACGCTGTTGCTGCTCGTCGGTGCTAAGGGAGCGTGAGTTACATTCGTGATGGTGGGAGCGCTGGCCGTCACCGTGAGCACAAACGAGGCGGTTGCAGTGAGAGAGCCATCGCTGACGGTCACCGTGATCGTGGTGGTGCCCGTTTGGTTGGTGGCGGGGCTCACGTTCACACTGCGACTGGCACCACTGCCTGAGAAGGTAATGTTCGAATTGGCCACCAGCGAGGTGTTAGACGAGGTGCCTGTGATTGTCAGCGTGCCAGCTGAAGTCTCGGCGTCATCAATGGTGAAGGACTGCGCTGTGGTTGTGGTGTTTTGAGGCGTGGTTTGCGCAGAGAGACTGGTAATGGTGGGTGCCGTGTTGGGCACGCCGCTGGCTTGGTAGCTGGTGGTCGCGGTCTGTGAGACGGTGGCCGTGCTTTGACCATTGGAGTCATAGGTGGCCAGTGCGGTGCGGCTCACACGACCATACTCTGTGCCTGAAGCGCTCAGCATCGCATACGTGGACGAGGCGGAGGTTGATGCCGCTACAATCCCAGTAGCTTTGCTGGTCCAGGTGGATTGATTTGTGGAGGCGTCCACCGAGTAGGTGCCGCCTTCGACGGCGCTCCAGGTCAGCGTCACATTCGGGGACGAAACCGCAGGCGTGCTGATCGTCAGTGCCTTGTTGGCTCCGCCGATGAAGTGTTGCGTCAGCGGCGTGTCAGCATTCATCGTCGCCGCGCTCGAAGCACCGCCTGTGGGGCTGCCATAGTATTGACGACCTGTGGTATAGGGATACGCGGGCGTGCCATCGGCATTGATCGTGGTGAAGTAGGCCCAGGTGCCCGAGGGATACTCAGGCGTCACGCAGAAACGCACGTTCTGTTCATTCAAATCGAAGTCCACGCCCAGGGTCTGTCCGAGGTCGCCACGATAGTCGAAGTCTTCGATGTAATGCCCCAGCGCATATGTGGTGTTCACTGCGGGGCCGTATTGGCCAGAGGTGAGTGTGGTGCGGCCCTGGAAACGCTGTGCCCACAAAGGTAGAATCTGGCGAACGCTGATGGCCGTGGTGCCGTTGGTGCCATCGCGTTTGGTGTAGCCCGAGATCATACGCCGCACTCCGCTGTTAGAGTCCATCGGTGATGAATAGCCGTAGGGTCCATAAACCGGGAGTCCGTCCGCAGCCCAGGCGACGATGGGCGAATGTGCGGTCACTGGAGCCGTGCTTTCGGTGTAGCGATTCGTCGTGGCATTGTAGTCCACGTGATCTCCCAGTTGGTAACGGAGCGCGATCGGGTGGGCGTGGTAGTGATAGTTGTTTCCTGCTTGGTGAGCGAGTCCTGGATCAAAAGTCACGCCTTCATTGTGATAGCCATCGCGGTTCCAAATGCCATCACCCGTGAGCCCGTTCGTGGGTGTCGCATCGGTGCCACTGGCATTCACATACGAGAAGGCATCACGAGAGTCGAACATGGACACGCCATTGACCATGCGTCCGGTGGCACCGAGTCCGGTGGCGGTCTTCGTTGCCGGAATCGTGGGCGTGCGAGGAATGCGGTAAACGACGGCGGTGTTCGACGGGAAGTTCGGGAAGTTCTGTGTCTTTGCGGCATCCAGATACCAGGGACCCATGATGTGCGAGGCCAGTCCGGTGGTGCGAATGTAAACCCAGTTGGTCGAGTAGTTGATCTCGTTTACATCCGCATAGGTCGGATTGGTTTGGGTGCCAGTGCCTCGCGACCAAGTGGTGGATGTGGTGCCAGCTGTCTCGTTCGAGGTGCTCTGGTAGATGCGCGCATACTTGCCCGAGTTGGCCGTGAACCATGAGGTCAGCTGAGGATCCGCGTGGAGGCCGGAGGCGAGGCTGACGAGGGTGAGAGCGAAGACGCGTTTCATGGCAGGGAAAGGAGGATAGGCTGTCCGATGCTCTCACAGCGAACATTAACGGCAGGTTAAGTCTGCCCACTTTATTTCGGGCCCGCGTGAAGCGCCGCCCGCGGCTTGGTGCTGAGGGGCTTGGATGGCTCGGCATTGGTGAAGCGAAGCTCCGTTCTCGTCTGTCCCTGCTTCAGTGACAACAGGTTCATCTGATCCTCAAAGCACGAGTGAAGCGCCGAGTGCGTGAGTGTGTGGCCTTGCGGGCCTGAGGGCAGCGCCAACTCGAAATACAAGGTCACGCGCTCCTCGCCCAAGGGCGACGCCGACTGCTCAAGTTCGCGACCCACCCAACGGAAGGCAGCCCCGGCCCCATCGGCTCCCGTGAGCACGAAGGTCTGTTGCAAGTAAGCCTGAATCACAGCGTCTGCTTTCTTTGTCGCCGTCTCTCGCAGAGAAATCATGCGCTCGGAGAACCGGATCAAGGCCAGCTCCAGGTCGTCGGCGAAGAACGTGAGACTCACCTCCAGTCGCTTCGTGTCGGGATTGTATTCAGCCTCGCCTGTGGACTGATGAAGGTCGTGAGCCGTCGCTACACTCACCATCACCAGGAGGGCAGCAATAGCAACTCGACGCACCCGGTTCACGATCGATCAGGGCTTGGACTTCCTTGTTTCCTTCGCTTCGGGCTTCGTCAGCTCGCGCATCGGATTAGTCTCCTTGTCTTCCTTGAAGAGCTTGAACTTGCTCTTCACAGGACGACGCGGCCAGAAGTTGTTCTCCACATCGCAGTCCACCAGTTCCTGACGTGGATCAAAGGTGACGGCATTGAGTTCCTTTGGTGTCATGATGAGCTTGGAAGTCTTCTCGGTGTTAAACCTCCAAATCTCCGCCGGGAGCTTCAGCTCTTCAGTCGAGCCATCCGTGTAGTCGAGCTTGAGAATCAAAGGTGTCACCAGTCCGCCCAGGTTCGAGAACTCGATGAGATAGAAGTTCCGTGCTGTGCGCAGAAGTGCGGGATCAATCTTCTCCTCCTTCAGTTCTTTGATGAGCGATTCATACTTCTTGCGCTCGCTGGGCAAGACCGTTGCTTCGTCGAAGCTATCGTAGAAGTCTTTCAGTTCAGGGAAACGATCCACACGCTTCGGCAGCGAGTAGTTCCGCTCGCGAGTCAGCGTCTGCGGCAACTCCTTCTTCTCGGCGACGGTCTTGGGTTTCTCGATGGCCGGATCACGCGAGTCGAGTTGTAGCCACTTCACTTCGTCGATGGCCACATCGACGTGATCGACGCTGTAGAACCATCCGCGCCAGAACCAGTCGAGGTCCACCCCGCTCGCGTCTTCCATGGTGCGGAACAAATCGGAGGGCGTCGGGCGCTTGAACATCCAGCGCTGCGCATAGGTCTTAAAGGCGTGATCGAACAGCTCTCGACCGAGGATGTGCTCACGCAGCAAGTTCAGGGCAGCTGTTGGTTGGGCATACGCATTGTTGCCCAGGTCGGCAATGGACTCCGAGTTGGTCATGATCGGCACCCGGTCAGCCAGACGCATGTAGGAGGTGATCTCTCGTTCGTCTCGGCGTTGCGGATACTCCTTCTCCCACTCCTCCTGCGCCAGGTATTGCACGAAGGAATTCAGCCCCTCGTCCATCCAGGTCCACTGCCGCTCGTCAGAGTTCACAATCATCGGGAAGTAGTTGTGACCCACCTCATGGATCACCACACCGATGAGGGCATACTTGGTCCGCTTCGGATACGTGCCGTCCTTCTCTGGACGCGGACCATTGAAGCAGATCATCGGATACTCCATGCCCCCCACGGGACCATTCACCGACCAGGCGACCGGATAGGGATAGTCAAAGGTGTAGCGCGAATACACCTCGATGCAGTGCGCGATGGCATGGGTGGAATACTTGTCCCACAGCGGCACGGCTTCCTTCGGATAAAGGGACATCGCCATCACGGGTTCCTTGCTGCCCTGCTTCACTGCCATCGCATCCCACATGAACTTTCGTGATGACGCGAAGGCGAAATCACGCACGCGATCAGCCTTGAATACCCAGGTCTTCTCGCCCTTGGGTTTGTTCTTCTCGGCAGCCTTGGCTTCGTCCGGTGTAATGATGAACAAAGGTTTGCTCGTCTCCGATTTGGCCTTGGCCAGACGCTCGCGCTGTGTCGCCGACAACACCTCGTCCGGGTTCTGCAGGCTCCCCGTGGCCGCCACCACATGGTCGTCTGGCGTCGTGAGTCGCACCGTGTAGTTGCCGAACTCCAAAGTGAATTCACCAGTGCCCAGGAACTGCTTGTTCACCCATCCCGCATAGTCCGTGTAGGCAGCCAGGCGAGGGAACCATTGCGCGATGGTGTAGATGCAGTTGCCGTCCTCTTCGAAGAATTCGTAGCCCGTGCGCGCATTGAGGTGCTTGCAGTCGTTGATCGGGAAACTCCAGGCAATCTTGAACACAAAGCTCGCGCCAGGAGCAATCGGTGCTGGCAGGTCGATGCGCATCATGGTCTTCACCACGGTGTTAGGCAGCGGCTTGCCCACGGCATCGGTCAGCTTCGCAATCTGAAGTGTGCCGTCATACTTCTCATACGTGAGCAGACGATCGAGCGCCGAATACGTCACCTTCTCTGGGTCAATCCCACGCTTGGTATTCGGAGCCAGACGCGAGTCAGCTTGATGCGACATGTAGTTCTGATCTAGCTGCACCCACAGGTAGGAAAGCGCGTCAGGCGAGGCGTTGTGATACGTCACCGTCGCATCCCCGGTGATCGTGCGCTTCACGTCATCGAGCTTCACGCTGATGTCATAGTCCGCCGTGTTTTGCCAATAGCTCACTCCAGGCGCGCCCGAAGCCGTGCGCTGCGAGTTCGGTGGCGGATGCATCGGCTCCAGTTGCTGAAACTTCCCCACCGGAGCCCCCGGCTGTGCTGCTTGCAATACAGCCGACGCCGCCACACCCATCAGCATCTTCAAACTAAGCGATGAAACTTTCATGACTCGCCATGCTCCCAGGCAAACCTCGTTTGGCAAGTGTTGCGTGCATCTTCCCTTCTTCGAAGAGAAGCGATGTAAGAGCTCTGTGTTGAGTCTGGAGGCACCTGAAGCGAGATAGCACAGGCCACTTCGCCAGTGCTAGACGTTCCTTTTGCTCACGGATTCCACACCACCCGATAAAACGCCCGTTGCCCATTCACCCGCGCGGGCAGGTTGTCGGTGTAGGTCGCGTTGGTGTTCGTGTTGGTGAAGGTGAGGGTGTCGATGGTGGTCCAGTTGATCAAATCGGTGCTCCACTGGATTTGATACGGTTTGTTCGGGATGGCGTTCCAGCGGAGGCCGACTTGGCCGGGGGCGACCTGGGCGACTTCGATGGGCGGGCTGATCTTCGGCGCGAGGACGAAGCTGTGGCTGATGTCGCGGTTGTGGCGGACGGCGGTTTCGTCGTTGAAGACGCTGGTGGCATCGGGCGGCATGGGGTCGCTGGCGGTGCGGTAGCTGCGGACGTAGTCGGCGACGGCTTGATCGGGACCGACGGTGATGCGGATGTGGCCGCTGTTAGGGAGCAGATAGCTGGTGCTGTTGGCGCCGAGATCGACGTATTGACCGTCCACGGCGCTGCCGAGCGATGAGTAGTTCGGCGTGCCAAGTTGCGGGCATTCGAGATAGACGATGCCGGACGTTGACTTGGTAGCCGTAGAGGTGGTCGTGACCGTGGAGCCGAACGGAGTGAGGCAGATAGCCGCAGGCTGCCCGAAGGGTGCGCGGGAAGGGCGGCGGGAGCGCATCAACACGACATTGACCTTGTTTTGCACGAGCAAGTCATGGATCGGCATGTCCCAGCCGGGGCGATTGGTGGCAAAGCCGGGGCTGCCGTCGGCGTTCTTGCCGCCCCACTCGTATTTGTCGCTCACCTCGATGCCACCACGCGCGGCGTATTGCGCGGTGGGCGTGCCGTTGATGATGGCCTGTGTGCTGCCGCCGACGATGTGATGCATGAAGACAAACTTATACTTCGTGCTGCTGTTCTTGAGCGTGTCGCGCAGCCAGTTGTATTGCACTTGGCCGAGGCTCCACTTCCATGCGTCGTTGGCGGAGTTCGGATTGGTGTTCGTGTTCCAGAACGGATCGAGCATGATGAACAAGGCCTCACCCCATTCGAAGGCGTAGTAGTCTTCGAGCAGGCCAAGCGTTCCGCCGGTGTAGTCCTTCGGAGTCGGGTTGCCGTTGTAGAACGAATCCGGCGTGGGCGCGGGGTAGAAGGCTTTGCGGGCCTTCAGATCCCAGGCGGGGATGTTGTTCTGCTTGTCGGCAGCGGCGTTGAAAAGGTAGCCGTATTCCGCCTCGTGATTGCCGAGACCGAAGAAGAAGGGAATGCTGTGACAGGCACGCTCGAAGGCATTGCGGAAGATGATCGCACGGTTGTTCACGCTCGTCTGATTGATCGTGACACCCCCGCCCCACTTCACCGGCACGCCGAGCAGGCCGTCATCAAGCTTGTCGGTCATGAAGATGTCGCCCACGTCCATGTGGATGTCCGGCTGGTCGAGGCTGATGTTTGCCATCGCACGCTAGAAGAGCTGCATGTCGGTATGGCCTGCCCCCGGAAGTGAGACACTCATAAATGTAGTTTCGGCGTCCTTTGGTTGTGGTTGATGTGGGGTTGTTCTGATGCGCTGTCAAACGGAGCGGAGGTCTCATCGAGCGTAGCGAGATGAGGCCGGAGCGGAACA
>JAEUHN010000017.1 GCA_016795365.1 Verrucomicrobiaceae bacterium
AAGCGCTGGCCATTGAATCAGGAATCATGAATCTCAAACCATGAATCCGTGGCGCTGACGCGGTCGTGGAGGCCGTTGTGAACAACTTCTCGGGGCCGGAAAGCGCCGCATATTGCATGGGGTGCGGAGGGCGTCAAATGCGGGGTCGGATTTGATCGCGGAAGCGCCTCGCGACTTGCGTCCGCTGCCCATCGGCGGCATGGGCAGGGTTTCTCATGGCCATCGCTGCGATCAACCTCGGATGCGGGCGTCCCGGCAACGATCCCGCCAGCCAAGAGCTGCTGGACGTGCATCTGCATCTGGACTGCCCGGCGACACCGATCTCGATGGGGGAAAGCTGGGGCAGCGCGCCCAGCATCGGGGCGTCCTACACGTTGCAGGACGCGGTGGCGCACCGGCACTGGGCGCATCTGGAGGCGTGTGGCTGCGATTGGTTGATTCAGGTCGCGCTGGAAGAGAAGGGCCAGGGACGGCTCTTCACACCGCAGGAGATTCTGGAGCGGCGGCCCCAGCCGAAGACCACGCCAGCGGCTGCGGCTTCGCCTGCTCGATCAAAGCCCGCACCTGCGGGAACGCTGGAGCGCATCCGCAAGGCGATCGCTGCCGCTGACTATGAAGCCATCGAAGGTCTGCGCGACTTGCTGAACGACGAACTGGTGCGCGCGATCGCAGCCGAGTGGCGGCCCGACTTGCCCTGGAAGGTGAAGGACGCCTACGCGGCGCTGCTCATGGATCAGACGGCCGCCTGCGTGCGACCGATCTACCGAGACGCGCTGGCTTCGCCCACCACCGAGTCACGAGCTTACGCCGTGTGCGTGCTGAGCGGGGATTTTGGCGTTTTCGACTCGCTGCTCACCGATGGCGGCGTCGATGAGTCGAAGGTGGACGTGGCGGTCGCCCGGCTGAAGTCTTGACCGCTGACATTCCGCGTTGCCGATGGGGCGGGGTGGTGTTTCTTCGCCGCCCTTCAAACTTATGGCAGCAGCTAACGGCATTGGCGAGACGCACACGCAATTCTTCACCGTCGCGACGGCGGACAAGCCGTTCGTCTTCGATGGTGGCGGATCGTTGACCGACGCGGTGATCGCGTATGAGACCTACGGCACGCTGAACGCGAAGAAGGACAACGCGGTGCTGGTTTTCCATGCGCTGTCCGGAAGCCAGCACGCGGCGGGCTTCACAGCGGATGTGCCGGGCACGGACGGACGCTGGACAGCGGATTGCCAGCAGGGCTGGTGGGATTCCTACATTGGGCCGGGCAAGGCGGTGGACACGGAGCGTTACTTCGTCATCTGCGCGAACTGGCTGGGCGGCTGCTATGGGTCCACCGGTCCGGCTTCGATCAATCCAGCAACGGGCAGGCCGTATGGCAATGCCTTCCCCTCGGTGCGCACGAGTGACGTGGTGCGCTCGCAAGCGCTGCTGCTCGATGGCCTTGGCATCAAGAAGCTGCACGCGGTGATCGGCTCCTCGGTGGGTGGCTTGATCGCGATCAACTTCGCCACGCTGCTACCGGATCGAGTGAAGCTGGTAGTGCCCGTGGCCACAGGGCCGCGCACCACGGTGCTCACGCGATTGACGTTGTTCGAGCAGGTGCTGGCGATCGAGAACGATCCGCACTTCAAAGGCGGCGACTACTACGATGGCGAAAAGCCCGAGTATGGCTTGGCGCTCGCGCGCATGATCTCCCACAAGACCTTCGTGCATCTGGATGCGATCGAACGACGCGCTCGCGGCGAGGTGAAGCAAAGCGCCGACCAGCTCGCGTGGTATCGCGTGGGCCACAACGTCGAGAGCTACATGCTGCACCAGGGCAAGAAGTTCGTGAAGCGCTTCGATGCGAACACCTACCTGCGCATCGCCGACATGTGGCTGCGCTACGATCCTCTGCGTGATGCGGGCGTGAGCAGCTACGAGGAACTCTTCGCCAAATCGCGTGCTGCCGGTCATCACTACCTGGTCTTCAGCATCGACAGCGACTTCTGCTTCTACCCTGAGGAACAAGCCGAACTCACCAGCCACCTGGAGCGCGCGGGTGTCTCGTCGATGCACATCACCGTGCATTCGAGCAAAGGTCACGACTCGTTCTTGCTCGAACCGGAGCTTTACACGCCGCACCTCGTCTATGCGCTGGAAGGACGTTCCAGTCGCGTGGTAGACCGGGACATCGTGGAGTGACGAGTGCCGGTGACTCGGGTGGACGGTGCGCGAGTGGATCGAAGGCGATCCTTCCCGTCACACTGCCCTACTATTTCGCCGACTACTGTCCACTGGCCACCGCTTTCCCGGCGCTGGGCAGGGTCTTGATGCGCTGGGTGGCGCTGAGGCCGTTCTTGTCGGGTTCATACATCGCTTCGATGCGCGCGCTGGGGGCGATCACATCGCCCTCGGCTACGACACGGGCGAGGTAGGTCAGCTCGAACTTGCCTTTGCCAGGCGCGTAGTCCGTGAAGAACTGGGCGTGGTCGGTGCGGAGTTCGCGATGGTCGCAGAACCAAGCCTCGGTGCCCTTGTCGGCGGCGTTGTGGCGCACGTTTTCAGCATCGAACTCCGGGTTCACGGCTTCGAAGACCGCGGGCAGCGGATCGTTGATCGCGAGGTAGCGATCACCGCCAGGAATCTCGACCGTCAGCCTCACAAGCACCATGTCACCGATGCGCAGGTCCTCCAGGTCCTGCGTATTGCCGTCCGGCAGGAGCTTCTCGTAAACACGGCTGATGCCGTAGCCGTTGTTCGCCCCCGCGAAGTCACGGAGCTTGGACCAGCTGCGGGCTTCTACGCGGGCGAAGGTCTGGCGGTCTTTGGGGATCTCGATCTTGAGCGGCTGCTTCAGCATCTCGGAGTTCAAGGGCTGGGACCAGCGTGCGTTGGAGGCGGGCGTGGGCAGTTCGAGCGTCGTCTTTTGTTCGCCCCAGGCGAGGTTCACCGAGAGCGGAGCATCGGAGCGCTTGAGACTGCGTTCGTAGCCAGCGAGCGCGTAGAGCGTCCAGCCATTGGCGAACGTGTTACCCCACTCACCGCGGCTGTTGCGAGAGGCGAGCACATTGGTCAGAAGGTCCTTCGCTTCATTGGTCATGCCTACGTGAGCATAGGCGATCAAACGGAGGGCGTTGTTGACCTTGGTGCCCGACCAGTGCGACCACTTGCCAGGGTCGCCATCGCCGGTGAGGAGGGTCTTGATTTGGGCCTCCGGGGCATTGTCGATGCACATTGAGAGGGCGAGGAAGAGCTTCCCAATCGGCGGCAGCTTCGCGCGGCGGAGGTAGAGCTGATTGGCATACGCGGGCTCCGACTTACCGCCCTTGGCGAGGGTGTAGAGGGCGAAGGCATTGTCCACGAGCGTGGTGGTGTCGCGCTCGTCATCCACGTGGCGGAGTTGCTTGCTGAGGTAGTCGAGCAGTTCGTCAATGATCTCCTTCGGCACCGAGGCACCGGCTTCACGAGCCTTCAGCAGCACCCAGCCACCGTAGGCGCTGCCGGACAGCTGAGGCTCCTTGCCACCGGGCCAATACGAAAGCCCGCCGTGCTCCGTGACCATCGTGAGCAGGCGATTGACGCCCTTCTGGATCGCATCTTTGCGTTCCTTCGGATCGAGCTGGCCAGGGAACATGGTCTCAAACCCGCCGAGCGCGAGCCATGGCATCATGGAGGAACTCGTCTGCTCCACGCAGCCATACGGATAGTGCAGCACATACTCCAGAGCGTCCGCGATTTCGGGCAGTCGTGAGTTGCTCACCGTGATATTGAGCGTGCCGTCGCCTTCGAGGACCTCGGGCTTAAGATCCTTGAGGAGCGCCTCGGGCAGCGCGCCGCCCGACACATTCACGTAGCGCACATCGCGCAGCTCAGTCACGGGATGCTCCACGTTGAACTTCGACTCCATGCGATCGCTCAGGGCAGTTCCATCGGACCACTGGGTGGTCTTCACCTGCCAGTTCCACTTCGCCTCGCCGACCTTGGCAAACTTCACTGGGAAGGCGACGGACGCGGTTTCCTTGGCCTTCAACGGCACCACCTTCTTCCACACCTTGCCTTCGGGCTTGCCCGCATCACCGGTGGCATTGGTGACAACGAAGGGCCGGTCCTCGCTGATGAAGTCGGCGCGATCATCAAGGGTGAACTGCACTTCCACGCTGCCGCTGTGGGCGGTGGTGTTGTGGACCACGGCTTTCACGATCAACTCATCGTCGATGCGAGCGAAGCGAGGCAGTGCGGGCTCGATCATGAGCGGCTTGTTGATCGTTACCTGGCTCTGGGCGCTGCCGAAGCGTGTGGCTCCCTCGGTGGCGAAGGCCATGAGGCGATAGCGGGTGAGATTGTCGGGTGCGGTGAAGCTCGTCTTGATCGCGCCCGTGGCGTCCGTCATGGCCGTCGCCGTCCAGAGCGCCGTGGTGAGGAAGTTTTTGCGAGTGTCGATCTCTGGGTCCTGATCATCTCCGCCGCCGCCCACGACGAAGCCCTTGTTGCCGTGTGCGCGCGCTTTGGCGTCTTCGGTCACCACGCTGCCGAAGTTGGTGTGGTTGGTGATCGCCAGCGGCACTTCGGCGTGGAAGTAGCCGAGCGGATCAGGCGTCTCATACTTCATCAGGCTGAGCACGCCTTCATCCACGGCAGCAAGCGTGACCTCCGCATTGGCCACAGGCTTCGTCGCACCATCGGTGACGATCGCGGTGAAAGCCGCAGACTCGCCGGGCTTCACTTCGGGCTGGGCGGGATTGATCGCGATGTTCAGCTCGTTCGCGGAGCTTTCCACCGTGAGCTTGCAGTAGCCCACCTTGTATTCCGGCATCTTCACCGCTTGCGGGCTGTCCTGTGCGCCACGAATCACCACGACGGAGACAAACACATTCGGGGCATCTTCTTCGCCCACCTCCACTTCGATGATCGGCTTGTCGGGCGACACGGGAGTCTGGAACAAACGCTGCACCTTGTTGCGCTCGACGGTCACCAGCGCGGTGCCAGCGATGGGGCTCTTGACCACGATGCTCGCTTTTTCGCCGGGCTTGAGCGTCGTCTTGTCTGGCTGCAAGTCGATCATGGCTCCGTCCTCGACGGCCCAGGGGAACTCGCCTCCGCCAATGACGAACACCGGCATGCGAGTGAGCACGGCGCGGTTGCCTGGATCAGTGGCTTCGATGGTGAGGAAGTAGCGACCGCCGGCCTTGGGTGTGACCGGAATGGTGAGTGAGGCAGCATGTTCGGCCGTGGCCGCGTGCAGGGTGCCGGTGCTGTTGAGTTCCTCTTCGAGCACCACCTGGTTCTTCACCGTTTCGCCGCCGCCTGCGGTCTGGACCTTGATGGAATGATAGGCCTGGCGCTCGAACTTGTATTTCACCGGCACGTCGGTGGTCCAGGCTTTGCCTTCCGGTGTGACGGCCACGGCTTCGATGCTCGTAGCCTTGCCTGCGGTAGCAAAGTAGTCTTTCGCGGCGAGGCCGATCACGAACGCGGCACCTGGCAGCGAGAACTCCGTGCTGCCCATGATGGTCTGCTCATTGATGTCTGTCACCTCGGCCTCCACGCGGATCTTCTGGGGCAGCACGGTGGTCAAGGCGGGAGGTGTGGGCATCTCGATGCTGAGCGTGCCGTCTTCATTCAGCGTGTTCTCGCCGTAGGCATTCCATTCTTCCGTGCTCAGCGTGTTGCGATCGCTGCCATCATCTTCATCGCGGCCATACGATGCCCAGCTGGGTGCATCGCCGAAGTGGTAGGCACTCCATTGCTCGGGCATCTCGGCGACCTCCATACGGAAGGCGTTCCAGGTGATCTTCGATTTGCTCAGGGGCTTGCCCATGTAGTAGCTCGCGGTGAGCGGCACCTTGATGCGATCGGCACCGATGTTGATCTTCGAGCCATCGAACTTCACCTCGAAGGTGTTCGGCCGGTAGTCGTCCACGCGCAGCTGGAGATGGCTGTCGTAGTCGTTGTCGCTGTTGCTGTCGGGGAACTTGATCGACACGCCATACCAGCCCGTCGGAGCCGAAGGCAGGAGCACGCTGTCATTCCATGAACCATTGGCCGAGAAGGTGATGTTCTTCTCGATCACCACCTTGGAGCGTGGATCGCGGACCTGGAGCAAGGCCTTCACCGGAGCGGGATCGAGCTTCAGTTCGTCACCGACGGAGACGCGGGTGTAAGCCTTGAGAAAAGCGATTTCGCCGGGCTTGAACAGCGGACGATCGGCAAACACAAAGGTCTTCCGCTGCGGCTGCCAGGGCGAGCGCCAGGCCGTGCTGAGCGAGAAGTGCCACAGCGGAATGGCCGAGTCATAGCCCGTCACTTCGAGGGCTGTGGCGTCGCTGTCTTTCTCCGCGAGCACATAGGCTGCCTCCGTGGCGGGGATGGTGGCAAGGCCGTTGTTGTCGGTGCTGCCGTGGCCGAGCAGACGATGATCCTTGTCCACCAGGGCAAGACGAACGCCGGGGATGGGCTTGCCCGTGGCGAGGGAAACGGCGAGCACGGTGGAGTTGCGGTAGTCGTTCTTGTGGAAGAGCCCGATGTCGGTGAACTCCACCAGGGTCTGAGCGATGCTCGCCTTGCCTTCGAGTCCTGGCAGCGCGGTGCCTTCCAGCTCGATGAAAAGAGGCGCTGCGGTGGTATTGCCCAGCACTTCCTTCCAGTTGATGGATTGGAGGGAGCTTTGGTCGATGGGCTTGTTCACCGGGAAGGTGCGGTCGAAGACCACCGTGCCTGGATATTCATCAAATGGCTTGGGCGTGAACTTGCGGCGTTCCTCGCGGTCGCGGCTGCCATTGGAGCCCACGTAGGGCTGGTAAGCCTGGATCGTCTGCAGCAGCTCGGGGCCGGTGAGGCGCTTCGCCCTCATGCGCACCTGCGAGACATTGGCCGCGTGGAATTCAAACTCGCCTTTGCCCGTGGCGAGCTGTGCATGGATGAAGGACGAGGCCGAGAGGTAAGGCGGATTCGCCACAAAGACGAGCGTCGCCTCGGCCGGAGCAGCCAGCTTGAGACCATCGCTGGAGGTGATCTCGGTCGCCACGCTGGCCTTGTATTCCTTGCCCAGCTCGAAGCTGCCGGACACACGCAGGGTGGACTCGTCGATGATGTCGAACTTCACGTTGCTCACGGCGGGCTCGATCTTCACTTGTGGTGACGCGGCGGCGAGCTGTTCCTTCTTTTGCTTGGTCCGGTCATCGCCGCGCAGGTCCTCGTCGATCAGCGTGCGGGTGAATTCGATGTCCACGTAGCGAGCCGTGTCGAAGGGGCTGTGCGCCGTGATCTCGCTCACCTCGAAGGGGCGGATGTCGCCGAGCACGATGAGGTCGCCCGTGTCGAGTTTGGAGGTGCCCGACTTGTTAACGATGGTGGGCGCAATATCCAGCGACCAGCCCTTGCCTGGGTTCAGCGGCTGCGCAGGCGTCACGATGATGGCGGACTCGCGCGTGGCGTCGTCGGCCACCTTGGGCTGCACGCCAGCGATCTCCTCCGACCATGTCGGGTGCGGCTCCGCATGGTTGCGACGGAAGTCCTTGCCCGTGGCGAAGCGGACGCTCGCAGGCACTCGCTCTTTGGTCTCCTCGCACTTGTAGGCGATGCCCGGCGTCACCACCTCCAGGGTGACGGGGTCATTGAACTCGAAGAGGAACATCTGATTCCGCGACACATTCGTCTCGTCCAGCCAGCGCGGGTATTGTTCCACCACGCGGAACTTCTCCGTCGTCACATCCTTCAGCTTCGAGGCCGGCACCTCGCGGCCCTCGGTGTCCTTCAATCCCGCACGCAGATCAAAGCGATAGCCCGCGTCGAAGCTCGGTGCCTGCGACAGACGGTAGATGCCTCCGCGAGTGCTGGTCCATTCAAACTTGCCCTGCAGCGGCGGCACGATCACGATCGGCGACTCAGGCTCCGTGCTGCCCACGCGCTCCTTCGGGATCATCGACGTGGCAAAGGTGAGTTCGATCGTGGAGAGCGGGCCGAATTCCTTCGGGTTGATCACCAGCCGCGCCTCCAGATTCGATTTGGGCGCTGCGGGTTCCGCTTTGGCTTTGGACTTCTTGGAAGCCGGGGCTCCCGAGGCGGAGAGGACTGACAGCAACAGCAACGAGGAGAGGATGAGCTTGTGCATGGCGGAGTGTGGTGACTCGACGGCGAGATAACGGCATTCGGACGCGAGACGCAATGGTTCTATTGAAGCAATTCAGGGAGAGCGGAAGAAAGTCGCAGCGCTGCCAAAGGCGAGCCCTCGGCCTCGAGATCTACGAGCGTGCCATCGCCATCGTCGGCGGCTTCATCGAGAATCAATCCTCGGCTCCCTGGGGCGATTGAATCACCCGTGCTCCGCGCTGCCAGGTGAAGTAGGACCACACCCAGTGCAGGAAGACCGATGCGCGATTGCGCATGCCCATGAGGAAGAGCAGATGCACAAACAGCCACATCAGCCAGGCCAGCAGCCCGCGCACCTGCATGCCCGCGAAACTCACCACCGCCGCGCTTCGGCCAATCGTGGCCATGCTGCCCTTGTCCCAGTAGCCAAAGGCGGGCCGCGAATCTCCTAGCGGCTCGTTCTGAATCGTCTGGGCGATGAACTGGCCCATCTGAATCGCCGCCGGACACACACCGGGCACACGCACGCCATTCTTGTCCGTCAGGCTCGCGATGTCGCCCGCCGCGAAGACCTCGGGATGCCCTGGCAGGCTCAGATCAGGTCGCACCTCGATGCGTCCGCCACGGTCCAGCGCAATGCCCGCCAGCGTGCGCGTGACCTCGCTCGCCTCCACGCCTGCACCCCACACCACGAGGTCGGTTTCGATCCGCTGATCACCGGCCAGCACATAGCCTGCGCCCACGTCTTTGACCGGGCAGTTGAGGTGAACCTGGACCCCCATGCGCTCGAGTCGCTGGCGAGTGTAGTCCGGCAGATCACCGGGGAACATCGGCAGCAGTTTCGGCCCCGCTTCAATCAGATGCACCCGCGCCTTTGCCGGATCAATGCGGCGGAAGTCCTCCTTGAGCACCACGTTCGCCAGCTCCGCCAGCGACCCCGCCATCTCCACGCCCGTCGGTCCACCGCCGACGACGACCATGGTGAGCAGGCGCTCGATCTCCGCTGGATCAGTCGATGACTCCGCCTTCTCAAAGGCCAGCAACACCTTCCTGCGGATCGCCATCGCATCATCCAGGCTCTTCAGCCCCAGCGTGTGCGGAGCCCATTCCGCATGACCGAAGTAGCTCGTCTTCGCCCCCAGCGCGATCACGAGGAAGTCATAGTCCAGCACGCGATCCTTCAACTGCACCTGACGTTTCTCCACGTCGATGCGCGTCACCTCATTCATGATCGTCGTCACATTCTTATGCTCCGAAAGGATCGAGCGCAGCGGCTGCGCAATCTCCGTCATCGCCAGCCCGCCTGTGGCCACCTGATAGAGCAAGGGCTGGAACAGATGATGATTCCAGCGATCCACCAGTGTCACCCGGAAGCGCTCCTCATTCAGACCTTTGGCACAGGCCAGCCCCGCAAAGCCGCCTCCGAGAATGATGACGTGTGGTTCGCTCATGCCGCGCAGAGTGCGGAGAAACCCACCGGGATCAACTGGCAGCCTTGCTGAGGTCGTGGGCGTTGAGGGTGATCGACGGCTCAAGGCGGGAGCGCGTCAGGGGCTTGGACGGCTGGCGCGGTGATCGTTTGCACCTTACCTCTGTCTGATCACGGGGGGTGCTTGTGCGTTGAGGGAACGTCAAGGATCAGGCGACGGGGAGACTTTGAATACACGTCAGCGACCTTCGAGCCATTGCCTGCATCCGTTTTGTTCGCCTTCGTTTTTGGGTGTGCCTTCATTTCGGGCTTACACGTTCAAAACTCGACTTCGGAGCCGAAAGCTCGAAGGTCTTAAGCTGGCGATCAAAAGTAATTAATACCTTCTGACCACTGCCATAATTAAAACCAAGGGTCCGTTGACCCTCGTTAGTGAAAACATAACCTCTTCGACCTCCAGACTGATCAACAAAGAATACCTTTCCACCTTCAAAACGAATGCCGTCCTTAGCTGCCTTGTTCTTGTTCCTCCAGTCGGTTCCCTCAATGGACTTGGCAATGTCGTCATCGTTTGGAGCGGGAGCCTGAGCGGTTGGGGAAATGACTTTGATCTCGGACTCAACAGCCAAGGCACCTTGAAGGTCTCCCTTCTTGGTGAGTTCTGTTTTGAGCTTCTCAAGCTCGGTCAAATATGTCTTGGTTAGCGGGGCTGTGCTGCGCTCGACGGCGGAACGATATGAATCTCGCAACGAACGAAGTCGATCAGGTTCCTGCGACCATGCTGAGGAAATCGTCAATGCTAGGAGTGTGATGAGCTTCGTGTGTTTCATGCGATGGACTCTAGAGTTGGGCGAAGGACTCGGATCAGGCGACGGCGAGCGCAAGACTCCGCTAATACGACAGACGACTCCGAGCCGTTGCCACCAGCGCCTTGTTTGCCCCTTTTTGTTGCCACAGGTCGCCATCTCATGATTTCTTCATCAAGATAGGCGTTCTGCTGAAATCTCCGTCATCAAACCAATGAAACGTCTCACCTTCAACATGGATGATCGTTCCTACTTTTGATGCCTCTTCAACTTCAATACTCAATTCTTTTCCTCCTTTTCTAAGGGTTGCGTGTCCCTTGGTGATTTTGCCTGATCCGTCTCTTCGCTCGACGGTTCCTTTGGTCGCATTTGGCGGTATCACGACCACATAAGCTGCCCCCTTGATGGAGGTAAATGTTCCATTAAAGTCGGGAAGTTTTGGGGCTGTTGCTTTTGTCAAATCAACGTCCGAAGACCCGAGGAGCTTAAGCTCGCTGTCTATTGCGAGAGCGCCCTGCAAATCCCCTTTCTTCATGTAGTCCGTTTTCAGTCGTTGGAGCTCGGAGGTGTAAGTCTTAGTTAGTGGAACTGTTACTTTATGGACTGCGGCCTGATATGATGCCTTCAGTTTGACGACATCGGGAGGAAGTTGGGGAGCCTGCCCAAAACCCGGGTATGCGATTAGGAGTCCAACAAGAGTGAGTCGAGTTTTGTTCATGGCGAGTGGCTTGATTTTTGGGTGAACGCTTCGGATCAGGCGACGGCGAGCGCAAGACGTTGCTGACACGACAGATAGCCTTCGAGCCGTTGCCTGCATCCGTTTTGTTCGCCTTGGTGCTGCGGTTTTACTTCTTGGCGGTGTCGAGCTTGAAGGTTTTCTTCTCGAAGAGTCCTTCCAAAACGGCACCCTGATTGGTAAAGCGGAATGTGCCGGGTTTAGGCTCCGCTGGTGAGGTGATCACGAATGAACCATCCTGTGCCTGCTTGTATGTAAATGCGCTATAGACTTTGTCGTTTTCGTTTGTGACGGTCATTGCGCCTTTTGCGCGAAACTCCAAGCGCCTCAGAAAGCCAGTCTTCGCAACCCAAACAGTCCCCACAATATCGGTGACCGGTGCGGCGGCTGGAACGGTCTCGTTCGGCGGCGCTTGCTGCTCGGTCCTCGCCAACGAAGCACCATCAAGAGTTGCAAGCTCCTTCTTCACTTGCAAAGCCTGATCCAACTTCCCGGCACGAGTGAAACCATCCATCAAACGCTCGAGTTCTTTACGGTAAGTCGATGTGAGCGGTGTGACGGCCTTGGTCACGGCTGCCTGATAGGAGGTCTTCAATCGAGCAAGTTCTGGACTCAGAGCATCTTGTGACCAGAGCTGAATCGTAAACGACGCTGAAATCAAGGCTGCGATGGTTGCTGGCTTTCTCATGGTAAACTGTAGTCGTTACAAGTGTCGCTGTTGAGGTTAGGCGAACGTTGTTTAGCCACACTTAATTGTGGGCGAATCGGATTCGTCCACAGTGAAGTGGGGAATAACAGGGGAACTGGCGAGTCTGGGCTCACCGCTGCCCGAAGAGCCGCGCGCGGGGCGGGGCTCCTCGGGGTGGCGGTTGATGAGGGGGGGATCAGCCGCCGATGGTGATGCTCACTTCGTCGCTCCACTGGCCGACGCGTTGGTCGCCGACGCGGAAGATGGCTTTGTAGGTCCACTTCTGCGGGGTGGCGGGGGCGGGGGTGGTGTCCAGGTAGTTGGGCGTGGTGTCCATGGCGAGGAGGGCGAAGCCACTGCCGCGGTCCACGTGCAGTTCCAGGAGGTCGAGGAAGGCGCTTTTGCCCTGCCAGCTCCAGCGGATGAAGGACTGGCCGCCGCTGAGTTCGAGTTTCAGCTCGGGCTTGAGGCTGGTGTAGTCCGGGGCGCTGACGTGGTCGCCCTCGATGCCGAGGGCTTCGCCGATGGCGGTGTTGTAGTTGGGGTGGGCTTTGATGAGGTTGGCGAGGTCGCGGAAGCGCCGCTCGATGCCGGGGGCCACGGGGGTGGCGGCGGAGGGATAGGTGGGCGGCACGGGGGCGCCGCTGATGGGGCCGGTGCCGCCGTGGCGGATGATGTTTTTCCAGCCGGTCTGCTGCTGGGTGTGGTTGCTGGAGATGTCGGCGCAGCAGAGCAACTGGTTGAAGTAATCGGCATCGGCGGCCTGGGAGGCGATCTGGGCGTCGGTGAGGCCGAGGAGCACCTTGTAGGCGCCGATGTTGTTTTTGAAGGTCTGGAGCTGGGCGTTGAACTCAGCGTCCCGTGACTTGATTGGGTCGTGTTTAGGCATGGCTTTGCGTTTGGTTTGAGGTTGGCTTGGGGGAAAGCTGGCAGAGGTGGGGTCGGGCACGTAGCCGGGGTCGCCGGGTTCGAGGAGGTAAGACGGGTCGCCCCAACGGAGGTTGGGGTCGTCCCAGCGGACGCCGGAGTCCCAGGTGACGGGTTTCATGAGGGGATCAGGGATGAGGGATGAGGAATGGCGCGTCCACCGGATGGCTTGGCGCGTCCACCGGATGGCTTGGCGCGCACGCCGGATGACTTGGCGCGCACGCCAGATGGCTTGGCGCGCACGCCAGATGACTTGGCGCGCACGCCAGATGACTTGGCGCGCACGCCGAATGACTTGGCGCGCACGCCGGATGACTTGGCGCGCACGCCGAATGACTTGGCGCGCACGCCGAATGACTTGGCGTGAACGCCGAATGACTTGGCGTGAACGCCGAATGACTTGGCGTGACTAGCGGGTGGTGGGCGATGCCTTGCGAGCGGCGGAGTGGTGCCCGCGAATCGTTCCTGGAGGCTCCTGAGCAAGGCCGGACGCGCTCGCCGGTCTCGGCGGGTGAGCAGGAAGAATCGGTGTCGATCAACGGCTTCACGGCAGCAGGAGGCGTGGCTCCTTTCTTATCTATGCAATCGGCAGCGCTTTGTTATGCAATTCATGAAAAAAAGCGGTCAAGGCTTGGATTTTGCCCTCTGAGGCCTACGGAGTTTTGGAGGGTCTGATCAGCACTTTGCCCGGAATGCAATGCCTTTGGGTTCGCTCCGCTGAGCCGTTGGCTTTGGGTTAAGACGGTTCCGGGGAAGGCTCGAAGCCGAAGGCTTGTGCGCTGCTCTCCGGTGGTGAGGTCAAGACGCGGAGTGATGCCACGACTCCTCCGATGCGAATCGCAAGCACCGGCGAGCGGACCGTGGACGGTGTTGAGAGAAGAACCTTCTCTCTACGGGCACCTCTGCCTCTGCCCCTCGCTGGCGACGCCAGGCGGCATGAAAGCTGATGAGTCAGGGCGCGCAGCACCGTGAAGGGTGCAATGGCGATGACTCAGGTAGCTTTGTTTGCAATCCTCCCGTTGACGTTGCTGACTTCGAGCGGTTGAATGAAAGCATTGGCGGACTTGTGACGACTTGTTGAGCGCCTAGCATTCGAAATTAACAATCATGGAGCCTGACATCCCAGACACCGAGGACGGCAAGAAAGAGAAAGTCTTGTGGGAGAAGACCCGCAAGAGCCTCATCGAGCGTCTCAACAACTGGGAAGACCAGAAGACCTGGAACGAATTCTACCAGACCTATTGGAGACTGGTTTACAGCGTGGCGACGAAGCAGGGACTGACTCGTGAGGAGGCCTTCGATGTGGTGCAGGAGACCATCATCGCCATCGCCCGCCAGGTGCAGCGCGGCCAATACGATCCGCGCGCCGGGAGCTTCAAGGCCTGGCTTTTGCAGATGACTCGCTGGCGCATTCTGGACCAGTTCCGTGCACGCAAGCGCCAGCCTTCGCTCGCTGATCAAGGCGATGCCTACAGCGAGGACAACACGCCGCTCATCCTCGACCGCATGGCGGCTGAGAAGGAGAACCAGCTCGACAAGATCTGGGACAAGGAGTGGAAGGACAACATCTTTGCCGCCGCACTGGAACGCGTGAAGTCGCGCGTCTCGCCCCGTCAGTTTCAGATCTTCGATTGCTATGTGCTCAAGGGCTGGGGCGTGAAGAAAACCTCCGAGACGCTCGGCATCAATGCGGCCCAGGTCTATCTGGCCAAGCATCGCGTGGGCAACCTCGTGAAGAAGGAAGTGCAGGGCCTCGAAGGGCAGCTCCTCTAAAGGATGAAGTATGAGTGATGAAGTATGAAGGGAGCAGCTACGGAAGGGGAGGCGAGTAGTTCCTCCTCCAGCCTTCACACTTCAGCCTTTCTCTACGGCATCGTGGACCTCGGCTACGTGAAGCCTGAGCAGATCGTGCCGATGACCGAGGATCTCATTTCGGGCGGGATCGACCTTTTGCAGCTGCGGGCCAAAGGTCACCCGGAAGCGGACGTGATTCGATGGGGCCGGGCGATGCACGCGGTCACGAAGGCGGCGGGCGTGCCCCTGGTGATCAACGATCATCCCCGCGTGGCGGCCGAGGTCGGTAGCGAGGGGGTGCATGTGGGGCAGGACGATGATGCGGTGGCCAAGGCCCGAGCGATCGTGGGCGACCGGTGCTTCGTGGGCAAGTCCACGCACAGTCTTGCTCAGGCCGTGGCGGCCCAGGCCGAAGGCGCGGACTATATTGGTTTCGGCCCGCTCTACGCTACCGGCACCAAGCCGGACTATGTGCCGATCGGCCTGGCTGACATCGCCGAGGTCCATCGGCTCGTTCAGTTGCCCATCTTTTGCATCGGCGGCGTCAATGCGGCCCGTCTGGATGAAGTGCTGGCCGCCGGAGCCCGGCGGGTGGTGGTGGTGTCCGCGTTTCTCCAGGCACCCGATGTGAGGGCCGCTGTGGCGAGCCTGAAGTCCCGATTGCCCTAGGCAGTCTCCACGGAACTTGCGGCAATTTATCATTGCCTGCTTATAGTTAATAGATATTAACTAGCAATTATGAGTTTAATTGCTGGCAAGAAGGTCGCCCTCCTGTGGGGTGGTCCCGGTTCTGAGCGCTTGGTTTCCCAAAAGACGGGAGAGGGCGTGGCTACGGCCTTGCGTGCGCTGGGGGCCGAGGTGGTGGAAGTGGATGTGACCGGCCCGGACTTCACCTTGCCCGATGGAATCTTCATCGCCGTGAACATGATCCACGGCACCTTCGGCGAAGACGGTGCTCTCCAGGCGATCCTGGAAGCACGCGGCGTGGCCTACACGGGTGAAGATGCGGCGACCAGTCGGGTGACCTTCGACAAGGAGCTGACCAAGGAGTGCTTCGTGAAGGCGGGGGTGCCGACACCACTTTCGCAGAGCTTCCGCCTGGATGGAACGGACAAGCTTCAGCTCGATCTGCCCGTGGTGGTCAAGCCACCGCGCGAGGGCTCCAGCGTGGGCGTGCATATCTGTCGCACCGCGGCGGAGTTTGAGGCCGCGATCGAGGATGCCAGGAAATTCGGCAGCAGCACGCTGGTGGAAGAGTTCATCGAGGGACGCGAACTCACGGTGGGCATTCTGGGCGATCAGGTGCTGCCCATCATCCGCATCATGCCGGTGGATGGCTTCTACGACATGAGTAACAAGTATCCCTGGCTCACCGGCAGCGGGAAGTCCGAGTATCAATGCCCTGCCGAGCTGCCTGCGGAGGTCACGAGTGCGGTCCAGGCTGCGGCGTTGGCGGCGTTCAAGTCGGCGGGTTGCAAGGTGTATGCGCGGGTGGATGTGATGCTGCGCGAGCGGGACATGAAACCTTATGTCCTGGAGATCAATACGATCCCAGGGATGACGCCGACCAGCCTTCTGCCCAAAGCCTGCAACGCGGTGGGCATCAGCTACGAGCAGCTCTGCGAGAGCATCATTCAGCTGTCCCTCCAAGCCCGCACCTGACCCCCCCTGATGAAGTTCATTCGCTACTGCCAGATGATTTGGTCTCTCCTCCGCAGCGAGGACGAGAACAAGCCGCAGCGCCGTCAGCGAGGTAATCGACGCACGGCACGTCAGAGGCTGGTGGCTCCTGACCGGCAGAAGGTCCACAAGACGCCCGACACGCCCAAGATCCGTGCCGAAGAGAAAGCCGAGCGCCTTCGGCACAATCTCCGGCTCGTGGGCCTGGCAGCCTTGGCGGTAGCGATGGGCTCCGTGGTTTTCCTGGCCGTGCGGGAAACGGTTTTCAACAATCCCCGGATGTCCGTCCGCGAGATCTACGTCACGCCGGAAGACGGCCATGAGATGCTCACGCCCACGCAAATCAAAGAGGCATCCGGCCTTCGTGAGGGCGAGAATCTGCTCGTGGTGAACCTTCGTGATGTGCGCGAGAAGCTGATGCTCCTGCCCGCGATCAGCAAGGTGTCCGTGGAGCATGACTTTGCCGGGAAGATCACCATCACGCCCACGCAGCGCCGGCCTGTGGCCTGGGTGAAGTGCGACCATCTGCACTGGGTGCCGATGCGAGTGGGGCAGGGCTTGATGATTGATGTGGACGGTCGCGCCATTCGCGCGGAGACCGTGCTGCCTGAGTATGAGCAGCTGCCCGTGATCGACGACGACACCATTGATCAGGTCACGCCCGGAGCGCTCATCGTTTCGCCGCGATTCGTCGCCTCGCTGGATCTCATGAAGCAGCTGGTGGAGCGGCAGAAACGCGACGGCCAGGTGCTCAAGACCATCCAGGTCAAAAACAAGTTTGCCCTCATCGCCACGTTCGACAACGGCTTCAAAGCCACCTTCAGTTACGACAACGTCGGACCCGAGTTGAAGCGCTATGATCAGTTTGTGGCCGCCGTGCGTGGCCGTGAGCCTAAAGCCCGAGCGATCAATCTGGCTGCCGAACTCAACATCCCCGTCGTCTTCGAAGTGGCCCAGGCGAAGGAAGTTCCTCCACCGCCGTCGCCAACACGCACCTCCATCTCCAGCACCAAATCTTCCTCCCGCTCTGCGTCTTCCTCATCGACACGCCCGCGGAATTCAGGCAAAACACGAAAGACCAAATCCTAACCTCCCATGGCCAAGAGCACCATTTACGCAGGACTCGAAATCGGCACCCACAAGATCTGTGTGGTGGTCGGCGAAGCCAAGCGCGACGGCGCCATCAAGATCCTTGGCGTCGGCCAGGCACCTTCACGAGGCGTTCGCAAAGGCGAGATCGTGGACTTCGACAAGGTCCAGACTTGTCTCAACGACGCCCTGGTCCGTGCTGAAGACCGCAGTGACGTGATGATTCGCAATGTGTTCCTCGGCGTGACAGGAGCGCACATCGAGAGCTTGAACAATCGCGGCTGCCATTGCCTGCCCGAGGATCAGCCGGAGATCACCGAGGACGATGTGGAGGAATCGAAGGAGATCGCCCGCAACGTGGCCATCCCTCAGCAGAATGTCTTCCTGCACAGCATCACCCGCCAATACATCGTGGATGGCCAGGAGGCCGTGAGGCAGCCCATCGGTCGTGAGGCGCGCACCTTGGAAGCCGATTATCACATCATTCACGGCGTGCGTGGTCGCATTCAAAACGCCATCCGCTGCGTGCGTGAGATCCCGCTCGAAGTCGAAGACGTGGTCTTCAATCCCATCGCTGCCGCGCAGGTGGTCCTCAATCGCGAGGCCAAGCATCAGGGCGCGCTCATGCTCGACTTCGGTGCCGGCACTGTGGACTATGTTCTCTATGAAGATGGCATGGTCACCGCTTCAGGTTGTGTGCCCCTCGGTGGTGATCACATCTCTCAAGACATTGCACAGGCGTTCCAGATGCCGCACGGTCGTGCCGAGCGTCTCAAGATCGACGAAGGCAGCACCTTGTTCCAGGATGTGCCGCCCGATGAGATGATTCGTGTGGAGGATGACAATGGATTGCACGTCACCGATGTGGAGCGTGCCTTCTTGAACGAAGTCATCTATCTGCGCACGCAGGAGATCCTCACTCAAGTGCGCGCTCGCGTGGATGATCACCTGGGCAAGCTCGCCGCGGGCATCTACATCACTGGTGGGGTGAGCCTGACGAAAGGCATTGACGCTGTTGCGAAGGAAGTGTTTGGATTGAAGGTCACCAAGGCTGGTTCCGCCCCTGTGAGCGGTGTGACCGCCACCTTTGAGAATCCTCAATACTCCGCGCCGATTGGACTCATTCGCTACGCCCAGATCCTCGACAGTGAGAAGCCATTTCTCTCGCCGTTGTCGCGTCTCGGTCGCCGAATGAAGGAACTTCTCCACTAGTCAGCACGGCCCTTTTGCCTCTCATAACAATCTCCCGCCAGCAACCTTCCAACATTCGCACACCATGGTCGAATACGATCGCTCCGCTCCCAGTGAATCCAGTGGCAAAGACCCGCTCAATATCTGCATCGCAGGTGTCGGTGGAGCCGGTAGCAATGTGCTGGATCGCATCTCGATCGACCGCACGGTGGATGCCAAGCTGGTCACGTTTCAGTCCGACATCCGGGTGCTTAATCGCACCAATGTTACCAATCGTGTGCAACTGGGCACCGATCTGATGCGCGGTGTGGGTGCGGGTGGCGATCCTGATCTTGGTCGCGAGGCTGCTCTGTTCTCGAAGAATGAAATCCGTGATGCTCTTGATGGTCACGAGATGGTCTTCATCAGTGCTGGTCTCGGTGGCGGCACAGGTTCCGGTGCGGCTCCGGTGATCGCTGAGATCGCGAAGAGCACAGGGGCGATCGTGGTGGTTTTTGCCACCGTCCCATTCTCATTCGAAGGCCGCCGTCGAGGAGCGCAAGCCACAGAAGCTCTGGATCGTCTGGCCAAGAGTGCAGATGCTTTGATCCTCTTTGATAACAATCGCATGGGCGAACTCGTCCTTCCGAAGGAAGGCATCCAGAAGGCTTTCGCTCAAGGCGATCAGCTCATCGCTCAAAGCGTGCGCGCCGTCACCAGCATGGTGGGCACACCGGGACTCGTGAAGCTTGGCCTCGATGATCTCGTCGCCGCTCTCCGCGTCTCCGAAGGTCGCTGCCTGTTTGGCTTTGGTGAAGCCAAAGGCCAGAACCGCGGCACCGAAGCTCTCAAGCGCGCCCTCAAGAGCCCGCTCATCAATTCGGGCGAGCTGCTGGGCAACGCCAAAAACCTCCTCGTGCATGTGGTCGGTGGCGAGTCCCTCACCTTGGCTGAAGTCGAGCAGGTGATGAAGCAGCTCGGACGTCACGTGCCGGACGAAACACAGATTCTCTTTGGCCTGAGTGTCGAGCCGAAGCTGGGCGAAACTATCACGGTGACGCTCATCAGTGCCCTCAGCGCGCGTGAACTGGCCACCGCTCGCCGCGAGCCAGAAGCACAGCAGCCCGTGGTGCAACCCGCTGCTGTCGAACCTGTGGCCAGGCCTGTTGCTCGTCAGCAGCAACCTGCTCCGACCAGGGCTGCACCTGCCCCTCAGGCGCCGCCACCTCCGCCCCCACCCGCGCTGGATGATCTTTTTGTCGCAGCGCCTCTTCGCACCGAGACTCTCGCCGTCGAAGCCGCCGCCCCAGCACCTCCGCCCGTGGCCGAAGTGCGTCCGGCCCCGGCCCCGGTGGCTCACGCACCCGTGGTCTCAGCTCCTGCGCCTGAAGAGGTGGTCTATGAGGCAGCCATTGAAGACGTGGCCCCGGAGCCGCCGCGTGAGCCTACCCGCGACTCAGCTCGCGTTCGCTTGCTCAATGTGGTGAATCCAGAAAAGACGGTGGCAGCACCTCCGGCCCAGAGGGTGGCTCCGCCCGTCGATGAGGTTCGCATCGAGCCCGAGCCTGCTCCCCAGGTGGTAGCACCCGTGCCTGAAACTGTCTCGGTGCCGATCAGTCGGACGCCAGAGACCACCCAGGTCCGCCCTGCGGCCGTTGCCGAACCAATGATTGTGGCCCGCACTCCCGAAGTTGCGGTTCCTCAGCCTGAGCCCAAGGCTCCTGACCTTTTCGGCGGTCGCGAGAATGCTCCTGTAGCCAAAAAAACTGCTCCCGTCGAGCAACCCTCCTTGCGCCTCGGAACCGAGGAGCGTGGTGGCCGCTTTAAGGACACCGAGCCTTCCTTTGCGGCGCAAGGCAATGAAGACCTCGATACGCCGACCTGGATGCGGTTGCGCCGCCGGGTGACCAAGTAGTTGCGCGTTAATTGCGCAAATATTTTCCATAGCATCGCAAGATCGGCAGCATTAAGGCGTAGGTTTCGCTGACAACGATCCACGCCATGAAAATGCACCCCCTCTGCCAAGGCAATCACTCCAACCTCGTGGTCGGCCAGAGCCGCCGCGATTTCCTCCAGATCGGCGCCATTGCCGGACTTGGACTCTCCCTCCCTGAAATGATGCGTCTCCAAGCGATTGAGATGCCCAAGGTGGAGAGCTTCAAACCGATCGCTGACAGCGTCATCCACATTTACCTGCCGGGCGGCATGGCCCAGCACGAATCGTGGGATCCGAAGCCTTTCGCATCCCCTGATTACCGCGGACCCTATAGCCCGATCAAAGGCGTGACGGGTGAATACGTGGGCGAGAAGTTCCAGAACATCTCCAAGATCCTCGACAAGATCACGATCATCCGCTCGATGACTCATGGCGAAGCTGCTCATGAGCGCGGCACGCACAATATGTTTACGGGCTATCGTCCGAGCCCGGCGATCAAGTTCCCCAGCTTCGGCAGCATTGTCTCGCACGAGCAGGGTTCTCGTAACAACCTGCCACCTTACGTGGTGGTGCCGAATGTGTCCGCCCCTGAGCAGCAGTCCGGCTACATGAGCAGCGCTTACGGACCCTTCGCTCTCGGCAGCGATCCAGCCGACAAGAACTTCACCGTCCGCGACCTGCTTGCTCCCAAGGACATCGACCTCAAGCGCTTTGACCGTCGTCGCTCGCTGCTGGGTGCGGTCGATGAGCACTTCCGCACGATCGAGAAGAGCGATGCTCTCAGCGCCATGGATAGCTTCTATCAGGCTGCCTACGGTCTGATCAGCAGCCAGAAGGCTCGGGAGGCGTTCAACCTCAATGCCGAGCCCGACAAGCTTCGTGACGAATATGGCCGTAATACTGCCGGTCAGCGCTTCTTGCTTGCTCGCCGCTTGGTGGAAGCTGGCGTGCGCATGGTGTCCGTCACCTACGGTGGCTGGGATCACCACAGCAACATCAAGAGCGCCTTCGATGGCCAGGCTCCAAACTTCGACGTGGCCTTCAGCCGACTGATCAAGGACCTCGAAGATCGTGGCATGTTGGATCGCACCTTGGTCATGGTCAGCTCCGAGTTTGGGCGCACACCGAAGATCAACGGCACCAATGGTCGTGACCACTGGCCTCGCGTGTTCTCTGTGGCCCTCGCTGGCGGCGGTATCAAGAGGGGGCATGTCTATGGTTCTTCCGATGCCCTCGGTGGTGAGCCAGACACCAACCCGGTTGGCCCTGAAGATCTCGCCAAGACGATGTATCGCCTCATCGGCATCAATGCTGAGAAGCGCATCGTCGCTGACGGCGTGCGTCCGATCGACATCGTTAACGGCGGTCGCATTCTCAACGAAGTCATCGCCTAGTAACGGCTCTTTTTACGACGGCGCAGAGGTCCCCCTCTGCGCCGTTTTTGTTTTGATAGGCGAGAGCTTGAGGAAGCAAGATTGATCTCCTGGTTGCAATCGCCGCCGCTCCACTCCATGAACCGAGGCTATGTCAAACATCTGGGATTTCGCCAACTCGCAGCTCAAGGACCTCGTCGCATACGAACCGGGCAAGCCAATCGATGAAGTCGCGCGCGAACGCGGACTGAATCCCGAAGACATCATCAAGATGGCGTCGAACGAGAACCCGCTCGGCCCCTCGCCCAAGGCCCAAGCCGCGATGACCGCCGCGTGCGGCGACGTTCACATCTATCCCGATGGCGGCAGCTACAAGCTTCGCAACGCAATCGCGCAGAAGTTCGGCCTCGAGATGGGCAACGTCATCCTCGGCTCCGGCAGCAATGAAGTGATCGAGTTCATCGGCCACGCCTTCCTCAAGGCAGGCGACAACATCATCACCGCCGAGCACGCCTTCCTGGTCTACAAGCTGATGGCCAAGGTGTTTGGCTCCAACACGATCGAAGTGCCCGATCCCGGCTACGTCCACGACCTCGACGCGATGGCTGCCGCGATCACGCCCCAGACGAAGGAGATCTTCATCGCGAACCCGAACAATCCCACGGGCACGCTCGTCACGCAGGAGCAGATCGACCGCTTCATGGCCAAGGTGCCGGATCATGTCGTGGTCGTGTTTGACGAGGCTTATTACGAGTTTCTCGACAACCCGCCAGACACGCTCAAATACGTGCGCGAAGGCCGCAACGTGGTAGTGCTGCGCACCTTCTCGAAGATCCAGGGGCTTGCCGGCCTGCGCATTGGCTACGGCCTTGCCAGCAAGGAACTCATCGAGGTGCTGCAACGCACTCGCCAGCCGTTCAACATCAACTCCATCGCGCAAGCGGGCGCTCTCGCAGGCCTGCTCGACGACGAGCATCAAGCCAAGACCAAGCGCATCACCGACGAAGGTCGCAGCTATCTGCAAACCGAGTTCGCGCACTTGGGTCTGGAGTTCATTCCGAGCTTCGCGAACTTCGTGCTCGTGAAGGTCGGCGACGGCAATGCGGTCTTCAAAGCGATGATGGACAAGGGCGTCATCGTCCGCGCCATGGCCGCCTACAAGCTACCACAGTGGGTCCGCATCAGCATCGGCACCATGCCGCAAAACGAACGTTGCATCGCCGTGCTGAAAGAGGTGCTTGGGAAGTAGAACGTGCGACATCACGTTCTCCTGCACCATGCGCCTCACCCTTCTCCTCTGCCTGATTGTCTCCGCGCTCGCTGCCGAGACCGTGAAGCCGCCTTACTTCGGCATTCACGTGATCGATGAAGCGACGGGGCGTGGCATTCCGCTGATCGAGATGCGCACAGTGAATGACGTGCGCGGCATCACGGACAACGCCGGCTGGATCGCCTTCTACGAGCCGGGGCTGATGGATCGCGAAGTGTGGTTCTACATCAGTCTGTCGCCCGGCTACGAGCGCGAAAAGGATGGCTTTGGTTACGTCGGCGCCCGGCTCAAGACCACGCCCGGCACCACAGCAACGGTGAAGATGAAGCGCACCAACATCGCCGAGCGCATCGCCCGAACCACCGGCCAGGGCTTGTATCGCGACAGCGAGATGCTCGGCCTGCCATGCCCTCTGCCGAACCTCGGCAATGCAGGAGTCATGGGCTCCGACAGCGTGCAAGCCGTGCCGTATCGCGGGAAGATCTTCTGGCTCTGGGGCGACACCAACGTGCCGCACTATCCGCTCGGCAACTTCCAGACGACCTCGGCCTTCACCTCACGCGACTTGAAGCCGGAGCAAGGCATCGACTTCGACTTCGACTACCTCGTGGATGAGAAGCGCCCCGACAAGATTCGCCACATGCTGCCAATCGAAGGGCCTGGAGCCGTGTGGTTGTTCGGGCTGCTCAATGCCAAGGATGACCGTGGCGAAGAAGCGATGCTCGCCCACTACTCGCGGCACAAGTCGCTCGACAACGCAGTGGAGCACGGCCTCGCGAAGTTCGACGATAAGCTCGGGCACTTCACGGTGCTCAAGCAGCTAGACAAGGCGAACACTTGGCACTACCCACGCGGCCACGCGGTCCGTGCGGGCGAGCACTTCTATTTCTCCGACGGCTTCCTGCTCACGCGCACGAAAGCCGAATGGGCCAGTCTCATCGAACCCGCGAGCTACGAGGCATTGCGCTACGACGAGACGAAGCACGAGTGGCGCTGGCAGCACGATCAGCCTCCCACCACGCCCGACGACGAAGTGAAGTTGCTGCTCCGCGGCCAGATGCCCAAGGAGCACGCGCGCTATCATCTGAAGGATGTGGCTAGCGAAAAGTTTGTCAGCCTGCACGGCGGCAGCGTGCAGTGGAACGAGCATCGCCAGCGCTGGGTGCTCATCGGTTTGCAGCGCGGCGGCAAGGATGATCCATCACCGCTCGGCGAGGTGTGGTATGCCGAATCGAAGCAGCCCGACGGCCCATGGACCAAGGCCATCAAAGTCGCGAGCCATCCGCGCTACACGTATTACAACCCTGTGCATCACGGCTTCCTGGACACCGAAGGCGGACGCTACATCTACTTCGAGGGCACTTACTCGCTAGAGTTCTCAGGGAACCCTCTGGCACCCGCACGCTACGACTACAACCAACTCATGTATCGGCTCGACCTTGATGATCAGCGGCTAAACGATGCGCGCGCGAAATAATCACGAGGCCACACGACGCGCATTGCTATCGCTGAAGAACAGTTCCATGCGGCGGCGGAGGTCGGCGTAGAAGGCTTGGACCATGTCTTCGAGCATGGCGATTTTCTCGGCGGCTTTTTCGCCGAGCTGCTCGCTGGCAATGCGTTCGCGTTCGATGCGGACCTTGTCTTCGAAGGCGCGCTCGAGTTCGAGCAAGTGCTCCAGGAACTCCTTCGCGGCGCGGCTGCGATCGACGCCTTCGATGAGCGCGGCTTCGAGGGGCTTGTTGCGCGTGAGGTGGAGGAACGGACCGTTGGTGAGCGTCTCCATGTAGCGGTGGAAGCTCTGAAGGAAGCTCTTGCGCTCGCGGTCGAAGCGGGCCTCGTCGATGTCGATGAGCGTGTCATATGGGCCGGCCTTGGAGAAGAACTTCATCACCAGCGGAATGGTATCGACGAGCATGAAGAGCAGCGTGAGAACGATGTAGGCGGCGAAGGCGAACTGGCCGCCTTCGTTGCCTTTCTCAAAGAGATGATGCAGGGCGAGCGTCTGCGTGAGGATGTCGCGGCGGGGCTCGGCGCGGATGGAGACGATGCGAGCTTCCTCATCGGCACCGAGGCGGGCGATCTCTTCGTGCAGGCCTTTGAGCTGGACGAGCGTGGTGTCGATCTGCTTCTGCAGCGTGTCGCGGATGCCATTCTGCTGCGTGACGAACTGATCGGCTTGCTGCTCCTGCACCTGGCGCTTGAGCGCATCGACACGATCCTGCTCGGCCTTCGCGCGGGCGGCGTTCTCAGCGAGCTTGGTGTTGAAGCGATCGGTGGTGAGCTGCGCCGTGGTGTCGAGATCGGACTGCAGTTGCTTGCGCTGCATGGTGAGCGCTTCGAGCACGGCGGCGAGGCGCTTCGATTCGGCGCGGCGCGGCTCAAGCTGATCGGCGCGGATGCTCTTGGCGCGAGGTCCTTCACCGAGGAGTCCGCTGCGCTGGCCGTTGATCTCGCGCTCGAATTCGGTCTGCCAGAAGCCGAGTTCGGTGGAGAGCTTGGTGTTGGCTTCGGTTTGTTCGGTGATCTGCTTGTCCAGCGTCGCGAGCTGGTCGCGCTGGGCTTTGGTCGCCTCGGTGACTTGGGCTTCGAGCGCGTCCTTGGCTTTCTTTTGCTCGTCGGTGAGCGGGATGCCGTCGGGGTTCTTTTCGCCTTCGAGGAACTTGGCGCTGAAGGTTTCGTTCCAGCGTTCGCGCGCGGCAGCGATCTCTTTCTCCACGGAGGCGACCTTGGTCTCGACGCCTTTCTTTTGCTCCACCGTCTTGGCGCGCACGGCGTCGATCTCGGCCTGGCGATCCTTTTCAATCTCGGACTGAATGGTGTCGCGGAAGAGCAGCAGCGTCATCGGATGGCTGATGGTCATGCCCATCAAAGCGGCGACCACGAGGCGAAGGCCGAACTGCGCCATCTTGCGGAAGACATTTTGATAGGCGCGATACGTGGCGAGCAGGGCGCGGTCCACGGTGAGGATGATGAAGGCCCACACGAGCGCGATGGGGATGATGAATTCCCATTTGTCGGTGAGCGTGCTGATCGCATACGCAGAGGCGATCAAGGCGAAGGCGGACGGCACGAGGACCGTGGCACCGAAGGCGACATATTTGCGACGCTCCCAGGCAGGGCAGCTTTCCAGGGCATCGGTGGAGGCTCCGGAGAGCCAGAAGAAAACACGCTCAAGACGGTCAAGAAGTGACATAGGGGTCAGCGGGGTGGAGCGCGCGCAGATTGGGTGCATTTGCTCAGGTGTGCAATCACGGCGATCGGCTTTGTGGACGGACGAATGCAAAAAAGTTTCAAAGAATGTGATCGCCTCTCGGAATCCGTGTCGTTATCATTGGTGTAGAAAGCGCATGTTCCAGAAAGTCACAGCCTTCATGCTCGCGCTGCTCATCGGGAGTCCGATGTGTTGGTGTGGCTGGATGCACAGCCGGGCTCCGGCAGCATCGGCTGCTGTGCCTGCCTGCTGCCATGCGAAAGCGAAGGACTCGGCGAAGCATGAGTCTGACAAGTCGAAGGAGGACTGCCCGTGCGCTCACGCACCAAAGGCCCGCGACGTGGTGAGTAGCAAGGTGTCCTTGCCCTCGCTGAAGGTAATGGACTTTCATTTGCTGACCTGGACCAAAGTCCGCGTTTCGCTGTGGGATGGAGTGATCGACGAGGCTGTCGCTTCACGCACCGAGCATGGCCCGCCTCGAGAGGCGGTGCCGCTCTACATGGTTCATTGCTCGCTGCTGATCTGATACCCGCCGCGTGCTGAGATCTCGTTCGTCTGCCCTGAGCGGCAGACGCGGAGTCACGAAGGCTGGCCTTGGAGCCATACCAGGGAGTGCCCCGAGAGATTCGGCTTAAGCCGTGAATCATGATGATCCTTTTTGCCCCAGGGCAAACCGGGACGAACTCTGGCTGCGGTGCGCCCGGCCTATTCGACAAGCAGACCAAGTTAACTGAACTCAAATCTAACTGACCAAACTTATGAAAACATTGATGACCCTCCTCGCCGTTGCCTCCATGGCGCTGACCGCTACCGCTGGTGAAGCCTGCAAGAAGTGCTGCAAAGACAACTGCGCCGCCTGCTGCAAAGAGAAAGGCAAGACCTGCGGCAAGGACTGCTGCAAGAGCGAGAAGTAACCCACTCTGACCCGAAACCCACGCCGCCGCCCTCATACCGGGAGGGCGGCGGCCGTTCGATCCTACTACCTCATGCTGTCACGAATCATCCTCGTTGCTGTTCTTGGCTTTATTGCCTCTGGATGCAATAAAGCACCCGCTAAGCCCTATCCGCTCGATACGTGCCCAATTTCTGGCAAGAAGCTCAATGACCATGGCGAACCGTATGTCTTCAGCCGAAATGGCCAGGAAGTGAAACTATGTTGCGAAGCGTGCCTCGAAGAATTCGACGCCAATGCGGACAAACTCCTCAAGGAGATCGTCGATAAGTCTAAACCGTGAACCGTTTGAATTCGAGGTTGACGACTTCCCTCCCGGCCATACTTTGACCGCCCTTTTCCTCAACCCACCCCAAGTCCAATCATGCCCGAAGTTCAAGTCCGTAAAGGTGAGCCAGTCGATCGTGCGCTCAAGCGTCTGAAGACCAAACTCGAGATGGAGGGCATTCTCGAAGAAGTGCGCCGCCTGCGCGCCCATGAAACTCCCAAGGAACGCACCAAGCGCAAAGCACGTGCATCTGCCAAGCGTGGGAAGATTCGCTTCCGCTTCAACAACGCCAAGCCTGCGGCAGCTGAAGATGGAGCCGCAGCAGTTGTTGCGTAACTGAGGTCCTCAGATTGAGGGAATCAAATTTAGGCCGGGAACTCTTTGGGTTCCCGGCCTTTTGCGTTGTCAGAGCAGTGATCTCACGATTAATGTTTCTTCATGCACTGGAGATTATTGATAGCGATTGTGATGGTCCTGGGCGGCTTGTCGCTCGAAGTGAAGGCACAGTTCGGGCAGTTCGGCGACGTTGCTGGCGACAACCTCAAAGCGGAAGCTGAGGACGGGGACGCGGAGGCACAGTTTCAGTATGGCCTCCGTCTGCTGACCGGGCAGGGCGGCGAGAAGGTGTCCAAAGCCCAAGGCGCGGCGTGGATTCAAAAGGCAGCCAAGCAGGATCATGACAAGGCGATGCACATCCTTGGTATTCTCTACGAGGAAGGCGAAGGACTTGGCCAGGACTTCAAGAAAGCAGCGGAGTGGCAGTTGAGGGCATCCGAGAAGGGCCTTGCCGAGGCGCAGATGAGACTGGCTCTTCTTTATGACCAAGGCAAAGGGGTTGAAAAGGATGAGGCTGCTGCGGCCGAGTGGGCCATGCAGGCAGCGACTCAGGGGCATCCTCCTGCTCAGGCGCTGTATGGACTCAAGCTCGTGCGTGGTGATGGCGTGCCGAAGAACAGCGCCAAGGCGGCGATTTGGTTTCTTCGTGCGGCACAGCAGGAGAATGGATTTGCCCAGCGCCAGCTCGCTTACCTTTACTACACAGGAAATGGCGTGCCTGTGGACTATGCACGCTGCGAGGCTTGGTATCGTCGCGCCGCTGCCAACGAAGAGGATGTCTGGGCACTGAACGACCTTGCGTGGTTTCTGGCCACGTGCCCCGAGGACAAGTATCACAAAGGCGATGAGGCTGTGACAATAGCCAAAGCAGCCGTCAAGACGCTTCAAGCCAACGAGGGCGAGCAAAGACACGAGATGGTTGACACGATGGCCGCAGCGCTGGCTCGAAGCGGCAAGTTCGGGGAGGCCGTGGTCTGGCAAAAGCGTTGCCTCAGTCTCCTCAAAGAGGATGCCGCTCTGCCGCCAGAGGAGCGAACTAAGCTCCAGAAGGAATTTGAAGAGCGGCTGAAGCTTTACTCCGAACGGAAGCCATACATTGACAAGCCAGCCCCCCCAGAGTCCAAAGGGGAGCCCCTTCCGTCAGATGATGTCTTGAATGCCAACCCGTCTAAGCGGGGCAATGGACCGTCACCTACTGCACCTGTTCCAGGAAAGAAAAAGGGCTCTGTGATATGAAGCTTCTGCGGCGTTCGATTGGACTCGGGTTGTTGAGTTTCTTGGTCGGTTGTGGCAAACCAACCCCTCCGTCGCGAGGGACAATTGGCGCTTCGCTGCTCACTCTGCAGAATCCGTTCTTCAAGGTCATCGGCGATGAGTTGAAGACCGAGGCTGCCCGTCACGGTTACGAAACTCTGGTGGTGAGTGCCGAAAACGATGTGGCCCGCCAGAGCAATCAGGTAAAGGATTTCATCGTCAAACGCTGCGCAGCGATTGTGCTGAGCCCTGCGGACAGCAAGTCGATCGTCTCAGTGATTGCCGAAGCCAACGCCGCCGGCATTCCCGTGTTTACCGTGGACATCCCATGCAACGAGCCTGGGGTGAAGATCGTCAGCCAGATTGCGACGGACAATTTGGGAGGAGGAAGGGAGGCGGGAAAGGCCATGATCGAGGCACTTAATGGTCAGCCGGCAGAAGTCGGCGTGCTCGATTTGAAACAAGTGGAGAGCTGCATTCTGCGCGTGAAAGGCTTCAAGGAGGTCATCGACGCACACAATGCGGCCTCGCCAGCGAGCCAGATTAAGATCGTAGCCGAACTCGACGGTGGCGGTGCTAAGGACAAAGGATTCAAGGCAGCGGAAGACATGCTACAGGCACACCCTGGAATGAATGGTATTTTCGCTATCAACGATCCTTCCGCACTCGGGGCGCGCGCGGCTCTGGAGAAAGCTTCGAAGGCGGACAATGTCGTAATTATCGGCTTTGATGGACAGCCCGAGGGAAAGCAGGCGATCAAGGATGGCAAGATCTATGCTGATCCTGTCCAGTTCCCTGACAAGATGGGCATGGAAATTGCGAAGGCTATTGTCAAACACTCGAAAGGCGAAAACGTGCCTCCTCAGACACTCATCCCCACAGCCCTCTATCGCCAACGAGATGCTCAAAACGACCCGTCTCTGAAATGATCTTTGGCAACTTCCGATCGCATCGTTGCATCCGAGCAGCGTGCATCGTATCATTTCCCAAACTCCATGAGCGCTGCAGACGATTCTAAAGACAACCGACTTCGCCAAGCTGAAAAAATAGCCCATCACCCTGAACAATATAAGGTGTGCGAAGGATGTGGTTCGATCGTCGTCGTGCGGGCGGTTTCCTGTCCGAGTTGTCATGGTTATCGATTTGATGGGACACCAGCGAGAATTGTCTCGCAGGCTCAGGCTTTGGCGATGCGCAATCCGAGTTCGGTGTTGGCGTCAGATTTGTCGTAGGGTTTGATCATTTCTATTCCCGATTTTCTCCGTCGTGTGATCTCGGTCAGAACGGCATCCGAGAACGTGATCCCTTGATCCAGGAATGGTGATTTCTGTCACAAATTGTGAAGCTCCATGTCTGGAGTGACTCTTTGTAGTCTCTGTGTATCACTACTGGCCACGAGCCGTTAAACGTCCTTATCTAGTATTTACGTTTAACTGGGTAAGGGGTGGCCTGAGTTATGTCTTCTCCAAGAAATTGAACAAAAAGGCAGAAAATCCTTTTGCGAGGACCATCCCGCTGCTACGAATTTCGGAAGGATTGAACGGTGGCCCCTCTGCAACGCTTCTGTCATGAAGATGCGGTCTGCGGAGGAGATACCCTCATTCCGACCTCAACAACACAACCAAACGAACCAACCAAACCATGACATTGAACAAGCTCGCATTCTCCCTCGTGGGAAGCCTCGCTCTGGCGACTGTCGGCTTCGCCGGCACCGCTCCGTCCGGCAAGAAGTGCACCACCTGCACTCCTCCTCCGGCCGCTGAAAACGACCTCGGCCTCACGCTGAGCGCCGGTTATGACTCCAAGTATATCTTCCGTGGTCTCGACCTCGCTGATAACTGGATCACCACCTCCCTCGACTGGACTCTGCCGCTTACCAGCACCGTTCGTCTTGACTCCGGCGCCTCCTATGGAGTGTCGGCTGATGACAGCTTCCTCGGTGTTGACGGCGCCTCCTATCAGCGCCTTGAGCTGAACACCGGTATCGTCGCCGACCTCGGCGGTGCGGAACTGGGCCTCGGCTATCGCTGGTATAACCATCAGGGCGACGGCGACCTCGTGCTCGAAGACGGTCACGAAGTGGGTCTTACCTTGGCTTCCAAGGCTGGTCCTCTTAACGTCGGCGTCGGCGCTTACTATGACTTCGCTATCGAAGGCTGGTTCTTCGAACTCGGCGTGAACAGCGAAATCAAGATCAACGACACGATCAGCCTCGTTCCAGGTGCAAACCTCGGCTATGGCTCTGATTACAACTACCACCTTGAAGGTGCCGAAGGTATCGATGGCTTCAGCCATGTTGGCCTCAGCCTTGCTCTTCCGATCAAGCTGACCAAGACCGCTACCCTCACTCCTTACATCGCTGGCAACCTTCCGATCGATGAACTCGACGGCTTTGACAACCAGCTGTTCGGTGGCGTTTCCCTCAGCGTGAAGTTCTAATTCACCGAGGGGCATTCGCTCCTTCCAACCAATCTCAATTGGTTTTCAAACCTCCCAGCGAAAGCTGGGAGGTTTTTTCTTGGCTAGATTCAATATCTGGCGTTCTGCTTCGGTCCCTGTCCCGTGCCATCAAATCCCCCTCATCCTGATGCTTCCGATCAAGGCATGCTCTTTGACATGTCGGAGAAGAAGTCTGTGCAGGGTGATCCTGCAAAGCCCCTTATGGTTGCCAGGGTGCAGCTCGAAGATGCGGCGGCTTTGGAGCTAGACTATACGGTGCCTGATCGGCTTCGTGACCGCGTTTCCGTGGGGACCCGAGTGATGGTTCCTCTTCAGCGACAACGAATTGCTGCCGTCGTCCTTGAGCTGCTGGACCACAGTTCGCACGGCTTCCGACTCAAGGAGATCGCGGACCTCAAGGGAAGAGGCGATCCCGTCTTTACACCTACACTCCTGAAGCTCGCCCGCTGGGCTGCGGATTACTACGTGTGTCCGGTGCAGCAGGTCTTGAGGGCCATGTTGCCCAAGGCGGTGCGAGCGAGGCCGGAAAGCTTTGTTACTGATAGCCACCTTACCCTGGTCAAAACGCCCAGTGCGGACGAAATCGAGAAGCTCCGTGCAAAGGCCCCCATGCAGGCGCGAATTCTTGATGAGCTGGCCGCTGCTGGCGGAACTGCGGCCCTGAGCCAGCTGAGGCGGGACTTGCCGAAGGCCTCCAGCTATCTTCCAGCACTTCTGAAGAAAGGCTGGATCACCAGGGCTGAGGTGCGAATCGAACGTGATCCTTTTGACCGGGAGGAGTTCCTTCCCACTCAACCGCTCGACCTTACGGAGGAGCAGACGACTTGCCTTGCCCCTGTGATTTCGGCGGTTGAGAACCCCATCCAATCCCGCCCCATGCTGCTGCACGGAGTCACGGGCAGTGGCAAGACGGAGGTCTATCTTCAGGCCATCGCCCGGGTGCTGGAGAGGGGACAGACGGCACTCGTGTTAGTGCCGGAGATCAGTCTCACACCTCAGACAATCGAGAGGTTCAAGGCTAGGTTCTCTGAGCGCAAAGAACGCATCGCCGTGCTGCACAGTCACTTGTCTGATGGCGAGCGGCATGATGAGTGGTTCAAGGTCCATGAACGTCGTGCAGACGTGGTGATCGGGGCTCGAAGTGCGATTTTTGCGCCCCTTGAGAATCTGGGGCTCATCATTGTCGATGAGGAGCATGAGCCTAGTTACAAGCAGGAAGAGTCGCCGCGCTACCATGCACGCGATTTGGCGGTGGTTCGTGCTCGTCTAGAGAACTGTGCGGTGCTGTTGGGCAGTGCCACGCCCAGCCTTGAGTCATTCCACAATGCCACGACAGGCAAATACGAACTGCTGCGCATGACACGGCGAACGGACGGCAAGTCAATGCCGCTGATTCGCATTGTCGATCTGCGTCTGGAACGACGCAAAGGCGGCAACAGTCCGGATACGCGCATCCTTTCTGAGCGGCTCCGGACGGCTGTGCTCGCCCGATTGGAGAAGAAGGAGCAAACCATCCTCTTCCTCAATCGCCGAGGCTACAATACATCCTTGTCGTGCATGGCGTGCGGGCACGTGTGTGAGTGCCAGGACTGTGCGGTGCCCATGACGCTGCACAAGACGGATGACCGGCTCGTCTGCCATATCTGTGGGTCCAGGCGCGTGCCGCCGCGGAAATGTCCGTCTTGTGGTGATCCGGGGATTCGCTTTGCAGGATTTGGCACGGAGCGGGTGGAGCAGGTGCTTCGCCAGGCGTTTCCACAGGCTCGAATTGCTCGTGTCGATACGGATACGATGCAGCGGAAGAATCAGCTCCGGGACACCTTGCGAGACTTTCGCTCTCAGAAGCTCGACATGCTGATCGGCACTCAAATGATCGCCAAGGGGCTGGACTTTCCCAATGTGACCCTCGTGGGCGTTTTGAACGCAGACCTCGCGCTGAATCTCCCTGACTTCAGGTCGGCGGAGCGCACGTTTCAGCTGCTCACGCAGGTAGCTGGCAGAGCGGGGCGAGGTGAGGTCAAAGGCGAGGTCTTTGTGCAGACGTTCGCGCCTCATAGCCCGGCGGTTCAATTCGCGCGGCACGGAGACTTCGAAGGGTTTGCTCAGCAGGAACTCGAGCAGCGCAAGGTCTTCCACTACCCGCCCGACACCCACGTAATCCTGGTCATGGCACGGAGCAAGAACGCAGCCATGGCCGAGTTCACTCTTCAGAGCATCGCGACCAAGTTGAGGGCGGTGATCGGTGATGATGTTCGCATGGGCGAGCCGCTGCCATCACCCCTGGCCAAGGCGCATGGGCAGTTCCGTTTTCAGCTCATGCTTCGCTCATGCGCAGTGCGCGTCCTGGCGCGAAAGATCCATCGCATCGTGGACGGGATGACATTTCCACAGGAAGTCATCGTCACCTGGGACGTGGATGCGCTCAATCTGATGTGAACCGCACGGTCAGACCAGCTTCTCAGCCAGCTCAGCCAGTTTCTTCTCCAGGTCCTGAATGCGGCGTGTCAGTTCAGGCACGCGTGAGGGATACATCAGCATTCGTCGTCCCTCGATCAGAGGGCGCGCTGGGTAGCCAGTGTAGGCTCCGGCGGCGGGCGTATCCTTGGTCACGCCACTCTTAGCGAGGAAGGTCACCTGGTTGCCAATCTTGAGATGCCCGGCCACGCCGACCTGCCCACCCATCACGACGTAGTCACCCAACTGTGTGCTGCCGGAGATGCCGGTTTGCGAGACGATGATGCAGCCGCGTCCGGTGGACACGTTGTGCCCCAGCTGGACGAGATTGTCGATCTTCGTCCCGGCCCCGACATGGGTTTTGCCAAACCGGGCACGGTCGATCGTCGTGCAGGACCCTACCTCCACATCGTCGTCGATCTGCACGATGCCCACCTGATCAATCTTCAGGTGTCGCCCATCCACCGTCTGATAGCCAAAGCCATCCGTGCCGATGACACTGCAGCTGTGAATCACAACCCGGTTGCCCAAGACGCTGCGTTCTTTGATCACGGCATTCGAATGAATGATGCAGCTTTGGCCCAGGCGAGCGCCGAGGCCGATAAAGGCTCCTGCATGAATCGTGCTCCCGTCGCCAATCACGACATCCTCCTCAATGACCGCGTGGGGACCAACTTGAACCTTGTTTCGGTCAAACTGGGCGCTGCCTGCGACCACGGCGGTCGGGTGCACGCCTGGCACAAATGGGCGCTCGGGAGGACCGAAGTATTTGACCGCTTGATCGAAGGCGAGCGTTGGATTGGCGACCTGGATCAATGCTTTTCCAGGCAGATCGTCTTTGAAGTCCGGCGCGACGAGGATGGCCGTGGCTTTCGTTGTCTGCGTCAGTGGCGCGTATTTAGGGTTTCCCAGAAAGGAAACTTCACCCTCCTGAGCCTCTGCCAGAGAATTGATACCAGAGATAGCGCCGTTGGGATCGCCCTGCAGCAATTGCCCACCGACCAGGTCAGCCAGGGCTTGGTGAGAAATGGTGGGAGTCATCGAGAGATCGGGAAATGGAAACGGCGGCCGTTCAGGCCGCCGTCATGTAGTGAACTGAGGAAAGGATGCGGTTACTTGGACTTCTTGGACGAAGAACCTTTCTCCTTGGCGGAGTCTTCTTCCTTGTCCTTTTTGCCGCTGTCGGCAGGAGCGTTTTTATTCAGTTCAACGATGACTTCATCAGTGAACTCGGTCGCATCCTTGTAGTAGAGAAGAACGGGGACGGTGGTCATGCTCACGCCTGACTTATCGAACACGAGGTCGTAGCTAGAGCTTTTGGACTTGTCCTTCACGACCGCCACTATCTCGTCATAGAGGCCCTTCTGGAGCTGCATTTCTTCCTGCTTCAACTGCATCGAGCGACGCTGCTGGAACTCGTTGATCTCTTGCTCCAGCGCACGTGCTTCCTTCAGCTTGTCCTGGAACTCTGCGCCAGCCTTGGCACGGCCTTCCTGGGTAAGGATAGGGTCCTGAGCTTCCTTTTGCTTCTTCTGCACTTCGTTGAGCAGGTTCTTGTAGGTGGCAAAGCGCTCGTTCATTTCAGACATCGCCTTGTCCTTGTTGCCCTTCATCTTCGAAGAGGCGTCCTTGGTCTTATAATATTCCGTGAACGCTTTGGTCATGTCCACGACGCCGACCTTGAGGTCGGCGGCGGAGATGCTGGAGGCTACAAGAACGACGAGTAGTGAGGAGAGAAATCTCATTGGATAGCTTGAGGGGTGGGGGATTTGCACAGTCAGGCTTTAGAACTTGTAGCCGATGTTGAAGTTGAACTTGCCGCCAGAATCGTTGTGCTCATCCGACTGAACGGGAATACCGAAGTCCACACGGATCGGGCCGATAGGCAGGTAGAGCCGGAGACCAACACCAACGTCTGAATTGACCTCACCGCCCCAATCGTAGGCGCTGCCGCTGACCACACCCAGATCATAGAACACCGCACCGCGGACTTTTTCCATGATGGGGAAGGTATATTCGATCGAGGCATAAGCCGAGGTGAGGCCACCGAGAGGTTCGCCAGTGGCATCCTTCGGTCCCACATCGCGATAGTCGAAGCCACGCAGGCTGTTTGCGCCACCGAGGAAGAGGCGCTCGAAGATCGGCACATTTTTGCCGTCGCCCCACGTGTCCACTGTGCGGATCGATCCTTCAACGCTCAGGATGGTGTCCCATGGCAGGCTGAAGTATTGTGAGCCCGTCGCGTTCAGGCCGTAAACATCGGCGTCGCCACCAAGGAAGCTGCCGGAGAGCATGGCTCCGAGTTCCAGCTTGTGGCCTGACCGAGTGATGTAAACGCTGTCACGAGTATCATGCACCCAGCTCAGGTCGATCTTGCTCTGGAGATAGTCGCCTTCTTCAGCTTGGATTTCGGGGGAGGCTTCGTCGTCGATGTTGTGAATCTTCACCTTCTGGAGCGTGTAGCCAAGCTCAGCATAGGAGTGCTCGCCCAGAGGCTTGCGGAAGCTGAAGGAGCCACCGTAGTTCTGCTGGTCATACACATCGCTGAGGTAGTAGAGGTCGCGATAGAAGAGTTCGGTGGTGAAGGCCAGCTTCTGACCAAGGAACCAGGGCTCAGTGAAGGCGATCGAACCATCACGACGTTTGGTGCCGTATTTCACACCAAGGTGGAAGCGCTGACCGGCTCCACGAAGGCTGGGCCAGTTGCCGATGTCGAAGTTGGTCTGTGTCAGGTCGACGAAGCCCACCAGGCTATCGATCGAGCTGAAGCCTGCGCCGAAGTTGATCGAACCTGTGGATTGTTCCGTCACGGCGATGTCCACATCCTTGAATCCAGGCTGAGCGCTTGGATTATTGCGGATATCGACGGCACTGAAGTAGCCAAGCTGCTCAAGACGGGACTTGCCAGCCTCAAGCTTCACGGTGTTCAACTCTTCACCGGGGGCCACCGGAAGTTCACGACGGATGACCTGATCCTGGGTAACGCTGTTGCCGGAGATGTTGATCTTGTGGATCAAAGACTTCTGACCTTCGTTGATGCGGTAGAGCACATTGACCTGACCCTGACTTGCTGGCACCACGCTCACGTCCACACGGGCATCGGCATAACCGCGGGAGCCATAGTAATCGCCGATCATCTTCTCGTCGTCCTTCACATCGGAACCCGAGTAGGCGAAGCCTGCCACAGTCTTCAGAGCTGGCTGAAGTTCTTCAGAAGTGAAGACCGTATTGCCCTGCATGGAAACGGAAGCCACGTCATAGCGTTCGCCTTCGGTTACAACGAAAGTGAGGTCCACGTAGTCCGAGCCAGCGGGCTCACGGCGGACTTCGACCACCTTGGCGTAAACATAGCCTGCATCGTGGTAGGCGCTTTCGACAGCCTTCACGTCGGCATTGAGAGCGTCATCGCTCAGGCGGCCGGACTTGCCGCGCCAGACACGCCAGATCGCTTTTTCCTTGAGCTTCATCTTGCCGCGAAGGTCGCTGGCCTTGAGGGCGGAGTTGCCTTCGAAGTTGATGTTGCGGACGAGACCACGAGCGCCTTCACCAATGATGTAGGTCACGCGGGTGAAGCCGGATTCAGCCATTGGCTCGGCCTGATAGGTGACCGACACGTCGGCGTAGCCCTGCTTTTCGTAGCGCTCGCGAATCTTCTGAGTGCCCTGGGCCAGCTTCACTTCATCAACGGGGTCGCCGGTCTTCAGTTCGATGTCCTTGAGGAGCTTGCCGCTGTCCACCTGGGTGTTGCCCTGGAACAGAATGTCACCCACCGCTCCACGACCTGTGATCGTCACCACCACGCGCACGCCACCAGCCACGTCTTCCCCAGCGATTTCCACATTGTCCACCGCGCCGGTGCTGTAGATATTGCGGATGTCCTGCTCTACGAGGTCATCTGAGAAGGCTTCACCTTCACGGGTAGCCATCTGGCCTTTGACGCGGGCTTCACTGATGGAGGCGGAGCCTTTAAAGACGATGCGCACTTCCTTCACGATTTTGCGGGCGGCAGGTGCATTGACCGCTGCGCCCTGAGAGAAAGCGAGTTGGGGAGAATTCACTCCGGCCACGGCAAAAACCAGGCTGAAGACGGGCAGACGAAGAAGCTTGAGGCTTGTCATGATTAAGGGAGGGCTGAGGCAGTCGAGGTGTGGTGGTGGACCCAGTTACACACTGTCAGTCCAAGCGGTGACTTTTGACGGAAGCGGCGATGGGCGTCAAGGTGAAATCCTGGGGGTTCAAACTTGTCGGAATGGGCATCAGGCGAGCACTTATCGGGCCACGGTCTTGGCCGCATCGGCCAGTTTGGTGACTTTGTATCCCTTGGATTGGAGCAGGTGCAGCACACCCTCTTTGCCTCCTAGATGACCCGTGCCCACGAGGACCATCACATTTTCTTTGCCTGCGAGGTAGGCCTCCAGTTGCTTGATCCACCGCGCGTTGCGTTGTGTTAGGAAGGCATCGAGCAGCTCGGGATACTTCTCGGCTTCTTCGAAAAGCATTTGGTGCAAGGCGTCCGCATCGCCCACGCGCCAAGACGCAATCATGCGTTCGAACTGGTCCGGCAGCGTGCGCACCTCGGCCAGCGTTTGTTCAAGGAGTTCCTGCTGGTGCTCTTCGCTGAGCGATGTGAACAGGCCGATCTGCAATTCCAGCGTCTCCAGCCCCTCGCCAGGCTTGCCGTCCTTGGTTGCACGTTTTTCGAAGAAGCGATCCACGCCGCGGTCGGGGTCGGCACCCAGGAGCGAGTATTCGGTAGCCGACACCGTGAGTGCGGCGAACCACGGGCGGAAGGGATTGAACATCGACGACGGCAGGCCGCGAGTTTTGCCCCAGGCCTCAAGGGCCTGCCAAGTCGCAGGCTTTACTTTGGCGGACAAAGTGTTGCCCTCGGGGTAAGAGCCCGCCGTGCGCATCTTGACGGCTAGCTGTGGATCGTGGGACACGCCGGGAGGTAGCTCGAACACCACCCGCTGGCTGTCGGCGTAGGCCTTTTCATAAACCTCGGGCAGCGGATAATCCGTGGGGCGAAGCAGATGGATCGTGCCGCAGAGGTAAAGGCGGGAGGTGGCGCTTTCCACCATCCAGACGCTGCCAGCACCGGGTGAACTGACGGCACCCTTCTCCGCACAGGCAGGCAAGGAGAACAGGGCCAGGGACCCAATCAAAGCAACAGGCAGCAAACGCATCAGTCCTGCGCTTTACCCTAGGTTCACCGGTTGGGAAGTGTTTTTATTGGCGCGCCAGTCCTCGAAGGCAGCCACCACGGGGAAGTCGGCTGGTGCCAGGTCATGAGCCAGCAGTTCCTCAGGCGGGCACCAAAGCAGCGCTGCATGCTCGTGCGGGTGGGGAGGAGGGCTCTCTTGCGTCAGCTCGCAAACGAAGGGAATCATCTCCACCGTGCCCCTCTCGTAGTTGTGCGTCGAGCGGGGCAGTGCGGTCACGATGCGAACTTCGCAGCCGAGTTCCTCGCGAAGTTCGCGGATCATGGCGTGCTCCGCCTTCTCACCTGGTTCCACCTTGCCCCCAGGAAACTCCCACTTCAGGGCTAGATGCTTGCCCTCGGGACGCTGGGCGAGCATCACATGCCCCTCGCGAAGGATCAAGGCGCAGACAACGGGGATGGTGTTCATGAGTGGCGGACTGGAAGCAGAGCCTGGACCTGCGTCCAGTGCTTCTCAATACAACGCCCATTTCAAGGTGGTCACCAAAAGAATGCCGCCGAAGGCAATGGCCGCAGCGATCACCACCAGACCGACAATCACCGATCGCCAATCATCGTTCTCCAAGTCCACTCGTTTAGCTGTCATCGCATAGATCACACTGCCTCCGAGGCAGCCAATGACCTGCCACAGCCCGCGTCCGATCTCTTTGTCGCCAAAGCTGAACACAGTCTCGAACATGACGCGGGCAAGGAATTCCAGAAGGTCACTCATGACGGCGCCGAGGCTATCCAAGACGAAGCGGCAAGTTAACTCCAAGTTCCGCGTATCTTTGGAAGCCCACGGGCCATCTTTTTATCCTCATGCAAACACGCCGCCGCTTCATCCACACCGCCGCCACGCTCTTCGCAGCGCCTTATGTCACCTCCGGCCTGCGTGCCGCCTCGCCCAATGGCAAGCTCCGCCATGCCGCCTTCGGAGCCTCCGGCATGTCGCGTTCGGACTACACCTCCATGGCCAATCATCCGATGTGGGAGTTCGTGGCGGTTTGTGATGTGGACACGCGCAACTTCGACCGCGTGAAGAAGGATTTCCCGAATGTGAAATGCTACCAGGACTGGCGCGAGATGCTGGAGAAGGAAGGGGGCAACATCGACAGCGTGAACGTCTCCACGCCCGACCACATGCACGGTCCCATCGGGCTCAAGGCGCTGGAATTGGGCAAGCACATGTATGGCCAGAAGCCCCTCGCGCAGAACCTCTGGGAATGCCGTCAGCTCATGCTCAAGGCGCGTGAGAAGGGTGTCATGACGCAGATGGGCATCCAGGTCTCGTCCGACTTCACCGAACGCTACACCGTGGAACTCATTCGTTCGGGTGTGATCGGCAAGGTCAAGGAAGCCTACACCTTCTCCAACAAGAAGTGGGGCGACATGGAGCCGGTGCCCACGAAGGTGGACGAGGTGCCTGCGGGCTTCGACTGGAAGACCTGGCTCGGACCTGCCACCGATCGGCCTTACATCCAGGGTTACTATCATCCGAGCAACTGGCGCAAGCGTCGCGACTTCGGCACTGGCACCCTCGGCGACATGGGCTGCCACATGTTCTCCGGCTGGTTCCGCTCCATGGATCTCGCGGCGCCGATCTCGGTGAAGAGCACCGGCCTTCCACCACCGAATGCCACCAACTGGGCCATCAATGGTCTCGTCGAATACACCTTCAAAGGCACTCAATACACTGACGGAGATGTGAAGGTGACCTGGTATGATGGCGACAACAAGCCGCCCGTGGCCATCACCGAGAAGCTGGTGAGCGAATCGGGCAAGCTAGCGAAGATCGACCAAGGCACCATCTATGTGGGCACCGAAGGCATCCTCCATCATCCGCATGGCGGTCGCCCCATGCTTTACCCGGCGGGCAAGTTCAAATCCGTGGTGTTCCCCAAGCTGGAGCCGCGCAACCATTGGTTCGACTTCATCGACTGCTGCCTCAAGGGCGACAAAAAGCCCAGCGCCAACTTCGATTACGCTGCCCCGCTGACAGAAGCCGTGCTCCTCGGCTGCCTCGCCAGTGTCTTCCCCAACGAGGTCCTCACCTGGGATTCCCCCGGCCTGAAGATTCCGAACAACGAAGCTGCCAACAAAATGGTGAAGCGCGAGTATCGCGAAGGCTGGGTGATCTGATCGTCACGCCATTACTCGAATCACAGGAGCGGAGCCGATGAGGCTCCGCTCTTTTTGTTGGAGGTCGGAGTCGGCTTGATGAACGCCATCCTCGATCCGCACTCGACGCTTTATTTCAGCACCAGTGGCAGCAAGGCAAAGCTCGCGGCATCGAAAGCTCCGTGAGCGATGATCGCAGGCCAGGCGGATCGGTGCAGCACCATGATCGTGCCCAGCGCCATGCCAATCAGAGCCGTGACACCCACCGAGAACCATCCCTGACCCAGGTGGCCGATGCCAAAGAGAAGCGAGGTCAGCACCACGCCGATGAGTTGTCCTTGAGTCGATCCAAACCATTGCGGCCACAGCTTGCGCAAGCCCGTGAGCGAGGCGGAGCGCCAGAGTTCCTCGCGTAGTCCGGCAACGACGAAGCTTACGAAGGTCAGCGTCAGCCAGAAGTAAATCGGGTCGTTCTTCAGCGCTTTCACGTCCACAAGCTTCTCCACGTCGGGACGGTTGGAGTTGACGAATTGCTCGATGGCTTCCTGGGTAACCACGCCGAGCAGTATCAGCACTGCAGCCGCCAAGCCCATTACGAGCCCAATACCAAAACGAATGGCCAGGCTGTAGCCCATGCCCTGAACGATGAATCGTCCCATGCCTCGGGCGCGCAGCATGAGATCGTCGCGCGTCGTTCGCGACAGCCACACGGCGAGCCCAAGGATGGTGCTGAAGACCATCAGCTCGATCCCGCACACGATCAGCAAACTCTTCCATCCGCCGGTCAACGCCGAGCGTTTTGCTTCCTTGTCTGCGCCACCAGCGAAAGCCGCGATCAGAGGGTAAGGCACTACCAGCAGCAGATGCAGCCACAGCCGCCAGCGTTGAACGGGAAGCACGCTGGCGGGCAAGGGTGGTGGCTGTGCTTCCATGGCGATCTACTTCACGCCCGCCACCTGGAAGCCTTCCTGCTCCAGCAGCGCTCGAATGCGCGCCACCTGATCGCCTTGAATCTCGATGCGCTTATCTTTCACGGTGCCACCGCAGCCACAGGCAGAGCGCAGCTTCTTGCCGATGGTCTCGATCACGCTCACGGGCAGGTGAGACGCAAAATCCTTCACCACCGTCACCACCTTGCCTCCGCGATGAGCCGTCTCCCGCTGGAGCACCACACGGCCCATCTTCCAGATCTTCTGCGGTGAATCCGCCGCCGTGACCGGAGGTGGTCCTGGCGGCAGATTCGAGAGGTTCAGCTGGTCAAAAGGCGAGCCTGAAGAGGGCTGGCTCATGGCGTTTTACTTTACCTCCGGATTGGGCGTGGAGCTGCCGTCGGCGAGGCCGAGAGCCCATTTGATTCCGCCCGTGATGTGCGCCTGGTATTGCTTGCTGAGTTCCACCGAGTTCTTGCGGTCCTTGATCTCAGGCGAGTCGCTCCACAGGTCTTCGCGGTGGCCGAGGCTGGTGTAGAAAACCTTGCCATTGCCGGCCTTGCGGCACCAGGAGACGGGGAAGTGACGCTGGTCGGCCGCATCGTTCGGATGATGGCGCATGAACCAGAGGGAGCGCACCTTGGAGCGGTCCTGGCTCTTGATGATATACATCTCTTCCTGGGCGAGGTTCCAGTTCGGGCCAATGCCTGCATTGGCAGGATGCTCGGTGTCGCCAGCGATGAGGTCAGCGGGCACCTGGGCTTTGTGGGTTTCAAATTCGCCCTGAAGCATGTCGATGTAACCACCCCAGCCGCCGACGTCGCGAGGGTGCAGGGTGTCGCTGCTGCTGTGCATGCCCATGAAGGCATGGCCTTCTTCGATCCACTTGATGAAGCCGTCCTTGTCAGGCAGCGGGAGAGGACCGGTGGTGTTGGCAAAGATGACGCCGTCGATCTTTTCGGCAGCGAGGTTGGCCGGGCTCAGGCGTTCCAGTGCTTTCTTTTGTCCGTCGGCGAGGGCTTGCTGCTTGGCCTTGGCATCGGCTTGCACCTCAGGGGTCCACTTGGCCATCTCGGCTTCGTAGCGCTTCATGTCGTTCGCGTAGCGTTTCTTCGCATTGTCATCTGCTGCGGCGTCGAGGTCCTTGGGCTTGCGTGGAGCCTGGGGCACCTGGATGTCGGGCTGCTGGACAAAGCCGACAATGGTGAAGGCGCCGTTGGATTCATCGGCGAGCTTTTGCAGGGTCTTTTCAGCCCAGGGGATGGAACTGTGGCGGAAGCCTGCGGTGACGGTGCAGACGAGCACACGCTTCGCATCAGCGGCGAAGGTGGAAGTGGCGGCGAGCGCCAGAGCGATAAGTGGAAGTAATTTCATAAGCGGTTGGTAAATGCGGAGGCGACGATGCCCCCGCGATGCGTGGTGTGCAAACGGTTCAGCGTCAGGGAAATCCCGGTGTTTTGGTCTCACGCACTTTCCCTTCCGCATCGAGATCGACGAAGCGGACCTTCGTTTGATCAAAGAGCGGGAGCACGGCTTGTCCGCGTTCAATCCCGAGCACGCACATGGTGGTCGCTAGCGCATCGCTGAGCGTCGCGGTGGGAGCGACCACAGAGCAGGCCATGCGTTGCGTCAGCCCGAGCCCGGTCGCGGGATGGATGATGTGGGAGTAGCGCACGCCATTGATCTCGGTCCACTGGTGCAGATCGCCGGAGGTGGAGACGCCGCAGTTGGCAAGGTGAAGTTTGATCTGCGAATCCTGCGCCTCGGCGGCCTCAAAGGTGCGCAGGCCCACCTCCCATCCGATCGAGCCAGGAGGTGCATCGCCGATCGCGAGGTCGCCACTGGCGGCGACGACGGCGTGCTTGATGCCTTGTTTCCTCAGCACCGCGAGCGCTTCATCAGCAGCGAAACCCTTCGCGATGCCGCCCAGATCGAGCTGCATACCGGGCATCGCCAGCGTCACCTCCTTCGTCTTGTCATCTAGCATCAAGTAACTCCATTTCGTTAACGCCTTGGCTTTGGTCAGCTGAGCATCGGTGGGCAGCATGCCTTTGCGTTTGGTGCGTCGCCAGAGGTTCGTGAGGTGGCCAATGGTGGGATCGAAGGCTCCATCCGTTTCCCTGGCAATGGTGCGTGAGATCTTCAGCACGCGGAATAGATCATCGCTCACTTTCATGCTGCCGGCCTGGCACAGTCGAATCAACTCGCTGTCGGGGATGTAGTCCGAGCAGATGCGATTGAGGGCTGCCACGCGATCAAATGCGGCCTCGGCAGCCGTGGTCGCCGTGGGTTCATCTTGAGCGAAGAGGTCGATCTTGAAGACCGTGCCCATCTCGGGGCGCTCAAAGCTGAACCGCTTCAACTCGGGCTCGGCACGCAGGCATGAGGCGATGATGAGCAGCAACAAAAACGGCGCTCGAAGTGAGCGCCGTGTTTGCTTGGAAAGGAATGTCTGCCTCGGATTATTCACCGTCGCGACCAATGGCTTCCACAGGGCAGCCAGCGAGGGCCTCTTCGCAGAGGTTCTTCTCGTCTTCGGACTCGGGCTGCTTGTAGAGGTAGGAATGACCGCCGTCGTCATCACGCTTGAAGTTTGCGGGCGCGGTCTCGCGGCACAGGTCACAGTCGATGCATTGATCGTCAACGTAGTAGGCACCTGTGACGTTCTGAGGATATTTATTTGCGGCGTCGGCCATCGGTATTTGGGTTTGGTTAAGGGCGGCGATAGTAAGGTCTCACGGGGGCGGTGCAATCGCTTTTTTGGGGTGGGAAAGGCATCGCAAAATCGGCCCAGAATGTGCTCAGGACCATGCCTTGACCCGGCGGCGTTTCTTTGAAGAGTGCGCGCCACCATGGCCAATCATATCATCCCCACGCAAAGCAAGCCCATCGTCCCGCAGGAAGGCTGGCATGTGCAGCATCTCTTTTTCTCTCTGAATCACACGAACTGGGCCTCCATGGAAGAGGACCAGCAGGAATCCGCACGCAAGCACCTGGAAGGCACCATCGCCCGCATTCGCAAGCACCCCGACACACAGCTCCTCGCTTTCAGCATGGTGGGACCAAAGTCCGACTTGGGCTTCATGATCCTCACGCCCGATCTGCAGGACGCCGACCGCTTCGCCAAGGACCTCCAGCGCGCTCTCGGACCTGATGTGCTCGTGCCCGCCTACAGCTACCTCTCCATGACGGAGTTGAGCGAATACACGACGAAGGAAGAGGAGTTCAAAAAGGAACTCGTGGAGAAGGAGGGGCTCGTCGAGGGTTCCGAGCCATTCACTGCGCGCCTCGCCGAATGGAATGCGCGCATGGCGAAATACAATCAGGACCGCCTTTATCCCAACATGCCGGACTGGCAGGTGATGTGCTTCTACAACATGAGCAAGCGCCGCAACGTGGAGCAGAACTGGTATGCGAGCAGCTTCGAGGCCCGTCGCCAGCTCATGAGCGGCCACGCCAAAACGGGGCGCGCCTGGCACGGCAAGATCCGTCAGCTCATCACCGGCAGCACCGGCCTTGACGAAGCTGAGTGGGGCGTCACGCTCTTCGCGCACGATACGCATCACATCAAAGGCATCGTCTATGAGATGCGCTTCGATGAAGTCAGTGCCGTCTATGCGGAGTTTGGCGACTTCTACATCGGCATCCAGCTCCCGCTGAAAGAACTCCTCGACCGGCTGCTGGCGTAATGCAAAACGCCGCTCTCACTATTGCTGGTCGCCAGATCCGATCCCGTCTCATGCTCGGCACGGGGAAGTTTGCTTCGGGCGAACTCATGAGGGACGCCATCGTCGCCTCGGGCACGGAGATCGTGACCGTGGCACTGCGGCGGGCTGATCTCACGGGCAAGGGCGATCCGTTTGCCAATATCCTCGATTTCATACCCAAGGAAGTCCTCCTGCTGCCCAATACCAGCGGTGCGATGAACGCGGAGGAAGCCGTGCGTTTAGCTCGGCTGGCTGTGGCTGCTGGTCTGCCCAACTGGGTGAAGCTGGAGATCCATCCCGATCCTCGTTACCTCCTGCCCGATCCGATCGAGACGCTCAAGGCGGCCGAAGTGCTCGTGAAGGAAGGCTTCATCGTGCTGCCTTACATCAATGCCGATCCCGTGCTGGCGCGCCGTCTTCAAGATGTGGGCACGGCCACCGTTATGCCGCTAGGATCGCCCATTGGTTCGCACCAGGGCATCACCACGCGCAAGCAGATCGAGATCATCATCGCCCAGGCCACCGTGCCCGTGGTGGTGGATGCTGGCATCGGTGCGCCCAGCCATGCGGCCGAAGCTTTTGAAATGGGAGCCGATGCCGTGCTCGTGAATACAGCGATTGCCGTCGCCAGCGATCCTGTGCGCATGGGCATTGCCTTCAAGCAGGCGGTGGAAGCCGGTCGTGCTGCGTATGAGATGGGGATCGGACATCAAAGCGATGAAGCCAGCGCCACGAGTCCGCTCACGACCTTCCTCTATCAGTCCTAGCTCCACGGCATCGAAGCGGAACGTTTTCTCTCTGGACGACGGATGTGGAGTCGGCGATTCGAAGTTGCTCGATGCCAACGCATTCTCCCACCGCTGAAGTTGACTCATCGCTCCCACCGGGATGGCAGCGGACTGGATGGTGGCGTCGGTTGGGCAGATGGATTCTGAAGGCCCTTGGCCTGCTTTGTCGGGTGCTGATCACTGCCTGGGGCGTGCTGGCGATCTACTACTCGAACTTCCCCTGGGCACCGATTCGTCTTTTGCTCGCATTCGTGTTCGTGGGGGCAGGCGTGGCGGCCTTCTGGCTGCCACAATCACGCCGCGCGTTCGTGGTCTTTGCAGGGCTTGTCTTCGCCGTGCTTTCCTGGTGGGTGACCATTCGCCCCTCACAATCACGCGACTGGAAGCCCGATGTGAGTGTGGTGCCGCGCGCGCAGGTCGATGGCGATAAGGTGACGTTCACTGGCGTGCGGCACTTCGACTATCGTTCGCGCACTGACTTTACGCCCCACTATGAAACGCGTGAGGTCCAGCTCTCGCATCTCACGGGCGTGGACTTCTTTGTCTCGCGCTGGTCGGATGGCCCTGTGGCCCACACCTTCCTGAGCTTCGTCTTTGACAATGCGCCGCCTGTCTGCGTGTCGATCGAGGCGAGGCTGGAGAAGCACGAGACCTACGCGGCACTCCCTTCGTGCTTCAAGCAGTTCGAACTCATCTACATCGTCGGTGATGAGCGCGACATCGTGCGGGTGCGCACGCAGTATCGGAAAGAAAAGGTGCTGCTCTTCCACACTCGAGCCACACCCGAGGGCGTGCGCCGCATCTTCATGTCCTACATCGATCGCATCAACGCGCTCGCCGATCAGCCCGAGTTCTACCATCTGCTGAGCAACAACTGCACCGTCAATATCGACCGCCACGTGAACCTCGATGGTCGTGACAGTCCGTTCGATCTGCGCCTGCTCTTGAACGGTTACATCGATGCCTACGCTTATGTGAAGGACATCCTCGACACCTCCATGCCGCTGGAGGAACTGCGCGAGCGTTCGCTGATCAATGCAGATGCGCAGGCCGCTGATCTTGATCCAGACTTCTCCAAGCGCATTCGGGAAAGTCGGCCAAAACTACCGAAGTGACTCGCGTTTACGAGGGCGTCTCGGCCTTCGGCAGCAGTTTCGCCATCACGGCAATCAAACCGATCACGACCACGCTCAGTGCCACCCACAGCCAGGGGCTGGTGGCTTCTTTTGGAGTGTCGCAGAAGACGGGGTGGCTGGAGAGAACTTGTTCGTCACCGAGCTTGCCAATCAATGGTGACACCGTCGTGAGGTCCTTCTCCACCAGACGAAGATCGTAGCGCGGCGTCGTTGCGCGAGGATTGCCGTAGTAGAGGTGAACGGGTTCTGGCGTTGTCGTCTTGAACACGAGCGCCACCACGTCGAGGTCAGCTTTGGCGGTTGAGAGTTCGATGGGAGAGTTGTCACCATTGTCAGTCTCAAGGATGACGGAATCGCCCTGCCAGCGATGGTAGCAGGTGAGAGGCAGCTCTGGCTGACGATCAGGAACGTGAGACCATGAGGCGCTGGCCAGACTCACCAGTGATTCGTTGCCGTAGTGATCCCTGCGTGACTCAATGACACGCATGGATCTCTCGAAGACAGGCGTGGGGGATTGCAACGTCAGTCTCCGCACGGGCAGATGGCGCTGTGAAACGGACAACCGCCACCGGGAGACGGAGGGGCGTTTGGAGTCGGGTTCCGCTTTGATCGTGACCGGCAGCGTGGTGGTGCGGTCGGTTGGTTGCAGCAGGAAGGGAACCTGACGCCCACCTTGCACCAGTCGAAGATCACCGAGTTCATCGCGAGCGTGTGCGAGCACGTCGAGATCGAGTTCGATCTGTGACACGCCATGGCCCGACAAGGTCACCGCCTTGCGATAGCTCCATCCAGTGAGGTCCAACGTGGCACCGCTGAGGCCAGTCTCAGGCTGCGTTGCGGCTTTGTTAAAGGTCGGATTGGGCTCCAGCAGAGTGATGGTTGCGGGAATGCTCGATGCGCTGCGGAGGTCGTTCGCCAGGGTTGCCACATCGTAAGTGGGAGCCTTCGCCGCAGGATTCCCGGTGAAGAGCGACCATGAGCCTGGAGCGCTGGCATGAAACGCGAGACTTACGGGATCGCGAGTGGCGTTGATGCCTTCAATCTTCAGCGGTGGACTGTCGTTGTTGATGATGACGAGCGTGATCTCGTTGGCCGGCACCTGCGTGAAAACAGGGATGGTGAGTTCCTCTGTTTGCTTCCCGTTCACGGCAAGCCGATGCAACTGCGCTGAGGCAATGGTGCGGGGGCCAGTTTGCACACTGACGTGGCGGCTGAACAGCGCATCGCTGACTCGCAGGCTTAGTTCGGCGAGGAACAGATTCGAGTGGCGAAGATCCAGCCGGAGCTGCGTCTCGCCTTTCGCCTCCTCGCGACCGCTCACGCTGACGTCGAGTGGCACTGGGGCCGTGCGCGGTTCCTGCCATTCGATCCGCGCGCCAGTGAAGGCAATCGCGGGTGACGAGTCGTCTCGGATCGTGACACGTAGATGCGCCCACGATTGAGGATTGGCAAAGGTAAACGTCATGTGTCCTGCTCCATCGCTTTGCCGAAAGATCATGCCATCGGTGATGAGCGGCTGCCATTGGCTGCGATCGTTGGATGCTTCAATGCTGACCGCCTTGACGAAATCGCGAGCCGCGCATTCCAGCAACAGAGCCCGGATGGGTTTGGTCGTTCCCGTGTCCATGTCGAGGATCGTTCGCTGCGGTTGCAGCGTGACGCGGAAGTTCTCCACCTGCGGCTGACGAGTGGAGGCTGGCAGAGGCCATTCGATCACGAATGGCTGATCTATGCCTTGAGCATCGCTCAAACGAAGATCTTCAAGACCCGCCTGCGCCGCCGAAAGAGTCGCGGGTGGAAGATCAAGGCGATGGAGCCCGGAGCCGCTCACCGTCACTGACTGCACGTTTTGCCACGCCGCGTGTGGTGACGTTTGCGCCGATGCGGCGAGTGCGGCAACGAAGGGGATGAAGGCTAGTCGTCTCATGACTTGGAATCGCGTTCGAGGAAGCGTTGATAGAGGAACGAAGCAGCGAGGGCGATGATGGCGACAGCGATGAGCGCGCCGATGCGGTAGATGCTGTCGATGTTCGCGAGGTCGTGCAGGAAGAGTTTCAACAGCGTGATGCCCATCAGGCCGATGCCAGCGTAGCGGGTGCCTTTCGAGCGGAGCATGAAGCCAGTGACCAGCAGCGCGAGGGCGAAGAGGCCCCAGGCGATGCTGTAGCACATGTCGCGTGCGAGATTGCCACTGAACTCGAAGGTGATGAAGTGGGAGCCCGGCGCGGTGAAGTAGTCGGCGATCTCGATGTTGAGAAGGATGAAGAGCAGCACACCACCGAAGGCACCGAAGAGGGCTCGGAGGTCGAGTTCTCCCAGCTTGTGATGCGGTTCGCGAAGGAGCTTGATCGCGGCAAACTGAGCCGTGGCGACGATACCGTAGGAGTAGAGGAACCAGTTGAGGATGGCGGTGCTGCCACGCTGGTGATAGTCGAAGACCGAGGGGTTCAGACCGAGACGGATGAAGGCCACGGTGAGCAGTCCGGTCGCGACGTAGCGGAGTCCTTGATGGGGCACGCGTTGGAACAACCAAAGCAGCGCGGCACCTTCGATAGCCCATGCGATGGTCAGCCATTGACGATCAAATTGCAGCGGGAAGATCAGCGTGATGAAGAACAAGGCGACTCCGCCAAACCAGGCGAGCTGCGAAAGCCGCGCGGGTGTGTTTTCACGATGCTGTTTCACTATCATGATCAGGCTGAGCAACGCCGGGACGGCGAAGGCGGCGGCGATCAACCCTGGCGGAGCGTCAGGCCATGCGAGCTTCGTCATGCGATAGACGAGGCCAAAGGTGCTGATGCCCGCGACCGCAGCCGTGATCCACGGCAAGGTGGCTTGCTCGAAGTGCTTGCGGAACACGAAGGGGAAGATCGCGAACACGGCGTAGAAGCCGAGGCTCCAGAGCAGCGGTTCCGTCGCTTGCTCCGCTTTGAAACTGGCACCATGCCATGCGTATTCGAGCGCGAGCACGCAGGCGAGAGCGGCGAGGCCAAGCCCATGCACGCGAGTCAGTTTGGTCATGGCCAGCAAGAATCCGGTGAGGAGCAATGCGAGACCAAAGACCGGTGCCGGGCTGCTGATTTGAAGTTGTAGCACCGCCATGATCAGCAGGGCGAAGGGCATCACGGCGGAGCAAATCGGTAGCGCGTCGTTGAGGTTAAAGCCGACCTTGTTGTCCAGGGCACTCACGCGCTTGCCGAGGAAGAGGCTGGCGACGATGAAGAGCACAGCGAAACCGCCGACGACCAGCAGGAAGGTAGGCAAGGCGAAGGCGTCGCGATGCACTGGCAGCACCAGCCAGAAGAACGCACCGAGCAGCGTGAGCACGATGCCGAAGAGCACGGGCAGCAAGCGGCGCGTCATCAAGGCGAGGCCGATGATTGCCAGGTTCACCAGCAGCATCGCTGGCCAGAGCAGGATGCTGACGTGCTTGAGCCCAAACAAAGGCATCATCATGAGCACGAGGGTGATGACCGGCATCCATGGGGCAGCCGTGGCTGGGAGTTGTGGATGCTTGCGCTGCCAGAGCAGACCGAAGCCTGTGTGGATCAGGCCAAACACCAGATAGATGCCGAGGGCCAGCGGCAGCATCTCATCGGTGAGTCGTCCCATGGTCCAGACCGTGAGATGAATGAAGGTGGCTGCGCCCACCACTCCCGGTGCGAACCGCACGCGGGGCTCCACCCAAGCGGTGAAGAGTGCGGCCGCATTAATCAACATGACAAAGCCGTAGAAGAGCACCGGGCGTTCCGTGATGCTGCCATACTCTAGCATGGCAAAGGCTGCGATCATCGCGGTGGCGCACATGCCCAGAGCGGAGAAGGCGGGATGAGCGTCCTCATCTTCGCGACGCTTCGACCACCAGGTGGCAGCGGCGAAGAGAGCCGCGAAAGCCAGGAAGATCGTCATCGCTCCCAGGGTTTTGCTGCCTTCGAAGTAGTGCCCGGTATCGAAGAATTTTGCCACCCAACCAGCTTGCATCAAGGCCGTGCCGATAGCTCCCAGCGTGGTCAGATGCAGCCAGCGGCGATGCTTGGCCACGGCGATCAATCCGCTATCAAGTAGCGCGATGTAAACAAACAGTCCCACCGGGTTGTCTTGCCCCGTGGAGCAGAGAATAGGTGTGAGGAAACCGCCAACCATGCCTAGCACGGCAACGACTTGAGCATGGAGCCGCACCGCAATGACGAACCCGGCGGCGGTGATGAGCGTCATCAATCCAAACGTGATGGCGGGAGGGAAGAAGTGGTAGAGCGATTGGGCGGCGAAGGTCACGCCGTAAAGCACCAGGATGCCTGCCGCGCTGAGCGTTTGTGCGAGCACCTCATAAGCCTTGTGCCGCTGCACCCAGAGGCCGCCACCGACGAGTCCGATGCCCGTGAGGAAACCGAAGGCGACGCGCACGGACGGAGGGATGAGGTTGTTCTCAAAGGAATACTTCACCGCGAAGATGATGCCGAGGAAGAGTGCCAGGCCCGCCGCCCAGGCGAACAACTTGACACCGACAAACTGCTCCATGTTGAGCTGGGGTCGTGCCTGAGGAACAGGAAGGCGAACGGGCTTGGAGGTTTCGAGTGCTGCGGGGTCGATGGCAGGCTCGTGCTTGAGCTGGCGAACGACTTCAGGAACGGGAAGCGGAGGTGGCGTGTGGGCGGGCTCTGGTGCTGCCATCGCAGGAGGCGGAGGAGGCACCACGATGGGCTCGACGTGCTCTTCGGTTCGCGGCTGCTCCTCAATGACTGGTGCTGGCCCGGGCTCCTTGAGCCTGGACGATGCGATGACCGGCTCGGGCGGGGGAACGGGCACATGATCCAGGCTCTGTGCCTTGAGTTTCCGCACTTGCTCTTCGAGGAAGGCAATACGCTCGACGTGGTTGGCAGCCACCTTGGTGAGGCGGGCGTTGAGTTCCTCGGCCTGCCGTCGTGCGCCGCTCGCTTTGACGATGGCGACGATCGGCATGATGAGGATCAAACCGGCGACGAGAAGAAGGACAAAGATAACTTCAGGCATGGGAGGTCACGGTGGTTATGAGCCGTGAATGCTCCCAGTGTTGCAGGTTTGCGGGCGCGATGAAATGCAGAATGTCGATTTGTCTATCGACTCAGGCGATGATCACGCGCTCAGTGCCCGATGGCCTTCGACGATGGCCTTGCGGACGACGCGGGCGAGGGATTCCATGCTGTAGGGCTTTTGAATCACTTCCACGGGGCCTTGCTGGCTGGTGCAGAGGGATGTGAACTCTTCGGCATCGATCATGAAGCCGCTGCACACGATGACAGGCACGTCGATGCCGAGGCTGCGGATTTGCTTGAAGGTGTCGCGTCCGGAAAGCTTGGGCATGTAAACGTCCATCATGATGGCGTCGATGGGCTTTCCATTGTTCTGGAGGATGCGGATGGCTTCCTCGCCATCCTGAGCCTCCACCACGCTGTAGCCGAGATACTTGAGCATGTTCACGGCGATGGAGCGGACGGGGGCTTCGTCATCGACGACCAGCACGGTGCCCTCGGCACTGCCGCGAGCGGGGCGTGCAGGAGCTGGTTCGGCGGACTTCGAGGTCTTCGCGATGGGGCGCACCTCGCGGGGGAGGAAGACGCGGAACTCGGTGCCCTTGCCCAGTTCGGAATCAAACTCCATCCAGCCACCAGCCTGCTCAATGATGCTTTTGGCCATGGAAAGTCCAAGACCTGTGCCTTTGCCTTGATCCTTGGTAGTGAAGAAGGGTTCAAAGATATGACTGCGTGCCTCCAGCGGGACGCCATGGCCGTTGTCTTTCACCTTGATGACGACGTAGTCGCCACGATGGCCGGAGCCTTCGCCAAGGCTGAGAGTCTCGGCGATGTTGAGAGTGCTGATGTCGATCGTGCCACCAGCGTCCGGCAGGGCGTCACGGGCATTCAGGCAGAGGTTGAGCAGGACCTGCTCGATCTGCACGGGGGCGCCCACGGTTTGCCAGAGGTTCTTGGGCACGTTGCAGCGGAGCGTGACCTTGGGATCAAGGCTGGCGCGCAGGATGTTGCGCACGTCGTCGATGACGTGGCTGATGTCGCAGGTGTTGCGCTCGTGCCGGCTCTTGCGCGAGTAGCCGAGGATCTGGTTCACCAGCTCGGCTGCACGGCCCGCAGCGCGGTTGGCGTCGTCGATCTTGCCACGGAAGCCGTCGTTGTTGTCCTGAAGTTCGGCGAGCGTGAGGTTGCCGCGAATGGCGGTGAGGAGGTTGTTGAAGTCGTGGGCGATGCCGCCGGCGAGCTGGCCAATCGATTCCATTTTCTGCGATTCCTGGAGGCGCTGCGACATCTGGCGGAGTTCCGTAACATCCTGGAACATCCAAATGCGCCCGAGCAAGGTGCCCTGTTCCTGACGAACATCGAAGGTGCGAATGGTGATGGTGCGTCCGGTGAGGGTAGTCCATTCGCCTTCCTGGATGCCGGGGCCGGATTGCCACGCTTGCCAGATGGTGGTGAGGTTGTCGGCTTCCTTGAACTTGGCAGCGACGGCGTTGAGCCAGATGGTATTGCCCACACCTGGGCGTGCGACTTCGTCGGTGAGCTGGAAGAGGTCCAAGGCTCGATGATTGATCATGGCCAGATGGCCTTCGGCGTGGATGAAGACAATGCCTTCACTGGCGGCTTCGACGATGGCGTGGAGCACCTCGATGCCACGCATGGCTGCGGCCTCGGCCTCGGCGACAGCCTTGCCTTGCGCTGCGAGCTGCTTCTCCAGCACGATGCGCTGTTCGCGTTCTTCAGCGAGGACGCGGGAGAGGGAGTCCTGCATGGCCCAGTATTCCTTGGGCACCCAGGCCTTGGGTTTGTAGGTGCCGGCGGAACGCATGAGCATGCCCATGGCGTCGAGGGCTTCTTTGAGTGGACGCGAGATACTGCCGGCCCGGGCGATAGCGGTCACACAGATCAGCAGGACCAGCACTCCGTAAAGAAGCCAGGGCAGGAGGCCGCCGGGGAGGAAGCGCAGTCCCAGCACCATGGCGGTGCAGGGCAGGAGGCCAATGGCCGTCATCTGGATAAGGATTCGAAGGCGCAACGAGTTCATGGCGTCTTGCTCGGGGAGTCGAATGTGAGGTGAAAGGAGAGCGAGTCTGGCGCAGCATGGGCAGAGGAAACGCTGGGGGATGGAGAACTGGTTGGGTTGCGGAGGGTGAGGGGGCTGACGCCTGCCTTGACGAGCTTTTCGCGCACAGTGGAAAGGCGCAGCTGCCAGAGAGAATCATCGGTGGATGTGCTGGACTGGCGCACGATGAATTCTGCCGTGAGAGCGCCCGAGTTGGCTGTGGCCACGCGTTCCAGGTGCTGGAGTTGCTCGGCGATGAAGGAGAGCTTCTCCTTGCTGTTGCCTGCCAGCTCATTGCTGCCGGCTTGAAAAGTGAGATGGGTGGACTCGAGCACTTCCATCACGCGCTCGGTCGAGGATTCTTCATCGGCGTTCCTGGTGGCTTCGTTGGCCTTGCCGCTTCTGGCCATGATGGGGTGAGGGCCTGCGGCTTTGCGCGCCTTCATGAACGGCTCTTCGGCGGAGACGTAGGCTTTGAACTTCAGCACCACTTCCTCGGGATCGATGTCCAGCTGTTTGAGCAGCACCTTGGGATCACGGGCGAGAGGATCGCGGAGGCCGCGGATTTCGCGTTTTCCCCAGGAGGTGCTTTCTCCCACGATCTGAAATCCGGGTTCTTCGCTAAAGGCACGCACGGCGTGCTGCCATGTGCGCTCCTGCTTCGCGTAGTAGGTGGCGAGGCCCAGGATTGCAAAGGCGGCGATGCTGCCGAGCACGATAGCGGTCCGCAACGTCCAGGGCGAGGTGGCGGGCGTGTGCTTCATCAGTGCTCGCGGGAGCAGGTGCTCGATGAAAGAGGCGCGGTTGCCGGTGTCGAGCTGGGCGTGTTCGAGCATTCGATCCGCCTCCTGGCAGAGCAACTGCAGCGCTGGACGAAGCTTGGCTGGCGGATGCCCATGCACTCGAACAGCGAGACGGCATTGCACGCCGACCAAAACCATCACGCGGGAGGTGTTTGAGTCTTCAGCCTCCGCCTCAGCGCGCGCGTCAGCATCGGACTCAGACGCGGGCACGGTGAGGAAATCGGAGAGTGGGCGCTCGCGGCGCGCCGAGCGTCGCCACGGGGCGTCGGCGCTGCCGAGCAGCACATTGGTGCCAGACTCGACGAGCACGGCTTCGACGACCTGGAACCACTCGGACGTGCGCTCCATGTAGTCCCACACGGGCTCGCCTTGCCAGAGAGCCTTGAGCGAGAGCGGCCACAGCCGGGGATTGACCAGCACGGCCATCCATTTCCAGCAATGATCTTCCATGCGCGCCACGCGGTGACGACGGTGCTCGACAAGTGCCGCATCCATCACGGGAGCGAGCAACTCGGCGGCACGACGCGGACGACGCCGGAGGTCTTCAAGGGAATACTCGACCGGCTTGCGCATGGCCACGGCCCATTCGCGCGCGGTGTGCGGGTTGTCGCCTTGTATGGCAAACCACCCGGCGACATCGCCAGGCTGGGGACGTTCGCTCGATGCCATCAACGGACGAGCCCCAGCTTCCTGAGAAAGCGGGGGCGCAGCCAGGGCATCTGTGAGCGGACGCGTCATGAGTGAGGGCTAGGCGACCGCAGCCTTGGACTCGGCGGGTCGCTGCTCCGCGTGTTCGCGGCGTGCAGAGGCGAGCTTCATCAAGGTGGATTCCACCACGCGGACCACGCGTTGATCGAGCGATTCGTCGGCACCTGCGCGGAAGCGCTCAATGGCTTCGGAACTGGCTTTGGCCTGCTGGTCAATGCGATCGGCCAGCGCCTTGGTGACGGCCACCCAGGTCTCACGGTTGCGGGACTCGGCGAGCCCCATCTTGTCATTGATCGCGCTCACGCTCATCACCGTGGTGAAGACGTCGCGCTTGAGATCTTCGAGTTCCTTCTGCGTTTCCATGCGCAGGGCCACCATGTCGCGATGCAAGGCGGCACCCAGTTCGTCCACGCGTTCCAGCATGGCTTTGCGAGCCCGCGTGACACCGCCCTCCAGCACCTGGCGCAGCTCTTTCATCCGGCCTTCCAGCTCTTCGTAGTAGCGGCCAAACATCTGCATCCGAAGCGTCTCCAGGCTCGAAGCCGTTTCCTGAGTGGGCGGTTGTTGCAGAGCTTGGACCATCGCTTCCACGCTCAACCCCGGTAGGCCACCCGTCTGCGGCATGGCGGGAGCCGTCGCAGGTCGCATTTCGGGTGTCGTGTAAGGCGATGTCGGCGACATCAGCGAAGGCTGGGCATTGAGTGGCGGCACAGGCAGGCCTCGGCCAAGCACCTGAGCAAGACCCTCGGTCAAGGGACCAACCGCCGGAGCGATCGGGCGCAAGGGCTGCGACAGGGGGGGCTGTGCATGCAACGATGGGGTTGCGACTTGGGGTGGGAATTCAAGAACGGCAGGCATGGTATTCGGGAGATAATGTGGATATTAACAGATAAAATAATAATTTCCATAAATATTTCTGGTTTCTCGACTATTTTGGCTTCCCGGACCCTTCAGCCCTCCCGTGCGCGAGGTTGCAGTTCCTGCTTTCACGCGCATTCTCCCGCTCACCTCCACCCTACCCCCTGCCGTGCTGCGAACCCTGCTCAAATCCAAGCTCCACCGAGCCCACGTGACCGATGCCAATATTCATTATGAAGGCAGCATCACGATTCCTACCGATCTCATGCGCGCGGCCGATCTCTGGGACGGGGAAAAAGTTCTCGTCACCTCCATCACCAATGGAGCCCGCCTGGAAACCTACGTGATCCCGGGACCCGAAGGCTCTGGCAAGATCGTCGTCAACGGAGCCGCCGCGCACCTGATTAATACCGGCCACCGCGTGACCATCATGGCCTGGGGACAGTCCGACCAGCCGGTGAAACCCAAGCGCCTGCTGCTCAACGAGCACAACGCGATCGTGAATGAGACGGTGAAGTAAGTTCGTCTCGAAGGGATGCATTCTGCGGAATCCTCCCCTCCCATGGAACGTCGTTTCGGCCTCTTGCAGGCCACAGCGCTCAACATGTCCAACATGCTGGGCGCTGGGCCGTTCATCACGATCCCGCTGCTGATGAGCGCAATGGGTGGTCCGCAGGCAATGCTCGGCTGGGTGCTCGCCCTGATCATCACGCTCGCGGATGGACTGGTGTGGAGCGAACTCGGAGCCGCCATGCCGCACTCCGGCGGCACCTACGGCTACCTGCGCACCAGCTTTGGCAAGCGCTGGGGTCCGCTGATGGCCTTCCTCTTCATCTGGCAGCTTATCATCAGTGGTCCACTGGAGATTGCCTCGGGATACATCGGTTTTGGTCAATACCTGCGCTACCTGTGGCCCACGGCGACGGACTTCGAGACCAAGCTCGCAGGCGCAGGCATTGGCGTGGTCGTGATCTTCCTGCTCTACCGGCAAATTCAAAGCATCGCCAAGCTCACCGTTTCACTCTGGATCGGTGTGCTGGTCTGCATCGTCGCGGTGATTGCGACCGGAGCGATGCACTTCGATGCCCGAGTTGCCTCCGACTTCCCACCCGATGCCTTCCAGTTCTCCTGGGGCTTCCTGCTCGGGCTCGGGGCCGCTTCCCGCGTGGGCATCTACGACTACCTGGGCTACTACGACGTCTGCTACATCGGTGATGAAGTGAAAAACCCTGGCCGCGTGATCCCTCGATCCGTGATGCTCAGTCTCTTCAGTGTGGCACTCATCTACATGGCGGTGAATCTCTCGATCATCGGCACCGTGTCCTGGCGCGACTTCGTCCCCGCAGCCGATCCGCTGCCGCCGATTGCCTCCATCTTCATGGAAAAGATTCATGGGCGCGGCATTGCACAGCTCTTCACGGTGCTCGTCCTGTGGACCATCGTGGCCTGCGTCTTCGCCTTGCTGCTGGGCTACTCCCGCATCCCCTACGCGGCAGCCCGCGATGGCAATTTCTTCAAGCCTTTCGCACGCCTGCATCCCACCGGGGCCTTCCCGCATCTCTCGCTACTCGTCATCGGCGGCCTTTCGATTGCCTTCACCTTTTTGCCGCTGATGACCGTCATTGATGCCTTGCTCACCACGCGCATGGCGGTGCAGTTCATCGGCCAGATCGGAGCCCTGATCTGGCTGCGCAAGCACAGGCCCGATCTCGACCGTCCCTTCCGCATGTGGCTGTATCCCGTGCCCGCCTTTGTCGCCCTGGTTGGCTGGCTTTACTTGATCGGCACTCAAAGTGCCCAGCAGCAACTCTACGCCCTCGTCTTCCTGATGGGCGGAGTCGTTTGCTACGTCGGCTGGCGCAAGGTGGTGCCTCAAACCTGACCCGCCACCCGCGTTCGCCAGGCTTCGATGAGCAGCGCAAGCAGCAGCGCAATCATGAGCCAGCGCTCGAAGCCGCGCCAGGCGGGGGCTCGGGGGGCGTGCCAGATGTCGCTGAGGTCCACGCGCTCTTGACCGTGGGTGCGGAGGCTGAGTGACTTGAGTTCGTCAAGGCGCGAGCGGTCGAACGACCACTCGGGATTGATCGCTGCATTGATAGGACCGAAAGGAAACGCACTGGTGCCCACACGCACGGCACCGCGCACCCAGGCATTGCCAGGCAGATCAACGCTGGCCCGGAAATGTCCAGGGGCCAGTCGCTCCCAGGCGGCGGGCGTGGTCTTGCCTTCGGCACCGGAAGCAAGCACTAGCTGAGGACCAGCAGTGGCGATGCGCTCGGTCCAGGTGTCGTCATAGAACAGGTCCGCATTCAGCCGTGTGCCATCCATCCCCACACGCACCCCGATGCCCGGAGGCGTGACCTCGCCCATGAGCCAGCGAGTGAGGCTCTGCACAAGATCGCCATACTGTGGCCAGCTTCGAGTCTTGGCACTGAACTCGCCGCCGAGCGGGAAACTCACCGCCGCCACACGCCCCGCGCCACGTTGCCAGAAGGCGACGAGCGGAGCCGCGTATTCGTCGCCACTCATCGCTGCCTGCGCGGCACCGGGCTTGAGGTAGCTGAGGTTGTAGCCATCGGTCTGCGGCAACCATGAGATCGGGCTCGCCGCCATTTCCATCCATGAGGACGTGCCTTTTACTGCCACGGGTTCATCAATGAAGGCCGATCTCGCCACAGCCACGGTCTCTTGTGCGAAGAGCGCCGGGAGTTCATTGGCATCCGCATTGAAAAAGATCCGGCCCTGTCCGCGCTTGGCCACGTCCTTGAGGAAGTCGGCATCCACATCGTGATCGGTGCCCATGCCGATCACGCTAACTGTGCATTTGTTCTTCACCATGTCCTCGATCAAGCGCACATACTCGCCGGGTTCCTCGGCGTCGTTGGCATCGGCGAAGAGAATGACGTGGCGCTGGCCCACCTCGGCCATTTGCAACTCCTTCCAGGCGGCCTTCAGTCCCGTGTAAACAAAGATGCCCCCGCCGGTGCTTTCGATGCGTCGAGTGAGGCTGGTGATCTGTGAGCGGTTCGGCCCCAAGGGCGCGAGCGGAGCAATGACATGGGCCGCACTGTCCACGGGAATGACCGTTACCTGATCGCTGTCGCCCAGCAGCTCGATGGCCCGCGCTGCGCCTTCACTGGCGAGCTGGATCTTCTGCAGATTGGTGCCGGGAGCAGTCATGCTCATGCTGCCCGAGCGGTCCATCACGATAGCGACGGCGACGGCCAGCTTGCGATGCTCCTGCTTGAGTTCCATGCTCACCGGCAGCAAGGGCTCCACAGGTGAGCCGAAGTAGCCGCCAGCGGCAAAGCTGTGCTTCCCGCCCACCATTACGAGACCGCCGCCTTGCTCGTTGACGAAGAAGCTCAGGGCTGAGACGAACTCGCTGGGCAGTTTGTAGGCGGGCACGTTGTTAAGCACGACCACCTTCGCGGCGCTCAGCACGCCCACGTTGAGCGTGGCGAAGTCACTGACCTCCTTCACCTCGAACCCTTGCGCACGCATCGCAGCGTTCATCGGATCATTTTGATAAGAGGTCACCAGCAGGACGCGAGGTCCGGTCTCCACCTCGATCCATTGGGTGGCGGCGTTGTTGCCCGGCAGGGAATCCTTCTCGGGCAGCAGTCGGGCCTCCACCTTCCAGGCTCCAGGTTGTCCGATGCGGTCTGTTAGGCGAAGTCGCCCCACGCCATTGACGAGGGTGATGTCCTTGCGCCCCATGGAGACGCCATTGCGGAGCAGTTCGACTGGCACCTTGCCATCGGAGTCGCTGGTGGCCACGACCTCGATCATGAAGGCTTCCATCGGCAGCACGCGATACGGCACCGCGAAGGCGGCCAGTCGCACGTCACCGGCGACGGAAGCCCCGGCAAGGCGGTAGTCCAGCGCCACCTCCTGGCGCAGCAGACGATCGGCAAGTCCGTCGAGCGGCTCGGTGCTGAAGCCATCGGTCATAACGAGCAGTCGCGACGAACGGTCCGGTTCCATTTGCGAGAGCGCATGGTGGATCGCCTGTCCTGTGCGGGTGCTGGTGCGCTCGCCTTCGAAGTCCGTCGATCCAGCGCGAATCAGGGCACCGCGTTCGATCGCCTCGCCCGCGAAGTCGATGAAACGCAGCCGGTCGCGTGAGCCCTTGGACTTGTCGAGCAACTGCTCCCACTCGGCGAGTTTGGGGGCGAGCACATCCTTGGCCGAATCCGAACGATCGACTAGCACCCAAAGATCGAGTCCATCACTGAGGCGACGCATCTGAGGTCTCACCAAGATCGCCAGGACGAGCAGCACACAAATGATGCGCCACGGACGCCGCCATTGCAGGCGCGGCCACAGCCAGCCGGCAATCGCCAGCAGCGGCAGCAGAAGGAACCATTCGGGGGAGAGGAGACGCACGATCAAAAAATGAAGGATGAAATAGGAAGGAAGCAGACGCTAAGGCGAGGAACTCACTGCTTCGCGGACCACGCGGTGAGCAGGCAGCCGAGCAGGGCGAGGGTCCACACGGCGGTGAGAGGATCGGATTCGCTGGTGCGCTCGCGGGCTTCGGAGCGGCGCGCTTCGGTGTGGTCGAAGGACTCTGCCTTGGTGAGGTCGGCCTCGCGTGCGTCGGCAAACTGCGCGGCTCCGTGGACGAGTGTTTGCGTGGGCGATTTCACCTCGAAGAAGCCTGGTTGCTCAGGAGCACGACCAATGAAGGGCTTGGCGTTGCTGCCTTGATGCAGGGTGAGCTGGTTCAAGGTGGTGCTGGCGGGAAGGGCGATGCTCTGGGCGAGATCGTAGTTGCCTGCGCGCTCGCCATCGAGCTGACTGCGGACCAGTTCCACGTAGCGATGCAACATCACCAGCAGTGCGGGCAGGCGATGGGCATTGGACTTCGAGAGGTCCCAGTTGAGGAAGAGTTGCACCACCTCACGCCCCTCCGCCGTGCGTGTGCGGCGTTGCAGTGCGAGCACGGCATCACCACGCCAGAGCAGGGGCGAGTCCGATTCGAGCACTGCCAATGCTCGCGGCTTGTTGGAGATCAGTCCGGTCCAGTTCAGTTCGCGGGTCAGCGAATGGTTCTCAGCCACGACCAGCGAGGCATCGAGCTTCGAGCCCTCTGGTGCAGTGGAGTCGATGTAAATCGCATCTGTGGGGGCCTCGTCTCCGATCTCGGCGAGCGTGAGATCTGCCCGTGTGGTGGCATCCACGAAGGTCACGCCATCGAGCGCTTCGATCATGCGCTTGATCAGCGAGCCCGATTCACCACCTGCACGCAACGCAACGCGCACAGGTCGCTCCACGGGCACGACGAGACTCATGCGGTCATCGAGTGCGAAGGCATCTCCCTCCATCACCAGGGTGGCTTGCTTGAGGTTGGGAGGCAGCTCGCCGGACAATGAGACGGACTGATGGGGTTGCAGCGTGAGCGTGGACTTGGTGGGTGCGGTCGCCAGCTCAAGCTCCACCCACCATTGACGCGTTTGCACGGCGTCACTGTGGTTCGTCGCGAGCGTTTTCCATTGGCGTGAAGCATTCATCTCAGCGCCGCTCCAGCCGACATTGCTCTTGGACTCGCCAACGGCCAGCACGGCGATGTCAGAGGGCACGGTGGCCGTTCGGTCAGTCACATAGATGATCGCGCCGCTGCCATCGCGGACGAGTCCTCGGGAGGTATTGAAAGCATCCGTGGGATCGAGTTCACCACGCAGTGGCTGCCATCGGCTGAAGGCCGCGAGCAGTGCCTCGCGATCGTCGCCTGCGTAGAGCGTTGGCTTGCGAGCATCGCTCTCCAGCAGATGCCACCGCGTCTTCGCGGCGACACGCGACCACTGAGCCAGCGTCTTCTCGATCGCGGCGCGCGCTTCGGTATTGAAGGCCGACATGGATGCGGTGCTGTCCAGCACGATCACGATGGTCTGCTGACTGTCCTTTTTCATCCATCGCGGCTCCGCCAGCATCCAGGCGAGCAGGCAGGCGGCGAGCAGTTGCATCCACATGGGCAAGGACTGGCGCAAGCGCTCAAACTTGGCACCACTGACACTCTCGGGGGCCACGCGCTCGAGCAGGAAAAGGGTGCTCACGCGCAACCGGCGTGACTTCTCCTGGAGGCAGTGAATCGCGAGGATCACTGGCACTGCCAGCAAGGCCCAAAGCCCGAGAGGATTGGCAAAGTGAAGCATGGCAGGAGTCAGGTGAGTTCCACGGCCCCCACGGTTGCGGCTTCGGCGCGGAGCGCGGCGATGAAGTCGCCCTCGGCTCCGATGCGGGCAAAGGCGATGCCGCGGCGCTGGCAGGGTTCGCGCCACAGGTCGAAGTGGCGACGATAAGCCTCGCGGTAGCGTTCGAGGGTGGTCTGCGGCACACGGCGGCGGTCGCGCTGGGTGCTCTCGCAGTCTTCGAAGTCAATGTTGCCGCTCCAGTCGGGATCAGCTTCCTCCTGGCAAAAAGGAGCCAGCACCAAAGCGCGTCCTCGTTGGGCGACGAGGGGTGTTAGGCAGAGGTCAGGTGAGGCGGGAAAGAGCACGTCGCTCACCAGCACGCGCAAGGATCCTGGACGCAGCGCCAGCAGATCCAGTCGCAGCCCGTTGCTGGAGGCAGCGATCTCTTCCAACGGCCAGCGGTCGGCCATGACGTGATCCATGGGCACCTCGCGTCCGCTGCCGCTAACGAGATGCACCTTGAGCGCAGCTCCGAGGCGAAGAGCGCTCTCGATGCAGAACCACACCGTCTCCCACACCCGGCGGGTCTTGGCTTCATTGAGGAACATGCTGGGCGAGGCATCGAGCACGAGGTCCACGCGAGGGCTTACCTCCTGGCGGTAGAGCTTCATCGTGTAGCTGCCGTTACGGGCGTAGGCCTGCCAGTTGATGTGACGCGGATCATCGCCGGGCACGTAGGGGCGCTGGTCCTGGAAGTCGAGCGAGCTGCCGGTGCCCAGGCCCTGGATCTGGCCATTGAGCCCGCTCCATTGACCGGCACGCAAGGGCAATCGCACCATTTGGGCGACCCGGCTCATGCGCTGGCGGATGTCGGTGAAATCAGGCATCGGACGTGAGGGCGGCGGATTCTGGAGCAAGGGCGCGGCCTTCCATCTCACGGATCAGTCGGAATTCCTTCCGGGCTCTGATGAACAGGAAGACGGCGATGCAGCCGCCGATGGGGAGGGTGAGGATCGTGAAGAACGGCCAATGATTGTCGCTGGAAGTGAGGCCACCCATCACGGCCATGGCTGCGCTCGTGGGAGTCAGGCTGTCGATCAAGGAGGTGGCCACACTTCGTGAACCATTGATCGTCCGGGCGACGATGAAAAAGAAGGCACAGAGCAGGTGAACGAGGAAGTAGATGGCTCCTCGGAACTTCACTCCCGGCATGAGGACGAGCACTGCGACGGGTGCGATCAATGCGAACCAGAAAATGAGGCCCTCGATCAAAGGCTGCCATTGTTCACTGCGGGGATGGGGCAAGAACAACATCTGGTTTCCAATCATGACGGTCATCATCGCAAGCGTAAACAGCAGCCCCGTTGCCCAGCCAGGGTAAAGAGTTCGCGCCACCATCCGTGTGACGGGTCCCCGGCTTGCCCAGGGGGCATACAGGCTGGGCACTTCGCTGGTTAGTTCTGTCAGTGCTTCGAAGCTGGCCCATAGCAGGAGAATGACTCTCGGAACGGCCCATTCCGTGGCCCCCATGGCGCTGCCTAACAAAGCGATCACCACGCCAACGACGGCGATGAGACGAATGCGGGTGGCGTGATTTTCGGCGATGGGCGCGATGCGCGATGCGGCCAGCTCCAGCAGGAAGATGGTCATTATGATCGTCGCGTAGATCCAGACGAAGACGGAGCCATTTGCGACTGAGGACATGCCAAACACCGGAGCCATGCGGCTGCCCACCAGGAGCGAAGGAATGAGGTAGATCGCCAGTCCCACGCCGATCCCACGAGCAGCGGCGGGCATCGTGGACAACCACAAGCACAGGGCCGTGGCGGCGGCTGAGCCGAGAATCATCGCGGTCAGTGTGATGAGATTCTCCACCACATCCACGCCGCCGAAGAAGTAGCGCAGCACGGCATACGGCAGCACGGCAACCGCAATGAGCAGGGATTGAGACATCACAGCCACCCACTTGCCGAGCACGATGCCGGTGCTGCCCATGCGCGTCATTTGCACGAGGTCCAGCGTGTTCGCCTTCTGCTCCTCGGTGATGGAGGCCAGACCGCGCATGGGCATGATGATCAGGAGGGCCAGGCCCAATCCCGTCCACAGCACACCATCAAGGAACCCGCCCACCATTTGGTCGGCACCCGAGGCAGCCGATAACATGCGGAAGCCGATGAGGATCACCATGGCGATCTGCACGAGCAGGAAAACGCTGACAAAGACACTCTTGCGCAGGCCTTGGCGCAGTTCTTTGACGAGCATCGGGTTCAGCCAGTCGGCGTAGTCGGGATTCATGATTCGGGAGCAGGGGTGAGAGTGGCAGCGGCGGACGAGTCCGGCGTCGTGTGGGCATTTAGCAAGTCACTGGCTTGAGCCTCCCAGGCGCGGATCCGCCGCCGTTCGTGACGGCTGTGGAAGATGATGAGCGCGAGGATGACGAGGTCTGAACACAGTGCCATGGTCATGTGCGTGGGCCAGGGATAGGAATCGTGGTAGCCGCGCGACAGCTCCCAGACCATGGCTGGCATCGGGAGGAGTCCCGAGAGCACCGCACTCGTGATGCTGTCTCTTCCATTGAAGGCCGCCATCAAGCCAACGGCGATCAGGAAGCAGACCACCTGGATGCCTACGTAGAGCCAGTGCCGGTGCTTGAAGGAAGGCATCAGTGGCATGATCGCGGCGGGAAACACGAGTGCCATGGTGAACTGGATGGCCGTGATGGCGAACTGAGCTGCGTTGTCGAGCTGTAAATGACGGGCATACCAGAAGTAGTTTGCCTCGGCGAACATCAGGCCAAGCATCAGCACGAACCAGACGCCCGAAGTCCAACCCGGATAGAGCACTCGCCCGGCCAGCCTTCCCAGCAGTCCTCGGCGCACGAAGGGCACGTAGATCCCTGGGTGCTCTTTCGCTGGCTCGCTCAGGGATTCCAGACCTGCGACCACCAGCAGCGGAATCATCCACATGATCCAGGCGATGCCCTCGCGGTCAGGGCTCATCAGTCCACCGAAGATGGAGCCAGCCATCAGGAAAATCGCAATCACGCGGAAGCGCGTGCTACCATTCTCGCCCGGAGCACTGAGCTGCTTCGAGGCCAGTGTGAGCGCGATCACGATGGCAGCCACCAGCAGGTAGGCTACCGAGAGAACGGGCGGACCGCCGGAGGTGAAGTTGTCGCGATTCTCCACAAACTCGGACGCCATGATGTAGCCCGGAAATCCGATCACCCCGAGCACCACCAGCCGACCGACCATTCCGGCGGGCGAGGTGGCGATGCACACGGCCGTCAGGCTGATGGAGATCAGCGTCATCCAGCCCAGGGCGAGCACATTGAACCACACATCCTCACCACCGAAAAAGTAGCGCAGCACCAGGTAGGGCATCATTGCGATCACCAGCAGCATGGTCTGGCTGATCAAGGCCAGCCACTTATGGAACACGATCTTCAGGCTGCTCAGGTGCGTCAGCTGCACGAGGTCGATGGTGCCACCCTTGGTCTCCTCGCTGATGGCCATCAGACCGCGCAGCGGCATCAGCACCAGCAGGGTGACGATGATCGCGACCCACAAGTATTGATCCAAATCTTCTTGGAGGTTCGCCACGCCTCCATCGCGAGCTGCCAGCAACTGGAACCCGAGCAACGACACCATTGCCAGCTGCAAGGTGACAAACGCCCCCACGAACATGTGCGTCCGCAGGCCCTGGCGCAGCTCCTTCACCAGCATCGGCGGCAGCCAGTCGGCGAACTGGGCAGCGGACCGGGCATAGGATGGAGGGTTTGCCGTCATGCGTGGCGGGAGGCTTGAGATTCCGCGTTCATGAGCTGGCGGTCTTGGTCAGACAGATAAAGATGTGCGACTCCCCGGGGCTGCTGCATGTCGTAGTCGTAGCGGCCTGCGGTGAGGCCGAACGAGATGCCTGCGACGATCAGATAGATCATGCCCACCGAGACCAGTCTCTCGGGTTCGCCGATGCGATCAATCACCGTCGCCACGCCCACAAACGCAAACCCATTGCCAAGAAACACCCCAGGGATCATCAGCAACGCCGTGATGTAACGACCCGCTGCTGGCAGGCTAGACACCAGCAATCCCCAGAGCGAAGCGACCATTCCGTTCACCAACAGCACAGTGAGGCCTAGGAGTTCAATCATGATCTCGTGTTCCACGATGTAGTATCGGAGCAGCTCGTATGGCAGGATCGATAACCAGCAGATCAGCATCTGGGAGATCATGGACATCCATTTTCCCCAGAGCACGCCATCGCCACTCTGGAGGGTGACGATCAGGAGCTCCCAGTTTTCCTTTCGTCGATCCGTGTCGCCTTTGAATAGATCGCGAAGTGGTAGGATGAGGTGCAGGAGGGTCCCGATGAGCAGCCAATAAAACACGTCAAGGGATCGAGTGGTCGGAACGTCCTCGGCTATGATCCGCGCCATGGTAACGAAGGCGAGAGCGGTCTGAAGGCCCGTCAATCCGAACACAAACACCCGGCTGCGCAGTCCCTGCCTCAACTCCTTCACGAGGAAGGGATTGAGTCGGTCCGAAAAATCGGACTCTCGAACCAGGGTTGATGGAAACGCCGCCGTCATGCGCTCAGGCCTTGCTCTTGTCCTTGATCATATCGACGAAGGCATCCTCCAGGCGGCGCTCCTCGCGGTGGAAGTCGATGACGCTGAGACCGTCGCCAATCATCTTGCGCAGCGCAGCAGCGATGGACTGAGGATCATCGGCTTCAAAGGCGAGCCGAGCGCCGTCGCGACGAGTCTCCACCACCGTCCATCCGGGATTCATGCTGGCCCATTCGCTGATGGCTTCGGGGCGGTCCGCCACCACGATGTCGATGGCCATGCGCGTGCCATTGGCGGCGCTGCCTTTGCGCAGCTCGTTGGCATCGCCGTGATACACGATCTTACCGCCGTCGATGAAGAGCATCGTGTCGCACATCTCGCCGAGTTCGCTGAGGATATGGCTGCTGATGAAGAGCGTCTTGCCGCGTTGCGAAAGCAGACGGACGAGGTTCTTGAACTCCATGCGCGCCTTGGGGTCCAGCCCGGCAGCGGGTTCGTCGAGGATGAGGAACTCGGGATCGGGCAGCAACATGCGGCCAAAGCAAAGCCGCTGGCCCATGCCCTTGCTCAGCGCATTCATCATGCGGTCCGCCAGCGGTGTGAGGTCCGCGAAGTCCATCACCTCCTGCACGCGCTGGGCTCGATCCTTGCCCTTCAAGCCATAGGCGCGGGCAAAGAAGTCGAGGTATTCGAAGACCGTCATGTTTGCATACGTGCCGTAGTTGTCCGGCATCCAGCCCACAAGGCGGCGCACTTGGGCGGGGCGCTGGACCACGTCTTCATTGGCGATGCTGATCTGCCCGCGCGTGGGCACATCGAGCGTGGCCATCATGCGCATCGTGGTCGTCTTGCCCGCGCCATTGGCTCCGATGAAGCCGACGACCTGGCCGCGATGGATGTCGAAGTTGATGCCCTTCACCGCATACACGTTGGGGAAGAGACGATGCACATCGCGCACGCGCACCAGAGGCTCGGCACTGGTCGAGGAGGTGCTCGTGAGAGGAGGGGGAGTCGTGGTGGAGTCCATGGCGATCAAGGTGTGAGGCGACCGGTGACAAAGGCGCGGTCGAGGTCCCAGCGAATGCTGTCGAGGGTGGGGGTGGCGAGCTTGGCAGGTTCGGCGGCTTCGGCGAAGAACCAGGAGCCGGATTCATTCATCGAGAGCTTGATGCGGTCGCGAAGAAGCATGCCCATCTGACGCACGACATCGTTGGTGATCCAGCCATCGACGGTCTTTCGATCTGTCGGCTGCAAAGCGACCCGCTCACCCGTGCGGACGTTGCTCGCCATCCACAGCCGTTTCTCGTTGTCCTGAATGACGAGCTTCTTGAGGGTGGTTGGCAGGCTGTTGATGACGGCGGGCTTGTCACCAGGGACGAACTCGATGCCGCCACGGTTCATGCGCGTGTCTTGCACCAGCATCGACTGCAAGGCGCGACTGGTAAACCAGCCTCCGCCAGCGGTCGAGTTCGTCAGCGCCAGGTTGCGCTTCTCCTGACGAGGGTTCATGACGCCAAATCGGTTGGTGGTCTGCTGATTGTTAGGCAGTTGGGTGATGAGAGCCGAACCGTCGGACGGGAGGTCGAAGGTGCGCGAGAGCAAGATACCTGTCTTGGCGAACTGCTCCTGCAGCACGGCCATCTGCTTTTGCTCAGGCAGCACCACCGCGAGCGACACACGAGCCCCAGTGCCGCCGAAACCATCCTGGAGAATCATGACCACCACGAGCACCGCAGCGCCGATGAAGGAGATCAGCGGCGTGGTCCAGAACATGCGCGGACGGCGGTTGCCAGCAGCAAACCAAAAGAGATTCACCGGCCCCACCACGATGCCGAAGATCAGGATGAAAGTGAAGATCAGCGCCGTGTTCATCTTCAACGGTGGCAGCAAGCTGGCCAGACGACCTGCCTCTGCGGGCTGCGAGGTGGCTTGTTTTTCCACGGACCGGGTGCGCTCGAGTTCGAGGATGGAGTTGGCGTTTTTCTCCAAGGCACTGGAGCCAGCGATCAATCGCACCTGGCCCATGCCGTGTTCCAGATGCTCACCCTTCCAAGCAGGGAACCCTTCGGGCAGAGGTAGGGTGGTAGTGCCTTCCTTGGCGGAGACGACCACCAGGCCACCGTGCGCCACCCATGTCATCAATGCCTGGTGTTGCATCGCACTGAGCGAGGACCACTCTCCATCGGTCATCCACAGTTGCGCGAGTGATGAGTAGCCACGCCAGTCGGACGGTGGAGTCGCCATGTTCACCGTGTCGCCAGAGAACTCGCGTCCACCGCTGAAGCCCGCGCGTCGCCACGCCGCGCCGCGGGTGTTTTCGAAGACCTCGCTCACGCCGAGGAAGGCCGTGGGCGTCTTGCCCGATGATCCTGATGAGCGCGACGAGCTGGAGGTGAGGTAAAACATCCCCGGCCCCTGCAAAGCGGGACCGCTGATCGTGCAGCGCAGATTCGAGTAGCTGCGACTGTTATCGAAGTCCGCCATCACTGGCACCAGCAGCGATGTGGTGGACGCTCCCTTCGCCGGGGCACCGAAAGCAAAGGTGCCGCGCATCTCGCCCGACATGTAATCATTGTCGATGGTTGATAACACCCAGTTGCGCGGCTGATCGCTGTAGTTGGTCACTCTGACCGTCATGGGCATCCAGCCCGTGGGCGGCACATGCTCCAGCCAACTGTCAATCGTGATGGTGCAGGAGCCATCCGTGGTGATGACTTGCGATTTGCCAGCAGCCATCAACGGACCTGCGGGCACGGCCAGCAGCAGCGCCATCACTGCCCGGCAAAGGAAAGACTTCACATTCATTAGGAGGAAATGGGTTACACCTTGGCCGCTGCCAGTGTGGTGGGCAGGGGCTTGTCCTGCGCGGGGATGTTCTCGATCAAACGCTGCACCACGAGGTCAGGCGTGAGGCCCTCGATCTTCGCACCATAGTCGAGAATCAAACGATGACGCAGCACGGCGGGAGCGATGGCGCGCACATCTTCGTAGCTCGCATTGGGCCGGCCTTCGAGCACCGCTTTCGCCTTGGCACCTGCGGCCAGAGCAAGCGCGGCACGCGGACTGGCCCCATGCTTCACGCCCGTGGCATGAGGTTCACCGGGTTGTGTGGCGTGAACGAGTCGTGCGATGAAGCTGGCCACGGGCTGAGGCATGAAGATGCTGCGCGTGAGCTGAAGCAATGCGGCAAAACTCTCCGCGTTCATCACCGCTGGCACCACGGGCTCGACACCGATCTCGCGATTTAGCACGATCTTCTCCAGCGTCTCCGCTGTAGTTGCACGCACTTCGAGTTTAAACAAAAAACGGTCGAGCTGGGCCTCGGGCAGCGGGTAAGTGCCTTCAAGTTCAATGGGGTTCTGCGTGGCGAGCACGAAGAAGGGCTCGGGCAGCGCATGTGATTCACCCATCACCGTGACGCGACGCTCCTGCATGGCTTCGAGCAGGGCGGACTGCGTCTTGGGCGAGGCTCGATTGATCTCGTCTGCGAGCACCAGATTGGCAAACACCGGCCCAGGCTGAAACACAAACCGCCGACCCTGCGGAGTCTCCTGGAGCATCGGATTGCCCGTGATGTCGCCAGGCAAGAGATCGGGCGTGAACTGGATGCGCTTGGCTTCGAGCCCCAGTGCTTTCGACAGTCCCTTCACCAGCTCCGTCTTGCCCAGTCCGGGCAGACCCTCGAGCAGCAGATGCCCGCGTGCCAGCAGGCCGGTGAGAACCAGATCAATGAGCTGCTCCTGTCCAAACAGAACAGACTGCAAGGTGGTGCGGAGCTGGTGGAGTGAGGCGTGGGCCTGGGGTAGTTCTTGGGACATGCGAGTGAAAAAATGACGAATGACGGAATGACCAATGACGAGTGAATGCCGAAGCTCGAATGACGAGGTTCAGCCGGGCGGAGTGTTTCGAAAGATGGCGGCGAAAATGAGGTGCAGTTCTTTGGCTTCCCTCCAAACAGGCTCCGCAGCGGAACGCAATTCGGGGACGGCCTTGACCAGCATGCGAGTGAAGAATTTGGTCTCTCGGGCTTCCTTTTTGCAGGTGCCAATCTTGTTGCGGAACTCCTTCTTGGACACGGAGTCATCTGCCTCGCAGTAGTTTGCGCCCACACACGTGCCTGCACCCACGAACTGACTGATCAGTCTCGTAGTGACTGGATTCACGGGAACCTGTTTGGCGACCTCAATCACCAACTCGCCGAACTTCGCAGTTCGTTCTTCGAGGTCGTAAGGCGGTTCGGACTTGGGCATTCGACATTCCTTCGTCATTTAAAAAATCTTTTCAGCACCGCGCGCTCCGCAGGCACCAGCGTTGCTTTCTCGACGGCCGCGCCGCCATCGCCTGTGCTTTGCAGGGAGCCGCCGGACTGGGGGCCGGTGAAATTTTCCTTGGTCGTGGGCCGGGCGTCTTGCAGACCAATGAGATCACCAGGAGTGACACGTTCAGGATCGATCATCGAGGCTAGCTTGTCGGTGGCCTGGGTGTTGAGGTTGGTCTCCTTCTCTTTGACGGTGAGTTCGGCATCGGCACGCCCGCGATTGGCTCCACCCTTGCCCGGCTTGTCGCCTTCACCTTCGCCAGGCTTGTTGCACGACTTGCACTCCTTGAAGCTGAACTGAGGAGCATTCGCCAGTGCCTTGCGCAGTGCCTCAGCATTCTGCTTCAAGCGCTCGGCGAGCTTTTGCATCTGCTCCTTGGACATGCCATTGCAGGCCTTGGGGTCCATGTTCTTGAGCTGTTCCGCGAGGTCGCCGCTGGTCTGCATCGCGCCCGAGCGCAGGCCTTTGAGCTGGTTCTCCAGTTGCTTGCTCAGACCGTTCTTCGCTTCCTCGCTGAGGTGGGAACCGAGTTCCGCCAGGGTGCTAAGGCTGCCTTGCGTCTGTTCGAGCTGCGCGCCCAGCTCTTGAAGATCCTTGCCCGTCTGATCGCGCAGATGATCAGCGGCTTCGAGGCTGGCGTGCTCATACCATTGTTCGTTCGGACGACGCAGCAGTTCCTCCATCTTCTCCTCCACCTCGGCGAGGTTCTGCGGGTTCACGGCTTCCTCCTTGCGCAGTTCCTCGACCCATTGCTCCACCTGCTTGAGCGCGGAGGGTTTCTCAATGACGTGCGCCTTGTCAGCCTGCCGTGCGGGGACGGGCATCCAGGCTCCGAGGCAGAGGATGGCGATGCAAAAACCGAGCACGCTCACCGGGCGCTGCCACTGCCAGGTGATCGGCAGGGCAGGTTGCTGCTCGGGGAACGACGGCCATTCGCCCACGCCTGCGGATGCGGCGGACAGACGGCTGCGCAGCTGCCAGGCATCCTCCAGCCGAACGCGCGCAGCGCTGGTGGATTCGAATCGACGACGGGCTGCGATCCAGGCGATGACCATCGCGATCACGACGAGGCCTGCGATGGTGGCGCGCATCCAGGCCACTTCAGGTCGAGCCAGGGTGCGCAGGGCGAACCACGTCAGACCTCCGACAATGCACACGAACATCAGCACGGGCAGCCATCGCTCCAGCCACCATCCGAGATTCACCCAACGGGCAAGACGCTTGATTGTTCTCTCCCATTGCTGGCGGATTTCCTCCTGATTCATGGTGCGAGGTTAGTAGGGATAGCCTCGCTCTGGCAAGCTCAGTCGTGTGAAAGGATGATGAAAAAACGGCAAACATTGGCAGGTGCAAGATCAGCATGGCTGGCCATGATTTGGGAACCAACCTAGCCATGTCACACTTCCCTACCGACCGCCCAGGCACGCTCCAGAAGGCGCTGAAGATCAATCTTTCCAAGGCCATCTACGGCACCTTCGCCGAGATCGGTGCAGGCCAGGAGATCGCCAACTGGTTCTTCCGCGCGGGTGGCGCCTCCGGCACGATCGCCAAGACGATGTCCGCCTACGACATGACGATCAGCGATGAGATCTATGGCAAGGCCAGCCGCTACGTCTCACGCCAGCGCATGTGCTCGATGATGGACCACGAGTTCCCCATGCTGGTGGATCGTCTCGCCACGAAGCGCGGAGCCACGACGAGCTTCTTCACACTCGCCGACACCGTGCGCGCCAAGGCTTACAGCGACACCACCCAGGAGTGCCACGGCTGGATCGGGATGCGATTTCAAACCGAACCCAATGGGCCCAGCAACGACATCCAGATGCATGTGCGCCTGCTCGACGATTCGAACGCCCGTCAATCCGAGGCGCTCGGCATCCTCGGTGTGAACCTCATCTACGCAGCCTTTCACCTGCGAGATTCCATGTCCTCGCTGCTGCAAAGTCTGCTCGATGACCTCAGTCGCAAACGTGTGGAGATCGACATGATCGACTTCAGTGGTCCCGCCTTCGCCTCGCTCGAGTATCAGGACCGCCTCGTCGCGCTGAAGCTCGTTCGTCTTGGGTTGGCTGATGCTGCCTTGTTCGGTGCGGATGGCGAGATCTGGCAGGCTGCCGATGTGCTGCACAAGAAGCCCGTCTTCCTCAAGCGCGGCAGCTTTGATCCGATCACGAAGCTCAACCTCGACATGATCGAGCGCGGTCAGGCCGCCTTCCAGGCCGACTTTGGCGATGCCGCCAAGGACAACATCGAGATCCTCGAGATCACCATGCACAACCTGCTCGCCTCCGGCTTCGACGTGCCGGACACCGAGTTCCTCGCGCGTGCCGATGTCCTGCAAGGGCTGGGCAAGAACGTGCTCATCTCACGCTATCCGCAGTTCCATCGCATCAGCGGCTACCTCGCGCGGCACACGCAGATGCCCATCGCTATCGTGCTGGGCCTGCCGCTGTTCCAGGAGCTGTTCAATGAACGCTGGTGCACCGATCTCGAAGGCGGCCTGCTCGAAGCCTTCGGCCGCCTCTTCAAGAACCAGGTGCGCCTCTACGTGTATCCAATGGGCGACCCAGTCACCGGCCAGATGCTAGGCATCAAGGATGCCGCCGTCACCCCGGAGCAGAAGCACCTGCTGCAATACCTCATCGAGACCAACAACGTGCGCCCGCTCGAAGTGCCGAAGCAGGACTTCCTCTTCAAGACCAGCGCCGAAGTGCGCAACATGATCCTCCAAGGCCAGCAAGGCTGGGAAAGCCTCGTGCCCGACATCGTCCTCCAACAAGGCCCCTGGAAAACCGTCGCCAGCAGCTCCGGTCGCACAACCGCGAGCACCGTGGCGCTGGCTTGACGGAACGGTGTGTGACTCTGGCAGCTGCCTTCGTTTGGAGATGTAGTCCTCATGAAGATCCACGCCCTCACTCTTTTCGTCTCGCTTGGTTTGCTCCGTGCTGAGATTCAAACCGGCAGCTATGACATGGCTGCGATTCGTGATACTTCGACGCTGGAGACGAAAGTCATTCAGGATTGGACACCCGTGGTGAAAGATCCCTCGGTGCGGCAGAAGCTGGTGGAGGTGACCATCTGTGAATGGTGGCCGGGGCAGAAAGTGCGGCTGCCGGTGACGTTCAACGCGCCGGCGAGCGGTGCGGTGTGCAAACAGATCGTCGTGGGCAATGCGGGCCTCGCCTTGAAGCCTGCGGCTCCGACGGGCGCGATGCTGAGGCTTCTGAAAGAGAAAGGCGTGGGCGTGGTGCTGATCGGAATGAGCACGATTGATGCGATGGAGCCTGCGCCGTTGCTGATGTCGGGCATGAAGGAGCACATGCTGAAGACCAAGGATGCGCGCTACACACCCGCATGGATCTGGGGCATGAGCGACATGCGCGCGATCACGGCGGCGGTGGCGGAGAAGGATGTGTTTCAACTTGAGAAGGTGCTGGTCACGGGCGGCTCGAAGCGTGGTGTGGCGACGGCAGCAGCGGGCATTCACGATGAGCGTGTGACGGCGATCCTGCCGGTGGTGGCACCGATCATTGATCCGCCGGGCGGGCCGTATGTGCATGGCATGATGCCGGAGGAGATCACAAAAATGAACGAGCAGTTCATCGTGGATCTGAGGGCGGGTAAGATTCCCGGAGCACCCATAACGGCGGCGGAGCCGCTGCTTGCTCGTGAGAAGATCCGAGCGGATGAGCGCATCGACCTCGCGGCTGCGAAGGCCGCAGGTTGGAGCGAAGCAGAGATGAAGGCGATGTGCACGGGTGCCTGGGAGGTGTGCCGCACGACGAACTACTGGCCCGCCTTGAAGCAGCGCGGGCTCGAGGTTTTCTACAACCAGGGCTCCAATGACAACGTGGGTCCGGGGCTGATCGAACTCGGTCAGAAGTTCCCGGACCTCCCGATCTACGTCGTCCCTGGCGGCCAGCATGGCGGTGCGAAGGAGACGGGTTTCACCACGCAAGTCGGTGGTCTGCCCGAGGTGGATGAGAACCTCTACGCCTTTGCCATGCATCACTTCTTTGCCACACGTCGCATGGTCGCTCCGCCCAAGATCGTCACCCAATGGAGCGAGTCGAAGCGCTCGCTGCATGTGACCGCGACCTTCCCCGATGGCAGCGAGCCGCAGAAGAACGAGCTGTGGACGGCGCTTGATCGTCATCCTGATTACTCGATGCAGATGGAGTATGATGCGTGGTCGTCGGTGCCGATGACGAAGACGGGCACGGCTACTTATGAAGCGGACGTCACAGTGCCAGCCGGGACCAAGACGGTGAACTACGTGACCGTGCATGCTCACGAGGAAGCGGGATCAACGATCACGCTGTCCAGCCCTGCTTTGCAGACCGTGGTGCCGTGAGTGGCTCAACCCACGGGGGTGGCCCAGTGATCGCGATACTCGCGGCGCAGCAGCTTCGAGGTGTCGGCGTCGCCAATGAATTGCTCGGCGACCGGATCGAAGACCAGTGACCGACGTGTGCGGGCGGCGATGTTGCCCAGGTGGCAGAGCGAGGTCGAGAGATGGTTGATGGTAATGTCGGCGTTCAGCTTGGCTCCGGTGCGGATGGCATCGAAGAAGTTCGCATGATGCGCGGCGAGATCGGGTCCCGAGGGTGGTTTGATGTCTTCGATGAGCTTGTTGCGCTCGCCAAAGACCTGCCAGCCCTTCGCCTTGCCTCCCACAATCATGCCTTTGGTGCCATACCACGCACAGCCATTCTCGTGACCCTCCTGCACATAGGGTGACCAGTCGCGCTGCTCATAAACAAGCTGGCGTGTCTTGCCGCCTGCGTTGTCGTATTCGAAGGCGCAATACAGCGTGTCAGGCCACTCCTGGTCATCATCGAAGAAGAGCTTGCTGCCCTGGCCAATGACGCGATTCGGATGCTGGTCCACACCGAGTCCCCAGCGCGCGATGTCGATGTCATGCACGCCATCGTTGCCGAAGTCGCCAGCGCCGAAGTGATGGAACCAACGCCAGGCACCGGGATGATACGTGCTCTTGAACGGCACCTTCGGCACGGGGCCAAGCCAGAGATCGTAGTCGAGTTCGGCGGGTGGTTCGCTCGTGGGCTTGTGGCCTTGATTGGCGCGACGCTGACTGTTCCAGGCCTTGGCGACGAGCACGTCTCCAATAATGCCGCTGCGCAGCTTCTCGATGATCTGCATGATGTGCCCGGTGCTGCGGCTCTGTGTGCCGACTTGCATGGCGACCTTGTTCCTGGCAGCGGCCTCAATCATGAGCCGCCCTTCGTGCAGGTTGTGTGAGCAGGGCTTCTCGACATACACATGCTTGCCTGCATTCGCAGCGAGGATTGCTCCCGGCGCGTGCCAGTGGTCGGGTGTCGCCATCAACACAGCCTGCACGGCTTTGTCTTCAAACACTCGCCGCATGTCGCTGACGATCTTGGGTGACTGGCCGGTGAGTTCCTGGATCAACTTCGCTGCGGTCGCGGCACGCTTCGAGTCGGCATCGCAGACATACGAGAAGATCACGTCGGTGCGTTTGCACATCGTCTTGATGTGATTCGTGCCCATGCCGCCCGGGCCGACGAAAGCGAGGTTGATCTTGTCGTCAGTGCTGACGGCACGACTTAGACTGGCGCAAGCGAAGCCTGCTTGAGTGAAGAAGTGACGACGGGTGATCAGGTTCATGGCGGCGACTGGTTTGCCCGAATACGTCCGGTTTTAGCTCGGGCATTCAGGTTGAATGCGGTTTGGTCTCCCGGAGGATTTCGCTCGAAAAGGTATCGTCGCCTCCGTATGGCTGCGACCTCCTCACCCATCTCATTCCCGTGCGACTTCTGACTTCTCTATTCCTGTTCCTCGCTGCTGGTTTCGCATCAGCCGTCGAGCCTGCGATCTTCAACATCAAGACGATGACAGCGCAGATGAAGTATGATGTCACCGAGCTGGTGGTGGAGCCAGGCACGCCTGTGAAGCTCACCTTTGAGAACGGTGATGATCTTCCCCACAACATCGTCTTCTGCCAGCCCGGCACCGACACGGCGGCGATGGCGATGAAGCAGATGGAAAAGCCCGAGGAAGCGCTGAAGCGTAACTGGCTGCCTGATGACCAACGCATCTGGTTGCACAGCAAGCTGCTCAACCCGCATGAGAAGCAGGTGCTCGAATTCACCGCGCCATCGAAGCCGGGCGTGTATCCGTTTGTCTGCACCTTCCCCGGTCATGCGCTGACGATGAAGGGCAGCCTGCGCGTCTTCCCACGTGGCGAGGGCTTGAAGGATCTCTCGTTCAAGCTCTACCTCGGCTCGTGGAAGCAGCTCCCGGATTTTTCCAAGCTCACGCCTCACCGCGAAGGCAGCGTGCCGGACAACAAGATCCAGATCAAACTCGACGACTACAAAAACGAGTTCGGCGTGGTCTTCACCGGCAAGCTGACGGCTCCGAACAAGGGGGCCTATCGCTTCTACCTCGCCAGCGATGATGGCGGACGTATCCTGATCGATGGCAAGATGGTGGTGGAGTATGATGGCATCCATCCAGCGAATCCGATCAAGGAAGGATCGGTGCAGTTGGAGAAAGGCGATCACGAGTTCCGGCTCGAATACTTCCAGGCCGCCGGGAACATCGAACTCTACGCAGCGTGGAAGGGCACGAAGTTCGACATCACACCGCTTTCGACCTGGCTGCATCCGAACTGGCGTGCGGGTGCCAAGCCCAAGGAGAATCGCTTCACCGGCATGCCGCTCATCGTGAAGGACGAGCCTGTGATCTATCGCAACTTCATTCAAGGTGCGGGCACGCGAGGCATTGGCGTGGGCTATCCTGGAGGGTTCAACATCGCGTGGAGTGCGGAGACGATGAACCTCGCACTCGTGTGGCGCGGTGCGTTCATGGATGCGGCGCGGCACTGGAATGATCGTGGCGGTGGCTATCAGCCACCCTTGGGGTTCGATGTGCTCCAGCCAGCGCCCGAGGGCAGCCTGCCCTTCTTCGTTGCCTCGTCGCCAAGTGCCGACTGGCCCAAGGTGGATCCGAAGACGCGGACTGCTGATTATCAATGGAAAGGCTACAGCCTGGATGCCAGGCGCCAGCCGGTATTCAGCTATGAGTGGCAGGGGCTCAAGGTGCAGGACCAGTTCGAGGTCGAGGGCCTGGGCACGAAGGCGGACGGGAAGCTCATTCGCACGCTGACGATTCAAGGTCAGGTGCCGGAGAATGCTTGGTTCCGCCTTGCCCAAGGGGCCAAGATTGAAGCCAAAGACGGCGGGTTCATCGTGGATGCGGGTCGTTTCGATCTCAGCGGGCAGGGTTTCGAAAATCGTTTCCGCATCATGGCTCCGGGGGCCACGCTGGCTGGAACCAACCTGGTGCTGCCGGTCAAGGCGGGCTCGATCAAGGTCACGTATCAGTGGCTTCAGTAGCCTGACACAGTGGTAATGCGATTCGTGCAGACTGGTCGAGACACGGCTGTCGTTACTGTGTTAGACTTTGATTCCGATGTCCGACGAACGCTCCTACAACAACCTGCTCGTGTCCGCCTCTGTGGTGGTGGTCGCGTTTGCAGCGTATTTGGCGTGGAGCAGCATTCAGGGCCTGAGCAAGCCGGAGGTCTCCCTGCCCAAGGTGACCGCGTCTACGCCGAATGAGCGACCACTGGAACCCGTGGAGGTCAAGGAGGAGCCTTCGTCCCAGCGTCGCGAGGAGCGTGTAGTGGAGGCACCCGCTGAAGATCCGATCATGGCGCAGGCGAAGAAGTTGCTGGAGAATCCCAATGCGGTGCCTAACGAGGCCCTGCTCTCCTTCCGGACCAAGGGCGAGCTGGCGATGTTCCTTCGGCAGGCATCGAAGTATGGGCTGAAGTTGATCGGCACGATTGATGCATTGAACACGGCGCGAGTGGGCTACGAGAAGATCAGCCAGGTGCGTGACTATCTCGCCAGTGCCGGAGCCAATGCACCAGGGCTCGATGCCAACTACTGGGCCGCAGTGCCGAAGCTCCCCAAAAGCGATCCGACCAATCAAGGCGGCACCGCTCCGGTGGGCGATCAACTGCTTCAATCCCTCAACGCCTCGGGTGACCGAACGACGTGGGGCAAAGGCATCACCGTCGCGGTGCTGGACACCGGCGTGAAGAATCATCCGACCTTCGCGGAGGGCCAGGTGACGCACGTGGACTTGGTCAACGATGGCACGCCGATGCACTCGCATGGCACCAGCGTCGCCTCATTGATCGTTGGCAATGACGACCGCGTGCCCGGTGTAGCCCCAGGTGCCCACATCCTCGACATTCGCGTGGCGAATGACAAAGGCTACAGCGTGTCCAGCGTGCTGGCCCAGGGGATCATCGAGGCGGTCAATCGCGGTGCGCAGATCGTGAACATCAGCATGGGCAGTTACGATGACAGCCTCGCGCTGCGGCAGGCGGTGGCGTATGCGGCGCAAAAGAATGTCTTCATCGTGGCCGCTGCGGGGAATGATGGCTACACCGAGCTGGCCTATCCGGCGGCGATCCCTTCGGTGATCAGCGCCGGGGCGGTGGATGCGCAGGGGAAGCAGGCGTCGTTTTCGAACTCGGGCACCAACCTCGACTTCGCTGCCTATGGTGTGAGCCTGCCTACGGCTTGGGATACGGACAAGATGGCAAGCGTGAGCGGCACCTCGCAAGCATCGGCGGTGGTCGCGGGAGTAATCGCGGCGAACCTCACGCTCGGCGTGCCCTACGGTCAGCTCATCGCCACGATGCAGAAGGATGCGAAGGCCACGGGAGCTTCACCTGCGAAGGTGGGCTCAGGCATTGTGCAGGTCACAAGGCACTAGTCCCGGATCATTTCCCGCCGAGGCGATACATCGACTTCTCCGTGCGCACGAAGAGTGCGCCGTCGAGTGCTGCCGGACTGCTCATGATGGCGCTGTCGAGCTTGTTCTGCGCGAGCACTTCGAACTTGGTGCCCGGCTTCAGCACGGTCGTGACGCCCTCGCGGCTGCACACGTAGATGCGTTCATCGGCGAACAAGGGCGACGAGGTGAACTTGCCACCCACGCGTTCGCGGTAGTGCTCCTTGCCCGTGCGCGCATCGACGCAGCTGAAGATGCCGCCATCGCTGATGGTGTAGAGTTCTTCGCCGACCAGGAGCGGGCTGGGGATGTTGGGTCCGTTTTTCGAGTTGTGCCAGACTACCTCTGGCACCTTGAGCCCTTCATACTTGAGGCCAAAGACTTCCGGTTTGCCGAACGAGGTGCTGAAGAAAATCATGCCCAGTCCAGCGACGGGCCGTGGTGACATGCTGAAGCCGAGCTGACCATACGGCACCTTCCACAACTCCTTCCCTGTCGCGGGATCGTAGCCGTAGATCCAGTCGGCCCCGGTGCTCACAGCGGTGGGCTGGCCATTCATGTCCACGATCAGCGGCGTGCCATAGGCCTTCTTTTGCTGAGGATTGGCGTGCATCTCGCCACTGCGATTCGTCGTCCACACGATCTTGCCGGTGGTCTTGTCCAGCGCGCAGACGAATTGCTTGTCACTGCCGTCGCAGTGGAAGATCAGCTTGTCCTTCCAGATCACCGGCGTGCTACCAGGGCCGTTCTCGTGCATGATTTGAGTCTCCTGATTCCGCCACAAGACGCTGCCGCTCAGGGTATCGATGCAGGCCGTGCCGAAGGCTCCGAAGTGGGCATACAGCCGGCCTTCTTCGAGCACGGGGGTGGGGGAGGCGTAGCTGTTGAGCTGATGAACCCATTGAGGCTCTTTAACGTTGAGCAATTCGTTGTCGCTGATGATCTCGCCACTGTCACGATCCAGACAGATCGCGCGCAGGCTCACGGATTCCAGCACGGTCACCGGCTGGTCCCCTGTGTTCGCCTTGAGACGCTTGGCTTTCTCTTCTTCGGACGCAGCCTTTTCAACGGCGGAGGTCACCCATACTTGATTGCCCCAGATGACAGGCGATGAATAGCCGCGTCCAGGCACCTCGCGCCGCCACTTCACGTTCTCGGTCTCACTCCACTTCAGCGGCACGTCTTTGGCAGCCGCATGGCCCTGGCCGTCGGGTCCGCGCCATTGTGGCCAGTTTTGCTGGGCAAAAACCGAGGAGGCAAGCGCGAGAGAGAAAGCGAGGGCGAGTTTCATGGGCTGTGGAAATCGGAAAAAGGAAGGTGAAGTTCGGAGAGCTTACGATTGAACTGGCTCCGCTCTTCGTCACGTCTCAACATCTTCAGTTTCCGACTTTCTGCCTGCCCGCACATGCCACCCGTTCTCTTGCTCCACCTCGTCATCATCGCCTGGAGCCTGACGGCCATTTTGGGAAAGTTGATCACCTTGCCGGCCACGGATGTGACCGTGTGGCGCACGGGCCTTGCAGCGATCGGTTTTGCCATCGTTGCCAAGCTGATGCGGCTGCCCTTGAAGGTGACGCCCAAGGAGCGCTGGCATCTGCTCATCATCGGTTGGTTCATGGGATGGCATTGGCTGCTGTTTTTCCTGTCTTCCCGGCTGGCCACGGCCTCCGTCACGTTGGCGGCGATGCCTGCCATCCTGATCTTTTGCTCGCTGGTGGAGCCGCTGGTCAATGGCACGCGCCGCTGGAAGAAGGCGGAGGTGCTCATCGGTTTGATCATCATGGGCGCAGTGTCGCTGATCTACAAAGTGGAGCTGCGCTACTGGCTTGGCTTCACTGTGGCCCTCGTCTCCGCAGCGCTGGCCACGGTGTTTGCGTTGGGTAACAAGCAACTTACGCATCGTCATCCGTTCGCTGTGCTTTGCTTCTGGCAGATGTGCGGAGCTTGCGCCGCCTGCTGGTGCATGTTGCCATTCGTCTCGGGTCATTGGCTGCCGATGGTGCCGGGCGGTATCGACTTGCTATGGCTGCTGGTGCTTTCCCAGGTCTGCACGGTAGCAGCCTACGCGGGTTACATTGTGGTGCTGCGTCACCTGTCCATCTTCACGGTCAACGTGGTTTACAATCTGGAGCCAGTTTACGGCATCGTGCTTGCCGCGGTGATCTTTGGTCAGTCAGAGCACATGAGCACCGGCTTCTACCTGGGGGCGGCCATCATCGTGGGATCGGTGGTCGCGCTGCCGTGGTTGAATCGAAGCTCGCCGTCGCCCACGGCTTGATTGCGCACACTTCGACGTTGACGCCTCGGCGAGAACCGCGAAGAGAAAGCCGCACTTCGACTTATGAGAATCCTTTCCGGCCTTCAACCCAGCGGCAGACTGCACATCGGCAATTACTTCGGCATGATGGAGGCGGCGCTCAAGCTGCAGACCGAGGGCGATGCGTATTACTTCATCGCGGACTACCACTCGTTGACGAGCATTCACGACGGCAAGTTGCTGCGCGATCACGTTCGCAATCTGGCCATCGACTTCCTCGCGTGCGGGCTCGATCCGAGCAAGTGCGTATTCTTCCGCCAGAGCGATGTGCCGGAGCACTGCGAGCTGTCGTGGATCCTCAGCACGGTGACGCCGATGGGCTTGCTGGAGCGTTGCCACAGCTACAAGGACAAGGTGGCCAATGGCATCAAGCCTTCGCATGGTCTCTTCGCTTATCCGGTGCTGATGGCGGCGGACATTCTCATCTACGACGCCGATGTGGTGCCAGTGGGACGTGATCAGAAACAGCACGTCGAGGTGACGCGCGACATCGCGATCAAGATGAATGAGACCTTTGGCGAAGGCCTCTTCAAGCTGCCCAATCCGCGCATCAAAGAAGAGACAGCGGTGGTGCCGGGGCTTGATGGCCAGAAGATGAGCAAGAGCTACGACAACACGATCCAGCTCTTCGAGGAAGCACCCGCGCTGAAGAAAAAGATCATGGGCATCAAGACGGACAGCACGCCGGTCGAGGCTCCAAAGGCGACAGAAGGCAGCAGTATCCTAGCGCTCTACAAACTGGTCGCCAATGAGGCCGACTACGCTGCCATGGTGGCCGATCACGAGCGAGGTGGTGTGGGCTACGGCGACTTCAAGAAGCGCCTGCTCGCGGCGGTGAGCGATTATTTTGCGCCCTTCCGCGAGAAGCGCGCCGAGATCGTGGCCGATCCGAAGTATGTGGATCGGGTGCTTGCCGAGGGCGCTGAGAAGGCTCGTGCGGTTGCTCGCAAGACGCTTGCACGCGTGCGCGACGCGGTGGGCTTGGGCTAGTCGGCAAGGCAAGCGGCATCACCACGCGGCGATCAACCCGAGCGGACTCGCGGTGAGGTGCGTGGTGCCCGGGGGCATGCTCATGCGCTGGGGTGAGTCGGGAACGGCGGAGCCCCAGATCGTGAGCTTGTTCTTCCAGTCGCGAGCGATCGCGAAACCATCGCCCGTGATGATCTCGGTGATCCCTTGGAGCGATGGCACGGGCTCTTTAAGATCGAATCCTTCGACGCGTTCGTCCGCAGTAATGAGGAGCACGCCCGGACCCCAGGCGGCCAGCTTCCGGAGATTCGTGTGGCCGGACTGACGGGTGAATTGTTGGCTGCCGACCGTGAGGCCTAGAAGCACACCGTTGGCATCGAGACCGAAGACTTTTCCATCCGTCGCAATGGCGAGCCTCATGCCTGCTTGGAAAGGAAGCGCCGTGTCAGGCTTGGACATCTGCAGTGATGACAACCACGCCTGATGATCGGCCATCACCAGTGCGACGCTGGCACCAGCCGAGCTGACAATGCTGACGACCTGAGTGCGGCGGACGACTGGTGAACTCGTCGAGTTAAACTGCATGGTCCATACCTGGCCGGTTCGATCAAGCATCGCGACCGAGTCACGATTGCAGCCCAGCCATACCAACTCACCGGGCACCTTGACCCTGTGAACGCCGTCGAGGGAACGATGCCAGGCAAACACGCTCTGGTCATCGACGAGCACAGCCCCACCGTCCTGAGACAGCACGCAGTCCTTCCAAGCGAGTTTCATCACCGCCGCAGGTGGCGAGAGTGCTGGCGGCAAGGAATTGATCGACCAGACTTTCGCAGTCGCGTTCGGCGACGCGGGTGGGGGTGATGGCTTGGCTGATTCAGCAGAAGGCGTGGGATTGACGGGAGGGGCGAGCTTGATCGTCGGGGTTACGTTTGCGGGAGTGACTGTAGAAGACTGGTTCTCTGTGGGGCTTGGAGTTGGCGACATGATGATCGGAGGCGATTCGGGCACGCGGGATTTCACGACGATGGATGAGGTGCCCGAAGTGCTAAGGCTTGCCATGGTGGAGCGTGGGTCGAGCGTTTCAAAAACATTGCGGATGATCAGCCAGCAGCCGAACAGAAGAACTGCAACCAAAACGAGTGCCGCAACGCCCATGGCAGCCCAGGGGGAGCGCTTGGCGGATGACGGGATGTTCTCTGACGCGGGGCGCACGCCTGTGACGTCGTTCTTCAACTCGCTCGCGGCTTGATAGCGATCTTCGGGACGCTCTTGAAGCGCGCGTTGCACGACGTTGTCGAGACGGGCATCGGTGCCGGCTTTCCGTGACGGCGGCTGAAAGACACCGCGTGGCAGCTCGCCGGTGAGCATCTCATACAGCAGCACGCCCAGACTGTAGAGATCTGCGCGATGATCGGCGTGCGCAGCATCGCGAGCCTGCTCGGGCGCGGTGTAGGCAGGGGTGCCCATGAACACGCCGGTCTGCGAGAGTTCGAGGGCGCCCGAGGCGTCCGGCTTGTCCCATCGAGCGAGTCCGAAGTCAGCGACGCGGGCATGACCATCTTGGTCGATCAGGATGTTCGAGGGTTTGATGTCGCGATGCACGATGCCCTGCGCGTGTGCATAAGCGAGCGCATCACACACCTGGCGCACGATGTCGATCGCACGTAGCACATCCACCTTGCCCTTCGCGATGAGTTCGCTGAGCGGATGGCCGTTGATGTATTCCATCACGAAAAAGAAGTGACCGGCGGGCGTGGTGCCGGCCTCGTGCAGGGCGACGATGCCGGGGTGCTTCAGCTTGGCCAAGGTGCGTGCCTCGCGGCGGAAGCGCTCCACTTGGCGTTCATCGCGGCTCGCTTCGATGGGCAGCAATTTGACTGCGACTTCGCGATCGAGGTCGGGCTGGTGAACGTGATACACGGCACCCATGCCGCCGCGTCCGAGCAGGCCGAGCACCTTCCAAGTGGGGAACAGCTTCGCGGCTTCTTCGACACTCGGTGGCTGCCACAAACCAGGAGCGCTGGGCTCGTCGGCGCTCAATCCGAAGAGCGCGGCGGGATCGAGACCCGCGATGAGAGATGGATCGGTGGAAGGCATGGCCTGAATGACGAAATCAGAATGACGAATGATGAATGGAGGAAACGCCCACCGAATGACTCCGTGCCCTTCGGCCTTGGTCATTCGAGGTTCGTCATTTATCTCGCGACCAACTCCACACGGCGGTTCAGAGCGCGGCCCTCGTCGGTGCTGTTCGTTGTGACTGGCGCCATGAACGAGGCGCCCAGTGGCGTGAGGCGCGACGGGTCGATGCCATGCTTGCTGGCGAGTTCAGCGACCACGGCTTGAGCACGGCGCTTTGAGAGGTCCTCATTAAACTCGAAGGTGCCGACGTTGTCCGTATGGCCGACGACGAGCACTTTCAGGTTCGGCTCGTTCTTCAGCAGCGTCGCCATCTCCGTCAGCGTGGGGGCCGACTCGGGCTTGATGTCCGCTTTGTTGAAATCAAAGAGGATGCCGTAGATCGCGACCTTGCCGCTGGCGGTGATCGACTTCTGCATCTCGGCAGCGGAGACCATCACCATCTTTTCTTCCATCGGGCGCGTGTCCACATAGTCCACCTGGATGAGGACAGAGTCTTCGGGGAGCGTGACGTTCTGCTTCCACGGATTCACCTCGGACTTCTCGCTGATCACGTGATCCCAGGAACGCGCAGTGATGAAGATGGCGGCAAACAGGCCGCCCTTCTCCATGCAGAAGTAGCGGCGATCCTTCACGCCCGTGGTGAGCAGCTGGTGATCAAGCTCCGGGATGCCGTAGTAGGCCTTGGGCGGGCCATTGCGAATCTCCACCTGACCACCGGACCAGATCGAGGTGAAGCCGACCTCTTTAAAGGCCTGCTCGTAGTTGCGCGCGATCTCGAGCGTGCTGCGCTTGCCTTTGGCGAGGTTGAGCAGCACATAGGTGGTGCGATGCGTGCGGCCTTCCACCTTGCGCACTTCCTTGGGATCCGTGGATGCGGGTGAACTGAGTCCGCCGATTTGAAGGCCGAGTTCGCCATACTTTTGCGAGGACTGGAGCACGATGGTGCTGCCCTCGTAGCGAGGCATTCCGGGGTAGTCCTTGGTGTTCGGTGCGTCGGCGGTGGGCGCTACTTTTTGTGCGAAGGTGCTGCCGGCCAGGGCAAGGAGGCTGACGATGAAGTGCTTTGTTTTCATGGTGTTCCGTGTGTTTGAAGTTCGAGGAGCGATGGGTGCTCGTCGGGGTTTCTGGCGCTGCGTTGGCGGGTGTTACAAAGAATTTTCAAAAAGCCCGGCTTCATGGCTTTCGCATAGCCTGGCGGGCTTGGTCGATGAGGTAGCGCGGGGCACTGATGTCCGGGTGTTTTGACGAATAGACGATCTCAATGGGGCTGCCTTCGTCGTAGCGGTCGTAGATGTCGATCGGCACCACGGATGTGTGGCTATGTGTGGCTCCGGCACTGTCGGTGTATCGATACTCAAGCTTCTTCTGGCGAGCGCCGGAGTTTGAAGGTTTGACCGTCCGCTTGCCTTCGACACGCCCGGTGGTCTCGATGCCATGATCGCACAGTTCTTTGATCTGAAGTCCACGTCGGACGAAGATGATGATGATCGCGCCCACGATGAGCACAGGCGTCAACAGACCAATGATAAGCGTTGTCATGGGCAGGCAGTGTTGAGGTTCGCTGGAAGCCTATGGACTTCGCCTTTGCCGCGCAAGGGTCAATGCACCGGACTTCAACCTATGATTGTCCAAGGGGATGCCAGGGTTATGCTTGTGTCGTCATGATCTCCTCAAGTGATGCACCCTTCCCTGTGACTCGCTGGAGCCTCGTCTCCGGGGCACGCGCTGCTGCTGACCCTGCTAAGCGTCGCGCTGCCGTCGAGGAACTTTGCACGCTCTACTGGCGTCCCATCTATGGCTTCCTCCGGCGGCGAGGGCTGCCGAGTGCCGATGCTCAAGATGCGACGCAGGGCTTCTTCGTTTCATTGCTCGACGAAGATTTGTTTGCCAAGGCGGCTGAAGGCAGCGGGCGGATGCGGAGTTTTCTGCTTGGAGCTTTGCAACGCTGGCAACGTGGTGAGTGGCGCAAGGGCATGGCGGAGAAGCGTGGCGGTGGCAAGGAACTGCTATCGCTCGATGTGATGCGTGACGAAGAGGACTTCGATCCCAGTGCTGGCGATCACGAAACGCCCGAGCACTTCTTTGAGAAAAGCTGTGCGCTTGTGCTGCTGGAAAGTGCCATGCAACGCCTGGCCAGCGAACAAGCGGCAGCGGGCAAAGGCGATGCCTTCGCGGTGCTGCGCCCCTTGCTCGCACCGATCGGTGGAGCCGCCGCGCCATCGTATGAAGACGCGGCAAAGACCTTGCACATCTCTGCCGAAGCTTTGCGCGTGACCTTGCACCGGCTGCGGAAGCGCTTTGCCGAAGTGCTGCGGAATGCCGTGGCTGATACGCTGGCAAATCCGACGGATGAAGCTGTCCAAGCGGAGATCGATGCTCTGCGCACGGCGCTGAGCAGCCGGTAAATCAGGGCCGGGAGCGGCTTGGTGAAAAAGTTTCGGATTGGCTGTAACGCGATCAAGCGTGGCCGCCAGACAGGGGATGACGCGGCTCATCATGATGATGGTCGCTAGCACATCACGAAACTCCAAGCCAAGTCATCCCATGAAAACGAACATCTTCATCCTCCTCGCTCTCAGCACGAGTGTTCCATTCGCCCCAGCCGCTCAGCCTGCGGCACCTTCGGTGCGGCCGAACATGTTGGTGAGACCCTCTGCCAAGATGCCGCCACTCAGCGCCCCTCGCCCGTCGATAGCTCCAATCCCGCCCAAGGCGACTGGTGCCATTCGTCCACCGGCTGGACGGGTGTTGAACCAGATCTCGCCCTCCACTCGCGCTCGGATCGAAACCAAGCCAGGCGCAGTGGCACGCGGAGGGTTGCCAGCCGGAACTAACCAGCGACTGGGAGGTCAGAATGGTGCGGCCCTGCGCGAGGGCTTTTCGATGGCGAATCGCGTCCGGGAGTTCAGCCAACTGCGCCAGCTCGTTCCCGATGGTCTTCGAGAAAATGCCATCCAGCGCAATGCACCGCGTGGTCCTGGCAAGCCCAACCTCGACATCGGATCGGATGGTGGGTTCTCAGGCCGTGAGATTCGCAACCCGCTAGACCGGAACTCGGGTGCCGGAGCTGGTTTGACCGACATTCGTGGTTCGGCTGACAGTGGTCGCCAGGGCACTCGCAGGGACGATGGTCCGATGTCCACGTTTGGCCTCGGTCTTGCGACTCGGGGACCGAATACCTCGACGGTTCATATTTGGAACCATGATGGCAATACCTATGCCGCAGCTGACACCACTGATGGCACGCATCTGACCACCGAACATCACGATACCAACGGTCGTGTGGTGGGCTATACTGACAGTTACAATCACACCTCGTCCACCGGTGTCTCGCGAACCACAGACACCTACGATGCCCGTGGCCGTTTCACCGGATCGGAAACGGTGACACAGAATGACGACGGAAGCAGCCAATCGAAGAGCGTTGCTGCCGATGGCACAGTGGTAGTCACGGAGAATGACGGGCACGGTCACGTCACGCAGCATGAATCCGCAGGCTCGACGGGCTCGCGCAGTTGTGATCGTGGCAATGGCGACGTCGCCATGGGTGGTCCGATGATTCGCGTGGCTGATGTTACGGGGTTGAAGCTGATCGATCTCCTGCGTCAGACAGCGGAAGGCGAACAAACCTCTGGTGGTGAAAACACGATGACTTTCGGCCGCATCAGCAGCGCTCAGGTGAATCGTGGTGGACGGGATGGAAACCAGCTCAGCACCCGAACCAGCGATCCACATGGTCACGCGCTGCGAAGCGCCATCGGCAGCGGTCTGGCGGGTCCGAGCACGGGAGGTAGCAGTGGTGGCAATGGCGGAGGCAACCGCCCAGACTGAACCGCACGCGTGAGTGATTCTGACGGCTCCCTTTCGATCGTGAGGTCGGAAGGGAGTTCTTATTTGCCAGCAACCTTCAAATGCTTGTTGAAGAATCCGATCATCACCGGGCGCAGATCCTTCTGTTTGGGCTGCATGTGAAAGGTGTGCGGCGCACCCTCGATGATCACGAGTTCGTGCTCGATCCCAGCCTTCTCGCACGCTGCTGCCATGAGTCGGCTCTGGTCCAGGTCCACCGTTTTGTCGGCTGTGCCGTGCATGATCATGAGCGGCGGATCGCCTTTCGTGGCCTGGAAGACGGGACTGGCTTGCTTGTAGAGGGCGGGTGCCTCTTCGAAGCTCTTGCCAAACATGGTGCTGCTCTTGGTGCGAATCGTGAAGTCACTCGGGCCATAGAGGTCGATCCCGCATTGCACCTGGCAGGAGAAAGTGCCGAAGGGTTCGCTGGGATCGAGTCCGGCATCAGGTCCGCACAAGGTGACGAGGGCCGCGAGTGTGCCGCCTGCGCTGCCGCCGATTACACCGATATGGTCGGAGTCGATGTGATAGGTGTCCGCGTTCGCTCTCAGCCAGCGGACAGCCGTTTTGCAGTCGTGGATGTTTTGCGGCCACGAAGGTTTCTCGGGCGTCGCGAGTAGGTAGTCGATGCTCATGGCGACGTAGCCAGCACGCACGAGATTGCTCCCGATGTTCAGCTCGCGTTCGGCATTGCGTTTGCCTCCCGTGAATCCGCCACCGTGGATGATCAGCACGGCGGGTAATTTCTTGCCATCGGGAAACTGCTCCGGCAGATACATGTCGGCGCGCTCCTTTCGGCCTTCTGGCAGATAAGACACGGGCTGGATCTTCACACCAGACAAATCAGCGGCGTGCGAGATGACGGTGACGATGAAGAGAGGAAGGCAGAGGCGCATGAGGGTGGTGAAGACGATTCCAGGGTGTGCGGTCTCGCAACCAACACGTGTGCGGACAAGCGATGGGGCTACTTGGCGAAGCGCTCGATGGCCGTCTTTTGCAGCACGCGGCGCATTTCGCTTTGATCCGAGTTTGGAAGGCCTGCACGCTGGATCAGCAAGACAATGGCGAGACCGCGTGAAGGGTCGATCCAGGCTTGAGTGCCGTAAGCGCCGCCATGACCGAAGCTCCCGGGGCTGAGCGATTCAGTGACGCCTTGGGGCGTTCCCACGAGGTGAAAGCCGAGTCCCATCTGCATGCCATCGGCAAAACTCACCTTGGGCAGGTCGCCGAGTTGGTTGGTGGTCATGAGCTTGAGGGTCTCGGGTTTTAGATAACGATGTCCGTCAAGGGTGCCTTCATTGAGCACCATCTGGTAGATGCGGGCGAGGTCGCGGGCGCAGGAGAAGAGCCCGCCCGCAGGCATGGGCATGCGCTTGTGATCGCCAAGCACGGGGCTGAGATAACTGACGGTGGTGGCTTCGAGGCCGGTGTTGTCAGCTTTGGGTTTGTAGGAGGTGGCGAGACGGCCAAGCTGTTCTTTGTCCGGCCAGAAGGTGGTGTCCTTCATGCCCAGAGGGGTGAAGAGACGCTCCTGCATGAAGGCTTCGAAGGCCTTGCCGCTCGCGACTTCGACGAGGCGGCCGAGCGTGTTGATGCCGGGGTTGCAATACGACCACTTGCTGCCCGGCTCAAAGGTGAGCGGCGAGAGTGCATAGGTGAGCACGGCTTCTCGCAGAGTGAGTTTGTCCAAGGCGCTGGCTTCGAGTGGAGACTTGCCGATGAGGCCGCTTGTGTGGGTGAGCAGGTCTTTGATGGTGATCGGTCGTGAGGGCTTTTTCAGCATCGTATGATCTGGAGTCTTCTCGACGGCGAGCATCTGGCCTTTGAATTCGGGCAGGTGCTTCTCGACCGGATCGTCAATGCTCAGCTTCCCTTCTTCGACCAGCATCATGAGCGCCATCGACGTCATCGGTTTGGTCATGGAAGCGATCCAGAACATAGCGTCCTTGGGCATGGGCTCCTTGGTGGACAGGTCGCGCAAGCCGACACTCTCGAGGCTTTTCACGCCCTCTTTGCCTACCACGAGAGTGACTGCGCCAGCGATGGTATGGTCATCAACGAACTGTTGGAGAGCGGGGGCGATTTGCGGCGGCAAGTCGCGTGCCAGCAAGGTGAGGGGAAGGATGGCAAGCAGGAGGACGATGCATTTCATGAGAAGGCGATGATCGTGCGAGGAACGTCACTGCCTGTCCAGCCTCGAATCTTTGGCACTAGGAGTTCATCAAAGCGTTCCTTCCGTCAGCCGTTTGCGTCGCTCGTGCTTGCTCAGTGAATTTGTTGCTTTGAGCACGGCGAAGAACTTCTCCAGGTCGCCATGGCATTCCTTGAGCAGGCGTTCAAAGGCCGGGAGCAGATCATAGTAAGTGGCCACCGTGTTGAGTCGGGCGTTGTTCATCGGCTTGGCGAAGAAGCGGTCATAGCGTGAGTCCCCTCGCCATTGCTGACGGATGGCGGCATAGCGTTTCTCCATGTCCTGGAAGATGCTCGCCTTCGAGCGTGGCAGATCCACGCCGCTTGCATACGCGGTTTTCAGTTGTGACTGGGTATCGAGCAGCAGGTGGATGATCTGGCGGTCCTTCGCGAGGTTCTGCTCGTAGGCCGTGAGCTTGGCTGTCTCGCCACGGCTTGTGAGCCACCGTCTCACACTGGCCTCGGCCACTGCTGTGGCTAGGGCTTCATTAAAGTCGGTGTCACCGGGTAGAAACAGACGGGCATGGGTCAGTTCGTGGAAGATGAGTTCCGCGAGTTCAGCCTCGTTTCGATGAATGAAGGTATTGAGGACCGGATCGGCGAACCAGCCGAGGGTGGAGTAGGCCTCCGTGCCCCCCACATAAACATCGAGGCCTTGGGCCTTGAGTTTGTCAGCCTCTTCCTGGGCCGCTCTTTCGGTGAAAAAGCCCCGGTATTTGAGAGTGCCCACGAGAGGATACCACCAGGTATGGGCTTCCGTATCGAACTCCGGAGCGGCAAAAACCACCCACACGACGTAGCGCCGGTTCAGGTCGGCGTAGTCTCTGAACTGCTTTTCGGCCGGAAGGTGGAGTTCCTTTCGAGCATAGTCCCGGAGCGCCTGGACCAGGGCCAATCGGGTGCGGAGGTCCGCTTTGGTGGATGGGTCGGCTAGGACGTCCGGGATTGGGCGGGCTTTGTGAACGATCTCCCACTGTCCGCGCGCGGCCTGGGCGTAGAACTTCAGCGTGCGGCAGGACGCTAGACCCAGGACTGATAGTGCCAAGATCAGCCAATGGCGTGGACGAAGCCGAGATCGGAGAGCGCACATGGCGAGATGAATAGAGGCCAGCAGCCGACTTGGCCAGCCAGACTTGAGGACGACCAAGGTTCACTATTCACCCTTGTTAATTATCACAACTGATAAAAAACGCCGGTATTCAACCTCTCCTAAATAATAATATATGAAAATTTGAGAAAACGTGGTTGATCAAGATTTGGCGAACTGTTATTATTTCCATAATTAACGAAAACAATAACAATGAAACCAAGCACACCGATCATCCTCCTTGCCTCACTTGCGGCTTCAAGCGCCCTGGCAACTGATCGCTTCGTCAGCCCAACCGGACGTGACACCAACCCGGGCACGCTGGCTGCTCCTTGGAAGACGATCCAAAAGGCTGCCAACTCCGCCAAGGCTGGAGACAATGTTTTTGTCCGCGCAGGCATCTATAAAGAGAAGGTGCAGATCAATGTGAATGGCACGGCCACGGCTCCGATCACTTTCGCAAACTACAAAAGCGAGAAGCCGGTGATCGACCTTACCGGAGTGACACCCGGCAGCGACCTCAGCGCCATGATTCGCATTCCCAGCCGCTCTTATGTGACGGTCAAGGGATTCGAGCTTCGCAATTTCCGCACGGCTGACGAAACTCGGGTGCCTGTGGGCATTCTCGTGGACGGTGCTTGCAAGGGCGTGAAGCTCATCGGCAACAAGATCCACCACATCGAGCAGAACAACTCGGTGGAAGGAAACTTCGATGCGAACGCGCACGGGATCGCTGTCTATGGCACCTCGGCAACTGCGGTCGATGGACTCGTTATTGATGCGAATGAGGTCTCATTTCTGAGACTCGGAGCCAGCGAAGCTATCGCAATCAATGGCAACGTAACCAACTTCACCATCACGAAGAACAGTATCCACGACTGCAACAACATCGGCATTGATGTGATTGGATTTGAAGGCACCAACAGCAACAAGAGCCTCGACCGCGCTCGCAATGGCTACATCGTCGCCAACACGGTTTACAACATCGACTCCTCGACCAACCCTGCTTACGGTGGCAGCTTCAGCAGCGGTGGTGGCGCTCTCGCCGCTGCCGGCATCTACGTAGACGGCGGCACGAACGTGGTGATCGAGCGCAACCACATCATGGGCTGCAACTATGGCATCGAACTCGCCAGTGAGTGGGCCGATGGCAAGACCGACCTGATCACCGTTCGTGACAACCTCATCCGTCACAACCACTTGGCTGGCATCACACTCGGCGGCTATGATGAACAGCGCGGTTCGACTGAGAACTGCAGCATCATGAACAACACGATCTACCAGAACGACACTACCTCCAGCTGGTGCGGACAGATTCAGTTCCAGTTCTATGCCAAGAACAACATCTTCAAGAACAACATCATCTGGGCCAACAGCAGCACCAAGCAGATCGTCGTTCACTATCCTGGCAGCGACACCGCCAGCGACGCGCAGAAGGAATTCGGCACTGGCAACGTGTTCGCCTACAATCTCTACTATGCCAACGGTGCCAGCACCTCTGACATTGCCTTCGAGATCTACAGCGCTGGTGACTTCCGAAGCTACAGCAGTGTGAGCGCCTGGCAGAACAGCGGCAAGGTTGGTGGCGACGCCGGCAGCAGCTTTGCCAATCCGAAGTTCGCAACGAGCACTCCTGGCACGAGCGCCACGATCGCCCAGTTCAAGCTGCAGAGCACTTCTCCCGCTGTGAACAGTGGCCTGCCTTCTTATGCCCCGGCCCTCTCAGAATTGGATGTCTCCGGTGAAACTCGTCTCAATGGTGGCCGCATCGACCGCGGCGCAGAAGAATTTTGATCTGATGCTATCACTTTTGTGAATCACTAGACAGCTTGACATCAAAACTGATTGCCGCCTAGTCCCAGCCCCCTCAGCTCCACGGTTGAGGAGCCCTTTTGTGTGCAGAGACCGGTTAGTCGGGGGCCGCAGAGGCCCTTGTTTCTAGGGACTCCAGGTCCGAGGTGCTCTGGAGTGATTGCTCGTGAATTGTGATAAACCAGCTACGGATTGGCGTTTTAGTGTCCACTTATGATGAATCACCGCACGTCGTTTTTGACACTGCTCGCCGTGGCTCTCAGCCCTGTGGTCATGGCCAAGGGGCCTGATCCCCTGACGGCCGCCCGAGCCATCGATGGCATCCTCGCCAAGGATTGGGAGAAGGCCAAAGTGAAGGGCAATCCTGCCGTCGATGATAACACGTTTGTTCGCCGGATTTACCTTGATGTGATCGGGCGAATTCCCACCACCCGGGAAGCAGAGGCTTTTCTCAGTGACAAGGCGACCGACAAGCGGGCCAAGCTAATCGACAAGCTGCTAGCCTCCGAGGGCTACGTTCAGCACTTTTTCAATTACTGGGCCGACGTGCTCCGCGTGACTTCCAATGGTCAGCAGACCGGCCAGATCACCGGTGCTGCCTACATGAACTTCGTGAAGCAGAGCCTGCGGGACAACAAGCCCTACAATGAGTTTGTTCGCGAGATGGTTGCCGCTCAGGGCAAGGCCTGGGAGAATGGAGCTATCGGCTACTACATGAGAGATCGTGGCATGCCCCTGGACAACATGGCCAACACAGTGCGTGTGTTCCTCGGCACCCGCATCGAATGCGCTCAGTGCCACAATCACCCGTTCGACAAGTGGACGCAGATGCAGTTCTACAAGATGGCGTCCTTCACTTACGGCGTGCAGACCCAGGACTACTACGGTGGCTCGATGAGCGGGGTTCGCGACATTCTTCGCGAACAGGAAAATGAAGCCCGTGCCGCGATCAAAGAACCTCAACGCCCACGTCGTCCTGACAGCCCAAGAATCAAAGGCAACATGACCGCTGAGCAAAAGGCCAAGGTCATGGCCGACTACAAGGCGGCTTCTCAGAAGTATGCGGAGGATCAAAAAGCCTACGACGTCGCAATGAAAGAGGTGAATCTCAAGCGTCGCGAAGTTCAGGAGAAGCTCCGTCGTGAGCAGCGCTCTTATCAGGAGGCGATGACCGATATTCGCGACACGATGCGCTACACTTCCGTGTCGTTTGAAGATCGCAAGCCTCAGCTCCCACATGACTATAAGTATGAAGATGCGAAGCCCAAGGATCGCATTGAGCCCGGCACAATGATGGGCCACGAGGCGAACTGCCTGCCCGGAGAGACGCCCCTTGAAGCCTACGCCCGCTGGATGTCGGGCCCCGAGAATCCTCGTTTCACGACCGTCATCACCAACCGACTCTGGAAGAAGGCCTTTGGTCTCGCCTTGATCGAGCCCCTGGATGAACTGATGGACGGCTCCACGCCCATGGTGCCTGAGCTTCAGAAGCATCTGGAGAAACTCATGGTCGATGTGGGTTACGACATGAAGGCCTACCTTCGTGTGTTGTTCAATACCAGCTCCTATCAGCGTCAGGTAACGCGGGACGAGATCAGCCCGGGGGTCGCTTACCACTTCACGGGGCCGATCCTGCGTCGCATGACCCCTGAGCAGATGTGGGACAGCTTTGTCACCCTGATCAATCCGAACCCCGACATGATCAATGCCAGGGCGCGGGAGGACATGGATCAGCGCATCCTGCAGGCCAAGAAGAACGCCGACAGCGTGGAGGCCCTTCCACCCGAAGAACTGCTCAAAGGCATCAAGGCCTCCGCAGCTATCTACGACAAAAACCGAGAGCGCACTCAGGATGTGCAATCACGTTTCGCTGATGCCCGGACGGCAGCGAAAGCCGCCCTCGCCAAAGCCGAGGTCATGAAGGAAGGACCCGAGCGCGACAAGGCGATGGAAGAGGCCAAGAAACTCCGCGCCAAAGCCGATGAGATCCGAAGCGAATCCAATCGCATCCAGAACGAAGGCCGTCAGGTGGCTTACCGCGAGATCTTGGTCAACGGCTCGAAGAAGTTGTTCGAGAAGGTTACCGGCAAACCCTATGAAATGGCATCGCTCAAACCAGCTGCTGATGGCAAGCCTGCCGATGCGGCCGCTCCAGCCATGATGATGAGTGGTGGTGACATGATGACCATGAACGGTGGCGCTCGCATGGAGCGGGTTCGCATCCCTGGCTATGACCGCAAAGAACTCACACCCGAAGAGCGAAAGGCAGACGAGGCCGCACGTGACGCTGCTTATCGTGAAGAGGCTGAATTCTTCGGAATGAAGGAAGAAAAGCAGATCCGCCAATACGTCAGCAACCGTCGGGCGATTGCCGCCCGCTATTTGCGATCCGCTGAGCAGGAGAGCCCGGCTCCACGTGGCCACTACTTGCGTGAGTTCGGACAGAGCGATCGTGAAACCATCGAGAACTCGAACAATGAGGCCAGTGTGCCACAGGCGCTTGCGATGATGAACGGTGAATTGCTTCCACAGATCACCAATAACTTTAGCCAGCTGATGCTCACCATCAATAAGGCGCAGTATCCCGACGACAAGATCGAGGCAGCTTACATGACCCTTCTTTCCCGCAAGCCGACGGCCCGCGAAAAGCAAGTCTGGATGGCGGCTCAGGACCAGGGGTTGAGTGACATGAACGACCTCGTCTTCTCACTACTCAACACCCAGCAGTTCATCTTCATCCAGTAATTTCGATCCCAGACCAGACCACTGACTCCATCATCATGAACCAAGAACTCGCCTCCAAACTCCTCCGCTCCGGTGAGATCACTCGCCGCGATTTTGCCGCCAAGACCGCTTCTTCGCTGCTGGGCGTCGGCCTCCTCAACAGCTTTATGGAAGGCAAGTCCTTCGGAGCCTTCGAGGGATCTTCCAAGCTCAAGCAGGTCGCCACTGCGAAGAACGTCATCTATCTCTACATGAGTGGTGGCCAGTCCCACCTCGACACCTGGGACAGCAAGGAAGGCGTCGAAACAGCGGGTCCGGTCAAGCCCATCAAAACCAGCGCCGACGGTGTCCGCCTCTCCGAGTATCTTCCGCTGACGGCCAAGCAGATGCATCATGGTGCGATCGTGAACTCCCTCTCGTCTACCCAGGGAGCCCACGAGCAGGGCAACTATATGATGCACACCAGCTATGAGCTGCGTGGCACCATTCGTCATCCAGCAATGGGCGCATGGTTGAACGTGTTTCAAGGGGGCGGCAACAGCACTTTGCCGAACTTCGTGTTCGTCGGCAATGACAGCCGTCACCCGGGTGCAGGCTTCTTCCCCGCGTCGCACAGCCCTCTTTTTGTGAGCAATCCCGAGAACGGTCTCAAGAATGTCCGCCTTCAACCGGGCCTCACAGAAGACAAATTCCAGGCCCGCATGAAGCTGGCCGATGAACTCGACAAGGACTTCCGTTCCACCTTCCCTCACCGCAATGTCAAGGCCTACACCGAGATGTATGACGACGCGATTGCGATGATGAAGTCTGAAGACCTCAAAGCCTTTGACTTGAATCAGGAGCCCGGCGATGTCCGTGCGGCCTATGGCAAGGAAGCCTTTGGTCAGGGTTGCTTGCTTGCCCGCCGACTGGTCGAGCGCGGAGTGCGCTTCGTCGAGGTCTCCCTTGGTGGCTGGGACACGCACAATGCCAACTTCGTTGCTGTGCCTGAGCGTTGCGACACCCTCGACAAGGGCTTGTCCGCACTCATCGCCGATCTGAACAGCCGTGGTCTGCTCGAAGACACGCTCGTCGTCGTGACTTCTGAGTTCGGACGCACGCCGGACATCAACAAGAACGTCGGCCGCGACCATTATCCGAAGGCGTTCTCTGCAGCGATGTTTGGTGGCGGTGTGAAGGGTGGTTACGTCTATGGCAAGACGGACAAAGAAGGCCGCGAAGTGGTCGAGAACAAGATGAAGGTCCAGGACTTGAATGCCACCATCGCCTACGCTCTCGGTCTGCCGCTCGATCAGGTCATCTACTCCCCAAGCAAGCGCCCCTTCACCATCGCGGACAAAGGACAGCCAGTGGTCGATTTGTTTGCTTAATCGCTACGATTCGATTTTGCTTCTCGAAAGCGGATGCCTCTCCGGCATCCGCTTTTTTATTTGGGACGTTGCTACTCGCTCTCTCATACCTTCGCTGCCAACATGCTTGTCTCCTTGCTCAAAGAACTGATCGAATTGCTTCAGCCGCTTCCACTGGTTTGGCTGTCGCTTCTTGCTTTTACATGGTGGTTGCGCCGCCAGGCACTGCGGAAGCCATCGAGGGTTGCCATGGGCATCTGGTTGTTCATGACCATCACCATGTGCTTCCCCTTCGGCAATCGCTGCTTGGCGACAATCGAGCAGCCTTGGAGAAGCATCAATCAGCAGTGGGATTCGCTGCCGAAAGGGGATGCGGTGATCTTGCTTGGCGGAGGTGTTCAGCCATCCATTCGCGAGATCATCGGTGTCAATGTGCAGGAGAGTTCGGACCGCCCTACCACCGCCATTGAACTAATACGCCGCAAGCGCGCTCCGCTCCTCGTCATTGGTGGCGGTGCTCCCGAGAACCATCGCACCGAAGCTCAAGCCGTGGCGGAGTGGATTGAGAGCTGGAATCTCACCACCGCAGCCGTGATGGGCCTGGGCAATTGTGCAGACACTCACGACGAAGCGCTCAAGACGGCAGTGCTGGCCAGGAAGCATGGGTGGAAGCGCATTCTGCTCGTGACCTCGGCATCGCACATGAACCGTGCCTCCGCCGTGTTTCGCAAAACGACGGGCATCGAAGTCATCCCGGTGCCCTGCTCATTCATCACCAAGAAAAACGTGACCCAGTGGGTGCAATGGCCGGAGACCGGACAACTGCTCGATTACGGAGTCTGGTTCCACGAAGTCGTGGGCACTATCGCCTACCGGCTGCGGGGATGGATTTGATCAGCCGCCGAGATACGCTTCGCGCACCTGGGGATTCTTGCGCAGTGCTTCCGAGGTGTCTTCGAGCAAGACATTGCCCGTCTCCAGCACATAACCGTGTTTGGAAATCGCGAGCGCGAGGTTCGCGTTCTGCTCGACGAGCAGAATGGTGATCCCGCGTTCCTTGTTGATCGCGACGATCTGTTCGAAGATCGAGCGCACGAGCATTGGCGCAATACCGAGCGACGGCTCATCGAGCATCAGGCAGCGTGGCTTGCTCATAATGGCCCGGGCGATGGCGAGCATCTGCTGCTCACCGCCCGACATCGTGCCTGCCGCTTGGTAGATGCGTTCCTTGAGACGTGGGAACATCTGGAAGGAAAACTCCAGGTCCTCGGCGACGCCCGCTTTGTCATTCCGCAGGTAGGCACCCATGCGCAGGTTCTCTTCGACGGTCAGATTCGCAAACACCATGCGGCCCTCGGGCACATGGCAGAGACCTTTGGCGACGATCTTGTGCGCAGGCAGATTCGTGATGTCTTCGCCATCGTATTTCACTTTGCCGCTGCGCGATTTGATCAAGCCAGAGATGGCACGCAATGTGGTGGACTTGCCTGCTCCGTTTGCTCCGATGAGTGTGACGATGCTGCCCTGCGGCACTTTCAAAGACACGCCGTGGAGTGCCTTGATGGAGCCGTAGCTGACTTCCAGGTTTTCAATCTCAAGCATCGGAGTCACCTCCTTCGGTTCCCAGGTAAGCTTCGATCACCTTCGGGTTCTTTTGAATCTCCTCGGGCGTGCCTTCGGCAATTTTGACGCCGTATTCGATCACGACGATGCGCTGGCAGATGCCCATGACGACTTTCATGTCGTGCTCCACGAGCAGCACGGCGATGTCGAATTTGTCGCGAATGAAACGGATGAGGTGCATTAGCTCTTCCTTCTCCGTCGGGTTCATGCCAGCGGCAGGCTCGTCGAGCAGCAGGAGCTTTGGTTTGGTGGCCAGGGCCCGGATGATTTCGAGGCGGCGCTGGTCGCCATACGAGAGAGACTTGCAGGGCACATGCGCCACGTCGCGCAGCTTGAAGATGTCGAGTAGGTCCAGGATGTCGTTTTCAATCGTGGCCTCTTCGTCGTGAAAGGCAGGGCCGCGCACAAGAGCGTGAGTGATGCCGTGCTGCTGGTGCATCACCATCGCAGTGCGCACGTTGTCGAAGACGGACATCGACGGGAACAGGCGGATGTTTTGAAATGTCCGCGCGATGCCCAGGCGCGTGATCTGGTGCGGCTTGTGACCAGGGATCGCGATGTCGTTGAAGTGAATGCTGCCGGCAGTCGGATGATACACACCGGTGATCAGGTTGAAGACGGTGGTCTTGCCTGCGCCGTTGGGACCGATGAGGCCGATGAGTTCGCCTGGATTGATGTGGAAGCTTAGATCACCCACCGCACGAAGGCCGCCGAACTGAATCGTGACGTTATCGAGTTGGAGCTTCGCGCTCATGCCTGCTTCCTCCTCTGAAACACGGTGGCGGGCAACAGGCCTTGCGGACGCACGATCATCATCACGATGAGCAGCAGTGAGAAGACGATCATGCGATACTGCTCGAAGTCGCGCAGGAACTCGTTCAGCACCGTCAGCACGACGGCAGCGAGAATGACACCGACGGTGCTGCCCATGCCGCCCAGGATCACCATCACGACCACATCAACGGACTTGAGGAAGTTGAAGCCCTCGGGCGAGATGGTGGTGCGCAGATGTGCATAAAGGCCTCCCGCCAGGCCGGCAAAGAATGATCCCGTCACGAAAGCGATCACCTTGTAGCGCACCGTGTTGACCCCCATCGACTCGCCTGCGATCTCGTCATCGCGCACAGCGAGGAACCCGCGGCCATAGGTGGAGTTCACCAGCGCGCTGATCGTGTAGATCGCGATCGCGGCCGTGGCGAAGACCCAGAAGAAGTTCGTGTAGGGCTCGATGCCCTTCAGTCCCAAGGCACCGCCGAAAGGGCCGTCGCCGCTGGTGTTCTGCAAGACGACGCGGATGATTTCATTGAAGCCGAGAGTGACGATGGCGAGGTAGTCGCCCCGCAGTCGCAGCGATGGCACGCCGACCATCCAGCCGCAGATCGCTGCGCACAGGCCACCGATGCTTAGCGCGATCAGAAAGGTGAGCCCTTCGGCGAACCAGCCGTGACCACCGAACACGTGAATCATAGCAGCACCCATCTCCAGCGTGACGATGGATGAACCGTAAGCCCCCACCGCCATGAAGGCTGCGTGCCCGAGGGAAAACTGCCCCGTGTGCCCGTTCACCAAATTCAAACTTACCGCGAGGAGCACGTTGATCCCCACATTAAGCATGATGTCGAGGTAGTAGTCGTCGATCGACGAAGAGCAAAGCGACACGCCCAAGCTCACGGCGAGGGCGATGATCAGAGCGAGTTGCGATTGGTATTGCTTCATCACCTTAGACTTTCTCGCGTTCGACTTTGCCCAGCAGGCCGGAGGGTTTGAAGAGCAGGATCAGGATCAGAATCACAAACGCCACGCCATCGCGGTAGCCGGATGGTATGCCGAGCACATCGCTGTAGCCCGCGACCAGTGTCTCGGTCACGCCAATGATCAGGCCGCCCAGGGCCGCGCCTGGAATATTGCCGATGCCACCGAGCACGGCGGCGACGAACGCCTTGAGCCCAGGCAGGATGCCCATGAAGGGCTCAATGCTCGGATACAGTGACGCATACAGAATGCCGCCCGCTGCGGCGAGTGCGGAGCCGAGACCGAAGGTGAAGGAGATCACCACGCTGTTGTTCACGCCCATGAGCGATGAAGCGGTCGGATTCAGCGACAACGCCCGCATGGCCATGCCCATCTTTGTCTTCATCACGATGAAGCGCAGCCCAATCATGAGCGCCACAGCCGTCACCGACACGATGACCTGTGTCATCGTCACCGTGAGTCCGCCCAGGCCGCCGACATTCACCTTCGGAATGATGGCGGGGAATGGCTGCTGCGTGGCACCAAAGACGAGCTGCCCGGTGTATTCGATCAGCAGTGACACGCCGATGGCGGTGATCAGCACATTGAGCCGCGGCTTGTCGCGCAGCGGACGATACGCCAGCCATTCGATGAGAATCCCCAGCGCTGCGCAGATCGCCATCGACAGCACCAACACGATCAAGATCGCGACGGGCCAGGGCAAAGCGGCGAGTATTGGGCCCATCAACTTGTTCAGATAGAGGCCGGTGAAGGCACCGAGCATGAACACATCGCCGTGCGCGAAGTTGATGAAGCGCAGCACACCATACACCATCGTGTAGCCCAGCGCGATCAAGGCGTAGATCGAGCCGAGGAAGAGGCCGTTCAGGAGCTGTTGGATGAACTGGGACAAGGGCGGCAGTCAGTGAAGATGGCAGTCAGTTCTGGGCAGCGGTTACGGTGCCAGGGACTCCACGAAGCTGAACTTGCCATCCTTGATCGTGAGGACCACGGCAGATTTGTTGGCATTGCGCTTCTCGTCGAGCGTGATCTTGCCGGTGATGCCGTCGAAGTCTTTGGTCGCGGCAATGGCGTCGCGCAGGGCCTTGCCCTCCGTGGTGCCCGCCCGCTTCATGGCATCGGCCAGGATCATGGCGCTGTCGTAGCCGAGAGCGGCCATGGCGTCAGGCGTCTTGCCGTGCTTGGCCTGGAATTTCTTCACGAACTCCTGAATCTTTGGCGACTGGTCTTCGTTGGAGAAGTGGTTGCTGAAGAAGCTGCCTTCGATGGCTTTGCCTGCGACCTCGACGAGCGAGGGCGAGTCCCAGCCATCGCCGCCGAGCAGCGGGGCCGTGATGCCGAGTTCACGAGCCTGTGCAGCGATCAGGCCAGTTTCGTTGTAGTAACCGCTGGCGAAGATCGCATCGGGCGCACCCGCTTTGATCGCGGTGAGCTGGGCTTTGAAGTCTTTGTCACCGGAGCCGTAGCTCTGCTCGCCTGTGATTGTGCCGCCGTTCTTGGCGAAGTATTCTTTGAAGAACTGAGCCAGGCCCACGCTGTAGTCCTGCTTCGTGTCCGTCAGGATCGCCACTTTCTTCCAGCCGCGGGACATCGCGAACTTCGCCATCACAGTGCCCTGGAACGGATCGATGAAGCACACGCGGAAGATGAAGTCGCCGGTCTCGGTCACCTTGGGGTTCGTGGATGCTGGCGAAATCATCGGGATGCCAGCCTTCTGGCAGATCGGAGCCATCTCCAGCGAACGGCCTGAGGCAACCTCGCCCAGCAGGGCCACGATCTTCTCACGTGAGATCAGCTTCTTCGCAACTGTCCCAGCTTCGCCTTGCTTCGACTGGTCATCTTCCGTGATGAGCTTCAGCTTCTTGCCCAGCAAGCCGCCTGCCGCATTGATCTCATCGATCGCCATCTGCGTGCCGGCATGGGATGAGGTGCCGAAGGTGGCGGTGCCGCCGGTCATGGCAGCGACTTCACCGATCACGATTTCATCCGCGTTGGCGTTGCTGCCTTCCTTTTTGCAGCCAGTGAAGCTGATGACCAATGCGCCTGCGAGGGCCGTGAGAGAAGCGAAAGAGCGTGGGGAGAACATGGCGGCAAGGGTAGGCATCTCCGGCTTGCCCGGCAAGGCAGAAATCAATCGCGAGCGCAATCATTGATCGCGCTCGGCCAGATGAGGCGCACTCGCGAGCGCTGCGCTGGCATGGCGGCTGCTTGGACAACAGATCACTCCCCACCACTCCACCATGATCGACTTTGCCCTCGACAAGTTTCCCGTTCGTCACGCGCTCAACAATGGCATCCAGTGCCTCATCCGGCCTTTGCAGCTCGATGATCAACCAGCGTTCCAGAAGTTTCACCACGCCGTGCCTGAGACTGATCGCTTCCTGATCAAGCATCGCTACCCTGACAGTGCGGCCACCGAATGGGTGCAGGACCTTGATTACGAGCAGCACCTGCCGCTGCTCGCCTTCGCCGACGGACAGATCATTGGATATGCGTCCCTGCATCAGCGGGCTGGTGGGTGGAAGCGCCATATCGGCATGGTCGGCGCGCTCACCCATCCCGAGTATCGCGGCATCGGGTTGATCAAGGTGTTGATCGATGAGCTCGTCGAAGTCGCGTGTCACTGCGGACTCACCAAGCTGGAGGCCGAGTTCAATGGCGACCGCTCCACGGCGATCCACAACTTCAAAGAGTGCGGCTTCGACGAACTCGCTCGCATCCCTGCCTATCTCCAGGACATGCATGCCAATGAATACGACTGGGTTCTCATGGGCATGAAACTCACCATCGATGCCGAGAACGCCGGGGCGGGGGATTGATCGGCATCTCAACAACTGACGCTTGGAAAGGCACAAGGAATAGCTCGTCGCCGGGCTAATGCTTGGCGTAAGTTCGGGCATGACTGCACCGCATCATGCTGAACTCGATGAACTCCTTCGTTCGCTCGGCACTGATGCACGGTGTGGGTTGAGCATGGCCACCGTGTCGAAGCTCCTCGCCGCGCACGGTCCTAACGAACTGCCGGAAGCCAAAGCCAAGTCCTGGTGGTGCATCTTTGGCGCGCAGTTCGCCAGCCCGCTGATCTACATCCTGCTCGTCGCTGCGATCATCGCCTTCGCGATGGGGCATCGCAGCGATGCGATGGTGATCCTCGTGGTCGTGCTGGTGAATGCTTTGATTGGCGCGGTGCAGGAGGGGCGTGCCGAGCAGTCGATGCATGCCTTGAGGAAACTCTCCGTGCTGCGAGTGCGCGTGATTCGTGATGGCATGGAGCAAAGCATCGAGGCGCGAGAGCTTGTGCCCGGCGATGTCATGCTGCTGAGCGCAGGCGATGGCGTGGGTGCAGATGCACGTTTGATCGAAGCCGCTGCGCTCGAATGCATGGAGGCCGCGCTCACTGGCGAATCGCTGCCCGTGGTGAAGCACACCGACGCCCTGCCCGAGGACACCGCGCTCGGCGATCGCAGCAACATGGTCTTTGCCGGCACGCACGTTACCACTGGACGCGGACGCGCCGTCGTCACCGCCACCGGCACGCATACTGAGGTGGGAAAGATCGCGCAGATCACTACCAGCGCCGAGGAGCCGCCCACGCCGCTGGAGCAGCGGCTGGAGCAATTCGGCCACTGGCTTGCGGGCGCGGCGCTCGTGCTCTTCGCCATCGTGCTCGGCCTCGGCTTGATGCGGGAGATGCCGTTCATGCAGGTCTTCATGGTCGCCATCAGTCAGATGGTGTCGATGGTTCCGGAGGGTCTGCCCGTGGCCATGACCATCGCCCTCGCCGTCGGCATGCAGCGCATGGCCAGGCAAGGCGTCATCGTGCGCCGTCTCGCTGCCGTGGAGACACTTGGCTCCACCAGCGTGATCTGTTCGGACAAGACTGGCACGCTCACCAAGAACGAGATGACCGTCACCACGCTCGTGCTGCCTGATCAACGCCGCGTCTCGGTCACCGGCACCGGCTACGCGCCCGAGGGATTGCTGCGCTGCGACGGTCGCGATTTCACTGCCACGGATGATGCAGCGCTGCGTTCGTTGCTCGAAGCCCTGGTGCTCTGCAACGACTCGCAACTCGTCCCGCCCGAAGTTCCCGACACCCGCTGGCGCGCGCTCGGTGATCCCACGGAGGCCGCCTTGCTCACCGTCGCGTTCAAAGGCTGCCTCGACCCCGAGGCCCTGCGCCGCAACGCACCACGTCGCGCCGAGATTCCCTTCGACTCCACAAGCAAGCTCATGGCCACGCAGCATGGCCACGGCAGCACCGGACGTGTGGTCATCAAAGGTGCCGCCGAGCGCGTGCTCGAACTCTGCGATCCAGCGTCGTTCGATCGTGCGGCCATTGATCGCATCGCCGAGTCACTCGCCAGCGATGCCCTGCGCGTGCTCGCCGTCGCCGAGCTGAGCGATGCAGCCATCGACGAAGCTGCCGGGTTCGAACCCTTTCGTGGTCGCGCCCGGTTTCTCGGTCTCGTCGGACAAATTGATCCGCCCCGCGAGGAAGTGCGCGATGCCGTGGCCGAGTGCATCGCCGCTGGCGTCCGCCCCGTGATGGTCACCGGCGATCATAAGACCACTGGCCTCGCCATCGCGCGCAGCCTCGGCATTGCACGACCCGACGACATCGCAGTGGACGGCACCGAGCTTGAGGCCATGCCCGAACAGGATCTGCGCGCCGCTTTGTCACGCATCTCCGTCTTCGCCCGCGTGCATCCGGCGCAGAAGCTCCGCATCGTCGAGGCCTTCCAGTCGCAGGGCCACGTCGTCGCCATGACCGGCGATGGTGTCAACGATGCACCCGCGCTTGCCACCGCCGATGTCGGCGTCGCCATGGGCATCACCGGCACCGAGGTCGCGAAGGGCGCGGCGAAGATCATCATCACCGACGACAACTTCGCCACCATCGTGAAGGCCATTGAGCAAGGCCGCCTCGTCTATCAGAACCTCAAGAAGGTCGTGCTCTTCCTCTTCGCCACCTCGCTGGATGAAGTCATCGTCCTCATGCTCGCCATGCTGCTGGGCTATCCCCTGCCGCTCGCTGCCGTGCAGATCCTTTGGATCAACATCGTCACCGAAGGCACCGTCACCGTGAACCTCATCATGGAGCACCTGGAGGGCGACGAACTCCAGCGCCCGCCCATCCCGAAGAACGAGCCCCTCGTCACACGCCCCATGCTGCACCGCCTGCTGCTCATGGTCAGCACCTCCGTCATCGCCATCTTCGGCTTCTTCCACTGGCGTCTCGCCGCCGGCGTCCCTTTTGAGCTGGTGCAAACCGAGACCTTCACCCTCGTCGCCGTCTGCCAGTGGTTCAATGTGCTCAACTGCCGCAGCGCCACCCACACCGTCTTCACCCTCGATGTCCTGCGCAACCGCTGGATCGTCGGCGGCCTGCTGCTGGCCAACGCGCTGCAACTCCTCGTCATCTACACCGAGCCGATGAACCGGTTGTTCAAGACCGTGCCCATCCCGCTCGCCGACTTCTTCCTCATCGGCGCCGTCGCCAGTGTGGTGCTGTGGGTGGAGGAAACGCGGAAGTGGTTCGCCCGGCGGCGGTCATAAAGTCGCAGGCGTTCATCGCGAAACCTACCGTCCCAGCGCCCGTTCGATTCTCCGCCACGTCGTCGCCTGTCGCTGCTTGGCCAACGCGCACTCCCAGATATGCAGCGCCGTCCAGGCCGCCGTCTTCAGACCTCGTCTCACAGCCCGATCACCGTTTGCGGGGACACAAGTCGTTGGCTCTGATACTCTCGCCCGTTCCGACCGATTTTCGAGATGCCGCACTGACTAGCCATGAACTTCCAACCTCATTCTCTTCATTTCAGAACCGAGCGGATCAGTCTCTCGGGCGAAGCCCGTTTGCGTGCAGTTTGTGATCAACTCATCGCGTGGAGCCAATGGTTCAGCATCATGCCGATGCCGGACGACGAGTGGGAGGTGGAAGTGAAGATCGAGAATGCAGAGCGAGTTCGCTCTTGGGCCCAATCAGCAACACCACGATAACGCCCATATGAGCACTCGAACGAGATGGACTGAAGCAGAGCTGCTCATCGCTCTGAACCTCTACCACAAACTTACGTTTGGGCAGATGCACGCTCGCCAACCACTGATAGTCGAGGTGGCCGCCAAGCTGGGGAGAAATGCGAACAGTCTGGCGATGAAGCTTTGCAATCTCGCCTCGCTCGATCCCGCATTGAAACTCCGCGGCATCAAGGGACTTAGCGGTGCGAGTGCTCTGGACCAGTCCATGTGGGATCGCTTCCATGCCGAGATCAACGAATTCGCCCCTGCCAGTGAGGAGGCGTTTCGCAAGCTCTACGCGATCGGGAATGAGTCTGAGATCGACGTGATTCCAAAACGCGGAGTCATCGTGCGCATGCTCCGTGCCCCAACTTCTACCGAAAGTCTCGCGAACGTCAGAGTGCGCCGTGGTCAGGAGTTCTTCCGGGAAGCCGTGATCAACAACTTCGATGGACGCTGTGGTGTGTCTCAGCTTGGCGTGCGCGAATTGTTGATCGCCTCGCACATTCTTCCGTGGTCGAGTCATCCGGCAGAGCGATTGAATGTGCGGAACGGCCTTTGCCTGTCGCGGGTTCACGACGCTGCCTTCGATCAAGGATTGATCACCTTTGATGACTCGCTGCAGCTGGTGTTGTCCAAGGGACTGCGAGATCATCTGTCGGAATCGATTGTGGACGACCTGTTTGGCAAGTTTGAGGGCAAGGTGCTTCACCTGCCTGATGACGCCGCTTTGCCCGAATTGGGATTTTTGGCGACTCACCGGAAGAGCATCTTCAGAAAGGCCTCGTGAATGGTGCCTAGCGCCGATCCGATAATATTGGGACCTCCAAGGATCTGCTGTATCCGCGTGATGCCACGCTGGCTGGTTTGGTGGCGCTCAGCAATGGAGGCCCAACGTCTTCGTCGCTAACGCCAGCTCCTGGCAGATCGGCAAGCCCTTGCGGACAGGAGTGTCCGCGCTCCTTTGCGGAGCAGCGATGCTCGTGCCTTACGCACAGGTCAGACTGACGCGGCGCTCGCGAACGCGCGCCAAGGGTCGGCCCAATGGAGCGCGGGCACTCTTGCCCGCTCGTCGAAGCACAGGGCTTGGTCGGTGAGGATGCGTTGGTGACCGAGGTTGGCTCCGCCTTTGCCCAGCACGGTGCGATCACAAGCGATGCGAGGCTTGGGAGACCGTCGCTCCGGCTTGCGGACAGGAGTGTCCGCGCTCCTTTGCGGGGCATGAGCACGACTTCTTCAAAGACGGCAATCATCACCGGCGGTGGCACCGGTGTGGGACGGGCGACGGCGTTGCAATTGGCGGCACTGGGATTTGATATCGCGGTCGTGTATTCGCGTTCGGTAGCCGAGGCGGAGCAGACGGTGCGGGACATCGCGGTGGTGGGTGGTCGGGCTTTGGCGATCAAGGCGGATGTGGCGAACGATGCGGAGGTGCGGGCGATGGTGCGTGAGGTGGTGGCGGCGTTGGGGCGTGTGGATGTGCTGGTCAATGGTGCGGGGCAGACGGAATTCATTCCGTTCGATGATCTCGATGCGGTGGCTGATGAGGTGTGGGACAAGCTGTTTCGCGTGAACGTGGTAGGCGCGTTTCACTGCGCGCGGGCGGTGCGGCAGGCGATGCTCGACTCGGGTGGTGGCATCATCATCAATGTGTCGAGCGTGGCAGCGCAGATCGCGCAGGGGAGTTCCATTCCGTATGCGTGCTCGAAGGCGGCGCTGGACAATCTGACGGTGTCGCTGGCACGCACGCTGGCTCCGCAGATTCGCGTGAATGCGGTGGCTCCCGGCTTCATCACGGGGCGCTGGCTGGAGAATGGGCTGGGTGCGAACTACGAGGCTGCGAAGGCGGCGTTTGAAGCCTCGCTGCCGTTGCATCGTGTGTGCGATCCGGCGGATGTGGCGGCGTGCATTGTGAGTCTCATTACTGGCAGCACGCTGGTGACGGGGCAGACGCTGCTGGTCGATAGCGGCATGATGATCGCGGGCTTCCAGGCGAGGATCAGCTAGGGCTGAATGCATGACAGAATCATGGCTCGCCTTTCAAAGTCGTGGTTTTGCCACTGGTGGTTTGATCGGAGATTCGGGTGCCAGGTGTCTTGGCTGGAATGATCGACAGGTGGCTGGCGGGTGATTCATCAAGGGTCCCAGACGCTGCTAGGCGACGGATTCGCTTTCGCGTTTTGGGCACGAGCTGATCTAGGCGCAGAAAAGCGCAGAAATGGAGCGATGGTGAATGCCTCCCTGGCTGAGCGGAATGCGTAAACATCAACTCAACCGACGTTTACCTAGACTTTTCGATGCCTTTCAATTCTTCCGCTGACTCTCTCCGGTCCCGACGTGTGGGCCTGCTTTATGGTTCATTTATCGCGGAGGCGCTCTCGCTGGGCGTGCACTGGAACTACGATCCGGCGGACATCATGGCGAGGCATGGACAGGTGAAGGATTTCATTGCTCCAGGGGCGGGATCTTATCATCCGCACAAACAAGCGGGTGATCAGGGACATGTGGGCGATCAGGCGCTGAGGCTGATGGCGTTTCTGCATCGGGAGCAGCACTGGCATGCGCCATTGTTCCTGACCGATTGGGCGGCGATATGGCCGGACTACACCGACTATGTGGACAAGGCCACGAAGGCGACGCTAGCGAATCTGGCGGCGGGTGCCACGCTGGCGAATTCGGGCTCGACCTCGGATGAACTCGCGGGTCCGGCGCGGATCGCCCCTCTGGTGGCATTCAAGGCGGAGGCGGACGAGGAGGTGCTGACCACGGCAGCGATCGAGCAGACGATGGTCACGCACCATTCGCAGCTTGCGATCGCGTGCGCGGAATTTCTGGCTCGTCTATGCCATCGGTTACTGGAGGGGCAGCCTTTGGAGGCCACGCTCCGGTCTCTGGCTCCGGCCTGGGCGCTCGCTGCGGCGGATCAAGTGCTGGCCCCTGGCACGGTGGATCCGATCGGGCAGCTCGGCCGATCTTGTTCCATGTCGGCAGCCTTGCCCTCGGTGATTCATTTGGTGCTCAAGCATGACCACGACGTGGAAGGGGCCTTCATCGAGAACGCGATGGCGGGCGGTGACAACTGCGCCCGTGGTCTGGCGCTGGGCATGATCCTGGGGGCGGCGCATGGCGTGGAGGCGATCCCGCAGCGATGGGTCGAGGGTCTGCGTGCAGCTCCGGCAATCGAGGCGTTCCTGGCGTTGCGTTGAGCGGATTGTGCTTCTGGCATTGTCCCGACAATCCCGTGGCAATCGGCGTGAGACGCTGGTATGGGCACCGATGCCCTTCACTCAGCTAGGACTCGATACCCGCATTCTTCAAGCCATCCAGGAAGCTGGATACACCGAACCCACTCCGATTCAGGGGGCGGCCATCCCGCTCGTTCTGGAAGGTGGCGACGTGATCGGCATCGCGCAGACGGGCACGGGCAAGACGGCGGCTTTCACTCTGCCGATCCTCTCGCTGCTGGCGTCGGTGCCAGCCTTGCCTCCGGGCACGAAAAAGAAGACGCGTGTGCTGGTGCTGGCTCCCACGCGTGAACTCGTGGCCCAGATCGAAGAGAATGTGCTGGCCTACGCGAAGCACCTGCCGCTGCGCATCGCGAAGGTGTTCGGCGGGGTGGGGGAGAAGCCGCAGATCGAGGCGCTGAAGTCGGGCGCGGACATCGTGATTGCAACCCCTGGACGCCTGCTGGACCTCATGGGCCAGGGCGCGGCAGACTTCTCGGGGGTGAAGCACTTGGTGCTGGATGAAGCGGACCGGATGCTGGACATGGGCTTCCTTCCCGACATGCGCCGGGTGGTGAAGGAACTGCCTTTCAAGCGCCAGACGCTGCTGTTCTCGGCCACGCTGTCGAAGGACATCGAGGGGCTCACCCGCGACTTCCAACGCTCGCCGAAGATGGTGCAAATCGGCAAGCGCTCGAACCCTGCGGAGACGGTGAAGCAGCTCGTCTATGAAGTGCCCCGTCACCTCAAGCTGGACCTGCTCAAGCATTTGCTGACCAAGGACAACACCTTCGAGATGGTGCTCGTCTTCGCCCGCACCAAGCACGGTGCCGACCGCATCGCGAAGAAGCTGGAGAAGGACGCGGGCGTGAAATGCGCCACGCTCCATGCCAATCGCTCGCAGAATCAGAGGCTCAAGGCATTGGCAGACTTCAAGTCGTGGAAGGTCCGCGTCCTCGTCGCGACGGACATCGTCGCCCGCGGCATCGACGTCGATGGCATCTCCCACGTGGTGAACTTCGATTTCCCCATGCACGCGGAGGACTATGTGCATCGCATCGGCCGCACGGGACGTGCGCAGGCGATCGGGGATGCGATCAGCTTCGTCTCACCGGAGGACATGAGTTACCTGCGCAGCCTGGAGAAATTCATCGGTCGCGGCCTGACACGCAAGCGGGCCGAGGGCTTCAATTACAACGTGCCACCGCCAGCCGTGCCTGAGCAGGTGGATGTGAAGGAGCGTGGCAATCGCCCGCAGCCGCAGGGGCATAAGAACTTCGAAAACCGTCCGAAGGAGAAGATTCGTTTCGGTGGCGGTGGCGGCGGCGGCGGCGGCAATCGACCTGCCCGAGGCAAACCGGGGCCTCAGCGCTCAGGCCGTCCGCAAGGTCAAGGCGGTGGTCGAGGCGAAGGCTATGGCGGTCCCTCGAGAGGTGACCGGCGCTGAGGTTTGCTCACTGATCGATTCGCTACGCTGCTAGAACAGCACATGCTCCTCACCAGCCTCCGCCGAGCGCCTTGATGAGGAGCACGCTGTTGAGCATGAGTTCGCCGTCGATGGCCGTGGCTTCCTGCTCAGCGCGGAGCTGGGTGCGCTGCGCATCGAGGACTTCGAAGAAGGCCACGAGGCCTGCGTCGTAGCGCTTCTGCGCCAGCTCGACGGTGCGTTGAGCGGCGGCGACGGTCTGCTGTTGCACAGCGCGCTGGCGTTGCAGCACTTCGATGCTGCTGAGGGCATCCTCCACGTCCCGGACGGCGGCGAGCACGGTGCTACGATACTTCGCGGCAGACTCGTCGTAGCGGGCGCGTGCGGCTTCCACCTTGGCCTTGTTCTTTCCTCCATCGAACACAGGCAGTTGCAATTCCGGGCCGATGCCCCAGACGCGGCTGGCGGAGTTGACGATTTTTTCAATGAAGCTGGTCTCGCTGCCTGCGCCGACGCCCAGCTTCACACTGGGGAACATGGCGGCTCGTGCCACGCCGACCTCGGCATTCAGCGCTGCCATCTCCCGCTCGGCAGCGGCGATGTCTGGGCGGCGCTCCAGCAGATCGCTGGGCACGCTGCGCGGCACGGTCGGCGGATGAGGAGGAAGGCTGAGGGCTGGCAGGCTGAAGTCGGACGGCGTGCGGCCGATCAGGAGGGCCAGGGCGTGCTCGAGTTCATGCCGCTTCTTTTCGAGTCCGATGGCTTCGGATTGGGTCGCGGCGAATTCGGTTTCTGCCTGGGCGACATCGAGTTGCGCGGTGTCGCCTTGCTTGAACCGGGCCTTGGCGAGATCGACGGCTTTCTGGCGCAGGGCCAGCGTGCGCTGGAGCAGGGCGATGGTTTCGTCCTGGGCCTGGAGAGCGAAGTAGTTCAGTGCTATCTCGCCCTGGAGGGAGAGCAGGGCACTGCGGTAGTTCGCCTCTTCGGCCTGGGCGGCTGCATCCGATGCGGCCCGGGTGTTCTTCACCTTGCCCCAGAGATCGAGTTCGTAGCTGAGGTCCAGCGTGGTGCGCAGTCGGGTAACCGTGCGCCCGCCAGCGAAGCTGTAAGCGATGGAGCCAGAGCTGCGATTGCGTTTGTCGGACTGATTGAGGAGGACCGACGGTAACAGATCGGCGCTGTCGGCGCGGGCGACGGCCTTGGCAGCGGCGACGCGATGGGCGGCGGCTTCGAGGTCGGGGTTCGCGGCCTCGGCTTTCTTCATCAAGTCGCTGAGGCGGGAATCGCCAAACGCGGACCACCAGGCTCCGCGAGGCTCGTGGTCGGAGGGCTTGGCTGTGCGCCAGGGTCCACTGGTCTTGAAGGTGGCGGGGAGCTGAGCGGAGGGCGGCGAGTAGGGGGGGGCGACGTTGCAGGCGGCGAGGAAGAGCAGGGGGACGAACGAGAGTCGCATGGGGGATGGAGGGGACGCAGGGCATAGCAGGCATCTTGCGTGCGAGCGAGGAAATCGATCTTGCAAGGCCGCAGGCAGGCCCTTATCGCAGCCTCCTTATGAGTTACCGCACCGGCATCGGATATGATGTGCATCCCTTTCAGGAAGGCCGCCCGCTGATCCTCGGCGGCGTGGACATTCCGCACACGCGAGGTCTGAAGGGGCACTCGGACGCCGATGTGCTCTGCCATGCGATCGCCGATGCGGTGCTGGGTGCGATGGGCCTGCCGGATATCGGCTTCTACTTTCCTCCCAGCGACGCCTCCATCGAAGGCATCAGTTCGCTGAAGATCTTGGAGAAATGCGCCGCATTAGCGGCTGAGCGTGGCGTGCGGATCGAGAACGTGGACAGCTCCCTGATCGCCGAGGCTCCGCGAGTGATGAAACACGCACCTCGGATGAAGGAGAACATTGGTGCCGCGCTCGGCATCACGCCGGATCGCGTAGGGGTGAAGGCGACCACCAACGAGCGCCTGGGCTTCGTGGGGCGCGAGGAGGGCATCGCGGCCCTGGCGACCGCGAGCGTGCGGTTCCCGGATTAAGTCTCTGCAAAGGTGAAGAAAGAGCTTGGGGCACTGGGCGAACTCTGATAAAAAACCGGGCTTCCGATGGCTTTTCCCGCACCCGGCAATTCTTGCTTCCTCCTCCCAGGTCTGCTTTCACGCAGAGGGATCGTTGCTTTTGCACTCGCACTGTCTGGATTGACGCCCTTGTTTGCAGGCGAAGGACAGGGCTTGATGTCGATCACGGAGCGTGAAATTCAGCGTCGCCAGCAAGCCGTGGCAGAGGCCGATGCCAAGGTGGCGGAAGCTGTGAAACTGGGGGACGAAGGCAAGTATGAAGAGGCCGCGCGCCTCATGCTGAAGACCTACGAGTCGCTGCCCAACTCGCCGCTCGCAGGACCGGTCAAGGATCGCGTGCGAGCCACTTATGCGGATGCCTCGCGCGGTTGGGCTCAAGATTTGCTGGCCAAGGGCCGGAAAGCCGAAGCCCTCGAAGTGCTCGATGCCGTCTTGGCTGAGAACATTGATCCGAAGAACGAGGCAGTGCTCAAGCTCAAGAAGCACGCCAACGATCCTGATCGCTACCCACCTGCGCTCAGCCCCATGCACATTGCCAATGCCCAGAAAGTGAAGGAGCTGCTCATCAAGGCGGGCTCCTACATTGACCTCGGCGACTATGATCGTGCCAACGTGACCTACCAAGACGTGCTGCGCATCGACCCCTACAACGTGGCCGCTCGCCGTGGCATGGAGCGAGCCGAGCAGCATCGGGCGGAGTATTTTGAAGCAGCCCGCGACCACAAACGTGCCAAGCAGCTCAGCGAAGTGAATTCCCTCTGGGAAGAACAGATTCCACCGCCTTCTGACCTCGGCACCATGTTCGCTAGCTCGGCAGCAGCAGGTTCGGTGACCGACACGGCCCGGCAGAGGCTGGAGAAGAAGCTGCGCAACCTGCGTGTCCCTCGCGCTGAATTCAACGGCGCCACACTGGAAGAAACCGTGGAGTATCTGCGCGTGCAGGCTCGCAACCTCGATCCCCAGGGCAATGGAATCGGCTTTGTGCTCAACGTTGACGAGGCGACGAAACAAAAAACGATCACGCTGAACCTCCAAGATGTGCCGCTCGAAGAACTCGTGCGCTACATCACTCAGATGTCCGGCGCGGCCTTCCGCACCGAAGACAATGCCGTGGTCATCACTTCCCTGACGGAAAAGAGCACCCAGCTGGTGAGCAAGACCTATCGCGTGCCACCTGATTTCATTCAGACGGCCGAAGTGGGCGGCGCAGCAGCTCCTGCCGCTGATCCTTTTGCACCTCAGGCCGGAGGTGCTGCTCAAGGCGGGCTCCAACTCAGGCGCATGGGTGCCAAGGAGTTCCTCGAAAGCCGCGGCGTGATGTTCCCTGCCGGAGGTGGTGCGAGTTTCTCGCCGAGTTCAGGCCTGCTCATCGTTCGCGCCACCGCCGAACAAATTGACTTCGTGGACTTGCTCGTCGAGCAAGCAGCAGGTGCCGTGCAGAAGCAGGTCAAGATCACCGTGCGCATGGTCGAGATCTCCCAGACCGATTTCAACGAGGACGGCTTCGATGTTGGTATCGGGCAGGCGAATTTGCCGGGATCGGACCGTGTGTTCGCCAGTGGCGGGACGACGGGAACGAGCTTTAAAAATGATGGCGAGATTGGGTCGTTTGGCCCTGTCAGTGCGCTGCCATTGACGACTGCCGGCATCCGTAGCTCAGGAGCGATCTATGGTGTGCCGGGCATTTCAGAACTCATTCGGCAAAACGGTGAGACACCCAATGTTGGAGGTTCTTCATCCAGCCAGTTCTCGCTCAAGGGTGTGTTTACCGATCCCCAGATTGATCTGGTGATTCGTCAGATCAGTCAGAAAAAGGGCAGCGATGTCGTGAACATGCCCTCGGTGGTGACGAAGAGCGGTCAGAAGGCATCGGTTCGAGTCGTGCGCGAATTTCCTTATCCGACCGAGTTTGATCCGCCACAGATTCCTCAGCAGGTCAATGGGCAAACTGCCGTGGGCCTTCAGATTGGCGGGAACGGATTGATTGGCATCAACCAGGTGAGCCAGTCCGGCGGTGCCCCCGTGATTCCGGCAACGCCAACCGCGTTTGAGAAAAAGGAGCTGGGCATGGTCCTGGACGTGGAACCGAACATCTCAGCCGATGGAAAATCGGTCGAAGTCGCTGTGACTCCCACATTTACCGAGTTTGAGGGCTTTATTGACTACGGTTCTGATATCACCAATTCGGTGGGGACATCGACGACTTCGTTCACGAACGGACTGGCCAGCACTTCAAGGATTCCCACGTATGTCCAGGACAACGATTTGCTGCAGCCCGTTTTCAAAAAGAACAGCACCACAACCGCAGTGACCGTTTATGATGGCAGCACGATCGTGATCGCAGGCTTGGTCAATCAGCGCACGATCGACGTCAAAGACAAGGTGCCAGTGATCGGCGATATCCCGCTTGTGGGTCGCTTGTGGCAAAGCAAGGTGAAGGAGACGGCCAAGAAAAACCTCGTCTTTTTCCTTACCGTGGACGTGATCGACCCAGCGGGTCAGCGGGTGAATCAGGTTTCCGCAGCTCGCTAGAGCGCGGCGGCGCGAGACTCGTTTTAAGCCCGAAGGTGCCCGCTAAAGATCTGGTCAAATCAGCGCTTCCGGCCTTTCGGAATCGCACCGATTTCTTCCAGGTGCTTCCGGTAGTTGCTGCGAATGAAATCCTGGTCCCGACAATGTGCCAGGGCATGATCTTCCTCGATGAAGTCGTGAATCAGGAGGTGTAGCAAACTGTCATCAATGGTGTGCATACCATCTTTGGCACCGATCTGAATCAAGCCGGCGAGCATGGAGAATCGACGATCGCGAATGCATCGTCCGATGCCATGGTTCATCGTCATGATCTCGGTGGCGAGCACGCGCCCGAGACCATCTTTGCGAGGGAGCAGGTGCTGGCAGACAACGCCTCGCAAGCAGCTCGATAGCTGCGCGGCGACGTAGTCCTGCTGTTCTTCGGGGAAGGCGTCAAAGATACGGGTGAGCGTGCCGGTAGCCTCGCTCGTGTGTAGCGTGGAAATGACGAGATGCCCGGTCTCGGCGGCCTGAATCGCCGTGCGCATCGTTTCGAGGTCGCGCAACTCGGACACGACGATCACATCGGCATCCTGACGCAGGGCGCTCTTCATCGCGCTGGCGAAGGAGTTGGTATCGCTTCCGACCTGACGTTGGCGGATCAAACTGCGTCCGTGCTCGAAGACAAACTCGATGGGGTCTTCGATGCTGATGATGTTGGTGGATCGCGAGCGGGCGATCGCTTGCGTCATGCTGCATAGCGTGGTCGTCTTGCCTGATCCGGTGGTGCCGGTGATCAGGATGAGGCCGTCGCGAAGCGTGGCGAGTCGTTCCACCGTGGCACCGTGGCCGAGATCGACAAGTTCGGGGATCGTGTCTGGAATGTAGCGAAAGTTCGCTTCGATGCGCCCAAGCACGTAGCAGGCATTGCCACGGAAGCGGCCGAGGTTCTCCACCTGCACGGCGAAGTCGAGTTCCCACTCGTGCTCCAGTTTCGCGCGTTGCGATTCCTTGAGCACGTTCAGGATCAGCTCACGGCTGTCGTTTTGATCCAGAATCTCGTCGGTCAGCGGTTGAAGCACGCCGTGAATGCGTGCCATCGGCGGCGCATTGGCGCTCAGATGAAGGTCTGAACCACCGCGTTCGATGACCATCGCGAGGTATTCAATCAGATCGTAGGCGTGCACGGCTGGGAAAGGATGAAGTATGAATGATGAAGTATGAAAAAAGACCGGAGCCTGGAAGCAGGTGACGAAGTCCAAGGATCAATTTCATCCTTCAGACTTCATCATTCATACTTTCCTTACCCCGTGCTCACGCCGCGGGCGGCGCGGCGGAATTCGGTTTCGTTGCCTGTGGCCATGATGGCGGTGGCTTCGTCGATGAACCCGTTTTCATACGCGCGGATGATCGAGCGCAGGAAGTTCACGGCGTTCGGGTCGCTGCCGCGCATAAGGTAGTCCTGGATCTTGTCCACATCGCGTCGCGCGATCCAGTCACGCACGGCACCGCCGTTCTCGATGTGCTCGCATAGCAGCATGAGCTTGCCATCCACGCGCGGGACCAGCTTTTGACAGCAGATGCCGATGAGCTGATGAGCCAACAGGTGCAGGCCGAGATTGATTTGATCCGTCGGGAACAGATTGAGGAAACGCTCCATTGTGTCGCTCACCTTTTCGCTGTGCAGCGAGGCGAGCACCAAGTGCCCAGTTTCGGAGGCCTGCAGCGCTGTGAGTGCCGTGTCGAAGTCACGAATTTCACCGACGAAAATCACGTCTGGAGCCTGACGCATCGCGCCGCGCAGGCCTCGACCGAAAGTGTCTGTATCGCGACCCACCTCGCGTTGGGTGAAGAGGCACTGATCGTTGTGGAAGATGTATTCGATCGGGTCCTCAATCGTGACGACGTGCCGCCCGAGTGACTGGTTCAGCCATTGTAGAAGCGCGGCCAGCGTGGTCGATTTGCCAGTGCCTGTGGGGCCGGTGACGAGGATGATGCCATACGGTTTGGATACCCACTTCGTCAGCAGATGATCGGGAGCGCCGAGGGTTTCGAGTTGAGGAATTTTGGTGCGGATCCGTCGCATGACAGCCCCGAGCCGACCAATCGACCTGTGCATGTTCACGCGGAAGCGAGTGCCTGCGTGTGATATCAGACCTGAATCCCGGTCACGGTCGGACACGGGATCGGCACCGCATGTCTGCCAGAGCGCGGTCAAATGGGCGAGCGTGACAGGCTCCTCGCCATACAGGCAGATCTGTTCATTGATCTTCAAGCGAGGCAGTTCGCCCTCCTGGAGGAAGACGTCACTGGCGTTATGCTCATCCGCAGCGCTGAGGATTTGATCAATCGAGATCGACATGCTGTGGATTAAGACAGGAGCCCTGTTCGAAGGCAAGCGCGCGAGCCATTAAATGAAAGCAATCCTCACTTCACCTCAGCTTCAGGATGGCTGAAGTGCGGGAGGTTCAGCAGCCAGCTTCGAGCTGATGGTTACAGGCTCGCCACCGCGGGCAATGTAGAGATCGTAGATTTGCCTTTCGAGGTGCCACTGTGCGAATGTCAGCAGTGGAATCACAAGGTAAGTGCCGAGGCAGATGGCGAACATGCCGATGATCAACAACACGATGCCTGCGACCACGAGGAAGAAGATGCTGAGCAGTTGTTCCACCCACGTGCGTAATATGAAGTCCTTGATGAAGCGGAAGTTGAACGCCTGCCCAAAGTCCTGCGTGATCGCTGCGCGCAGCATCAGCGGACGGATGATGAGTGTGAGCATGCATGCCGCAGTTGCGATCAGAACCACGACGAGACCGATGCTGCACAAAGCTAGCAGGCCCATAGCCTCGGAGTTCCTCTCCGCATTAGTGGCGGCAGTGCTGGCGACGAGCAATCCGACCGGCAAGGCCAGCACGATCCACATCAGTGGCACCACGATGATCCCGGCTACCAAGTTCACAAGGAATGGCCAGACGCCACGTTCGAGCAACTTGCCGAAATCGCTGAAGTCGAAGTCTGGGAAGCGATCAAAGTTGACCGGATCACGACTGCGAAACAGCGGCCCCACTACCCAACCAATGAGCACCAGCGGTCCCACGATCGGGATCAACATGCAAACCGCGCCGAGCAGCAAGTTCGGCACCCACTTGGGGCTGCGGAAGAAGTCGGTGATGGATGCCATGTAGTTCATGGCGTGGGAGAATAGCGGCTACTTCGCGCCCAAGGCGATACTTTTCTCCGTCGCGGCGCGCACGCCCTGGATGAGCGCATTGCGCAGGCCATGAGCTTCGAGTTGTTCGAGCCCGGCGATGGTGGTGCCGCCGGGGCTGGTGACTTCGTCGCGCAGTTGGCCGGTGTGCTTGCTAGTTTCGAGCACCATCTTCGCGGCACCGATCAGGGTTTGGGCGGCAAGGCGAATGGAGGTGGCGCGCGGCAGGCCCATGAGCACGCCGCCGTCGGCGAGCGCCTCTATGATGGTATAAACGTAAGCCGGTCCGCTGCCACTGAGGCCGGTGACGGCGTCGAGGAGCTTCTCGCTGACTTCATCGACAATGCCAACCGCACCCAGGATCGTGCGCGCGATGTCGGCGTCGTGGTCGGTCGCCTTGCTGCCACGGGCGAAGGCGGCGGCTCCGGCGTTGACCAGCGCGGGCGTGTTGGGCATGGAGCGAATGACGCGCTGCTTGCTGCCCAGCCAGGACTCGAGGTCGGCGAGCTTAAGGCCGGCGGCGATCGAGAGGTAGAGGCGGCTGCCTTTGACCTTGGCGAGCTTTTCGCACAGCGGCTTCATGTCGGCGGGCTTCACGGCGAGGATGACCACATCCGCGTGCGCAGCGACGTCGTGAGGCTCGGCAGCGAGTGACGCAGACTTCAAGTCCTTGCGCAGTGCTTCAACGGCAGCGGGCACCACATCGCTGAGCGCGAGGCTCAGGCCTGAGGCACCAAGTTTCTTCTCCACGCCGCGCAGAAGTGCGCCGCCCATTTTGCCACAGCCGATCAGTCCGAGTTTCAACATGCCGCGATGATGCCTGCTCTTTGCAGAAAGCGCAAACGTTGTGCAGAGCCTTGATCGACTCCCGGCACTCGCCACGTTCAGAGCGCGATGTCTTCTACTCAACCTTCCCGCGGCCACCTGGCTGCTCTCACAGCGGCGTTTCTTGGCTGGCTCTTCGATGGCTTTGAAATGGGTCTGTTCCCCTTGATCGGCAAACCTGCACTGAAGGATCTGCTTATGGATCAGTATCCGGCTGCAGGTCTCGATCTGGCGCTAGCGAACTGGTTCAATGTGATCATCGCCACCTTCCTCGTGGGCGCGGCGACCGGGGGCGTGCTCTTCGGCTGGCTGGGCGATCGCGTGGGTCGTGTGCGTGCGATGGCGATCGCGATCTTCACGTATGCGATCTTCACGGGGTTGTGCGGACTGGCCACGCAGGCCTGGCAGATCGCGGGACTGCGCTTCATCGCATCGCTGGGCATGGGTGGCGAGTGGGCGCTGGGCGTGGCGCTGGTGAATGAGCTGTGGACCAAAGGCTCGCGTGTGTGGATGGCGGGCGCGATCGGTGCTGCGGCCAACATTGGCTACCTGCTGGTGGCCTTTGTGAGCCTGGGACTGAACAAGTATCTGCCGGGCATCCAGGAGTGGAGCGTGCACAGCATTGGCCTGAGCCAGCAAACCGCGAACTACTGGCTCGAGCACAGCGCGTGGCGTCTGCTGATGGTGATCGGTGCGCTGCCAGCGCTGCTGATTTTCTTCATCCAGATCTTTGTGCCGGAGTCGCACAAGTGGGAGGAAGAGAAAGCCTCGGGCGCGACGAGCCATTGGAGCAATACGGACCTCCTCGGCGTGCTGCTCGGTGGTCTGGTGAGCCTCATCATCATCTACATCTGGTCGCCGCTAACGCCTGTAGGCAAAGGCGTGGCCGGTGTGCTTACGGTCGTCGGTTTGTTCGCGGTGATCTGGGGCTTCGTCTTTCCAGTGCGTCGCTATCTTGCGCGCTCAGGCGCTGCGGGCGGCATGAATGAAGCTGCACGCGCGCAGGTGATGCGTCATCTGGCGCTGGGCGGTCTGATCGCAGGCGTGGCACTGCTGGGCACCTGGGGCGCAGCGCAGCAGGCACCGAAGTGGTCCACGGAGATTCCCGCGAACGGCTGTCTGTTCCCGAAGGAATACACGCAGATCTGGACCTCACTGGGCGCGATCATCATGACGCTGATCACACCGTTGATCGGCGACTTGTTAGGCCGCCGTCTGTCCTACACGCTCGCGTGCGTGGTGGCGATGGCTTCAGCGCTCCTCTTCTATCAGACGAACGGCGCAGGCATCGGCACGTGGTTCTTCGTCACCGCCTTCCTCATGGGCGGCATGACGGCGTCGTTTTACGGCTTCTTCCCGCTCTACCTTCCGGAGCTGTTCCCCACGAGCGTGCGCGCTACGGGCCAGGGATTCTGCTTCAATGTGGGCCGCGTCATCGCTGCGGTGGGTGGTCTGCAAATCGCCAACCTCGTCGCGTCCTTCGGCACGGCGGCCAATGCTTACTCGGTGCTGTGCTGCATCTACCTCGTCGGCATGGTGGTCGTGTGGTTCGCGCCGGAAACCAAAGGCCAGGCACTGAAGTAAACTCACTCTCCCACAGACTCATGAACACTCGTCGTCATTTCCTCCAAACCGCAGCGCTCGGTGCTGCATCGTTCGCTCTCGGCTCGAAGGCCCAGGATGCGAAAGGCAAGCACACGCTCTGCGCCTTCACCAAGCATCTGCAAGGCCTGAGCTTCGATCAGATCGCTGACATCGCGGCAGAAGTCGGGCTCGATGGCATTGAGGCTCCCATTCGTCCCGGTGGACATGTGGAGCCTGAGCGTGTGACGGAAGATCTGCCCAAGCTCGCCGAGGCGCTGAAGAAGCGGAATCTGGAGATCACCATCATGACCTCCGGCATCAACTCGGTCAGCAAGGAGCAGAACACGGAGCAAGTGCTGCGCGCGGCCAAGGCGCTGGGCGTGCAGCGCTATCGCATGAACTACTTCAAATATGACCTCAAGAAGCCGATCCAGGCGCAGCTCGATGAGTGGAAGCCGCAGATCAAGGACCTCATCCAGCTGAGCAGCGAGATCGGCATCCAGCCGTTGCTCCAGAACCACAGCGGCAAGGACTACTTCGGTGCGCCGATCTGGGACGCGTGGTCGCTGATGAAGGACTACACGCCACAGCAGTGGGGCTTTGCGATGGACGCGTATCACACGACGGTCGAGGCCGGACTGAGCTGGCCTATCGACACTGCGTTGATCGGCGATCACATTCAGATGATCTATTTCAAAGACGTGAAGTGGATCGCGCCCGGCAAGGCCGAAGGCGTGCCGCTGGGCACGGGCCTCGTCACTCGCGACTTCGCTACGACGCTGCTGAAGCGTGGCTTTACCGGCCCAATCTCGCTGCACACCGAATACATGGTGGAGAAGGGCGCGAAGAAGGATGCGGTGCCGTCGCCGGAGTTCGTGAAGGCGAGCCTGGAAGCGTTCAAGCGCGACTTCGCGGTGATGAAGGAGTGGATCGGGCAGGCTTAGTGAGCTTCGCTTGAGGAGTGAGAAGAGAGAGGTCAAGAAGTTGCGAAGAGCGCGATGACGAAGTCTCCCGCCTTCCGGCTTTTCCAGTTTTCTTCATCTCGACTTCTCCACATCTTCACTTCTCAACTCTGGCGAACACCCATGAAGACCCTGATCACCTCGCTCATCCTCGCTGCCACAGCGCACGCCGCCGACTGGCCGCAGTTCCTCGGTCCTGCGCGTGATGGACACGCCGCAGCCGAGGAGAAAGCGTTGCCCGACAGCTTCAGCGGCGATCCGAAGGTGCTCTGGGAGTATCCGCTCGGCAGTGGGCACACGGGGCCGGTGGTGGTCGAGGGCAAGGTGGTCATCGCGCATCGACAAGGTGGCGATGTGGTGATCGAGGCGCTCGAAGCAACGACTGGCAAGAGTGTGTGGAAGTTTAGCTACGCGACTGATTACCGCGACAGCTTTGGTATGGACGATGGCCCGCGCGCGGTGCCTGCGGTGAGCGAGGGACGGGTGTTCGTCCACGGTGCCGAGGGTATGGTTCATGCGCTGTCGCTCGCCGATGGCAAGCTGCTGTGGAAGGTGGACACCGTGAAGGATTTCAATTCACCGCAGGGCTTTTTCGGCCGCGTGTGCGCGCCGCTGGTGACCGATGGTAAGGTGATCATCACGACGGGTGGCACGAAGGCCGTGGTTGCGTTTGATGCCAAAGATGGCCAGGTCGTGTGGAGCAGCGGCAACGAAGACGCGAGCTACGTCTCGCCCGTGCTGTCATCACCAAAAACACTGACCTGTTGGCTGCGCGACAATCTCACGACACTCGATCTCGCAAGTGGCAAGGTCTTGTCCGCCGAACATTTCCGGCCAGCCATCGAAGCCAGTGTGAGTGCTGCGACGCCGATCAAGACGGATCACGGCTGGTTCGTCAGCGCTGAGTATGATGTGGGCGGTTCGCTGTGGGACGTCGGTGACGATGGCTCACTGAAGAAGACCTGGAGCGGTGACGATGGCATCAACTGCCACTACGCGACACCCGTGTATCACGAGGGCTACGTCTATGGCTTCGACGGTCGGCAGGAGTCGGGGCAGACCCTGCGCTGCTGGAACACCGCAACGCACGAAGTGAAGTGGAGCTCGCCTCGTGTGCGTGGAGGCACGCTCTTGATCGTGAAGGACAAGCTCCTGGTGCTCACCGAGACGGGCGAACTGTGGATCGTTCGCGCCACAGCGGAGAAGTTTGATCAACTGCTCAGCGCGCAGATCTTGCGCGCCGGTCATCGTAGCTACGCCGCGTTCAGCGATGGTGTGTTTTTCGCACGCGATGGCCAGAAGCTGGTGGCGGTGAAACTGAACTAGAGCCCGCTGCCTTGGTGGCCGCGGACATTGGTGCCGAGGGTGGACCGGCCCATCATTTCCCTCATGCCATTCACCGTTTCGCCCGTCGTGCCGTAGGATGAGTCTAGCTGCTGATTGAAGCGGCGGAAGTCGCTGCCGGTGGGCAATGATCCGGCCTCTGGCACGGCGATGTCCTGTGGCGAGTCTGGGGTGGGAATGCCCACATTCTCTCGCTGCACTTCCTCAATCAGATGGCGATTCCAGACCATGGCGATGGCGCGCTGGCTGATGCGATTTTCGAGTGCAGCCTTTTCGCGTTGGTAGTCCGCTTCACTGAGTTGGCCGGACGCTCTTCGTTGTTCGAGGTCTGCGCGCTCCTGTCTGCTCTGCTCCTCCACTTTTTGGTAGCTTCGATCAATCTCCGCAAGGTCAGGGAGCCGCTGGGTGCAGGACGAGAAGAGGCCGGCGGCTGCCAGACAGAGGATCCATCGAGGGCTGACTTTCATAATCGTGGCACGAGTCTATGAGGTTCGAGATGGTTTGCAAAATAATCCAGGCAGGACCGGGGGTTCGCTTCACCAAAAAAGAAACTCCGGACCGCGAGGTGCCGGAGTTTCGATGGGAAAGGTTGTATCGTCCGCCCTTGATTAGTTGCGTGCGAGGTAGAACTGCTGATAGACGCTGTCGTTCAGCTTCAGAAGGCTGCGAATCGAAGTGATCTTGTCCGGAGCGGCCTGAATCTGGTAGGCGACGAACCAGCCGTATTCAACGTGCTTGGGGCTGGTGGGGAACTTGCGGCGACCGATGCGATCAATCTGGTCGATCTTGGCACCTGCTTTGATGAGTTCCTTTTCGACAGCGCTGATGAGCTGGTCAGGGGTTTCTTCTTTGCCCTTGGTGTCGAGCACGATCATAGCTTCGTATTTCTTCATGTCTGGTGGGATGGCTGTGGTTTGTGGTTTCGGAAATCAGTTGGCAGGCACGCTGCGGTTGAAGGCATTCATCGTCGCTTCAAGGCCGGAGCGCAAACTTTGCATGACGGCATCTGCAGCTCGTTGGATCATTTGCAGCAAGGCAGGGCGCTCTTCCTCTGTGAAGCGCCCAAGCACATGGCCGGAAAGCTTGTGTCCTGCGGGACGACCTTCGGCATTGGCGATGCCAAGCTTGAGTCTGGGGAAAGCATCCGAGCCTGTTCTTGAGATGATGGAACGCATGCCGTTGTGGCCGCCTGCGGAGCCCGAAGGGCGCATCCGCACGGTGCCGAGGGCTAGATCGACATCATCAAACACGACAAGCATCTGCTGTTGGTCGAGCTTGAAGAACTGGCTGACGGCGAGCACGGCGTCGCCGCTGGCGTTCATGAAGGTCTGGGGCTTGATCAGCACTGTATTGCCTTGCTTGGCCACGAGGCTCTTCCAGCGCTTTTCCATCTGAAACTCAATTCCCATGCGGCGGGCCACTTCGTCAATTGTCATGAAGCCTACGTTGTGCCGGGTATCCCGATATTCGGTGCCAGGATTACCCAGACCCACAACCAGCCGGGGGATGATCAAGCTGCCGCTGGAGTCCACATCGTCTGGTTGCGATCAGTTACCTGCCAAAGGTTACTTCTTGGCAGGAGCCTTGGCGTCGGCTGGTTTGGCAGCGCCGGCCTTGGCGTCAGCGGCTGGAGCAGCACCTGCAGGGGCGGCTTCTTCAACCTTGGGCTGAGACACGGCAGCCACGACTACTCCGCCATCGAGCTTGACGCGAACACCTTCAGGGAGCTGGAGATCGCTAACATGGAGAGCGTCGCCCACATTCAGATGGGACACATCGGCGGTCAGTTTTTCAGGAAGGTGCTTCGGAAGGCAGCGAACTTCGATGGAGTGGAGGTGAAGCTCAAGCAAACCGCCGAACTTCGCACCAGCAGGCTCACCGGTGAGGACCACGGGCACGGCTGCATGAATTTCTTCGTCGGGATTCACAGCGTGGAAGTCCACGTGAGTGATGGTGCTCTTGATGTAGTCGTGCTGCACTTCCTGAACGAGGGCCAGCTGGGTGGCTCCGTCGATGGACAGATTGACGAGAATGTTGTCCGAAGAGCTGTTTTGAAGCACCTTGGAGAAGCTCTTGCGGTCGAGCTGGACGTTCACGTTTTGGCGGCCTTTGCCGTAAACGACGCCCGGGATAACTCCTTCTTTCCGCAGACGATTGACGGCTCCTGTGCCGACGGCGGTTCTTGGGGAAACGGTGATATCAATGATGTTGGCCATACTCGGTGTCAGAGGATTAAGTTCCGGGGAAAAGGGCCGGGAGACTATCACCCTAGCTTCGGATGTCAAACAGCGATGTCACTGACTCAGAAGAGTGAATCCGGGTGATGGCGTCACTGAGCAGCGGGGCGATGTCCAGGGTGGTCACTTTGGCTCCGTGGGCCTGGGGCACGCTGTTGGTGGCGAAGAGTTCGATGATGGGCGAGTTGGCGAGGCGTTCGCGGCCTTTGTCGCCCAGCACGCCGTGCGAGACGGCGGCGTAGATGTTCTTGGCCCCATGCTTCTGGAGCAGGCCAGCGGCGGCCGTCAGCGTGCCAGCGGTCTCGGTCAAATCGTCCACCAGGAGCACGTTCCGTCCTTCCACTTCACCGATCACGTTGAGCGCCTGGACCTCCTCAGCGCTCACACGGTTTTTTGCTACGATGGCCATTGGAGCGTTGAAGGCCTTGGCGAAAGCATGAGTCATTTTGATCCCGCCGACATCGGGCGACACGACGACCAAATCATCGCCCACGCGCTCTTTGATCGCCTTTACCAGCACCGGCGCGGCGTAAAGATGATCGACGGGGATGTCGAAGAAGCCCTGAATCTGCCCCGCGTGCAGGTCCATCGTCAGCACGCGATTGATACCAGCGGCGACCATCAGATTGGCGACCAGCTTGGCTGTGATCGGCACACGCGGACGGTCTTTGCGATCCTGACGGGCGTAGCCGAAGAAGGGCAGCACAGCCGTGATGCGGTCCGCACTGGCACGGCGCACAGCATCCACCATGATCAGCAACTCCATCAGATTTTGATTCGTGGGCGGGCATGTGGGCTGCACGATGAAGACATCGCGACCACGGATGTTCTCGTTGATTTGGACGAACGTCTCTCCGTCTGGAAAGGTGTCGAGCGTGACCGAGCATGGAGCGATGCCAAGGTTTTTGCAGATTTCGTTGACGAGCGTCGGGTGCGCGGAGCCGCCGATGACCTTGAGCGTGTTGTTCATGAGGCCGCCAGAAAAGGCAGACACAGGGCGAAATCAACCACGGCCTTTGATCTTCCTTTGATATAGACGCGCTCGCCCTGGAATAAGGGACAACCGCTGTCTTTTTTCGTCGCGCATCGTTGGCCGGGCGTGTATGACCGCCGCCGCTATGAAGCTCAAACTTGCTGCTCCCCTTGTCCTGGCTGCCACTGTGCTGTCGCTTGTGTTCTTCGCTCACGCCGAAGCGCCGAAGCGCAAAATTCTCTTCTTCTCCAAGTCGAGCGGCTTCGAGCACAGCGTGATCACCTACAAGAACGGTCAGCCCAGCTACGCCGAGAAGATCCTGCTCGATCTGGGCGCGAAGAATGGCTGGGAGTTCACCTTCAGCAAGGATGGCAGCAAGTTCAGCAAGGACTACCTCGCGCAGTTCGACGCCGTCTTCTTTTACACCACCGGCGATCTGTGCAGCGAAGGCACGGACAAGAACCCGCCCATGAGCCAGGAAGGCAAGCAGGCGCTCTTCGACTTCGTTAAGGCAGGCAAGGGCTTCGTCGGCACACACTCCGCCAGCGACACCTTCCACACGGACAACGAATCCGTAAAGGGACCCGAGCGTTACGTGAACCACGGCGAGAAGGCCGACAGCTACACGCGTTTCATCGGCTCCGAGTTTATCATCCACGGCGCGCAGCAGGTGGCGAAGAACACGGTCATTGATCCCAAGTTCCCCGGCTTCGAAACCATCGGCAAAGACTTCGCCTTCATGGAGGAATGGTATTCGCTCAAGGACTTCAGCGACGACCTCCACGTCCTTACCGTTATGGATTCCCCCGCGATGACCGGCTCCATGTATGGCCGCCCTGCTTATCCCAATACCTGGGCGCGCAAGTATGGCGAAGGTCGCGTGTGGTATACCTCCATGGGCCATCGCGAGGACGTGTGGACCAACCCCATCTTCCAGAACATCCTCATCGGCGGCATCAAGTTCGCCCTCGGCGACGCGAAGGGCGACACGACTCCCAACATCAAGGAAGTCACCCCCGGCGCCTGGACCAATCCACCGTATGTCCCGCAGCCTGTGAAGAAGCCTGCGGCACCGAAGAAGGAAGAAAAGAAGAAGGCGGCCTAATACACGATCAAACTCCGCGCCACCTCGCCGCGGAGCAGGGCGTCGTAGGCTTCGTTGATTTGTTCGAGCGGGTAGGTGCGCGTGATGAGTTCATCGAGCATGAGCTTGCCTACGTTGTGCATCTCCATCAGCATGGGCAGATCCTGGCGTGGGCGGGTGGTGCCGTAGAGGCTGCCGATCAGGGACTTCTCGGCATAGACGAGCTGGTTCACGTTGATTGGCGCACGCACGTCGGCGCGGGAGATGCCGACGACGACGCACTTGCCGCCTTTCTTGGTGGCATCGAATGCCTGCGCGATGGTGTCGCCGGTGCCGATGGCTTCGAAGGTGAACTCCGCTCCTTTGCCATTCGTGAGATCCTTGATGCCTTGCACGGGATCGGCGGTGCTGGCGTTGACCACGTCCGTGGCACCGAAGCGGCGCGCGTGCTCCAACTTCGACTCCACCGTGTCCACCGCGATGATTTGCCGTGCGCCTGCGATGCGAGCGCCTTGCACGATATTGAGACCGATACCGCCGCAGCCGATCACGGCAACGGTGGAACCGATGGTGACGTGCGCAGCGTTCATGACCGCGCCAACGCCAGTGATCACACCGCAGCCCACGAGCGCGGCTTTCTCGAAGGAGAAGTCCTTGTCGATCTTCACCACGGAGGCCTCGGGCATGGTGCTCAGGGACGAGAAGGCGGACACGCCCGCGTAGTGTCGAATGCCGTCGCCTGCGTGGTTGCGGAAGCGCAGCGTGCCATCGGGCATGGTGCCGTTGAAACGCATCGCGGTGCCCATGTCGCACAATGCGGGACGACCCGAACCACAATACTCACAGCGTCCACACGGACCGCGCCACATGAGGATGACGTGATCGCCCACAGCAATGGTTTTGACCCCTTCGCCGACAGCTTCAATGACGCCCGCACCTTCGTGGCCAAGAATGATCGGCATCGGCATCGCGAGGTCGCCGCTCATGACATGGTAGTCGCTGTGGCACACGCCTGCGGCCTTCATGCGCACGGTGACTTCGCCTGGGCCGGGCGGCAGGACTTCGACTTGCTCGATGCGCATAGGTTTGCGCGATTCGTAGAGGACGGCGGCGAGGGCTTGCTGAGACATGCGGCGATGGAAGCGAGTCCCACACGATTTGGCAAGGAATCGCCTTCGTTGCAGTCCGTGATTCAAGGATTGCAAAAGGACCCGCGCAGTTTTACAACGCACTGTTCACGCACTCTGTAGCCTTCTCCCGTATGAAAACTCAGCAGTCATCTCTCCTGTCGCGACTTCTTTGCAGCGGTTCGCTTGCTCTCCTTCTCGGAATGGTCAACTCCGCTGACGCCCAGGTGCCTGCACCGATGCAGCGTGACTTCACCACCGCGCGCAATCACATCCCGATGAAGTGGAATCCCCAGGGCTACTGGGCCAGCCCTCCCGGAGCATTCAAGAGTGGTGGCAGTGCTTCCGAAGTTTCGGCGATGTTCACGCAGACCGAACAGGCACGGGGCCGGATTCCCAAGGGCTACAGTTTTTCCGTCAACAGCCAGGGGCAGTTCGTTGTCTCTGGTGGAGCGATTCCGAAGTCCACACCGCCTCCACCTGCAGCGCCTGCGGTTGCTCCGGTTCCTGCCCCGGCTCCAGCTCCTGTCAAGCCGGTGGAAGCCAAGCCCGTGCCCAAACCCGAACCCAAGGTCACACCACAGCCTGTGGCCAAACCGGTGCCAACACCACCGCCTGCCTCCAAGCCTGTCACCAAACCACAACCTGCGCCCAAACCGCAGCCCAAGGTCCAATCGGCACCGCCACCCGCACCGCCGGCTCCGCCCGTGAAGAAAGCTGCGCCTGTGATTGAAACACCTCCACCAGCGCTCAAGCCCAACCCGGCGGCTATGCGTGCAGCCGTCCTCGATCCTATTCGTGCGACGCCTGCCACTGCCAAACCTTCGGCTCCGGTGGCCGATCCGCAACCAGCAGCCGCATCGGTCAATGGCATTCCTGGGGATATGGCCAAGAGCTTCCTCAGCCGTCACAAGCCCGTGTTCATGCTCTTCGACAAAGACAGTGGCTCATGGAAGAGCAGCGAGGGCGCGCTCAAAGATCTCAGCACCGCAGATGAGTGGTGCAAGCAGGCTACTGCGATTGATCGCCGCTGGAAGCGCATTCCGGAAAACTATTCCTACAAGCATGTGGGCGCAGGTCAGGTCCAGGTGAGCAAGGATTGATGTTTAGCGCGTCGGCGAAAACTCAGCAGCAGGTGGACTCCTGGGTGACAAGCGCATGAGGTGCTGATACGGCATCTCTTGTGCTGAGTCGCTTCCCCCTTGGTCCTCCATGCTGATCGAGCCCTTAGACAAGAAACTGTTCCGCGATTTGTCCCACATGAAGGGACAGATGATCGCGGTCAGTCTTGTGATGGCCTGTGGCCTGGCGATGATGATCATGACACGCTCGCTGATCCTCACGCTGGAGGGCACGCGCGACGCCTACTACGAGCGCTATCGTCTGGCGGACCTCTTTGATTCGCTCAAACGCGCGCCATTGGCGCTCGCGGATCGGGTAGCGGAAATCGATGGTGTAGCGGCTGTCGAGCCACGCGTGGTGGTGGATGTCACACTCGATCTTCCCGGTGTGGCCGAGCCAGCGACGGGGCATATCGTTTCCTTGCCTGAAGGTCATCCTCAAGTGCTCAACAAGCTCTTCCTTCGCTCGGGGCGTTTGCCGCAGATCGATCAACGCCGCGAGGCTGTCGTCAGCGAAGCTTTCGCGGGAGCCAACGGGCTTCAGCCTGGGGATCGTGTGGTGGCGGTGCTCAATGGGCGTCGCGACACACTCATCATCACGGGCATTGGCTTGTCACCGGAGTTTGTATTTGAAGCGAGGGCAGGGGAAACGCTGCCTGACAACAAGCGCTACGGCGTCTTCTGGATGAACTACCAGGCGGTGGCGGTGGCTTACAATCTGGATGGTGCCTTCAACGACCTTTGCATCGATCTCTCTCCGGGTGTCGCTGCTGGCCAGGTGATTCAAGAGGTGGATCGCATCCTCGCTCCGTATGGCAATGGCGGTGCCTACACACGTCGTGACCATGGTTCGGCCCAGCGATTGAGCGATGAACTCAATGTGCTCCACGCCCTGTCCGTGGCCTATCCGATCGTGTTCCTCAGTGTTGCGGCCTTCATGGTAAATGCTGTGCTCGCACGACTCATTCGCCTTCAACGCGAACAGATTGCGCAACTCAAGGCGCAGGGATTTTCGTCCTGGCAGGTGGGGCTTCACTACATGAAGTTCGCCATGGTCATCGTCGTGATCGGCACTGCGATCGGCGGCATCGCAGGACGGTTCATGGGCGGAGGCTTGGTCAATCTCTACACCATCTTCTTCCGGTTTCCGTCGCTAGAGTTTCGGATGGACTACAGCGCCCTCGGATTGGCGTTGATTGTCAGCGCGATGGCAGCATCCGTGGGCGTGATCGGAGTCGTGCGGCAGGCGGTGAATCTTCCTCCCGCCGAGGCCATGCGCCCAGAACCGCCAGCTGACTTCAAGCCTTCGCTCCTAGAGCGACTTGGCATAGCTCAACGATTCTCTCCAGCCTTTCGCATGGCCTTGAGAAACATCGAGCGCAAGCCGTGGTCGGCGGTGTTCACCATCGCGGGGCTTTCGCTCGCCACCGGCCTGATGGTGCTGCCCGGAGCGATGGCTGACAGCATTGATTACCTCCTCACCTATCAGTGGAACATGGCTCAGCGCCAGGATGTGATCGTCTTCCTCACCGAGCCTGGTTCAGGGAGCGCCTTCCATGATTTGCGTCATCTGCCAGGTGTGATCTCAGCGGAGCCCGTGCGCTCCGTGCAGGCACGGCTTCGCTACGGCCCTCATGCTCGCAAGCTGTCGATCACGGGCTTGCCTGCCGATAAGAACCTGAACCGTCTGCTGGATGCCAAGGGACGGTCCATTGATCTGCCAAAGGATGGCATCGTCATGTCCGACAAGCTCGCGGAAGTGCTCGGTGCGAGGCTTGGCGATGTGGTGCAAGTCGAGGTCCAGGAAGGTGCGAGGCCTGTTCATGAATCGACCATCGTAGGCCTGGTGGAAGACTTCGCGGGCGTCGCAGCCTACATGGACCTCGGCACCCTGCGGCGATTCATGCGTGAGGGTGATACGATCAACGGGGCATATCTCACGGTGGATCAGAAGCAGTGGGAAGCCTTCATGCGCGAGGTCAAAGACACACCGCGCGCTGCCGTGGTGCTGGTGAAGAAGGATCAGCTTGCCGCCTTTCGAAACACCACGGGCCAGAGCATTGGCATCATTCGAAAGCTCTACTTCGTGCTCGCGGTGATCGTTGCTTTCGGGGTGGTCTATAACAGCGCGCGCATCGCGCTTTCGGAACGGAGTCGCGATCTGGCCACGCTCCGAGTGGTAGGCTTTAGCCAGAGTGAGGTGGCTGGCGTGTTGCTCGGTGAGCTCACCTTGTTGGTGGTGACCGCCTTGCCGATTGGTCTTTTGTTTGGTCGCGGTCTGACCACTTGGATCATAAAAACGGTGAGCACGGAAGCGGTGCGAATGCCACTCGTGGTCTCGTCGTTCACCTATTCGACTGCGATCATCGTGGTGTCAGTAGCCGCTTGCAGCTCCTTCATTGCGGTGTCTCGAATGCTACGAAAGCTGGACCTCGTGGGCGTGCTTAAGGCGCGCGAATGATTCATTGACGAACCCTCTCCCTTTAAGCACTTAGCCATCATGTCTTCCTCATCCACCGCCCCCTGGGATGCGAAGCGCAACACGCCGCGCAAAGGCTGGCTGCGCCGTCTTTTCACATGGGGCGCGTTCCTGGGCCTGATCGTTTTGATTGGCTATGGACTTCGTCCACGACCGATCGAGGTCGAGTTGGGCGAGATCAAACGTGGTCCGCTCACCGTCCATGTGGTGGAGGAGGGCAAGACTCGCATCCGCAATCGTTACGTCGTCGCTGCGCCAGTGTCTGGACAAATGAAGCGCGTCACCCTTCGCGCAGGTGATTCAGTAAAGGCTGGAGAAGTGATCACCACGATTGAACCTACGCTGGCACCCCTGCTTGATCCGAGATCGAAAGCCCAGGCCGAGGCGCGGGTGAAGGTGGCGGAGGCTGCTAAGATGCAGGCCGAACAATCGCTGACCATGGCGAGGACGGCGGAGAAGTTTGCTCTCAGTAACTGGACGCGAGTGCAGGCGCTCAACGAGCGCGGTAGTATCTCCGTGACGGATCGTGAGAACGCTGAGCGCGATGCGGCGATGCGGCAGCAGGAGGTGAGAGGTGCGGAATTTGCTCTGAAAGTCGCCGACTTCGAGCTTCAGCAGGCCACGGCTGCGCTGGTGCAGATCGAGTCTCCCGACACTGCGGGTGCCATCATCGAAGTCAGCGCCCCCGTGAGCGGACGTGTGCTGCGAGTTCAGCAGGAGAGCAGCGTGGTTATTACCCCAGGCACTGCGATTGTGGAGATCGGTGATCCTGCCGATATCGAGATCGAAGCCGAGATCCTCTCGCGTGATGCGATTGCGATCAAACCCAAGTCATCCGTGTTGATCGAACAATGGGGCGGCGATGCGCCATTGCGTGCTGAAGTTCGTCTGGTCGAACCCGCAGCCTTTACCAAAGTCTCAGCCCTCGGTGTCGAAGAGCAGCGAGTGCTGGTGCGAAGCGATTTGCTGAACCCTCCTGAAGCGGCCACGCTGCTCGGTGATCGCTATCGCGTGGAGGTGAAGATCGCGATCTGGCACAGCGATGATGTGATGCTGGTGCCCGCAGGTGCCCTGTTTCGTGAGGGCAGTGAGTGGAAGACTTTTATCTTCCGTGATGGCAAAGCCCGGACCACGACGGTGGAAGTGGGGCACACGGATGGACGCATGAGCGAAGTGCTCAAAGGCATTACCCTTGGCGACCAAGTGCTCCTCCACCCGCCCGACACTGTGAAGGACGGGGTGGAGGTGGTGAAACGCGTCACGCAATAAACTTCACGTTGCCGACGACCCCGCGGGCCATGGCTGCGTGTTGCTCGTCGGTGCATGACGAGTTCGTCGGAGCGTCGGGCTGCACTTCGTTGGGCTGCACGACGCCGTTGGCAAGCATCCAGGCTTCGACTTCGGCTCCGCTGATGTCTGGCAACATGGTGCCATTGATCTCCACGCAGGGTGAGAGCGGCTGACCGCTTTTCTGCTCCATCTCCCAGCGGAAGGCAGGATTCTTGATGATGTCCTTCTCTTCGTAAGGCAGATCGTATTTGCGGAAGATGGCGCGAACGCCCTCGCTCCATCCGCAGTAGGTCTTGAGGTAGGCTGTGATTTTGGGTGTTTCCATGGCGGTGAGAGGTTACGCATGAACGTCCGCTGCGATACTCAAAATGCAATGCTCACTCCAGTGTCTTGCGCAGGCGATGGACGGTGCTGACGATGTGCTCCTCCACCTGCTCGCTCCACGGGGCGGGATGAGATCCCCACTTCATCGCGTCACCCGCTTCATAGCCCCCTTCCCTCAGCACGCGCAGGCTTGGTATGTAAGTCATGACATCGTTCGAATAGCCCGCCACCCACACGTTGGCGTCTTTGATCTCACGCTTGAGGCGCAACGAATAGTCCACAACGACCTCGCCTCCCAGCGTGATCATCGTGAGCTGATCACCGATCCTCAGCACCTGGACAGGATACGGATAGTCCTTGGCAAGGCTCCCGCGTGATCGAAGCACTCCCAACAAGCGGCCTGCGTGAGCAGCGTCGAGTTTGCTTGATGACTTCTGTCGTTCACCGAGTTCCTCAGCCGTGGGGGTGCGGCTGTAGCTGAGCGGAATCTCTTCATACGCTGTGCGCACTGAGCCCGTAAGCGGCTGCAAGTTTGTCGCGAGTGCCGCATCAACAGCAGAAGCAAGGGAACGCCCATGAGTCTCAGCCATCTCCACCTTGCCACGTGGGTAAGGGTTCTGATCACCACTGCATCCGTTGACAAACAATGCCACGGCCCCGGGATGAGCAGCCTCAATGGCTTGCTGAGCATAACCCGCGTAGTCAGCATTGAACTGCTGAAGCCCGAGCGTGGTGCAGTGGCATGAGTAGCCAAACGCGAGCGCTAGCTCCTTGCCTGAAGCATCGGTGGCGCGCAGAACAGGCACCTGGTGATCGACCGGGCCTTGAGGGTAAGGATGATTGCTGAAGGACTTGCCACCGGGGCTGGGAGTTCGTCGGTTCATGGCAAAGCCACAGCGGGCGAAGCTGAAGTCCAGATGTGCGGGCTGGAGCCGTGCGATGCAGTCGCCGACCATCGCTGTCAGCCTCGCTTCCAGCTTCGTTGTGTAAGCCGCAGCCTCTTCTGCTCGTCGCGCCGGTTCATCGGTTGCATCCGTTCGTGACGTGCGCAGCTCGGGGCCGCTGTGTGTATGAGAGGCATTGATCAACAACGAGGCAGGCTTGATACCATGTTGCTTCTCAAGAGTGGTCGCGAGGTTCTCACGCATCGACTTCGGCACTCCGATGAGATCCAGGGTGATGATGGCCACACGCGATTGCGCCTTGTCTTCGATCACGATGGCCTTCGCATACAGATCGAGAGTGACACCATCAGCAGGTTTCGTTCGACCTGCATATCCCGCCATCCACATCATGGTATCCGGTGTGATCTTCTCACGAGCAGCTGCGGCCTTCCATTCTGGTGAAGTTTGCTGGGCCATGCAGTTCATTACTGCGAGTGAAGCGATGACAATGTGTGCGCAAATCTTCATGATGGATGGCGTCGATGGTGAAGTGCTCCGACGAATGCAGAGGCCACATACGCTTGCGTTGAACGTGTTTATCGAACTCATCGAGCATCACACATCGTGTCTCCGATGATGATGTGATCGAGCTGCACATCATCAATCGATCAAGTCATTGATGATGCTGGAAGCCTTGATTTATAAGGCTTCCAGAAACGAGAGCGGCCCTCAGTTTCCTGAGGGCCGCCTGTTCGTTGGTTGTGGTTGCTGGATCGATGGCAGTGATTTTACTCACTGTTCTCAATGTTAATTTGCACCATCATCGACCAAATGAGAAGTAAAATCCGCTGCGATGATGATGATTGTCGCAACTTCCGCCGCCACGATTATAGCCTCCGCTATAAGAAGGGTATCTTGGATACGAAGGATATGAATAGACTGGGCGAGGATTGCACACGGAGCACGAGCAACGAGACGATTCAGTGACCCATCTTCCCACAGGATTGCCACAGCGATCATAGCCGTAGAATTGATACGTGGCGTAGATGGGACGTCCGCATGAAGTGTAGCTGACGATGCGTCGGTTGCAGCCGTCGTAGGCTTCAGCTGAAGGTGCAATCACGAAGAGTGCAGTGAGCAAGGTGAGGATGGCGAGGATTGATTTCATGGTGGTGAACATGGGGTTCGCTGCGTATCGACGAACCCCTTCCCGGCTTATTCAGCCCTTCATGAAAAAATTATCGGAGCGCTTCGATGCAGGTATCTGCCGCCTTGCCGCCGCTCATCATCATGCCGTTCAGTGACACATCTTCGCAGTAGTCTCCGCAGCGATACACGCCCGGAGCAAGCACGGATGGCAGAGGCGTGGCACCCACATGCAGCTGTCGTGAAATCGGCTGTGCATTCCGCACCTGGTAGGTTCGCAGGTGATGCCAGTGATCCACCACAGGACCGAACCAATCGCGCATCTGCTCGCGAACCACTTCGACCAACTCAGCACTCGATGGCGATCCAAGGACGCTGGTGGCGATGAGATGGTGCCCATTCGGTGCGCGCTCGGGAGCCACGTTGGACACGATGCTCGCGTGATTGACGGGACCACGCAGATCACCATCAAGGTAAAGAATTCGTTCGGCGGGCATCGGCTGATCCGTGGCAAAGTAGAGACACGTGGTGGCCCTCATCTCGGGTTGCGAGTCACCAAAAGCAGCTGGGAACAGCCTCGCTGCCTCGGCTTCACCGGTGGCAATGATGATGTGACGAGCATGAACGATGAGTCCGCTCTCAAGCACGATTTCGCCGGGATTCACCGCGACGACACGGTGGTTGAAGTGGATGCAGCCCGCGGGCAGTGGTTTTGCAATCTGATCCGGGATAGCTTGCATCCCTTGTGCGGGGATCGCAGTGCCTCCACGATCACACATGGCGAAGGTGAACTCGAACATCCGTGATGATGCGTTGAGTTCGCGATCCATGAACACACCTCCGAAGAATGGGCGAAGGAAGTGATTGATGAAGATGGGGCTGAATCCCCAGTCGCGAAGGAAGTCCATGGTGGGGACTTCCGGGCGATCACGAGGAATCGTGCGAAGTCCCAGCAATTGTTTTCTCAGCAGCAGGGTGAGCCACTTGTCCTTCCAGGGCACCATGGCATCTGAGAGATTGCGAAGGGCGTCAGCAGGATGGTGAAGGGGGTCTGCAAGGCGATGACTTTTACCTGCCCACCGAACCATGGCGCCACGGTAAAAAGACCGAAGTTCGAGGTCGGTGTAGTTCAGGAGTTTCTTGGCAGCTGGATACGCAGGGAGGAAAACCTGGAAACCACGATCCAGGCGAAAGCCATCGACGACATCTGTCCGCACCCGACCTCCGATTCCATCCGAAGCTTCGTAGATGGTGAAGCTAAGTCCTGCGTCGTGGAGCTTTCGTGCGCATGACAGGCCTGCGACTCCCGCCCCAATGATCGCAATGTCTGGCTGCAGAGTGTTCATGAGGCTTCGAGGAATCTTGGTCAGGGCTGAGCCGTTGCGCTGGCAGAAACGTGGCGACGTCAGATGGTGCTGGCGTCAGCGGTGTCGAAGGGGAGATGCGCAGATGGATTCCGACGCCTGCCAGACTACTTCGAGGTGTCCGTTGTCGGAGCACCTGCCGGAGCGGTGTCCTTCAAGACAGTAGCGATAGCCGACTTGTCGAACTCCACCTTCACATTGTCAGCGATGCGCACCATGACGGTCTTCTCACGCACGCTGGTGATCACGCCGTGGGCACCGCCGATGGTGATCACGCGGTCGCCCGTGCTGGCGGATTTTTGCAGGGCTTCCTGTTCTTGCTGCTTCTTCCTCTGCGGACGGACGATGATGAAATACATCATCACGAGCATCAGAATGGGGAAGATGAGCGGGTTGCCGAAGATTCCACCACCTGCGGGTGCGGCTTCTTGAGCGAGGAAAAGAGAAGTGAGTGCTGTCATGAGTCTTGAGCGGAGTCGTGGGGTTGATACTTGGCCACCACTTCAGCGCGAAACTCAGCGAAGCATCCTTGCTCGATGGCCTGTCGCGCCTTGGCGGCGAGGGAGAGGTAGAAATGCAGGTTGTGCAGTGAAATCAAACGCAAACCCAGGATTTCCTGGGTCTGCACGAGGTGCCTGATGTAGGCGCGGCTGAAGCCCTGGCAGAGAGGATGAGTGTCTTCGCTGAGCGGGCGAAAATCCTTGGTGAAGCAGGCATTGCGCACGCACTTGGTGCCTTCATCGGTGAAGAAGGTGCCATTGCGGGCGATGCGAGTGGGCAGCACGCAATCGAACATATCAATACCGCGGGCGATGAGTTCGATCATCTGTGGCGGTGTGCCCAGGCCCATCGCGTAGCGGGCTTGGTTCGCAGGGAGCAGCGGGCATACCCAATCGGCGACCTCCATCATCTCTTTCTGCGTTTCGCCAACACTCACTCCACCGATCGCATAACCATCGAAGCCGATGGCCATGAGTTCTCGTGCGGACTTCTCGCGCAGTTCTTTATACACACTGCCCTGCACAATGCCGAAGTGCAGCTGTGGTTTGCCATTGGTCATGGGCTGATGCTTGTCCACCCATTCGCGGCAGCGACGTGCCCAGCGGAGCGTGAGGTCCAGACTCTTCGCCGCATACGCTGCATCGCAGGGATAAGGCGGGCACTCGTCGAACAGCATGGCAATGTCGCTGCCCAGCGCGGCCTGCACTTCCATGGCGCTCTCGGGGCCGAGGAGCATGGGCGTGCCGTCCACATGGTTGTTAAACTGCACACCTTCCTCGGTGATCTTGCGGATGCGCGCCAGTGAGAAGACCTGGAAGCCACCGCTGTCGGTGAGGATGGGTTTGTCCCAGTTGGCAAACTTGTGGAGACCGCCAGCCTCGCGCATGACTTCCATGCCGGGGCGAACGAAGAGATGATAAGTGTTCCCTAAAATGACCTGCGCGCCGATGGCATTGAGTTCCACGGGGTGCACTGACTTCACGGTGCCTTGTGTGCCCACCGGCATGAAGATCGGCGTCTCGATCGTGCCGTGAGGTGTGTGCAGTCGACCGCGACGTGCTGCGGTCTTGGGATCAGTGGCGAGGAGTTCGAACGACATCAGGTTTCAAAGGCGGCTTCATGAAACGAAATGGCCGGAGCCATTCGCGGCCCCGGCCATACGCGGATTCGAGAGACTCGAAACCTAAAAGTTCAATTACTGTCCGGCAGCCTTCTTGGCCTGGGCCTGACTTTCAGGGGAGAGTCCACTGAGGGGCACTTTGAAGTAGGTGCCGTCAGCGGTCTTGATCACCACAGCATCGCCGTCCATCCGATCGAACTCGGCTTGAATCGCTTTGCCTGCGGTGTTGGTCCACGTCATCGCACCACCAGCAGCCGGAGCTGCTGCGGGAGCGGCACCGCCAGCTTCGAAGCTCGCGCCTTCGGTAATCCAGGCCTTGATGATACCCACCTCAGCGGGCGTGAGACGGTTCTTGCCCTTGGGGGGCATCACATCATCATCGTCATCGGGAAGGGTGACTGACACCACGAGGCTGCTCGCATCTGGTGAGCCTGCTTTCACCTGCTTCTTCATGTCGTCCATGCGGTCGATGGCGAAGTCGCCTTTGGTCTTGCCCTTCTTCTCGCTGTGACACTCAGCGCACTTTTGATTGAGGATGGGAAAGACTTGCTTGGCAAAGTCGGTGGCATTCGCGCTGGCAGTGAAAGCGAGGGCAGCGATGGCGAGCAAGGAAGTGCGTGGAATGGTCATGGAGAGTTTGTGGAGTGAATTTCCGGGCGCGATTCTATGGGGCCGCGCCGAAAAGCGCAAGCCTGACGGATGATGATCCGGCTTTCAATGGCTGTGCGCTGTTCCGACCTCCTTCGGGCACCGTGAAACTACATCCCACGGAAACGCGACGAATACGCGGCACTGATGGGCAGCAGCTCGGAGCGCGCTTTGATCCTCGCCTGGAAGTGGCCGAGGGCATCCTTTTGCACTCGATCAATCGCGGAGGCGCGAACGATCACGCTTCGGTGAATCTGCCAGAAGGTCTCGGGATCAAGTTGCTTCACCAGATCCTTCAGAGGTGTGCGGATCACGGCGTCATCCCCTTGAGTCACCACGCGCACATACTTGTCTTCGGCCTGGAAGAAGAGCACCTCATCGATGGGAAACATCTTCACCGTGTCGCCGACGCTCGCCGTCACCCACTTGAGCGCGCCACGGTTTTTGCGTTCGAGGAGTTCGGTGTCGAGCACGGCCAGGAGGCGAGTCAGATCCGTAGAGGCGTGGGAGGCAAGGCGTGAGCGCAGCCGCTCCACCATCTGGGCGAAGCGTTCGGTGGTCACCGGCTTCAGTAGGTAGTCGGCAGCACCTGTGTCAAAGGCGGCGATGGCGTGATCGTCGTAGGCGGTGACGAAGACGACGTGAACCTTCCCCGAGGCTGCCCGGGCCACCTCGATGCCACTGGCTCCGGGCATACGGATGTCGAGGAAAGCCACGTCAGGCTTGTGCTCGTCGAGTGCCTCCAGGGCGGATAAACCATCTTCGCATTGGGCCGCGACGTGCAGCTCAGGCCAGTGCTCGCGCAGCAGGCGAACGAGTTCATTCATCTGCGCAGGTTCGTCTTCAGCGACAATGGCGGTGGTCATACGAGGGCGGAGGGGCAGGGGAGGACGATCTCGGCCAAGGTGCCGCCTTCGGCGCGGGCTGCAATGGCAAGACTTGCCGAGGGACCGTAGCGAAGAGCCAGATGCTCCCGAATGTTTGCCAGCCCGATGCCTCCGCTCAGACCGTCCTTCAATCCCACTCCATCATCGGCCACCTGGAGATGGAGGAGATTGTTTGTTCGCCTGAGGTTGATGATGAGATTGCCAGGTCCGGGCTTGGGCTCAATGCCGTGCTTGATCGCATTCTCCACCAGGGAAAGCATCATCATGGGCGGGAAGGGGACGGCTTTGAGATCCTCAGGAACGTGCAAGCTCACTTGCAAGCGATCGCCCATGCGGATCTTCATCAGTTGAAGATAGCTTTCACAAAGCTCCACCTGACGTCCCACGGTGGAAGAGGTCTCCCGCATCTGGGGCATGACTGCACGAAAGTGTTCGGCCAGAGTGTCCAGAGCGGACTCTGCAAGAGCCGCATCTTGCCGGATCAGAGGTCGAATGGCAGCCAGGGTGTTGAAGAGGAAATGGGGCTCGATTTGTGCCTGGAGAACTGTGAGCCGCATATCGGACTCCAGTCGTGCCAAGTTCATAGAGCGGGCCTTCAACCGGCGACGCTCGGAGAAGTAGGCGAGCGATGCCACGCCACCGCCGATGGCGAAGTAGAGGTAGCCCGCGAACACATCGAACATCATGATCACGGCGCGTTCCCTGTCGCCCATGCGCACCTCGGATGGCGGCACCTTGGTGGGTTGAAGTGATTGTTCGATACCTGTGGAAGCCCAGAAATCAAAGGCAGCGGCGCAGCCAAAGCCCACGATCACCGCGATCACGATCATCGCCGCCTCGATCCTGGACGACCATTGGCGATGCCTGATCCACGTGGCCAGCGCAGGTCCAGTGGAGACCATCAGCAGGGCACCCAGCACGAAGTAGCCGAAGGTGACCGCCGCCTGGGTTTCGGTGCTGCCAGAGGTAGCCTGGGCAGACGCTGCTACCAAACCATAGAGCGCGATGACGATGACAGCGGCCACCGTTCTTGCCCTCCACCATCGCCAGCTAAACACCGGATACTTGCGATAGCGGAACGGTCCCCACGTCATGCCCGCGATGGTGTCGGGAGGGAGAGGTTGATCGAGGTTCGGAGTCATGGCTTCACCTTGGTGGCGTTGATCTCGAGACCATCCTGAAACAAGGTGGTCGATGTGACCTTGCCTGCCTTTCGCGTGAACTGAATCTCAGCCTTCACCGGCGCGAAGGTGAAGCGGTCTTTCTTCGTCGGATGGCGCTCCAGAACGAGGGGAGGCTGGCCGGTGATTTGCATCCATAGATCCGATCCGCGCGCTTCAAAGTGGTAGTAGATTGTCCGTCCCTGAGCCTTCACACTGGTATCGTAGTCGCCCACGTAATCCGCAAGGTCAGGAGATGGCGGCTTGGTCGATGCGCCACTGATGATCGACTCCGGTGAGAGCGCATTGTTGTTGATGAGCATCACCACGATTCGATTCAGTTCCGGTCTCACGGATATCCATGAGCAGAAGCCGCCAGTGCCGCCTGCATACCAGTAGCCGGGCTTGCCTTTGAACTTCATAATGGGAAGTCCAAGGCCATACGTTCCATCGGCGCGCGGCTGCTCGATCAGTTCGATGGCCGCTTTCAAGGGCGAGTCTGCAGGTCTCCCCAAAGCCTGGGTGAACTTCAGCATGTCCGCCGCGGTCGAGTGCAGCGCCCCAGAGCCAGCGAGAGCGAGATGGTGCCAGGGCTTGGTGAGCACATCTCCTGAGTAGGGTGGCGCGAGGCGGGTTTGCTGCTCCTTGCTCAAAGTCATGCATGTGTCAGCAAGGCCCAGTGGCTGGGTGATTTGATCGATTACCATTTGCTCCCACGTTTTGCCCGCCTGCCTGGCCAGCAGGTCGCCGAGCAGACCAAAAGCGAGATTCGAATAGCTTGTGGGGAAAGGCGGCGCATGGGCCAGCTTTGTCTTGGAGATCAAGGCATCCACGCGAGCCCGATCATAGCGTGCATACGGATCTTCAGGATCGTCGTCGGTGGTGAAGTCATCGGGCACCCGTGGCAGTCCGCTGGTGTGTGTGGCAAGTTGTTCGACGGTGATGGCTGCGACGTTGGGGTCGGCAAATGTTTGCCCGGGTCCCATCAGTTCGCGCAGGGTGGTATGGAGAGTGATCTTCTTCTCGATCACCGCCTGCGCCAGGAGCAAGCCCGTGAAGATCTTTGAGATTGAACCCACTTCGAAGATCATCTTCTCTGGCGGAACGCCCAAGGGTTCGGCCTTGCCCGCGATGGCAAACACGGGCGCTGTATGTCCCGATTGTTCGGCAATCACGATGCAGCCGTGAGGCAGAGACTCGGCAGCTTTTCGGGCGCGAGTGCTCAGCAGGCTTTCGGCTGCGAGGCTGAAGGCGGGGCAGGTTATCAAGGCGGCAAACAGGAGCGATGCGGCTTTCAAGATCATGAGAGGAGTGGGCTGGTAATCGCCCTCCGATGCCATGGGATCATGGTTTTCATCAGAAAGCACGCTCGCATGGTGGAGGCGAATCTCTTGGTCCGCTGGCGATTGCGATGAAGGTGCAGGTTTGGGTGGTGGAGGGGCTTGGTAGGCGGATGAACGGGGGGGCTGGACACAAAAAAAGCCGCGCCCCGATAAGGAGCGCGGCTTGGAGACATGTCTCGCCTTACGGGGCGATGACTTGGGCGGTGGTGCCGTCGGTGTAGGTGATGATCATGAGGACGCGGCCGTTGTTGTCCATGACGGGGAGTTCCCAGGGGCGGATGTCCATGCCGCTGCCGGGAAGATCAATATCATCGACGGTCTTGCTGCCCTGGCTGGTGCTCATGTTGGCGCCAGTCCTCAACAGAAGCACGGGGGCACCGCCGTTGTCGCTGCGCCAGATGGCTTTGTCATTCACTCCGGCGCTCACGCCGACGCCGCTGAGGGTGCCGAGGAAGGCAACGTGTTCGTTGCCAGCGGTGGCACCGCTGACGTGGGGGTGATCGACGCTGGCGAGGGTGGCACCCCCGGTGCCGGGGGCGGTGTCATTGACGCTGATGAGGAGGCGGAGGGTGCCGCCGATGTCGGTGTAGATGCCGTAGGTGTCGGCGGGGAAGGCGCTGATGCCGTCACCGGCGGTGTCCACCCAGCCGCGCCAGGCGCCGCGGTTGTTTTGGTTGAGCCAGCCGTTCCAGATGTTGCCGACTTTGGACCCGACGGGCATGCCGGGCAGGGCGGGGTCGCCCCGACGGATGACGGGGGTGACGCCTCCGGCTTGGGTGCCGCGCCAGATGCCGTCGTTTCTGTCGTTGTCGAGATTGTCGCCGTTGGCGTTGAGGACGCCGCGGAAGGCGAAGGTGCCGGCGCTGCCCATGCTGGGCATTTCGAGGGCGCTGAAGGTGGCACTGGCGGTGCCGGGGGCAGTTTCGCTGGTGGTGACGACTTTGGTCAGGCTGCCGGCGACGGCTTGATACCAGATGCCGTATTTGCCGCTGGGGCGGATCTGGGCTTCGAAGACGATGTTGCCCTGGGTGTCCATGCGGGTGGCGGCGCCGAGGGTGCTGTGGAGGGGTCCGAAGACTTCGGCGGTGCCGGGGGCGGTGGCTTTCTCGCGGGCGACGATGCTGACGGTGCTGGCGGCGGGGCCGGTGATGCTGTGGCGCAGCAGGGCGCTGTCGGTGGTGGTGCCTTTCATTTTGATGGCGAGGATGGCTTCGCCGGTGCCGGGACCGGTGGTGGCGGTGGCGTAGCTGCCGTAGCCGAAGCTGCCGATGAAGGCGCCGGAGATGCCGGGGACGGGGTCGTTTTCACGCATCAGCAACTGGAGGCCGTTGCCGCCGACTTCGGACCACATGGCGGTGTCGTCACTGGCGGTGACGCCGCTGCCGCTGCCGATACGGAGGGCGGAGAGGAGGGTGACGTCACCGGTGGCGTTGAGGCCTGGGACGGGGATGGTGGGGATGGCGTTGAAGAGGGCGCCGCCGGTGCCTGGGGCGGTGTCGCCGGAGCGGACGAGGCGCTTGAGGCCGGAACCATTATCCTTCCAGTAGCCTTGGAAATTGTTGGGGATCTCAGTGACGCCGCCGACGCCAACTTTGAGGGTGCCGGGGACGCCGAGGGTGCCGTTGGCGGCAAGGTAACCGCCGCGCCCAAGAATGTCGAACTGGGTGCCGTCATTGGCTCCGGTGGCGCTGGGGGAGAAGGCAGCAGTGACCACGTCGCCGAGGCCGCTGGGGATCGGCTGAGGTGCAGCACCGGAGGTGACGAAGATTGAGACGATAATCTCATGGTTCAAGGCGGGGCTGCCATTGTCCTGAGTCAGAAAGCGAACTAGCGAGGTCGTCCCGACGGATCCCGCTCCTGGCGTCCACGAAAATGTGCTGGAAACTCCGGTGGAAGCCGACCCCGTTACAGTCGGAAATGTGGCACCAGATGGAAGACCCGCACTGCAGGACAGCGCAAGTGTTTGAGTGGTATTCGCATCCGTTCCACTGACAACGAAGGAAACCAGCTGCCCTACATTTGCGGTGATACTCAGAGATGCGGTGGAGGTCACGGGAGGATTGTTGCCTGCCCCCACTGTGATGGCGATACTCTCTTCATCAAAGAGCGAAGGTGTTCCATTATCGCTAGACCGGATTGTTACATTAGAGAACGTGGCGTTATACTGCCCAACTGCCGGCGTCCACGAAAAGTCACCCGTGGACGGATTAATGGTGGCTCCGGCAGGTGCGTTGAAGAGCTGATAAGAGACCGTTTGGCCCACGTCTGGATCCACCGCTGATGCGGTAAAGGTGAGTGTGCTACCATTAGCCACTGTCTTATTTCCGATCGCTGCCAATACAGGTGGATTATTGTCACCAGTGACCGTGATCGTCACCAACTCGGAATCAATCAGGGTTGCAGCTGCGCTATCGTAAACCTCAAAGTTGACGTTGTAGGTGCCTTCCGAGCCCGAAGGAGGCGTCCACGAGAAAGTGGAGGATGTCCCACTGGCTGGCCCGCTCACTTGAGGAAAAGAGGAACCCGAAGGGAGTAATTGTGCACGCACGGTGAGTGTCTGACCGGAGTCGGGATCGGTCCCGCTGACGACAAAGCTCAAGTTGTTGCCCACGTTGATGGTCTTGGGTCCGATGTTTCCCAGGACCGGTGGATTATTCGCACTACCCCCAATTGGGTCAGCTACCACAACAAGCACATCGCGAATCGCACTCCCTCCCGACCCGTCTGTTACCTCAACCTTGTATCCGTATCTGCCAAGATTCAGTGCCGACGTTGTCCCAGCCCCCGTTCCCCCTGGTATGCTGATACTCCCAATACTGCTCAAACTCATCCCTGGAATAGCCGTCACAGGGGCATAGTGCGGTGATCCACTGCCCAGAAGGTTCGAATACACCACCGGTGTGCCGTCTGGATCGACGCTGTTCAAGTTCTGCGAGTAGGGATAGCCGCGACCAATGAGGTCAATGGTGGCAGGAAGCATGGTGGGCCCGGCGCTCGCAACCCCGGCCGTGTAAGCAATCTTGAGTTGAACAGACCATGAATTCTGATCCACCGCATTCTGAATGCCTGCAACCCAGGCATTAGAGTTCCACCATGCATAATAGATGCCATTTGCCTGACCATTGAGGCTGAAGGTGAACACCTCTTTTTTTACAAAGTAAAGGGCACCACCAAACTCTGTCCCGCTGGTAAAGGGGTTGACCGTCGCGGCCGTGTTCTGAGTCATGGTCCCCAAGAGTGTGCCACTCGCTCCCGAGCCCGTATACATCCTGAAAGTCACCAACTCAGAAACGCCTGACGCAGTGCGCCATGCTGTGTAGGCTGTTACGGTTACAAGACCACTGGAATTGATGGTGTAGCTGGCAGCGGCACCACGATAGTGGGAGGCAAACGCCTGGGGGGCGAATAACATCACAGCCGCTAAAGCCAACCACTTGAGTGAAAGGGCGTTCATGATGCGGCTTTTGTTTGGGAGGCTTGTCATGTTCATAAGATGAAATGGCTAAATGAAGTGATTTAGCAAGAAACGAGGAACTTATCCCAGTATTCGGTAGAACAGTCCTGAATCAAGGGTATTTATGCTTTTTCCTGCGACGTCACACAGGCGGCGGCTAGTGGGTGTGTTCCTACACACATCTAACGTCCACCATCGGTGTCAGAGTTTCCGGATGGGAGGCTCTAGCCTTGACCGAGCAGTATGCGGGCCACGTCTTTTTCCGCCCAAGCATTGTCTGAGAATACTTTCTTAACGCGTCCCTCAGCATCTATTACCACGGTGCGCAGGGAATGATTGATCAGCCCCCCTTCGTCCCAAAAATCCACACCGCAACCCCGGGCCAGGCTCATAATGTCTTTGAGCGGACCGGTGACGAATTTCCAATGCAAAGCGTCAGCCTTCTGTTGCTGAGCATACCTCTCCAGTGCTTCGGGTGTGTCATGGGCTGGATCGATGGAAACCGAGAGCATTGTCCACCGCCATGAGGTGGGCGCATCTGCCGCCATGAGGGCCTGCACGCGTGCGAATTTCGACGCCAGTAGGGGACACATCGTCGGAATCGGGCAGCGTGTAAAAAAAAAGGTGACCGCCACCGGGCTTCCCTTCAGTTTTTCCAGCTCGAAGGCTTTTCCCTTGCTGTCGATCAGGTCGAAGTCCCGAAACGGGAAAGCGTCACCCTCCTTTAGTCCTCTGCTGCGCTCGCCATCTGTGCCTGGCTTCGCTTTGTCATGGCCCTCCACCTTGATTGATTCAATCCAGTCTGCGGTATCCGTCACACTCAGTCTGAATGTCACCCTGTCACCCGGTCTCACTTGCTTGAAACTCTTCGAGTCACGCACGGTGAATGGCATCACCATTGCGTCCATGTATCCGGGAATAGTCTCGTGCCTGATGACCATCTCCTTCTTGTCTGGACGCAATTCCCGAACGACTCCCCGCACTTGAAAAGACTGCACCTTCTCTGCCGCGTGCAGTGTGTTCGCTAGAAGCAGCCCGGAGGCCAGCAGTAGAACTCGCGCAATCATTTTGGTGTGCGGGATGCGTCCCTGCTCGGAATCCTTGCCCAGCCATCGAGAACGCCTTTGAGCGAAGTCACCGTTTCGTCCTTGAATTCCAATCTTCCGATCTCTCTGGCGTCGCCGTCCAAGGCGACAATTGTGGGGAAATGTGTGATCTTGAATCGCTCGGCGAGCACCAGATTCGCTCGCTGTAGATCTGGTGCTAGTTTGACCCGCTGGGGAAAGTCCACGAGCACGGGCACAAAAGAATCCTCGATCACCTTTTCAATGATCGCGTGTTCCAGCAATCGTCTGTCCAGCGCGATGCTGCGCGGACTCCAGTCGAGGCCCGTGAACAGCAGCAAGACCGGGCAGTGTCGTTGAGCCGCCTTGACCTGCGCGGATGCCAGAGTGGGCTCAAACGGCAGATTGCAGGCGTTCGAGGCAGCTGCGCCCAAACTTGCGGCCATAACGGCAGCGACTTTTAATGGTGGGAACAAACTCATTTCAAACCCTGGAGGCCTCGTAGCACGCGGTTGCCTTCAGCGCAATTGGGTTGATGATCGCAGCAGTGATCGCATCAATTCATACAGTCATGCTGCTCGCCACGCTGACGTTGCCAGGCATGGCTGCAACTGTGGAGCCCGCGCCGGAGGTTCTCTGCGGGCCTGATATCGGGACGATTGGTGATGCTTGGGAAAGGGTGCAATGGCAGAACAGTGAAGCGCACCGCATGCTGGCTACAGATGACTGGCTCCGGCTGCCGCAGAAGCTTTCCGCCATCGCATCGCATCTCCAGTTTATAGAACGCGGCGCGATTATGGTCTTCGGCAAACGTCGAGCGCAACTAGGCAAGGCAATGTCTGTGATTGAATCCTTGAAATGCGAGATCACCACCCGGGTGCTCAATGGTGAGACTAACGATCTTGCAGCGCGCTGGATGGAGCTGGATGCCACGCTAAAGTATATTGCTGCGCAGTTGCCCGATGAAGCGCTGCTGCCTTCCACAAGTTTCGCTCATCTCCTTCCCCCGGTAAAACCGGCGCTGCATATTCAGCTCGAGCCGCTTCCGTCTGTCACGCCCGGTCAGCCACTGCGCATTGTCTTCCAACTGGTCCGTCTGGATAACCTCGCGCCCGTGTCTTCCAAGGATCTGTTCGAGACTCATGATGCCTTCCTTCATGCGTTGATCTGTGATCAATCTCTCACCGATTATCATCACGAGCATCCTTCACCCACGGGAGTGCCGGGCGAGTGGGAATTCAAGTTCACCCCGAGGTTCAACGCCCAATACCGTGTGTGGATGAATGCCGTGCCCAAGCACACGGGGCGCGAGGAGTTCGCGATGAATGTCATTTCGCTCCCGAATTCCAATGTTCCGCCGCCAACGTCCGCCTATCAGACAGTGTTGAGTGCACGGACAGACAAGATGTGCGGTGAACTGACCTGGACTACCGGTGATAAGCTGGAAGTCAACCGGCCCACCAGTGGCAGCCTTCATCTCACCGAGGTTGGGGGAGGGCCTGTAAACGATTTGGAGCCTTACATGGGTGCGTTCGCACACATCGTTGGCATCGGCGATGACAGTCAATCCATTCTGCACGTCCATCCGGACGGTGGCATCAACAGTCCCTTAGACCGCGGTGGACCCGAAGTTAACTTCACTCTCCGGGCTGCCCGCCAGGGCTTTCATCGGCTCTTTGTGCAAGTGAAGCGTCACGGGAAAATCGAAACCCTGACGTTTGGAGTGCAGATCAACTGACCTGCCTCCTCCGCCACATCTCACTTTGGCTCCTCGTAATGAACGATGACATGTGTCTTGCCTTCAACCTCCTGACTTACCGAAACTTCGATGGCGGTTTTATCAGCGGCATTCTTGGCAATGAGCGTCGCACCTTTGGATTCGCCTTGTTCATAGGCACCTCGTGTTTCAACGCCAAAACCAGATTCCGTGAATTTGGCGGCGTAGTAATCAGCCACAGCCTTCACAGAATCTTGCGTCCACCCCGTCACCATTCCGTTAGTGACCCCTTCTTTAGCCGGTAATACTGGCGGAGGACTCTGATCGAGTCCTGGATAGACAAGCAAACTGCCTTGGAGTTTGCGTAGCCCTTGGATCCCAATCTGTTGCTGAAGTCCCTGGGGCACAGACGGGGTGGCACTGGTGGATACAGGACTATCAACCATCTTGATGCGACTGTCAGAAGCAGGCACGTCAACACCACCTCTCACAATTGTTGGAGACGTCTGAGGAGATTCTGCTCTTCGTTCAGGGGCAATGTTGGAGGAATCGTTTGTCGTGGCGCTTGTGGCAGACTTGGGGTTTGCCTTTTCAACCACTGTCTCCTCCCCTCTGGTGGTGCCCCGGCTGACACCGTGGGTTTCCGTGGGGGCTTTCAAACTTGATTTCCCCGCGAGGAGGAACCCGAATACTCCGACAACCACCGATAACCCGGCTATGATGGCAAAAGCAATCACACGTCCAGACGTTAATTGCTTTGAGCACGGCTTAGTCGAGTTGATCATCGCGACTATCTACGCTGATGCAGCCGTTGTTGGCAATCGGCTATTAGGGATCGAAAGACTGGCAAACACTACCCCGACGCGCAGACTTGGGCACGAAAGAAGGTGGCAGGGGGGGGCTTGAAAACCAGAGTGAGAAGTTTGAGAGACAAGGAAGAGAGCCCATGGTCGGCACTGATCCCGAAGCGAACACCGAGCGGTTCTATTCATAGGCGCACGTTTGGGGCGGTTATCCTGAAGACATTAGCGCGCTCCTTGCCCTTGCGGCGTATTCGCCAGGGGGGCGGGCTGAAGATGATGGTCGAGGCTCCGACCGAACGAGTTCTGTCGGTAAACAGTTCTGCCTCAGCGATACCGGGCGAGGCCGTGGAGATACTCGCGGGCGAGGTTGGTCTGGGGGGAGGTGAAGAAGTCGGTGGCGGGACGGCTTTCCTGCACGCGGCCTTGGGCGAGGAAGATCACCCAGTCGGCCACGTCTTGAGCAAAGGACACTTCGTGGGTGGCGAGGACGATCTGCTGGCCGTTGTGAGCGAGTTCGCGGATGACATCCAGGACCTCGCCGGTCATAACGGGGTCGAGTGCGGAGGTGGGCTCGTCGAGGAGGAGGAGGCGCGGGGTGGGGGCCAGGGCACGGGCGATGGCGGCGCGTTGCTGCTGGCCGCCGGAGAGTTCGGCGGGGCGCTTGGTCTCGTGCCCGATGAGGCCGAGGCGATCGAGCATCTCGCGGGCGCGGGCTTCCGCCGGGGCGGGCTGCATTCCGTGCACGACGCGGAGAGGCAGGGCCACATTCTCCAGGGCGGTGAGGTGGGGGAACAAGTTGTAGCCCTGGAAGACGAAGCCGTTGGTGCGGCGCTCGGCGAGCGCTCCGGCTTCGTCGTGGGGCAGCTCGTGGCCATCCATGAGCACGCGACCGGTGTCGGGCACGAGCAAGCATCCGAGCACGCGGAGGAGAGTCGATTTGCCGCCGCCGGAGGGGCCGAGCAGGGCGACGACGCGGGCCTGGCTCTGCGTCTCAAAGGTGACGCCGTCCAGGGCGCGATGGGTGCCGAAGGCTTTCACCACGTCGCGGGCTTCAAGTTTCATAGGCGAACCTCCTTTCGAGTCGTTGCGCCAGCCAGGTGAGGGGGAGGGTGACGGCGAGGTAGGCGAGGGCGAGGGGGATGAAGCCCTCCAGGGAGGAGTAGCTGCGGGCGTTGATCAGCTTGGTAATCTGGGTGATCTCGTCCACGCCGAGGACGGAGAGCAGGGAGGAGCTTTTCACCAGGGAGACCAGCTCGCCCGCCATGCCGGGCAGGGCGCGGCGCACAGACTGGGGGATGAGGACGTAGCGGTAGAGCTGCCAGACATCGAATCCGACGGCGCGGGCGGCTTCCCGCTGGCTGCGGCCGATCGAATCGAGGGCTCCGCGGAAGATCTCGGCCAGGTAGGCGGCCTCGAAGGCGGCGAGCAAAAGGGTGCCCGCGGGCAAGGCATCGCCCAAGCGGAGGGGCGAGACGAGTCCGTAGTAGCCGAGCAGGAGGACGACGAGCAAAGGGGTGCCGCGCATCAGGGTGATGTAGCCGCCGCAGAAAAGGCGGACGATCTCCCACGGGGCTCGGGTGCCCATCATGAGGGCGAGCCCGCCGAGGACGCTGAGCACCATGGCCGCGAGGGAGATGCCGGCCATGAGCAGCCAGCCTTTGAAAAACAGCATCCGGTAGTCCCAGAAGGAGCCCCAGTGCCATCGGTAGGTGTCCGGGAAGATGGCCCAGACCAGCGCCGCGAGCACTCCGATGATCAGTGCTGAGAGCAGCACGGAGCGGGTGGTGGAGGTGGAGCGGGATTCGGGCATCGCGTGGGGGCGAGTCTGGCACAGTTTGTCTGGAGCGCCAGTCAGCGGACGCCGCCGGGTTTGAGCACGAACCGCGCCCGTGTGGCCACGTCTTGAAGCGTGAGGTCCATGGCGCTGATCGATTCCACACGAAGAGTCATGACCTTCTCTCCCGACAGGATAAACTCATCTCCCACGGCAGCCTCCATGACCTGCTCGTCCCCGATGAACTTCAGCCAGGCGCGGGGCTCGCGATCCCGCACGGGCAGGCCTTTCACGAGGAGGAGGCGCTCATTGGTGCCGCGCTTCCGCAGGGTAACGGTGGGCTGGAAGAAGAGCCCGGTGGCGGTGACCTTCTCGAGTTTCCAATCGGTGCCGGGCAAGGGCTCTTCCGTGCCCAGTCGCACAGGCGGCGTCTGGCCATCGGCCTGTAGCATCGCCCCGGAGGCATCGGCGTCCTGGAGGGCGATAGGCAGCGTCGTTTCATGCAGACCCAGGAAGACGAGCTGCGACTGGGGCTGGATGCGCATGGTGCGACCGAGGTTCAAGGTGCGACCCTTAGCAGGGACGGGCGCGCTTTTCTCATCAGAAGAAGGATCGGCACTGAGCAAGGTGACGAGGGCGTGCTGGTTGGTGTCGTGAGCGATGTCGAGCGCTGACCGGCCCTTGGCATCGAGGGCAAAACGATTGGACCCCGAGGCCAGGAGCATCTCGGCGGCTCCGCGTTGACCTTCCTCCACGGCCACCATGAGAGGGGTGCGGAGTGTCTCCGGCTCCCGCGCAAACACACTGGCTCCCGCTTTGATCAGGCTGTCGATGACGCTCACATCGCCGGTGCGGCAACTGGCGAACAGGGCGGGGGATTCGTGCCCGGCGCTCAGGGGCACTAGGAGGTCCACTATCTCTCGCTGGCGCTCGCGGGCGGCGATCACGAGCGCAGGTTCGCCCAGGGCTGCGGAGGGCTTGATGCCGCCGTCGAGGAGCGTTCTGAGGACATCGGTATTGTGGGATTCGATGGCCGACTTGAGCAGCGCCCCTTGCGCAGGTGGATCGCTCGGCAAGGAGGTGCCCGATTTGAGAAGGAACCGAAGCGCCGCGCCCTTGCCGGACCGAGTGGCGACCCGGATCGCATTCTGCCCGGCCGCATCGGAAACACCTGGCTCGATGCCGGCCGCGAGGAACAAAGGCAGCGCTTTGACGTCGTCTTTCTCCACGGCGCGGAAGAATTCAGCTACGGACAAGGAGTAGCCTTGGGCAGTCAGTTGCTGAAGGGCGTCTGCCTGAGGATCTGGCTGGCAGGCCGTCATCGACAAAGCGAGGACCAGGGCCGCGATCGCGGTCCGCCGTGCTCCTGCCATTCGATGCTGCACCGGCTGGCTCATGGGGCTAGGTGAGCGCCTTTAACCAGTCGCGCAAGGCACCGCCAATGTCCTCCCGCTGGAGGCCGAAGTGGACGTTCGCCTTGATGAAATCGAGCTTGTTCCCGATGTCGTGCCGCTGTCCATCGTAGCGAAGCCCAAACAGGGATTCGGCCTGCATCATGGCGGCCATGGCGTCCGTGAGCTGGAGTTCGCCGCCCTTGCCCTTGGGTGTGCGGTCGAGGAAGTCGAAGATGCTTGCCGAAAGCACGTAGCGTGCGCTCACGGCCAGACGGGATGGAGCCTCGGCAGGCTTCGGCTTTTCCACAAACTGCGTGGCGCGGATCACGTTCGGCTGCACTGGCTCGCCTCCCATGATGCCGTAGCGGCTCACCTTGTCCTCGCTCACCTCCTGAAGCGCCACGCACGAGCCGCCGTGCTGCTCCACCACGTCGCACAACTGTCGTGTCACCGGCTTTCCATCGGGCGTGGTGACAACGGTGTCCCCCAGCAGCAGAGCGAAGGGCTCATCACCGGCAAATGTCTTCGCATACTTCACGGCGTCGCCTAGGCCGCCCATCTTCGGCTGCCAGACGAAGTGGATGCGCGCGAGGGACTGGAGTTCGCGCAATTGCTCGAGTTCAGCCGTCCTGCCCTTGGCCTCAAGCTCCATCTCGAGATCTGCGGCAGGCGCGAAGTGCTCCTCAATGGCGCGCTTGCTCCGGCTGATGACCATCAAGATGTCGGTGATGCCCGAGGCGACGGCTTCTTCGACTACGTATTGGATGACCGGCTTGTCCACCAACGGGAGCATCTCCTTGGGCACCGCCTTGGAGATCGGGAGGAAACGAGTGCCGTAACCGGCGGCAGGAATGACGGCTTTGCGGACGCGAGGAAGGGGCATAGTCGAGTGCCAGGAAAGCATGGACCGGCAAAGAAAGCAGCCGATTCATAACATCTTTCGAGTGCCTGCTCTGAGGCTTAGTTAAAGTCGCATCACTGAGATTAGGGAATCTAGTTCCTGGCTATTGAATTAGCGCGACTAACTTAGCGCGAATAGCATCAGAAAAGTTGTGAAGGATGTCCTGGAGCCATCGCTAAGCGCACACTCAAAAAAAGTCGCGCCAGGCAAATTTTAATATTGAAATTATGAATATTGACATTTATTGTGATAATAGTAATTATTAACATATATTAAAATACTAGCTGTGTTTTCTTGTTTGGATCATCTGAGGTCATTAAAACGGAGGGGTCTTCTGACCTCGATCGGTGGGCAGGTCTGCTCGTCGGATGGCGATGCAAGTGAGAAGAGACCACAAGAATTAGGCCAATCACACGATGGCTTGCATGGGAAGGGGAGTGACTTCTCCACGAGGAGAAGGTTTGGTCCTGGTTTCAAAGCGAGGCGGTTTGTGGCGGTGGCTTTGCTTCTGGGTGCAGCACTCGTGATGGCATTCGTGGCCTTCAACAAAGTAGCAGTTGCCGATGCGTGTGGCGGACGCTGCGATGAGATTCTCACCAGTGAGTGGGCTATGTGGTTGGGCGTGGTGCCTCTCCTTTGGATTGGAGCCGTTTTTTACGCAGGACTTGTGATCTTCGTATGGCGAGATCCTGGCTCAACGGCCAGCCGTGGCCTAGCGGGAGCGGTCCTCGGGGCAGCGGTGTTTCTGACCTGCATCCAGGCGTTCGTCTTCCATTCGCTTTGTGTGGTCTGTTCGACGGCGCACCTTTTGGCATCTTTGTCTGCCATCGCTCTACTTTGGCGCACGGACTGGAGAACGCCTCTCATTGCAGCCCCGGCAGCGGCAGCAGTGCTCGCGGCTGGTGCTCCTTGGAAGACTGCCAGCCCGACTGTCCAAGTGCTTCCCTCATCGGGTTCCCTTTTCCAGATTGAAAAGGGAGGTCAACTCAGTGTTCTGGATGGGGCGCTCTCACTAGATGTCAGCAGCCTTCCACGCTGGGGATCGAGCGATGCGAAGAACCAGGCTTTTGTGGTTATGAACTTCGCCTGTAGTCGGTGTGCACGTCTGCATCAGTCGCTGGAGCAGGTGATCAAGGAAGGTGGCGCGAAGGATCTTGTTGTCTATTTTGTGCCAGTCGCGACCTCAGTCCAGCATGCCGAGGCTCAGGCGTTCTTGCTGGCGGCGTGGAAGAGTCATCCCGATGCCTACATCGAGCTCTCTCACAGGCTGATTCGCGGTGAGCTTGAGCTAGATGCCCAGAAGCTCGGCGATGTATCCGGACTGAGGTTCACCGCTGATGAGTTGGCGACGGCGAGGACTGCGATGGTCAAACATGGTCAATTGGTCAATCTCGCTGCGGAACGGAAGAATGTGCACGGGTTTCCGCAGCTCTGGTTTGCCGATGCCATCGAAACCAAGGTGTGGAGGAGTGTAGATGCCCTGCGGCTCGCTCTTAACCAGCACCTGGAAATCGGGTTGCCGGTCGGTCTGCCCAAGCTACCAGAGTTCCCCAGCACTCGGGTGATGGCCGATGCCAAGGTAGCTCCTTCGGCTGCCAAACAAATGGGTTCACTGGCCGTCACGCCGCGAAGGATCGTGCTTCCCGCAGGCCCTCTCCCCGGCGCGGAGGATTACACAATTCAAGTTCGCTCCATCGGAGGGCAGGGGCTCCCTTCAACCAAAGTCACACTCCCTGAAGCCCTCAAACAAGCCGGAATCACGCTGAGTTCGGTGGCGGATGCTGCCAACCACGTCGTGGAGCTAACGCTGCACTTTCCGGTGGGTTTCGACACTGAGCGCCACTTGGGGAGCGAGGTTCGCCTCGAGGGAGACACTCGGTCATTCACTCTCCCTGTTGAGCTGAAAGGTGCCCGAACATCCGCAGCCGCCCCCGGACCATGGGGTGCACTGACCACTTCCACACGCCCCTGATTAAGAAGGGATATTTCCAAGACCAAAAGATACATGAGCCCAAAAACTACAACCCTACGAAACCTGGTTCAGGCACTGATGGTGCTGCTGACCTTCCTTGGCTCCCTGCTGAAGCTGTCAGCCGCGCCAGCCGTTGTGGAAGAATACTTCATCCCCTTCGATGAAGATGACATCCTGACGGCATCGCAACACGCTTACACCGAGTATGCTCCGCTCAATTGCGGCTTGCGCGGGAACACGCTGTCCGACCCGATCGATCCGATTCGAAGCTTTCTCTCGTTCTCGGTTGGTGAGGACAACACGGTGATCGTGTTCGACCATTGGGAGGACGGCTATGAACCGAACCCGAACGTCAAAACTCAGTCCAGCACCGTGATCTGGGGTGATGGTAATCTAACTAACGGCGTCGCACCAGGCTACGCAGATGACCTTCTGGATAGGGGCGATGTGGTGACGATCAAAAACGATGTGGTCAGCACGACTCGTCTCAGCGTGGTGGACTATGACGGCGGAGACCGCTTTGTCTCCACGGGTGCGCTCTCAGTGACTCGTTCGGCGTGGGCAACGCAGTCGGAAACCCTGATGGCTGGAGCCACGGAAGTGTATTCGACGGCTGCTTGGGGCACCAGCTTCAAGCTGCCTGTCGGCGAAAACTACGTAATGCTGGGCAACTCGCTCACGGATAACCGCTTCGAATACACCGCAGCAACAATCCAGGCCTCGCAAGACTCCACGGTCATTAATATTGATGCAGATGCAAATGGCATTGCGGAAACATCGGTCACCATCAATCGCGGTCAGTCCCACTTCGTGAACGGCGGCCTGATGCAGAATGCCACGATCACCTCCTCCAAGCCCGTCAACGTGGTGGTTTACACGTCGGACAAGTGCGCCACGTATGAAGCCGACTGGTATTACTTGCCTCCTGTCAGCCTTTACTCGAGCAAATACATTGGTCCTGTGGGCACGCCGACGACTGGCACCACGCAGATCCACGTCCACAATCCGAATGCTTCCTCCATCACGGTGAACTGGTTCACCCAAGGGCCCGCATCTGCCGGAACTCTCACTATTCCCGCCAACAGCGCTGTCTCTGTAACTTCGCCTAATCTGAGTGGTCAGCGTTTCGCCTCCACAGGCGGGGAGAACTTCATCGCCTTCGCTTCGATCAGTGCCAATGCCACAGGCGGTCCCTCAGGCTCTTCCAATGCGACATCCGTATGGGACTGGGGCTACACTCTGATTCCTTACTCGCTCATCTCCAATCAGATCATCTCCACCTCATGGTCGCCGGGCCGCGACCCCAATTCCAGCGCAAGCCCCACGGCGAACGTATCTCCCATCTGGCTCACGGCGGATCACCTCTCCAATCCCACCTCGACCAGCACGATCAAAGTCTGCGTGGACTTCAACAACAATGGTGGATCTCTGACAGACATCAACGGTGTGACCTACGACCAGTCCTACAATGTCACGCCCCTCGACAGCCAGATCATATACGATCCTGATGGCGACCAGACAGCCATGAAGCTCTGGGTTTGCGATGGCAGCGATGGCGTGATCGCCGCCGCCTGGGGCGAAGACCCGAACACGGCTCCCACTGGCGCTCCATCTCTCGACCTTGGAACGACGGTGCTCAACGGCGTGCCCTTCTCGGCGGGCAAAAATGCGGCCCTTGCCAATGACGTGAATAACAACGGCCTCTTCGATGTGGGTGACACCGTTCGCTACACGGTCGTCGTGCGTAATGCAGGCTCCCTGCCGCTGGCTGCCAGCACGATGCATGTTTCCGACGTCTTCCCATCGGCCTTAGTCTATGTCGCTGGCTCCACCCTCGGCCAGCTTGGCACGAACACGCCAACCTCCGTCCCAGACGATGGCTCTGGCACTGCGTTCCCGCTTGATGGAGCAGGGGTTTATGTGCCCGTGGCCATCCCGCCGTTCTCGGAATACACCTACACATTTGATGGCATCATTCCGTCCTTCCCTCCGGGCAGCTCCATTGTCAACAATGCTACCGTCAACGATGACACGACGACACGCAATCCAACGGCCACCGTCACCGTGGAAAGCCTCGCCACGATTGGCAACTTCGTTTGGTTCGATACCGATCTTGATGGCTTCCAGGATGGCACAGAAAGCGGCCTCTCCGGCGTGACGGTTACGCTCCTGGATAGCAGCGGCAACAATGTGGATAGCGACCCGCTTACGGCGGGTGTCCAGCCTACGGTCACCACGACCAACGGCTCGGGTATTTACTCGTTCACCGTTCCCGGCGGCAGCTATATTGTCCAGGTCACGCCGCCTTCAGGCTACAGTGTGTCACCGCAGAATCAGGGTGTGGACGCCACCGACAGCGACATCAGCCCCACCACCTTCCGCACAGGTGTCATCACGATTGCGGCCGGTGCCACGGACAATACCAACGATGCCGGCTTCACCCAGCCGAGTAGCATCAGTGGCTCGGTGCTGGCTGACACGAACAATGACAACACTGGCGACACTGGTATCTCTGGTGTCACCGTCACCCTCTTCACCGATCCGAATGGCGATGGCAATCCCGCCGATGGCACCCAGGTCGGTTCGCCGACAACGACTGCAACGAATGGCAGCTACAGCTTCACCAACCTCCCCCCGGGCAACTACTTGGTAGTGGAGACCCAGCCCGCAGGCTATCTCAATGTGACCGATGTGGACAGCACCACGCCTGGCGATGACGTGGCCAACTCCAGCACCACGGACAACCGCATCCCGGTCGGCCTCGTCTCAAACGAAAACGATACCGGCAACGACTTCATCGAAGAGCAGCCTGGTGTGATCAGCGGTTCGGTCTTTGCGGACACGAACAATGACAACGCCGGCGACACTGGTATCTCCAGCGTGACGGTGACGCTGTTCACCGATCCGAATGGCGATGGAGATCCAGCTGATGGCGCACAGGTCGGTTCACCGGCGACCACTGCCGCCAATGGCAGCTACAGCTTCACCAACCTGGCTCCGGGCAGCTACGTGGTGGTTGAAACTCAGCCTGCTGGTTATCTCAATGTGACCGATGTGGACAGCACCACGCCAGGCGATGATGCGGCCAACTCCAGCACCACGGACAATCGCATTCCTGTGGCCGTGAATGCGGGTGAGACCGATAATGGCAACGATTTCATCGAAGAGCAGCCTGGTGTCATCAGCGGTTCGGTCTTTGCTGACACGAACAATGACAACACTGGCGACACAGGCATCTCTGGTGTCACCGTCACGCTCTTCACTGATCCGAATGGCGACGGCAATCCTGCTGATGGCGCACAGGTCGGTTCACCGGCGACGACGGCCGCCAATGGCAGCTACAGTTTCACTAACCTTGCTCCAGGCAGCTATGTGGTCGTGGAAACCCAGCCCTCGGGCTATCTCAACGTGACCGATGTGGACAGCACCACGCCAGGCGATGATGCGGCCAACTCCAGCACCACGGACAATCGCATTCCTGTGGCCGTGAATGCGGGCGAGACAGACAATGGCAATGATTTCATCGAAGAACTGCCCGGCGTCATCAGCGGCTCCGTGCTGGCCGATACGAACAATGATAACACTGGCGACACGGGCATCTCCGGCGTGACGGTGACGCTGTTCACCGATCCAAATGGCGACGGTGATCCCACCGATGGTGCGCCGGTCGGTTCACCGGCGACCACCGCCATCAATGGCAGCTACAGCTTCACCAACCTCGCTCCTGGCAGCTATGTGGTGGTGGAAACTCAGCCCGCTGGCTATCTCACACTCAGCGATGGCGACTCTACCACACCGGGTGACGACGTGGCCAATGCCAGCACTACGGACAACCGCATCCCTGTCACCGTGAATGCCGGGGAAACAGACACGGGCAATGATTTTATCGAGAATCAACCCGGCACGATCTCCGGCAACGTCTATGTTGACCTCGATAATGACAACATTGCGGACCAGGGGCTCCAGGGTGTGGTGCTCACGCTGATGACAGACCCCAATGGCGATGGCAACCCCGCCGACGGCACCCAGGTGGGCTCCACCGTCACCACCGACGTCAACGGCTTCTACACCTTCACCAATCTGGCTCCTGGCAGCTATGTAGTCGTGGAGACCCAGCCTTCCGGCTATCTCACTGTCAGCGATGGCGACTCCACATCGCCTGGTGATGATGTGGCCAATGCCAGCACTACGGACAACCGCGTTGCCGTAGCCATCACCGCGGGTGAGACGGACACAGGCAATGACTTCCTGGAAGAGAACCCCGGCGTTATCAGCGGCTCCGTGCTGGCTGATACGAACAACGATGACGACGGCGACGTGGGCATCCAAGGCGTGACGATCACCCTCTTCACCGATCCAAACGGCGACGGGAATCCCGCGGACGGCGTCCAGGTGGGCAGCCCCATCACGACGAACTCCTCGGGCGACTACACTTTCACTGGCCTGCCGCCGGGTAATTATGTGGTCGTGGAGACCCAGCCCTCTGGATACCTCACGGTCAGCGATGGCGACAGCACGAATGGGGGAGATGATCTCGCGAATGCCAGCATCACCGATAACCGCATCCCCGTGGGCCTTGATGGCGGCGAAAACGATACGGGGAATGAGTTCATCGAAGAGCAGCCTGGTGTCATCAGCGGCTCCGTGCTGGCCGATACGAACAATGACAACACCGGAGACACAGGCATCTCTGGTGTCACCGTCACGCTCTTCACTGATCCGAATGGCGATGGCGATCCAGCCGATGGTGCACAGGTAGGCTCGCCGGCGACGACGGCCGCCAATGGCAGCTACAGCTTCACTAACCTGCCCCCCGGCAACTACTTGGTCGTGGAGACCCAGCCCTCGGGTTATCTCAATGTGACCGATGTGGACAGCACCACGCCAGGCGATGATGCGGCCAACTCCAGCACCACGGACAACCGCATCCCTGCGGCCGTGAATGCGGGCGAGACAGACAATGGCAATGACTTCATCGAAGAACTGCCCGGCGTCATAAGCGGCTCGGTGCTGGCCGATACGAACAATGACAACACCGGAGACACAGGCATCTCTGGTGTCACCGTCACGCTCTTTACTGATCCGAATGGCGACGGCAATCCAGCCGATGGTGCGCCGGTCGGTTCACCAGCGACGACTGCTGCCAATGGCAGCTACAGCTTCACCAATCTGGCTCCTGGCAGCTATATAGTCGTGGAGACCCAGCCCGCCGGTTATCTCGATGTGACCGACGTGGACAGCACCACGCCAGGCGATGATGCGGCCAACTCCAGCGCTGCGGACAACCGCATCCCTGTGGCCGTGAATGCGGGCGAGACAGACGATGGCAATGATTTCATCGAGGAGCAGCCCGGTGTCATCAGCGGTTCGGTCCTTGCTGACACCAACAATGACAACACTGGCGACACAGGCCTGTCCAGTGTGACGGTGACGCTCTTCACCGATCCGAATGGTGACGGCGACCCAGCCGATGGCGCACAGGTTGGTTCACCAGCGATGACTGCCGCCAATGGCAGCTACAGCTTCACCAATCTTGCTCCGGGCAGCTACGTCGTGGTGGAAACCCAGCCCGCAGGTTATTTCACCATTACCGATGTGGACAGCACCACGCCAGGCGATGATGTGGCCAACTCCAGCACCACGGACAATCGCATTCCCGTGGGTATCAGCGCCAGTGAAAGCGATACTGGCAATGATTTCATCGAAGAACAGCCTGGTATCATCACGGGCTCCGTATTGGCCGATGCGGATAATGACAACGATGGCGACACGCCGATTGTCGGTGTTGTGCTCACGCTTGTCGATAGCAGCGGCAATCCTGTCGATGGCGATCCGAACACTTCAGGTGTGCAGCCCATTACGACTACGACCCAGCCGGACGGCACCTACACCTTCCTTGATGTGCCCCCCGGCACGTATGGTGTGAAGGAAACCCAGCCAAGCGGTTACCTGGATGTGACTGACAGTGATGGCGGCGATCCAAGCGAAGTGCGTCCAATCAATGTCGTGGCAGGAGCCACCACCAACGGGGTGGACTTCGTTGAAGAACTGCCTGGCGCGATCAGCGGCTCAGTGCTGGCCGATGCGGACAATGACGATGATGGCGACTCCGGCATCGCTGGCGCTACCGTCACGCTCTTCACCGACCCGAACGGCGATGGCAATCCTGCCGATGGCACCCAGGTAGGGTCACCGGCTACGACGCCCGCGAATGGCAGCTACAGTTTCACCAACCTTGCCCCTGGTAGCTATGTGGTCGTGGAGACCCAGCCTGCGGGTTATCTCAATGTGACGGACCTGGACAGCACCTCGCCCGGCGATGACGTGGCGAACTCCAGCACTTCAGACAACCGTATTCCCGTGGCCATCAGCGCTGGCGAAAGCGATACGGGCAATGACTTCATCGAAGAGCTCCCCGGCGTCATCACTGGCACCGTGCTGGCCGATGTGGATAATGACAACGACGGCGATGATCCGATCCCGTCTGTCACGCTAACTCTCGTCGATAGCAGCGGAAGTCCGGTGGACGGCGATCCGAATACGGCTGGCGTGCAACCCATCACGACTACAACTCAGCCGGACGGCACCTACACCTTTACCAACATTCCTCCCGGAACTTATGGTGTGAAGGAAACCCAGCCTCCTGGATACCTCAATGTCTCGGATAGCGATGGCGGCAATCCAAGCGAGGTCCGTCCGATCAATGTGGTGGCAGGCACCACCACCAGCGGTGTTGACTTTATTGAGGAAGAGCCCGGCACCATCAGCGGCACCGTTCTGGCCGACACCGATAACGACGATTCCGGCGACGCACCTCTGGCGAATGTGACACTCACCCTCGTCGATCCAAGTGGCAACCCCGTCGATGGCGATCCCAACACGTCCGGCGTGCAGCCCATCACCACGGTCACACAACCCGACGGCACTTACATCTTCACCAATGTCCCACCTGGAACTTATGGTGTGTTGGAAACCCAGCCGAATGGTTATAACAGTCTCAGCGATATCGATGGTGGCGACCCGAATGAGGTGCGCCCGATCCTGGTCACCGCTGGCGGCGACACCACGGGCATCGACTTCGTGGAGGAGCAGCCGGCTGTGATTGCGGGCCGCGTCCTCAATGACACGGATGGCGATGGCGACGGCGATGCTGCCATTTCTGGCACGGTCATCACACTCTACACCGATCCGAACGGCGATGGCGATCCGACCGATGGTGTCATCTTGGGCTCCCCAGTGACCACGAATGCGAACGGTGCCTACACCTTCTCCAACCTCGATCCAGGCAGCTATGTGGTGATCGAGACGCAGCCCACCGGCTTCCTTACCATGTCTGATGGCGACTCCACCACAGACACCGCAGGCAGCCCGGCCGATGCCGCGAACAGCAGCCTCACGGACAACCGCATCGCGGTGAACGCCAAGGCGGGCGAGACGGACAATGGTAACGACTTCATTGAGGCCGTGCCCGCCACGATTGGTGACTTCATCTTCCACGACTTGAACCGCAATGGAGTTCAGGACGCTGGCGAGCCTGGTGTAGAGGGTGTGACCGTTACGCTTTATGACGCTGCAGGCACCACAGTGATCAGCTCGACGACGACCAATGGCTTGGGTCGCTATGAGTTTGCCGATCTCAACCCCGGTGACTATCGCGTGGGTGTTCCGCTCTCGTTGACCAATGGAGATCTGCTGTCCCCTAGCGACGTGGGTAGCGACCTCGCCGACAGCGATGCAAACCCGGCCACTGGCCTCACCGCTGTTTACAACCTTCTGCCCGCTGAAAACGACGCCACGGCTGACGTCGGTTACTACTCGCCCAAGGGCAGCATCGGCTCCCTTGTGTGGAAGGATCTGAACCGCGATGGCGTGCAGCAGATCGGTGAGCCTGGCATCGAGAACATCACCGTCACCCTCTACGATGGCTCTGGCGTTGCCATCGGTTCCACGGTCACAGATGCCCTTGGCTACTACAACTTCCGCGACCTCGATCCTGGCACTTACAGCATTGGTGTGCCTGCCACACTGGTGGAGGGCTGCATCCTCACTTCACCTGATCAGGGTGGGAATGACAACGGGGACAGTGACGCGATCGTGGCCACCGGCCGCACGCCGAACTTCACGCTCGGCATCGGCGAGAACAGCGACACTGTGGACATTGGCTTCCTCAATCCGCTGGGCCGCATCGGTGACTTCGTGTGGATGGATTTGAATCGTGACTTCCAGCAGAACCTCGGCGAGCCGGGCATCGGTGACGTGACCGTTGTGCTCTACAATGCCGCAGATGTGGCCGTGGGCACCACCACGACAAATGGCACGGGCTTCTACGAGTTCGTCAATCTCCAGCCCGGCACCTACAGCGTCGGCTTCCCTACCACCCTGCCCAATGGTGTCGTGCTCACGGACTCGCAGCAGGGTGCTGCCGCCACGGACAGTAATCCTAACCCTACCACAGGTCGCACAGCGAATGTGACGATCGGCCAGGCGGAGACGAATGTGACCATCGATGCAGGCTATATCTCGCCCTTCGCCAGCATCGGTCAGTTTGTCTGGCGTGACCTCGACCGTGACGGTCGTCAGGACGCAGGCGAACCGGGCATCGGAGGCGTGCCAGTCAATCTTTACAATGATCTCGGGGTGCTCGTGGGCACCACCACCACGGATAGCCTGGGCTACTTCCACTTCACCATGCTACAGCCCGGCACCTACCATGTCAGCTTCCCCACCAGCCTGGGCAATCAGGACGTGCTCACTGCGGCAGATGCCGGCGGTGACACGCTGGACAGTGATGCTGATACGACCACGGGCCACACGCCAGTCGTGGCGCTCAGTGCTGGTCAAAATTACGTCGATTACGCCGCCGGCTACGTCTCGCCGCTTGGCAGCATCGGTGACTTCGTTTTCATGGATCTGAATGAAGACGGCATCCAGGATCCGAACGAGCCGGGCATCTCCGGTGTCACGGTGAATCTGGTCAATGGCAGCGGCACCGTGATCGGCACCACCACCACGAATGCCACGGGTCGCTACGTGTTCATGGACTTGCAGCCCGGCACTTACGCAGTGCAGTTCCCCACTTCGATCCAGGGCGGCAGCATGGCTTTGACCAAGCTGGACATTGGCAGCAATGACGAACAGGACAGTGATGCCAGCCAGTCCAGCGGCAAGACTGCCAACCTCACCCTCGCCAGCGGCGAGTCTATTACGAGTCTCGACGCCGGCTATGTGCCGAACTTCGGCAGCATCGGTGACCGCGTCTTCGCTGATCTCGACCGCGATGGCGTGCAGGATTCCGATGAGCCGGGCATCCAAGGTGTAACGGTTACGCTGCTGGATGACAATGGGGACCCTGTGGGCACCACTACGACTGACGCTGGCGGCTACTACCACTTCACTGGCTTACAGCCTGGCGACTATGTTGTGCAGTTCCCGCTCAGCCTGCCTAATGGCACAGTGCTGTCCACGCCTGCACAGGGCGGCGATCCGGCCAAGGACAGCGATCCATCCACTACAACGGGACGCAGCGCCGTCGTTGCGGTGACTGCCTCCAGTAACATTACCGATGTGGACGCTGGTTACCTTGCGCCACAGGCCAGCATCGGTGACTTCGTATGGAAGGACTTGAATCGCAACGGCGTGCAGGATCCTGGGGAACCTGGCATCGAAGGCGTCACCGTCACGCTGCGTAATAGCACCGGCAGTGCCATCGGCACTACGTCCACGGATGCGACTGGCCACTACAGCTTCACGGACCTCGCTCCAGGCGACTATTCGCTCTCCTTCCCCATCACATTCACCGGCGGTCTCGTGCTCGGCACCGCTGACCAGGGTGCCGACGGCGCGGATAGCGATCCTGACAAGACCACCGGTTTCACCATCACCACAACGCTTGCGATGGGCGAGAATGACGTTTCATGGGATGCCGCCTACCTGAGCCCGCTAGGCAGCATCGGCGACTTCGTTTGGAACGATCTCGACCGTGATGGGGTGCAAGATTCGGGTGAACCAGGCATTGCTGGTATCGCCGTCACCTTGCTCAACAGCACGGGTGATCCGATCGGCACCACCACCACGGATTCCACCGGTCACTTCGTCTTCCCTGATCTGCTCCCCGGCGACTATGCCCTGCAGTTCCCGGTCACACTGCCTGATGGTCGGGTGCTGTCGCCGACCACTGGCGGCACCAGCTCTACCAACAGCGATCCGGACACAGGCACCGGCGTCACGCCGACTATTACGCTCACGTCGGGTCAAACCAATACCGACCTCGATGCCGGCTACTACTCGCCGCTCGGCAGCGTGGGTGACCGCGTGTGGCTCGACCTCGATCAGGACGGAGCACAGGATCCCGGTGAACCTGGCATTCAGGGTGTGACTGTCACCTTGCTCAACAGCAGCGGCACTTCCCTGGGCACTACTACCACCGCTGCCTCCGGCCACTACCTCTTCACCGACCTACAGCCGGGAACTTACTCGGTGGCCTTCCCCACCTCGCTCTCCGATGGACGCCTGCTCAGCAGTCCCGATCAGGCTGCGGGTGACGATGCGTTGGACAGCGACGCGAATGTGAGCACGGGCAAGACGGTGCCCTTCACTCTCGCGACTGCCGAGAACAAGACCACGATGGACGCTGGCTTCTACTCGCCGGACAGCAGCATTGGTGATTTCGTCTGGCGCGATTTGGACCGCGATGGTGTGCAGGATCCAGGCGAACCTGGCATCCAGGGTGTGCTCGTTACTTTGTATGACAGCCTCGGTGCGCCGGTCGGCACCACCATCACCGATGCCACCGGCCATTTCGCATTCACCGGCCTGAAGCCTGGCGATTACACACTCGGCTTCCCCACCACGCTTGGCGCTGGACTCGCCCTCAGCACGCCAGATCAGGCCAGCGATTCTTCGGACAGCGACCCTTCCACCACCACGGGCCGCACTCCGGTGATCACGCTCACTGCTGGTCAGCACATCGATACGACCGACGCGGGCTACAACAATCCGCTCGCTTCGATCAGCAACTTCGTGTGGAACGACACCGACCGCGATGGCACCCAGGACTCTGGCGAGCAAGGCATCCAGGGCGTGACGGTCACCCTGCTCAACAGCAGTGGCACGGCGATTGGTTCCACCACGACAGACGCCAGCGGCTTCTACAGCTTTGTCGATCTCCAGCCCGGAACCTACAAGGTGAGCTTCCCGGCTTCGCTCAACAGTGGTGCCCTCGTGCTGACCATGGCGGACCAAGGCCTCGACAGCGCCGACAGTGATGCAGACAAGACTACCGGCATCACCGCCAGCCTCACGCTAGTGGCTGGTCAGAATGATGACAGCATCGACGCTGGCTACGTCTCGCCACGCGGCAGCATTGGTGACTTCGTCTTCGCTGATTTGGATCGCGACGGGGTCCAAGATCCAGGTGAACCGGGCATCGCTGGGATGACGGTGACGCTGCTCGACAGCTCGGGCACACCGCTTGGCACCACCATCACGGACGGCACCGGACGCTATGTGTTCTCCGATCTCGCTCCGGGAAGCTACGCGGTTCAGTTCCCTGTGACTCTGCCTGGTGGCAGCGTGCTCGGCATGCCGGGCCAGGGCACTGATCCGGCCAAGGACAGTGATCCGGACTCGACTACGGGCAAGACGACACCGATTACCCTTACGGAAGGCCAGATCGTCACCTCCGTGGACGCTGGCTACACCAACCCGCTCGCCAGCATTGGCGACCGCGTGTGGATGGACGTCAACCGTGACGGTATCCAGCAGCCCGGCGAGCCTGGCATCTCGGGTGTTCCTGTGACCTTGTATAACAGCTCTGGCACTGCCGTGGGCACGGACGTGACCGATGGCGAGGGCTACTACACCTTCCTTGGTCTCCAGCCAGGCAGTTACTCCATTGGCTTCCCTGCCACGCAGGGCGGACTGGTGCTCACGGGTGCTGACCTCGGCACCGAATCGACCGACAGCGATGCGAACGTGGCCACCGGTCGCACCGGCACGATCGCCCTGGCCGCTGGTCAAACTTATACCGACGCCGACGCGGGCTACGTCTCGCCGCTCGCAAGTGTGGGTGACTTTGTGTGGCTCGACCTCGATCGTGACGGCACGCAGGACCCGGGTGAACCCGGCATCGCAGGTGTTACTGTCACGCTGTTGGATTCCGCCGGTTCTCCGGTGGGCACTACCGTGACAGATGCGACAGGCCACTACCTCTTCGGCAGCCTGCAGCCCGGCACTTACAGCATCGAATTCCCGCTCAATACGCAGCCCGGATACGTGCTTGCCACGCCTGATCAGGGCGGAGATGAAGCGAAGGATAGCGATGCAAGCCCGACGACGGGCCGCACCCCGGGCTTCACACTCACTGGCGGTGTGAACCAGCTCGACATCGACACGGCCTACACCTCACCTTTCGCCAGCCTGGGCAACTTCGTTTGGCATGACCTCAACCGCGATGGCGTGCAGCAGCCCGGAGAGCCCGGCATCGCCAACGTGACCGTGACGCTCTTCAACGCTGCCGGCACTGCCATTGGCACTGATGTCACGGATGCCACTGGCTTCTATAGCTTCGTCGATCTCCAGCCCGGTGAATACTACATCGGCGTGCCCACCACGATGCCCGACGGCCTCGCCCTGGGCACTCAGAACGTGGGTGATGATGCCCTGGACAGCGATGTCTCTCCGCTCACCGCACGCTCGGCACTCACCACGTTGACGGCAGGTGAAAACGACATCTCCATGGACGTTGCCTACGTGACACCGTTCGGCAGTATCGGCGACCGCGTCTGGCGCGACATCGACCGCGATGGTATCCAGGATGCGGGTGAGCCAGGAATCTCGAACGTGCGCGTGACGCTTTACGACAGCACCGGCACGGCGATCGGCACGGATGTCACTGACGGGCTCGGCTACTACAGCTTCACCGATCTCCAGCCCGGCACCTACACCATTGGCTTCCCAACGGAACTTGCTGACGGCGCATTGATCGGTCTCCAGGATCAAGGCACTGATGACAAGGACAGCGATCCAAGTGCTACCACTGGACGCACTGCCACCATCACGCTCACCGCTGGTCAAGCGGTGACCACCGTAGACGCCGCCTACATCAATCCACCGCTCAGCCTGGGCAACAGCGTCTGGCTTGATCAAGATCATGATGGCGTGCAGGACCTCGGCGAGCCCGGCATCCAGGGCGCGAAGGTGGAACTCTTCCTGGCGAACATGACGCCCGCCCGCGACTACGAAGGCACGCTCGTGCCCTCGCAGACCACCGGCACGGACGGCCTGTATATGTTCCCGAACCTTGCCCCCGGCGACTATATCGTGCGCGTCACGCCTCCCGCCAGCTCCGGTCTCAAGCCAACCACAGGCGGTGCTGATCCTGACAACGACAACAACAAGGACAGCCACGGCGTGGAAATGATCGGCGAGAGCTACGTGCAGACCCTGCCCGTTACGCTGGCAAATAACAGCGAGCCTGTCACCGACGGCGACGTGGATACCAACACCAACCTCAGCGTGGACATTGGCTTCTACTATCCGAAGTATGACCTCGCGTTGCGCAAGTCCCTGCCCTCCACCCAGGCCAATCCGATCAAGGCGGGCAGCAAGGTGACCTTCGCCATCGAAGTCTTCAACCAGGGTGACATTGCTGTGAACAACGTCAGCCTTGTGGACTATACGCCCACCGGCCTCGTGCTTGATCCCGCGCTAAGCCCTAACTGGACTGCGCAAACCAATGGCTGGGCCACGGGCCTCATCATCAACCCGATCGCCCCCGGCAAGTCCGCCGTGGTCACGATCACTTACAACGTGGCTCTGAGTGCCGAAGGCCAGACGCTGCACAACTTTGCCGAAGTCACCGGTGCCAAGGATCCCGACGGTGCTGTGATCGCGGACGTGGACAGCACATTCGACGCCAGCCCGTCCAATGACGGACTCGTCACCAATGACGAACTCTACAACAATAACGGTGATGAAGACGACCACGACGGTGGCGATATCGTGATCTTGCCTCCGGGCGTCTGGGACCTCGCTCTGCGCAAGTCCCTCGCCAACGGCCAGTCGCTCGCTGTCAACCCCGGCGACAGCGTGACCTATAATATCGAGGTCTTCAACCAAGGCGGCGAGCCAGCCTACAATGTGAAGGTCGTGGACTATATCCCAGCCCAGATGACCCTGGCTGATCTGCGCTGGAGCAGCGGCACGGGCAACACGGCCACTACCACTCTCAATCAAGCGCTCCAGCCCGGCACCAGCGTGGTGCTGCCGATCATCCTGAGGCTCAACAGCTCCGTTGTCGGACCTCTCGATGTGGGCAATGCCGCCGAGATTCAGTCCTTCGTCGATGTGAACGGTGGCACGCGCCCCGACACTGACAGCACGCCGGACAACATCGCCAGCAATGACGGCCCGCAAACCGATGACGCCATCGGTAATGAAAACAGCGACCAGGATGACTTCGACGTCGCCATCGTGAAGGTGAATCCGCCGCAGGTCTTCGATCTCGCGATGCGCAAGCGCCTTGCCGAAGGCCAGAACCGTAGCGTCGTCCGCGGCGGTCTGGTGACCTTTGACATCGAAGTCTTCAACCAGGGCAGCATCGCTGCCAGCAACGTGGTCGTAACCGACTACCTGCCCTCCACGCTCACGCTCGAAGATGGCAACTGGTTCCCCACCTTGCCCGGCCAGGTGGCAACGACGATCTACGGTCCCGTGCTCCCCGGCCAGTCCGCTCACGTGACGCTCACCGCACGCTTGAGCAGCAATGCCACCTACAACGCCACGATCACCAACACCGCTGAAATCAGCGCCGCCTACGACGGCGCTGGCCTCGCGAAAATTGATGCCGACTCCGTGATGGACAATAACCCGACCAACAACGGTGCGGCCACGGATGATGCGATCAGCGGTGAAAACGGTGACAAAGACAACACCGATCTAGCCACCTTCGTCGTGGCACCGCCGGGCGTCTTCGACCTCGCTCTGCGCACCACCCTTGCCATCGGCCAGACCACAACGGTGAACGCAGGCGACTTCGTGTCCTACACGATCGAAGTCTTCAACCAGGGCAGCACCACCGCCCGTGCCATCCAGATCACGGACTACATTCCTGCCGGTATGACCCTCGCGGATGCCAACTGGATCGACAATGGCAACGGAACCGCCACGGGCACCTTTGGAAGCTCGTTCGCCCTCGCTCCCGGTGCCAGCGCCCAGTTGCCATTGCGCCTCAGGGTGAACACAGGCACCGCCGCCAGCGAGCTGCGCAACCTGGCCGAAATCACCACCGCCCGTGATGCCGACGGTAACGTCGTCACAGACATCGACAGCGTGATGGACAGCAACGCCGTCAACGATGGCGTGATGATCGACAATGAGATCAACAACGCGAACTTCGATGAAGACGACAGCGACTTCGCTCTCGTCACGGTTACTGCTCCTGGCCGTGCCGACCTCGCCTTGCGCAAGAGCCTGAAGCCCGGCCAAGTTTCCAGCGCCCGCGCTGGTGACAAGGTGGCCTACCGTATCGAGGTCTTCAATCAGGGCGTGCTTGCGGCGAGCGAGATCAAGGTAGTCGATTACATCCCGTCCAGCCTGACCTTCAGCGCCAGCGACAATCCTTTCTGGACTCTTGAGCAGCCTGGCCTCGCCAGCGTGGTCCTCAGCGGTCCGATCGCCGCCGGAGCCAGCGCCCAGATCGATATCGTCCTCGCCGTGGCGGACAACGCCGTGACTGGATCCAATGTGAGCAATGGTGCCGAGATCGCCTCCTTCAAAGCCGCTGGCCCGAATGGCGTGATCATCACCACCGATGCCGATAGCACGCCAGACTCTACCCCATCCAATGACGGACTGGCCACCAATGACGCCATCAATGGCGAAAACGGCGACCAGGACGATGCCGACAGTGAGGTCATTACCGTTCTTGCTCCTGAGCGCATCGACCTCGCGCTGCGCAAGACCTTGAAGACGGGCCAGAATCCGGTGCCAGCACCAGGCCAGACCGTGTGCTACACGATTGAGGTGTTCAATCAGTGTGGTCAGACGGTGACGGATATCGCGGTGTGCGATTACGTTCCTGCCGGACTGGAGCTTGTCGCTCCGTCCACGACCGAGTGGACCAGCATCTCTGGCAACATCGTGAGCTGTGTCATCCCTGGGCCTCTCGCTCCTGGCAGCAGCCAGGCCATCCAGATCTGCTTCAAGGTCGCTGACAATGCGGTGCCTGGAACGGTCATCAGCAACTGCGCTGAGATCTGCGCTGCCAAGGACGAGAAGGGTCAGCCTGCACTCGATGCAGACAGCACCTTCGACGCCAACTCGGGCAACGACGGTCGTGTGAGCAACGACGCGATCAATGGTGAGGACTTCGATGAAGACGACCACGACTGTGAGAACATCACAGTGGGTGAGTCGGCTCGCTTCGATCTCGCTCTCCAGAAGCGTCTGGCTTCGAACCAGATTGGCTCCGTGCGCCCTGGCGACTTGGTGACCTACTCGATCGAGGTTTTCAACCAAGGCACCATCCCTGCTACGCAGGTGGGCATCGTGGATGTCTTGCCCGCAGGCTTCACCCTTGCGGATTCAGCGTGGGTATCGATGCCTGGCGGCATGGCGCTGCGCAGCATCGCGGGTCCGATAGCGCCTGCCAGCAGCAGCGTTGTGAACATCACTTTGCGTGTCGGCAGCACCACTGGCAGTGCACAGAATTTCGCTGAGATTTTCTCGGCACGTAACGGCATCACCAATGTGGCCGTCAATGCGCTCTCGGGCGACGCGGACAGTCCTTATGACGTGAGCACCACCAATGAGGGCACCATCGTCGATGATGAACTCAATGGTGCTCTGGGTGATCACGATAGCGCTGACATCGCAGTGATTGAAGTGCTGGCTGGTCCTACCCTTGGTGACCGTGTTTGGGAAGATCGCAACGCCAATGGCATCCAGGATCCGAACGAGCAAGGCATCGGCGGTGTGACGGTGTATCTGCTCAATGGCTCCGGCACGCCTACCGGCCGCAGCACCACCACCGATGGCAATGGCTTCTACACCTTCACTGGTCTTGTGCCAGGTGACTACTGTGTGCAGTTCGATCTGCCAGCTGGCTTCGCCTTCACCAAGGCTGAGCAGGGCTCTAATGACAACATCGACAGTGATGCTGATGTGATCACTGGCCGCACCGCGAAGACGACTATTGATTCGACCGAGACCGATGGTTCGTGGGATGCAGGCCTGTTCCGCCCGGCCAAACTGGGTGGCCTGGTATGGAACGATAGCAATGACAATGGTCTCGTGGATCAGGGTGAGGCCGGCATCGAAGGTATCAGCGTCCAGCTCTGCCTGCTCAATGGCACGGTGGTGGCCACGACCACGACAGATGTGGATGGCACCTACGAGTTTGCCAACCTGCCTGCTTCTCTCTACCGCGTGAAGATCAATACGCCTCCATCGAGCGCACCTGTCTCATCGTCTAACACCGATCTGGCTGACAACAACCAGCCGGGCGATGACAACGGCAATCAGAATGGTGCTGGTGCTCCTGCGAAGAGCCCGCTCATCACGCTGAGCTACGGTGAGACCGATACCACCATCGGCTTCGGCTTCGTGCCGACCGTCGGTGTGGGCAACCTGGTCTTCATTGATCACAATGGCAACGGCATCGCGGATGATGGCGAAGGTGTGAGCGGTGTGACTCTCCGTCTGTATCGTGACTCCGACACCGTGGGCACCAGTGCTCCAGTGGCGACGACCACGACGGGTGCTGGCGGTAGCTACCTCTTCAGCGGTCTGCGTCCGGGTGCCTACTTCATCCACATTCCTGCCACCCAGTTCGCCACCGGAGCACCTCTTGCGGGTCGTGTCTCGATCCCAGGCGCTGGCACCGACAACGGTGTGGATGATCTGAACGATGAGAACGGCATTGATGTAAGCAGCACTGCTGCCACCGGCATCCGCTCGAATGTCTTCACCTTGTCGCCTGGTGCCGAGCCGATCGACGCGACCAGCGAGACAGGCCTTCGTGCCGATGTGGATAATGCCAACGATGCGAACACCGATCTGACGATTGACTTCGGTTTCGTGGGTGCCAAGGCCTCCACCTTTGCCTACTGGCAGGCGATCAATGGCCTCAACGGTCAGAATCAGCCTGGTCAGAATGGTGACACAGATACCTACAACAACCTCGTTGAGTATGCACTGTGCATGAATCCGGGCAGCGGCGTGCAGCCTTCGCCTGCCTTCTGCGTCCGTCTGAATGCGGGCACCAACCCTGTCGATGGCAAGGTGGAGGCCTTCTACACACGCCGTGCTGGTGGTGGTCAGGGCGACATTACCTACACTCTGGAAATCCTGCGTGAGTTGAGCCAGTCGCCGAGCGGATGGGCCACCTCCACACTGACGCCAGTAGTCACCAACAATGGGGACGGAACCGAGAAGGTGTTCTACCCGAACCTTGAGCTGGAGCCTGTGTTTGCCAATGTCGGCCATGGCTTCGTCCGCCTTCGTGTGACCCTCACGGGCACCCCCAACACTGGTGTGACCGAGGTCTTCGGCTGGAACCGCCGCGCCTTCCCGGTGCAGTGTGAGAGCTTCGCGATGCCCTTCCTCCAGAAGGAGCTGTTCAGCGGTGTGGTTGACAGCATCAATGGCTCGATCATCAATGTGACGACATCGGCCGGATCGATCGCTCTCAACACGGCGGTCAATGCCAGCACGCCCAGCTTCCTGGAAGTCACGGACGGTGATAACGAAGGGCACAGATTTGAACTCAACGAAGCTGCCACCACGGCGACCATGCTGGTGATTGATGCCGGCAATGGGCGCAACACACAGGCTGCTCTGCCAGGCAATCTGGTGGGTGACAAGATCGTGGTGCGTCCGCACTGGACCCTCAACAACTTGTTCCCGAAGACCTACTTCGTTGCTGGACCAGACTCCGTGACCGGTGACCGTCTGATGTTCTTCAACCCGGCTAACAATAACTACGACATCGTCTTCATGGCAACGGTCGCAGGTCAGCGGCGCTGGGTCCTTGAGGGTGATGCCACCCAGGCTGATGCGGGCAATCGCATCCTGGCTCCTGGCGAAGCTGGTGCCTTCTTTGTCCATCCGCGTAACAGTCCGATCACCATGGCGTTCGTCGGTATCGTTCGCGCTAACGACTTTGCCGTGCCGCTCAAGGTGGGCAGCAATTACCTCGGTGGTGGCTGGCCGATCGATCAGAGCCCAAATGATCGTGCGATGACCTTGGCCAATGGCTTCACCGGCGGGCGCTCCAGCACGACGGCTGACAACTTCCAACTGTGGAAGGGGGATACTGTCCTCCATGCGGAAGGCTATGATACGCACTTCCTCTACAACTTTGGGGGCTTCACCCACTGGCAGTCGGCTTCCAGCCCGGCTCTCCTCAGCGAGAATGACCTGAAGCTCTTCCGCGCCATGCGTGGAGTGGTCTTCACCAGTCGCGCAGGCAAGGCAAACTATGTGATGCCGATGCCCTGGACACCTTGATCAACTGCTCCCGAGCTTGCCCTGATCGAGAGAGGTCAGGGCAGGCTTACCGGCAAAAGAGTTTAAGATAGCCCTTGTGTCTCATTTTGATTAAATATATATTTCCCATAACCAATATGAAAACAAACAGGAGATTCTCCTTCCTTGCCGCCCTTGGCCTCGCTTGTCTGGGGTTGGTTACCTCCTCGCAGGCGACCACCATCAACTGGGGCACCTACTTCTCGGCCACGACCTACTTGTTCGACTCCAACGGAGTGCCGCTGACCTCGGAGTATGTCTTTGAGTTGGGTTCGTTCGGCACCTTCATTCCTACTTCTGCGAACATGACCGACTGGCAGGCGAACTGGAAGCCATTCGATCGTGCGGTGGATACTGATGGGTGGATTCCTTCCACCGGCACCGTGGGCTCAACAGCCACGCTGGAGACCGACTTCACGACTGACAACGCTACTTTGTCCCAGTCCAACACCTTCGCCCAGGGCGAGCAGGCCTACATCTGGATCTACAAAGGCACTGCGGGCAATCCCAACTACTCCCCCGGTCTCGAATGGGCTCTGGTGACCAACAATTCTTCGGACTCCAATGTGGCAGATGACTGGCTTTTCCCAGCTCCTTCGGGCCACGTGATCACCACTCTCGACTGGCGCATCGAAGACGCGACGTCATCGCCCTTCGGAGGTCTGAACGACACCCAATACGACGGATCGCACACATCCACGCCTCCGGCCTTCATCCTTCAGACGCACACAACGGCAACCATCCCAGAACCAGGAACCGGCTTGCTTCTGGGTCTCACCGCCCTGGGCCTGATTCGCAGGAAGCGCAGCGCCCGCGCCTAACTCCCCGGCACAGTCCTGCCAAACCAACCACCTCCGGACTCCAAGGGGTCCGATAGGTGGTTGGTTTTTGTTTGGACGAGCGCTGATCGACTTACGGCAACTCCATGACCGGTGGCAGAGCCTTGACCATGGGCACCTTGTGTCGTTCGAGTTCGGCGATGAGCTTGGAGCGCAGCGATTTGACCAATTCTCCATTGCCTGGCACGCGCGCCAGATTGTGAAGTTCCTCGGGGTCCGCATCCAGGTCATAGACTTCCTCCATTTCGCCAGCGGTGAGATTGCGGACGTATTTCATCTTCCCATCGCGAATCATCAGCCACCATGGCACGTTCCCGCTGTGAGCCAGCACTTCGGGATCCGTGGGCACGGTGTCTGTATCGGCTCCGAAGTGATCGCTCGTGTGAATCATCAGTGTAGGCCGGTCGCGTTTGGTGGTCTCGGGTGCCTTGAGCAAGGGCGTCAGATCCTGGCCATGCATGGGCCATGGTTCCTTCATGCCAGTGAAGGCGAGGATCGTGCTCACCAGGTCGGCAGAGTTGACGGGCTCACGGCAGACCTTCCCTTGCGGCAACTGTGAGGGCATGGAGACAATGAGGGGCGAGGAGATGTTCGCATCATACGGAGCCACCTTGATGCTGCATCCGTGCTCGCCCAGCGCGAAGCCCTGATCAGCGGTGTAGATCACCAGCGTGTTCTCCAGTTGACCGCTTTCTTTGAGGGCCGCCATCACGCGGCCCACGCCTTCATCAACGGCCATGTTGCACTCGTTCACCTGCTGCACCCATTTGTCATAAGTCATGCCCGCCTCGTCGTGATCGAAGTTGTTCTTCCGTTTGGCGGCTTTGCCCTTGATGGGCTGTCCATCCTTGCCGCGTGTCCAGGCTTGCGTTTTGTCGAGATACTTTGGCTTATCAGGACGAGGGCCGAAGATGTCAGCCGGCACGGTGGCCTGCTCGCCTCCCAGTTTGCCCTTGTGACGATCCGCTGGCGTTGTCGGTCCATGAATCGCGCCATAGCAGAGCCAGAGATACCAGGGCTTTGCGGTGTCGCGGTTCTTGCCCTTGATGTAGTCGATGGCCCACTGGGTGTAGTTGTCTGTCGAGTAGCCTTCCTGTTCCTTGTCCACACCATTGAAGCTGAGGATCTGCCCCGTGTAATAAGCGCCAGCGTTCTCTGGATGGCCCGGGCGGTTCCAGACGATCTGATAGTCCCAATCGCGACCAAATCCTGTGTCGGTGCCCGTGTGCCACTTGCCGATCTGTGCCGTGTGGTAGCCGTGCTTGCGCAGCTCGGCAGGCCAGAACTTGCACTGCGCCGGGTCATAAGTGCTGGCGGGATACGGTCCATCCATCCGCATTGTTTGCACCCCAGGTTGAAGACGGCCCGTGAGCATCGTCGCTCTCGATGGCATGCACCACGCGCCTAGATAGGAACGATGAAATCGCACGCCGCTCTTTGCCAGCGCATCAATGTTCGGCGTGTGTGCCATCTTCTGCGCTTCGGGGTAGCAGCTGATCGTTTTGTAGGGCTGGTCGTCGGCGTAGATGAAGAGCACGTTAGGATGCTTCTCAGCCGCTGCCGAGAAAGAACAAGCCAGAGCCAGGAGAAAGACGGAGCGAGGAATCATGCGTGCTTCAACGCGTGACCACGCGATGATTTGCATCAATCTCCACCGCCACCGATGGTGATGCGCTTCGCGGGAATCATGGAGTCGATGATGCCTTCCTCCGTCTCCTGCTTGAGGCGAAGCTGACCACACGCCGCCGCGATATCGTGACCCTTCTCGCGCCGCAGCGTCGCAGTCACACCGGCATTGAGCAGCACGGCTTGAAACGCATCCTGCTGCGCCTCGCTGGGTCGCTTCCAAGGCAAGCCCTCGACCGTGTTGTAGGGGATGAGATTCACCTTCGCTTGCAACGGCTTCGCACGCTTTGCCAGCACACGCGCTTGATCGAGACCGTCGTTCACGCTCTCAATAAGAATGTATTCAAAGGTGAGGTGCTGCTTCCGCTTGCGATGCCATTCCGCCAGCGCGTCGAACAACTCCGCCAGCGGATACTTCCGGTTCACCGGCATGATTTTCTCTCGCACCTCATCGGTCGCGCCGTGCAGGCTGATCGCCAGACGCACTTGAAGGGGGAAGTCCGCCAGCTTGCGAATGTTCGGGGCCACGCCGCTCGTGCTCAGCGTCATGTGCCGAGCGCCGATGCCCACGCCCCACGGCGCATTGAGGATCTCGATCGCCGTCGTCACATTCGTGTAGTTCGCCATCGGCTCGCCCATGCCCATGAAGACCAGATTGTCGATGCGGTCCCGCGCCAGCGCCTCCACCTGCACGATCTGCTCCACGATCTCGCCCGCCGTCAGGTTGCGCGTGAAGCCTGCCAGCCCGCTCGCGCAGAACTTGCAGTCGTAAGCACAGCCTACCTGACTCGACACGCACAAGGTCAGCCGGTCACTCGCCCCGCCGTAGAGCGCCGGGTTCGCGGGGATGAGGACCGTCTCCACGTAGCGCCCGTCGTGCAGCTTGAACAAGTATTTGCGTGTCGTGTCCTCCGACCCCGTCACGGTCGAATATGTCATCGTGCGCAGCGTGAACCGCTCCGCCAGCTTCGCCCGCAGCGCCGCGCCCAGGTTCGTCATCTGGTCAAAGCCGAGCACGCGTCGCTTGAAGACCCACTCCATCACCTGCTTCGCCCGGAACCCCGGCTCGCCCATCTCCTGGAATACAGCCGTCAACTGCTCCAGCGTGAGGCCGAGGAGACTGGGTTTTGATGAGAGCAGTTCAGACATGCGTGCCCATGTGTAGCGCACGATCACCCACGCTCAAGGTGTAGCGCAGGGTCTCCATTGCAGCCCAGTTCAATGAGGCGGAGGGCTTTCAAGGACGGCATGTTTCCCAGCTAAGGTGCCATGCGTCTGCCGGGCAATGGCACTCAAGGTTCACTCTCCGTCAGGCTCACCTAGCCACACGCCGTGGTCAGCGTGCACTCGCGCCTGAGACCTTGCACCGTCATCGCCTTCAAGCTGAGGGGTCAAACCCGAAGACACGCAGCTCTTGATGGCATCGGCAGGCTTCGGCCAGGCGTGCGGCCCACGAGACAGCTTCTTCGCGTGAGGGAAGTTCGAGCACCGTGAACCCGCCGTTGAGCCGAGGAGCCCATGGGTAACCACCCTCGGCAACCGTGCCATCGGCCGCAACGAGCACCGGCGGGACCGATTCGTCGATGCCGCCGGCGAACACATAAACGCCTGCGACCTTCGCTTCCTCGATCACCGCGTGAGCGGCCCGACCTACCGCCTCATGCTCGCCCTCGGCCACCACCATCGCTGCGCTGGGAAATGATATCAGGTATTTGGACATGATTATCTATCGTTGAGATTCAATCACCGTTGTGAACAAGCTCTTTCCTGAATCCGTTTTGTTCGGGCTTGTATTGGTTAGTCACATCGTATGCGGATCAGGCCGTTGTGGGACGTGCTGGCTGGTGACGAAGAAAATCCACCAAATCCTGAACAGTCGAGACTCGTCCGTAAAGCGGGTTGCTGTCAGTGGAATCGAGAGAGCGCCAAGCTAGTGCCGCAGCCTCGACAGCAATCTCATCCAGATCATCGTCGTCCAGATCAAGATCTTCAAGGAGGCGGTCGGATGCACGAACAGGCACGGGAGGACCACCCATCTGCTCTCGAATCATCTCATAAATGGAGCGAATCAAAACAGTGTCAGTCGCGTGACGGTCAAACGAGCGGGCGAAATCGCATATGGATTCGGAGGGGCGAGAGGCAGCAAGCTCACCAAATCTCTGGGAACGCACCACCGATGCACGCCAGCAAATCAATGACAGGACTCCAACCACTGCACCTGAGCCAATCCAACTGCCTGTGATGTGAAGCAGGCCCCAAATGCAGAAGCCAACGAACGCCGTGAAGGCGAGCCATCCAATAATGGACATCCGGCGCTCAGACTGCATCTGCAACCTGCGCTCTTTCAGAATGCTTTTGGAAGACGGGCGCATGGTGTGTTACCCGAACTTGTTGATCATGAACAATGCTGCCGGTTTGTCAGCCTCATTATCGACGACACGATTGTCGGTTTGCGCGCTCCATGCCGATTCTGGTGAGTGAAAAACGATTGAAGGCAGGGTAGCCAAGCGCAAATCCAAGGTTAGTCCACGAAGCTGAACTCGTTCAGGTTGAGGATGACGCGGCAGGTGTTTTCCAGGCCTTCGCGTTGAGCATACGCGACGAGGGGCGCGAGTTCGTCGCTGGTCGGGGGGCGGGCGATGGCGAGATGGAAGGCTTGTTTCACCTGGTCCTCGGGAGTCCGGGCTTCGCTTCGAACCCGCTCGGCGAACTGTCGGGCCATGGCGACGGTGAGGCCGTTGTTCATGAGGGCGAGAGCTTGCAGCGGGCTGAGCGATTCGTTGCGTTTATCCACGCGCATGGAGGGGTCCGCGCAATCCATGACGGTCATGAAGGGCTGCTGCTGGCTGCGCACGATGAAGCGGTAGATGCTGCGACGGTGGCTCTTGGGATCATCGGGATCGTGGAGATGGTATTCGTAGTGCGGGCTGTGCTGAGGCTTGTCGATGATGAAGTCCTGGAAGCTGGGGCCGCCCATGGTGAGATCAAGCTGGCCGCTGACGGACAAGATGGAATCACGGATCGATTCGGCATCGAGCTTCCGTCGGTTCTGATGAGATAGCCACTGATTGGTGGCATCCGACTTGTTAGCCAGGGGCGAGGACTCTGAGGACTGCCGGTAGGTGTCGCTGGTGACGATGAGCTTGTGCAGACGTTTCAGATTGCCGCCCAAGTCGTCACGGAAAGTGATGGCCAGCCAGTCGAGCAGCTCGGGGTGAGTGGGAGTGGAGCCCATCCGACCGAAGTCATTCGAGGTCTCGACCAGTCCGCGTCCGAAGTGATGCTGCCACACGCGATTGACGATGCTGCGCCAGGTGAGGGCGTTGTTCTTGTCGGTGATCCAGCGGGCAAGGGCGGCACGTCGTTCGCCCTCGGATTCGCCATTCACGCGAAACGGCGTGCCGAACAATTCATTGAGCGCGGTGATGCTTCCTGGGCCAACTTCTTTCGCAGGCTGCTTGATGTCGCCACGCTTGAGCACGTGGATCACGCGTGGCTTGCCGCCTTCATTCCCGGTGCCGCGGAAGGCTCCGGAACCGGTATGCACGGCACCAGCATAGACTTTTCCAGGTGCTGGCAAGGCGGCGATCTGCGCGATGATGGAGTCACGCTGTTTCCGTGCGGCGGTCAGCTTCTGGCGAGTCGCAGGGTCGGCCTGGGCGAGCATCAGGGCATCGCGCTCGCGAATGAGCTTTTGCTTGTCCTCCGGGCTGCGGGCCTCGGGTGCGATGCCGTCGGTGAGGTTGGTTCTGCGCCAGCGGGGTGGGGCTTCGATGGAGTCGAGCGAAATCACGGGCTGTCCAGCGGCGAGGTTCTTGCCTTCCTTGGTCGCATACACTTCCAACTCGGCGAGGGCGAAGATGTAGTCGTTCTTTCGCGGCGCGAGCTTCACGGCGGTGACGCGGACGTAACGTCCCTTCACACCATCGTCGCCTGCGGTGTTGGTCTCGAAGGGCGTGAGCCCAGGATTCTTGAAGTCGTTCATGAAGGTGGCGTCGTGCTTCCGCCAGAGCAGCGTGACGCCGGACTTGAATTCCGGATCGTCACTCGTCTCGATCTTGAACCGAACCGGAAAGCCGAAGCCCCCACCAATCCCGCCGTAGTCGTCGTAGCAGGGCTTCAAGATGATGCGCTGAATCTCGATGCTCTGGCCCAGATCCACCTGCACCCACTTCACGGTGTCCTGCTCGCGAGCGATGGCGCTGTGGAAACCGAAGTCGGGCCGCGCATTCGGATTGGTGCTGGGCGCTTTGTCTGCAGCGCCGTCGATGCGCTTGCTGAGAGCTTGGTAGGCGTCGCCAGCCTTCGCCTTGAGCGGCGTCTCGATGGCAGTGATTGTGGCGAGGATGGTCTGTCGCTCCTTCTGCAAAGTGGTGAACTTCTGCATCACCGCGTCATCGGGGTAGTAGTCCACTTCTGTGCGATCCACGGCGGCGAAGACGGCCTGGAGCGAGTAGTAGTCTTCCTGCGTGATGGGATCGAATTTGTGATTGTGGCATTGCGCGCACTGCACTGTTAGGCTGCAAAAGGTGCCGATGGCGTTCTGCACCATGTCGTCGCGATCAAGGTGGCGCGCGATTTTGCCATCGAGTTTCGTCTCTGGCACCTCGGCATGGCCGATGAGATCCCACGGACCTGCCGAGATAAAGCCGAGAGCGGTGATGCCATCGGTGGTTCCGGGATGGAGCACATCCCCGGCGATCTGTTCTTCGATGAAGCGGGCATACGGCTTGTCGCTGTTGAGCGCGCGAATCACATAATCGCGGTAGGGCCAGGCTTGGTTGCGTGGCTTGTCTTTGTCATAGCCATGGGTTTCGCCGTAGTGAACCACATCCAGCCAGTGCCGCGCCCAGCGCTCGCCATAGCGAGGGCTGGCGAGCAAGTCATCCACCAGGGTGGCGTAGGTGCCGGTGGCAGTGCTCGCAGCACTTAGCCCTGGCAGGTAGCGGGCGATCTCCGCAGGCGTGGGAGGCAGGCCGGTGAGATCGAAATACAGCCGACGAATCAAGGTCCGGGGATCGGCTGGTGGTGCCGAGGTGAGACCTTTCTCAGCGAGCTTCGCCCGCACGAAGGAATCCACGCTGGGAGCAGGTCCCGAGGCGTTGGTTTTGATACGCTTGAAGCTCCACCAGTCGCGCTTGTCCTCCAGCTTCGACTTGTCGGCACTGTCGGGCCACACGGCTCCATCGTCGATCCAGCGTTTCAGCGTTTCGATCTCGGTGCTGCTGAGCTTTGACTTCGGCGGCATCGACAAGTCTTTGTCCTCTCCGCTGACGAAGCGAAACAGCGGGCTCGATGCGCTCTTGCCCGGAACAATGTTCGGCGCGTGAGCCTCGCCGCCAGTCAAGGCGACCGACTTGATGTCGAGCCGGTAGTCGCTCTTCTGCTTGTCAGGGCCGTGGCATTCATAGCAGTGACGTTCGAAAATCGGACGCACCTCGCTGACGAAATCGACGGCGAGGCAAGGCGTGGCTGTGAGGGCGATGAGGAGGGGGAATCGCATCGGCCAAGTCATACGCCGCGCGGGACTCGTTTCATCCAGGCCTCAGCTGAATAGCAAGCGCCCGATCACAATCGCGGCCGTCATCCCAACCACGTCCGCCGTGAGTCCGGCGGCGAGCGCATGGCGCACCTTGCGGATGCCGACGGAGCCGAAGTAAACGGCGATGACGTAGAATGTCGTCTCGGTGCTGCCGTAGAGGATGGAGGCGGTGTATTTGAGCAGGCTGCTGGACTGCGGGTTGAGCAGGATCTCATTGAGCAAGCCGGTGGCACCCGAGCCGCTGAGAGGTCGCATCAGCGCGAGCGGCAGCAGTTCCACCGGGAAGCCGATCAAGCTTAGCACAGGACGCAGCGCGGATTGCAGCAGGTTCAACATCCCGGAGGCGCGGAAGATCGCGAGCGCGGCGAGCATGGTGACGAGGAAGGGCATGATGCGCGTGACCACGGCGAAGCCTTCCTTCGCGCCCTCGACGAACTCCTCGTAAACCTTCACGCCCCGGCCCATCGCGGCGCATAGCGTGAGCAGCAGGATGCCTGGGATGGCCAAACCCGAGACGCCATTCATCACGCGACGGATGGTGGGCACTTCGGTGCTGGCGGTAGCTTCGGCGACGGCGGCTTGCGCTGGCTTTTCGGCGGATGCGACGACGTTGGCGATGCCAGTCTTCGTCAGCAGCGATTCACGCCACGAGGGCGGCGCGAGTTCCAGCACGGCGATGACGGCGAAGCTGAGCGCGACGAACGCGATCAAGAACTTCATTGCGCTGGAAGCGGGGCGTGTCTGCGGTTCGCTGGCAGCTTGCTCTTCGGCAGCCGCCAGCTCGCTGGCACTGATTTGGAACATCGGCAGACGCTGGAAAAATTTCGCTGCCATCACAGCTGCGACTGTGGCGCAGGCCGTGGAGCAGATCGTTGGCACGATGATTTCATACGGGTTCTTCACGCCGGCGGCATTGAGGTAGTTGATCACCGTCATCGGGATCAAAGTAAAGGCACCGGTGTTGAGCGCGAGGAAGGTGGCCATCGAGTTGCTCGCGTGCTGCTTGTTCGGGTTCAGTTCTTGCAGCGCGGTCATCGCCTTGAGTCCCATCGGCGTCGCCATGTTGCCCAGGCCCAGCATGTTGGCCGTCCAGTTCATGACGATGGCGCTCAACGCGGGATGCTCGGCAGGCACTTCGGGGAAGAGGCGTCGCATCACGGGTGCCAGCGCACGCACGATGACTTCCAGCAGGCCCGCCTTCTCCATCACGCGCAACACGCCAAGCCAGAACATCATCATGCCCGCCATCGGCAGCGCGATGTTCATGACGGCTTTCTCCGCCATCTTGAGGCACTCGGCGATCACGCCGGTATCGCCAGTGAAGCGCCCCAGCAGGCCCGCGACGAGTAGTCCGCTCACGACGAGGAAGGTCCAGATGTAGTTCAGCATGGGCGGCGAGTAGAGACGCGGACGCCGCACATGCAAGTCAGTGAAAAGAAATCCTCTGTGCCTCTCTGTGCCCTCTGGGGTTGATCCATAGGCATTCACCACGGAGGTCACCGAGAAACACAAAGGATGGACTGACAGGCTCGCCACGAGTCACGCGTATGGTCACGCTCGCATGAAACGTGTTCTCCTTCTCGCTCTCGCCTTTGCCTCAGCCCACTCGGCAGAGGTCATTGAAGTCGCTCCTGGCAATGAAGCTGTCCTGCCCGGTGGCAAGGAAGCTGATGGCATCATCGGCGATTTCCTTCTGCGCTCGGACAAAGTGGAAGCCCTGGTGTCACAGAACGCGCCGAACCGCCGAGCGAACATGAGCACCTTCTACGGCGAGGATGGAGTCACACCCGGCTGCCTCTTCGATCTCACGCTCAGAGGCACGAACAACGATCAGCTCATCTGCTTCGGTCCCTGCGGTCACGGTCCGGTGAGCTACGTGAAAACCGTGCCATCGAAGAACGAGGGCGAGGCCACCGTGGAAGCCGTGACCACCGCCGCGAAGAACGGCGGCGTCTTCAAGCTGAACCTCTACAAGGTGCGCGATGGCGTGCAGGGCATTTTCATCACCACGATCCTGCGCAATGAATCCGACAAGGAGCAGGAGGTGGCGACGAAGAACGACTTCTCCCGTTTCGAGAAAACCGGCACCGTCGAAGGCGGGATCACGTATGCCGATGCCGTCGATCCAGCCGACAAGGCGGGCTACGCATTCGTGACGCTGAAGCTCGAAGGCACCGAGAAGGAAGGCGGCAACGTCAAGCTCGCGCCGGGCAAGGAGGTGGTCATTCAGCGCTTCATGGCTGTGGGGCGCTCGCCAGCGGAGGCGGTGGGTCTTTGCCTCGAAGCGAAGGGTGAGAAGACGGGCACGATCGAAGGCACGCTGCTCGACGAGGCGGGCAAACCACTCGTCAGCGGCGCACTCATGGTTCCCTTCGGCAAGACCGAGCTGCCAGCGTATGCCGATACGAGCGGGAAGGCCATCGTGAAAGTGACGCCGGGCAAGAAGAGCGTGAACGTGGTGGAGATGGGACGGCCCAGCTTTGCCGCCGAGATCAGCGTGGGTGAAGGTGCAACGGTGCCTGTGAACGCTAAGCTGGCCCCCGCCTCCCGCATCCGTTTCGACATCACGGACGCGAGCGGCAAAAGCATTCCCTGCAAAGCCATGTTCAAGCCGTTGACCGAAGGCGTGCAGCTCGACCTCGGACCCAAGATGCGCGCGCATGGCTGCGTCGATCAGTATCACAGCGAGAAGGGGCTGTTCACCGTGCAGGTGCCGACGGGCAAGTATCTGGTGCGCGTCGTGCGAGGCGGTGAGTTCTCTTCCATTGAGAAAGAAGTCGATGTCGCGCAGGGCGCGGAGGTCTTGGTGCAAGGACAGCTCAAGCGCGTGGTCGATTCCACGGGTTGGGTCACGAGCGACTTCCACAATCACAGCACGCAGTCTGGCGATAACATCTGCGGCACTGACGATCGTCTCATCAACATCGCCGCGGAGAACCTCGAATGGTGCCCCACCACGGAGCACAACCGCCTCTACGACTGGCTGCCGCACATGCAGCGGCTCGGCCTGACGGAGTATTTCGCCACGGTGCCAGGCATGGAACTCACCGGCAGCCGTCAGCACTTCAACAGCTTCCCACTCACGCCCAAGCCGCGCACCCAGGACAATGGCGCACCCGTGTGGAATGACGATCCGCGCATCACCGCGATCACGCTGCGTCGCTGGCAGGGCGAGATCGCGAACCGCTGGATACAGTTCAACCATCCCGACCTGAGCAACATGTTCATCGACCGCGACAGCGACGGCGTGGCCGATGGCGGCTTCGTCGGTGTCAGCGGCATGATCGACGGCTCCGAAACTCAAAACGGCAACGAGACCAACATCCTCGCCGACGCGCCCTTCATGATCACTCGCAAGCCTGGCACCATCGCGGCGAAGGCCAGCCCGGTGCGCGAGTTCGTGTGGCGTCAGCTTCTCAATCAAGGTCTGCGTGTCACCGCGCTCGGCGTGGCCGATGCGCACATGGTGTATGACAACGGCGTCGCTGGCTGGCACATCTATCTCAAGAGTCCCACCGACACGCCGAAGGAACTCAACTGGGACATGCTCGCTCCCCACGCCAAGGCCGGGCACGTCATCGTCACGAACGGTCCCTTCCTCGAAGTCACCACACCCGATGGCAAGACCGCGGGCGACGATGTGCGCTCCGACGGTGGCACCACGCTGAACGTGAAGGTGCAAGGCACTGACTGGATCGACATCGACCGCATCCAGGTCCTCGTGAACAGCCGCCCCGACCCGAAGCTCAACTTCACACGCGCCACGCATCCGCAGATGTTCAAGACCGGCGCAGTGAAGTTCGACCAAAAAATTGAAGTGCCACTGCAAGCCGACGCGCATCTCATTGTCGTTGCTATGGGAGAAAACAGCACGCTGGAAGGCGGCTACGGCACCAGCGCCCAGGCGAAGATGAAACCCTGCGCCTACAACAATCCCATCTACGTCGATGCCGATGGCCATGGCTTCAAACCCAACGGCGACACCTTGGGCTACGAGCTGCCCGTGGGTGGCATGAGCGCAGACAAGGCCAAGCTCTTGCTCGACAAAGACGCACCGAAGCCGACACCTGCGAAAAAGTGATTACACCGCATACTTCGCCAGCACATCATCCGGGATTGGCTCGGGGCGTGTGCTGGTGAGGGAGATGAGGGTGAAGACGCACCAGCCGGTGCAGGCGGTCTTGTTTGTGTCGGCCTTGGTGATGTCGAAACGCACCTCCACATCGCTGCCGCGCACGTCTTCGATCCAGGTGGTGACGTGGAATTTTTCGGCGATGCCGAGTGCTCGTTTGTATTCCAGGTGTGAAACCTTCACGACCCAGCCGAGACCGCGATCAAGGAAGGTTTGCATCGACATGCCATAGCAGCGCTCCATCTGGTCGAAGCGCGCCGCGAGCACGTAGTCGAGATACTTGCTGCTGTGAACGTGGCGGAACAGGTCGATGTCATCGGGCCGCACTTGCAGCTCGGTGGTGAACTTGGTTTTGCCGAGAGGAATCATGCCTGGCAGTCCATAGCGGACGAGCGCTGCGCTGCAACCTGATCGCGTTTCGCTTCGGGGTTAACATTCGAGTTGAACAACAAGCGACGGCAGCGCAGGGTTGTGACCATGGGTCTCTCACTGCGCCAAATGTTGTTGTTCGTCACGGTCGTGGCGATCGCATGGGCGCAGACTGCCGGCATTCATCGGGGCTATCTTTGCGAGTGCGGTGGCACGCCGCAGGTCACCCTCGCAGATCATTGCCACGGGCCGCATTCGGACTCGTGCCACGAGCAGGAAGTGTGCGATCACGATCATCACGGTGCTCCGCAACAGGGGCATCCGTCGGATGACAAGCAAGACCATCCAGCGGTGAAGGAGTCCTTGATCGCACGACACGAGCAAGGGGTGACGATGTGCGTTCATCTTCCCTCGGGCAACGAACTCGAGTGTCTGTGGATCGCTGGTGGCCACATCTCAGTGCGGAATGGCGAGGTGGGTCTTCAACTCGCTGATCCGTGGTATCGATCGGACGGATTGATACGAGATGGCTGGCCGCAGCGGCTTGCCCACACCATTGCGTTGAGAATCTGAAGAAAAGGATCCCGGCGGGCTGAAGGCCTGGCCTGGGGAGCATTGAATCATTGGCGGAGCTTCATGCTCACGCCTCGTCGCTTGTTCATCCTTTTCGTCTCTTATGCTTCGACTTCTTATCCTTTCTTTGGTCGTGCCTTTGCTCAGTGCTGCGAGCGAGGTGAAACTATCGCTCGCCGACTTGCCTGGGCGGGTAGCAGCGCATCATCCGGGTCTTCGGGCCGCACGACTCGCGATTGACGAGGCGCGGGGTCGTGAGACTGCGTCGGGCCGCCGGTCGAACCCCGAGTTGGGCTTCGAGTTCAAGCACGACGATCGCTTCCGTGAGGGCGCGATGGGCTTCTCGTTCGATCAGAGATTTCCCCTCACGGCTCGACTTCGCCTGGAGAAACAGGTCTCGGCATTGGAGGTGAAGACAGCTGAGCTGGAGGTGGCGGAGCAGCAGCGAGGCCTGACCGAAGAGGTCCTGCTGGTGGCGGTGAAGCTGCTGTCGCTTGATCGACAGAGGGAGCTGAGGAAGGAGCAAGTCGAACTCGCACAGAAGCTCGCGGACTTTGCAGTGAAACGTGCCGAGAGCGGTGAAATGTCCGCTTTGGATGCGGCGCAAGCGCAGATTGATGCTCAGCGTGCGATCCTCGATGAACGCCTCCTGGACGCTGAGCGCACGACGTTGATCGGTCAACTGCGACCCTTGCTGGGCATTCCCGCAAGCGATGGGGTGGTGATCATTGGCGCCTTGCCAGACATGATGATGCCTGAGGCTAAAGACTGGAGCAAGCGACCTGACTTCCAGCTGGCGAAGTTGAAAGAGAAACTTGCCGCATCGCAGATTGATCTCGCTCGAGCAGGGAAGTGGCAGGACGTGAGCGCTGGCGTGTTTGTCGAAGGCGAGCGCACTGAGGATGAACCCGGTGGACTGCGCCGGACGCCCTTCGCGGGGGTGCGGCTGTCGGTGCCGCTGCCGATCTGGAACAAGAACGAAGGCGCAGTGCAAACGGCGACAGCTTCGGCGCAACGAGCAGCTCTGGAGACCAAGGCACTTGCTCAACACATCGCTCAGGAAATGGCGGCGGCCCGGGAGCAGATGACCGCTCAGTTGAAGCTGGCCGACGAAACGCGGACCCGTCTTCTGCCCTTGGTGGTGCAGCAGACGGAGAACCTCCAGAAAGCTTTCGAGCAAGGGCAGGCAGACCTGGTCGCCTTGCTCCGAGCCCGGGAGCAAGCTCTGCAACTCGAGGCTGCCGGGATCGCTGCCACGCGCGAGTTTCATCTCGCCCGTGTGCGATACGAATCAGCGAATGGATTCACCCACTAACGCGTCACTCAAACCTGAAGCATCATGACCTACCTCATCACCAAAGCATTGCTCAGCGGCGGCATCATCGTCGCCGTGTCTGAAATCGCCAAGCGCAACAACACCGTAGCCAGCATTGTTCACTCGCTGCCTCTGACATCTCTGCTGGCATTCATCTGGTTGTATTCAGAGACCAAGGATGCTGCGCTCATTGGCCGGCACGCCTATGGCACCTTCTGGTTCGTGCTGCCCACGCTGCCGATGTTCCTGATCATGCCGTGGATGATCAAGAAACTGGGCGGATTCTGGCCTGCGTTGGGCGCAGGGATGGTTCTCAGCTTTGGCCTGTATTGGCTCACGATGCGTTTGCTGAAGATCGCGGGAGTAGACCTTTGACCTTTATGCGCACCTTCGTCCTTCTCTCACTCCTGCTAGCATCAAGTGCCTTCGCCGAAGGCAAGAGCGAGCGTCTCGCCAACACGGTGGTGCTTGATGCTGCGGGCGTCAAAAACCTGGGCATTGAGACCATCGAAGCCGAGGAGACTCGGTTCGAGGAAACGGTGTTCGCGCTGGGCCGCGTCGAGGTGCTGCCGGGCAAACGCGCCGTCGTCAGCAGTCGAATCCCAGGACGTGCGTTCTCGGTGCTCGCCCTGCCAGATCAGACCGTGGATGAGGGCGAGGAGCTGATGTGGGTGGAGAGTCGGCAGCCTGGCGATCCGCCGCCCACGGTGATGCTGCCAGCACCGATGGCGGGCATCATTGCCAAGGTGGACATCGCCGTAGGCCAGCCCATCACCCCAGACCAGTCGCTGATTGAGATTGTCGATCTCAGCATCGTGGAAGCCAGTGCACGCGTGCCGGAGCATCTGGCTGCCAAGCTGACCAAGGGCCAGAAAGCGCACATTCGTTTGCCAGGGTTCCCGGGCGAAGTATTCGAGGCGGAGCTGAACCACCTCGGGGCCTATGCTGACGGCGAGAGCGGAACGGTGGAGGCGGCGTTTCACGTGCCGAACAAGGATCTGCGCCTCAGGCCTCAGATGCGAGCGGAGTTCAATATCGTGGTTGGTTCGCGGGATGATGTCATGTCTGTGCCTCGTGCGGCATTGCAGGGCGATGTCTCGGGGCGCTTCGTGTATGTGAAGGACTACGATCTGGAACACGCCTTCGTGAAGGTGCCTGTAACCACTGGGGCGGAGAACCATGAGTTTGTGGAGATCGTCAAAGGGTTGCTCCCTGGTGATGAGGTGGTCACGAAGGGAGCTTACTCTCTCGTGTTTGCAGGTAAGGGGAGTGTGAGTCTGAAGGAGGCGCTCGATGCGGCTCATGGTCACGCGCACAACGAAGACGGCACCGAGATGACCAAGGAACAGCTTGCAGCGCATGGCGATCACCATGACCACGATCATGATCACGAAGAGTCGCCATGGAATAATCTCACATGGTTCTTTGCCGCCAGCACCGGCTTGCTGCTGATGCTGCTCATCCTGGGTGCGGTGATGAAACGCAAGCCAGCCATCGCTTGAAGCCATGCTGAACGCCCTCATTCGCTTCTCGCTCCGGCATCGGCTGCTCATCGTGGTCGGGTCGATGCTGGTCATGTTGTTTGGCTGGCAGTCGAGCCTTCGGCTGCCCGTGGAAGTGCTGCCCGACATGACCAAGCCCACCGTCACGCTGCTGACCGAGTGCCCCGGCCTTGCGCCCGAGGAGGTGGAGACGCTTGTGACTCAGCCTCTCGAGAGCGCAGTCCAAGGGGTGGGTGGGCTGGATCGGCTGAGGTCCAACTCCGATGTGGGGCTGTCGCTGGTTTTTGCCGAGTTTGCCTGGGGCACCGACATCTACCGGGCGCGGCAGTTGGTGCAGGAGCGCGTGCAGTCGGTGATGGGTTCGCTGCCTGCGGGAGCGAAGACGGGCTTGACGCCGGTGTCCTCACTGATGGGCGAGATCTTGCTCGTCGGTCTGCGCAGCACGGATGGCAAGGTCTCGCCGATGGAACTCCGAACGCTCGCCGACTGGACGTTGCGCCGTCGCCTTCAGAGCCTCTCTGGAGTGGCCGAAGTGCTGACCATCGGTGGCGGTGTGAAGCAGATTCAGGTGCAACCTGATCCTCATCGGCTCGCGGCGTTTGGCATTTCATTCGAAGAGATGGAAGCTGCCGTGACCAAGGCGGCGGGCAATGCGACGAGCGGTTATCTCCAAGCAGGTCCGCGCGAGATTATGGTGAGGAACTTGGGCATGACGACGAGTCTGGATGATATCGCGCGCACGGTCATCAAGAGCGTTGGTGATCGGCCGGTGCTGGTGCGTGATGTGGCGCAGGTCGTTCACGCGGTGCAACCGATGCGTGGCGACGCTAGTGTGAATGGAACGATGGGCGTGGTGCTCAGCGTCGATAAGGCGCCTGGCTTTGACACGCTGAAGCTCACGCGTCAGATCGAGCAAACCTTAACCGAACTGAAGCCGACATTACCGCCAGGCGTGAGCGTGGAACTGATGTTTCGCCAAGGTGATTTCATCGAGCATGCCATCGGCAATCTGAAGGAAGCCATTCGTGATGGTGCGGTGATGGTGACCATCGTGCTGCTGCTCTTCCTCATGAACTTCCGCACCACGCTGATCACGTTGACGGCGATGCCGCTGTCGTTTGCGATCACGATCCTGACCTTTCGCTGGTTCGAGATCAGTGTGAGCTCGATGACGCTGGGTGGGCTGGCGGTGGCGATCGGTATGGTGGTGGATGACGCCATCGTCGATGTGGAGAATGTCTGGCGGCGTCTGCGCTCCAATCCCCTCGGCTCCAAACTGGACATCATCGCGCGAGCATCGAGCGAGGTGCGCAACTCGATCCTCTACGCCACCATCATCATCGTTCTGGTCTTCCTGCCGCTGCTTGGTCTGGAGGGATTGGAGGGCAGGCTGTTCACGCCGATTGCCATCGCCACTATCGTGAGCATGGCGGCGTCTTTTGTCGTCTCGCTCACTTTGATTCCGGTGCTGTGCTCATTGCTGCTCAAGGTGCGGCAGGATCGTGAGCATCGAGATGGGTTCGTCGTGCGTGCCCTGAAGGCGGTGGTGCGGAGCACCTTCCTCAACGTCGCGCTGAGGGCTCCGCTGGTGGTGCTCGGGCTCACGGGCATGGCGCTCATGCTTGCAGGCAGCCTTTATCCTCGGATGGGAAAGGAGTTCCTGCCAACGTTCAATGAAGGCAGTGCTACGATCTCCTTCGCCAGTGCGCCTGGCACCTCCTTGCAGCACTCCAATGAAGTGGGCGAGGTTGGTGTGCAACTGCTGCAAAGCATTCCGGAAGTGAAGAGCGTCGGGCGACGCGCAGGGCGTGCGGAGCGTGATGATCACGTGATGCCGGTGAGCGTGAACGAGTATGATGTGGAGTTTCATGAGCATGGCCGACCACGGGCTGAGGTCTTCAAAGAGATCCGCGCCAAGCTGGGTTCGATTCCTGGCACGTTCGTGAATGTGGGGCAGCCGATCGGTCATCGTTTGTCTCACATGCTCAGTGGGGTGAGTGCCAAGATCGCGGTGAAGATCTTCGGTCCCGATCTGGATGTGCTGCGCGAGAAAGGCGCTCAGGTGCGGGACATCGCGAAGAGCATCCCAGGTCTCACCGATGTGATCCTGGAAGCGCAGGTGCTCATTCCGCAGATCAAGATCGAGGTGAATCGTGAGCGCGCCCTGGCTTACGGAGTGCAGCCAGGTGCCATCAATGAACAAGTCAGCGCTTTGCTCGGTGGCCGCACTCTGGCAGAGCTTCGTGAGGGCCAGCGGACCATGGATTTGGTGCTTCGACTTCCCGAGGACTGGCGGGACTCGCCGCAGCGACTGGGCGATCTTTTGATCGAGACCGGCAATCAGCGCCGCATCCCCCTTAGACTGGTGGCAGACATTCGTGAGTCGAAGGGACCGAACGTGATCAACCGGGAGAACACGCAGCGGCGCATCGTGATCGGTGCCAATACCAGCGAGCGCGATCTGGAGAGCCTGGTGCGTCGTTTGCAAAGCGAGGTGCAGGCGAAGGTGAAGCTGCCGCAAGGTTTCTACCTTAGCTTCGAAGGTGAGTTCCAGGCACAGCAGGAAGCAGCGAAGCGGATCACCTTTTACTTCGCCTTGATCGTCATCGTGATCACACTCCTGCTCTACGGTTACTTCCGCAGCATCAGCCTCGCGTTCCTGGTGATGATCAACATCCCACTCGCTCTCATGGGAGCACTGGCGCTGACGTGGTGGCTAATCGGGAACATCAGCATCGCCACCTTGGTAGGCTTCATCGCTGTGGGCGGAGTGGCGGCACGCAATGGCATCATGATGGTCTCTCACTACCTGCAACTCATGAAGCATGAAGGCGAATCCTTTACCCGCACGATGATCGAGCGTGGCACACTGGAGCGATTGGTGCCGGTGCTGATGACGGCGCTGAGTGCGGGGATCGCGCTTATTCCACTGGTGCTGAGTCCGCATGAGCCGGGCAAAGAAATCCTTCATCCCGTGGCCGTCGCCATCTGCGGCGGACTCGTTTCCTCGACCTTGCTCGACCTCGCTGTCACGCCTGCGCTTTTCCTCCTGATCGGCTGCAAGGCCGCTGCCCAATCTCTTCAACACGAAGCCCCTGCCACCCACTAACCCAACCTATGAAAACCAAACTGAGCATCCTCATCCTCGCGTTCACGTCTATGATTGGCCTCGCCCACGAAGGCGTCGAGCGCGGTCCTAACGGCGGCCGCATCCTCGATTTCAGCAAGAACGAAACGATGCATGGCGAAGTCACCATCCAGGGTGACAAGTTTCACATTGCCCTTCTCGACAAGGACATGAAGCCAGTGGCGCTGGCCAAGCAATCGCTCGCAGCCACCACCGGTGATCGCGACAACCCGCAGAAGCTCGATGTGGCGACGGATGCGAAGGGCTTCATCCTGCCCCTCGTCAAAGAGGGCGAGTGGTTGATCCTTCGCTTCAAAGACTCGCTGGACGGCAAGGCGATCACTGCGCGCTTCGAATACAACACCAAGGAGTGCGAAGGCTGCAAGGCGCCTGAATGGCTGTGCAAATGCGAGCCGGAGAAGAAGTGACGGCCTTGTCTTCACGCCGATTTCACAGGCACTTCATTTGAGTTGTGACGGCCCGGGGCGCAGCGTCGGGCCGTCATGAAAACACAACTTAACACCGCCAAGTGGATCGCCTTTTTCCGTCACAATCAACACAACCGCGTCGAACCACGATGGGATGCGCCGATCAAAGTTTTGCCTGAGGCTAGGCTGCTGCTGGAGCAGTCACTGAAGGAGTTTCAGCTCGGGGACGGCGGCGGGCCGGCCTCGCTCATCGCCTGGAATGTGATGAAGTATCGGAAGAGCCAGCCTGGACTCGATGAGGTCATTGATTTGTGGTTTGAGGAGGAGAAGGAGCACTCACGACTGCTTGGCGGACTGCTGTTGCGCTTTGGTGTGATCCCCATCGAGGATCACTGGAGCTTCAGCTTGTTTTGCTTCCTTCGGAAGGTGCTGGGCGTGAAGTTTGAACTACAGATTTTGACGCTGACCGAGCTGTCGAGCACGGCGTATTACTGGCTGCTGCTGAGGCACTGTGAAGATCCGGCTGTGCGGGATGTGTGCTCGCTGATTCTACGCGACGAGGCCGGGCACGTGGCATTTCAGAATGACCGGCTGCACTGCTCGGGGACACCGGGCAAGGGCTTGAAGCGACTGCTGTGGCGTGCGCAGTTTTTGCTGAGCGGAAGTGTGGCAGCGATGGTGCTATGGATCAGCCATGGCAAGTGCCTTCGCACCATGGGAGTGACGACGGCGCGGTTCTACCACGAGGCGTGGCGGCAGTTTGGGCGCTTCATGTTCAAGCTGGATGTGAGGGCTAAACAAGAAGAGCGCTCCCAGGTGACCGGGAGCGCTCTCGAAAGGACGATGGCGGCTAGTGCTTGAGCAGCCACTCCGTCGTGCGCGGATTGAAGTCGCTGAGGCATTCCCAGTGGAAGGCGTGGCCAGCATTGTCATAGAGATGCAGGTCGCTGTTCGGGATGCCGGCGGCGACTTCCTCGCTCATCCACGCAGGTGTGAAGGTATCATTCTTGCCACCGATGACGAGCACGGGGCACTTGATGTTCTTCAGGTCGTTGAGCGTGTTGTGCGTGATGGCGGCATCGCTCTGCGCTTCGGTGGCGTGCAGGGGCTGGGGCGCTGGATTGAGCGCTGCGTCCTTGAGGCCCTGCTGCATGTTGTTCCAGCAGTCATCGTTGTCGAACCAGGGCTTGGTGAAGATGAGCATCTGGATCCACTGCATGAAGTCCTCAGGGCGCATGTTCGCCTTGGCTTTCTTGAGGTGCTGCCAAGTGTAGAGGCCGAAGCGATCCTGGCGTGCCCACGTGCACATGAGGATCGCGGACTGCACCTTGTCGGGATGACGCAGAGCGAGCTTCTGAGCGATGACGGAGCCGAGTGAGCAGCCGACGACGCGAGCTTTCTTGATGCCGAGTGCGTCCATGAGTCCGGCGTAGTCGTCGGCCATCATGTCGGTGGTGTAGGGGCCTTCGGGCTTGTCGGTTTCGCCGACGCCGCGGTTGTCGCCAAGGATGCAGCGGAAGTGCTTTTCCCAGGCTTGGGCATGAGCGTCCCAGACGCCGCCGGGCGCCGTCACGCCCATGATGCAGATGAGGGGATCACCGGAGCCGCGCTCCTGGTAGTTCATTTCGATTCCGTTGGTTTTGACTTTAGGCATGAGGATGGAGGGTGAATTGAGGCGCTAGGTTTAGCGGGTTCGATTTCGTGCGCCAAGGGGAAAGTGGCCGGAGCTACCAGTTGAAGAGAACGCATTCCGTCTCGCTCCAAAGGGCGAGTTCATAATGCGCGGCGTCCCAGGCGATGTGATTCAACGACTTCGATACAGGCAAGGGTGGCGTGATGGGAAGGGCGGTGGCGATCTCCCAGACGCGAAGCTCTGCCGCACTCGTGAGGGTGGCGATGTAGCGACCTGAGGGGTCGATGGCGGTAGTTTTGACGGAGGCCAAATGGGGCAGGGGATCGCACATCTCCGCCTCGCCCGGCTTGCCACGCCAGACGTGGACATCGGTTTGCTGATCGATGGTGAAGGTGATCTCTGGAGCCGTGGCGAGAGAAGGCGGAGCCTCGGGCAAGGGCTCAGACGTCGAGGTGGATGGCAGTGATCGACTGCCCGCCGACGTGCGGAGGATCAGCCGACCCGAGTCATCAAACCAGGCGTTTTGGAGCCCTTGTCCTGACCAGGCAGGCAAAGCATCTGGTTGGGTGTAAACGGTGACGCTTTGGCGTGTCTGAATGATAATGCTGCGCCCATCGGGGCTCCGCAGTGAACGGCGAATGGAACTGCCAAGGGCTGGCACAGCGATGGGCTGAACTGTGATCGAGGGACTGCGAACTGGGTTCAGCGAGGTGGTGTATGTTTGGGTGCCATCCACGCATGTGGCCATTGTGGAATCGGTGCTCCATGTCAGGGTTGGTGATGAACTGGAGATGATCCACTGCGCCAGTCTCTGGGGCGCAAGGCGCTGCACGACGCGCTGGCGCAGGCGGATGGCGTGATCCTGGACCGCATTTTCGGTCGAGATCGTGACGGCCTCGTCGAGATAGGGCAGGGCACGCAGCATAGATTCTGCCGAGGTGAGGAACTGAGCTGCATGATCGCGGAGCAGTCGAGCACGTGAAGCCTCGCTGCGATTCATGGCTTCGGTCGTTCGGTTCTGCTGAGTGGACATCACCACGTTCATCACGGCTGAGAGCATGATCAGAATGATCACGGTGAGAGCAGCCATCACGTAGAGCACGGCGCGGGTCTGGTGGCGTTCCGCCCAGCGCCACAAGCGCTCCTTGACCGGTGGATGGCGGGCTGTGACAGGCTCGTCAGCAAGCCAGCGGCCCAGATCCTTGGCGAGTGCTTCGGCGGACTCGTAGCGGCGTGACGGATCTTTCTCGAGCGCTCGCAGGCAGACGGCTTCAAGGTCGCGGTCGATGCCTTCCACCAATGATGAGGGACGCGGAACTTCGTCCTCGGTGATCGACTTCAAGAGAGCAAGCGGAGCTTCGTTCTCGAACGGTGTGCGGCCGGTGAGGCACTCGAAGAGAATGATGCCAAGGGCATAGACGTCGCTGCTGGTCGTGTGACCGGCGACTCCGCTGGCGACCTCAGGCGCGAGGTAGGCGGGGGTGCCAAGAAGGGATCCACTCTTGGTCACGGAGTCGGCACCCGTAAAACGAGCCAGCCCGAAATCGCTTACCAATGGCTGGCCATCGTGATCAAAGAGAATGTTCGCCGGCTTGAGGTCGCGATGAAGCACACCGCGGATATGAGCATGATGGACGGCCTCAGCGATCTGCTGCACAAGGCGTGCGACGATGGGGGCCTCGAGCGGTCCATGGTCGCTCAACCGGCGTGCCAGTGTTCCGCCGTCTGCGAGTGTCATCGTGAAGTAGGGCTGGCCATCTGCCTGGCCAGCTTCATGGATGACGATCAAATTCGGGTGCCGCAGACTGGCAACGGCTTCGGCTTCGATTCGGAAACGCCGCAATTCTTCATCGCTCGCGAGCACACCGGAGTGAATGAGTTTGAGAGCTACTTCGCGTCCGAGCAAGCGATCACGTGCTCGGCAGACGACGCCCATGCCGCCGCGTCCCAGCACACGGAGCACATCATAGTCCGCCACACGAGTGATGATGGGTTCCTCAGGCTCAGCGACCGGGTTGTCGGCAAGATCGTCCCACTCGCCCAGCATCGAACTGGCGAGGCACTCTGGACACACGCCCGAGCACAAGCGACCTGCGACAGGTCGCCCGCATTGTGGGCATTGTATCATCGGAGCAGTAGCCATGATGGAGATCTTTGCCGGAACGTTCGTGGTAATCTGCTTGTCCTGCAAATGATCAAGCCGTGGTCTCGTATGCCTGACATGGACCGGCGTGACTTTATCAAGACCTCGAGTGCAACAGCGCTGGCTTCTGGCCTGGCGGCCCCTTCAGTAAGCACTTCGGCAACGCACGCTCGTGATCTAATCAAGGCAGAGAACGCCAAGCAGGGGGCAGGTTTCCAGCTGACTCGTGTGATGCCCGATGGTGCGAAGAGCTATCGCACTTCGCTGATCGAAGGGTATTGCTCGCGTCAGTCAGTCAAGGCAGGCGAGACGATCGACATCTTCGTTAGCACCAAGCCTGTGGCACGGTTCAGCATCGAGATCTTTCGCATGGGCTACTACGGCGGCGCGGGCGCACGCTTGATGACGACGCTCGGGCCTTTTGAAGGCACAACGCAACCGGTGCCGGAGATGGGTGAGCGGCGACTTCGCGAATGCCAATGGCAGGCCACCACGACGCTGACCATTCCATCGGACTGGCCGAGCGGTGTCTATTTGGGCCGCCTCAGCACGCTGCCCGAGTCTCCCGACAAACCTTACTGGCAGAGCTACATCATCTTCATCGTGAAAGATGACCGGAAGGCCGATGTGTTGTTCCAATGCAGCGACAATACGTGGCAGGCTTACAATCGCTGGCCTGTCGATGAGAGTCTCTACACGGATCCTCGCGCGGCTCATGCGCCTGGGGTGAGCGTGAGTTTTGACCGGCCCTACGGGAAGTATGTGCAGATCTTCGACAACCCGCTGAGCGTTGGCAGTGGTGAGTTCTTGCTCTGGGAATACCCGCTTTGCTACTGGCTGGAAAAAGAAGGCTACGACGTCACTTATTGCTCCAACGTGGACAACCTGGAACCGTCCAATCTGGCGCGTTCCAAGGTGATGATCAGTGCGGGGCACGACGAATACTGGGACGTTCGCCAGTATCAGAATGTGAAGCAAGCCATCGCGGACGGTCTCAGCGTGCTCTGGTTGTCGGCAAACGACGTTTACATGGTTACTCCGTTCACACCGAATGCCACGGGCGAGGCTCATCGTCGGCTGACGCGAGAGACTTGCTACGGTGAGTTCCGGGAAGAGGAGAAGGAGGCGTATGCCAAGGTGCTGGGTCCCTTTGAAAATCCCGGCCCAGATGAACGCGACATCATCGGGGCCCGAACCATCGTCCCTTTCAATGGCGGTGGGGACTGGACCTGCGCGAAGCCGGATCATTGGCTCTTCGAGGGCACGGGAATGAAAAAGGGTGACAGCATTCCTGGGCTTGTCGGCTGGGAGTTCCATGGCGAGCCAGACACTTCGCGGCCGGGACTTGAGGTGGTGGCCGAGGGTAACGTCTGGGCCGGGGGCACACGATTGGGCAAGTATGCCGCCACCGTTTTCGAAGGACCCAAGAAGAACATCGTCTTCAACGCCACGACGATCTTTTGGAACCAGGGGCTGAGCACTCCACCTGGACACATGATTCCGTGGAGTCACTGGAGCCGTCCGCATGGACCTGACCTTCGCGTGCAGCAGATGACGAGGAATGCCCTGAAACGGGCGATTGGCTGACGGTCAATTACCTGGCTGACCGGGGGCCAGGGGCTTGATGCGGAACATGCTGTGCTCCGTGCCCGGTGGGCGCCCATCCTGCGAGGTGGTGGTGCTAACGGTCGCTTGCGTGCGCGAGTAGAAGTAGAGTTTTCCATCCTGCCCAAAGCACAATCCGTCGGGCCATACGAGGCGGGGATCCGATGTAATCGGGGTGTAGTTGCGCTTCTCGGCGTCGATGACTCCGATCGATCGCCCCGCGATGTCGCCCACGTAGATGTTGTTTTTGTTATCGATGGTCAGAGACGCAGCCGCAGGCTTTTCGGCGTAGCGTTCGAGCGCTTTGACGAGCTTGTCCTCGGTGAGGTCCGGCGTGCGCAGCAGGGCACCAGGGAGGCGATAAACGGCTTTCGATTGGACTGCGGCGAAGTAAAGCCACTGGCCCTTGCGATCCATGATCAGAGGCCTGATCCCGCAATGAGGAACCGTGAACGAGCCATCAAGGCGACGGGTCTCCTGGCCCGTGCGCGTGGCCTTGAGCGGGACACTGTTGTCGGGTTGCAAGGCTGCGTGGCCCTGCAGGAACCGGCGCGAGATCCCAGTGCTGCGATCAAGGATGATGAGGGCTGCATCCGTGCCATTGGCCGGATCGCTGATGAGGACCAGGGGCGAGAAGGCATCGACGTAAACGTCGGCAACGAACGAGCCCGGCACGACCGCCGGTGGCGAGAGATAGCACACCTGTTGCACGCCCGACTTGATAGGATTCCAGGCGATCACCTTGGGAGGCAGTTCCGAACGGCGGCCATTGTCCAGGAGCCAGACGACACCTGCGGCGTCACTTTGCAGGGCCTCGATGGCATCCAAAGGAATGGGTGAGGTCACATCGCCGCGGCTCATCTTCTCGTTCGGGAACGGAGAAACTTCACCCGAGTGCGAAATGCGGACAGCCCGCATTTGGGGCTTCTCGGATTGATTGACGCCCATGATCCACGAGCCATCAGTGGCCGTGGTCACTCCAGAAGGAGCAAGGGTGAACTGGAACACGACCTCAAGGTCTGGATTGTCCCCAATGCCTCCCGATGCCGGGGATAAAGGTAGAATGGCGAGCGCTGCCAAGCAGCGAGCGAGATGGTGAAAACGAAGGTATCGTCGAAGGATCACCAGTTTTTGATCCACTTGCCGCTGATGTTCACTTCCTGCTTTGAGGTCAGCGACGTTTCGTTGGTGTGTTTGTCATCCTCGGCATATGACCAGAGGTCATAGGTCGTATTGATGGTGTTCGTGCTAGGGGCACCTTGACCTGCGCTCTCACCGCCGCCACGGCGTTGAGGATAAGTGTATTGGAAGGGATGACCGAAACCGTCCATGACAAGCCATTCACCCGTGCTGGTCTTTTGCGACATTTCACGGGGCATTTCCTTCAGCATGATGTTTGCAATCTCAGCATCAGTCTCGGCTGCGCCGTCGGAGGGGCTACGGCGAGAGTTTGCCGATTTGATCTCGTCATCTCCATCACCACTGAGGGCTTGATAGAGCATCAGAGCGCCGCCGATTTCATACTGGCTGGTGCCGAAGTTGGTGCGTTTTCCTGCACTGCGCGGCTCGGGATACTCACCATTCTCCGAATGATAATTTTCCAGACCGGACATGATTGCCCTGTGAAAGGCTGCCGTGCGACTTCTGGAGGCATTGATAGAGGCCGAGCTGAACCCCATCATGGTCAAGGAGGCGAGCAGGGCCATGATGGCTATCACGACCAGAAGCTCGATGAGTGTGAAGGCGCTCTTGGAACGGCGCAGTGAACGAACGGAATGAGCTTTCATAGCGGGGGTTTGCTTGAGTGAGCTGAAGGTCCGGGACTAGCCTTGATTGAGGTTCTGGATCACGCTGATCAGCGGGAGGAAGAGGGCCATCACGATCGTTCCCACCACGACAGCGAGGAACACAATCATGAGCGGCTCCAGCATTGAGGTGAGGGCGGAGACGGAATTGTCCACTTCGTCCTCATACACGTCGGCGATCTTGAGAAGCATTTCGGGCAGCTGACCTGTTTCTTCACCCACGTCTACCATCGAAATAACCATGGGTGGGAAGACATTGCTGGATTCCAAAGGTGCAACCATGGATTCACCTTCCTTCACGGCGTCATGCACCTTGTTAATGGAATCCGCGATGATGATGTTGCCCGCCGTTTCACGGGTGATGTTGAGTGCTTGAAGAATCGGCACGCCGGAGGTCACGAGAGTTCCCAGGGTGCGGCTGAAACGGGAGATGGCGCTCTTGAGCTGCACGTCACCGAACAGAGGAATCTTGAGCTTCATGCGGTCGATGATGATCTTGCCGCCGGGCGAGGACTGGAAGATTTTCCATACGATGAAGAGCAATGCGAGACCTACCAGAATATGCGGGAAGTAGGCACCCACATTGCGGCTGATGCCGATGACGAACTGGGTGAGCATTGGCAGCTTGGAGCGGCCACCAGGGATCATGTCATCGAAGATCTTCTCGAACTTTGGCACGATGACGAGCATGAGGAACACCATGATCAGCACAGCGATGACCATGACGATGATGGGATACACCATCGCGGCCACGATCTTGTTCTTCAGCTTCTGAGCCTTTTCCTGGTATTCAGCCAGACGGTTGAGCACGATTTCGAGCACACCACCAAGCTCACCGGCTTTCACCATGTTGATGTAGAGCTTGTTGAAGATCTTGGGGAACTGCGAAAGCGACTCGGAGAAGGTGCTGCCGGTCTGCACGCTGTCAGCGAGAGTGGTGATCGTGCGCTTCATGGCGGGCACGGGCTCCTGACGCCCGAGCACGGTGAGGCCACGAAGCAGAGGGAGGCCTGAATCAATCAGCGTCGCCAACTGACGGGTGAAGACCATGAGGGTCTTGCTCTTGACCGTGAGAGACTCGGTGCTCTTGCCGGAGACTTTGGTTTTGCTCTTGGAGGCGACTTTGCCCGCCTTGGCTTTGATAGCAGCGGCGTTGCCCTTTCCTTCCTGGGCGACATCCGTGACATACATCTGCTGCTGACGCAGCAAGTTGATGGCCTCGGTGTCGGATGCGGCTTCGATTGTTCCGGCGGTCTCCTGGCCATTGGCGTCCAGGGCGGTGTAATGGAATGTCGGCATATGGGCGGGCGGTATCTGAAAATTAGGTGGCTGTGGCGAGAATAGCGGAACGGCTAACGCGTTGTCGATGGAAATCTGGCTGGGTGGAAATTCTGGAAACCAATCCGCAGGCTGATCAGGTGTATTTGAGCACTTCCTCAATGGTGGTGATGCCATCGAAGATGTTGCGGATGCCATCTTCGCGGAGTGTCGTCATGCCCAGTTCGATGGCTTTTTGTTTGAGGACCAGCGAGGGTGCCTTCTTGGTCACCAGATCGCGCAGCGTATCATTCATATCGAGCAGCTCGAAGAGGCCCTTTCGGCCCTTGTAGCCCGTGTTGCCGCAGGTCGGGCAGCCGGCTCCGGTGAAGAACTGCTTGCCCTGGGTATCGTGGCTGGTCAGTCCGAGCTGATTTAGGATGTGCTGGCTTGGGTCGTAGGAAGTCTTGCAGTTTTTGCAGATGGTGCGCAGAAGGCGCTGGGCGAGCACGCCTTCAAGCGTAGCAGACACGAGGAAGGGCTCCACGCCCATATCGACGAGACGGGTGACTGCGCCCGCCGCATCGTTCGTGTGGAGTGTGCTGAGCACCAAGTGTCCCGTTAGCGAAGCCTGAATAGCGATCTGGGCGGTTTCAAGGTCACGCATTTCACCCACCATGATTCGATCAGGATCCTGTCGGAGGAAGGCGCGGAGGGCTTTGGCAAAAGTGAGGCCGACGGCGTCATTGACGGGCACCTGCATGATTCCATCGAGTTCATATTCCACGGGGTCCTCAGCGGTGAGGAGCTTGGCGTCGATGGTATTGATCTCGCGCAGGGCGGCGTAAAGCGTGGTTGTTTTACCAGCGCCGGTAGGACCCGTTACGATGAAGATGCCATTGGGCTTGTGGATGGTGGTGCGAATGTAGTTGTCCAGGTATTCGCTCATGCCGAGGTCTTTCAGCGTGAGTTGAATGGATGAACGGTCGAGCACGCGAAGCACCACAGACTCACCGTGCTGGGTAGGCAGTGACGATACACGCATATCTACCGGGCGACCCTCGCAAGTGGTCATGATACGACCATCCTGGGGAATGCGGCGCTCGGCGATGTTCATGTTGGACATGACCTTCACACGCGAAATGATCGAGTTCGCCAGGTGCACCGGCGGCGGGGCCATTTCGTAGAGCGCACCGTCCACGCGGTAGCGAATCTTGAACTCGGTTTCAAAGGGTTCGAAGTGAATGTCGCTCGCCTTTTCCTTGATGGCCTGGGTGAGCACGAGGTCAACAAAACGAACGATTGGCGCGGAGTTCGGATCGGCTTCCTCCTTGGACTTCTCAGCGGCGAGGCCCAGCTGTTTGAAGATCTCGTCGAATCCCCCGGAACTCGTGCCGTAATGCTTATCGATCAAACCCTGCACCTGCGACTTGCGGGCGACCACCGGCACGATGTCCTTGCCAAGGGAGAAACGCAAATCTTCGAGCAACTGGGGGTTCAGCGGATCGGTAAACGCCACGTGAATGCTCTTCGCGTCGATGCTTACAGGGAAGGCTCCGTAGAGCTTCGCCATGGCGGCAGGCATGATGCTGACGAGTTCGGCCGGGGGCTCAAAGGTGCCCAGGTCAAAGTGCTCGGCTCCGATTTCTTCAGCCACGAGCGCCCAGAGTTCATCTTCGTTGGTGAAGATGCCGAAATCGAGGAGAACTTGGAGAATGTCTTTGCCGCCTTCGATGGCCTCGTGCGAGATGTCATAGGCGACACCTTCGTCGATGACTCCTCGTGTCTTGAGCATGTCCACTACGTTCTGTGCAGTCATTGGAGGGGGAGAATTGAAAAGTTGAAAACTGAAATGTCGTGAGTCTTGAGCTTTTTGGCGCTTCCAGCGTTGGGGCTGTTCGCTTTCGGGCTCGTGATTTTAGTCAGCGTCTCCCATCGTGGCTTCAATGACTTCCTCGGCGGTGGTCATGCCTGCGAGGACCTTGCGGACGCCGTCTTCACGCAGCGTTCTCATGCCGAGTTCGCGGGCGCGCTTGCGGATCTGCGGTGTGGTGAGTTCTTGATTGATCATGCCGCGCACTTCATCGTCCATGGTGAGAATCTCGATGAGAGCGAGACGACCGCGGAAGCCTGCCTTTCGGCAGCGGTTACACCCAGTGGGCTGCATGATGCTGGCCTCGAGTGCCTGGCTGGCGTCGATCCTCAGTGCGCGGAGTTCCTTGTCGCCGAGGGCGCTGGGAGTCTTGCAGTCGTTGCAAAGCTTGCGGACCAGTCGCTGGGCCATGATGGCGCGGACGGCGGACGAAATAAGGAAAGGCTTGATGCCGATGTCCGCGAGACGGGCAACGGCACTTGGCGCGTCATTGGTGTGAAGGGTGCTGAAAACCAAGTGTCCGGTGAGTGACGCATTGATGGCGATCGAGGCGGTTTCAAGGTCACGAATTTCCCCGATCATGATGATGTTCGGTGCTTGGCGAAGCATGGAGCGGAGAGCTGCTGCGAAGGTCATGCCTACGTCTTCTTTAACCATAACCTGGTTAATCCCTGCCAACTGATACTCGACCGGGTCTTCCACGGTGATGATCTTGCGGTCAGGCCGGTTGATGAAGTTCAGACAGGAATAAAGAGTGGTCGTCTTCCCCGAGCCCGTCGGCCCCGTCACCAGGATGATGCCATCCGGCAGGGTAATGAGCTTCTCGAAGTTCTCCTGGTCATCAGACAGGAAGCCGAGGTCCGATAATCCCAGACGTAGCCCCGATTTGTCCAGAATACGCATGACCACGCTCTCGCCGTGATTGGTAGGAATCATCGAGACGCGCAGGTCGAGCTCCTTGTCCTGATACTTCGTCTGAATACGACCATCCTGCGGGATGCGCTTCTCATCGATGTTCATCGACCCCGTCAAAATTTTGTAGCGCGCGATGATAGAGGAAAGCAGGCGCTTCGGATGGTGCTCCACGTCGTGAAGCACGCCGTCGATGCGGTAGCGAATGCGGACGTCCTTCTCGAGCGGCTCGATGTGAATGTCCGAGGCGCGGTTCTTGACGGCTTCAAAGAGGATGTTCTGGCACAGACGAATGACCGGAGCATCGCCATCCTGGCCTACAGCCTTGGTGATTTCCTCATCATCGCCGTAGAGGTTTGAGTTCAGCGCACGAATGAGATTGGGAGTCGAGCAGTAAAACTCGATATCCGGCTGCAACACGTGAGGCAGGGCGTCCAGCGTCTCGAAGTCATAAGGGTCCGAAACCGCGATCTGAAGGGCACCCGTAGCGCTGAGGCCGAGGGGGGCAATCTTGTATCGTCTGGCAACCTCCTCTGGGACCACCGCCTTCATGTCCTGGTTGGTGACGTAACCATGCAGATCCACAAATTCCATGCCTGAGTTGACCGCGAGCGTCTGGGCGACCTGTTCGTCGTTCACGATGCCCGATTTGATCATGGCTTCGAGCAGGGTCTCGGTGGGCTTCTTGAGGCCCTTGGCATTGGCAATCTCCTTGTCGCCGACGAGGCCGGCTTCCTGGAGAAGTGTGAGGAGATACTCTTCGTTGGAATACATGCGAGGGGGAGCGCTGGGTCGAGAAATGGGACAGGCCGGGGAGAAGGCCTAATTTCGAGAGGAAAAGAGGGTCAGATTAGCCCGGCAGGACAAAGCGTGTCAACGTTACAAGCAAGATAGGTCAAGTTTCTTGAAGAGCTCGAACTGGCGCAATGCTTTGCTAGCATTCGCACGAGTCTTCGCTACACATCGGCCGCACACCTGAGGCCGGCATGGCGAAATGGTAGACGCAACGGACTTAAAATCCGTTGGTGGGTGACCACCGTGTGGGTTCGAGTCCCACTGCCGGTAGGGTGTTGCTTCTCGATTCGGTTGCTCGAACCCCTTGCTGTCCCTGTCGGATAGCCTCATGATGGGCTTTCAAAGTTGCTTTTCTCATTCAACCCGCATGAACTGGTATTTCGAAATCGACGGCGTTAGCCAGGGGCCGGTGTCCGAGTCAGTCTTGGCGCTCAAGGTGCAAACGGGGGACCTGCCTGCACAGACGTTGATCTGGAATCCTTCGATGAGTGAGTGGGCGGCGGCTGGCACGGTGAAGCCTGATTGGATCGTGCCGATCATCCCACCAATGCCTGTCGCCAGTGCGCCCAAGCCGTCGGCGGTGCGCACGCCCACGAAACCTATGGCACCCAGCAAAAAGGAGCCCGTGGTGGAAGAGAAACCAGGGTTCTTCAAAAAGCTGTTCGGCCGCGGCAAGAAGTCGTGATCACGGCGGCAGCACCGAGATGAGCAGCTGCTGCACGTTGCCATCAAACGGCGTGCTGTTGGGGAACAGCTTCGTCTTCAGCGGACCAAAGCTCTCGCCTGCCTGAAGGCCGACGCCGGGTTGCATGGGGAAGCCGCCAGCGAAGGGCGCGGCATCGACGATCTCGCCCACACCGGGCACGGCCAGCGACATCGTGCCATTGCCAGGAATCAGCGCGCGCACCACGGTGGGTCCGGCTTCTAGCGGCTCGACCGCGATGGCACTGCGCTGGCCATTGATGAAGAGCGACAACGTGGGCGCACCCGCGACGAGATGCAGTGCCCAGCCGTTCTGATCACTGCCCTGCGAGACGAGCGTGCTGTCCTGATCGACCGCAGGCGTGTAGTCGAAGCGCGTGATGATCGACAAGCCGCGACCTGTGATCTGTGGTGAAGCGTTCGCAGGCAATTCGTCACCGGGCTGGAGGAAGTAGTTCGCGCCGCCATCGGCGCTCGCGATGGGACCGAGCTGCTCGACGCTGCGATGCGCACTGTGCCACTCCGTTGGAAAGAAGGCGGCGAGCGATTGCTTCAGCGCTGCGTGCTCGGGCTTGGCGGCGAGATTGGTCCACTCGTTCGGATCGGTGGCGTGATCGTAGAGTTCCTCGCTCTTGTCGGCATAGCGAATGTAGCGCCATTGATCCGTGCGCGCGCTGTAGCTCACTCGCGCCTCGCCACCCATCGTGGTGATCGCGGGATGCGTGCGCTTGGTGGCAGGGGCCTGCAACAGCGGCAGCAGGCTCTCGCCGTCGAGGTGCTCGGGCTGCTTGAGCTTCGCGAGATCGCAGAGCGTGGGATACACATCGATCAAGCTGACGGGCTCAGCGCTGACGCTGTCGGGCTGCGTGACGCCGGGCGCATAGATGGTGAGCGGCACATGCGTCGCGCGTTCCCAGAGCTTGCCTTTGTGCCACATCTGCTTCTCGCCGAGATACCATCCGTGATCGCTGGTGAGGCAGATGATCGTGTTCTTCGCGGCAGGCGAGCGCTCCACGGCATCGAGCAGCTTGCCCAACTGCGCATCGGCAAAGGTGATGCATGCGAGATAAGCACGCACGGCATTGGCCCAGAGGTTGTTGGCGACAATTTGCTGATGGTAGTTCTCGCCGCCGCTGAGATGGCCTTTGGCAAAGGCTGGCACGTCGTCCAGGCCGTTGGCCTTCACCTCGGGCAGCTTCACTTCGTTCAACGGACGCTCGTCGAAGTAGGCTTTCGGTGCATACCAGGGCGAATGCGGTTTGTAGAGTCCCACCGCGAGGAAGAAGGGTTGCTTCGAGCGATGCTGCTGCACGAAGTCGGACGCCCACGCGACGGTTTGGCCGTCTTCAGTTTGTTCGTTCGTGACATCGATCGGACCCCAGTCCCAGTGCCAAATGTTGAGCCCGTTGAAGTTCTGTCCCGTGTGCACCGGTGCCTCGGCGAGCTGCACACCGGGTTGCGGGAAGCGCACATCCCACGCCACATCCTGCTCAAAGCCGCGCCGTCCACCATGCCATCCGGCGAGTCGCGCCTCGGGTCCGCCATGGTTCGCGTGGAAGATCTTACCGCCCGCGGCAGTCGTGTAGCCCATCGACTTGAAGAACTCGGGCAGCGTGGGCTTGCCGAGGACGTTGATCGAGCGCCGCCAGTCCTGCTCATTGCCGAAGACACCGCTCGATGCCGGTGCCATGCCAGTCATCAGCGCCGCGCGCGACGGATTGCACAAGGCATACGTGGTGTGCGCGTTCGTGAACCTCATGCCCAGGCGTGCCAGCCGGTCCATGTTCGGCGTGCGTGCCTGTGGATGTCCGCCCAACCAGCCAACCCAGTCGTTGAGGTCATCCACGATGATGAAGAGCACGTTCGGCTTGCCTGCCGCGCTTGGCACTTTCACCGGCATCGCCTTGGGCACCGTGGCGGACTTCTTTTTCTTCGTTGCCGCGACAGCCATGCACGGCGTGAAGAGCACGAGGCAAAGAGCAAGCAGGAGGCGCGGCATGGCGTCGATGTGAAGCACTGCGCGCCGTCGCGCACAACAGCGAAACTGGATGCCAAACGCGGCGAACCCGCTAGCATCGGCGCTCCCCCATGAGCAGCCACTTCGACGCCGACATCCCCCCGCACGTCTTTGACCAGCCCGCGCCACGCTTCGATCTCGAGCGCGTGCAGACGCCGGCGTATGTGGTCGATCTTGGCCTGCTGAAGCAAAACCTGGAGAAGCTCGCGATGGTGCAACGCGAGGCCGGCGTGACGATCCTGCTCGCGCTCAAAGGCTTCTCGATGTTCTCCACCTTTGGCCTGGTGAAACAATACCTTGGTGGCTGCTGCGCGAGTGGTTTGCACGAAGCGCTGCTGGCGCACGAGGAGTTTGGCAAGGAGGTGCACGTGTATGCGCCCTTCTTCAAAAACGAGGAGATGAAGCAAATCATCCCCATCGCCGACCACATCAGCTTCAACTCGATCGCGCAGTGGAAGAAGTTCCGCCCGATGATCGAAGCGGCGAAGGCCAAAGGCCATGCGCCATCGCCGGGTCTGCGCGTGAACCCCGAGCACGGCGAGGTGGAAGTCGAACTCTACAACCCGTGCTCACCCGGCTGCCGTCTCGGCACGCGCGCCGACAGCATCCATCCTGATGATCTCGAAGGGCTCGAAGGCCTGCACTTCCACGCGCTCTGCGAGCAAGGCAGCGATGTGCTGGAGCGCGTGCTGGGTGCCGTGGAGCAGCGCTTCCCGAAGTTCATCGAGCAGGCAAAGTGGATCAACATGGGCGGCGGTCATCACATCAGCCGCAAGGACTACGACGTGGAGCGCCTCATCAAGCTGCTACGCACTTTCAAGCAGCGCTGGGGCAAGGAGCACGTCTATCTCGAACCCGGCGAAGCGATCGCACTCAACACTGGCTACCTTATTGCCAGCGTGCAGGACATCGTGCCCAGCGATGTGCCGACCGCCATCCTCGATGTCTCCGCCACCGCTCACATGCCGGACACGCTGGAGATGCCATATCGTCCGCACATCATTGGTGCCGGCTGGCCGAAGGATTTCCCGCATCGCTACAAGCTCGGTGGTCCGACCTGTCTCGCGGGCGATGTGATCAACGAATACTCCTTCCCTGAGCCGCTACAGCTCGGGCAGAAGCTGGTCTTCACCGACATGGCGCACTACACGATGGTGAAGACCACGACCTTCAACGGCGTGCCGCATCCCGACATCGACATCTACGATCCTGAGACGGACGAGCTGCGCGTGGTGCGTCGCTTTGGCTACGAGGACTTCAAGCGGAAGCTCTCGTAGCCGTCGCTGAGCGAGTTTTAGCAGTAGTGCGCGCCCTGCGTTTCGACATACACCGCGTAAATGCTGGTGCTGGCCGCGATGTAGAGACGGTTTCGTTTTACGCCGCCGAAGCAGAGGTTCGCGCCGATCTCGGGCAGCTTGATCTGGCCGATGAGCGCACCCTCGGGATTGAAGCAATGCACGCCATCGTAGCCATCGCCCACCCAGCCGCCGGCGATCCAGATATTGCCGTCGATGTCAGCGCGGATGCCGTCGGCGACGCCGCTGGTTGCGGCTTTGGGATCGATGTTCGTCGTCCCCGAGAAGCGCTGCCCGAATCCTCGTCCCTGAGCATCAGTTCCCAGTGCCCACCCCTTGTTCATCTCCACAAACACCTTCCCATTCTCCAGCGTCTTCTCGTCCTTCACATCGAAGACCATGAGGTTCCGTGGATCGCCCGTGTCGGCGATGTAGAGCTTTTTGTAGTCAGGTGAAAAACACAGGCCGTTGGGCTTGGTGAGGGCGTCAGTGACCTTCGTGATCTTGCCATCGAGATCCACGCGATAGACCGCCTCTTTGATCTCCAGGGTGCCCTTGTTGCCCTCGTAGTTCATCATGCTGCCGTAGCCGGGATCGGTGAACCAGATGCTGCCATTCGGATGCACCACCACATCATTGGGCGCGTTGAAAGGTTTGCCCTCGAACTTGTCGGCAATAATGACCGGCTTGCTGCCGCCCTCGTAGCGCACCACGCGGCGGTTGCCGTGCTCACACGAGAGCTGGCGACCCTGGGGATCAAAGGTGTTTCCGTTGCTGTTCCCGGCCGGGTTGCGGAAGGTGGAGACGTGACCGTCTTCTTCGAGGCGGCGCATTTGCACGTCATTGGGGATGTCGCTCCAGATGAGATACTTGCCCACGCTGTTCCAGGCGGTGCCTTCGGCCCAGAGGCAGCCGGTGTGGACGCGCTGGATGGCGGTGTTGCCCAGCTTGTATTTCTTGAAGCTCGGATCGATGGCCACGATGTCCTCATCCGGGTAGCGAACCGGATTTTGCCCGGACCAGTCGCGAGCAAAGGCGGTGCCGGCAAAGGCGAGTGAGGAGGCGAGGAAGGAGCGGCGGGTGGTGTCGTTCATGGCGGGCATGGTTGTAGTCAGACACGCTGAAAAAGGGAATCCCTTTGCGACGAATTTTTCTGGCCGCGCACTGCCGTGCAAAGCTCACAATCGCCAAAGGTTTGCGCGGATCGTTCGATAGGACATGGTGAACGCCCTTCGCTCCATGCCTGCTCCCGTTCCCAAGCCCGTGTCCAAACCCTCCGTCAAGTCTGCGCCGGAGCCCGTGGTTCCAGCTCCCAAAGGCTATGTCGCACTCACGCTCTTCACCTCCTGGCTGGTCAAGCTGACCTTCCTCGTCTGGTCGCTCGGTGAGATTTCCACGGTAGCCTTTCACGCGAGCAGCAGTGCGTTGACGCCGTTTTGCGCCTGGCTGGGGCTGCTGGCCTTTGCCTTGCAGGTGTATCTGGTGGCGAGCAGTTCGTCGGACCTGGTCCGTGGGGTGGCGGTGCTGCGTGGACTGGATGCGCAGGCCGGGCAGATGGAGGTGAGCTATCGGAGTCAAAGTGTGTCCGAGTTCTGGAATCGCTGCCTCCAGTCGTTCACCAAGTTGAAGCCGGTGGCCTGGATGGCTCCGATGCTGGTGGTGCTCGCATCGTTGCCCTACCTCGGCATCGGGCTCTCGCAGCTGGCATGGCTGGCGATCATGCTCCTGCTGCTGGTGATCGAGCAGCGCGTGTGCGGTGGCAAGGCCCTGTGGCATCGTCTGCCGCGAGTGCTGCGGACCTTCCTCACCTTTGCCGTGATCACGGTGAGCTGGGTGTTCTTGCGTTCGGCGAACATGGACCATGCGATGCACTACCTCGGGGCGCTTGCTGGTCGTTGGGATCTAACGGAATCCGCATTGATCACGGAAGCTCGACTCACCTCGGACTCGAATCTGCTCATCGTCATCATGAGTCTTATCATCGTCGTGGTGCTGCCTCCCTTGCAGACCCTGATCGAGCCGTTCAAGCGCTGGAAGACAGGGCTCGCGGTCGCCGCCTTGGCCTTGGTGATCATGTCCTTCACGCCCCACTGGGCGAGCCTGATGCATCGCGTGATGAAGCGCGGCAGCGAGAGCGTCTTCGCCGGGTATGGCGGCTGGTTGTTCGATGCGCGTGAACTCAATGCCCTCAGCGGCTGGGGCGCCTTGCAACCTGAGTTGAGCGCTCCTGGCAAATCGCTGAGCACCGCACCGCAGGGGGTGCTCGACTTTGCCACCAAGCTCAAAGAACGCGGGGTGCCGCTGCTGCTGATCCCGCTGCCGATGAAGGCGTCCATTTTCACCGAGCACATCACCGGCACCGATCCGGAGTTCAGCGAGGCGCCGCTCTACCACGACAGCCAGCCCGCGCTCTACGATTTGTTTACCAAGGCAGGCATCGACGTCCAGGACCTCACGCAGGCCATGCTGCAACTCAAGGAACGTAAGAAGCCCGTCTTCCTGCGGCAGGACTCGCATTGGACTCCTGAGGCCGTGCATGAGCTGGCGAAGCAGATCGCTGCGTATGTGAAAAAGAAGTATCCCGAGGCGGCCTCCGATCATCCGCTGATCATTGATGCCAAGGCACCCGAAGGACACAGCCTCGGCGATCTGGCGCAGCGGCTGCGACTGACCAGCCCGCTCTCCTCGTTGAGCCCGGAGACGGCCGTGATGGTGAGCTTCCCTGGCATCGCCAATGATCCCGCCTCGCCGCTGGCCCTGATCGGCGGCAGCGACCTCCGCATCTACGATGATCCCCAGCTCGGCTTCAGCGACGACGGTCAGGCCCTGCGAGCCAGCTTCGTCCAGCACCTGGCGCTCTACCTTGGCCACCCCATCGATGCCTACACGCAACGCGACGGCCATCATCAGTTCGCACGTCGGCTCGACGATGAAGTGCGGGAGAAGAAGCTCGTCATTTGGATCGTGCCTGCGCGCGACCTTCTGCAACCCGCCGCCTCCTCACTCGAGTGGAAACCCGTGACCTTCAATCCCGAACGCCGTCCGCCTCAGGTGCTCACGCCCATGGTGCCGGGCGCAGGGAAGTGAATTACGGCTTGGCAGCCTGTGCTTCGGCGCGCGCCTTGGCCTGAGTGATCGCGTCGAAGTAAACGTCTTCCATCTTGGCCACCTGGGCGCTGGCTTCGAAGTTCTCGCGAACGGAACGCGCGGCCTCGGTGGACAAGGCGGCGAGCTGGGCGGGGTCGGCGAGGAGTTGGAGGATCGCAGCTGCGAGCTGGGCGGGGCTTTTCTCGGGGACGAGCAGGCCGTCGCGGCCGCTGGTGACGGCCTCGGGGATGCCTCCGTGTTGCGTGGCGACGACGGGGAGGCCGGTGGCCATGGCTTCGAGCATGGAATTGGGGATGCCTTCCTGGTCGCTCTCCTTGGTCATCTCGCTGGGATGCAAAAACAGATGCGCTCGCTGATACTCGGCGAGGAGCTGCTCCTGGCTGAGCCAGCCGAGCAGCTCGACATTCGCGGTGAGTCCACGCTTCTCGATCTCCTCGCGCAGCTTCGCCTCCTGCGGGCCGGTGCCGCACAAGAGATACTTGGCGCGGGGGTGGTGCTTCACGACTTCCTGCATGGCTTCGAGCGCGGTGAAGAGTCCCTTCTTCGCAATGAGACGACACGCCTGCACCAGACGCCATTCGCCATTCGCGGGCGGGGTGCGGACTGCGGCCTGCAGGTGATCCATCGGGATGGGAGTGCGGTTGAGCCGCAGTTTTTCACGCGGGCAGCCGATCTGCGCTACGCGCTCGAGCAACGACTGGCTGCGCGCCATGACGAACTCGGCGCGGGCGAAGACTTCCTGCATCGCGGCGACGTGCTCGGGTTGGTCCATGTCCTTGGCGACATCGACGCCGTGGAAGGAGACGACGAAGGGTCCGCCCCACTCCTTGAGCATCGGCAGATAGCCCACGGCCTTGTGACCGTAGTAGGCGTGGACGAGGTCCGGCTTGTCAGCGGCGAGCTTGTCGATGAGATCCCACGGATGGCAGGGTCCGATGAACTTGTTGATCTCGACGGGTGGCGGCCACTGCTTGATCACATACTTATACCAGAAGCGCTTGAGGAAGTTCCCCTTGGGCCGGTGATGCAGCTTGGTGAGCTTGGTGATGGCGGGGAAGGGGAACATCGCCTCGTTCTCCAGCCACTGGGCATACACGGTGGTGCGCACGCGCGTGAGCCCCACGATCTGCCGGTAGATGCTCTGCATCTCAGGCTTCAAGTAGGTGCCGCACAGGCTGATGACGTGCGGTCGCGGATCGGGAGTCTCGTCGGGCATGTGGCGGGACTCTAGCCAGAGAATCGGAGGCCGCGCAACCATTGCCACGGATGGACTTCGAAGGCATGGCACGCTCAGGCTTGCCATAGGTCTCGTATATGCGGCACACTGCGGACATGCGTATTGCCCATTGTCAGTTTGAGTCGTGGTGTGGTGAGTTTGACCACAATCTCCAGCGCGTTGCCGAGGGACTTCAAAAAGCGGAGGAGATGAAGGTGGAGATCATGAGCTTTCCCGAGTGCTTCCTCACCGGCTATCCCGACACCGAAGAACGCGCTCGCGCTGGCGCCTTCACGGTGAACTCGCCCGAGATGCATCGCGTGCTCGATCTCTCGGCGAGGCACGAGCCCACGCTGATCGTCGGCTTCAATGAGAAGCGCGGCGACGATCTCTACAACACGGTGGTGGTCGCCCATCGCGGGCATTTGCTCGGCACGTATTCGAAGTGCGCCGCCTACATGCGCTTTCACCAGCAGGGCCGCGAGTTCCCGATCTTCGAGCGCAACGGGGTGAAGTTTGGCGTGCTCATCTGTGCGGATGGTGGCTACATCGAACCGGCCCGCATCCTGGCACTCAAAGGGGCGCGGATCATCTTTGCGCCACACTTCAACTACATCAGCGACAAGGGTCTGATTTCCCATTTCATGAAGGTGCGGGCGGATCACAGCGCCCGGGCGAACGAGAACAGCATCTACTTCGTGCGCGGCAACAATGTGGTGCTCGACCCGACAAAGTCTGGCATCACGCGCAACGAAGGCATCGGCTACGGCGACAGCTACGTGATGGACCCGCGTGGCGAAATCCTGGCCCGCAGCCAGCGCCAGGTGGAAGACATCGTGGTGTGCGACGTCGATCTCACGGTGAAGCCCGACATGGCCTGGGGCCTGACGAAGAGCGCCTGGAGCTATCGCGAATTCCACGCGCTGGTGGAGCAGGCGATGAAGAGTTAAGAGAAAAACACCTTCTCAGCCGTGCCTCGGAGCATCCAGGCCTTGTCGTCGCTGGTGAGGAAGTCGAGCCGGTCGCGGATGAGCGCGATGCTGTCGTGGTAGTTGTGGCCGGGGTCCACCTGGAAAGGGCAGTCGCTCGCCCACATGAGGCGGCTGGCACCGAAGGCATCGCGCACACGGCGAATCATGGGGGCGAGGTCGAGGTAGGGAGCCTTCTTCTCACCGAGGGCGTAGAAGGCCGAGGTCTTCACATACACGTTCTCGTGACGGGCCAGACGGCAGAGGTCGTGGAGTTCCTTCTCTTTGATCGCGCCTGCCATGCCGAGGCGAGCGAAGTGGTCGATGACCACAGGCGTGTCTGGGTAGCGCTCGCACATCTTGTCGATCAGCGGGAGGGCTTCGGGATTGACCAGGCCGCACATGGCGAGGTTCTGCTCCGCGCCCGTCTTCCACATGGTGCCCATGCCTTCGCTGCCCAGCCAGGCATCAAGGGCGAGCTTGCCCGGTGTGATGCGGAAGCCGCGCACACCTTTGGCGGCGAGTGATTTCATTGTGGCGGCCACGTCGGGCTTGCTCTCGTCCACGATGGCCACGCCACGGAAGGTGCCGCGATGCTTTGAAATCATGTCGAGCATGTAGCGATTGTCCGTGGCGTAGTAGCTCATCTGAATGAGCACGATGCGATCGACACCCTCGGGCCTGCAGTGGGCAAACAATTGCTCCGGCGTGAAGCTGGCAGGCTTCATGCCTTCCTTCGTGAACCCGGGCGCGAGTGGGTAGGCCGTGGTGTCGGGCGTCCAGACGTGAACGTGGGCATCAATGCTGCCACCCTTTCCAAAGGGCAGCGAAGTGCAGCTGGCGAGTGATGCCGTGGCGGCCTGAGCGAGGAATTGGCGACGGGTGAGGTTCATGGCGGGCTGATGTTATGAAAGTCGCGGCGTGAATGACAAGAATGAAGTCGCTGGTGGACTACGGGGCGACGTGAGGCAACTTGCGAGCCCCATGCTGCCCTGGTTTGCCAACGATCAATTCCCCCTCTACCTCGCCCCGATGGCGGGGGTGACGGACGTGATCTTTCGTGGCTTGTGCAAGGAACTCGGAGCGGACGTGATGGTGACCGAGTTCGTCAGCGCCGAGGGCATCCTGCAGGCGGACGAACGGACGCGGAAATACACCGAATTCGACGATGGTCAGCGCCCCGTGGGCGTGCAGCTCTTCGGTGGTGATGGCAAGCGCATGGGCGAGGCGGCGAAGAAGATCGTGGACTGGAAGCAGCCGGACTTCATCGACATCAACTTCGGCTGTCCGGTCAACAAGGTGGTGGCCAAGAACGGAGGCTCTAGTCTGCTCAAGCAATGCCCGCTCCTCGCCGAGGTGGCGCGTGAAGTGGCCAAGGCGGTGAGCGTGCCGGTTACGGCCAAGATGCGCATTGGTTGGGACGCGAAGTCGGTCAACGCGCTCGAAGTGGTGAAGCTGCTCGAAGACAGTGGGATGCAAGCCATTGCCATCCACGGTCGCACGCGAGCCCAGGGCTACTCGGGAGAGGCCGATTGGAACGTGATTGGCGAATGCGCCGAGGCGGCCAGCGTGCCGGTGATTGGCAATGGAGACATCTCGACCGGAGCCGATGTGGAAAGGCGTCGTCGCGAGACGGCGGTGAACGGTGTGATGATTGGCCGCGCTGCCATGATGAACCCGTGGGTCTTCCGTGAGGCGAAACACTACCTGACACATGGTCAGCAACCTCCGCCTGCGACCGCCGAGCAGCGCATTGGCTTCATGCGGCGGCATGTGGATCTGGCGGTGCATTCAGGCCGCTACGGCACCGAATTGCACACGCTGCGGCACATGCGTTCGCGGCTGATGAATTACACAAAATTCCTCGCGGGCGGCAAGTGGCTGAGACTCAAGTTCACTACCGTGTCCAGCTTGATGGAGCTGGACGACATCATTGCGGAGTTCTTCAAACACCGTGAGTCCCTCATGGCTCAGGAATCGCCTGAGGCACTCGCGGCGTGATCAAAGATCACTGAATCGGCGGAGCCCAGCCATACACCGAGTCGCCGGGATACAGGCGATGGTAGGAGGGGTTGCTGCCATAGTCGGCGATGACCTTGCCGGAATCGAATCCCGAGATGCGGAGCCGTGAATAGACACCCGGACCGCCATCATCCCACTGAACGTCCAGGGTCTCGGACGCTCTGAGCTTGGCAGCCGTGGTGGGATTGATGATCGCGAAGCGCCACGGGTCGTTGGCGGCAGCGATGGAGCCGAGCCGCTGATAGATCAGCGCCTTGGGCACCTTGGACAGGTCGATGTCCACAAACTCGGGTGGAATGCCGGACCAAGTGCCAGGGCGGCAGGTCCAGGCCGGCGCTTCTCGAGAGGCCACCGGCATGGCCGAACGAATCTCTGCGGGTGACTGTGTGCGCGGGAACGCCGGGGGGTAGAGCTTGGCATCGATCTGATCCAGCGCCTGGGGAACCAAGGCAAAGATGCGGTCGATGCGTCCGCTCGTGCTCATCTCATGGGCTTCCACCACTTCATTGTTCTCCGCGCGAACCTTCTTCATCGTGAGGGCGTAACGTTCGCCTTCGCCGACCACATTGAAGGTGTAGAGGTAGTCGAGATCGCGAGCGCTCGGCGGCAGTCCCACTGGCCCTGAAGCGGGCGGCACGGCACCGAGAGAGCCGAGGTTCTTCTTTCCTTTGGCCGGCTTCACCTGGACCACGGGAATGTCCACGTTGAACACACGGCATTTGCCACGCTTGAGAGCAGCGGCACTGAAACTATCGGCCAAGGCGCGCCCGATGTCAGGACGTGGGAAGCCGTTGATGGTGATGTCGTTGGGAACGAAGGCGACCTTCGAACGGAGGGACAGCGCTGCTGTGTCGGCACGCGAGGGAGCGGCGAAGCCGACACAAGCAACGAGAATCGCGAGTGCTGGCGACAAGCGCAGGGCAGGTGTGGGGTCCATAGAACAGGGGGTGGGTGAGGTCGCCCAGAGTAGGGGTTCCACCAGCGAACAAAAGCTCAAAATTCTTTGTTCGCTTCTATGAATATCTCGCCGCTCTTTGCGAAGTTCACCGGCTTTGCCGATGAAATCCGCCGTTAGAGCTTACGAATGACGGCCTTGCGCTTGAGGCTCTCGACGTATTTCTCGACGTCGCCACGGGCACCTTCGGAGCGCAGCTTCTTCTCGATCTCGTCGCGAACCTTGTCCAGGGATGGCGCGGAACCGAGCTTCTTGGCATCCAGGTAGATGATGATGAAGGCGGCCTCGTCTTCGATCACCTTGCTCACGCCGCCGTCTTTGAGGGCAAAGGCTGCATCTGCCATGTTGGGCTTCATCAGCTTGCGCTCCATCCAGTCCCACTCGCCGCCATTCTCAGCGCGGCTGTCCTGGCTGTAGCTTTTGGCCATGGAGGCGAAGTCAGCGCCCGCGATGATTTTGGAGCGCACCTCTTCGGCGAGTTCCTTCTGCTTGGCTGGGGTGGCGGAGGGATCGCTGCTGTATTTGGGGATCGTGATCGTGCTGATCTTGAGCATGTCCTTGTCGCGCCAGACTTCCTGGTGAGTGCGATAGTAGTCTTCCACCTGTTTGGGTGTGGGAGGCGCCTGATTGCCGCCATGCTTGGCGCGCATGATCTGCACGATGATCATCTTCTCGCGTAGCTCGCGGAATTTCTTCAAGGTCATGCCGCTCTTGGCCAGTTCTACCACGAAGGCTTCGCGGTCGCCTTTGAACTGCTCACGGATGAGGGTGTTGATGTCGTCATCCACATACTGGGGCTTGATGGTGCCGCCGGACGTTTTGAAGTCGGCCAGGATCAATTCACGTTCGATGAGCTGGTCGAGAGCTTGGGATTCCACCTGGGCGAGTTCGGCCTGGGCGCGCATCGGGTTGTCCCGGTTCTGCATGAGAATCATCTGGCGCTGGGCGGCGACAGCATCAGCCACTTCGGTGCGGGTGATGACCTTGCCATTGACCACAGCGGCAATGCCATTGCGAGATGACTGGCTGAAGGCGGTGCCGAGAGAAAGGGCGCAGAGCGCGCTGACAAGGAGAAAACGGAATGGGAACATAGAAGAAAGCTTCGTTGAAGCCAGTATGGGGGCGGGGCGGCCAAAGTAGGGGCACGGTCCTGCCTGTCAAACGTGGAAACTTACTCTCTCTGGGTTCATCCGATCACGGGCGATTGTGCGTGACCTTGGGATTGTCGATTTGCACAAGTTCCCAGCTCCACGGCCATCGACCGCGTTTGTGCCAGTGAAAGACCCAGGGCTCCTTGATGCGGTTCGCCTCGTTCATCACCATGGTGCTGAGGCCTGCTCCATTGCCTTGAATCTTGATCGTGCATTTGACCATGGCGAGTCCACTCGCTGCGCGTGAACTCGTCACGGTGGGCTCGATCGAGATGAAGATGAAGCCGCCGAGGAGCTGTCGCATGGTTTGCTTCAGCATGGGGGCATCCTGGCCCCATTCGTCGGCATAGTCGTTGCAGACCATCGCCTCCACGGTGCTCCATTGTCGCTTCTCCAGCGCCCGGATAAATTTTTCCTGCATTCGAAGGACCTGGGTTTGTTCACCTGCGGCAAAGGTCCAGATGATCAGACCGAGCATCCACGCCGCCGCTGTAAGAACAACCCACCGGATGATTTTGAACCAATCCCATTCCATGAGCGTGATCGTCCCAGGTGTGTGGATCGAAGGCAAGACTGCCCGCTGATCATTTCAGTGATTTCATGTAGGCCACGAGGTCGGCCGCCTCTTGCGCGGTGAAGCTCTGCATGAGGCCTTCAGGCATCAAGGAGATGGGCAGGGGAGTCTCGCTGGTGATGTCCTCTGCGGGCAGCATCACGACCTCAGCGCTCGGGGTCTTGAGGCTGACGGTGCTACCCTCACGCTTCACTACGAAACCGGTGTGCGACGTGCCGTTCTTCAGCTGCGTGGTCACAGCCTGATAACCCTGTGCGATCAACTTGCTGGGCGTGAGCAGTGAATCGACCAGCTGCTCAACGGTGAGCCGCGCGCCCACCTGGGTGAGATTAGGCCCCACATTGCGACCACTGCCTGCGACGATGTGGCAGCCCAGGCAAACAGCGCCTTTGTTGACCGGCGTGAGCAGCTCAGCCCCGCGACTGGCCTCGCCTTTCAGCGAGAGAATCTTTTCCGGTGAAGCTCCTGCGCCGAGAGTTTCCACGCGATCAGCATCAGCGATGAAGCGATCGAACAAACCGCGAACGTTGGCGTTGGTCGATGAGGTGCCGACCTTGACCGCCTCCGCTTCGTCATTGGCTTGGAGCAATCCGGCATCGATCGCGTGGAGCAAGAAGGCAGCGCCTGCTACATCGTTCATGAGTTGGTCGATGATCTGGGGATGCTGGTTACGCACTTGGGACCACTCGTTTTTGTCCTCCACCCAACCGGAGGGCGAGTTGGTTGAGCGCACCAATGAAAGCGGGGTGGAGAACTCCTTGTCGGCCATGTCGTTGGATGCCAGGAGCCATTGCTGCAGCAGGAGAAGGCCCTTCACATCCACGGTGCGGGCACCGATCACAGGCATGTGCGTGGAGCCCTGGCTGGCGATGCGATGGAGCGCCACGGAATGCCATGGGGACCCTGGGGCCAGGATCTCAGCCTGCGCGATGCCGAGGTCGCCGCGGGTGGGCTTTTCATGCACGGCGGCCATCTCATTCATGGCCAGCTCGGCATTCAGCATCATGGGCACGGCACCACCGCCATTCTGTCGATGACAGTGAGCGCAGTTCGCATGCAGCCACGAGCGCGCGCGGTCGGCGAGATCGGCTTTGGCATCGCGAGGATCAACGAGGCGCACTGGGCTGCGTTGCAGGTAGTTCTCGTCGATGATGCCGGCGGCAATCAACGAAGCAGGATCGGCGAGCTGCTGAGGCTGCGTGGCCAAGGCGAATCCCGACCACGAGTTGTGACACCGCAGGCATTCGGCCTGACTATGAAAACGGTAGTTGTAGCGCAGCGAACGACCAGGGTGGCGCGGGCTTTTGAGCATCAGCTTTCGTTCATCGCCACCAGGCGAAACGAGATCGGCGTCTGTGCCCTGCTCGTTCCATCGGTAGGTGTAGGCATTCCATGCCACACCATCGAAGTGCAGCACCTGGGTCTCGATCTTGGTGTGAGTGGCTGGATTTGAGTCATCGAGCTGAAGGGAGATCGTCTTGGCCAGGGCTGTCTCCGAAGGCCACGTCACCTTGCTCTGAATCTGGCCCTGACGATTCTTGGAAATCTGCGTTTCCACCTTGCCCGATGGCACGCCGATGAAGCGATCGGCCTCAGCACCATCAGCCCACATCGGAGCGCGGATCGGCATTGGGAGCACTCCCTTCGCGGGGGTTTGCTTGATCACGTCAGCAAAGAGGCCAGTCTCGCTCAGCTTGCGAGGGAAGTTTGCGGGCTTGCTGGCATTCGGATTTCTGATGAGGCGATGCACCGTGCCTTCAGGGGCATAGTGGATGAAGAGCAGATCACCGTCCTCGCCTTGACCGAAGGTGACGATCTTGAACGCGGTGTCTGCGATCTCTTCGTGGCGCGTGACCTGCCCGTTCGCATACCACAGTGCCCAGATCTTGCCCGTCTCGTAGTCCGCATACACGTAGGCACCCTTCAGCTCAGGGAGTCGCTCGCCGTGATAAACAAATCCGCCGGTCACGGAGGCCGCCTCGCTGTGCGGATGGGTGACAATGGGTGGCGAGATCGGATGCGGTCCCTTGCGCTCCAGCAGGATGGGATTGTTCCCCTCCATGGCACTCCAGCCGTAGTTGCCGCCTTTCTTGATCAAGAAAACCTGCTCCCACTGCTCCCATCCCACATCGCCGCACCAGAGATTCCCGGTGGGCCTGTCGAAGCTCATCTTCCACGGATTGCGCAAGCCATAGGCCCAGATCTCCGGGCGGGCACCAGCCAGATTCACAAACGGATTGTCCGCAGGCACAGAATACGGTTTGCCTGGATCGGTGCGGTCCACGTCGATGCGCAGCACGCAGCTCAGCAGGTCATCAAGGTTTTGTCCGGTCACAAGCGGGTCAGGCGGCGCGGGCACCTCGCTGTCACCCGTCGAGAGGTAGAGCATGCCATCATTGCCGAAGGTGATTGCCGCGCCGTTGTGCCCGCCGCTGCGCCATGTCAGCAAGATCTCTTCACTGGCCGGATCGATCACGAGCGGCGTCTCCTGCTTCACTTTGAAACGCGAGAGCCGCGAGCCATCGTCCAGCTTGTCGCCATTCGTGTAGGTGATGAAGACCTGCTTGTTGTCTTTGAACTTTGGGTGAAAAGCGATGCCGTAGCCGTGGTCCACTTTGGGGTGCAGCGCCTTCAAGTCGAGAGCCAGGTCGGCCCGTTCAGCCTGCAAGTCCTGCGAGACCGACCAGATTTTTCCGCCGTTCTCAACGATCAACCACTGCGCCAGGCCCGGCACGGGCACCAGATCGAGGGCGTTGTTTAGCGGCACCTCAGTCCACACCTGCTCCGTAACGAACGGCTTCGGCGGCAGCGGTGATCCATGGATGCGCGAGGTGGTCCAGCGCGTCTCTTCGGCGTTGGCCAAGGTGCAGAGCAAGGCGAATGCGGCAGTCAATCTCATCGGGGCGCGATGCTATCGGCTTGGTCGCACGCTGGGAAGCGAGAAATGGAACCGCCTGATCTGGCCTCTGTGCCATCATCCACACAGCGCGTCGCAACTTCCGCACGCCTGCCACAAAGAGCGTCTCTCAAAGCGCAAGATGCGCAGAGATCGCGAAAGCGTTCATCCGTTCATTAAGGCCCTATGATCAATCTCACCCGACTTTACTGCGATGAGTCGCAGCCCATGGATTCCCTTCGTTATGGACGTGGTCACGGTTCTCCCAACTCAGCCGCTGAGCGCAAGCCCATCGTGGTCTGGAACATCACTCGCCGGTGCAACCTGAAGTGCATTCACTGCTACTCCGACTCCGACGCCAAATCGTATCCCGGCGAACTGAACTGGGATCAATGCGTGAACGTCATCGACGACCTTGCGCAGTATGGCATCCCTGCGCTGCTCTTGTCAGGTGGCGAGCCCACGATTCATCCGAACTTCTTCGAACTGGCAGGCTACGCGCGCTCCAAGGGACTGCGCCTTACCTTGTCCACGAACGGGACGCTGATTGATGAGGAGAAGGCCGCCAAGATCAAAGACCTTGGCTTCTCGTATGTGGGCATCTCGCTCGATGGCATCGGTGCCACACACGACTACTTCCGCGGACGTGAAGGAGCCTTCGACAAGGCGGTGCAAGCCTTCCGCAACTGCAAGGCGGTTGGACAAAAAGTCGGCCTTCGCCTCACGCTATCCCGCCAGAACATCGACGATCTCGACCAGATTCTCGATTTCATCGAGCGCGAAGACATCGAGCGTGTGTGCTTCTACCATCTTGTTCCCAGCGGACGTGGTTCCGCCATGTGCGCCGTGCCCCATCAAGACACTCGCAGTGCCATCGACCGCATCCTGGCCCGCACCTCGCAGTGGGTGGCCAGCGGCAAACCACGCGAAGTGCTCACCGTGGATCAGCCCGTGGACGGCGCTTACCTTTACCTCAAGCTCAAGGAGGAGAATCCCGGGCGCGCACAGCAGGTGATCGATCTCCTTCGCTGGAATGGCGGCGGCAACAACAGCTCTGGCACCGGCATCGGCAACATCGACACCCAGGGCAATGTGCATCCTGATCAGTTCTGGCAGGACCTCATCCTCGGCAATGTGAAGCAACGTCCGTTTAGCGAAATCTGGCAGCACAAACAGAACGAAACGCTCGACCAACTGCGCAATCGTAAGCAGCACCTCACAGGCCGGTGCAAGGACTGCCAGTTCCTCGACATCTGCGGTGGCGGCTTCCGTGTGCGTGCCCTCCACACCACGGGCGACCTCTGGGCACCTGACCCTGCCTGCTATCTCTCCGATCGCGAGGCCGGGCTGCTCCAGCAGGCTGCGTGAGGATCGATGACACCCGCACTCTCGCGATTCAAAGCTGGAGTGCGGGATGAATCGTATCGCCTCTGTCCATGGAGCATCGTTCACTCACGATGCTCCGATTTGATGCACCAAGCGAGCCAGCCAACAAAGCGGCTATGCACGTCTGGCAGTTGGCTTGAGTCCCCAAGGATTTAGTTGAAGAGCTTGCGGATGAGGCCACCGATCTTCGTGCGCCTGACTGCCTTCTCTTCGACGAGCGGATCAGACTTCTCCTGGTTCAGGAAGCGACGTGCTTCCTCGCCAAGAGGGGATGCGCCCGGAGCGTCGTAGGCATTGTTGGGCAGGTCGCCATTGCCATTGACGATGCGAGGCTGAATGAAGATGAGCAGTTCGCTGCGGCTGGTGGTATCTTCCGTGGAACTGAAGAGCTTCTTAACGACGGGGATGTGGCGAAGGATCGGCACACCGCTTTCCTTCTTGCCGTGGTCCTCACGGATGAGACCACCGAGCAGCACGGTCGCATTGTTCTTGGTGATGACGGTGGTTTCCAGGCCCTGGTTGATGATGCTCGGGATGTTATTACCAGAGATGGCCACGCTGTCGCCACGCTCTTTGTTCACCTGCTTGATCTGGAGAGTGATGTCCTCTTCTGAGTTGATGACTGGCACAACGTCCAACCTCAGCGAAACGTCCATGTATTGAATGTTGGACTGGAAGCCTGTGCTGAACTGGCTGCCGGTGTCCACGCCAGTGCCGGTGCCGACATTGGGGTTGTAGCTTGAATAGGTGGACGAAGGCACGGGAATCTGCTGGCCGGTCTCGATCGAGGCGGGCTCATTGTTCAGTGTGAAGACGGACGGGCGTGAGAGCACCTTGAAGTTCGAGTTCGAAGACAAGGCACTGAGGATGATATTCACGTTGTCGTAGATCGTGCCGTAGAGCGATATGCCGGTGGGGAGGCTCTTGCTGAGGTCTGAAAAGCCCGTGACAGCGCTGGCATTCAGCAGACTTTGATTGCCACCCAAGCGGTTTTTGATGGTGCCTGCGCCTACACCTTGATACTTGCCGGCAGCGAGTTCGGTGGGGCCGAAGAGGTAGTCGATCCCGAAGTCCTCGGTGTCGCTCAACTTGATCTGTCCAATGACCACTGAGAGGAAAACCTGCTGGGGACGAACATCGAGAGCCTCAATGATCTGGCCGATGGTCTCCAGGTGCTCAGGCGGGCCACTGGCAAAGATTTCGTTCTGTGTCGGGTCGGCAATGATGAGGGTCTTGCCCATCACCAGCGAAGTGGGCGGGCCGCCTTGCCGCTTAGATTGGAGACCTGATCCACTACCGAAGCTGCTGCCACCGCCCATGCCTCCGATGCCACCACCGAAGCTGGAACCCATGCTGCTGCGGTTGCTGCTGTTGCTGCCGAAATCTCCCGTCGTGCGCTGGTTGTTGCCTGAGGTGTTTCCGATGGGGTTGCCACCTGACTTGCCACCTCCACCCTGACTGTCGCTGTCCGAAATTCGGGCCAGCGCGTCGCCCAGGATCGAGAGGATCTCGCTGGCCTGGAGGAACTTCAGCGGATGAGAGACGAAGTTTCGAATCTCCGCCGCCGCGTCGAGTTCGTCGATCAGAGTGCTGATGTAATCAAGGTCCGAAGGACGTGCGATCACCATGAGTTTGTTGGTGCGTGCGATGGGCACGAGCTTGGGCGGCACGCTTGCAGCCTGGGGTGCGGAGCCATAAACACCGCTGGTGCGAGGCTGGGCAGCGGCGGCTCCAGGCTGATTGGGAATGCCTGCGGGATTCGGAGCGGCGGGCTGTGGCTGGGGAGTGCTCTTGGTGCCCGTGCTGCCACCCTTGCCACTGCTTTCCAGTCCCAGGATGTCGGCAAGCGCCTTCGCGACATCTTCCGCCGACGAACGGGTGAGCTGGAAACTGCGTTTCTCAGTGCGCGAGGGCTCCACGTCCATGTGCTTGAGCAGTTCCACGATGTATCGGATCGTGTTGCTGTTCTCGGTGATGACAATGCCGCGTGAGTTTGGCAGGGGTGTCAGCACTCCATAGGCGTGGAGGGGCACCAGTTCGGCGAGGCTTTTCTTCAGGTCCTCGGGCTCCAGGAAGTTGAGTGATTGCACGTAGGTGCAGATCTCTTCGCCATTTTGCGGCAGCTTGTCGGGGTCGAAAATGAGAGGGCGCTCAGGGCCGGGCTTGATGGCCGCCAGGTTAATGAACTTCACGAAGTCCTCGCCCGCAGGCAGGAAGCCGTAACCATTGAGCAGCAGGCTTCGCTCAATGTATTCGATGGCCTTCTTTTTCGGCAGCTTGCCAGTGGTTTCGATCGTGAAGGTGACAGCCTCCACGTTGATATCTTTGATGATTTTCTTGCCGGTCAACTCTTCGTAGAGCAGCAGAATCTGAGGCATCGGCACATTGGGGAACTGCAGATCGATCAGTTCATCGTCCCCGATCACTTCAGGCTCGGCATTGGGAGCAGGAGCGGCGCTTGGATTGCCGGCGATGGGCGATGAAGGAGGTGGCGCAGGTGGCTGGGGGCCCGCCGTGGGCACCGAAGGGGCCGGCTGAACTGGGTTGGGGGCGACCGCGGGAGCAGGGCTGCCCGCTGTGCCTTGACGGTTCTGGATCCGAGGATTCACCGGGGGCCGGATGGTGTTGGGATTCATTCCGGGGCGAATGCCACCTGTCCCAACACCTGGGGCTGGCTGTTGCGGAATCTGAGCCAGCAAAATGGTTCCGAGTTTGGATGGCGCTGCCGCTTGGGGCGTCGCCTGCGCCGGTGGAACATCGAGAATCAATGCGCTGAGACGAGTGCTCGAAGGACCCGCATCTGCCACCGCGACTGGCGCTGCGTTTTGTGCGATGGCCCCGGTCGCGAAGCCCAGGGCGAGAAGTTGGCGTATGACAGACATGGGACGGGTGGGGGTGGAAACTGGCGTTATGGCACCGGGGTGGTGGGTGGAACCTGTGACGGAACGAGAACGCGACGGCGATTGATGGGATTGGGAGGGGCTGGCTGCCCTGCGGCACCAGCGGCATTCATGTTAGTGCCTGCGTTGGGCAGAGGGTTGGGGTAGCCCTGAGGCTGTGCGGCCTGAGCGCCAGCTGCAGCACCCACGCCACCTGGCATATTGGCGACACGAACTGCTCCTCCGGTCCCTTGCGTGTTTTGTCCTGGACGGAACCCTGTCGGCATTCCCGCCGCAGCGCCTGCCCGGGGTGCCTGCCCTTGAATGATGCCACCGACCGGCCCACGAACTGCCGCTCCAGGCGCAGCGGCGGTTTCGCCATAGGTAAGCGTGGCGGTCTCGGAGCCCTTCTGAACTTCAGCGGACGAGTCCTTTCGATTGCGTGCAATCGTTGCCTTCACGAGCTTGAAACCATCTTTGTCGGGTTGATCGCTGATATTGCGGAATTCCTGCGTCTGTCGGTTCTGGATTCCGGCGATCACTTTACCCTTCACTTCGCGTAGTGACTTGAGGTCCCAATCCTTGCCAAAGGTTTCGACTGGGTTGTCCGGACCTTTGGTTTTCAGCATGAAAGGGTTTTTGCCCAAGGTTACCTGATAGCGATCATCGCGGTAAGTCTGTGGAATGGCCGTTTCTGCGGTCTGTGGAGTGGCTGGTGCGGAATCCGCTGGAGCGGGCGATTCCGAAGGAGGCATCGATCCGTCCACCGGTGGAGGAGGGGAGCCATTCTCTGTGACAAACGACGGCGTAGGCACCAAGGACGGAGCTTCCTCAGGAGTCTGCGCTCCGGCACGGAGAATGGGCAGCAGAAGGGAGGCAAGGATGGTTAGTTTCAAATTCATGGCTTGCCAGCAGGTGGAGCGGGGGACGCGGTTGGATTTGATTCCCGATACCATTTCTGGATGTGCAGGTCCTGAATGTGGATCTTGGTCGGATCTTCGACATCTGGCTTCAAGGCAAGGCCTTGGATGCTCACGAAGGAGTCATAAGTGGGGTGGCCATCGGGAGTCTGCAGGCGATGCAACCACTGGAGGGTCTTCTCATAAGGTCCCTTAACTTCAAGGGAGATGCCCGAAGCCCAGAGGCCGTCCTGTTGAACGGGCTCCTGCTGAAGGCTGGCGAGAACCGTCACGCCTTCTTTCTTGCTGGTCTCGGTAATGAGTTTGTTCAGTTCATCATCAGCTGCGCGCTGTGATGTCCAGATGGGCTGCTTTGACTCGAGCCACTGGGACCGAGCCGTCCAGAAATCCTTGGTCTTGATCAGTTCCTCAGCCTCGATACGGCGGAGAGATAACTGGTGCTCGCGCTCTTCCAGATCCTTCTTCCACTTCACCATCTTCGTGAAGGCAATCCATCCGCCTCCCAGAAGCAAGATCGCCACCAGAGCTATGGCCAGACGTTGTTCACGCGCATTCATGATTTTTACAGGCTTGCTGTGACTTCGGCTTCAGGGTAGCTGCCGTCTGCGCGGAACGGCGTGACTCCATTGGGGCCTGCAGGTTGATTGGGGAAGTCCCATCGAAGACCTGAGAAGGCTGGCACCTTGGTAAGGTCTTCACGAAGGCCGTTCACCAGCCCTTGATTCTGGGCGATGCCCTGGACGATGATGTGGCCATCCTGAATCTGAAAGACCTGCAAGGTAATGCCCTCGGGCGGGAAAAGCTGGGCAATCTGATGGAAGGTCTCCATGAATGACTTGTCCGGTGTGACGGCGGGCTCCAGGGCCTTCCAGTGAGCACGCGCATTCTCAATAATCGCGATCTCGGGCCGAAGTGCGTCAAGCCGAGCGGCCTCCAGCTTGATTTCTCGCTCGCGGCTCCAGAGTCTGCCTGCAAAGGCTCCGAGCAGCGCCATAATGACGAGCACGCAGCCTGCAGCGGCGAGCATGATTGACTGTTGCTGGCGGCGAGCGACTCGCTTCTGCGCCACTGGTGGCGGCACCAAGCGCCAAGCTTCGCGCGGGAGGTGGGGCGGTTTGTCGGTTTCGACAGCGACTGGCAGACCAGTGGCCGCAGAAAATGGCGTCAGTGACTCGGGCATCAACTGCACGTTCGCTGGTGTCTGAACGACGATGTTCTCTACTTCCGGTGTCACACCGATGAGATCGAGAGCCGCGAGCACGCAGCGAATCTCGGCTGCCGCATCGTCGTCGGGCTCAATAGCGGTGAGGGCCTGGGAATGAAGCGGTTTTCCGCCTTCGTCGGGCATGGCAACTACCAAGTGGCCTGCTTCGTGCCAAAGCTGTAGCTCCCCACGTTTCAGGGTTCGGAAGGCGACGGAGGGAGCAAACTTCGCGTCCAAGTTGGCTTGCTGCGCCTGTGCCGGAATTTGGCTAGTCTGTAGGACTGTCCAGGCGCGTTGCTCTCGCTGGCCAAGGTCTCTGGTCTCGACCTGGTAGTCGCTGGCGGAAGGGCTGGCTCCAAAACCTTCAAGCTCCAGGAGTGCCGCTGCCTCGCGACGATCTTCAGCCATGGCGGGGAAGCGCATGGGAACCGAGATTACCGAACGCATGGGCAATGCCACCCAGCCAGCGCCGCGCCCCTTTTGCGAATCGAGGGGCGTGGCTGCGTCCTTGCCTTGGGCGCGCCAGACCTCTGGGCCTTGAGCACCGGGAACGATCAAAATGTCCTCTGAGGCATTCATGAAATAGGGGCGAAGGACGAGATGGGTCTGTGACAGGACTGGATTAACAGCGAACGCGCCGTAAGCAAACTCCGGGCTTGAGGGCGGCGATAGTATCTCGACTGCCTTGGAAGCGCAAGGTGTGCGTATGCATACACCATAAGATTCGGCTGCGGCTTCATGGGGTGTGTGACAATGCTGGCAGGCAAGCGGCACAAATTATTTGCTTCCAATCGCTAGATTTCTGCTATCCAATCCCCCTGTTCAGTTCGTTTCGTTCCCCAGCAGCCATGTCCCTCACCATTGCGCAACAACTGAAAGCCGCCCGCGAACAGCTCGGGCTGTCGCTTGCCGATGCCGCGCATGAGACTCGGATTCCCGCGATCCGGCTGGCTCAGATGGAGGAGGGGAATTTCGCTGCGTTCGGAAACATGGCGTATGCGAAAAGCTTCATTGGTCTCTATGCCAAGTTCCTGGGAGTGAACGCTGATACCTTTGTGGCCAACCTTCCCAGACCGGTCTTCGGTGGTGCTGCCGACTATCGTTACCTGACGACATCCCTTGGGCCATGGATTGAGCCGGTCGTCCGGCATCGGCTTCGGGCACGCACGCCCCGCGGTATTGCGAAAGAGTCTGGCAGCGTGGGATTGCACGCGATGCTAATCTTTGTGGGGATCGCAGCCTGCGCCAGCATCCTGGGGCTGGAGTTTTTCTCGCCCAAGGGCGTTGGATCCATCAACCAAGCCCCGATGTCCTCAGCGACCTCGCCTGCGCCCAAGAAGGTGGCGGCGGCTACCGCTTCGGTCAGTCCGCAGGTTCGGGTGAACTCACATCCAGCACCGGTGCCATCTGGGAAGAAGGTGATTTACACCATCTCGCCTGTGAAGAGCGTTCTGCCGGGGCCACCAGTGGTGGCTACGACCACTCCCCTGAAACCTGAGTCCTCGGTTCCTCCGGCTCCCAGAGAAGAAATCCGAGTGCCTGATGTCGCAGGATTGCGCGTCTTGCGCGCTGAACCCGTGATCGATCCGCCAACAACGCCGACTGGCATGTAATCATGAGGCGTCTGATCGGTCCCATCTTTTTCACCCTGGTCTTTTTGGGCGCTGTCGTTGGCGTGCTGTGTTTTAGCACGGAAGCTCGGGAAGTGGCTGGCGAGGCTTTCTGGAACATTTTTCGATTTTTCACCACGCCCTTCATCCTGGAGCTCTCGGTGGCCGTCATGGGTCTCTTGATCGTGATGACCTATAACCAGTGGAAGCGGTCCAAGGACGCGCCCGAATGGGTAGAAATGGAAGTCCCCGCCAAGGACAAGACGGATCAGGATTCATTGCCTCCCAACGCAGGCTGAGCATGAGCGCGTTTGCGGATAGTTTTTGCGTCGCTACAGGGAGCAAGGGGACCTACGAGATCACGGAAGCCTGCCAGCAAGTGGTCTCGGGCAGTGGTATTCGCACAGGTGTGGCCACCGTATTTGTGCAGCATACGAGCTGCAGCCTCGTGATTTTCGAGAACGCTGACCCTTCAGCCAGGACGGACTTACATCAGTTCTTCGATCGCTTGGTGCCAGAGGACACGCCTTACTTCGTCCACACTCACGAGGGCGCAGACGATATGCCCAGCCACTTGCGAATGGCGTTGACCCAGACCTCTGAGGTCATCCCGGTGATGAATGGCAGGCTGGCCCTGGGCACTTGGCAGGGCATCTTTCTTTTCGAGCATCGCCGGGCTCCGCATCGTCGGCAGATCGTCGTGTCCGTCGTTGGCGAGTGATGTCTCTCAGTATCAAGGCGTCGCATTGCCGCTTAACTTGGCGGTTTCTTCGACGAGCCAATGTTCTCCCGACTTCTTCACTCGGTAGCTCCGTTGGTCGAAGGTGCGTTTGTGAGCCCAGCCAGCATCGACTTCATAGGTCCCCTCATCGGGGCGCTTCATCCTCTGGAGATGGAGCATCACGGGAGACAAGCCGGACTTGGGATTAATGGGGTAATGAGTCTCTTCCTGTTCAGAGAGAACCTCAGCGCTGACAAAGGTCAGGCCGAGATCTGAGAAACGGCGGATGAAGTCAAGATCCGCCGCGCGTAGATCGAGGGCTTTGACGACTGTGTATTCTTTGGGCAGACCCGGCGCGGGATCGGGCATGGTCTTGATGATATGTCGAACAACGGCCTCACCTGCATCACATTCATAATCGCCCAGTCTCACAAAAGCAGGATCGCCACCCCCACACTGGGTCAGAAGCAGCAGCAGTAACGGAAGCAAGAAAAGGAAACGGGGCATTGGCGGGTTCTTTGGCACGCGCCGGGGGCCTGCGCAACGGTCTGTGCAATCCTTTGCTCCCGAGCCAATCGTGCTCTAAGACTCGCAGGATGTTTGATGTGCGTGAGAAGCCTCAGAAGGTGGAGCGTGCGCTGCTGGTGGGAGCTTGCTTCGATCGCCGCGCCATGGCTGAAGCCATGGATCTGCTAGCTGAATTGAAGGAACTAGTCGAGACGCTCGCGATCGAGGTAGCCTCCGCCGATTGCGTATTTGTTCGCGAATGCACCGCCAGTCACTTCGTGGGCACAGGCAAGACCACCGAACTGATTCAGAAAGCGAAGGACCTAGGTTGCGACTGCATCATCTTCGATAACGAATTGACCCCGGCTCAGCAGCGTAACTGGGAGAAGGAGTCGAATCTCTGCGTCATTGATCGTCACGAGGTGATTCTGGACATTTTCAACATGCGCGCACGAACGCGGGAGGCACGTCTTCAGGTCGAACTGGCACGTCTTGAGTATTCGATTCCCCGCCTCACACGAATGTGGGCTCACCTTGACCGGCAAGGTGGCAGCGGCGGGGCGGCAGGTGGTGGGGCGGCGAAAGGGGAGGGTGAGTCGCAGCTGGAAATCGACCGTCGTCTCGCCAACAAGCGCCTCGACAAGGTCAAAGCCGACCTCGACGACGTGAGGCGTAATCGAGAGACAATGCGCAAAGAGCGCAGTCGTCTGGAGGTCCCGCACATCGCGATTGTTGGTTACACGAATGCAGGGAAATCATCGCTTTTGAACAAGCTGACGGGTGCTGATGTGCTCGCAGAAGACAAGCTCTTCGCCACTCTCGACACGACCACTCGACGGATGGAATTGCCCGATGGCCAGCACGTGCTAATGACGGATACCGTCGGATTTGTGCGGCGATTGCCCCATGACTTGGTGCAAAGCTTTCGCGCAACACTGGAAGAATCGGTGATCGCCGACTTCCTGATTCATGTGCTCGACGCCAGCCACCCCAGAGTTTACGAGTTTTTCAAGACCACGACGACCGTGCTCAAGGAGTTGGGGGCCGGCGATAAACGCGTGGTGCTGGCGCTCAACAAGGTGGACCTGATTGATGATCCATCCAAGCTAGCTGAAATCCAGAGGCATTTTCCTGAAGGCATCCCCATTTCCATTCTCACGGGACAGGGAATTGACGACCTGCTCCATCGTCTTCACGCCATGCTGCTGGACCGGGTGGTTAGGCTGGAACTCCTGATTCCGATGCACCGTATGGATCTCGTGCACCTGGCCCATCAAGAGGGCAAAGTCCTTGCTGAAAAATACACCGAACAAGGTGCCGAAATGCAATGTGTGCTCCCCAAACGGTGGGAATCTCGCTTCGCTCCATTTTCAGCGAGATAACGGGCGGCATTATTTCTTCTTGGCACCCCCAGTCTTTTCGAACATGCCTGGGATCACACGTTTGTTGATGTGACCATCGGGGAAGATGGCGTTCGCCTGGCCCTGGTCATGGAAACCACCCCTTTCGATTACCCATGGTTGCAATGACCAACGATAAGCGATGTTGGGTGTTGAGTCGAAATTGGAGGGCACGTAGCTGCTGTCAAAATGATCAGGATCGTTGACTTCAGACCACTTTCCACGTTCCGATGGGCAAAGCCAGGTCTCGCGCGTAGGTCCGTAATCTTTGAGCTGTTCGAAATACCATTTTGACTCCTCATTGTCCGAAGTCTCTTCAGTTCCCTCCTTGAGGAAAGGACTTTGGGGCCAGACGAATGCGTGATCCTGGAGGTAAGAACTGAATCCTGCGTGAAGACTTCGCAGATTTGCCATACAAGCGGCGTCTTCGGCCTTGCGCTTAAACATCGCGTAACCAGGGAATATCAAGGCGATGAGAATAGCGAGCGCTGCTACGACCAACAGCAGCTCTAAGAGGGTGAGACCCTTCTCGTTCAAATAGTGGGTGCTTGTCATGGTTCTGGTGCTTGCCGGTCTCATAGTATTCGGGGCAGTTAATCGGGGAAAAAAAAGCGCTTGCCCGGCAGGCAAACGCTTTTGAAAGCTAGACAATGAAGTTGAAGAGATGACTACAGGTAACGCCGAGTCCCATAAACACGGAGCTTGACCAAATCGACTTCGTTGTAGGTTTCTTCAACACCGCCTTTGGACAGGTAATTCGTCTTCAGGCTGGCGAGGGCGGCGTCGATAGCAGTCTGGGCACCGGTGAAAATCAATCCGTAGTCAACTTGGTTCCCGTTTCCTACGGTTGAATTGCCAACGAACGAGATGATGGCTCCAATGAGCCCAGAATAGGCTTCATAAGCGAGAGTATTCACCGAAGACTCTCCTGTTGGTGACAAAAAGGCCAACTCACCTTTGCCTTTGAAGCGGAGGACAGGTGCAGTCTGAGTCACTTTTGCCAGGAAGTTTCCATTCACGATGTAGCCCTTGCCGCTATAAACCACTGTCGCAGAAACGGTTGCGGATGAGGTAGCTGCTCCGTTAGCATTCTGAGTCTGGGATGAAGCAGAGAAACCAACATCAGAGTTTGCATTGATGAAGCCTTCAACGAATCGCGCTTCCATGTCGGAGGTCCCGAAGCACGATCCCACGTAAGTTACGCCCTTGTAGTAGAGAACGGTTCTGTTGACCAAACTGGCCTGACTATCGAAATCATCAACAGCAGATCCGCCACCAGGAACTCTCTCAGGCACAAGGCGCGCATTAGGTGAAAAGTAAACGAACCCCGAACCATTGCTGAAGGACAAAGCAGCTTGGTAAACGGAGTTTCTATCCAAGTTGGCTCCGTGGGAACCCATATCAAATGGGCCGCCAACGAGTGCAAAAGCCTGACCAGAAAATGCCGAGGCACTAATAACGAGAGATGCAATAATTCGCTTCATCGGGGCGAGACTAGCGCAGGAGCGCTTGCGCCAGCAAGATTTTTTTCCTTCATTGAACGAAATTAATGCTCTCAGATTACCATCTCCACACCCCCCTCTGCCTTCATGCCGAAGGACACCCGCGTGAATATGCCGCCAAAGCGGTCGAGAGGGGGCTCGCGGAGGTTGGTTTCTCCGACCACAGTCCGATGGCGGAATACTTTGACGATTGGCGGATGCTGATGGGGGATTTCCCCCGGTATCTTGAAATGGTGGAGGAGGCCAGGGCTGAATTCCCCTCCTTGCCGGTGAGGTTAGGGTTGGAGTGCGACTTCATTGAGGGCCGGGAGTCCTGGACGGATGAACTGGCCAAGAAGGCCAGCTTTGATTACTTGATCGGCAGCGTTCACTACATCGCTCCTGGTTGGGATGTGGACAATCCGAGGCATCTGTCCCGTTGGCGTGAATCCGGAATGGTCGATGAGATTTGGGACTGTTACTGGCGGCTTTACGCGAAGATGATTCGGGGGAGGCAGTTCGATTTTTACGCCCATCCAGACCTGCCAAAAAAGTTTGGCCTCAGGCCACAGGGGGATCTGCGGCACTTTTATGAACCTACTATTCAGGCGTTGGTTGATACGAAGGGTGTGTTTGAAGTGAGCACGGCCGGCTTGCGCAAGGACTGTCGGGAGATTTATCCTAGCCGTGAGTTTTTGGAGATGGCGTTTGAGGCTGGCGTTCCGATCGTGATTTCTTCGGATAGCCATGCGCCGGGTGAAGTCGGCGTGCACTTCGATCAAGCATTGGCTCTGGTCAGAGACATTGGCTATCGAACCTCCGTTCGCTTTCGCCAGCGCGAGAGGTATGAAGTTGCGTTGCCGGAGGTCTGGCCATCCATCACATGATTCTCTCTGCTCGCGGTCACCGCATCGAGTTTCCGCATCGTCCTTTGACGATGGGGATAGTGAACATCAATGACGATTCCTTCTGCGGTGATGGCACTCTTGATGTGACCTTGGCTTTGGCTCAAAGCGAAGCACAACTCCGAGAGGGGGCGGACATCATTGATATCGGCGCCGAGAGTGCGAGAACCAACCGCGGGCCGATTTCTGTCGATGAGGAAGTGAGCCGGTTGGTGCCCTTCATTCGAGCCTGGGAAGAATTGATTCAGAGATTCTCGAGGCGGCCTTTCGACGATGAGCAATTGTGGCCGCCGTTGCTTTCGATCAATACATGGCGACCCGAGGTTGTGGCAGAGGTTCTCCCGGTTGGGGGAGATTTGCTGAATGATATCAGCGCCTTGCCAGATGAGCGAAATGCAGTCGCTTGTGTGAATTCGGGGGCCGCGCTTCTGGTCATGCATAGCGTTGGTCAGCCCAAGGTGCCGCATACTCATGTCGGTTATGTGGACATCATGCAGACCTTGGAGGACTTCTTCGAGGAGAAGCTGGCGATCTGCGCGAAGGCTGGGTTGGGCAATGAGCAGATCGTTCTCGATCCGGGTATCGATTTCGCCAAGCAGTGTGAGGACAATCTGACCATCTATCGGGATCTTCACCGGCTGGGGCGATTTGGAAGGCCAGTGTTGCTGCCGGTGTCTCGGAAGACAGTGATCGGGAAAGTCCTGGAGCAGCCTGATCCGTTGGACCGCGATCCTGGCACTCTCGCGTGCATTGCGGCAGGAATGGCTAGGGGTGCCCATATCTTCAGGGTGCACAATGTTCGTGCGGCAGCCCTTGCGGTGAAGGCGCTGTGGAAGCTTCATTCCGTGTGATCGCCATCGTCACGAGTTAGACACACACGCATTGAAAAGCTTGTTCGCGTAGTAAACCGGCGCGTGATCGGCGATGGCATCGTAAAGCACGGGCCAGGTCCCTGGATTTCGTGGTTCGAAGCCCGAGCGGAGCAGTTTTAGAATGTCGGCGAAGTGGGCTCTAGCATCACGGGCCAGATCGGCGAGTGCGAGGCTGGCTGTCGCCCCTTCCATAATGTCGAGAGCCTGTTGCCCTGAGATCAGAGACGCCTCTCCCGCGTGGACGTAGTGGTCGGATTGCGATAGAAATGGCAACCAGCTAAGCCAGGGAGCAGAGCCTTCGATGGGAACGCGAATCCACTCGGGAGGGAGGGTCGTGATCAGGTCGCGATGGTGAACAAAGCGCCGATAGGCGGGCAGCGAACCGACCACGGCAGACGCGAACGCAGCATTTCCCACTCGGGGCGCACCGAAAGTGCATAGCCCTCGAACAAGTCCCCTGCAAGCCCAGGCGCCGAGCAAGGCGAGACCGCCGCCCAGGCTGTGGCCGCAAAGCCACACTTGCTTGCCTAGAGCATGGGCGATTTGGACTTTTGATTCGAATGGCGCTTGGATGTGGTCGAAGGCCGTGGCGAAGCCTCGATGGACGCGCAAGCCGTGGCCGATGTCTCGCATGATCAGGCTGGCGTCCGTTCTTGAGTCGTCGGAATTGGGCTTGATCAAAGGGCCCGTCAGACCCGGCAGAGTGAACGATTCGAGGCGAGTGCCGCGAAAGGCGACGATCAGAGTCGAGGCGTCTTCGAGGGTGACGAACTGGACATTCTGCGCGGTGGCGGAACCTACGGTCCAGCCAGAAGCACGAAGGGGCTCCAGATTGATGCGCGCGTTGCCTTGCGAGTCGAATTGATCATAAGCAGCAAACGTTGCTTCCGCCATCCACCAGGAGTTCTCTAGCGAGCAATGATTCGCATGGGGATCGAATGGATGGTCGCCACAACCCTCGAAGTAAACTCTCCCATAATCCGGTGGCACCGAGGCGGCGACGGTGGGTGCTGGAATGGCTTTGAGCATGGGCTTGGGGCACCTACTTCGCTGGCAGTTCCTCGGCCTCAGTGAGCACCCACCGATCAGCGAACACAGAAATGATTCGAACGCACTTGTCGGATTGGGCTTTGGGAGGGAAGGCAAGACGCAGGGTGGCGGGCACGGTGGGACCCCCGGCATTCACAGGGAGCGGGCCGTCGAGCAGCATGCTGTTCAGCTGAGCCGTCATTTTCGCCAATCGCTGGCCGTCGAGAGAGTTCCGTTCAGCGAATCCGCTCAAGGTTTGCACGCCATCCGGGCTGCGAAGGCGGATGCTGATGAACTTCTCGCGGTCGCTGAACTCGTAGTTGTAATAGTCATCAAGGGTTGCGTAGCCACGGAGCAAGGTGGGACGCTCGATTCGCTTGGTCACAAACTCGGACCAAGTCTCTTCACCGAATGCGACAAGGGACTCCCAGTCGATCTGCGGATCGTTCGTGGCGGAGAGCAAAAAGTTGACCCTTGCCGTGTTGCTCCATCTGCCCGGACAAAGGAACGCGAGCTGCACGAATGACTCGTCTCCAAGATCGAAGCGAGCGGCCCCTACGAGCTTGTCGAGAGCAGGGTCAACCATCTTTTCGACGTCGTAGTAATGATGGGCAAGGCCAGCCACACGACCTGGTGAACGAATATACTTCAGTCGGTCCCACCAGCCCGATTGCTTGCGATACTGATCCAGGATCGATCTCACCTGCATCACTTCGGGTGCTGATGACTCGAGGGGTTGGATGCTCACCGGTTGCTCGAGTTCATGCGGTGTGGCTGATGTCGAAGGTGCCGCGTTCTTGACCTTGTCAGACGAATGAACGGGCGAAGCCACGTCATGCATGACAGCCGCTGCGTTCACAACTGGAGGGCGGGAGGCAGATGGCATGGTGGCCGATGTCTGGCCAGAGTCCGCAGGGGGATTTGAAGATGGCGGTGAGGTGAGCTGGGCCAGCACGGCGGACGCTTCGGCGCTGCGCTGTCGATCGCCTGTTGGCCTTACCTTGCCAGGAGTAGTATTGCCTTCATCCAAGGATGAACTTGGGTGGTCCTGGCCTGGGAGGAGGGGCACATCGTTCGGCAGTGTGCTGCTCGCTCGATTGTTGTGACTCTTGCTGACGACAAACTGAATAGCCCAGATCATGGCTACAAGCGAACCCAGGCCCAAAGTCACTTTGGCGGCGACCCAGAGCTTGCAGATCAGCTTATAAACGCGGACAGAAATCATGCGGAGACAGAGCGAATCGAAGGCGCTCGGACCTGGATTATTGCCTCGGACTCCCGGGGTATGTCCAGCCTGATATGTGCTTTAGCCTGGACGCCTCATCTCGAACATGTCGGATGAACGACAATACCAGTGGGGTGCCTGCATGCGTCCGATGGGGGCATAGAGGCCAGGTTTTACCAGCCAGGTTTCGGTGTCAAAAACGCCGTCCCGGACATGAACTCGGAGCACTTCACCGATGATCAGACGATTGTCGCCGATCTCGATGGTGCTGTGATGCTTGCATTCCAGGCTGGCGGGAGCTTCGGTGATCCGGGGCGGCTTGACGCTGACGGAGGGGACAGATGAGAGTCCGGCGTGCGCCAGTTCATTCTCCCCGTGAGGCAATGGTGCGGCGCAGGCATTCATTTGAGCAGCGATCGACTCGTCCACCAGGTTCACCACGAATTCGTGAGTGAGGCGAATATTGCGCGCGGTGTCCTTCGGGACGCCCGCCGAGCGGTCGCCGGGGCAGAAGCCCACGATGGGAGGCGAATCACCCAGCACATTGAAGAAACTGAACGGTGCCGCATTGACTCGTCCAGCCTCGTCGATCGTTGTCACAAGGGCGATGGGGCGCGGCGTGACGAGGCCGGCGAGGATCATGTAAGCATCGTCGCGGAGCGGTCCGGTGAGGTCGATTTCCATGCCATCAAATAGAGCATGGACAATGACGGCGCAATTCATGCGCAAGATAGGTTCGCAAGATCAGGTCATGCTAAACCAAGGTGGGAGGAGCAACAATCGTTGTTCTGTTCTTCATTGTCGCAGCGTTGGAAACGACGCTATCTCTCACACATCCATGGAAGTCTTTGCCGTCACCATCTTCGTCAGCCTCATGTTCGCCGTTCTGTTTGCGGCGCTTTTTGTGGCCGAGAGATCGCAACGCAGACGCAGCAGCCTGGAGCAAGACGCCCTGCTTCCATTTGATGACATGAGGTCAGCCCCTGTCCGCAAGAACGACCCAACGATCCCACCCCACCAATCTCCTCTATGACCACCAAGACCACCATCGAATACAACGACCGGGTTGTGCGCCAGTTCATGCTGGCATCGCTCATCTTCGGTGTCGTCGCCATGCTGGTAGGCGTGCTGATCGCCTCCCAGCTGAACTTCCATCAGCTCAACCTCGCTGAGTGGCTCTCCTTTGGTCGCTTGCGGCCGCTGCACACGAATGCGGCCATCTTTGCCTTCGTAGGCAACATGATGTTCGCAGGAGTCTATTACTCTACACAGCGCCTCTGCAAGTGTCGCATGGGGTCCGATCTGTTGTCGAACATCCACTTCTGGGGCTGGCAGTTGATCATCGCCGCAGCGGCCATCACCTTGCCGCTCGGTTACTCGCGTGGTCAGGAGTATGCGGAACTGATCTGGCCGATCAACATTGCTGTGGCGCTGATCTGGGTGGTGTTCTCGATCAACTTCTTCATGACGCTGCACAAGCGCAATGAGCCTTCCATCTACGTGGCACTGTGGTTCTACATCTCCACCATCGTGACGGTGGCAATGCTTTACATCGTGAATCACTTGTCTCTGCCGACGAGTCTCACGCACAGCTACTCGTTTTTCGGTGGCGTGCAGAACGCCCTGGTGCAGTGGTGGTATGGTCACAACGCCGTCGCCTTCTTCCTCACCACGCCGATCCTGGGCATCATGTATTACTTCCTGCCCAAGGCGGCAGAGCGTCCGGTGTATTCGTATCGTCTGTCCATCGTTCACTTCTGGTCATTGGTGTTCCTCTACATCTGGGCGGGTCCGCATCATCTGCTGCATACCGCCTTGCCGAAGTGGCTCCAGCTTCTCGGCATGTTCTTCAGCCTCATGCTCTGGGCTCCATCCTGGGGTGGTATGTTGAACGGTCTGCTCACTCTTCGCGGTGCGTGGGACAAGCTGCGGACGGACCCCGTGGTGAAGTTCTTCATCGCCGCTGTGACCTTCTATGGCATGTCCACTTTCGAAGGGCCTCTGCTTTCGATCCGAGCCGTGAACTCGCTTTCCCACTACTCGGACTGGACCATCGGCCACGTTCATAGCGGTGCGCTTGGATGGAATGGTTTCATGGCGGCTGGCATGTTCTATTGGCTCGCACCTCGTCTCTGGAAGACAAAGCTGCACTCGATCTCGGCAGCGAATTTCCACTTCTGGATCGGCACATTCGGCATCTTGCTCTACGTCGTCGCCATGTGGATCTCGGGCGTCATGCAGGGCCTCATGCTCAGTGCCACCACGGCTGATGGCAGTGGTCTTCAATATACCTTCCTCGACACCCTTCAGTCGATCCGTCCGCTGATGGCGCTTCGTATCATCGGTGGTGCCATGTATCTCGTGGGCTTCATTGTCATGTGCTGGAATCTGTTCATGACGATTCGTGCAGGAACTCCTTATAATGAGACCCGCGAAGTAGATGTGATCGAACGTGGTGCCAAGGATAACATGGGTTGGAAGGACACCTTCATCAATGACCCTGTCGCCTACACGTTCGGTGCGCTGATCTTGATCGGTGGCTGGTTGTTCCTGCCGAAGGGTTCAGACGTCGTTTCCCTGGTGTGCGCGGTGATCTTCACCGGACTCGCCATCCGGAAGTTCAATCAGAGCAGCCAGAAGTGGTCGTTCTGGTATGAGAAGCTTCTTCACAACTACCTGCCCTTCACCATTCTCACCTTCGTTGCCGTCGTGATCGGTGGTCTGATCCAGATCATCCCCACCATGACAGTGAACACGGCGAAGAACGTTGAAGACCGCGTTCAGAAGCTCTACACGCCCCTCGAACTCGCCGGTCGCGACATTTATGTGAGCGAAGGCTGCTACAACTGCCACTCGCAGATGATTCGCACACTGGTGCCCGATGTGATGCGTTATGGTCCGGCGCCTGAGCAGGGCTACTCACGCCTCGGCGAAAGCATCTACGACCATCCCTTCCAGTGGGGGTCGAAGCGCACAGGTCCAGACCTAGCTCGCGAAGGCGGTGTCCGTAACAACCTCTGGCACTACCAGCACATGATGGACCCTCGTTCCATGTCGCCAGGTTCGAACATGCCTCCTTACAAGCATCTCGCCGAGAAGGAGTTCGATCAAAAGGCTCTGCCTGGGAAGATCGCCGTTCTGGCCAAGCTTGGCGTGCCATATCCCGCCATGGAGGCAACCGCCATCAAGCTGAGCGCTCTTGAGCAGGGACAAAAGATTGCCACCGATCTGAAGAACAGCGGAGTCCAGCTGGAGCCAAATACTGAACTGGTGGCCGTCATCGCTTACCTCCAGAAGCTCGGTCAATACGAGCAACCCAAAGTCGAGGAGGACATGACCAAGAAGAAACTCGGCATTCCTTTCCCGATCAAGCCCGGCATCCCGGACAACTTCCGCAGCGCTCAGGTCAAACCTTAACCACCCACCACGCTTATGTTCTCACGCGTCATCTATGAACACTGGCACGACTGGGTGCCTCTGATCGCCTTCGCCGTCACCAGTTTTGTGTATGGCCTCATGACCTTGCGCGGCCTCATGCTGCGCAAAGACAAGGCCGACCGCATGTCCAACCTCCCACTCGATTAAACTGCCATGGACTCATCACACACACCTTCGTCGTCGTCTGAACCGCAACTTCGCGAGCACGTTTACGACGGCATTCAGGAGTATGATCAGAAGCTGCCGAACTGGTGGCTCTTCACACTCTACATCACCATCGTCTGGTTTGTTGTCGCCTGGCTGGCTTACTATCAGTTCGGCATCGGGACCTCCGATGAGGCCCGGATGGACAGCTTCATTGCCGAGCAGCAGGCTGCTCGTGAAAAGCAGATGGGCGGTGTCACGGATGCCCAGCTGTGGGAAATGTCCCGCGATCCCAAAATGGTGGAAGCTGGCAAGGCGACCTTCATGACGCCCGGCATGTGTGTCACCTGCCATGCTCCTGATCTCTCCGGCACTCTCGGCGGCGCCAAGCTGCCAGGTCTGCCGCTGAATGACCAGGAATGGAAGCACGGTGGCACACCCCTTGAGATGCTGACGATCATCCGCAAAGGCGCACCCGATGTCACCAAGGGCATGATTGCCTGGGAGCCGGTTCTTGGCGTCAAACGTGTGACTGAAGTGGCAGCCTTCATCCTCAGCCATCACAAGGAAGGCGAGCCCGTGAAGCTCGCGGCTGATTCTCCGAAGCTAGGAGGTGCTGCTGCACCGGCACCAGCCCCAGGGACGGCACCAGCGCCAGCACCTGCTCCGGCCCCTGCGGCCCCGCAGGCCAAGTAGAGTGCCTCCTTCCCGATGATTCAAGGAGGAGGTCCACGGCGACCTCCTCCTCTTCGGGGACTCGCCTCTTCAAATCTCTCACCGAATCCCAACCCCTTGAAAACCGAACTCAACACCACATCCCTCGGCTCCATCCGTGAAGATGGGTCCAAGAAGATTCTCCATCCGGCTGATGTCTCCGGCTTCTTCACCAAGTGGCGGCGAATTGTGGCATTGGGTTTGATCGCCGTTTACGTGGCTCTCCCTTGGATACCGGTTGGCGGTTTTCCGGCTGTGTTCCTGGATGCGGTCAATCGCCGCTTCCACTTCTTTGGGCTCACCTTGGCCACCCAGGACCTGTGGGTCTTTTTCTTCCTGGTCACGGGGCTTGGCTTTTCACTGTTCTACGTGACCGCGCTCTTTGGTCGGGTGTGGTGCGGCTGGACGTGCCCTTACACGGTGTTTCTGGAGCACGTGTTTCGCCGGATCGAGCGATTGATCGACGGTGATTCTCCCGCTCGCCGCCAGCTGGACAAGGCTCCCTGGACGACGGGCAAGATCGTCAGACGTGTCCTCAAGCACGGGCTCTACCTCCTGATGGCCACCTTGATCGCTCATGTGTTTCTGAGTTACTTTGTTTCGATCAAAGGACTCTACGAGATGATGCAGCAGTCGCCCGAGGGGCACGCGTTTGCCTTCAGCGTGGTGGCCTTCCTCACGGTGGTGCTCTATTTCTGCTTCAGTTGGTTCCGCGAGCAGTTCTGCGTCATCATGTGCCCCTACGGTCGTCTGCAATCAGCGCTCAGCGACGACAACACGGTTATTATCGGCTATGACAAAAAGCGCGGTGAACCCCGTGGCCGCGCCAACGATCCCAATGCAGGTGACTGCGTGAGTTGCAATCGCTGCGTGCAGGTCTGCCCCACCGGGATTGATATTCGCAATGGCCTCCAGTTGGAGTGTATTGGATGTGCCGCGTGCGTGGATGCTTGTGGTGACATCATGAAGAAGCTGGGCCGCAAACCTGGCCTGATCCGCTATGATTCGTATGTGGGCCTGGGGGGCGGAAAGACGAAGTTCATCCGCCCGCGCATCATTCTTTACTCCATGTTGCTCGCCGTTGGAGCCACCGCTTTTGCCTTCGCTGCCACGCACATTTCTCCGATGTATGGCGTAGTTCTGCGGATGCCTGGCAGCACTTACTTCGAGGCGTCCGGAGAGCTGAAAAATCAGTTCCTCGTCAGGCTCATCAACAAGCGCAACGAGCCACGCAGCTTCCGCTTTGCTCTGGAAGGCGATGTTCCCGCGGGGCTGAAAGCCAGCGGCACGGAAACCAGCCTGACCATCCCTGGCCAGAAAGAAGAAGTCCGTCCTCTCGTCCTCTCGATGCCTGCTGACAAATATGCCAAGCCTTACAAGATGGTGATCCGCATCACCGATGAAGTCAGTGGTGCAACGATGACCACACGCCCTCTTGAATTCGTTGGTCCTAACCCGAAGCTTAAAGACAATGGATACCTCGACGCCAAACAATACCTGCGGTAGCGATTGCTGCTGTGAATCACCTCAGGGAGCATCCGTGAAGAAACCGGGCTTCATCGGCAAGCGTCCCTGGCTCTTCGTCATTTTTGCCTTCGGAGTGATGTTCAGCGCCTGGGGCGTCATGATCTTCATGGCAGTCAAGCATCAGCCTGAGGCCATCCCGCTGGCCAAGCCCCTCGTGGAGTAGTCCTCATGCAACCCATCGACACCAGTGCAGCCGCTTTCGTCGCCGGTTTGGTGACCAGTCTTCACTGCGTCGGGATGTGCGGACCGCTGGCCTGCTCATGGGCCGTAGCGAAAGGGACGAACTCCACTTTCCTGCGTGACACCGCATTGTATCATGGGGCGCGATTGTTTGCCTATGGCATCGTCGGCGCGGTGGCTGGCACATTGGGCACCATGCCCAAGGAATGGCTTCAGCATCGGGGCATCGCGATGTTCCCCTGGTTCCTGGTGATTGCTTTCGTTCTCGTGGGGATCGGGGCTGACGTGTGGCTGCCTAAGCCTGCTTTCCTCACTCGCCCTATGGCAAAGCTGCGCATGAAGGCGATGCAATTCGGCAGTGCGGCGAGGGCTTCCGCGCTCGGTTTTGCCACACCCCTGCTTCCTTGCGGACCTCTTTACATGATGTTTGGGCTCGCGCTGGCCAATGGCTCGGCAGCGAAGGGCACGGAGTTCAGCGTCTCCTTTGGTCTGGGCACGTTGCCACTCCTTGCGCTGGCTCAGACGCAACTGCATCGCATCGGCATCAAGCTCTCGCCAGTGACCCTGAAACGCGTGCAACGAGGTCTCGCGCTCGCGGCGGCGGTGGTCATGGCCTGGCGCTTGCGTGGCACTTTGACAGGCGAAGAGCCATCGTGCTGCCATTCGTCCTGAGCCACGGCCACTGCGGAAGTCGTTCGTGTTAGTTGCATTTGGTTGGCACTCTGGCTCGTTGTCCATCTCCATGAGATTGCTTCGCTCCACACTTCTCCTGATCACCACGCTGATGGTTTGTTCCCAAGCGTGGTCGGCCTCACCGAACATCATTTTCATCTTCTCGGACGATCATGCGCAGCATGCGATCTCCAGCTACGGATCGAAGGTGAACCAGACGCCGAACATCGACCGGCTAGCAAAAGAAGGGGCCCGGTTTACCAATTCCTTTGTCACCAACTCCATCTGCACACCGAGCCGGGCCACTCTGCTCACCGGGCAGTATTCGCACCTCAATGGCGTGCCTGTGTTCAATAGCTTTGACGGATCTCGTGACAACGTAGCCAAGCGACTTCAGGCCGCCGGGTATCACACGGGGATGATTGGGAAGTGGCACCTTGGTTCTGATCCCACGGGCTTCGATCGTTGGATAGTGCTGCCGGGGCAGGGGGGCTACTGGAATCCCGTCTTCCTGGTGCCTGGGCGCAAAGTCAGCATCCAAGGGCACTGCACCGAGATCACGACTCAACTTGGCATTGAGTGGCTCAAGACACGTCCCAAAGACAAGCCCTTCTTCCTCATGCTTCATCAGAAGGCTCCGCATCGTGCCTGGGAGCCCGATGAGAAGAACAAAGCGTTGTTCAAGGACAAGGTCATCCCCGAGCCCGAGACTTTGTGGGATGATTATGCCACACGACCCGCAGCCTTGCCCGTCAATGAGCAGACCGTGGCGCGCGATCTCACGCGTCGCGACCTGAAGCTCGAGCCACCCTCGAACCTCAAAGGCAAAGACATCCAGCAATGGTTCAATGCCAAGCCCATGGAACTCATGGTGGATGGACAGAATCTGTCAGGCAAGGAGCTCGTTCGCTGGAAGTATCAGCGCTACATGCGCGACTACCTCGCATGCGTGCAGGGCGTGGATGACAGTGTGGGCCAGGTGCTCGACTATCTTGATGAGTCCGGGCTCGCCCAGAACACCATTGTCATCTACTCGGCCGACAATGGCTGGTATCTGGGCGACCTCGGCCTCTACGACAAGCGCTTCATGTATGAGCCTGGCCTGCGTGTGCCGCTGCTCGCGCGAGGCCCCGGCATCAAGGCCGCCAGCACGCCTGAGCAGTTCGTGGCGAATATCGACCTTGCTCCAACTTTCCTCGATCTCGCTGGGCAACCCATCCCCGCCACGATGCAGGGCCGGTCCCTTGCTCCCTTGTTGCGTGGAGAATCGCCAACTGACTGGCGCAAGGCCATCTACTACCGCTATTACCACGATCCCGGCCATCACAACACTGCCGCCCATTACGGGGTGCGCACCTCGACACACAAGCTGATCCACTATTGGAAGAAGGATGCGTATGAATTGTTCGACCTCACCAAGGATCCCACCGAGCAACACAACCTGCTGTTTGATGCCGAGGAGGCGAAAAAGCCGGAGGTCGCGACGCTTTTTGCCGGGTTGAAGGATGAGATCGGTCGCCTCCAGAAAGAATACCGAGATGACGGCCAGTTTGCCGACCCAGCCACCTGGCCGTCGACCAGCGCCGACGGACCTTTCGATGACAAGCCACTGGTCGGTGTCCGCACCGTCGCTGACGCTATCAAGGCGACATCGTCCGGCGCGAAGGAGTAACTTGCCGGGACCTTCGGTTCTGTTTTCGAGTTCCGTTTCTTTTTCGTCGAACGACGAAGGCCGCCGACGATACGGCACGTCAGTGGCTTTGCCCGCGCGAAGTCACCGGCAAATCCAGCCCTGCGAATCACAAGTCCAGGCAAGCGCCCGGGCAATTCCTCGGTATTGGTCAAGAAAGATGGACTCTCTCACCCAATGCAAGCACTGCGGCACGCCCGTGCCCGCGGCGCGCACCGATGGCTTCTGCTGCGCGGGCTGCGCGTATGTGTTCGAGATGCTGCACGAGCAGGGCTTCGAGCATTTCTACGATCTGAAGTCGTCGCAGAACCTCCAGCCCGTCTCGCCTCAGGCGCTGCGCGAACAGGACTACGGCTGGCTGGAGACGATGGTCGCGGCCAAGGAATGTGGCGAGAGCTGCACCACGGCGGAACTGACGCTTTCAGTGCAAGGGCTCTCCTGCCTCGGCTGCATCTGGTTGATCGAGCGTCTGTTCACGCGGCTCGGCGGCTCGCGAGTGATGGTGGACATCACGCGCGGCGAACTCACGATGAGCTGGTCGCCGGGGCAATTCCCTGTGCTCGCCTTTGCGCGTGAGCTGCAGCAGTTCGGCTACCTGCTCGGCCCGCAGCGCAGCGATCCAATCAAGGACACGAACCTGGAGCGTCGCGCGGGTGTCTGCGGTGCCTTCGCGATGAACGCGATGGCGTTCTCACTGCCGGCCTACTTCGGGATGCCGCGTGACTTCATGTTCGCGAAGTGGTTCGACATGGTCGCCGCTGCCTCGGCCACGCTGGCGCTGTTCGTTGGCGGTTCGTATTTCGCCGAGCGCTCGTGGCGCAGCCTGCGCGCGGGCGTGCTGCACATCGACACACCGATCACGCTGGGCATCGTCGCTGCGTATCTCGGCTCCATCGCAGGCTGGCTCACGGGTGTCGAGGGGCTGAAATACTTCGACTTCGTCGCGATGTTCATCTTCCTCATGCTCGGCGGACGCTGGGTGCAGCAGGCCGCTGTGGCGCGCAACCGTCGCAAGCTGCTGCGCGATCCATCCATCGCAGAGAGTGTCGTCGTTGATGGCAAGGACGTGCGTGTGAACGACTTGAAGCTCGGTGATCGCTTCGAGGTCAAGCCCGGGCAGGCGATCCCGGTCGCAGCCGAGCTGGCCGATGCGAATGCGTCGGTGAGCCTCGAATGGATCAATGGTGAAAGCGAAGCGCAGCAGCGCAGTGCGGGGCAGCTGCTGCCCTCGGGCGCGCTCAATATCAGCACGCGAGCACTCGAAGCCGTGGCGCTCGAAACGTGGGAGCAATCGACGCTGCGCAAGCTGCTCGAAGCCCGTCGTCCGGCTGAGCAGCGCGACATGCGGCTGGAGAAGTTGCTGCGCGTTTACCTCATCACCGTGGTGGTCGTGGGCATCGTCGGTGCCATCGCGTGGTGGTGGACCACCGGCGATTGGGGCAAGGCGATGCAGGTCATGATCTCCGTCTTTGTCGTCTCGTGTCCATGCGCGCTCGGCGTTGCGGCTCCGTTTGCCGACGACATCGCGGCCTCGCGTGCTGAGAAGCTAGGCGTCTTCGTGCGCTCCATCGGCTTGTGGAAGAAGCTGACGCGCGTGCGGAAGATCATCTTCGACAAGACCGGCACGCTCACGCTGGAGAATCCCGTGCTGACCAATCCCGAGCAACTCGGTGCGCTCGATGACAACGCCCGCGCAGCCTTGCGCCACCTCGTCAGTGGCAACCTGCATCCCGTGAGCCGCAGTCTCTTTGATACGATGGGACCAGGCAAAGATGCGTTCGCGGATCGCGAGGTGAACGAGGTGCCCGGCATGGGTCTCAGCTTCACCGACAGCAATGACCACATCTGGAGTCTGGGCCGACATCCGCAAGCCGTGAGCGATTCCGTCTTCCTCCGCGATGGTGCGACACTCGCAGGCTTCAACTTCCGTGATCAACTTCGCGGTGAATCCATCAGCGAGGTGCAAGCGCTTCAACGCCGACGCATCGACGCCTTCATTCTCAGCGGCGACCGCGAACCCAAGGTGGCTGAGACCGCTGCGCAGCTCTCGCTGCCGCGCGATCACTGGCAGCACAGCCTCACGCCCGAGCAGAAAGCCGAATGGGTCGCGGCGCACGACGCGCAGAACACGCTCTACATCGGCGACGGCGCGAACGACAGCCTCGCCTTCGACGCCGCGCACTGCGCGGGCAGTCCGGTCACAGGTCGCAGCTTCCTGGAGCACAAGGCGGACTTCTACTTCCTCGGCCACAGCATGAGATTCGCCACCGGCCTGCTCGACATCGCGGCGCAACATCGTCGAGCCGTGCATCGCGTGTTCGGCTTCGCGCTGAGCTATAACATCGCCACCGTCGTCGCTGGCCTGATGGGACACCTCAGCCCGCTCGCGGCTGCGGTGCTGATGCCGTCGTCCTCGGTGGTCACGCTCTCGCTCGTGGCATTCACGTTTCGGCAGCAAGCAAGCAGGCGCGCGGCGTCGGCCCGGGCCGCCATTCATCGCGACTTCACGCACGTTTCACCAAGCGAGGCTTGATCAACGCGGCAGTCCAGCGGACTCATCGCGCCCATGCTTGACTACCTTGCTTTTCGTTTTCCCGCGCTCGCTCGTTTGATGAGCCGACCGCAGTTCTGGTGGTTCGCCGTCGCTGTGTGGTTCAGTGTGTTGTTTGCTGCATCGGCCCAGGCTGGCGTCTTGCCGCCGATGTTCTTTACTTGGCAGGACAAGGTGGAGCACGCCACCTACTTCTGCGCCGGGGGGCTGTGCTTCTACTTCGCGCTGCGGCTGATGTTTCCGAAGATGCCTGTCGCTCGCGCGATGCTCCTCACCAGCGCCTTCTGCTCGATCATGGGCATGACCGACGAGTTCCATCAATCCTTCGTCCCTGGCCGCAGCGGCAACGATCTTGGTGACTGGATCGCCGACACCGTTGGAGGCATCATCGCCGCGCTCATCGGTCGCAAGATCAAGTAGCCACCTCCAGTTCGTCATTCGGCATTCCTTCATTCGTCATTTTCCATGCTCCTCCTTCTCGCTCCTCTTCCCGACTTCCTCACTGGCCCGCTGCGCGAGCGCTACACGGTGCACGACTACTTCCACGCTGAGGACAAGGTGAAGCTCATCAGCGAAGTCGGCGCGAGCATCCGTGCGATCGTGATGGCTGGAGGCACGGTGCTTCAGCCTGCGATGCTGGATCAGTTGCCCGCGCTGGAAATCGTCAGCGTGAACGGTGTCGGCTACGATGGCGCACCGCTCGATTACCTGCGCGGTCGCGGCATCCGGCTCACGAACACACCCGACGTGCTCACCGACGACGTCGCCGACATCGCGGTAGCGTTGGTGCTGATGACCAGCCGCCGACTCACCCAAGCCAATCGCCTGCTGCACGCCGACCGCTGGAACGAAGGTGCGAGCACGCTCACGACCAAGGTCGGAGGCAAGCGCGCGGGCATCGTCGGTCTGGGTCGCATCGGCAAAGGCATCGCGCAGCGCCTGGAGGCCTTCGGCATGACCATCGGCTACACTGGTCGCAACGCCCAGCCGGTGCCGTATGCGTTTCATACAAGCGTGACCGAACTCGCCGCGTGGTCCGACTTCCTCATCGTCGCTTGCCCCGGTGGCCCAGGCACCAAGCACCTCATCAATGCCGACGTGCTCCGCGCCCTCGGTGCCAACGGCACGCTCATCAACATCGCTCGCGGCAGCATCGTCGATGAAGCCGCGCTGATCACCGCGTTGCGCGATGGCGTCATCAAATGCGCTGGCCTCGATGTCTTCGAGAACGAACCACATGTGCCTGCGGAACTCCGCGCGATGGAGCACGTCACACTGCTGCCTCATATCGGCAGTGCCACACGCGAGACTCGCGGCGAGATGGCTCGCCTCGTCCTGGAAAACCTGGCCGCGCACTTCGCCGGGCAGCAGCTGGTGACGCCAGTGATTTGACGCGCTGGACATTTTGATCGCAGCGTGCCAAGGAAAAGCACCCCATGAAGCAGCAAACCATCGTCACCCTCGACCTCGAAGGCGTTCTCGTGCCGGAAATCTGGATCGCGTTCGCCGAGAAGACCGGCATTCCCGAACTCCGCCGCACCACGCGTGACGAGCCAGACTACGATGTGCTCATGAAGGGCCGCTTGGCGATCCTCGATCAGCATGGACTGAAGCTTCCCGACATCCAGGAGGTCATCGGCACGCTCAGCCCGCTCGACGGCGCGAAGGCTTTCCTCGACGAGGTGCGCTCGATCACGCAACTCATCATCCTGAGCGACACCTTTGAAGAGTTCGCGCAGCCGCTCATGCGTCAGCTCGGTTGGCCCACGATTTTTTGCCACAAACTGGAAGTCAGCCCCGAGGGTCGCATCGTGGACTACAAGCTGCGCCAGCCGAACCAGAAGCAGAAGTCCGTCGAGGCGTTCCGCGCGCTGAACTACAAGGTGATCGCCGCTGGGGATTCGTTCAACGACACCACCATGCTTGGTGCCGCGAACAAGGGTTTCTTCTTCCACGCGCCGGATGCGATCAAGGCGCAGTTCCCGCAGTTCAAGCCCTTCGACGTTTACGGCGACCTACTCGCCGCGATCAAAGCGGAGTTGTAAACCGCACAGGCATCGCGCACCATCGCGCCATGTCTGACAAGCGTTTCTCCGTTGCCCAGCTCGACGCCATCACACCCGTGCCCTGCCCTTGCGGCCAGGCCCGCCGCGCCTTTCACGACGTGCCCGGCAACACACTGGCCACCGTCCATCTCACCGAGATCTCCGCCGACAGCCGCGCGCACTACCACCAGCGCATGACTGAGATCTACATCGTGCTCGAAGGCGAAGGCTACCTCGAAGCCGATGGCGAGCGCATCCCGCTCAAGCCCATGACCAGCGTCATGATCCGCCCCGGCTGCGTCCATCGCGCCGTGGGCCATCTCAAAATCATCAACGTCCCCATGCCGCCGTTTGATCCGACGGATGAGTTTGAGGTCGAGCATTGACTCCGCCTCAATTCATCGAGTCCCTTCAACTCAGCCAGTTACCAAGCCATGACCGAAATCTTCTCGAGCCTTGATTCCACGGAAGTTCAAATGCGACGGGCGTTGCTGGAAGGAGAGGGGATTGAGACCTTCATCCGCAATGAAAACCTTTCGCAGCTTACCAATGTTCTCGCTGCTCCATTTCAGGCAGCGCTGTGTGTGATGAACGACGAGGATCTTGATCGAGCGAGAGAGTTGCTCCGTTCGTTTCGGACCAGCGGTGATCGTTCCGACTGGATCTGTCCAAAGTGCAAAGAATCCGTTCCCGGCACGTTCGATTCATGTTGGAACTGCCAGACCGCAAACCCTGAATCCGTCGCATGAAAACTCTGCTCTCGCTCCTCATTGGCTGCCTTGCTCTGGTGGCTCAGGCTGAAGATGTCACGCCCCTCGCCATCGGCTCGCCAGCTCCCGACTTCAACTTGCCGGGCATCGACGGCAACCAGCACACGCTTGCGGATTACAAGAAGACGGAGGTGCTGATGGTCATCTTCCTCAGCAATCACTGCCCGGCCTCGCATGGGTGTGAGCCGCGTCTGTTGAAGTTGTTCGCCGACTACAAAGGCAAGGGACTGGATGTGGTAGCGATCAATCCAAACAACCCCATCGGCCTGCGCCCGGATGAACTTGGCTACTCGAAATACAACGACAGCTTCGACGAGATGAAGCTCTACGCGAAGGACGCGAAGTTTACCTTCGACTACCTTTACGATGGCGAGACGCAGGCGACGGCGAAAGCTTACGGTTGCCTCGCGACGCCGCACGTCTTCATCTTCGACAAGGAGCGCAAGCTTCGCTACCAGGGCCGCTTCGACGACTCGCGCTACAAGGACGAGAGCACCGTCACGTCGCCGGATGCGCGCAACGCGGTCGAGGCGCTGCTCGCTGGCAAGGAAGTGCCCGTGAAGGAAACGAAGCCCTACGGCTGCTCGACCAAGTGGCTGACCAAGAAGGACCTCGTGAAGGCAGACAACGAGAAGTGGGCGAAGGCCGATGTGATTGTGGAGACCATTGATGCCGCTGCCGTGGCCGCCCTGCGCAAGAACGACACGAAGAAGGTCCGCATGTTCAACGTGTGGGCCACGTGGTGTGGGCCATGCGTGGAGGAGTTCCCCGAACTGGTGAAGACCTCGCGCAAGTTTGGTCTGCGCGACTTTGAATTCATCAGCATCAGTCTCGATGATCCTGCTGATTTGAAGACGGTGAAGAAGTTCCTCGATCAGAATGGCAACGTTTTGCCCAGCAAGCTGAAGCCATCGCTGAAGGAAGAAGGTCGCAACACCAATTGCTATGTCTTCAAAGGCGCGAACAACGATGAGCTGATCAAGGCGCTCGATCCGGAGTGGAAGGGGCCGATCCCGTTCACGCTCGTCGTCGCTCCCGGCGGTAAGGTGGTGTATCGGGTGAATGAAGAGGTCGATGGTGAAAAACTGCGCCAGACCATTCTGGACTACATGGGGGATTCGTATGTGCCTGAGAACTAGCCTTTTCGTCGCCGCGTGCATCAGTATGCAAGCTATCGCGCAGTCGCCGCGCGAGCTGATGCAGCAAGGTCAGCAGCTCTTCTTTGAAGCGAAGATCGCGGAGTCCATCGCGGCCTTCGACAAGCTGATCGAACTCCAGCCGGAGGCGAAGCCGCATCTGTGGCAGCGCGGTCTGGCGCTCTACTACGCGGACAAGTTCAAGGAAGGTCGCGAGCAATTCGAGACGCATCAAACGGTGAACACCGCAGACGTGGAGAACGCGGCATGGCACTTCCTCTGCGTTGCGAGACTGGAAGGCATCGAAGGCGCACGGAAGAACTTCATTCCCATCGAAGGCGACTCGCGCGTGCCAATGAAGGAGGTGCATCAGCTCTTTGCGGGCAAAGGCTCGGTTGAGGCGGTGATGAAGGCTGCGGAAGCGGGCGATGAGTCTGAGCGACGCAACCAGCTCTGCTACGCGCACCTTTACCTGGGGCTCTACTTCGAGGCGATGAAGGACGACGCCAAGGCCAGGGAACACATGCTCAAGTCGGCCAAGGATTTCAGCATGGGGCACTACATGGGCGAAACCGCACGCGTGCATCTGAAGGTGCGCGGGTGGGACAAGTGATTCGCGTTACTTCTTCGCTGCCTTCCAGGCGGGCCAGCCGCCTTTGAGCACCCAGACGTTCATGATGGCAAGGTTCTCGGTCAGATACTTGCGCATCTTGTGGCTGGCATGACAGGCGAGGCCATCGCAGTAGATGACGATGGGCTTCTTGTTGTCCTGCAGCTTGTCGAGGTGCTCCAACAGGAGGTTGTCGAGTTCCTGTTCGTTGATGAGGATGGCACCGGGGACGTGTTCCTGCTCGAACTGCTGCCTGATGCGGGCGTCGATCCAGAACACGTTGCCTTGCCAGCGCTTCTCGATCTCCGCCATCGAGACCTCGTCATCATTGAGCTTCTCATCCACCAGGAACCATGCTGGAGCGCGAGGATGATAAAGGTGCGTGGCTACCGCTGCTGTCAGCGTCAGAGCCACAATGATGAGCGTGCCTTTGATCACGGGGTTTTACTTGGCTTCAGGCTTGGCCTCGGGTGCTTTGGCGGGAACACCGGCGGGCCGGGCGATCACCTCGCCGGCCGTTGGCTCGGCAGCACGGCTCTCAGGCTGGCGAACAATGCCGAAGAACGCGAGCTGGCGCTGATACTTGGGGATCTTGCTGTCCGTCTCGAGCTTGAGTGCGCCGATGGTGATGTCCGTCGTGGTCTTCGGCGTGAGTGTGATGGCATACTCACGGCCGGGTTTCACTTCTTTGAAGGAGAACTCCACGTTCTCCCGGGTGGAGGAGACGTTGACCAGCTTGATGGGATCTTCACCCACCATTTTGACGGTGACGGTCTTGGGCTCGGGCTTCTCATTGAGCCACCACTGAACCATCTTGGGTTCCACCTCAATCGCGACAGGAATGTTGACGATGAAGGGGATCACCCACTCCTGCTGTTGTGGGTCGTCGGTAGTGACGTGGATGGTCTTTTCCTGTTCGCCAGTGAAGGATCCCACCTTGAACTCAGCCGTGCCGGTGCCCTTCTCGCCAGGTTGATAAACGGGCTTGTCCAGCGTGGCGCTCAGGCATGAGCAGGCGCTTTCGAGGTGCAGGATGCGGACGGGTTTGTTGCCATCGTTCTTGAAGGTGAAAGTGACTGAAGCCGTTTCATCTTCGGGCTTGGGTCTTACATCGACGTGATCAACATCCAGACGCAAGGCGGCGCTGGTGATCAACGGAAGCAGGGTCATCGCGAGGGAAAGTGACAGTTTCATCAACGAAAAGCTACGGGCATTGCGCGAGTCTGCCAAGCGGACAAAACAAAGCCGCACCCCACGCATGGCGGGGTGCGGCTGAATCGTTCGTGCGATGGTATTACTTCTTCGCAGCGCGGGCGGCGCGACGCTTGTCGGCAGCCTTGAGGTCGTTATACAGCTCGAACGCCTTGTTGGCGTTCAGGCCGCCGTGCACGACGCCTTCCACGGCCTGCATCATCGCCACCGGAGCATCGCTCTGGAAGATGTTGCGGCCCATGTCCACGCCACTCGCGCCTTGCTTGATGGCGTTGGCGCACATCTTGAGGGCGTCGAGTTCAGGCAGCTTCTTGCCACCGGCGATCACGATCGGCACAGGGCAGCAGCTGGTCACGGTATCGAATTCCTTCTCGGTGTAGTAGCACTTCACCACGTTCGCGCCGAGTTCCGCCATGATGCGGGTGGCGAGGCGGAAATACTGCGGCGTGCGTGCCATCGCGCGGCCCACGGCGGTCACGCCCATGACGGCGATGCCGTAGCGGCTGGCGGCGTCCACGAGGTCGGTCATGTTCTTCAGCGACTGGCGCTCATAGGCGCTGCCAATGAAGACCTGCACGGCGAGCACGGAGGCGTTGAGGCGGATCGCTTCTTCGATCGTCAGCGCGGTGCTCTCGTTGGAGAGAGGCTCAAAGCCAGGGCGGGAGAGCTTGATCTTCTTGCCTTCCACTTCGCCTTCCCACTCTTCCATCGGGCTGATCATCGAGGTGCCGCCGGAAGCGCGCAGAGCGATCGCCTTGGTGGTGGAAGCAGGAATCACGGAGCGCTGAATGCCGCGAGTGAGCATCAGGCAGTCCGCATACGGAGCGAGGGGAAGGATGGTCTGGTCCACACGCTCAAGGCCAGTCGTGGGGCCCTGGAAGTAGCCGTGGTCGAAGGCGAGCATCACAGTGCGGCCGTCCTTCGGATTGAAGACCTTGCTCAGGCGGTTCTTGAGACCCCAGTCATACTGATGGCAGCCCTTCAAGAAGAAGCCGGGGGCTTCCTGGGGGACGTCGGTGAAGAACTCTTTCTCTTTCTTGTCAGCAGCGCTGGTTTGGATGTCGGCCATAATGTGTGGGTGTCTTGGTTCGGATTGGGAATGGAAAGGCGCGCATTCTGCCACGCTGAGGCAGGGCGTCAAAGGGTTATGCCGCGCCGCCTGTGGCGCATCGGACACGGCATCGGGGCTCCCGAAAACACGAATGCCCGAGACCAGGGTCCCAGGCATTCGCATTCGTCGTTGGAGCAGTCGGTGCGACTACTTCTGATATTCCTTCTTGGTCACCTTGTAGGAGGCCGGGCTTTTCTCGAACTTGTCGAGGCAATCCATGCAACAGAATGCGACGGGGCCCTCTTTGGTTTTGATTCGGTAGATCGGACGAGCGGCTTTGCCATCGACCGGGCATTTGTCATTGATAGGCCAGTCAGCAAATGCAGTGGAGATGCAGACGGTGCCAAAGGCGAGTGCTGTGAGAAGCGTCTTCATAATAGAGTAGGTAGGGTGGATGTGCTGATGGTCAGCAGTGCCCCCTGAAAACTCTCTGAGTCTGGGAGTTCTTTGGAGATGCCAACCGGTGCCGAGTGGAACGCAAGATCAGCGTAATCCATGTCCCTGATGGCTGGGGTGTGGATTGGCAGAGCCGGGCTACGGCCGCCTCTGAAGGCGACGCAGCATGTTTTCACTCACGCGGGGATCGACGCGCCCGAGGATCCAGCGTGCGAGCTTTTGGGCGACGAGTTCCCACCACGACACATCCCACACACTCTCGGGAGTCACCATGGCAGAGAGTGAGACGTCATGATCGAACTGCTGTCGCGCCCGGCTCGCCAGTTCGGGATCGACCACGCGGATCATGATCTCGAAGTTAATGCGCAGGCTTCGCGGGTCGAGGTTCGAAGATCCGACATAGACCACATCATCAATGACCAGCAACTTGGCGTGCAGGATCTGCGGCTGGTATTCGAAGACTTCGATGCCTGCTCGGAGCAGCTTTGAATACATCGCCTGCGTGGCGCGCTGCATCAGTTTCACATCACTCTTGCCTCCAAGCATCAGCCTCATGCGAGCGCCACGCCCCACGGCATCGGTGAACTGCTTCAAGAAGCCGCCCGTGGGCAGGAAGTAGGCGCTCGTTACGGCGATGTCCTTGGCCTGCCTGAGATCACTGCGGACGGCATCACGGAGCGGACTGTCTCCATAACCGGGGTGAATGAAGAGCGGGCGGATGGCCGGGTTCCTGCAGCCGCGTTTCCGAGTCTGTTGCTTCTTGCGCTTGAGCACCCGCCATTGCTTCTGATCTGCGGACTCGAATTGCTGATCAAACTCCGCCTCCAGCTCCACCGCCACCGGGCCGTCGATGCGCAGGCCGCCGTCTCGCCAGCCACGTGTGACCCCGTCGCCATGATAGTCCTCCGCAATGTTGCAGCCGCCGACGAAAGCCGTTTCGCTATCGATGACGAGCAACTTGCGGTGATCGCGAAAGGCCCAGGACCCGAGGCTGGGTTCGTTAAACCATTTCATTGCCGCTTGAGGCAGAGCGCCGAGTTGATCGAAATAGTCGTCGCTCAAGTCCATGCCGCCCAGGGCATCAACGAGCAGCCAGACCTGCACTCCACGTTGAGCGGCTTCGATGAGCGCAGCCCGGAATCGGCGACCGATGTCCTCGTCCGTGTAGATGTAGGTCTCCATCCGCACCGTGCGTTTCGCCTGCGCGATGGCAGCCAGCTTGGCTTCCAGCAAGGCGTGGCCGGTGCTGTGCCATTCGAAGCGATGGGTGGCAGACGCGATGATGGTGGAGTCATCCATGCCGCTAGGTTTAGTCGAGTCATGCCGAGGGGCAAGCCTCACCAAAAGCCCCACTGCTTCGTCTGCATCACATACAGACCGAGCAGCAAGTTGCCCACGGCGTGCATGAAGACGCAGGCACCAAGGCTCTTCGTTTTCACTGCCACGAAATACACAAGCGATCCCCAGACCAACGCGCCGAGGTAGTCGGAAGGATGATGAATCAACGTCACCGCGATGGTAACGATGCCGAACGCCTTCCACGTGTGCTGCCCAAAAGGCACCGTGCGGAAGTCGCGATCTCCGGCCTGCACGTAGCGCACAAGGAAGCTGCGCCAGAAGAGTTCCTCCACGAAGGGCACGATGACGACCATGCGGAAGAACCTCGCCAGCACGGTGGCCCACCAGGCGAGTGGATGGGTCACTACGAAGAACAATCGCGAGCTTTCCGAGTCATGAAGCAGTGTGGTCGCTGAGCCGGCCTCGAAGATGCTCGGATCAAAGCCTTCATCGCGCTTCACGACACCGAGCCACTCGCACCACGACGGCAAGTCTTCGCGATACAGCATCGCAGGCAGCACCCAGACGGCGATGCCCACAGCAGCGAGTCCGGCCGCAAGTGGCAGCCCGCGCCACGGAGTGAGCGTGTAGTGCTTCCTGAAGAACAGCAGCACCGCGCCCACGATCACGCATTGCACGGGATACACCCAGTGCTCCGGCGCGCGTTGATACCAGGGCAGGGCGGAGTTCTCCACGAGGAAGAACTTCACGCTCTCCGTCAGCAGCATGAACAGCACCAGCGGCGCGATGTGGGCCACCGCTGGTGACTGGGTCCAGTGCTGACGCTGGGAAGGCATCACCGGGCGGCTTGTTTCGCCGCGCGCACTTCGTTCACGAACTCCTCCATGAGGTCCATGGCCTTGTCGATCAGCTCCGGCGCGGTCGCGTAGCAGCAGCGCACATAGCCTTCACCAATGGAGCCGAACGGAGGTCCGGGCACGACGGCGACGCTCTTCTTCTCCAGCAGCTTGATCGCGAACTCCTTGCTCGTGAGTCCGGTGCTGCGGATGTCGGGGAAGACGTAGAACGCACCGCCGGGATTGAAGCACGGCAGGCCCATCGCGTTGAGGCGACGCACGATGGTGTTGCGGCGCTGCTCGTAGCTGAGGCGCATCTCTTCAAAGGCACTGCGGCCCAGCTTGAGCGCTTCGAGCGCGGCCACCTGGCTCATGATCGGCGCGCAGAGCATGCAGTATTGATGGATCTTCATCATCGCCTCGCGCAGCGGCGAAGGAGCGCAAGCATAGCCCATGCGCCAGCCGGTCATCGCGAAGGCCTTGCTGAAGCCGTGCAGCAGGATGGTGCGTTCTTTCATGCCAGGGAAGCTGGCGATGCTGGTGTGCACGCGATCGTCGTAGAGCAGCTCGCTGTAGATCTCGTCCGTGATGACGATGAGGTCGTGCTTGATGGCGAGCGCCGCGATCTTCTCCAGTTCCTCGACTGGCTCGATGCCACCGGTCGGGTTCGTGGGGAAGTTCAGCATGATGATCTTCGTCTTCGGCGTGATCGCCTTCTCGATGTCAGAGGCCAGCACGGCAAAATCATGCGCAGGGCTGGCATTGACCGCCACGGGCACACCGAAGGCCATCTGGATGCTCGGGTTGTAGCTCACGTAGCAGGGCTCGTGGTAGATCACTTCATCGCCCGGATTGATCAGCGCACGCAGCGCGAGGTCGAGTGCTTCACTGACGCCGACGGTGACGAGGATCTCGCTCTTCGCATCGTAGCTGACCTTGAAGAAGTCCTCGACGTAACGCGCGATCTCCACGCGCAAAGATTCGAGACCGAGGTTCGAAGTGTAGCTCGTCTGGCCTTTCTCGATGGAGCGGATGGCGGCCTCGCGAATGGCCCATGGGGTTGGCTTGTCAGGTTCACCGACACCGAGCGAGATGACATCGCTGCGTCCGATCACGAGTTCAAAGAAGTCGCGAATGCCTGAGCGGGGAAGGTCGCGGATGTGGCCCGCGATTTTGCTTTCGTAGTTCATGGCAAAGGTGGGTTAAGGAGCCACGGGCAGGCGTTCTTCCTGCTCGCCATGATCGACGATGAATCCAGCCTGCTTGTAGGTCTTCAGCTGGAACAGCGTCCCGGTGGAAAGCACGCCGCGCAGCGTGCTGAGCTTTTCGCTCACGAAGGTGGCCACGTCGTAGAGATCGTTGCCATGCACCGCGACGGCGAGGTCGTAATCGCCGGACATGAGGAAGCAATCACGCACCTGCGGATACTGAGAGATGCGGCGCGCGAGGCGATCAAAACCACCGCCCATGTCGGGGCTGATCTTCACTTCGATCAAGGCGGTGACGCCACGGTTCTCCACCTTCGTGCGGTCCACGACCGCCTGATACCCGAGGATGACTCCGGCGGCCTCGGCGGCGGCGATGCGTGCAGAGACGTCGTTCGCTGTCGTGCCGAGGGCATTCGCCAAGTCTTCAGCCGAGCGGCTGGAGTTGGCCTGGAGTAGTTCGAGTAGTTTGTCCATAACGAGCGCGCAGTTTAGTCGATAACTGCGCGCTGAGAAGTGAGATTTGAATCTCTCAGCAACGCTCGCGCTCCGTCATGGCAGGCGTTGAGGCACCTTTTGGAGAAGGGTGGAATCATAACCCTGCGCCTCCATCCGCTGAAGGATGCCCTGGTAGGTGGCTTCATCGAGCACCGGCTTGCGGCTTAGCACCCAGGCGAGTTTGCGCGAGGGGTAGCCGATCACGCTCCATTGGTAGTCCTTGTCGAGATCGATGATGAGGTAGGGCACTCGGAACGGCCAGAGGAACTGCACGCGCCACTCCGCATTGGTCTCCTTGTTGTGCACCCACGCCACACCATTCCATTGCTCCATGGGGGCATCGAGGCTGCCGCGGCGGAACCTGTAGATGTTGTCCATCCGCCCATCAGGGCGCAGAGCATAGTGATCCAGCGAGCCCACTTTGCCGTTCTCCAGCGAATACGGGATGTTGGCGAAGACATACCAGTCGCCCAGGTGGCGGTTGAGATCGACGTGATCGACGGTCTTGAGCGGGGGTTGTTTCATGGTGGTCGAACAGGAGGCAAAATGCACCAATCCGAGACTGAGCACGACGGCTCGAAGCGAGGAGTTCATGACTGGTAAACGCTTCGCAAAGAATGTCGGAAGCAACCATCGTAGGCTTGTCAGTTGGATGCGTCTCTGAGTATAACAGCAGACATGCGCTTAATCCGATGCTTGCTCTCGTCCTGGGTAGTCTTCTCTCTACTCCATGCCGAACCCACTGACAAGACGCTGCGCTACCATCAACTGCTGCTCAAGAAGCCTCAGCCTGGCACGGTGCTGGATCGCTTCGTGGACGCTTGGTTGGAGAATGACTCGCCTGCGTCCCTGACGGCCTTCCTCAAGGCAAGGGCGGAAAGCCCGACCGCGACGCCGAGCGACCATCTGCTGCTCGCGCTTCACCTTGTCCAGGAGGCCACCGATGACGCCGCAGCGCTCGCAGCTTTTGAAAAAGCGACCGCTGCTGCTCCGGACAATGCTATCGCGTGGCAGCAAAAGGCCCGACTGGAATCGCGGTTACTCGATTTTCCTCGTGCGCTGGCCTCGCTCGAAGCAGCCTTGGCGCAGCATCCAGAACCAAAGCTGGCGCTCGACCTGGCCAAGCTGCGCGGGCGCACGTTGCTTCGACTGGGCCGAACGAAAGACGCCCTCGACGCGTGGTCCACTTTGCTCAAGGAGCATCCCGATGACGAGGATCTGGCGGACGAACTTGTCGATCTCCAGGTGGAGGAAGGGCTGGAAGCCGAGGCTGTCATGCAGCTCACGGCCTTGATCGGCACGACGAAGGACCCCTACAATCAAGCCGTCCGCCGCCTCCGACTGGGAGACATTCAGCTTCGGCTTGCCAAGAAGCTGGAAGCTCTCGCAGCCTATGGCGAGGCGTTGGCGCAATCGGCAGCTGGTTCATGGATTGAGAGCGAGGCGCTGGCCCGTGTGGACTCCAGCTTTCGGCGTGAAGACAATCTGAAGGGACTCGCCGAGCATCTGGGCACGCTGGTGAAAGCCAATCCGCAGCGTCTCGGCGTGCTGAAGGCGCGGGCGCAAGTGCTCGCCGATGCGGGGGAAAAGGACGCGGCTCTCACCCTTTATCAGGACATCCTGCAGCGCAGCCCCGGTCAGCGCGACCTGCGTGAAAGCTACCTCGATCTGCTCGAAAAACTGGAGCGCTACGCCGATGCGATCGCACAGACAAAGGTGCTCATCGAGCAGAGCAAGACGGATAAGGAACTGCAGCTGCGCCTTGCCACCCTGCACCACAAGGCGGCAGACAAAGCTGTGTCTGCCGTAGCGCTCGATGCCTTCCTGGCCATGCCGGGGGTGGATGAGTTCGACCATCTTCGGGTCGCCAACATGCTCGATAACTGGAAGCGGGCCGATGAGGCGAAGCTGCGCTTTGCCGCAGCGATTGCTGCGTATCCGAAGAGCTTCGAAGTGCGCGATGCTCATGCGCAGTTCCTGCACCGCAGTGGTGACAAGGTGGCGGCGATTCAGGTCTGGTCCGAACTGGCCAAGGGCGTTGGCAGAGATGAGTTGCTCGCTGTTGCGATGGCGCTGATCGCGCGTGGCGAGCACAAGACGGCTTTCGACTTGTTGAGCGTTCGAGTGGCGGAGTTCGGCCACGAACCCCAGTTCCTGGCTCCTCTTTGCCAGGCAGCCCTGGCTGCGAAGCAGGCCAAGGTGGCGATCCCCTGGGCTATGTCGCGTGTCCGGCTTTCGGATGAATCGACAGGCCGGGCCGACGCCCTCAAGCAAGCCGAAACCATTCTTCGCGATGCCGACGCCATCGCTCCTACCATCCAGGATCTCAAGGCTCTGCCTAAACCTACGGTCAGCGATCAGTGCCTGCTCAGTGCGCTGCTGGAATCTCAAGGCGACCTGCAAGGTGCGGAGGCGGCGCTGCAATCGGCGGGCTCCAATTCCGAGGCGGCCACGAATGCTCTGCAATCCCAGTTGATCCGGCTTTATCAGGGACGGCAAGAATATGCCAACGCTGCGGAGGTGCTCGCCAAGGTGCTCACCACGCCTGAGGGCCGGACGTCGCAGAATGCCCAACGCCGTGTGGACATGCTGAACCGAGACGGCGATTCCGAAGCGGCGATCAAGGCGGTCGAACTCTGGAAACAGCTGGCACCGAGTTCGTCGCAGCCCTTTTTGGCGGAGTCGAAGTTCTTGCGCACACTCGGCAAGTCCGAGGAGGCGCTGACGCTCCTGCGTGGTGCGGCGCGGAAATTCGAGGACGATGAATCCGTCGCCTCCGCGCTGGCCGATACCTACGCAGAAGCGGGCCAGTATGCGCCGTGCGAGCGCATTTATCTGAAGCTGTATGAACAGGCCGAGGACGAGACGGGCAAGCTGCGAGCCGTGAAGCTGCTCGCTGATGCAGCGCTCAGCCGGGGCGAGACCGAGGGGCTCATTGCACGATTCCGCGAGCGCCAGCAGACCAACCGAGCCGACCCGGTGCTGTGGCTTGCGATCGCGACCATCCTGGACGTGGCACGCAAGGACACCGAACAACTGACCGCACTCATCGAGGCTGCACGATTGAAGCCCACGGATGTGCAGCTCGCCCATCAGATCGCCCGGCTGCAGGAGGAGCAGGGCCAGGCCGCGCAGGCACGGCAGACGCTGGAGCGCATCGCGGGGACGGACACCACCACACGCTCCCGAATGCTGCTCGCTCTCCTGGCGCTGCGCAATGGTGACGCAGCGAAGGGCTACGAAGCTCTGGCGCAGCTCGCTGGTGGCTTGACCATGGATGCGCGCGATGCCGAGATCATCGCGGATACGATGGCAGCGAATGGCGACTGGGATCGTGTGGTCAGCTTGCTGCAGCCATTGGTGGTCAAACATCCCGACGACTATCGCCTTGGCTACCAGCTGGCCGTTGCTCTTGAGGAGACCAACGCCACGGAAGCAGCCCTGCGGGAGTTTTCACGCATCGTTCTCATCAAGGCGGAGCTTCCAGGATTTCCCAAGTCCAAGCCAGCCGGTCCCACCTGGTGGCAGCATGCGTTCAAGTCTTATCCTCCGGAGGCGTTGGAATGCATGAGGCTCGGCAATGAGCTTTATGGGGCCTACAGTTATCGGCGGCAGCGCTCCACTTCGCAGATGGCCAAGGGCGGTTTCCTGGCCCTTCCCAGCAGCGTGGAGGATGGCCATTCCTGCTCGCTCGCCCACCTGTATCGCCTGGCGACAGACATGCCGGACCCTGAGCGGGAAAAGCTGGGACAGTCGCTGCGCACGGCGGGCATCGGTGCGTGGCCTGCCATTGCCTACGGCACGCAACAGCAGGAATGGGGCGGGGTCGAGATTCCCTCGGCAGTGCTGGATCGCTGGCCGAATGAGCTGGTGCTGAATGCCCTGTGGACCGGTGAGAATGATGGTTCCGACGAGAACATGAAGCGGTTCCAACGGTGCTTCGATGTCCTGAAAGCTGACTACCCCGGCCTCGCGATCGACAAGGCCTTTGCAGCTCTGGCGCTCAACCCTGAGGGTGCTCGCCCCCTGATCGAGCAGTCCATGCAGATGATTGGCAGGGTCAAGAATGTGGGCACCGTCAGCGTGTGGCAGCTGGCCCGGTGCCTGGGAGGCTCTCAGAATATCGAGCGCGATGACAGCACTCAGGTGGCGATGGCCGATGATCTCGCCGCCAAGGGGCTGAAGATGTTCCGTCAAATCCATGCTCAGCTGCCTGTCGATAACGAGATGCGTGCCTACGCAGCCACCTACCTCACCCACGCTTTGGCCAAGAAGGGGTTGTGGGCTGACTTGATCGAGTTCTTCGAGACGGAGTTGGCGAGATACCTGGCCAGCCCGGCAGGCATGAAGATTTCAAAGGCTTGCTTCAGCAGCTACCAGGGTTCGCGAGGGCAGCCGATGATGATGTTTCCTGCGCCCGGCCATTTCCCACCGCACATCACTTCGCTACTGGCTTTCCCTGATCCGTTCAATCCCGACAGCTACGGTCCGATGAAGCAACGAACCGAAGCGAACGGGCTGCTCGATCTGGTGGATCAGATCAAAGATCCCCATCTGCGCGTGTTCATGGCGTGGTGGGGAGGCGATGGCAAGCGGGCGGAAGCGCTGGCGGATGCCCTCATCGCTAAGGCTGATGTGACGGCAGCCGATTATGTGCTCGCAGCGGGGCTTGCCTCTCGCATGGAGCACTCTGATCGTGCGCTGAGCCTCCTGGCGAAAGGCGCCAGTCTCCCCATGCAGAGTGATGAACGGCGGTATCTGGACACCGGTTTCCTGGCTCTCGTGACAGAGATACCCAAGGTGCCAGAGACGGAACTGGAGCCTGCGCGCCAGGCATTGCGCCGCCTTCGCGCCAGCCGGTCGCCCCATATCGACCAGTTGCCCGACTTGATGATCAAACTGGCGATGAAAGAGGAAGCCGATCGACTGTCCAAGCAGCTCTCAGCGGCACCTTCGACGACCATTACTCGCTACAACTACAGCAGTTCATCCCAGCAGGACAGCGACAAGCGTATCGCCAACCACGTCTCAAGAGGGAACCTTGATGCCGCAGCCCGTGAGCTGCTTACTCAGGCGGGCAACATGATGAGCAACTACCTGGGCGGCAATCTCAGCTACCCGATCAGCTCCGGAGCTTCGTTGGCGAGGAAACACAGCGCAGTCGCGAAGCATGCGCTGGCGAATCTGGAGAAGGCTGCCGCGTCTGGCAGCAAGCGGCTCGAGCTGGCTATCTGGGCGGACATTTTTGGCGAGAAAGAAAAAGCGCGTGAGCAGTTTGCCAAGGTGATCGAGCAGCAACCCAGGAACGCCACTGCCCGCGCCCGGCTGATAGCTCTGACGCTGGTCAAGGATCAGGAAGCCGGCGCGGCCCTGTTCGAGCAGGTGCCAATGGAACTTGTGGGCAATGTCCTCAGCGGTGGACTCCTCGAAGCGTGTTTGCAGCTCGACATCACCATCGAGCAGCGATGTGCTCTGCTCGCGGCGGCCAATCGCCAGCTAGACAAGCTGGTCGCTGGCAAGGCAAAGCTGCCGAGGCAGGCAGTGAGTGGATTCGAGGTGTTGTCTGGACTCGCTCGTTATCCTGCGGAGAGGAACTCCCGCCAGATCAAAGAGTATCTCAATGAGCGTGAGCCCGGCAGGGACTCCAAGGCCGATCCGAAGCTCGTGAAACTACGCCGCGACACGCATGATGCGCTTTGCCGTGCGATGCTGAGTTTCCCAGCGCTGGCTGATCAGGCATTCGCTTCGCTCACCTGCACGCAGGATGAAGCCTGGCTGCTGAAGACTGCCCATGAGGTGCTGGAAAGTCCGCCCGCTACGGAGCCGGGAGTGCCCGGTGTGGGGATCAACCGCTGGGGAGGGGACTCCCAGGGTTACCTGCGGCGATGGCTGCCAGGACCGGCCGAGTTTTTGATCGCCCATGCCGCCACACACGAGAAGGCAGACGCCATCGAGAAGGAACTTCTGCCACTCGCTGAAAAGCATCTGCGCCCGAATGAACTGCGCGGAGTGCGTGCGTATGCGGCTCTGTGGACGTGCCAGGAACAAGATTTCCCGAAGGCGTTGCGTGATTGGGCGCGAGCGAAGGGCGACTCGAACAATTACTACTGGTCGTGCAGTGCGGAGGCATGCGTTCCAGTGGATGTTTGGGCGCAGCGCAAGCTCGTCATTTCGCTGGATGAGGCTGTGGCAGAGGCTGCGAGAATGCAGACGAATTGGTCCACTCCTTCCCAACTCGTTCGCTACATGCAGTTGCGCTATCAATCCGATCCCGCGCTGGCCCTCGTCGGCATGGAGACCATTGCCACCCGCATGATCGGCAGCGGCGATGCGCGTGCACGACGGGTGAAGACGTTCATGGATTCACGCTACGGTCCGTCGGGCTCCAGTGATCAAGCCATGGGAGTGCTGCTGGAGGCCGTGGAGGCGATGGCGCGCCTGACGCAGACGGTGGGGCTCGCCTTCGAAGCTTCCGCCAAGCTGGGCTTTGCTTCTGATCAGCGCTGGATGGACAATCTGAGCGATTACGTGGACGAGGATGCACTGCACAGCGACGCCACGGCGTTCGTGAGTTTGCTGCGTGCGAGATCGTGCCTGAAAGAAGCGAAGGACTTCGATCCCCAGCATTCGGATCGGAATCGCTCCACCCTGGGCACGCTGTTCAACATTGACGAGGACAAGTCGGCCTTCCGTGAGGAATTGATCGCTCTGCTTGGCAAGGAGCCTGTCGCTACGTTTGGCGTGGAGCTGTGCATCGCTCTTGCCGCGCCTTCGAAGGATCGGGCGGCGGCCGTGACGAACTGGATCAAAAAGCGTTCGACGGACTTTGCATCGGTCCCCGAGGCACGACGGATGGGGTTGGGCAATCTCTTGCGCTGGGCCGTCCCGGGGCTCAAATCGCCAGGCACCATGGACCCCGCCGTCACCAAGCCGCTTGAGCCCATCATCGGCAGCCTGATCAAGGAACAGGTGGCGAACACGGATAAGATGCTGGCCGCGAAGTCCTTCGATGACCTTCGGCTCAGTCGTGCGGTGAGTGACCATGAGTTAAAGAGTGATCTGCCCGGCATGTTGGTGGAACTCGCGCGCACGGACAAAGCCAAGGCCAAGGCTTTGTTCGACAAGGTCCTCACGCTGGCCGAGGCGAAACAGGCCAAGGAGGGACTCTACGGCAATGATTACAGAGGCGGATGGACAGTGCGCAGCGCGGTGATGCATTCCTTGCTCGAAGATCAGAAGAGCATGGAAGCCGTCGGCTTCGGTTGCCGGATGTTCGCGGAAGACACCTCGGGCAAGTTGATCGCCAGCCTTGAAACCCCGCAGAAGAACACTGGAGCCGCCTTGCATGAGTTCTTCCGCAACAACGGCGGCCAGGGCAATCTAGGGCGTGGTCTGATGGCCATGTTCGAGCGACTGGAGCAGCAGCTTGACGATGTCTCACCCGTCGCGTTGATCTATTCGCTCCACGAGTTCAGCGGACGTCTGGGCACCAGCCAGTGGATTCCTGCGATTCGCTGGTGCGCGCAGAAGCAGCATCCTTATGCCGCAGAGTTGGATGCCGTGCTTCGCTTGCATCTGACGACGCACCAGGACACTCGCAAGAACGCGGGGATGCTGAAGGCTTTGGATGAACTCGGTGGCGTGGCACCGATGTGGCAGCACTACCGGAGCATCGTTCTCAACGACAAGCTCACACCTCAGCTCCGTCTCGGCATCGCCACACGAGTGCTCCGGGATCGCTGGCATGATGCGGATGCGGATCTAGTGCGCACCGCAGCAGGACTGATCGCGCAGGAAAACAAGGCCTTCCACGCCTGCCTGGGCACTCAGCAGATGCGCTACATCCTCCGCTCCTTCGTTCGTCTGCCGAAGGATGATGCCTGGCAAGCGATGCTCAAGGACTTGTGGGAGACCTGGCTGGTGCGCAATTCTCGCAATGGTGAGAGCAGTCGTTTCGGACGCACCTACCATCCTGATGACGAAAACATCCAGGGCATGATGCTTGCCGCTGCGGCCGGAGGCAAGACGGAGTGGTGCGAGAAGCTGGTCAACGAATGCGCCTCGTCCTTGGACAATGAGCCCTCGGCGATCATCACCTTGATCGAGGGCGGGCAGGTCGCGCTCGCGGCGAAACTGCTCGAACGGTGGGCCTTGGGCATGATTTACGATGCGAATGAAGGCCAGATGTGGAATTCGCAGCTCGATCAAAACATGCCGGCTTTCGTGGCCGCGTGCAGCAAGCCGGAGTGGGGCATGTTTGGCGAGATTCTGCTCAACAACCGCCTCAAAGATCCCGGCACACCCGATGCAGGAACGAAGTCACGCAAGGATCGTTTCCTCGCCCTTGTGCCGAAGTTCAAGGCCACCACGTTTACCGACGCCGCTCTTCGTCAGCGCTGCTTGGAGTTCTTCGCGCAGATCAATGAACTCGCCGAACCATTGGCTGCGGACTACGCCGAGGCTTTGAATACGCTCGATATCGAGAAGGCGATGGCAATGGGCACTTGGGAAAGCTTTCTCTACACCGGACCGGCGAGCGCGGCACTGGCCAACGAGTTGTGGAAAGGCAATGCGCAGCCTGCGCTCGATCTGCTGCCAAAGGCCGTGGCGGCGGTGAAAGGTGATCCGAGCGAGAACTACAATCCCTGGTGGACCGTGGGCTACATCTTTGGTGCCCCGATCTTCGACACGAACTGGCGCTGGGAGCAGGGGCACACCTTCGACACCTCGGCGCTGGTGAAGTTCTACGAGGCGATGGCTGTGCAGATGCCGCAGCCGCCGAACCATACCGGCGTGCAGAGTGCTCACATGGTGGGACGCGCTGTATCTTTGCTCATGGCCGTCCGCGCTGTGCAGGGCGACATGGCACCCTTCGAGGCGTGGCGGAAGTCATTGACCGAGGAGCAGCGGAAGACCATCCAGCGCTCGTTCAAAGCGCGGCACAACCTGCTTCAGGAATGCGCCAGCTACTTCGGCAAGGCGAAGACGAAGTTCTCCGTCGAGCAGCGTGCCAAGGCGATGGCGCTGATTCTCAAGGACCCGTGGGTCGGCCCGCTGTTTCCTGATGCTGGTGCGAACATCCCCAACATCAGCGGTGTGCTCGTGAACCAGTCCAAGGCCTTCACGCCTGCGGAGTATGGACGCGTGGCCATCCAACTGGCGGAGGTGCTGCCGCGCAAGGGCAAGACCGCTGGTGAGGCGGCCGATGTGCTGGTGCAGCAAGGCAAGCTGGCGGATGCTCTGCCGCTCTTCGACCTCGCAGCCAAGCAGGGGCTTCCCGATGTGAACGTGCAGGCCGCGTTCGTGTTCCGCAAAGTGGAGACCCTCGAACGGATGAACAAGAAGGATGAAGCGAAGGCGGCGCTCGGTGCTGTCGTGAAGGACAAGCTGGGGGTGAACAACAAGAAGACGCTGGAGTCGATGCTGAAGCGGCTTGGTTCGTGAAGTCCCGTGCTACGGCTTCAGCGCGGCGACGATCGCTTCGACGTTGTGCTTCAGCATCGCTTCGAAGGTATGGGCTTCAGGCGATGTGCCATCGGCCACGAGGTCTTTGCCAAGCTTCACTCCTGTTTCACGGACGATCTCCTTGAGAATCTTGGGATTGGCCTGGTCCTCGGCGAAGGCGGCGCGGATGTTGTTCTCACGGATCATCTGCACAGCCTGGGCCACGTATTGAGCGGAGGCTTCGTCCTCACGGCCAAGACCCAGGATGGGGATGCTCTTGAAGCCGAACTCTTTGCAGAAATAGCTGAACGCGGCATGGCCGGTGACCAGCTTGCGATCACTGCGCGAGATCAACGAAATCTGCTGCTGCGCCCAGGCTTTGAGGGCAGCGAGCTTTGACCGAGCAGCATCCGCATTGGCCTTGTAAGCGTCCTTGCCTGCGGGGTCGATCTTGATGAACTCATCGGCGATCACCTTGGCAGCGCGCTGCATGTTCTCTGCGCTGTGCCACCAGTGCGGATCAATGCCACCCGCGGAATGAGCCGGGCAGCACATGAACAACTCGGAGCCCGGCTGGATCTTGATTGAGGGGATGGTCCTGCCGACTTCCACCACGGGAACGGTTCCGACGCTGTCGCGCAGATTGTCCAGGTAGCTTTCCAGGTGTTTGCCGGAAGCGAGGATCAACACGGAGCCTTTCATGGCTTGGAGGTCGCGGGCCGTGGGCTCGAAGTGATGAATGTCACCACCAGGCTTGAGCATATCGACGACTTCCACACGTTGACCGCCGACCTGACGAGCCAAGTCTCCGATCAAGGGGTGCAGCGCTGCGACCTTGAAGGTCTGGGCATGGCTCAAGGTGGCGACGAAGAGAGAAAGTGCAGTCAGGAAGGTCTTCATGGCGTTGGATGGATGATTAACGAACTTCGCCACCGCCCCAGTTGAAGCCGAACTGGCCCCACACACTGTGAGCATCGCCGAAGTCGTTGCTGTGATCATAGTTGTATTGCACGCGGAACATGATGGTCCGGGCGCTGTTGAGGTAATACGTCACACCAGGGCTGATTCGATAGCGTTCATCAAGTCCCGCACTACGAATGCCAGAGACATACTCGCCACGGAGCCCGACTTCCAGGTTGTTCGCCCAGCCGTAGCGGATGTCTGAGTAGATGCCGAACTCGTCGAACGAGCCCGTGTGCGGAGCTTCTTCATGCTCCTCGCCTTCCTCGTGCTCCTCCTCTTCCTCGCCAGGCAGGTGGCCGCTGATCCCTTTGAAATTCCGAATCATGGCCTCTGTGCGCCAGCGGAACCAACTGCCACCTTTTTCGTAGCCATTCTCGCGCCACTGGTATTCGAAGTGCGCACCATAGACCTGCGTGGTCTTGCCCCACACATTGTCGCCCCAGGCTCCTGAAAGTCCGGCACGCATCTGGTGAAAGTCGTCGTGATCGAACTGGTTCGTCCAGTTGGCTGCGACAATCAGATCGCTAAAGCTCGCTCCTTCTGCTTCGAACTCGTGCTCTTCTTCCTCGGCTCCATGACTGTGCTCCTCCAACTCTGGAGCCTCGCCCACGCTGGCTGACAAGACCGACGTCCATGACGTAGGCAAGGTCCAGGTGACCTCACCTCCGATCGTGCGCAGACCATCGTCACCGAGGAATCGTCCGCTGACGAGGTATTGATCCGCCCAGTCAAAGCCATGGGGGTGGTAGGTATTGTGCAGGCCGAAACGGTTGTAGTAGCGTCCGCCACGAACCTCGAGGCCGCCCGGAAGGTCCTTGAGCTTGCCGAACCATTCTTCGAATTCGCCCGCCCAGTCGTCGTTGAAGTCGATCTTCGCCGCGTAAGTGCCAAAAGCCTCGAAGTGCTTCCCCAGCCTCGCCGAGGTGCCGAACTCGATGTTCTGCACCGTGATGCCTTCGCGATCAGGGTCGTGATGCCCCACAGTGAGGGATGCTGGATCGACGCTGGAATCTCCGATCGCCGAGTGAAAGTGAAGGTGAGGGAAAAGCACTCCGCCCAGCCCCACACCATCGCCGGTGAGCCAGTTCGGCGACTCTGCAGGAGCCGGAGACGAGACCGGAGGTGAGCCAGCGAGCAAGCAAAGTGGAAGCACGCTGAGCAGGGCGGTGAGGAGAGGGCGAGAAGCGGGCATGCAGAATTAAATGCAACTAAATTGCACTTGGTCAAGCCCGGGAATGTTCGCTTCGCGTTCACGCATTTCCTGCTGCGCGTCGCCATCCCGACGAAATGCTTGCGCCGAAATTCCCGAATGCTACACATCGCGCACCGATGGACGTCAGCAGTTCGCTGTCGCCTTTTTTCGGGCTGTAGCGCAGTCTGGTAGCGCGCTTCGTTCGGGACGAAGAGGTCGTGGGTTCGAATCCCGCCAGCCCGACCAATCACTTTTATTATGGATGATTGGTCGGTGACTTTCGGGCTGCCAGGAACATCTACGAGTTCGGTTGAGGCGGCATTTTTTGGCGCTGAACCACCACTGATGATCCAACCCAGGGTGCGTGATCGGATCATCGAAGGGCCGTGTTTTGACTTCAGACGGCACCACTGGAGGGCAGGTGAGCAAGTGTGGTCTTCTTCGGCCACACCAGGGAGGCCACCACGGAGCTGGCGAGGATCAAGACGATGACGCCGAGCGAGAGGTGGGTATCGATTTTCCACTCGGTGTGCCCGAGCAGCATCTTCACGCCGACAAAGGTGAGCACCACACCCAGTCCGAGCTTGAGGTAGTGGAACTTGTCCATCACGCCAGCCAGGGCGAAGTAGAGAGAACGCAGGCCAAGGATGGCGAAGACGTTCGACGTATAGACGATGAACGGATCCTTGGTGACGGCAAAGATGGCGGGGATCGAATCGACGGCGAAGATCACGTCCGAAATCTCCACAAGCAGCAGCACGATGAAGAGCGGTGTGGCGTGGCGGATGCCGTTCTGACGGACGAAGAATTTGTCCTCACGGTAGTCGCTCGTGACGGGCATGAGCCGCTTGAACCAGCGCACCACGGGATTGGCCTCGGGATGGAACTCTTCCTCTTTTTTGAAGATCATCTTTAGTCCCGTGATGATGAGGAAGGCGCCGAAGAGGTAGATCACCCAGATGAACTTGGTGATCAATGCCGCGCCGACGGCGATCATGACGGCTCGCATCACCAGGGCACCAAGAATGCCCCAGAAAAGCACCTTGTGCTGATACTTGGCGGGCACAGAGAAGTAGCTGAAGAGCAACGCAAAGACGAAGACGTTGTCCACGCTCAGGGACTTCTCGATCACATAGCCAGTGAGGAACTGGATGCCTTTCTCGCTGCCGCCATAGTGCCACACGCCGAGATTGAAAAGCATCGCCAGCGTGATCCAGACGATAGTCCAGGCGATCGATTCCTTGAAGGTGACGGCGTGTGCCTTGCGATGAAACACACCCAGATCAAGGGCGAGCATGAGAAGCACGAAGAGATTGAATCCGATCCAGAGCCAGAGGTTATCAGTCATGTGTTAAGGGAGGTGTTAGGCGTGTTTGAGGTGGGGTTTGAGGGCAAAGCGGAGCGACAGGTTCGTGTAACCGGGATTTAAAGCGCCAGCACTGCGGAGTAGATGCAGTTCATGGATGTTCTCGGCGGTCAGGATGCCCGTGAGCCTTCCTTTGTGGAGCACGGCGATGGGGAAAGTGCCTTCCGTCCGAGCATCGGTAAGTGCAACATCCAGGAGTTCGCCTTCCTCAAAAGCGTCGAAGGACGTTCGCATGACGTCCACCACGAGAGTGTCAGGATCGTGCTCGCGAATCGCGGCAAAGACATCCTCGCTCGTGAGCATACCGATCGCACGTCCGTCGTGATTGATGACTGGGAAGTCCTGCTGCGAGGTCGCGAGGATGAGGCGTGATACATCTCCCAGCGTGCTGTGGGAAGACACGCTGGCGAAATCGGTCACCATGGCCTCCCGGACGGTGACGCCGTGGAAGGCCGACTTCATCGATGACGCATTGGCCTCCTGGCTCGCACCCATCCAGACGAAGAACGCGATCACCAGCAGCATGGGATTGCCGAACAGACCGGCGATGCCAAAAACGGCCGCCATGCCCTTGCCGATCGTCGCTGCAATCCGGGTGGCGCGTGCGTGATCGAGTTTCATGGCCAGCAGGGCGCGAAGAACGCGCCCGCCGTCCATCGGGAAGGCAGGCAGCATATTGAAGGCGACCAGGCCTAGATTCACAGCGAGCAGACGTTCAGCCAGATTGCCATGGACGGGACCTATCTGGGACAGGGGCTCCCAGGTGCCGGTCAATGTGAGCCACAAGGCGAGGCCGAGAGCGATCACCACATTGACCGCCGGACCCGCCAGGGCTACCCAAAGTTCCTGGGAGGGCTTGTCCGGCATGCGTTCGAGGCTGGCCACACCGCCGAAGGGCAGAAGAATGATGTCGCGAGTGCCTATGCCGAACTTTCTGGCCATCAGCGCATGGCCATACTCATGAAGCAGCACACAACCGAACAAGAGGATGAAGAAAACCATGCCGCCGAGAGCATCGGCCAGGTTCTGCCCTGCCATCCAGTGCGATGCGCCGATGAAGGCGAGCAGGACCAGGAAGGTGAGGTGGATGTAAACGTCGATGCCGAGGAACCGGCCCAGTTTGAATGACCATTTCATAACGCCCGGATGCTAGGTCCTGGCGTGGATCGAGATAGTCGAATTGAGCGAATAAACTCTTCGAAATAGCCGAAGTAATGGCGCTCGAGTCACGGTGTCTTGAGAACTGGTGAAGAGGAGGCTTCGATCTTCTTCTGCAATTCCAGGACAAAGTCGCGATCAGCGCTGGAGAGCTTCTCGAGGGGCACTTCGTGAGGCACCTTGGACGCCAGGAGCCGGACTTTGCCGGCCTTGATCACGGTGGGCTTGCCTTGAATCGGAGGCGGAGCAGGGGAAGGCTGGGTCGCATCTTTGCGGGTCTCGGTCACGGTTTCCTCGAAGGCGATGAGTGATGCCAGGAGAGGGCGTCCATCGGTGCTCGTCCACTGCCGGACCGGCGACAACGAGAGGTAGGTGACAGTGCGAATGATGGTATCGGATGGCTTGGGCTGGGCGAGGCCAACGGTTGCTCCACCTCCTCCGCCAACGGCGCTGCTGGAACTCGAGGTGCTGGTGCCAACGCCACGGGTCTTGAACTTCGTTGGCGTGGTGGGCACGACTTGGGCCTGGGCGGTGGCCACGATCAGGCAAAGGATCAACCATTTCATGGGGCCATCGTAGCGGAGGGCTTCATGCCGGTGCAAGCCTGTTCCAAGGCCACACCACGCACATACTTCGCACTTGACCCGACGAATGGAAACTGGTGCTGTAAGGACCGCCCTTTTCGGCGCGTGAATGAAGCCCCTTTCCGCCATGAACCGTCTCTTGATCCCCACATTGTTGTTGAGCTTGCTGTTGTCCGTAACGCAGGCTCAAGAAGTTCGTCAATGGACGGACAAGGCAACCGGCAAGCAGATCGAAGCCAGCATGGTCAGTGCCGATCCAAAGGCCCGCACGGTGACCATTCAGCGCAAGGACGGTCAGAGTTTCACCTTGCCGGTGGATCGCTTGGTGGACGCCGATCTGGCCTATATCAAAGCGAGTCTCAGCGCTCCGGCACCTGCGGCACCTGCGGCACCTGCGGCTCCGGGGGCTCCACCCGCCGCCACACCTGCGCCTACGGCACCCAAGACCACCGCAGCTCCGGCGGGCAAGCCAGCGGCACCGGTCGGTGCCCCCGCTCCACCCCGTCCAGCGGTCGTGGTCACTCCGGCCAAGAAGTTCAAGTATCCGGCTGGGGGTGCCATTCTGGGTGCGGTCAAGAAGGTGCGTCCTCGCATGATTTACACCGCCGAGGGCTTTGCCGCGATGAAGGCACGTTCGGCTTCCGATCCCTTCTCGCAGAAGCTCCTGGCCAGCATGAAAGCGACAGGGGAGAAATTGCTGGAGCTTCCCGAGTTGGTCCAGGTGCGTGGTGAGGCGGCGCGAGCGGGTTCAGATCCCAGTTCTAAGATGCTCTTCCACATGCCGTTGCTCGCTGTGCTCAATTACTGCGAGGGCGATCCGCGTTGGAAAGATTATGCGGCCCGCGAAATGGTTTCGGTCGCGTCCTTCACCAACTGGCATCCCGAGGAGCCTGAGATCTGCGCCCAGTTCCTGTGGTCGATGTCCTGGGGCTACGATTGGTTCCACGACGCCATGAATGAAGAGCAGCGCAAGAAGGTGCGGGCTGCGATTCGTGAGCTGGGCATTGACGCCCTTGCCGCTCATCTCAAGGGCGAACCGCTTCCACCGACCACCAAGCGGCCCGAGCCTGGCGTGACGGCCACGCCAGACAAGAATCCTCCCAAGGGCAAGGCCAAGAAGGCGGACGATGACGATGGTCCCGTGAGCACGGAAGAGATGCTGATGAGTGGTGCGCTGCTTCACGCGGCCATCGCGCTCGCAGACGACGAGCCCAATACGGCGGGTCCTGCCGCGACGCTGGGTGCCAAGTTTTTCGGCCGTGGCATCAAAGGGTTCGCTCCTGATGGCATCTGGCATGAGGGCCTCTTCTCGGGTGACAAGGTCCTCGACATGGTGGCCAGTCTGATTATGACGCTGCGCTCGTCATCTGGGGCGGACTTTGGCCTCAGCACTGTGGAAGGGCTTCCGCAAGCCGGTGTGGCACGCATGCACCTGACTTCGACGAATCGCCGCGACATCTTCAACTTTGGTGACAGCGAGCGCTCCGATCTTAGCCGCAACTGGGTCACTAGCTTCCTTGCCTCGCTGTATGGCAATCCGGGCGTGCCGGCCGCGGTCGCCCCAGGGCCGCAGAGTCCAGACGGCACGTTCATGGGCATGGCCGGGCTGATGCTTTATCACAACCCGCACATTGCGGGCTATGGGACGGCGGATACGCTGGACGCTGGATTTGCTGGAGCCCAGGTGGCGACGCTGCGCAGTTCGTGGACAGATCCGAAAGGCTACTTCGTGGCCCTCAAGGGCGGCGACAATTCCAAGGATGGTGCCCAGCTCGACCTCGGCACCTTTGTGCTGGATGCGGGCGGTGTCCGCTGGGGGATCGAACTGGGTGCCGAGGGTGACCGCGCGCCTGGCATGTCCATTGCAGCCACGGCGAAGAAGTTCGAGCTGTATCGCGAGAACACCTTTGGCCAAAACACCTGGAGATTTAAAGGTGCAGGTGCTGATGATGACGACAAGGGCAAGGCAAAGGGCAATGCTCCGAAAGGCAAGGCACCTGTGATCACGGTGCCGCCCGGGAATCAGCCCCATGACGCGACGGCCGAGATCATTGGATTCTCGAGCACTCCGGATAAAGGTATGGCTCTGGTGGACTTGTCGAAGGCCTATTCCCGCTATGCCAAGCCTCTGACGCGTGGTGTGATGATGGTGCGCGGTCCCAAGCCCTTTGTGATCATGCAGGATGAGTTGAAGGTGAAAGGCTCGTCGGAGCCCGCATGGATCATGCACACCCGGGCTGAAGTGAGCACCAATGGAAACAAGGCTGTGCTCAAGAGTGGCGGGCAAACGCTCACGGTCACGGTGCTCTCGCCAGCGGGAGCTTCCATCTTCAGTGAGGCTCTCAGCGACGATGACAAATCTCTGAAGACCTCCGAGCAGGTCGGCAGTTTCAAAGGCATCAGCATCCTGAAGATTCCTCTGACCGATCCCAAGGGTGATCACACGGTGACTGTCAGCTTCTCGTTGGGCGAAGAGCCTCCCGCCGCTGCGGTGGTTCCCCTCGCTCAATGGATTCCCAAGAAGAAGTAGCGTGTGCCAGCTGGGGCTGATGGTGGCAGGACGAGTGTCTGGAACTCTGTCCGCCCTGAATCGGCGGCAGCGTTGGTGAGCGGTCGGGTGACGATCGTTCGCTGAAAGTGCGGCTTAGAGCGAGATCTTCATCGCACTCGCTGCCTTGTGCGCCTTCGCACGAGCTTCATTCACATCAGCCCCACGTGCGAGCGTCACTGCCATCCGACGCTGGCCGCTGACGTTGGGCTTGCCAAACAAGCGCAACTGCGAATCTGGCTGTGCCAGCACCTCGGCCAGATTGCCGAACTGAACCTCACTCGATTCACCCTCCACCAGCACTGCACACGAGGCCGACGGTCCATGCTGATGAATGTTCGGAATCGGCAGCCCCAGGATCGCTCGAACATGCAGCGCGAACTCGGACAGGTCCTGTGAGATCAAGGTGACGAGCCCGGTGTCATGCGGACGTGGCGAGACTTCACTGAAAATGACGTCATCGCCTTTCACAAACATTTCCACACCGAACAAGCCGCGGCCACCCAACGCCTCGGTGATTGAGCCAGCCATGTGCTCGGCAGCGGCGATTGCCTTGTTGCTCATTGGATGCGGCTGCCAGGACTCACGGTAGTCGCCCTTGATCTGTGTGTGCCCCACGGGCGCACAGAAGGAAGTGCCGCCCGCGTGGCGGACCGTGAGCATCGTGATCTCGTAATCGAAATCGACGAAGCCCTCGACGATCACCTTGCCCTTGCCGGCACGTCCGCCTTCCTGCGCATACTGCCACGCCTTGGCCATGTCGGCCTCGCTTTTCACCACGCTCTGCCCTTTGCCGCTGCTCGACATGATGGGCTTGATCACGCAGGGGAAACCAATCTCTAGCACTGCCGCATTGTATTCATCCACAGTGCTTGCGAATTTGTAGGCTGAGGTCCTGAGACTGAGTTGTTCGGCGGCGAGACGACGAATGCCCTCGCGGTTCATCGTCAGCTTCGCCGCGCGTGCGGTAGGGATCACAGTGAAGCCTTCGCTTTCCAGTTCAACGAGCGTGTCTGTCGCAATCGCTTCAATCTCCGGCACGATGAAGTTCGGCTTTTCCTTCTCGATCAGGTCACGCAGCGCCTGCCCGTCCAGCATGGAGATGACGTAGTGTCGGTGCGCCACCTGCATTGCAGGTGCATTCTCGTAGCGGTCCACCGCGATGACTTCCACACCGAGGCGCTGGAGTTCGATGACCACTTCCTTGCCCAGCTCACCAGAGCCGAGCAGCATGACTTTCGTGGCCGAGGGTGAAAGAGGGGTGCCGATCTTGGACATGCAGCGAGTTAGCTGCGCTCTTCCGCCTTTGCAATGGGCGAAGCTACGCTTGCGATAGGGAAGCCTGTGCCGATGGCTGCGCAGGTCGATCTGGGCACGCATAGAAGGCTGTAGGGACCGAAAAGATGGCAAACGGTGTCACAAGGTTACGGCATTTCCGTTATACCACGGCGACTCTTCAAAACTCTCGGTTCGACCACCATGAAATTCGCACTGTCAATTCTTGCTGCCTTCGTCGGCTTGTCCCTGTTTCCCGGACAGGCCAGTGCCCAGAGCTTCTGGGCGTCGCGAAACCTCACAGACAACGGCACCAACTCGAATTTCGTGAACGGCAATTACCGTAGCTGTGGTGGTCTGTTGTTTTTTGCTGGCGGCTCGAGCACCTACACCTACAACAACGAGGCCTGGGTGAGCAATGGCACCTTCGCAGGCACCTTTCCGCTGGCGTCACGAAACGTCGGCAGCCCCATTGCCTACAGCCCCGCCGAGTTTACCAAGGTGGGCAATCTTGTCTTCTTTGCTGCGACGGATGCCGTTCACGGGAGGGAGCTTTGGAAGTGTGATCTCACCACATTCGCCACGAGTCTGGTGAAGGACATACGTGCTACCTCCGCCTCCTCTTCGCCGCACAGCTTGGCGGAGTGCAATGGGAAGCTGCTTTTCATCTGCGATGCTGACAACAGCACCATCTATGGTGATGAACTCTGGGTGAGCGATGGCACGGATGCGGGCACTGTGCTCCTCAAAGACATCATCCCAGGGAAGTCTGACTCAGGCGTCACTGGAGCGATTACCACCGTTGCCGGAATCGCGTATTTCGATGCGAATGCATTCAGTGGATCAGGCTCCGTTCCATGGCGGAGCGATGGAACGGCCGATGGGACCTATCAACTCGTGAACCCCGGCACGTCTTCGAGTTATCCAGGAGCATTTACCCGCTACAACGGTGCGACCTATTTCTTCATGAGGACAGCCAACAGTGGGGGTGACTACTCACTCTGGCGCAGCACCGAGACCTCGGCTGAACTGGTGAAAGAGAAAGTCGCTGACCGCCTGCCCGACGTGGTGGTGATCGCCAATAACCTGATGTTCTTTCGCGGCTATGACAGTGCGAATGGAGAGGAAGTCTGGAAGTCTGATGGCACCACGAATGGCACGGTGCGGGTGACTGATGTGGGCCCCGGCACTGCCTACGGACTCGATGGCTACTACGGCAAGCCTTCCGAGATCGTCGCCATGGGCAACTACGTCTATTTCGTTGGCAATGATGGGTCCACGGGCAAACAGCTTTATCGCACGAATGGCACGACGACCAACCGGGTGGCGCTCATCTCCAACGTCACCACGAGTTCCAAGCCTGATCCGACTGGGTTGATTGTTTTCAACAACACCCTGTTCTTTCGCATGGTCAGGGACGGCTATGGGCTGGAGTGGTTCACCTCCGATGGCACAAGCGTGAGTGCTGCTCCCGCGATTGATCTGTGGCCAGGCACTTCGAGTGGCATCGATACCTATCTCTACGTCTATTCAGGTGAGCAGATCGTGATCGGCAACAGTCTGTTTTTTGTGGGTCGTGATCCATCGGTGCGGCAGGAGCTGTGGCGCATCGGTCCTCCCCTCACGATCACCAGTCAGCCGCAATCGCGAATCCTGGGCACGGGATCGAACGTCACGTTCAGCGTGGCAGCCACCAGCGGCACGGCCCTCAGCTACTTGTGGAAAAAGAATGGAGTGGCAATCGGTGGTGCCACTGCCGCCTCTTACTCCATCAATAACCTGACACTTGCCCATGTGGGGAACTATGAAGCTCAGCTCGAGAGCGAAGATGGGACCGCAGGCTCTGCAGTCGCGAGGCTTGCCGTGGTGGATCGCACGGTCGTTCCCGCATCGGTCGCTGCCGGCGGCACCATCACACTGAAGGTGACAGCGGCTGCGCCTAGCGGGGCTACGCTGAGCTATCAGTGGAAGCGTGGCACGACCGATCTGGCCAACGGTCCAACTCCAAGCACCGGCTTGGTGTCGGGAGCGCAGGGACCCACCCTCACGATTACCAAGGCGAGTGCCAATGAAGTCGGCACATACATCTGCACTGTCAGTATTGGCCCAGGGCTCTCGCTGGAGACCCTGCCGGCTGCTGTGTCTGTGGTGTCGCCCCCAACGGTCGCGACCGAGCCCCTTTCACGTCTCGTGGCGGAAGGCACTCCTGTCACCTTCACCACGGCGGCCACGAACGCCACGGGAGTGAGCTACAAGTGGTTCTTCAACAACGTCGCCATCGCGGGTGCCACCTCGGCTAGCTACTCGATCGCCAGTCCCCTGATCACGAACGGCGGATCGTATCGCTGCGAATTGCGAAACGCGGCAGGATTTGTTTACACGCAGTATGCTTATCTCAGTGTCGTCCGATTCACGACGGCTACGCTCACGGTGGCGGACGCCAGCACTTTGAAGATGAATGTGACTGTCGGAGCGGCTCCTGCGGCTGGTGTCACGTATTTGTGGCGTCTCGGAGGTGTCGCAGTTTCCAATGGAGTTCAGCCGAGTGGAGCCAGTATCTCTGGTGCCACGACGAACGCCATCACCATTGCCAATATCATGTCTGCGCAGGCCGGTGCGTGGACCTGCCAGATCACGGCCAGCGCCCTGACTTTGACTCCCACGATCGGCAACATCATGGTGAAGTATCGTCCTGTGGTCGCCAAGTCATCGGCTCCAGCGGCCCTCGTGAGCGGCCCCTTCACGTGGCAGCTCACCGCTTCGAATTCGCCGACTTTGTTCACGGTGTCCGGCCTGCCCTCGGGATTGAAATACACTCCAGCGACTGGCTTGATCTCCGGCACTCCGCTGGTGGCGGGCGCGTTCACTATTCGGGCTGCTGCTGCCAATGATGCGGGCACGGGGCCGGCGGAGAGCCTGTCGCTGCCGATTTCTACCCTCGATAACTCACGGACGGGCACCTGGACGGTCAGTATTCCACGCCATCGGGCGCTCAATGGTTACCTGGGTGGGCTTGCCACCTTCGTGGTGAGCAATGCTGGCACTTACACTGGTAGCGTGGCCAATGGCGTGGCACCCGTGGCCGTGTCGGGACGTGTGACTGCGCCCGTGGGCGGCAATCCGACGATCTTGCAGCGAATCGTGCGTCCGGGCTTGCTCGATCTTTGGCTGAATATCACGCTGAATCCCACGAATGGTTCGCTCGTGGGCACGCTGTCGGATGGCACAGACACGGCCAATGTGAGTGGTGGAAAACTGGCATTCGGAGCGGCGAATCTCGCTTCGAGCTATTCAGGTCTCTACAACACGACGGCCGACATTCGATCCGTGTATTCCGCTGACACGTTCCCCCAGGGCAGGGGTTATGTTCAACTCAATGTCTCAGCCCTCGGCGCTGTGAGCGGAGCGGGCAGGGCGGGGGATGGCACGGCCTACAGTGTTTCATCGGCTATGTGGGCGGACGCCCGGTTCCCTGTTTACGTGCAGATGTATGCTGGGCGCGGCAGCATGTCAGGCATTGCGCAGGTGTCATTGGGAGGCACGGCAGCGACGTCGGATGATCGCATCTCGTCCACGTTCTCTTGGTTTAAGATGCCTTCGTTGTTGGCGACGGAGCGGCTTTACGCAGCCGGCTTCGATATTCCGGATGTCTCCTGGGTCGGGTCGCGATGGACTGCCACCACGCGCGGACAGTTGCCTGCCGGATGGACGATCAAGACGAGCAACGGGAGGATCGCCATCGCACGTGGCAGCACAGAGACCGCCGCGCAGAGTTCGTCACTGACGCAGAACTTCACCCTCGCGACGACCGGCGCTGGAACTTTCGACAGCCTTGCCAACGTGTGCTTCATCACGTGCAGCGCAAACCTCGCCACAGGCCTGTGCACCGGCTCCTTCCGGCTGACCGATCCCGCGACGCCTCCTTACGTTCGCACGGCCTCTTACTATGCCCTCATGATTCCGCACCTGGGCAACACGGCCTACGGTTGGTTCACCTTACCCAAGTTGCCGCAAAGTGGCGAAACGCTCACTACCTCTCCGGTCCTGGCGGGGCGTGTGGACGTCATCGCGCAGTGATGAGGTGCCTCGCTCACCGAAGGCTCCAGCCAAGTCATCTCCCGGACCTGGAGAAGTGCTTCTCCATCATTCGCTGACTCAAAGAGAAACATGTCCAGTGAACGGACCACGATGGTTCTCGATCATGTAGCACGTTCCGCATGATGACGAAGCATCCGCCACAGCTCGCTGATTTCCTCGGCGGTGATGCCGGGATTGGCCAGCGCGGCTTCTTCAGCAAAAAACCTCTCTGCCTGTGCTCTCAGCGTGCGATTGAAAAACGCCTTCAGCCGCACAGCTGTCGTGCCATGCTTGCTGGCCATCTGTTCCTGCGTGAGCGCTGGAGCCTCTGGCCATCTAGGCGCCAGCACCAGGGGCAGCAGATCACTCACAAGGGACTCGTTGCTGGTTCCGAGGTAGCGTGCTCGAAGCCGCATCTCGGCGGATCTCCAGAGTGACAGTGCGAGGGCCAGGTCCTGAGCAGAGTCTTCGGTGAGATGCCACACATGGGCGATGTGATGGCAGCGCTCCGCGAAGTCGGTGTCGAACGACACAAACTCATGCTGCCCTCCGCGCTTTCGAGTTCCAGCCTTGGCGCGCTCATTGAGGTCCAGATTCTTGAAGCAGGTCATTAACCACGAACTCAGTCGTGAGCCCCGTTCCGGATCAAACTTCGCCAGCAAGTCATCGCGAACCACTTCGACAAAGAAATCTTGGACCCGGTCCTGTGCATCATCCACCGACAGCCCCCGCATTCGCGCGAACCCATAGATCGCCGGATAGTAGAGGGTGCAAAACTTGGCCAGGGAGAGCTGGCGTTCGCTTGCATCACCTTGCTGGATGCACTGGATCAGTGTGTGTGATGTGATGGGGAACAAGCGCGCTGACTCAGTCATGACCTGTGCTTCTGTCAAAGGTGCGATTCGTCGGCGTGCAGGAACGCGATGCGATGATGCAAGCATAAGTAGAAATGCCGTCGCCTACCGGATCGGTGTTCGGTGGTGACAGACAAAATCGAAGTGTGCGTGTCGCGACAACAAGCACCCAGGTTTCATCGTTGATCAGGACGCCATCTCCATTCATCTCATCGCCCACTCTTTTCGATGCCGCCTCCCTCATCGACATCTCCTGCTCCCTCCTGGCTCACTGACCTTGGCTGGTCCGATCGGTTCGAACTACTCGAACGCATCGGCTCCGGCGGCATGGGGCAGGTCTGGCGGGCGCGCGAACGCGGCACGGACCGCATCGTCGCGCTCAAGACCCTCGATCCCAGCAAGTCTGGCGACGATCATCTGCTCGCCCGGCTGGACATCGAGGCCGCCACCTTGATCAAGCTGCGCGACGCTGGCCAGCACGAGCACATCGTGCCCATCATCGACTTCAAGGTGAGCGACGCGCACGCCTGCCTTGTGATGGAGTTCATCCCAGGCCTCAACCTGCGCAAGTGGTGCGACACCCATCAGCTCAGCCTCACGAAGCGAGTCGAACTCATCACCCAAGTCGCCCGCGCCACCGGCTGGTTCCACGCACTCGACGTCATTCATCGCGATCTGAAGCCCGCGAACATCCTCGTCAGCGCCGTTACGCATCAGCCTGTGATCGTCGATTTCAGCATCGCCAAGATCAACGACACGCTGCCGCTCACTCTCACCAACGAAGCCCTCGGCACAGCTCCCTACATGGCCCCCGAGCAGCTCGACCGCACCCGCGGCGACATCACTCCCGCGACGGATGTGTATGCCCTCGGCGTCACTTTGTATGAACTGCTCACCCACATCCTGCCACATCCCGGCGAGTTGCCGCAGATCATCCAGCGGCATCAGAACGAAGTGGCCCCTGCCCGCCCTTCGCTCATCAACAAAGACGTGCCGCGCGACCTGGAGAGCATCTGCCTCAAAGCCCTTTCCCATCGCCCGATCGATCGTTACGCCAGCGGCACCGAGCTGGCGGATGATCTGGATCACTTCCTTGCCGGAGAACCTGTCACCGCACGACCGCTCTCCACAATGGCACACCTCGTTCGTCAGGCGCAGCGAAAGCCCGCGCTCACCATCGCGCTGGCTGCATGCCTGCTTCTGGCACTGCTGGCCGGCTGGGGCATTTTGCGCGCGGGGAATGAGCGTCACCAGCGGGAGATTGAGGCACGCCTTACCGCCGCCTACCGGCAGGAGGGTTGGACGCGCAGCAGCCTTCAGGCGGCAGAGGCGGAGATCGCGCTCCTGGCTGTCGATGATCCTGCGTTGGCAGCCCGGCACTCGACTCTGCTGTGTGCAGATGTGGCGGGAGACTTTGAGAACACGTTGCGCCGTGGCGACTTCAAATCATCACAGCTCGAATGGCTGCGCGATGCGGCCTTGCCCTGGCTGCGCAGTCAAAAACATCCACAGGCAGCGGCGTTCGATCAACTGCTCGCCGAGCGCCTCGGGCGCTGGGAGACACGTGCCCAGATCGCCGCGCCCTTCGACGATCTCCAGGGCCTGTTCCCACGCTCCAGGTTGCAGGTGCGAGACGGGTTGCTTCATACCCGGACTGAAACAGGGCTTGCTGCGGACTTGGAGGGCGATGCCCCACAGATCCGCGTGCTGGATGATGCCCGCAGCCCCATCGAGGTATCCATGACCTTCCAGGCAGATGCCGCCAAGTTTAGGCGGCTGCGTGTTAGCCACCAGTGCCAGTCCCTCCGGCTCGATGTTTATCTTTTCAAGCTGGCACATGCTCCGAGTGCCGTGCGAGCACTACTCCCGGATCTATCCAACCTCGATCCAAAAGGCTATGTGCTATTCAGCAGCCGTGACCGCTCCCGAACCTTTGATCAGGCCACATATATCCCTGACAGCAGCGTGCTAATCCGGGGCTGCACACTTACCACACGCATCGAGGACCGGCGGCTCACGGTCGATCTCGACGGACGTTGGTCCACGAGCATCGAAGATTTGTTTGCCTTCACATCGGCGGCTGGCAGCAACTCGATGGACCTCTATTGGCCTCCTAGCCTCGGCTTGCGCCAGATGATCGTGCGCACTCGGTCGGCGGGGGGCGCTGGCCCCATGGAGCAGGCGGATGTGCTCTTTTCCCAGGATGCCTTCCGCGATGCCCAGCGCCTCTACGAGAGCCTGCTCAGCGATCCCGCCTTGAGTGCCGAGGCCAGCTACAAGCTCGCCCGCTGCCTGGGAAAACAGGGGGATAGCGCCGCAGCCCACTCCCTGTGGGAAAAGATCAGCCAGGGCTCCCCCAGTGCCTGGCAGCAGCTCAGCACCTATCCGCTCTGGCTTACGGCGGCGAGGACTGGCGGCCCGACCGCTGCCAGGCCCTATCTGGCAAGATTGCCGCAGCGCGAAGACATTGCCCCTCAGCTCAAGGCCACTATCTCCAGCAAAGATCAAAGTGTCATCCTCAAGGCCTATCGAAGTGTTGGCCATGGCCTCAATGCCCTCCGACGTGATGTAACGGCACTGAATGAAGCCGCGAAGGCCTTTGCCATCATGGCCATCAGCAGCCCGGAGACAGCTGTGTCTCTGGCTCTGCCTCTGCACTTTGGCGGACTCGACGACCTGAGCCGTCGAATGCTCAATGACGGTCTGAAGTCTCCGGGCATCTGGACCAAGGATAAAACCTGCCAAGATGTCGCTGGAGTCGCCTTGGAGCACTGGACACGCATCAGCCGCAGCGAAAAGACGGCAGACCTACGCAGGGCGTTGGCAGGGTGGTCTGAGGCCTATCCCCAAAATCCAACCTATCGTGCCATCGCCCAGCAAGAGGACGGCCGTGTGCTGGCCCGAACTGGAAAGCTATCCCAGGCTCTCAATGTTGCCCAGGAGGCTCATGGTAACTCCAAAGCTGACGCACGTATCCTCACCGCAGGCTGGCTGCTGGAAGGCATGATCCGTCAGGAATTGGGTCAGCCCGCCGAAGCTCAGATCGCCTGGCAGCAAGCCACACAGACTGACGTTGATGCCGAGGGCCGCAGCGCCCTGCACCTCACGGACCTCATCCTCTTGCACACGGCCGCCCGCACCTGGACGCGCGAGACCTGCACCCAGGTCATCACAGAGATCATGGGCAGGGGAAAGACGAGCAGCACCGCCAATACCGCCCGCAGCCTTTTCATCTCCCAGTTCATGATCGGTGACGAATTCATCCGCAGCCTCAACGGCATCGCCGAGAGGCCTCAAGGCCACCAGTTCCTCAAGAATGCCATCTTTCGCCGCATCACCGCGCGTGAAGCGGTCACCCACATCTATCGGTTGATCATGAGCAGCTACTTCGTCAGCACCGCCTTCACCCAGCCCACCGCCGAGCAGGCTGCCCGCGTGGACCAACTCACCGAGCACCTCACCGAAGCCATCGCCACCCTCCCCGAAGGCGAGGCCAGCCTGCACCTCTACTTCCAGACCTGGGCCACTGTCCCTGCCGCGCTCGACCCCGCGATGTTCCAGCCAGATCCGCGCTTCGCCACTCTCAATGCAGAACTGAAATGGCTGCTCGCCCAGCGCTACACGCACCTGGGCAAGTCCTTCATAGCGGACCAATAATTGGAGAACCGATCCGGCTTGCAGAACTATTTTCGCTGCGACTGTTATCGCTGGACATTGAGACTTTGGCCCAAGAGCTGTCGCGCGTGAAAAAACTAAAATTCGCGTGTCACCGCGAATCTCTATTCCGGTAAGCGGTTGTGTCTTGGCACCCCAATCAAACGTGAGACACTCCCCACTGACCATACTCGCCACGCTTGCAGCGCTTTTGCTCGTCGGATGCGCGAGCATTCCGCCTCGCCCACTCACTGTCGAGGAGCAACACTTGGTTGGTATTTGGATGGTTAATCAATGGGCAAAAGGGATTGGGCGCATGCGCGGGGTATATCAGTTCCTACCGAACCGTAGCCTCATTATGCTGGTCCACTCCGGCAGAGGCATGTCACAGACAAGCGTGCAATGGGAGGCGATAGATGGGCAGCTCCATGTTACAGGCTTTGGCAAGCCTGATGCCTGGCAAGCCTATCGTTTCAGCGAAGATGGCAATACTCTTTACGTCCGCAACGATAGCGGCCAGGAAGACACATGGCAGCGCTATTCGCACAATCCCTACCATCCCTTACAGCAGGCGTATGCCCAAATACCGGATCACGGTTGGGGGCGGGCGGGTGTCTCCGGCCTTGCTGATTTGATGCATGGCGCAATGACTGCGGATGTAGCCATTCACAGACAACGGGCCGCTCTGGGCGATGCTGACTCCCTTCGCTGGCTCGAAGAGAACGAAGACAGAATACACGCCATGGGAAGCAGCTTAGACCAAAGTCACGAAGACGCTTTGGCACGCGAACGGGGGCGATTCCCCATTGATTAACAAACTGCCACCGCACTTTCACCCTCATATTCTATGAAACATAACTCATATCTGATCTCGATTCTGCTGCTAACAATCGGGTTAAGCAGTTGCTACGAAAACGCACCCGACGGACGTCGCGCGCCACCAGCGGAGTGGAGTGGCGTGTGGATTCAAACGGTGACCAATCCCGAACCAGGTAGCGCCAGCTACTCTCAACTTGAACCAGTGAATGACCGGATTGCCCGACTAAACACCGTAAGTTGGAATTCAACGCCAGGAAAAGAGACCTATTCGACCTCAGAGGCAGAGGTATCCGTTTGCGAAATTGACGGGCAGACGGTTTGGTGCCAACGCGCAGTTGGACCAGGGACTGGCGATCACATAGGGCTATATACCTTTGCGATTGCTTGGAAACACAATATCCAACTGGTTTTGCTCCCTGCACTGCTACCAGAAGCTATAAAGAAAAACGCTAGCCCGGACGAATTACGGGGTGCGCTCGCCGAGTTCATACGCAAGCAAAGAGCAGCAGCCTCGAAAGACACAACAGCCTTTGCAAGCAGTGCTGGCTTCTCGTCATATGCGCCGGCTATATCGTCAAAACTTCCTGCCCCACCTGAGGGGTTGATTGATAAAGCGCGTCTGAGATCGGCTCAGACCTCTCAACTTCCAACCCAAGAGGCAGCAAATGAACTTTTGAGGAAACCCGGGAAGACGGGCATTAAAGAAATCGATGATCTTGGTAAGCCAGCCGAGCCCAACTCGCCTCGCCCTGCGAAGGGCATCATGGGCGACCTGTTTGCTCCTCAGGCGAAACCGACTATTAAGGCTTGGCGTGATGCCACTGCCGATGGTGGTTTGCGCTTCTGGCAGGGCGCAATGCGCTCCGGAGACGACATGACAGCGGCATTGGCTCTGGTAGCTGGGTCTGAGTTAGTTGGTTATCAAATGCAAGCCATCAAAATCACGCTCCAAAACACCGCGAAAACGCCTGCGGCAGTCAGTGCTTCACAACTCCGGGTTAGCAGTGGGGAGGGTGGCCAGAGCTATACGCTAATTGTGCTGGGCTGGATGGTCGGAGCGACACCATCCTTCAATAATTCCATTCAGGTAAATGCTCAGTCAGAGGTTGAAGTGTTCGGCTACTTCACAGCGCCCAAAGGATTCCAGGGCACTAAGCTCTCTATCGACTGATCCAGCCAGCACGCTTCCATGAAAACTAGCACAACCATCATGTTGGCCGAAACAAAGAACTTGGGTCCGATTGGATTACCCGAACTGCTCATGTTCGGCCTCGGGGCTTTGTTACTGTGCGGGCTGATCGCCGCTTTTGTCTTATATCTGCTTACACTTCAAAAGGCGCTAAAAGAGTGTCATCCAGACAGCCAGGAAATGGCACCATGGGTCATCTGGCTGAATCTCATTCCGATAGTCTCGAATGTCACCGTTTTCATCACGACTATCTTGCTGGCAAACTCATTGAAGAACGAATTCGTGAGACGTGGACTGAAGGTCGATCAGGGGTTTGGGCGCGGGCTTGGAATAGCCACTGGAGTTTCGGCTTTGCTGTCTGTGCTTCCCATCTTGCTGCCTATCTTCCTAGTGTTTTGGATTCTACACTGGTCTGCCATCAAGCGGGTGCTTGTGGTTTTGAAGTCATCACCAACGGCGTGAGGGAGAGTTAGGACGAGAGCTTCACTTGCCAATGGAAAACCTGACCCAAAGCTATCAGAACGCCTTTGAGGAGGCACGTCGCGTCATCGCGAATGGGGGCACGCTTGAAGAAGCGGTTAACCGCTTGGTCGAGTTCGCTAGGAGTGAAGGGTGGACCGAGGAGAAAACGCGAGCATGTGCTGTCGAAGCTCAAAAAGTGCTCCCTTTCTTCATTAGCGCTCATCAACCGAGCGGCGCAGTCCGCAATCACTATGAAAAACTCGTTCACGAACTCATTAAGCTATGTGAGTCCAACGCCTCGGAATTAGCAATGAAGGAATTCGCTGAGCGGCAGGCGAATGAAGAATGTTGGTCTGAGTTGGAGAAGAGCGGCTACTTCGCCGCCTGGGAGCAAGTCCTTGTGAGTGTAAGGCGTGCGGTGCGGGAGAAACGGGTGGCCGCTCTTTCCCTGCGTCCGGCAAAAAAAGCAGAATTTGCATTCATGTCGTTTCTACTGACTGTGCCATTGCTTTTACTGCCTTTGCCTCCAGCAAACATCGTTCTGTGGGGCATCGCCGGATGGCAACTCACCCTGAAATGGTGTCGGTTTGTAGCTACACGCAATGCTAAGGAGTTCGAAGACCTCTCGGATTCTGACGTGTCTCAGCGTTGGGACAAACTCTGGCTAAAGTTCTAAAGCAACTGCCAATGGCAAAAGGTCAGCAACAACAAAGAGGCTGCATCGAACGGGTGTTTGAGGGCATTGGCTGCGTGGTCGGCCTCATCGGAGGGGCGGTTTACGGTTATTTCCAAGACCCCACCAGTCCCGTGATCAACGCCATCCTCTACGGCGGTGTTTTTGGAATCATGGGTGGAATCATTGGGCGGCTGGCTCCCACATTGATCATTGTCGGCGTCATTGCCTTCATCATTGCCATCATCAAAAAAATTCAGGGGTAACGATCCCTTCACATTCAAGCCTTATGACGACTGAAGAACACAGCAAAGAATTGGACCGCAGACATGCAGAACTCCACCACCTGAAAAAGCCTCGACTCCCAGAAATGGAACCTCGCGTCCCGAGCAAATCTTCATGGGCTGCCGCCCGCGAGGAGATAGAGGCACTCGAGCGAGAACAGGGCCGCCGATTGGCTCAGCAGGCCGAGAAATGGATCCGGGTCTTCGCGGTGTTCCATGGGGATGAAAGCTCCGAACGATGGACTGCTATCCAGGCGCTCGACAAGGCAGAAGCAGCACTCTCCAAAGCAGGTATTCGCTATCAACGTCAGACCGAATCGAGAGACACCGAACGCCTCGTTCCAGATCCAGAACCACCGGGTGGATTCTGCATAGAACTGGGAAGCTCGACGACCTTGGCTCTTGAGGTCACTGCGGCGGATGAACAACGGGCACTGGAAGTGATTCGCGAGCAGAAGGAGGTTACTGCCTGAGTATGTCTTCGTCAGTCAATCTCATCGCCATCGAATGGCGACAAGGCTCTTACAGAGTTCTGGGTGAAGTGCCGGTTTCGATCAGCTTCCACAAAGTCCGGGAGACGGGACGGATGCATGAAGTGGATCGGAAGATGGCAGCAGACTACAGGGACGATATTGCCATCCTGGATAGATCTGATTTGCTAGCGTTCGCCGATGATCGAGCCGCCATGGAGGCATACCTGCCGTCCATCACAGCTCAGTTCTTTCTGCTTCATCGCTACGAGTGGGAGTCCGGGTTCGATTGAATGGAATTCATAGCTGCCCTGGAGTCGCATAATTTGGCTATTGCCCTGGACGAAATAGACTCGCTTCTACTGGTGGAAACAGATCCATGCAGCAATACGTATCGCCGGTATGCGCTTGATGCATTTAGCCCTATTCGTCATTACCAACAGCGTCTTCGCCGCCGGACCCATCGCCATCGGCTCACGATTGGAGCCTCTGGTCGATAGTGCCCTGATCGACTCCTTCAGCGGCAAGGCGGAACTCTTGCTCCATCATCCGGTGGCACGGGAGACGGCGATCGTGCATGACGCGCCGTGGGAGGGATCGGGCACGGGGTATCACAGCGTGTTTAAGGACGGCGACCGCTACCGCATGTATTACAAGGCGTGGCATCTCGATGTGAAGCCGGGCGCGAAGGGCAAGGCCACGTTGAGCACCAATGCGCACCCGCTTTACACCTGCTATGCGGAGAGCACGGATGGCATTCATTGGGTGAAGCCGAAGCTGGGCATCGTGGAGTTCCAGGGATCGAAGGAGAACAACATCGTGCTCGCCTCCGGTGAGTGGCAGGGAGTGAAGATCGACGCGGGTCACATCGCGCTGGCGAAGGACGAGAACCCGAACGCGACTGCGGACGCAAAATACAAAGGCTTCGTGCTCAGCGGTGCAACGAAGGGCCTGCTCGCCTTCAAGTCGCCCGATGGCATTCATTGGTCGCCGATGAGTGACAAGCCGGTGATCACCGATGGGGCGTTTGACTCGCAAAACCTCGCCTTCTGGGACGGCGCGCGTGGTGAGTATCGCGCTTACTGGCGCTACTTCACCGGGGGCGTGACCAACGACAAGGAGTGGAAACCGTCAGGCCATCGCGCCATCCGCACGGCCACGTCGAAGGACTTCATCCACTGGGAGAACCAGCGCGATCTGGCCTACACGGACTCACCTTCGGAGCAGCTCTACACGAACGTGGTGAAGCCGTATCCCGGTGCGCCGCACATCCTCATCGGCTTCCCCACGCGCTATGTCGAACGCACGGCGTGGAGCGAGTCGATGCGTGCGCTGCCGGAGCGCGAGCACCGTGAGATGCGTGCCAGCATCAACGCGCGCTACGGTCTCGCGATCACCGAGGGACTGCTCATGACGAGCCGCGATGGCAACACCTTCCATCGCTGGAATGAAGCCTTCCTTCGTCCCGGCCTAGAGCGTCAGGGCACCTGGCACTACGGGCAGCAATACATCGCGTGGCACATCGTGCCAACCAAGGCTGCGCTGGAGGGCGATCCGGATGAGTTCTCGCTGTATGCAGGCGAGAACTACTGGACGGGCACAAGCAGCGAACTGCGCCGCTACTCGATTCGTCGAGATGGTTTCGTGTCCGTTCACGCACCGATGAGCGGCGGCGAGTTCGTGACCAAGCCCGTCACCTTCAGCGGCAAGCATCTGGTGCTGAACTTCTCCACCTCCGCCGCTGGCAGTGTGCGTGTGGAGCTTCAGGACGCAGCGGGCAAAGCTGTGAGCGGATTCGCGCTCGACGATTGCGAGGAGACCTTCGGCGACTCTCTGAAGCGCACGATCTACTGGAAAGGCGGCAGCGATGTCAGCGCACTCGCGGGCAAGCCGATTCGAGTGCGCTTCGCGATGAAGGACGCCGATGTCTTCTCGCTTCGGTTCGTTGAGTGAGCAGGCTCACTTGCCCAGTCCACCGGGCAGCGTCGGCATCTTCATTTCCTGGTAGCCTTCGGGCTCCACGAAGTCAGCATCGGCGACCGGCTCTTCCTTGGCCGACACCAGTTCGGTGGAACTCAGCTGACCCATCATGGTCATCTCGGACTTCACGATCATACCAGGGAAGTCGTGGTAGCTCGGGAACATGGCGGACATCGGATTGCTCATCGACTTGGTGATGCGATCCATGGCCTGGCTCAGCTCTTCAAACTTCGGAAAACTCTTCACCACGTAGAACTTGCCCGAGCCCATCTTGCTTTCCCAGGTGTAAACCTCGGTCTCCCACTCGCCGACCTTCACCTTCTCGCCCGTTGCTTTGGGCTTGGCCGGCGTGTCATTCCCACCTCCAAGAAATTTGTTCGCGAGCCCAGCGGCGGCCTTGATGGAGTCCGCGTTCATCTTCATCACCATCTTCTGCTCGTGCATGAACATCTTTGAAGTGCCCTTGGAAACATCCATGAAAACGGTCATCTTCTGACCGATTTCATTGCGGATGTGATCGCCTTTGACCTTGATGGTCATCTGGCTGTCTTTGCCGAGAGCCTTGGTGTTTTGAATGATCACCCAGTCCGCGCGAAGCGACGGAGCGAGAGCGATGAGGGCAGCGATGGCGAGTGCGGTTTTCATGGGATGATGGGGTGTAATGAACTCAGCGGCGATGACGGTAAGTCCATGGGGGCGTGGGATTCATACCCGACCAGAGACCTAACTTCAAACTCCGCGCATAGGCCTCGGCGGCGTGCAGTCGCGGATCGCTGCTGTAATGCGTGTAGTGCCAGGCCATGCCGCGTTCCACCTGGGCGAGGTTGATCCAAAAGGTGCCCAGATAAACCTGCGCGACCTTGCGACCGTAGTCGTCCGTCGTGCTGGCGACGACTTTCACCTCACGACCGAACGCCAACTCCGAGAGCGACTTCTTCGAGGTGGAGCCAAAGGCTTGCTTCGACTCCGGTGCGTCGATGCCTTCCAGTCGAATGCGCACTTGCTTCTGGCCGGAAGTCAGCACTGTGAGCGAGTCGCCATCACCGATGGCCACCACCTTACCCGTGAAAGTCTCTGCCATCGCCAGCGGCGCTATCATCGCGATGATGAAGCAGAGCAGAGGGAACTGGCGAGGGCGACGCATGAGCAAGTATAGGTCGCGAGGGCTGTCGGATTCAATCACCGAATCGTGACGAGTTGTGTTCGGTCTTGAGCCTGCGGCAAAGACAGCGTTAACATCCCGACCATGCGCTGGCTCATCACGGCTCTCATCTTCTCAATCTCCATCGCTCGGGCAGAGCTTCCCTTCAGCACCGTCTTCAAAGGCGAAGACAAGTTCAACAAGCTCGTCGCTCTCGCCAAGCCGAAGGCACGCGACCTGAAGGCGCTGCCCATCGGCGATCGTGTCGTGTGGTTTGGTCAGGCGCTCGTGGGCACGCCTTACAAAGGCTTCACGCTGGAGATAGACGACCGCGTCGAGGCACCATCGGTGAACCTCGATGGACTCGATTGCTGGACCTTCTTCGAAGTGTCGCTCGCCTTCGCGCGCATGATGGACCTCGATCCTCCACGCTGGACACCGGCTCAGTTGCTCTACTTCATCGAAGTCGATCGCTACTGGAACGGCAAGTGCACAGGCTCGTATCTCTCCCGGCTGCATTACCTGGAAGACTGGGCGCGCGACAATGAACGACGCGGCTACGTGAAGGACCTGACGCGTCGCCTGGGTGCCATGAACGTCAGCAATGCCGCCACGGAGATGACCAACAATGCCAGCGGCTACCGCTACATGAAGAACAGCGCTGAGAACCGCGCAGGCATCGCCAAGTTGGAAGCCGGATTGCGTGGCCGGCCACTGCCAATGATTCCACTGCGCAACATCGCGTCGATCGAGTCGCAGCTTCGCAACGGCGACATCATCAGCATTGTCAGCCGCGATGGCAGCGCCTTCGGCACTTCGCATGTCGGGCTCATCCTGATCCAGAACGGCGTGCCGCACTTCATGCATGCCAGTGCACCGCGCAACTACGGCAAGGTGGTCATCGACTCACGCCTCAGCGAATACGTCGCACGCTACAAGACGAATGCTGGCATCATGGTTGCGCGTCCGCTGAAGTAACTCCAGGCAATGCGCTCCATCTTCACAGCGGCGGAGATTTACCTGATCATCGGCGTGATCTTGCTGCTCGCGATCGGTGCTGTGGTGAAGTCCTGCCGCGAAGTGAAAGCGCCGCCCGGTGTGATCGAGGCGACGCGGAGTGAGTAGCGTCACAGGTTGAACGTCACGGCGTCCACCACGCATCCAGCGCAGCGGTCATCGTTCTGACCACATCGGCTTTGTCCGTCGCCAGATTCTTCTCCTCGAAGGGATCAGCGAGCACGTCGTAAAGCTCAGGCTTCGCCTCTTTCTCGGCAGCGCCGGGAACGATGACCTTCATATTCCCTTGGAGCATCCAGCGCCAGCGCAGCGAAGTCGCGGGCTCGTCCATGTTCACGAAGTTGTGCGTGAAGCATTCACCCTGGATCACCTTTCGCGCAGCGACGGCGGCGTCATCGGTGAGATCAACTCCAGGCGTCTTCGGAGCAGCGATGCCTGCGAGCTTCAGCAGCGTAGGGAAGAAATCTAGCGAGATGACGGGCGTATCCGAAGTCTTTGGCGCGAGCTTGCCCGGCCAGCGCACCATGATCGGCGACCGCAGACCGCCATCGTATTGGCTTTGCTTCGACTTGTCGGCGTAGCGAGGTGCGTTGGGGTTCTGTATCCAGCCGTTGTCTGAGACATAAGTGATGATGGTGTTCTGCGTGAGGCCTTGCTCATCAAGGTGCTTCAAGAGGTCGCCGATGGTCTGATCGAACCACTCACACATCGCCCAGTAGCGCGCGACATGCGGACTGTCGGTGAGCTTGGAATACTTCTCGAACAACGCTGCGGGTGGCGTGTGCGGATCATGCGGCATCATCGGCGCATACCAGACGAAGAAGGGTTTGTCCGCCTTCTTGGATTCCGCGATGAAGTCATAGATCGGCTGCATGGTCTTGCGTCCAATGTCGAGCCCCTGGTCTCCGTGGCGCCCGCCTTTCGTCATGCCATGCGTGAAGCCACCGTGCTTGAAATCACCCAGCCACCACTTGCCTGTTTGCAGAGTGTTGTAGCCGTTCTGCATCAGCAATCGAGGTAGCGTGGGCACGGCCTCGACGAACTGGATCATCTTCTCGCGTCCCTGCTTGAAGGCTGAACTTTGCTGAAAGCCCTTCGGCTTCATGCCAGCGGGGATCGGCGGGTCATTGCTCGTGATCTTGTGCTGATGCGGATACAGCCCCGTGATGATGCTGGCGAGGCTGGGGCAGCACAGACTGCTGGGCACGTAGCCACGAGTAAAGGTGAGCGACTCCTTCGCAAGGCGGTCGATGTTTGGCGTTGCGATCTGCTTGTGCCCCATGAGGCCGTAGTCGGTCCACGCCTGATCGTCGGAGATGATCATGACAATGTTGGGCTTGTCGGCAGCGAAGGTTGCTAGCGCAAGGCTGGCCAGCAAGAGGGTGAGCGAGGTGCGGATCATGGGCTTGCTTGAACGTCAGCGAGCCCGGATTGCTTTCGCTTCATGGCATGACTTTTGGCTTGGATGCCGTGGCCCGATCCGATAGCCTCGCACACATGATCGAACTCGAAGTCTATGCCTGTGGCCTGCGCGATGGCGACAACGTTCTGCAATTGCAGAGCCAGATGGATATGATGCCGCGCATCCGCTACAAGGTCGATGTGCGCCATGACCTCGTTTACTTCGAGATCGACAATCCCGCCGAGGTCACCCAGCGCAGCATCACGAAGATGTTCGAGGCGATCGGGCTCGAAGCTCGCTTCGTCGGCCAGATACCTCCCGAGATCGAGCTGGGCAGTGATACGATCCGCCTCGTGTAGCGTATAGATCGCCCCACCATGCCCGCCACCCGCACCCGCTTCGGCGTCATCCTTTTCGCCGTCACCCTCGGCATCATCACTTACATCGACCGTGTTTGCATCAGCAAGGCAGCACCGCTGATCCAGGCGGACCTGCATTTCACGAAGGAGCAGATGGGTTACATCTTCAGCGCCTTCACGCTCGCGTATGCGTTGTTCGAGATTCCAGGAGGCTGGCTCGGCGACAAGATGGGGCCGCGTCGCGTGCTGATGCGCGTGGTGACGTGGTGGTCGATCTTCACAGCAGCGACAGGCTATGCGTGGAACTACACAACCATGTTAGTGTGTCGCTTCCTCTTCGGTGCCGGTGAAGCCGGTGCCTTCCCGAACATCACGAAGATGTTCACCATCTGGCTGCCGCAAAAGGAGCGCGGCATGGCACAGGGCATCACCTGGCTGTGTGCGCGCTGGGGCGGTGCCTTCACTCCCCTGCTCGTGCTGTGGGTGTTGCAGTTCGTGAAGTGGCAGCACGCGTTCGTGATCTTCGGAGCGCTCGGCATCATCTGGTCGGTCGTGTTTTATCTGTGGTTCCGAGACAACCCCAAGGATCATCCATCGGTCAACGCGGCCGAACTCGCACTGCTCGATGATGCCTCGAAGAACCTGGACAGCCACGCGACCATTCCCTGGGGCAAGTTCCTCTCCAGCCCGACCGTGCTGCTACTGTGGCTCTACTATTTCTGCATCAGCTACGTCTGGTATTTCTATGTGACGTGGTTGCCCACTTACATGACCGAGGCGCTGCATCTTGATCCGAATCAAAAGATGACCGCGATTCTCGGCGGACTGCCCTTGTTCCTCGGTGGCATCGGCTGCTTCGCCGGCGGCTGGCTGGCGAACAAGCTCACCGATCGCGCGGGCGGTCTGGGTCGCGCACGACGCTGGGTCGGTGTGCTCGGAATGTTGGGCGCGGGCGGTTTACTGGTGGCGTCTTCAATGCTCGGCAATCCCGTGCTCGCGATGATCGCGATGGGCGTGTCCGGCTTCTTCAATGACCTCTCGATGCCGTGCTCGTGGGGCGCGTGCATGGATGTCGGCGGCAAGGCTGCGGGCTCGCTCTCCGGCAGCATGAACATGATGGGCAATCTCGGCGGCGCGCTCGGCCCCGTGGTCGCGCCGTATCTGCTGAACCATTTCGATCACAACTGGTCCGTGCCCCTGTGGGTCGCGGCAGGCACCTACCTTATCTCCGCCGCGTGCTGGTTGTTCATTGATCCCGTGACGCCGATTGAGGCGGACTAATTCACACCATGCTCCTCCCCGTTTTCCAAACTCCCTTCCACGACGACGAAACGATCGACTACCCGACGCTCGAGCGCGAGCTGCACTGGCTCTTTGAGCAAGGCGCGGATGGCGTGGTGATGGCGATGGTGTCGGAGACTCTGCGGCTGGCCAGCGATGAACGCGACGAGCTGTGCAGCTTTGTTTGCCAGGCGGTGCAAGGGCATGGCTCGTCGGTGGTCAGCGTGGGTGCAGAGTCAGGCAAGGTCGCGGAGCGCCATGCGCAACACGCTGAGCAAAGCGGGGCAACCATGCTGATGGCGATTCCGCCGATCGCGGTCGCACTCGATGAAAACGAGATCGCGAACTACTACCGTCGCATCGCCAGCGCGGTGTCGATCCCGCTGATCGTGCAGGACGCGAGCGGCTACGTGGGGCGGCCGATGAGCATCGACTTGCAGGTGCGGTTGATGGAGGAGTTCGGTCCCGCGCGAGTGATGTTCAAGCCGGAGGCTCCACCGCTGGCGGAGCGACTGGCGGAATTGCGAGCCGTGTCGCAGAATCGGGCGCTGTGCTTTGAAGGCAGTGGTGGTGTGGCGCTGATGGAGACGTTTCCGCATGGGCTCGCGGGCACCATGCCGGGTGCGGATTTGATTCGTGGGATCGTGCCGCTGTGGCGGGCACTCGCGCGTGGTGATCTCGCGACAGCGAAGCGCATTCACGAACCGCTGGCAAAGCTGATCGGACTGCAAACGACGCTCGACTCCTACCTCGCGGTCGAGAAGCATCTACTCGTCAGACAAGGCGTGTTCGAGAACACCGTCGTGCGCGGCCCCGTGGGCTATCGACTGACCGATGAAGTTCGTGCGCAGGCCGACCGTTGGTTTGATGAACTCATCGCCACCGTGTCATGATCATCGACGTTCACAGCCATGCCTGGGATTTCCCGAACGGCTTCAATGCCGACTTCATGCAGCAGGCGCAGCGTGCACGAGCGGGCAAGCCCGTCGATCTCACCGTGAAGTATGCGGACTATGCCGCGAACGCGAACGTGCCGGTGAAGACGATTGTTTTCGGCGGCAAGGCAAAGCTCAGCGGCCTGTGGGTGGATGATCGTTACGTCGCGAACTACGTGGCGCAGCAGCCGGACAAGCTGATCGGCTTCCTCTCCGTCGATCCCACGCAGCCCGGCTGGTTGGAGGAGCTGGAGTTTGGTCACCAGACGCTAGGCCTGCGTGGCATTAAGCTACTACCGATGTATGCGGGCTTCATGCCCGATGATCCGACGTTGGAACCGCTGTGGCTCTATGCTGAGAAGCATGGCCTGCCCGTGCTGCTGCACACCGGCACCACCTTCATCGCGCAGGCACCGCTCGCCTGCACGCTGCCGCGCTTGATCGAGCCCGTGGCGGTGAAGCACCCCGGCGTGAAGATCATCCTCGCGCACCTCGGCCATCCGTATGAAGGCGAGTGCATCGCGGTGATCCGCAAGCACGCGAACGTCTATGCCGACATCAGCGCGCTGCACTATCGGCCCTTCCAGCTCTATCAATCGCTGATGCTCGTGCAGGAATACGGCGTGTGGCACAAGCTGCTCTTCGGCACGGACTATCCCTTCACCACCGTGGATGCCACGATCGAGGGACTCGGCGCGCTCAATGCCATGCTGCACGGCACTGCGTTGCCACGTCTCGATGAGGCGCAGATCGAGGCGATGATTCATCGCGACAGCTTGCAGCTGCTGGGACTGGAGTGAGGGTCGAGGGTCGAAGGGCTAGGATAAGCCGCAGGACGGCGACTGTTGCGTAGCCCGGCCTTCCAAGGCCGGGTTGACTAGGGTGCGCGGAGTCTGCGTCGCAGAGCGACCCGCGAGAACGATCATGTTGCGCCCAACGCCCGCAGTCGGGTGTCGCGCTGCGACACGTTGCGCATGGCGGGTGCGTCCCCGGCCTTGAAAGGCCAGGCTACTTATCGAGCGCCGCTCTGCGGCTCCCTCGCCATCGACGTTGCTCGCCATCTCCTTCCAGTGGCCATCTAGCTCGCCGCGCCTCGAACAAACGATTGCCCTGGGGCATCGCGTTGCTTTCATCGGGGCGTCCGCATGGCCGAGCGCATTCCAGTGATCATGAACCCCGCGGCGCGCAGCACCAAGGCGGCGCGCATGAGGGCGTGCGTGGAGGCCCTGAGCCCGGCACCGGAGATGCACTTCACGCAGTATGCGGGACATGCGACGGAGATCGCCGAGGCGCTCGCGCGCGAAGGCCGCGAACTCGTCGTGGCCGCCGGAGGCGACGGCACCGTCAATGAAGTGCTGCAAGGCCTGTGCCGCGTGAACGCCACGCGCTCCGATTTCGCCACTCACACCGCACTCGGCACGCTGCCTGCGGGCACGATGAATGTCTTCGCTTACGAGATCGGATTCCCGAGTCATCGTGACCTGATCAACCCGTGGCGCGTGATGACCAGCGGCGCGCGCCGCGACATTGATCTGTGGATGGCCAACGAGCATTACTTCGTCCAGCTCGCCGGCGTGGGCATGGACGCAGAGATCGTGAAGGCGACGACGTGGCAGATGAAGAAGCGCTTCGGTCCCCTCGCCTACGCCATCGCGGCCGTGCAAGTGCTGCGCAGCCAGCTTCCCACTGTGACCATCAAAGCTCCTGGCCGCGCAGATTCGCATGGCTGTCTGGCGCTCATCGGCAACGGTCGCAACTACGGCGGCCGCTTCCCTTTGTTCCGCGACGCGAAGCTCGACGATGGCAAGCTAGACGTGGTGATCGTGCGCGAGAGCTTCAATGCCTGGCATGGGCTGCAAGTGCTGCGTGGTGCGTTGCTCGATGGTTATCAATCGAGCGAAGACCTGGAGTATCTGCAGCTCGATCAATTCACTATCGAGTCCGCACCTCAGACCGCGCTACAGCTCGATGGCGAACTTGGTGGTGCTTTGCCCATCGCGTTTCGGCACTCACCGTTCAGGCTGCGTGTGGCGGCTTAGCGGCCGGTTTTTCCGCTGCGAGAACGGCGCACGTTGCCTTTGTTACCCAAGGGCTTCTTGGATTTGTTGGTGTCAGTCCGTCTCTTAAACCCACCGGCGCCGGATGCCTTTGTTTTAGCAGGCTTTGCATAAGGGACCGCCTTTTCGGTGGCGGGCTTGGCAAGACGTGACTGGTCCATGACCTCCTTGGGGATGTATGGTTTTGGGTTGGACACTTTGGCGACAAACTTGCGACGAGGCTGCCGACTTCGTTGGGGCTTCTCGCGCTCAGCTTTCTCTGCTGGCTTCAGAGGCTTAAAGTGATCATCGTCATCATCGCGCTGAGTGATGGTGACGGCTTCGCGTGAGGACCGCGATGATTTGCCTGTCTGGAGGAATCTCGCGATCTCGGCATCCGTGAGCTGCTTCCAGTTGCCTTTGCCGATGCCGTGGAGGCGGACGCCACCGATGCGAATGCGGACGAGGCGCTCCACTTCGTTGCCGAGCTGGAAGAACATGATGCGAATCTGGCGCTTGAGCCCTTGCTTGAGCACCACATGCACGAGATAGGGATTCTCAAGCCAGGCGCGCTCGGCGCGAGCGAAGCCTTCCGGGGTCTCCATGCCTTCCACCAGCTTGAAGACGAAGTTTTGATCCACGGGTCGCTCGGTGCGGACCTCGTATTCTTTCTCGACGCCTTCGCTGGGATGGGTCAGCCGCTGGGAGAGATCTCCGCGATTGGTGAGCAGGATCAGCCCTTCACTGTCCTGGTCCAGTCGTCCCACGTGATGCAGGTGCTGGAATTTGGCGGGCAGCAGGTCGTAGATCGTTGAGCGATCATGAGTGTCCGATCGTGTGCAGATGTAGCCGCGAGGCTTGTTCAGGACGATCACGACCTGATCGAGCTGTCGCAAGGGCTTGCCGTCCACGGTGACGGTATCGCCCTCCTGCACTTGCGTGCCGAGTTCGGTCACGCGCTTGTTATTGATCATCACCCTGCCATCCAGGATGATCTGCTCACAGCCACGCCGCGAGCCCATGCCGCATACAGAAAGGAAGCGGTTAAGTCGCACGGCAGTGCGTTAGATGGGCTTGGTCTTGGGCAGGTTGGTCAGGAGTTGACCTTCCTTCCACTGTCCACGGGACTTGAGGAGCTTGATGCGCTCGCCGCGCTTGAGGACGGAACGCTTGCTGCCAACGGAACTGGCTGCGCGGAGGCTTTTGTGAAGGGACATGGCGTGGAGTGTAGGTTGAGTTACAGGGAAAAACGGGCCGGGAGAATACGGGACGAGTCTTTTTTGGCAAGGCCGAATTTGGTGCGCCGAAATCGTGTGGGCTCTGCGAGCCAGCAAGGCCTTGGGCCGTGAACTTTGCCCTTGCTGGAGAGGGGAGCGTGGCTGAAGCGGTGCGTCCCCAAGCCCTCTATGTCTAAGATTTCCAAGCAGTCCACAGCTCCGTTCAACCCGTTCTTCGGGTGCGCCATCATGACGATCGTCGCGTGCATGGGCATCGGCGGCATCGTTTGGGTGGTGCATGTGGGTCGGACGATGGATCGGGAGATCGGCAAGTTCACCGTCGATCATCCGGTCAAGCCCGTGGCGGTGAAGCCCGATGCGGCGGGCGTGGAGTCTCTCAAGGGACGGCTTGCTGCTTTTGCGGAAGCGGCGAAGGCCGGGAAGCCAGCCACGATCCAACTTTCGGTGCCCGAACTAAACTCCGTGGCTGAATTGGCTCCTGACACCGGTTTTGGAAGCTTCGCCGACATCATGGCGGTGAAAGCCATCAAGGCTGCCGAGGGTGTGTTGGTTGCTGATGTTTGTCTGCCGCTGAACAAGAACCCTCTCGAAGGCGGCAAACGCTACGCCATTGGCGAGGCGACGTTTAAGGTGGAGCTGGTCAAGGAGGTGGGACCCGACATCAAGATCGCGACACTCACCATCCCTGGCAAAGAGGTGAACCCAGACTTCATGAGGTTGTTCAGCGGATTCCAGCTCTTGTCTCCTTACCACAAACTGGAGGCCTTGAAGCCCGTGATGCAGGGCGTGAAGGCAGTCAAGGTGACAGCCGATGGTGTAGAACTCTCCACACAGCCATGAGCGAATCAATCAATCCCTGGACCACGCTGAGCACCCGCGAGGTCTATGACAATAAGTGGATTCGCGTGCGGGAAGATCAGGTGATCAATCCCAGCGGTGGACGAGGCATTTACGGCGTGGTGGAATACAAAAACCGCGCTGTGGGAGTGGTGCCCGTTGATGACCAGGGTTTTACCTGGCTGGTGGGGCAGTATCGCTACACTCACCACCGCTACGAGTGGGAGATTCCGGAAGGGGGATGTCCTGAGGGCGAGGAATTGATGGATTGCGCGCGGCGTGAACTGCTCGAAGAGACAGGTATCGTCGCCGAACGTTACGACCTGATCGCTGGCGACATCCAGCTCTCGAATTCCACCACCAATGAAGTGGCTTATTTGTATGTCGCTCACGGCATCCGCCACGATCAGGCTTCGCCGGAAGAAACCGAGAAGCTGGAAGTGAAACGAGTGCCCTTGGATAAGGCGATTGAGATGGCGATGAATGGTGAGATCCGCGACGGGATGTCGGTAATCGCTTTGCTCAAACTGGCAGCGATGAAGACTCAGGGCTTCATGCCATAGCCAAGCTCGCGATAGCGCCGGGAGACTTCCACATACTTCATCGCCAGCCGTGCATTGGCTCGTTGCTCATCCAGACTTAGCGAGCGGACGATTTTGGCTGGGGAGCCAATGACGAGGGAACCTTCGGGCACTTTGGTTCCTTTGGTGACGAGGGCTCCGGCAGCAATGATGCTTCGTGCTCCGATCTCGGCGCCATCGAGAATGATCGCTCCCATGCCGATGAGGACTTCATCATGGACGGTGCATGCGTGAACGACTGCACGGTGTCCAATGGTGACGCGCTGGCCGATGACGCAGGCGAAGTCGTCGCTGACGTGCAGCACGGAACCGTCCTGCACATTGCTTTGATCGCCGATGATGATGCGATTGATGTCCGCCCTGATCACACTGCCAAACCAGACGCTTGATTCAGCCCCAAGTTGTGCTGCGCCCAAAACGACGGCGCCTGGAAGAATGAGAGCGCTCGGATGCACGTCTGGTGCGGTTTCCGGGAGGTAGAAGGTGGGCAAAAGCCCATAAGAAGGGGATTCGGAGGGGTTCATGACGAAAAAAGCCTGTGAAATAGGGAGTTTGTGATTGACCCGGAGAATGATTTTTCCATTAATCGCGCCAATCCCGGCGGTCACCACCATGATTCGCCAGGGCTGCAAGACAACCGACAACACCAACTCCATCACACCACATGAATAAAGCTGAGCTGATCGAACTCGTTCAAAAAACTCTTGGCGGCGAAACTTCAAAGCGCGCTGCTGGCGATGCTCTCGAAGCCGTCCTTGAGGCCATCACCAAAGGCATCAAGAAAGATGGCAATGTGCAACTCATCGGCTTCGGCACTTTCAAGGTTGCCAAGCGCGCTGCTCGCACCGGCCGTAACCCCAAGACTGGCGAAGCTATGAAGATCAAGGCCTCCAAGACTGTGCGTCTGGTGCCTTCGTCCGCTCTGAAGGCCGCCATCTAAGGCGTCCATTCGGAGTGCAGCGAAAGCTGTGCAACGAATTCAATCCTCGTGTGTGCCTCGTGCAGACACGAGGATTTTTTTTGGCCCATGATTGGCCGCCCCGAGGATGCCGGCGGCTTTGTGAAGAGTCTCTACATACTCTTGCTCCGGCACCGAATCGGCGACGATGCCAGCCCCCGCGTGAAAGGTAATCACTTGATCTTGAAGAACGGCGGTGCGGATGACGATATTGAACTGGCTCTCTCCATTGAAGCCAAAATAGCCGATGGCTCCGGTGTAGAGGCCGCGGGGATGCTTCTCGAGTTCGGCAATGATCTCGAGAGCCCGCTTCTTCGGAGCACCGCTGATCGATCCGCCGGGGAAGCAGGCCTTGAAGGCGGAGGTGTGATCGACGTCGGGGCGGAGCGTTCCACGGACGGTGGACACAAGGTGGAAGACTTGGGCAAAGCTTTCCACGGAGGCAAGCTCGGGCACGTGCACGCTTCCAAATTCGCACACCTGGCCCAGATCGTTCCGCTCAAGGTCGGTGATCATGAGCAACTCGGCTTGCTCCTTGACCGAGGCGGCGAGAGCGCGGGCTGATGCCTGGTCTTGAGCTGCATTGGAGGGAAATCGGGGACGAGTGCCTTTGATGGGGCGGGTTTCAATTTGCCGCCCGCTCATGCGCAGGAAGCACTCGGGCGACGACGAAAAAACGTCTGTGCCATCAAGGCTGAGGAATGCCGCAAAGGGGGCAGGGGAGGACTGCTGGAGACTGTGATAGAAGGCGAGAGGATCTGATCTCTCGGGCCACTGGGCTCGCCATGGGTGGGCAAGGTTGACTTGGTAGATGTCGCCCGCAGCGATGTAGGCCTGAGCGCTTTCGACGGCAGCGATAAAGACATCACGTTGCACTAGTGGCTCAAAGTGAAGCCGAGGAGCCGACGCGTGCTTTCGGGGGGCGCAATGAGTGCTCAATTGACCCAACTCCATCCAGGTCTGTTTGGCGTGATCGAAAACCAGCACCTCGGGGTAAACGCCGAAACAGAACGAGCCATCGAATCCCACCCATCCAAACAAGCCGCCCGCAGGGGCGCCTTGAGGCCCAGGGATGGCGACGGAGTGGGCAGACACTTCGTTTGCGACGCGCTGCCAGTCGGTGGCAATGTTTCCGCGAATCACCTGGCGAGGAGCGGCCGTGACCATCGAGTGGCCTCCTTGTCGGGTGGAAGTGGCTGTTTCGAGCAAGACTAGACCGGGAAGATGGGAGAGTTCACAAGCCAGCTGAAACGGTGACCGTTCCGCAGGCATGGGTCTCCAGCCACAGGTTCTGGGGAAGGAGACAGGATTCACTTCAGCACAAGTCGGTTGCAGGATTGACACTAAAACGCGCGGACCCTACCATGGGCCGCCGTCGCTTCAACGTTATGGCAGAAACTAAAGCCATTCTCGGAACAGAACGCAGCGCGGCCGCCTCGGTCGCGCTGGTCGTTTTGTGCGCCCTGGGGCTGGTCCAGCTGGGCACCTTGATTCAGTCTGGGTGGGCTCGTTTTCGTAGCGCACCAGAGGTCTCAAGGGCTGCCCCCGCAGCCGTGAAGGCAACGGTGGCAGCTGCGCCAGCTATTCCACCCGTTCAGCCAATTGCACAGGCTGCCGTGGTGCCCTCGACTTCATCGTCGGCTGCCGGTCTGCCGCCTTTGCCTGACATCTCAGCGGTAGCGAAATCGGGGCTTCCGCCGCTGCCATCGCTAGCAGCGGACGGTTTGCCGCCTTTGCCAGTTCTGCCGGGTCAGACGTCGGAACCCTCGACAGCTTCCGCTTCACTACCCGCGCCTCGTCCGTCGATGCCCCTGCAATCTCCGAAGCCCATAGCGACCAGTTCGCCACCTCCGTCGGCCAGCATCCCAAAGACGGGCAATGCGCAGGTGGATGAATTGATTGAGGTCGCGGCCCAATCGCGAGAGCTGAACGATGCGGAAGGTGCTTTGAAGGCTCTGGATCGTGCGGACTTGATCATGCCCGATCATCCGACCGTGCTCCGGGAGAAGGCTCTGACGCTGGGCAAGTTGGGCCAGGCAGGCAAGGCGAAAGAGCTGTGGGATCGCATCTCACGGCTGGGGCCGGGTGCCGGGGCCTCGATCGTGGAAGCGCGCACGTCTTTCAGTGATGGCGCCGGTTTGCCTCCAGCCACTCCTGCAGGGCCTCTAGACAATGCTTTCGCCTCTCTTTCCGGAGGTGCCGCTCAGCCACCCGCGGGGCCGCTGAGCCTGGGGGCTTGCGCTGTTCGGCCTGATCCTGCTGTGGCTCGCGGGCAGAAGATGATTCTCACCATGCCGGTGCGGTCCAGCCCTGGAGCACAGATCGGTGTGGATGATTGGAACCTCGATGTGTTTTTCTATGACCGCGTGGACGAAGTCCGTGTGGAGCCGACCAAGTCTGACCCGGTGGTTTACAGCTTTGACATGCCAGTGGATTTCACGACGGGGGAAGAGGTGGTGACGGCTGTCTATCACATGCCCGAATTGACGCCGCAGGACGTGGTAAACATAGGTCGCCGCGAATACTATGGCTACGTGGTGAAGCTTTATTACAAGCACCGGCTGATGAGCACGGCGGCCTCGCCCCGTGACCTTCTCGATAATCCCGGCGGTGCAGGCGCGATGAACGTTCCAGCTGGCAATCCGTTGCTGCCGCTGCCGCGCCCCCAATGACAGCAAAGGATGCAGACATGGTGATACTTTTGGTTGATGGAGATGAGCAAACCCGCACAGCACGCGCGGCATTGCTGAAGGCTCAAGGGCACGATGTGCTGCAGGCTTCTTCCGCCGTCGAGGCTGTGCATTTCGCGCAGGAAGCGGATCGTGTGGATCTGCTGGTGACCGAAGTGATTCTGGAGGAGGAGACCTTTGGTTTTGACCTGAGCGAGGCCATTCTGGCCCGACTCCCGGACATGCGGACCCTCTACACGACCCGCTTCGATTTGACTGGCTACGAGGAGGAATTGCAGGGCCAGACTGCTGTGCTGCAGACGGCGACTGACGTTGATTTTTTGGCTGCTGTGGACCAGGTAATGTCAACCGATGCTCCGGCAGCTGCTGCCGCAGTCGCGCCAGCGGAGGAGCCAGCGATTATGCCGCCAGGGACGATGCTGGGGCACTATCAGGTGATCGATCGCCTTTACACCGAGCCGGAGGCCGAGACTTACCGTGCGATCCAATACACGGTGCAGCGCCCCGTGGCTCTTGTTTTGCTCAAGCCGCATCTCCTGGGTGACTCGGAGGCGGTCGCGAAGTTCAAAGATCGTGAGCGCGTGAAGGCGAGTCTTTCGCATCCGCGCATTGCTCCATTGTATGAGGCAGGCGAAGCGAACGGATGGCTTTACTACACGCGAGAGATGCCGCCCGGGCGCTCGCTGAAGGACATTGCTTCGGCGGGTGAGCAACTGGGCGAACGTGTGCTGGTCGATGTGCTCTACCGCGTGGCGGAGGCCATGAACTACGCTGTGGAGCGTGGCTATGGATACCGCACTCTTGGAACACGGGACATCTACGTCGATGGCGAGAACCAGGCCAGCATTGTCAATGTCTTCCGCCCGCCGTCGGCGCTACCGCGTGATCAAGCGGCCGACGTCCAGGCGCTGATTGAATTGCTGGCTCCGTATGCCGCTCAAGGCAAGGCGAGGAGCATGCTCCATGATTTGAGCCTCCAGTCGCATGACTGGGCCAGGCTGGCCGCTGCGATGCATGACATCCGCGATGACATGAGTGAGCGCAGCCTACTGAATCGTGCCAAGGATGAAGACATCGCGGTGGCGATTCCGCCGTCACGTCCGTGGCTGGTGGTGGCGATTGCTGTGGTGGTCCTCGCGGTCGTTACTTACCTGGGAGTCCTGTCTGGCGGCGGTGGCGGCGCTACCACCTTGGCAGTGAAAAGCGAGATGGTGCGTATTCCGCGGGGCACTTTCATCTATCAAAAGGATCAGAAGGCGGTGATGGAGCGCGACTTCTGGATCAGCAAGCATGAGGTCACGATCGCTCAGTATGCGGAGTTTCTCGAGGCGCTGAAGAAGGCACCTGCGGGCACCTATGATGATCCTGTCCAGCCCGCAGGGAAGACGACTCACGAACCGGAAGGCTGGGGGGCCTATTACTCGGCGGCATCGACCAATGGTTCGCTGAATCATCAGCAACTGTCCCTCGATTCACCCGTGTCCAATGTCGATTATTGGGATGCCGTGGCTTATGCGAAATGGAAGAAGCAACGTCTGCCGACCGAGAAGGAGTGGGAACTCGCGGCCCGTGGCAGCAAAGGATTCACATTCCCCTGGGGTAACGAGTCCCGACCTGCGGCAGCCAACCTGGGCGACGACTATGTCGCCAACGGTGAAGGAGGAAAAATCGATGGCTACACCCTGTGGTCTCCCGTTGATAAGCCTGCTGGCGACGTCAGCCCGTTCGGGGTCGTTGGGATGGCAGGTAATGTGCAGGAATGGACATCGTCATGGGAAACCCATCCCGATTATCCTCTAAAGCGGGTGCCTGTGCTTCGTGGCGGACATTTCGGAACCAAGAGCAGCGGAGACTTGCTGACTGCCCGTCATTTCGCGGCTGATGCCGACGAGCAGACGCCTGCGAGAGGCTTCCGAACGGTGTCCGACGGTCCTCCGTGACATCATTGCCGCCGCCAAAATCCAGCCATTACATCACAGATGAGGGATGGAATTTCGGTGTAACATGGCAGGCAGCTTCGCGTTTTCTCCGACGTCTCATCCGCGCTGGAGCTATCGCCCAGCAGGCAGGTCCGACTTTGATCCAACCCCCTCGTTCCATGCTTCCTCGCTCATCTCACTCTTCATTCGTTGCAGCAGCCCTTCTGGTCATCGTGCCAGCCCTTTCGATTCGCGCCGAAGTCTCGTTTGAGAAGGACATTTTGCCGGTTTTCAAGGAACGTTGCCTCGACTGCCATCAAGCTCCTCGTGAGGTGAATGGCAAGAAGAAGGAGCCCAAAGCTGGACTGCGTCTGGACGCCGCCTGGGCGATTATGAAAGGCGGAGAGAATGGAGCCATCGTGAAACCGAAGGACTCTTCAAAAAGCTCCCTTCATGAGGTGCTGGTGCTCCCTGCTGATGATGATTCCCACATGCCACCCAAGGGTGACCCATTGACGGCGGCACAGATCGCTCTGGTGAAAAAGTGGATCGATGAAGGCGCCAACTTCGGCGAGTGGAAGGGCAGCACCGAAGGCATGCCTGCGGAACTTGCACCGACGGCTGCTGTCGCCCGCAAGCGTGAGCATGAAGAGTTTTATACAGCACTGGAGAAAGATGCCAAACCAGCGGCTGCCGATGTCCTCAAGAAGGCGCAGGCAGCGGGGGCACAGGTTTCCACACTCACGGCAACCAGCCCGCTGGTTCGAGTGGATTTTCTCACCGGTGTCTCTAACTGCACTGACGCCAAAGTGGCGGAGTTGCTTCCGATGGCTGACAACATTGCCCATCTCGACCTCGGGCGCACGGCGATCACTGATGCTGCACTCGCTTCGGTGGCGAAGTTCAAGCGGCTTGCAAAGCTCGACCTGCGCCAGACCAAGATCACCGACAAAGGCGTGGAGTCCCTGACAAGCCTCACCAAGCTGCAAACGCTCAACCTTTATGGCACTGAAGTGTCTGATGCTTCGCTCGACCTGCTCTCCAAGGTCAAGAGCCTGAAACAAGTGTTTCTGTGGCAGACCAAGGCAACGGAAGCAGGTGCAAAGAAGCTTCAGGGAGCCATTCCAGGAGTGGTTGTTGTCGTCAAATAATCGGTCCGCAAAGGGCGAAGGCTTCCTGCGCACTTGGCGCTTTGCTCTTGCAGCAAGTTCGCTACAATCGCAGCCGCCATGCCCGCCTTTCTCCGCCCTCTTATCTGGATTGCCATCTCTGCTCTCGGAGCTGGCTCGGTAGCCTTTTCCGCTCTCCACAAGGGCGAGACGATCAACGCTTTGTGGCTTGTCGTCGCCGGACTATGCTCGTTCGCGGTCGCCTACCGCTTCTACAGCAAGTGGCTGATGACGAAGGTCCTCGTGCTTGATGCTCATCGTGCACCGCCTTCGATCACTCACAAGGATGGCAAAGATTTCGTGCCGACCAATCGATGGGTGGTTTTCGGACACCACTTTGCAGCCATCGCGGGTCCAGGCCCCCTCGTTGGTCCAGTGCTTGCCGCTCAGTTCGGCTATCTGCCGGGCATGTTGTGGATTCTGATTGGGGCCACACTTGGTGGAGGAGTCCACGATGCCGTGGTGATGTTCGCGTCCATTCGTCGTGGCGGGAAGTCAGTGGGACAAATGTTAAAGGAGGAGGTTAACCCAGTGGTTGGCTTTGTGGCCATGGTTTCGGTCTTGGCGATCATGACCATCTTGCTGGCGGTTCTGGGCCTCGTCGTTGTCAAGGCAATGGCCGAAAGTCCATGGAGCTTGTTCACCATCGCCATGACAATTCCTCTGGCGCTCATCATGGGGGTAGCCCACACGATCTTCAAAGTCAGCGTCAAAGGAGTGACAGTGTTTGGCATCGTCGGCCTTCTGGTGAGCGTCTGGGCAGGCAGCAAGCTCCACGAGTGGGGCATCCAAGGTTGGTTCGATCACGGAGGTGAATGGCAGGCCTGGGCGATCATGATCTATGGATTCGCCGCATCTGTCTTGCCGGTCTGGATGCTCCTTGCTCCCCGCGACTATTTGAGCACATTTATGAAGATCGGAACGGTGGCTGTGCTGGCGGTCGCTGTCATTTGGGTGGCTCCTGAGCTGCATATGCCGAAGCTCACCAAGTTTGTTGATGGAACCGGATTGGTGTTCGCAGGCACCGTTTTCCCTTTTGTTTTCATTACCATCGCCTGCGGTGCCGTCTCCGGCTTCCACGCACTCATCTCATCTGGCACGACTCCCAAGCTTCTCGATCGAGAAGATGCAATTCGAAGTGTGGCATACGGAGCGATGATCACAGAAATGCTCGTGGCATTGATGGCTCTCGTTGCGGCTTGTGCTTTGCAACCAGGCGAATACTTCGCCATTAACGCAGGTATCAACAAGACCATGGCACCCGAGCAGGTTGTCGGCGTGATCTCATCCGCCGGCTTCCCGGTAACGGTGGAAGGAATGAACAAGCTAGCCTCTGACATTGGTGAGAAAACGATGTTCGGGCGAGCCGGCGGAGCACCAACCTTTGCGGTCGGCATGGCGCACATGTTCGCGCGAGCCTTTGGCGAAAGCTGGATGTCCTTCTGGTATCACTTCGCTATCATGTTCGAAGCGTTGTTCATCCTCACAACCATTGATGCCGGAACTCGCGTAGGACGCTTCATCCTCCAGGATTTCCTGGGAGGTATCTGGAAGCCCCTCGGGAATACGAAGAGTATCTTGGCGAATATTCTTGCAAGTGCGCTGCTCGTTGCGAGTTGGGGCTACTTCCTATATCAAGGAGTAGTAGATCCCCTGGGCGGTATTAACACCCTCTGGCCCATCTTTGGTATCGCAAACCAGCTGTTGGCGGTCATCGCCTTCTGCTTGGGGACCACAATCCTGATCAAGATGGGAAAATCCCGCTATATCGCTGTCACAGCCGTCCCGCTTTTGTTTCTGATGAGCGCAACGTTTTCAGCTGGATATATAAAGATATTCGATCCCAACCCAAAGATGGGTTTCCTTGCTGCAGCGAGAGATTTTGGGAACAAGACAGCTAGTGGAGGCACACCGCAGCAGATCAAAGAATGGACGGCTCAGCAGCTCAACTTCCAGGTCGATGTGATTGTGACAGCATTCTTTTTGATCGCAGTTGCGATTGTTTTTGTTGGTTGCGCGATCGAATGGGCAAGGTTGTTGAGCGGCTCAAAGAAAGTTGAAACAAAGGAGTCGCCGTATATCAAACTCGAAGATGTCCAACAATCGTCTCTTGCGTAGCCAGAGCCCGATTTCGAAGTGACGAGCCGCCAGTTAAAAACGAACTTAACCGAAGAGAGAAGTCGATGTGCCGCACAAGTGAAGTTCCAGGGTGGCAATGAAAACGTTCAATTTAGTAATTGGGGAACTTGATAGCTTGATTCAATCTCTGCAAAGTTGATATTTTTTGCAGATAGGGAAATTGCCTCACAAAGCTTTTAATGTTCAGCGAAAAAGCGTTGACCAAGTGACTGTTCGATTTAAAGGTGTCAACTTAATGTGACCGACGCCACGCCAACTTCCTTGGGCTCAATCTAGGATGTCTGCAAGTCATCGGAAACTCATATCGTCCAGATTTAATCAGACAGCCTCTCCCATGCTGATTCTCAGAAACTTTCTAACATTTAAGATGGCATCGTTTATTGATGCGCATCTTTTGTTGCTGTCTGCGGTATGGATTGTGCTTGCGGTGGTTGGGATGTGGAGTGTTTTTTCCCGCCCCATGAACTCAATCGCAAAATTTATCTGGATTGTCGCAATATTTTGCTTGCCCGTTCTTGGGCTCACCGTTTACGTGTTCAATTGTTTATTGAATGCTGATTGGGACTTGTTGAGGCAGATGGGCTTTTTCCCTGGTGGAAAGAAAGTTCTCAACCCCAACTCCAATTCTTCGAAGATTTAAATTTGTGATGCCATGACTTTCTTCAATTCATCAGTAAGGCACTTCAGTGTCACTGTTTCTGCCTTTGCTGCGTCCCTGGGCCTTGGTGCTGCTGAGCTGGATGTGGTTTCTGAGCAGGCGGTTGGATACTATCCGACTTATCAAGAAAGTGGACTAATTAGTTCGGGCACTTACGACTATGAGAGGAGTGTTGGCGGGCCTGTGGGCGGGCCTGATTTGGATAGGTTGGCTGCTACTGGCGGAATTTGGCCATACGAGTATAGTGCAGGCCAGCTCAGTCGTCTCCAGCGGTTCATGCAACCGGTCGACTATATCTTGCGCCCGTTGACGCCAGGTGAAACGATTGCGTTTCAGGGCCCGACTGCCGAGTCTTGGTTTCAGATAGGTGGTGCATTTCCCTTCCTGACTCGCACATATCATACCGAAAAGTCGTCATTCGCTGACCTTTTCGGCATGGAGGCCACGCAATACTCACCCTTCTTCTTTGACATCCTTAACATCAGTGCACATGGAATTTATGTCGATGAGTCGGGGGTTGGCAATGAAGTCGAGGCTGAGCGGCTTGATGGTTCATTTTATTCTGCCTTGAGCATGAGTTTCAGAGTTGGCTGGGGACTTACAGATCGAACGTCAATCGTAGTCGGCGGACAAATATTCCTCATATTGACCGACGAAACTGATTTCAGGTTTTACGCCGATGCTGGTGGTCTGGGGGCGTTGGTCAGTTTCAACTATCAGGCTGAGCTTGGTGGATGGGATTTGCGAGTATTTGATAATCTTACTCCTTTCTCCCAGAGGTTGTTGAGCTTTGACGAATCGTATAGCGGCGACCTTAGCTGGGGCGGAAGCAACTGGATTGGCATTCCCCAAGACATAAGTTCCGGTGATTGGTGGGATTCTGATTCGTATCTTTTGGTTAACACTGCGGGGCTCACGGCTGGAACGTTCATTGGGGACAGTTTGCGTTTCCTTGCTGGATTTAGCCGAATTGACACAATGCGCTTCAATGACTTGGGTGATGGAGAAGGGAGCGAGATTGCCTCTGCTGGATTGTTTTACGATGGATATGATCTCTGGATTGCTCCATCGGTGACATACACTCTTTACACGCATGATTTCGAGGATCCTCAGCACTTGGTAATGTTGAATGGGGTTGCTCCATTGTCGCCAAACATCACGGCCCATGCGGGTGTTGGTTACAGTTGGGGGGATAGCTATGATGGAATGAACTGGTCTGTATCGGTTAATTATCTCCAGACTGCCCGCCTCACTCATCAATTCTCATATCAGAGTGGTTACCAAAACGCGATTACAGGCGAAGATTTGATTGGGACTCGGATAGATTACGGAGTGCAGTATCAACTTGGACCCAGGCTGACGCTCGGTGGTTATGCTGGATGGTTTGACTCCGATGATGGGACGGAGGCAATACATATCGGCGGGTCTGTTAACTTGGCCTTGGGTAATTACTCCTGGCTAAGAATTGTCGGAGGATACCTGGATCGTAGTGGCGGTTCATCCGGAATTGATTTGAACGAATACTTTTACAATGTGACCCTTTCGCGGCGTTTGGCCGAGCGACTGGAAGGCCAGTTGTCATATGAGTTTATCAAGAGTGAAGGCATTGGTAATCGAGATCGATCAATCATGATGCTAAGGCTCACGAGAACATTCTGATACAAACCACAAAGTATTCGAGTCACCTTGTTAACTGATGTAGTAATTTGTCTATTAAAGAGATTGGAGAGCTAGATATGAAAACCAAAAAAGAAAGAAATCAGAAAATTAGGCTTCCTCTAGTTGTTGCTGCGACCGTAATCGCATCAATTTCTCCAGTGGTGGCCCAAGATTCGAGCGTTGCCGTTAAGCCGACTCCTACTGACATGGATTTAGCTGGAGATGTCAGCAGGTATTTTGGGCAACGTGCCAATCTGTATCGAGACAACAATCGTAAGCTTGCCAAGATTGACCTTGATGCAGACTTTAATTACGATGGCACAATCAACAACGACGACCCTGCAGACGGTGGGGCGTTCGAGCAAACTCCCCCTGGTCTTGTGGTGGGCGTAGGTGAACTGGCGAAGCTGGTGCTTCGATTGACTCCATATAAGATCGATTATCAGGGGCGCGCCAAAGTTAAGCTGCAAGTCGATGGTATCAATCGCGACTCTAAGAGCGGCAAGTTTGATGATGGCGCTGAGAAAGGCGGGATGGGACACATCATTGTTTGGCGTGATTCAACGAAGAAAGAGAAGATCCTGGACTCGAGAGATCCGAACTTGAGATCGTTTGAGTGGACACTCGATCAGAGAACGCCTGCAAATTTGCAAATTATTCCAAGGACGCTCTATGTGGAAGGTGTGACCCCCTCTCCGAAACACGCTGGTGATGTTCGTCTGTTGATTTCTTGTTACGATGATAACCCAAATTACGAGGTGAATCCCAAAATGGACCCACGTCGATGGGTAAAAACATTCCGTCCTAGTTTTGATCACATTCTTTTGACTGTTCGTCCCCAGCCTCAGGAAAAGAATTTTGTGAATGAGAACTCTGAGGGTGTTTGGCTTGGAAAGCGTTAAGCCAGTTTATACTCAGCTCAAAGAGCGGAATTAGCTTCCAGTTCGATTCCGTTCAGAATTAGATCAGATGACCAAGCTTCGCTTTAGTTTCACCTCTACCTTTGTCATCCTGGCAGCACTCGCGTGTCCTTCTTGCAAGACGGAAGATGTTTCTCGTCGGATGATCGAATCACCGATTAGGGTTCCAAAGCAGACTCCTGTTCTTCAGAATCGGGATGCCCTTCAGGTTGGTGATACCCTTGAGGTGTTCGTGATGGAAGACTCCTCTTTCAATGGTGTCTTCAAGGTCAGGGAGAAAGGAGACATTATCATACCCAAAGTGGGAAGGGTTGGCGTCCTTGGATTGTCTGTTGATGCGGTTCAGGAAAGAATCAAGAAGACTCTTGAAGCTTCTCAATTGACATCGGCAACGGTGATTGCAGATCGGCTTTCGTCTGCAGCAGCTGCTCCTATTTCATTTGAAGAGACTCCGAAAATCTTGGTTTATCTAACTGGGAAAGTCAGTCGTCCTGGGCAGCATATGCTCGCAATCAATAATGGTGAATCCATAAGCGCCTTTGAGGCTGTCCTCATTGCCGGAGGGGTGGCACCTTTTGCTGACGAACGGGATGCCTACATCCTGAGGCGCTCTGGAGGCGGTAGTCGTGCAAAGATTCCTCTTGATTTACGGGCAATCAGGCAAGGCAAGGCTGTAGATATTCCCCTCGTTAATGGCGACATGATTTGTGTTCCTGAACGCAGATTTGCACTCTGATTTCTTGAATTAGCGGGTTTGGACAGGCTCTACTTGGTAGAGTCTGTCTTGTATTTGATAATAACGCAGAGGTTGATCCCAATGGCTGTGGACAAAAAAAATAAACCAAGGTTAGATGTGGCGAGCATGCTTCAGCGTGTGCTGTCGCTTGGTCAACACCTGCGATTGATGCTGATTCTCGCCTGCATTGGTTCAATGGGAGGGCTGATTGCATTTTGCTACTCCACACCCATTTATTACTCGAGCACGTTGGTTAACTGGCAGGTTTTTGGCTTGCCTTTCCATGATGAGACCGAGAATCGCTCTGGTCCTGCGTCCTATGCTAATCTCTGGCGTGAACTCAAGATCGGTCTTGAAGCTAACAGTCTATTGAAGGATGCCGCAGTGAAGATGGGCGTTGCTCATGTTGGTGATGACATCGATACAGTGCGAGGCGTCATTCGTGTGAGTCGATTCTTCTTTCGAGATACACGAACATTGGTTCATGAAGTAATGTCAAGTGATCCGAAGGTGGTCCGTGATTTGACTTCTGTGTTGATCCAAGTTTACGAAGAGAATCAGGCGAAAGGTCGGAAGGAGTATCGAGAGAAGGCCGCTGAGAAGTATCTCAGTGAAGTCGATCAGTTGAAGAATAAAATCAATGAGGGCCTGCAAAGCAGGCTCGAGTTTGAGAAGCAGTCACAGTCAGCGACTTTAACTCTTCGACAGGAGAGGCTATTGAAGCTTCCTGTCGATATTGAGAGGTGCAAAGCGCAGGTTAGTCGAATGACTGAGATCTACGAAGATTTCAAGAAAGCCGGTGAAGGTCTCGATACGATAGGAAAGCTTTCACTACTCTCTGCTTTCGACAAAGAATGGCGGGATGGCGAAAAGGCTCAGACAGGCGACGTTGTTCGTCGGGCGCCAAATACCTCTGCGAGCACGCCTTTCATGCCCGCCATGCCCTCTCCGACAAAAGTGGACGTCACAGTGGTTGGGCCCGATGTGGCGCAGGCGACTGAGACTTGGCGCAAGCTGGAGAAAGAAGCGCGTGAAATTGAGGAGGAGATAAAGTCCAAGTCGGCCGATTACTTGCCCGGTCATGCTTTAATGAAAGGGTTGCAGTCTCGGCTCGACGATGTTCGCCGGAACCTCGAAGGTGAACTAGTTTTGGCCATGAAGAGGTTTGGGGTTGAGTTCGAGCGAGTCAAGAATCGCCTGCCAGAGCTTGAAGCGCAGTTGCCGGAATATTACAAAACGGTGAAGGAGTATGAACAGTTCCGTAAGGACTATGCACTCTTGGAGCGCGGACAAGAAGACTGGAGCGCTGCTCATAGCGAACTTTCGAAAAGAATCGCTGCTATTCAGTTTGGTGACCAAAAAAACCAGATTGATTTAAAGGTGTCCACTCAGGAGGTTCTTGAAGACAGGGTTCCAGTGTCGCCGACTTTCTCAAAGTCACTAATGATCAGTGTCGCTCTCTCCTTGGGGCTAGGAATTGGAATTCCGTTTTTGCTGGAGGTTGCTAACTCTACAGTGTCGCGACTTCCGCAGCTTGAAAGCCGTCTAGGTATCACGGGCTTGGGCATGGTTCCAAACAGTTCCAAAGAACTGCTTGAGCAGATATTCAGATCTCCAGCTTTGGGATCGAAGGTTCCAAATTTCCTTTTGGAGTGTTTTCGAGTCATTCGAAGCAATATCATTTTGCACCCAGGAAGAGAGGGGAGATCTCAAGTAGTTATGGTGACAAGTGCCCGACCTTCGGAAGGCAAGAGCACAAATGCAGCGAATCTGGCCTGGGCATTCTTTTCGATGGGGGATCGCACCCTATTGATCGACACAGATTTGAGAAGAGGCCGCGTTCACACCATGCTTGGAATGAACAATGAGCTAGGATTGTCCAGTTACTTCTCTGCGAAGGCCAAGATTGAGGATGTGATCCAAAAAACGGAGAACCCAAATCTTGACGTGATTCCGCGCGGTCCGTTTGTTCCTGGGGCTTCGGAGTATTTGTGCCGAGAGATTTTTGAGAAGTTGATCAATGGCCTTCGGGGAAAATACGACAGGATAATCTTGGATGCGCCGCCTGTATTGGGTCTGAGTGAAACCGTTGCGACCCAGAGGGTTGCTGACGGAGTGGTTTTGGTCGTGAGGGCAGAGAACACAACAATGACCGATGTGGACACTACGGTTGAGCAGTTGAGGCGTTCTGATACTGAGTTTTTTGGATTCATACTTAACAGGCTAGACTTGTCGAAACCTTCGAACCACTATTTCTATTACTACTCAAGCCCCTACTACTACAGCGACTTCGACGATGGCAAGGAGGGGGCCTAGTTTTGTCGGTTTGACTGTGAATCTTAGTTACTTGGTCGATGCCCTTTGCTAAAGCAGGAACGGTAAACAAATATTGAGAACCAGAGCTATATGAAAAAAGAACCAGTATCGAAAAAGTGCTTCATTCTGGCGTTAGTCATTTGCGCAGGGGCGGCTTTAACGAGTTGCAATTCGACTCTCCACAACCCAAATGATTGGGCCTTCCGGAAAGGCGCAAGTCCGGAGCACGTTCCTCTACAGGTATCCAAGAAAGTGTATCGCTAAATGATACCGTCCATCATGCTCAGTAAACCAAACGACGGCCAGTTGGGGTGCAATCAAACCTCCAATAGAGGATTTTCGCTGATTGAGAGTATCGCCATGTTGGTCGCAATTGGTGTTTTTTCTTGGATTTGCCTTGGTGTATTGAAGCTGAAGAAGCTCTGGCCTTTTGATAAGGCTGTTTCAGTTGAGGTGCAGAAGCGCTGATCGTTTTCAAAGAGGAACCTCGTCGGCGCCCGATCTTGATGCGCTGAAACCGAGCGTTTCATTCGAGTGATTTCAACGATGAGCGGATACCACGACGAAGCAGTTCCGGGTCAGAAAGCGCTGACATTTGTGTTTCCGTGCCTCAATGAAGAAGGCACTCTCGAAATATGCGTGACGGCAGTGAGACGTGCGTTAGCTCCGTTAGGGGCTGATTGCGAGATCGTCGTTGCAGACAATGGAAGCAAAGATCGTTCGAGAGAAATCGCCCAGGGACTTGGCTGTCGAGTGGTAGCTGTGGCCGAGCGAGGTTATGGCGCTGCCTTGCGTGGAGGAATCGAGGCTGCTGACGGAAAGTATGTGATGTTTGCCGATTGCGACAACACGTATGTTTATTCCGATGCACTCAGGTTGTTCGAAGCTGCGAAAACGGAAAACGCGGGGATGGCGATCGCCTCTCGAATGACAGGAGAGATTGAGGAAGGTGCGATGCCTGCCTTGCATCGGCACCTTGGAACCCCGGTCCTCACGACCCTGATCAATCTGTTGTTTGGCGGAAACCTGTCTGATTGCAATTCGGGATTCCGCTGTGTGGAGAAGAGCCAATACCTACAGTGGAACATCCGGTCATCGGGAATGGAGTTTGCGTCTGAGTTGCTGATTAAGGCGCTCAAAGCTCGAACCCGCATGGTGGAGATCAAGTCAGGACTTCGATGTGGTCCGCCTGATCGTGTTGCTCATCTGCGAACATGGCGGGATGGAATGCGGCATTTGTTGTTCATCTTTTCTGAGAAGCCGTTTCTTTTCGAGGCACTTGGATTGTTATCAATGTTGCCGGCGCTGGTTCTCCAGATTGCGGCATGGTTAACAGGGCCAACCCGTTTTTTGGGGATGAATGTTTTTGATCTCCACACTCAGGCAGTTTTGTTGCTGATCGGCATCATCGGGGTTCAGTTTTACGTTTTTGGGTGCAGCCTTTACCTATCATCGGGTGACCGACCTCTGGGCGTCACCAGGTGGCTGATCAGACTGGATGAGGGTGTTTTGTTCTTTTTGCTGCTGGCAGTTCTCGCCGCCAGCTTTCTTTCCGTCGTGGCGTTGTTTGCTGTGTGGGCAGCGGGTGGATATGGAGGTATTCATCAGGCAAATACATTGATTCTTGAGGTTCACCTTTTGGGGACCGTTGGTATGGCGGCGTTTGGGTTACTCTCTGTCCACACTCTGAAGAAAGCCTTCGCAGGTGGGCACAAGGGGCACTCGTAGACGGTATCGGTGGCAAGCAAGTCGTCGTTCGGTGCGTTCATTGCTAGGTGAAGAACGTCACGCTCAACATCATTGCACTCATTTGTGCCTCTGCTCATTATCTGGCGGGTGAAGAAATCTTACCGACTAAGCTGCTCGCCCACTATAAGCTTCCGGAAGGCGTGACGCTGAAGGACTCGAAGGGCGACGACAATGGCGTGCGCTTCATCGACTTGAATGGCGATGGCTATGACGACCTCGTGTTCTCGAATCGCGAGCGCTATGGCGTGTATCTCTTCAACTCGGTGGAGAAGAAGAACCTGCAATGGTTCCTCGGCTGGACCTACGTGCTGCGGGAGGGCAAGGCGGCTGATGCGAATTCATTACCCGTGCTCGCAGGCACCGAGGCGAAGTTTGAAAACAAGGAACTCGTCGCGGGCGACAAACGCATCCCATTTAGCGAGCTGCTGCGCATGCCCAGCCCGGCACCGAAGTCGCCGGAGGATTCGCTGAAAGCCATCCACGTCGCGAAGGGCTACGAAGTGAAACTCATCGCCAGCGAGCCGCTGGTGCAGGACCCGGTGTTTGTTGATTGGGATGCGAAGGGTCGCCTATGGGTCGTGGAGATGGGCGACTATCCGTTCGCGCCGGGTGAGACGACGAAGGATGGCAAGGTCGGCCAGGGGAAGGTCAGCGACCTGCAGCAGGGCCGCATCAAGATCCTCGAAGACACGAACGGCGATGGCGTGATGGACACGGCGACGCTTTTCCTCGACGGACTGAAGCATCCCACCGGACTCGCCTTCTGGAAGGGCGGCGTCTTCGTCTCCGCGATCCCGGACATCTTCTACGCCGAGGACACCGATGGCGATGGCAAGTGCGACAAGCGCGAGGTGTGGTTCACCGGCTTCACGGCGGGCAATCCGCAGCATCTCGTCAACGGCTTCTGCTGGGGCCTCGACGGCTGGTATCACGGCGCGAACGGCGACAGCGGCGGCAAGATCAAAGCCACCAAAACGGGCAAGGAATATGACCTGAGCGCCAATGATTTCCGCTTCGATCCGAAGACCGGTGAGTTCGCGCTCGAAGCGGGTCGCAGCCAATACGGCAAGTGGCGCGACGACTACGGCAACTGGTTCGGCAACAACAACGTCACCTGGGCCTGGCACTACTGGCTGCCGCTCGATGACCTGAAGCGCAATCCCGATCTCGCCGTGAAAAGCATCCGCGAAGAGACGAACCCGGACAAACGCATCTACCCCGTGAGCCCCGCCGTGCGTCGCTTCAATCAAGCGAGCACCGCAGGCACGCTTACCTCCGGCTGCTCGCCCATGCCCGCGCGCTCACCGCTGTTCCCGGACACGATGTTCATCTGCGAACCCGCGAACAACCTCGTGCATCGCGAGGTCATCGACTACACCGGCACGGTGATCAAAACGCATCGCCACGCGGACGATGCGAGCAGTGAGTTCTTCGCCAGCGAAGACAACTGGTTCCGCCCCACGATGGCCCGCTGCGGTCCCGATGGCGCGCTGTATGTCGTCGATATGTATCGCCTCGTGATGGAGCATCCCGAGTGGATTCCGGCGGAGATCGTGAAGGCGACAGCTGTGCGCGCTGGGGAGAAGATGGGGAGGATTTATCGGGTGGCACCAAGAGGCAGTAAATACGAACCCTACAAGTTAACCGAACTTGGAGATAATCAGCTAGGACTGACTGTCGCACGGTTGAACTGGTTTGAACGCGATACTGCTCACCGAATGATTGCTGCGAAGGGATCAAATGAAGCGATAGAGTTCGTCAGAAAGGTTGCCGTGAAAGGTGATTCGAGTGAAGGGCGCATCCAAGCGCTGTGGACGTTGGCTGGATATGGCGAGTTAAAGTTTGAAAGGTTACTATCATCTCTGCGGCAACCTATGCTTCATGAGCAGATTAATGCTCTGAGGATGTTTCAGCTGCGGCCTGGCAAACTCGACGCATCGACGACGGAGCTACTCGTCGGCAATCCGTTACCTTCCGCCATTCTCCAACTCGCCCTCATCGCAGGCGCGCTACCCGAGCCGCAGCGCTACGACATCCTCGAACCGCTGATCAAGAACAACGCCAGCGATCCTTACATTCTCACCGCCGCGCGCACGTCGTTTGGTCCGAACGTGCCGAAGGCGCTCAAGGAACTCGCGGAAGCCTCCGTGAAGAAAGCGTCGCAAGCACCCGCCGCGCAGCAGCTTCCCACCATCACGAATCAAAACCCCGATCGCGACAAGGTTGTGAAGTCGTATGCCAGCGTCGCCACGTTGACCGGCGATGCGAAGCGCGGTCATGCGATGGTCGCGCTCTGCCTGGCCTGCCACAAACTCAAGGGCGAAGGCAACGACGTTGGTCCCGACCTCGGCACCGTGGCGAACAAGCCCATCGACCAGTTGATTGAGTCCATCCTTGACCCGAACCGCGCCGTCGAGCAGCGCTACGTCACGCAGAGTCTCAAGCTCAAGGACGGCAGCGAGAAGACCGGCATCATCCTCGAGGAGAACCCGAACAACGTCACCCTGCGCACGCTTGTCGGCGTCGAACTCGTGCTGACCAAAGACATCGCCAGCCGCAAGAGCACGAATCGCTCCCTCATGCCCGATGGACTGGAGACGGCGCTCAAGCCGCAGGACATCGCCGACATCCTCGCGTGGATGAAGAACTGAGCACTCCCCACCGTTGCCTCACACGATCATGCACAAGCTCATCGCCCTTCTCCTCGCCTGCGCCGCCTTCGTCTCCGCGCAAACACCGGCCCCCAAGGCAGCACCTTCCAACAACGGCCCCAAGTTCAAAGGCCTCAAGCCCTCGACGCCTGCGGGCTTCACACTGAAGACGTTGCTGGTCGAGGCGCACCCGGAGCACAATGTCGAGCTGTATGTGTATGTGCCGGACAAGGACGGCGTTTGGCCTTGCATCCTGGACATTCACGGCGGCGGCTGGAAGTCGCGCCAGGTGGAGAACGACAAGCCGATGATGGAGCGACTCGCGCAACGTGGCTTCGTCACCGCGCTGGTCAGCTATCGACTCAGCACCGAAGCGAAATACCCAGCCGCGCTCCATGATTGCAAGGCGGCCATTCGGTGCCTCAAGTCGCACGCGAAGGAACTCAAGCTCGATCCCAATCGCATTGGCGTGATGGGCGGCTCGGCAGGGGGCCACCTCACAGGCCTCGTGTCCATGACCACGGGCAAGAAGGAGTTCGATGGCGATGGGCCGTTCAAGGATCAGAACACCGACATCCGCTCCGCCATCGTGCTCGCGGGTCCAGCGGACATCCTCACGATGAACAAGGACAAGACCGGCGAGGGCTCGATGCTCTTCTTTGGCGTGTCAGCACAGGAGAATCCCACGCTGTATGCTCAGGCCTCTGCGATCACGCATGTGCGCTCGGGTGTGCCGCCCACGATCTTTATCGAAGGCGAGAAGGACACGGTCAAAATTGGCCGTGCCGAGATGATGGAGAAGCTCAAGGCACTGGGCATCGAGACCTCGTTGCATACGCTGAAGGACGCACCGCATCCCTTCTGGATGAGCGACCCGTGGTGCGCGGAGACCGTGGACATCGCGGATGAGTTCTTCAAGCGCACACTGAAGTGATCAAAGTAGCGCCGCTGGTAGTGCTGAGAGGGCCCGAAGTGCCTTGTTTGATATAGGCGAGTCCTGCACTCAGCCGACTCACAGGATGCACCGTGGCGCTGGTGATTGCGCCCGCGGCCTTCTCTTCGCTAACGACGACATCACCCACCGCCACAGGATGCTCGGAGGTCCATCGAATCAGGGCTCGCGGCATCTTCCCGGTAGTGCGAATGCGCGAGAGCACTTCTTGTCCCACGTAGCAGCCTTTGGTGTAGCTCATGGCTGTTGCTTCGAGTCCCGCTTCGGGCGGGAACGCGTCGCCGTTCAGTTCGTTTGGGTAGCGCGGAATGCCGCGAAGGATGCGACAGGTCTCGAAATCGTCAGCTGAAATGGTGGTTCTCGCAAACGATGGACGAGCGCTCGATGATGGCAGCCAGAGATCAATTCCCGGAGTGCCAAGACGATTCGACTTCACTTGAATAGCATCGTCGATGCTCTGCTCCGAAGTGGGTCCGAAAATGTGCCACAAACTCCAGTCACTCGTGATGTCGGTGAGTTCCGCATCGTCGGCGATGATGTAGCGCTCGAGCCGAGGTCCGAGAATGTCGCGAAGGTCAGGCTCGGCATCAAGGATCAGACTTTCACCTTCGGCGTGGATGTAGAGGTTACCCACGATCTTCCCTTTGAGGTCGGTGACACATGCGTAGAGCGACTGGTCCTGCCTGGCTGATCGCACATCGTTGGTTACCTGACCATTCAGGTAGCGAACACGATCAGCCCCGGTGAGCCGGAATTTGGCGCGCGCAGACAGATCGACGGCAGCACCCTCTGTTTCGATTTGTTGGAAGAGTTCCGGTGTCATGGTTGCAGGCCGATCACGGAGAAGTCTTTGTCGCCATGGCCTGCGTCCAGCTGGCTGCGCATGGCGTTTGCCATGGCATCGATCGCGGGCACGCTTAGTCCCGCTTTGGCGGCGAGATCGCGTGCGAAGTCAGCGTCCTTGAGCATGTTGCGCAGCGAGAAGTGCGCCTCAAAGTCCTGCTGAATCATGGCTGGCAGTTTCATGCCGATGAGGGGCGCGTAGTTGGCATTGGGCTGAAGTGCTTCGAGGAGCTTTTGCGGCTCGATGCCCTGGGCACGGGTAATGGCGAGGGCTTCTGCCACACCTTTCACGGTGACGGCGGTGATCGCGTTAGTGGCGATCTTGAGCACTGTGGCATCGCCGATCTTGCCCACGTGCATCACTTGAGTGCCACTGGCTGAGAGGATGTCCCGCACCTGATCGAGGAGGGTCTCGTCGCCGCCGATGTAGTAAACGATCTTGGCGTTTTGGGCTGCCATCTTGCTTCCAGTGAAGGGAGCATCAAGGAATCCGGCGCCCTGCCGAGTTGCGATCTCGGCAGCTTTCAAGGTGGCCTGGGGGCTGACGGTGGCGTGATTCATTACGATGTGGCGAGGCGTGAGTGCAGGCTGCATGTCGTTCATCGCTGCCAGCAGAGCGGCGTCGTCACGGACGAAGATCTGCAAGATGGTGGTCGTCTCGGCTACCTCGCGAGGACTGGAGAGAAAGTTTGGCACGGCGTGTGGCGACCGGCTCCAGACATACACTTCATGCCCTGCCTTGGCCACGTTGGCTGCGACCCGGCTGCCGATGATGCCGAGTCCAATGACGCCTACTTGCTTGGTGGTGGAGTTGCTCATGTTTTGATTTCAATAGCGATGCTGCGCTGAGTTCTCAAGGTGTGGGAGTCGTCGCGTTAATGATGCCGTCGTGGCGCTCGATTGCAGCAGTGCTTCGTAGCTTCGATAGAACGCCTTCGATGGAATGACGTCGTTGTTCGGCCAGGAGGTGGCAGGTGATCTCTTCGCGGACTTCTTCAAAGCTGAGATCTCTCGCGTTCTTCGAGTCGAGAAGCTTTAGCAGATGCCAGCCGAGTTTCGTTTCGATTGGGGGGCTGACAGCGCCCAGACGAAGGGACTCCACGGCTTGGATGAAGTCGGCAGGCATCCTTGAGCTTCCAAACCATCCGAGGTCGCCCCGACGTGCCTTGGTTCTTTCGTCTTCCGAGTGCTGGGCTACGAGTTCGTCAAAGGTCGCTAGCCCGCTGATCAGCATGGTGGAGAGCCGTTGAATCTCTTCAGTTCGATCGGGCTTTGCGGGATCATGATTGGAAAGAAACAGATGAGCCACTCGCCAGACCCGAGGTGAATTCATGTCATGACGGTGCTGGTCGAACCATGCGCGAGCCGTGGCGTCATCGACCGATGAGGCAGTGAGAGCTTCGAGTGCTGCTCCAGCCCGAAGTTGATGCTCCATTCGATCGTGAAGCTCTGCTTCGGTGAGATGCTGGCTGGTGAGAGCTGTTGAGTAGCGCGTGGTCTCGAATGCGAGTTGGCCTTGGAACCAACGAAGTTCCTCATCGGCTTGCGTTGTTGCCGATGTGCCGGGTTGCGGGAGTAGCTGACAATCGATGAGATGATTGAGAGTTTGTTGGCGCAGTTCATCGGCGGCTTCGCGTGTCAGTGATTCCCAGGATTCTCCACATCGCCACAGCCGCTCTCGCATGGCGGTGGCCAGACTCTCTCGGGTGATGGCGTGGCCGTTCACGGACGCGACCGCGGCACCAGTCCGCAGCCACGATTCCAGAGCCTTTTGCCATGGTCCTAGCAGGCCGATGCAGAGACTTGCAATTACGATCCAAAGGACTGCCTTGGTGACCCGACTCATGGTTTCTCGGATGTCGATTTGCGTCGGCTGAGATCACGGCTGGCGGCATCCAGGATGCGGCGCTCGTCTTCATTGAGCGTCTCGATGCCATGGGTGTTGATCTTGTCCAGGATGCGATCCACTTCATCCATCAGTGAGCTGGCGCTGCGATGGGGGCTTTGGCGCGAGCGGCGGAGAGCATCCTCATCAAACTCAGGCATGGCGCGCTCGCGGCGGATTCGAGCGACTTCTCGGCGACGTTTCTGCCGTGTGGGCTGGCGTTCACGCCACAGGCGTTCGTAGGTCATCGGGTTGCCGCCGTAGCCCATGAGGCGCACATAGTTCCAGCCTGCGAGTGCTCCGCCAATATGGGCGAAGTAGGCATTATTGCCCCAATGCTCAGCAGCGAAGGCCCAGAGCAAGGTGCTTGCGCCGAGCACGGCCTCAAGAGCCATCAGGCCCGTGGCCAAGGTCCACAGCCGTGCGTTGATGGGCAGGATGAAGTAGATGCGCTCAATGATGTTTTCCTCAGGCAGGATCGACGCATACGCCATCATCACTCCGCAGAAACACGCGGAGGCTCCGATGATGTCGGGACCTCCACCACCTCTGGCGTAGTGGCCGATCACCATTTCCAAACAAGCGCCGACGACGCCAGAGACCACGTAGATCAGAACGAAGCTGCGCGCGCCCACGAGGGCCTGGAGGCGGACGCCGAAGAAGCCGATCAGCAGCATGTTGCCGATCAGATGCAGAGGCTCATCGTGAACGAACATGTAGGTGAAGATCGACCAGAAGCGTCCTTCCATCAGAGCCTGGATGCTGACCCCCAGCTTGTGTCCTGTGGCACCAACCTCGCTCAACATGCCCAGGCTTTGCAGGGTGAAGACCACAATGTTCAAGCCGATGATCCAGTGCAATGGCGTCCATCCTGGCAGCCATCGTTGTGGCCTGTCAGGGGGCGGGCGCATGTAATCGCGGTTGTCGAGGGCCATGGTCTTGAGCAGAAGATGGGATGGGGGAGGAAATGTCAACCTCGCAGGCTTCCCATTTGACGCCCATTATAGCAGGGGCTAGAACGTCCGCGCCCTGGAAAGAACAGTTATCCAAAGCCCCCTTTGTTATGCGTCACACTCCCAGTTTTCTCGGCGGCATCCGCTTCCTTCTCGCAGCCTCCCTGGTTATCGCCACCTCACAAGGCATGCAGGTTCGGGCAGAGAATCTGCCCCTCACGCATCCGACTGTCGAGTTAGTGAAGAAGTATTTCGAGTTGGTGGTGGATCAGGATTGGAAGACCGCTGCCAAGATGATCCGTCCGGCTTCGATTGAGCGGAAGAAGCGCGAAACTCTCGCGATCATCAAGTCGGCTCCAACGATGTCTGAGGAAGCCGCGATGCTGGGCAAGCTCGGAGCCAAGGACATCAAGTCTCTCGAGAGCATGACGGCGGAAGAGTTTTACGTGGCCGATCGCCAGAGCTTCCATAATCCAGCTCGCAACGATGATGAGAAGGAACGCCAAAAGAAGGTGCAGGAACAAAAGAAGGGCAGCCTGAAGATTGATGTTCTCGGCGTGATCGGCGAGCAGGGAGGCAAGGTGGCTCACCTCGCGGTGCGCACCAGCCAGGACGTGATCGACCAGCGAATCAATGAGTTGTTCTTTATCTCGTTCATTCAGGATGAAGCTGATGCCACCAAGTGGCTGATCGCCCCCGATATGCAGCGTCCAGTGACCGAGCCGCTTAGTGGTGCTGCACCTGCTCCGGCCTCTGATGCAAAGGCTTCCGATGCGGAGAAGACTGACAAGAAATAGCTTCGCTAGGCGCACTCAAATCGTGCGGTCGGTGAAGTTTGTGATTGGCAGCGACGTTTGGCCTTCATAGCATTCCCCAATATCCTCATGATTCGCCGCATGATACGTCTGGTTGTATTGACCGCGCTCCTCCTGAGCGTGGGCGGACACTGGGCGTTGATTCAGTCGGCGGCGTGGGCGGGCATGTTCCTCAAGTTTGCCAAGCAGGGATCGCTGCGCAGTGCGGTGATCAAGACATTCGATGGCAAACACCCTTGCCACTTGTGCCAGTGGGTCGATCAGGAGCAGAAAAAGGAGTCGAAGCCTGGATCGAAAGCGCCTGATCATAAGAACGACATGCAGCTTTATGCTGAAGTTCTAGGGTTGTTCTGGATCGTCGAGAACACGGATGTCAATCCGCCCGTCTGCTGGAGCATTAAAGCCCAGATTCGAGGTGATCAGCCACAGCACTCGCCGCCACGAGTGGGCTGATCTTCTCTTCGACTCTTCACGCCGTCGCAATAGCGGACGTGATGAGACGGTTTGATTCTGGCTGCAGACTCCTTGGCATGTCCACGGAGCGGCGAATGCCGGGTCACCGTCTCCAGACCAGGCGCTCATGCATCGTGCCTAAATCTCTTTCCCCCTTTTTTAATGAAACTTTTTTCGTCTCTCTTTACCGCATCTCTTATCGCCGTTTCCTCTTCTTTCGCTCACCACGGCCAGGACTTCATCTTGCTCAAGGACTACCATATTCCATCCGTAGGCGCGGGTCACCTCATGACCAACTTCGAGTGGGAGAATGGCTCAGAAGGGGATGAATTTGGCTTCTCTCCATCGCTCATGTTTGGCGTTCTGTCGCAGGTGGCTCTCAGTGTGGAAACGGACTTCAGGAATGAAGTCACCAGTGACTGGGAGTATGCCAGTGTGACTCCGGCGCTGCACATTCAGCTTTCTCCGCCAGACTCGAAGTCACCTTTCCGCTTCGGGTTGAGCGCTGGCTATCAGTTTGGAAACCTCAGCACTGAAGCCCCAGCTGCCGAGGAAAAGGAGGCCGATGCCGACCATGCCGAAGAAGGCGATCATCACCACGAGGCAGAGCACGACCACGCGGAGCACAGTCACGGTGGCAGCAGTGTCCACGCCCATGGGGTGGATGCATTCGTGGGGCGCTTCGTCGTCGAGGGAGACTTCGGCGCAACGAAAGTGGTGCTCAACCTCCTTAGCTTGGTGGACGATAACGAGGCCAACTGGGGGTATGCCGCAGGTGTGCGACACAAGGTGGCCGACCAGGTGGCCTTGGGTGTCGAGGCGATGGGAGATTTCGAGAGCGATGGCTGGCACGAGATCGTCGCTGGGGCCTACGTTGAGCCGATTCATTCTCTGACTTTGAAAGTTGGAGTTGGCTTTGGCCTTACTGAGGCAACGCCCGATTTCACCCTCCGCACAGGCCTGATCTACCGCTTCTAATCGAACTCTTTCCTGCTTTGTCTCACCAGAGTGGAAAACGAATCGCCAGCCCCTTAACCGGGCTCCTGGCAAGTCAGTGAAACATACATAACGAACCATATACCCTCCATGAAACTCACCCTCCTTACCCTCGTTGCCGTGGCGTTTTCCGCCTCCTTCGTTCGCGCTGATGACGTGATCGAAGAAGCTATGAAGAAGTTCCACAAAGGCGATACCGCTCCTTGCAAGAAGGTCGCCGCCGGCACCGCCAGCGACGCTGAGCTGGCCGACATCCTGAAGTCCTATCAGGCCATGTGCGGAGCCAAGCCGCCCAAGGGCACCCAGGCCAGCTGGACTGAGAAATGCCAGGCTCTGATCGCTGCCGTGAAGCAACTCCAAGCCAAAGATGCCTCCGGTGCCGCCGCCTTCAAGAAGGCTGTGAACTGCAAGGCCTGCCACGAAGTGCACAAGGGCAAGTAAGGGCTCTCGTGGTCGTCGTTTGGCCCGGTTCTAAACCCGTGTCGGATGAGACCTCTCCAAGCCTGTCTGGCTGTTCTCGCGAGAGATTTGCCGGGCAGGCTTTTTTGCAGACTCTGCGGATTTTATTGACCAAATCCAGAGTCGAAGTCGTTTAATGGAAGCAGGTCGAGGCTATTGCCGAGGCCCGATAAGATAACAAACACGCTAAACCTAACCATGAAGAAACTGCTCGCTACTCTGTGCGCTCTCGCACTTACCGCCGTGTCCGTCATTGCTGGTGACTATCCTGACATCAGCATCGCTGAACTGAAGAAGGCCATCGCTGAGAAGAAGGTCACCGTCATCGATGTGAACGGTTCCACCTCCTACAGCAAGGGGCATGTGCCCACCGCGCTGAACTTTGCTGACGTGAAGGACAGCCTCGCTGCAAAGCTTCCTGCCGACAAGGGAGCCCTCGTCGTTGCCTATTGCGGCGGCCCTTCCTGCTCCGCTTACACCCGTGCAGCCAATGCTGCCAAGGAACTGGGCTACACCAACGTGAAGCACCTGTCCGCTGGCATCAGTGGCTGGCTGCAGGCTGGTGAAGCCACCGAGAAGTAATCGCCTTCACTCATGAATCTACGGGCTGCTGTGGCTGACAAGCTGTAGCAGCCCGTTTTTTGCAATCTCATCATGTCTCATCGTCACCTTCTCGTTGTCTCACTTGTGCTCGCCGCCACGAGTTGCCTTGTGGGTGCTGAGGAGGTGAAGGAGAAGAGGTTCAGCGAACCGCCTCACGACTACTACACACGTCCGCCTCATGATGCCTTCACGCTCTGGTCGCAGCGGTTTCAAAAGGGGGATGAGAAGCTGGACTTTAGCAGCGAGAAATCCCGTCTGGTCAGCCTGCTGAAAGCTCTCGATGTGTCAGTGACTTCGCAGTTGCTCGTTTACTCGGCCACCAGTCTTCAAGCTGGATTGATACGTCCGTCCAATCCTCGGGCTCTCTACTTCAACGAGGAGGTTTACATTGGTTATGTGCCGGGAGGCAAACTGGAGATCGCCGCGATCGACCCCGAACTGGGGCCAGTGTTTTCGATTTTCAATACGGCATTCAGCAGCAGTCCCACGCCGGAGATCACGCGCACAGAGCGATGCATGAACTGTCATGCGGGCACTGTGTCATGGCGATTGCCAGGATTCACCGCAGAGTCCGTGATAGCGATGAACAGCGGTGGCAGTCTCGATGGATTTCGTCGCGACATCGTGGGACACACGATTCCGATCTCAGAGCGCCTCGGCGGCTGGCACGTCACGGGAGCCCACGAGAAAGGCGACCACCATGGGAACCTGCTCGGCACCTCAGCTCCAGGTGGCTACAAAACGCTGCCCAATCCTCCTGGGCGATCATTTGACTGGGACAATTATCCAGTGCAGACGAGTGACCTTTTCACCCACCTGATTCACGAGCATCAGCTGGGTTTTCATAACCTTGTCACGTTGGCGGTGTATCGGACTCGTGAGTTCAAGGAGGCAGGACGTGGCATGATCGGTAGTGATGATGCGGCGAAGCTCAATGACATCGCCCGGCAGCTCGTGCGCTATGTCTTGTTCGCTGGAGAGGCTAGCCTGCCCTCGGGTGGCGTGAAGCCGGATCCTGCCTATCAGAAGGACTTCCTCGCCCGACGGAAAGCAATCTCGAATGGCGCTTCGCTACGAGACCTCGATCTGAGGTCGCGCTTGTTTCGCTATCGATGCAGCTACCTTGTTCACACGCCATCGTTTGCGGGGTTGCCAAAGGAATTCAAGGATCGCGTGCTCGCAGGTCTGACTTCGGCTCTGCGAGAGCAAGGTGGTCCCCCCGAGTTTAACTACCTGCCTGGGACGGAGAAGCGCGCCATCAGAGCAATCCTCGTCGAGACCGGAGTGCTCGCGGAAAAGTGATGTGGGTTGTGCTGGTGTCATGCACAGGCACAATGGTATCAAAACACGGCATCCGAGGCGGAGCAGCACAGAGACCGCTTTTCACCTTCCACACTTATGGACCACATTCCCACGATCAAGATTGCACTCGCAGGCGCCGGCATGTTCGGCGGAGATGTTCATGCACGCGCTTACGCGGATCTGCAACGCTTTGGAATCGCGGGACAGCTCGCTCGTGTGGGTCTGGATAAACACTCGCGCGATCTCGCGCCGGTGAAGTTTGATCTCGTGGCTGTGGCCACCCGTTCGGAGAAGTCAGCGAAAAGTGCAGCTGCCAACTTCAAAGCCCTCACCGGTCACGAACCGAAGGCTTATCATGGTGAAGAGCCGTGGAATGACATCCTGCGCGACTTCCCGGATTTGGATGTGCTGGCGGTCGCGACGCCGGATCATCTGCACACGCAGCCCATCCTTGCCGCGCTGGCGAAGGGCGTGCATGTGCTCACGGAGAAGCCGATGTGTCTCACGATTCACGAGGCGGATGAGATCATCGCTGCCGCGCACGCACAGAATCGCGTGGTCGCGGTGGACATGCACAAGCGCTACGACCCGGATCATCTGCGCATCCGCGATGACATTCAGAACCGCATCGGCGCGCCGCTGTATGGCACGGCGTATCTTGAGGAGCCTCTGGAGGTTTCGACGAGCACTTTCAAGTGGGTGGAGTCGAGTGATCCCTTCAGCTACGTGGGTCCGCACTGGACCGATTTGATCTGGAGCTACTACCGCAGCAAGCCGGTGAGCCTCACCGCTGTCGGTCAGAAGAAGCGCCTCGTGCGCGATGGCATCAATGCCTTCGATGCCGTGCAGGTGCGCGTGGACTTCGACAACGGCATGTCGATCAACTTCCACAACAACTGGATCACGCCCGCTGACTTTGAGGGGCCGGTGAATCAAGGCCACGAGATCGTCGGAGCCGATGGCAAGGTGGAGAGCGATCAGCAGTATCGCGGCTTCCGCTGGTGGAATGCCGGCGGCGGCTCGCGCACGAGCAACAACCACTTCACGCGTGAAGTCACACGCCCCGACGGCACGAAGGGCTACATCGGCTACGGTGTGGACAGCCTCACGGTGGGTCTCGTGGCGATCTGCCAGATCAAGTTCCAGAACGCGAAGCTGCCCGACGTGATGCACCTCTATCCCACAGCGGAGGATGCGCGCATCACCTGCGCGATCGTGGACGCAGCGGCGCGTGTGCGGGATCTGAACTTCCAATACATGAGCGAAGGCAAGGGTGCGACCGTGACTGCGCGCTTCGGCAACGATGGCATCACAATCATTGACCCGAACTCGCCGGCCGTGTTCGACAGGATCTACGACAAGCCTCTTTGATCCATCATGCCTCGCGTCGAGTTCACGCCCAACCTTGCGAACCAAACGCACGCTCCGGCGTGTGAAGTGGCAGGCACGACCGTGGCGGAGGCTTTGAGTGCGGTGTTCGATCAGGCTCCGAAGCTTCGCAGCTATGTGCTCGATGATCAGGGCGCGGTGCGAACTCACGTGGTGATCTTTGTTGATGGCACGGCGATTCGAGATCGCGCTCGACTCTCAGATGCGCTTCGCCCAGACTCGGAAGTTTTTGTCATGCAAGCCCTGTCCGGAGGATGAACTCATGAGCACGAAACTGTATCTCGGAACTCGCAAAGGATTGATCGAAGCCGAACGCTGTGATGGTCGCTGGCAGCTCACACGCAATTCGTTCCGTGGGGTGCAGGTGCCGATGCTTCTGCCAGATGTGCGCGATGGACGGCTTTATGCAGCAGTGAATCATGGCCACTTCGGCACGAAGGTGCATGTTTCGACCGATGCAGGTGCGACCTGGTCAGAAGTCGCGTGTCCGACATATCCACCGAAGCCTGACGATGTGCCCGACGTCATCAATCCGATGAGCCAGGAGCCAACACCCTGGACACTGAAGCTGATCTGGTCGCTGGAGGCCGGTGGGAAAGATGAGCCCGGCGTGCTTTGGTGCGGGACGATCCCTGGTGGTTTGTTCAAGTCGATGGACTCGGGCGCGTCGTGGTCACTGGTGACTTCGCTTTGGAATCATCCGGCGCGCGCGCATTGGTTCGGCGGCGGAGCCGATTGGCCGGGCATTCACTCCATCGTCGTTGATCCGCGCGACTCGCGGCATGTGCAGCTCGCGGTGTCCTGCGCTGGCGTGTGGGAGACCCGCGATGGCGGAGAGACTTGGGCGTGCATCGGCGAGGGCATGTTCGCGGACTTCATGCCGCCGGATCAGCGCTTCAATCCGGGGATTCAGGACCCGCATCGGATGGTGGCCTGTCCTTCATCGCCTGATTATCAATGGGTGCAGCATCACAACGGCATCTTCCACTCAACGGACGGTGGCCAGCACTGGCAGCATTGCGACAAGGTGAATCCTTCGGGCTTCGGCTTCGCTGTGGTGGTGCATCCGACCGATCCGCAGACGGCATGGTTTGTGCCTGGTGTGAAGGATGAGATGCGGGTGCCGGTGGACGATGCGTTGTGCGTGATGCGCACGCGCGACGGTGGGGCCAGCTTTGAGCCGCTACGCAAAGGGCTGCCGCAGGAGCACTCTTATCATCTGATCTACCGCCACGCGCTGGACATCAGTGGCGATGGCCGAACGCTGGCATTTGGTTCCACTACAGGCTCGGTATGGATCAGTGAGGACGGTGGCGATTCTTGGGAACGCCTGAGCGCTGAGTTTCCGCCTGTCTATGTGGTGAGGTTTGGCTAGCGAGATCCGAAGATTGCGCTGCCGACTCGCACAATGGTGGAACCTTCCTCAATCGCGACCTCGAAGTCGTGGCTCATGCCCATGCTCAGTTTCGGTAAAGGCGCGCCGCCTTGAATTTGAAGCTCATCACGCAACTCACGCAGCACAACGAAGTAGTGGCGAGTGTTTTCCGCGTTGGCATCGAACGGCGGGATGCACATCAGCCCCTGAATGAAGAGGCGGTCGAGGGAGTAGAGTTCATCCAGGCTTTGCTTGAGGTGCTCTGGCTTGAATCCGTATTTTGTGCTTTCCGCAGCCAGGTTGACCTCGAGATACACTTTCGGAAAAAGGCCGAGCTCGGACGCGATGCGATTGATGTCACGCGCCAGGTCGATCGAATCCACGCTGTGAATGGCATCCACAACGGACAAGCATTTGCGCACCTTGTTCGATTGAAGGTGGCCGATGAGATGCCAGCGCAGTTTGGAGGAGAGAAGCGGCTGCTTGGCGAGGAGTTCCTGCACCTTGTTCTCACCGAAAAGCAACTGACCTGCATCGGCGGCCTCCTGGATTTGCTCGACAGGAAACGTCTTCGAGACCGCCAGCAATTCCACATCGGATGGCGAACGACCTGCACGCTCGGCTGCTAGTGCGACTCGCTGTCGAATCGCGTCGATGTTGTCAGCGATAGAGGACATCACTTGGCGGAGCTGAGCTTCGTCACCTTGATGTTTTTGTAGGCTGCACGCGTTTGGTAGGTAGTCAGCGACAAGGGTAGATAGCTTTCGATGGGACCTGGGCGAACTCCGAGCTTCTTGCCCTCGATATCAACATTCACCACCTCTTTGCCATCAATCCACACGTGCAATTCTTTGGGCGTCACCTGCAGACGGACTTTATACCAGGTATTGTCGGCGAAACGCTGGAAGCTGGACGTGCTGTTCTCGCTGGCATCCATGCCATCAATGCTGCTGATCCCCGTGACAGCTCCACCCCAGCCGCCGAGCACCAGCGTGAGGCAGGTCTTGAGGTCTCCCACTGGAAAAGTCAGTCCACAGAAGAAGTCCGCTCCTTCCACACGCATGGTTTCAAGCGATATCTCATAGTTCTGAAGCGGCAGGTCCTTGGCCTTCTTGTAAACCGCACCGCTCACGCTTTCGCCTTGAGCGACGACCAGTTCGCCCTCTTCAACGCTGACTTCACCGCTGCCTCCGATATCGACCTTCTCCCAGTCACCTAGCGACTTGCCGTCAAACAGGACAATGGTGTCTTTGTTGCCTTCTTTCGATGGAGTTGGGTCGGCAGCAAAGGTCCAGGCGGAGATGCAGGTGACAGCAAAAAGTGTGAGCGAGGATTTCATGACAAGCGATGATGGCGAAGTGCTACGTGCAAGCCAACAGAAAAACCTCGACCATCGTTGACAAAGGAGAGTCGTCGTTTATTCTCATTGCCCTGTCCGCGATCAATCGCAGACAGATTTTGCACCCGTAGCTCAATGGATTAGAGCGTCTGACTACGGATCAGAAGGTTACAGGTTCGAGTCCTGTCGGGTGTATATGATCGACCACAAAGTGGTGATCAACAATCGGTGGACATGGTCCCGACGATCACACATAGATCGCGGTCCTGCATGTGCGGGACAAACCCCACCCTTTTTCCACCGATGATTTCTCTGCGCCTTCTGCCTCTCATGCTGGCTGCCGGCTTGTTGATCCTTCTTCCTTCTTGCCGTTCGACCTCGTCCTCCATGGCTGGCCAGACTCAGTATCTGGATATGTTCGATCCCAACACGATTCCTCAGAGCAACAATGCCGAAGTGGACACCGTGTCCTACTGGGACGGCGACAACTTTTCGGGTCCTGCGCGAGTGGTGCTCGATCTAAGCGATCAGAAAGCCTACTTCTACAAAGGTGAGCACTTGGCCGGCGTGTCGATGATTTGTTCCGGTGACGAAAACCATCCGACGAAGACGGGCAGCTTCAAAGTGATCCAGAAGGATCGCTGGCACAAATCCAACCTCTATGGCGACTTCGTTGATGGCGCTGGAAACATCGTGAAGGCGAACATCGACATCACGAAAGACAAGGCCCCTCCTGGCACGCGATTCGATGGATCGAAGATGCACTGGTTCATGCGTTTCAATGGAGGCGCAGGCATGCACGAGGGCTTCATGGCTGGCTACCCGGCGTCTCATGGATGCGTTCGCATGCCCACACGCATGGCTGACATCTTCTTCCAGAACGTTCAGGTGGGAACACCGGTGCGCGTGCAGCCGTGAGTCCCTGGCCCACGGAGCTTGGGGTGGATGAAGTCGAGGAGCTGCGTCAGTCAGACTGCCCGCCTCGGTTGATTGACTGTCGGGAGCTTGATGAGTGGCACATCTGCAAGATCGATGGTGCGCAGCTCATTCCGCTAAGCCAGTTTGCGGAGCTTGCCCCGATGAAGCTCGGCGACAAGTCGCAGCACCTGATTGTCTATTGCCATCACGGTGTGCGCTCGATGAGAGTCACCCTTTGGCTGCGCCAGCAGGGTTACGAGAAGGCGCAGAGCATGAGAGGTGGTATCGACTTGTGGTCTGAGTTGATTGATCCCGAGGTGCCACGTTATTGAAGAACTGAGTGTTCCCCCACGTTTCTCACTCACCATGAATCGTCGTCATTTCCTCCAGTCCGCCGCCGTTGCTGCCGCCAGTTCTGCTTTGCCTCAGGTTCACGCTGCGGCGAGCAGCAAGGTCATGGTCGGCATGGATCACTTTGCCGTTCGTAGCGCAGGCATGAAAGCTCCCGCGCTCATCGATTACGCCGCTTCGATCAAGGTGGACATCTTGTTCATCAGCGAACTCGGGCCGCTCGAGTCGCAGGATGACGAGTATCTCAAGAAGCTCAAGACTCAGGCAGACGCTGCCGGCATCAAGCTCTACACGGGCGGCATGAGTATCTGCAAAACCTCAAACACCTGGAAGGCGGAGCAAGGTAATCCCGAGGAGTATCTCGCAGGGCTGATCCGAATCGCAAAGACCTGCGGTTCGCCCGTGGCCCGCTGTGTCTTGGGCAATGCCAAGGACCGAACCACCGACGGAGGAATCGAAAAGCATATCGAGGAGTGTGTGAAGGTGCTGAAAGCGGTGAAGACTCGCTGTGAAACCGAAGGCGTGAAGATTGCCATCGAGAACCATGCGGGCGATATGCAGAGCCAGGAATTGCGCGAGTTGATTGAGGCAGCAGGCAAAGGGCATGTGGGAGCCAACATTGATCCAGGCAACGCCGTCTGGGCACTGGAAGACCCGATGCACAACCTCGAGGTGCTGGGACCCGTGACCATCTGCTCCAGCGTGCGTGACAGCATGATCTGGGAGACGGATGAAGGAGCCATGGTTCAATGGACAGCCGTGGGAGAGGGACTCGTGGACTTCAATGCCTATGCGAAGCGGTATGCTGAACTGGCTCCCGGTGCTCCGCTGAATATTGAGACGATCAGCGGCTTCGCCAAGCCCTTCCCTTTCCTCAAGGATGAGTTCTGGAAGCCCTACGCGAAAGCTCCGGCGGCTTCATTTGCTGGCTGGTTGGCGATGATGAAGCGAGGCAAGAAGATTGATCCCTTCAAGGCTCCGAACAAGGAAGCCGAAGCCGTTTATCAGAAAGGTGAACTGGAGCGCAGTGTGAAAGTTCTGCGATCAGCGACGGCTGCCCTGTAACGAGAGCAGGGCGAGCCAGCCTTCAGGGCTCCTTCTGCTTCTTGTGGGTGATGACACCCTCAAGGGTGACTTGACCTGCATCACCGGTGAAAGTGACGTGACTGGAGAGGGTTTCCCGTTTCTCGTCGGCGAACTCTTCTTTCACGGTGATGGAACTGTTGGTGCCCGTGATGGCTTTGAGTTCAATCGTGCAGTTTACGTCGCTGATGCTGGCTTCAAAGCGAAGTGGCTGGTCACCATCCTGTCCTGTGAGCACTGCATCGAAGGTGTCGGTTGCCGGGTTGTGGGTGAATGTCCATTTGAAGGTCTTGGTCTCGCCATTGAGCGTTCGTGTGCCGTCAATCAAGAACGTGCCGTCACTTCCAGCGCTGCCTTTCCAGTCTTCCGCGATAGTCACGACCTTGTTGTCCTCACCCTTGAGTTCACCATCAGCTTTCCATGTGCCAATGAGATGCTTGAACACCAAGTGCTTGCCAAGCTCGGCGGGTTGTTGAGCAAGGGCGATGGTGATCGATAGCGAAAAGGCGATGATGAATCTCATGCGGCTGAAGCTATCGAGCCGAGTCGCAGATGGCGAGAGCATTTCCACTTCGGATGGCGGTGGCTTGATCCTCGCTTAGCTCGGATTCCAGGAGCTTGAGGCCATTCGCCTCCCAGTAGAACCAGGGTGAGTGTGAGCCGAAGACGAGTTGTTCCTGGGGCCATGATTTGAGCAGGTTCTCGAGTCCGCCCACGCCTTCGATGAAGGCTGTGTCGATCACTGCCTTCTTGCCACGCAGCCCTGTGAGGACGTGAGACGCATTGGCATTGAGAACCATGATCCAGGCATCCTTGGCTAGCGGTTTAAGATCCACATCGGGCACCTGGAGCAAGGGATGTTGCGTGCGCTGGTCTTCGAGCTGCACAGCTATTTGGACGAGAAGTCTGTGTTGGTGGGCTAGATTCAACAACTCCTGGAATCGTGGATCTTCCAGTGTGTATCCGTGGTAACCTGGCAGCAGCCGGATGGCGTGCATGTGGTGTGTCTCGGCGCAATGAACGAGGTCCTGTTGCCAATCGGGAAGAGTGGGGTTGATCGCTCCCACAGGGCGCACGAGCCCGCTGGTGGCGGTGCACTGGCGCGCGAGTTCGTCGTTGGCTGAACGAAGGTCTCTGTGGAGGATGGCGTCGAAGGTGCTGGCCCACGCTTGCGTCACACCATGGCGTTGGAGTTGAACTGCAAGCCTAGCGGCATCGCGCCAGGGCAGGTGGCGATTGGGGTGCTCACCGATCCAGACGTTGCAGTCGATGAACGTCTGCTGACGTGCCGCCTGCGTTCCGGCAGCGACGACGGCGGGCAGTGCTAGGGCGGATCGGAGCAGAGTGCGGCGGTTCATGATTTGCGAAACGGCTGAAGCCATGCGGCTCTCACGAAAACGAGCAATAAAAAAGCCGTCCGCAGGTCGTGCGGACGGCTTTGAGGATTAGACGGCCCTATTTGCCTTTGATTTCGAGAAGCTCGACTTCAAAGACCAGCACTTCATTGGGGCCGATTTTGGGTGGGCTGCCTTGTTCGCCGTAAGCCAGCTTGCCTGGAATGACGAACTTGAACTTACTGCCCTTGTTCATGAGCTGAACGCCTTCGGTCCAGCCAGGAATCACGCCGTTAAGCGGGAACTCGGCGGGCTCGTTGCGGGAGTAGCTGCTGTCGAACTCATCGCCATTGGTCAGCGTGCCCTTGTAGTGGACCTTGACCGTGTCTGTCGCTGCTGGCTTGGGGCCTTCGGCGGCCTTGAGCACTTCATACTGGAGGCCGCTGGCGGTGGTGGTCACGCCTTTCTTCTTCGCGTTCTCAGCGAGGAAAGCTTCGCCTGCCTTGGCTGATTCGGCGCGCTTGCGGGCATCGACTTCCTGCATGGCTGCTTGGAACTGTTCCATGGCGGCACGCATCTCAGCTTCGGGATACTTGGCGTCCTTGCCGTTGAAGGAATCCTGGAGGCCGTTTTTCAGGGCATCGAAGTCTGGCTTGAATCCCTGGCCGCTCATCTGCTTGCCGATGTTGCGTCCGATGAAGTAGCTCACCTTGTCCATGGGGACGCTTGCAAGCGGGTCTTCGCCAGGTGCGAACTTGGGCTTGGTCAATTCTGCGGCACCGGCAGGGGCGGCGGGGGCATTGTCTTGGGCGCTAGCCATAAATGGAACGGCCGTCGCTGCGGCCACGAGGGTGAGGATGCGTAGGTTCATCAAAGGAGCCTAAGCGCCGCAGGATGGCTGGTCAAAGTGAAAGGCATTTTTCCTGGCCTGCGTCTGAGGTGGTTTGGCCGCAGTCTCGCAGTGTCGGTTCAGTTTGAGCTGAAACATTCGCCGTCTCGCGGTCGTCTGCACGGCTGCATGATCCGATTTGTCCTCGCGCTTGCGCTGCTCTCAACTTCAGCCGCTTTGGCGCAGCGGCCTAACATCATTTACATCCTGGCGGATGATCTCGGCATTGGAGACCTGAGCTGTTACGGCCAGAAGATGCTCACGACGCCTCACATCGATCGGCTGGCGAGCGAGGGCATGAAGTTCACCAGGCACTATGCGGGCAACACTGTGTGCGCGCCTTCGCGTTGTGTGCTGATGACGGGCCTGCACACAGGGCACTGTCGAGTGCGGGGCAATGGTCTGTGGACTATTCCTGACTCCGATTTGACGGTGCCAAAGGTCGTGAAACAAGCTGGATACGCGACGGCTTGCTTTGGCAAGTATGGACTCGGGAAGCCGTTGCCAGAGGACGATCCTCAGAGGAAGGGATTCGACGAGTTTTTTGGATACGTGGACACCAGCCATGCGCACAATTTCTATCCCACATTCCTGGTTCATAACGGTTCGCGAGTGAAGTTGCCGAATGTGACAATTCCCCAGAGCGGCGGCCATGGGCATGAAGACTCGGGGGTGGCCACGAAGGATGGACGCAAGATCTGGGCACCTGCCTTGATTGCTCAGAAAGTGCAGGGCTTTCTGGACACGCAGTCCAAAGAGAAGCCCTTTTTTCTCTACTATGCTCTCAATCTGCCTCACGCGAACAACGAGGCGAAAAAGGGTTCTCCCTTGGGGCATGGACTGGAATCACCTGACTATGGCGAGTTTGCAAATCGAGACTGGCCTGATGTGGAGAAGGGATTCGCGCAGTTTGTCCGATTCGTGGATGACCAAGTAGGTGCTGTGCTGGCAAAGCTACGGGAAAGAGGGCTGGATGACTCAACCTTGGTGTTCTTCTCGAGTGACAATGGTGCTCACGCGGAGGGTTTGCACGACAGCGACTTCTTCAACAGCAATGGAGATTACTCGGGCATCAAGCGAAGCATGACTGATGGTGGTATCCGAACTCCGCTGCTGGCTCGCTGGCCCGGGAAGATCAAGGCGGGGACCGTGAACGATCATGTCAGTGGATTCCAGGATTTGATGCCTACCGTGGCTGCTCTGAGCGGAGCCACATTGGATGTTGGAACGGACGGAATCTCGATGGTGCCGACCTTGACAGGGCAGGGGACCCAGCGGCAGCACGAGTATTTGTATTGGAACTTCGATGAGCAAGGGGGTAAGCGGGCAGTGCTGCAGTGGCCGTGGAAGCTCATTCACCTCAATACCGGCGAGGGTAAGAAGCAGGGGAAATCCAAAGGCAGGGGGCAGCCTCTACAGGTGCAGTTGTTCAATCTCGACACTGATGTCGCCGAGCAGACCAACGTCGCATCCAGTCACCCTGACATCGTGACCCGGCTGGAGGCGAAAATGAGGGAGGCGTGGCAGGAACCGGTCGTAGCGCCCTGACGCTTGACGGATCAAGCATCCAGAGCCATGAGCCCACCATGAAATGCATCGAGAGAATCGCCTTGGCCTGCTGCTCTATCATGTCTGTGGCTGGTTGCGTCGGGCCAGGGGGACTGCCATTTCCTCCGCCACCACCGCCGCTTCCCCCTTTGCCAGGATTCTCTTCGCAGCAGCCATCATATCCCGCCAGCGAGCCGCCGGAGTTGATTGCCGAGTATCGGAGTGGTTACGACATCGGAAGCCAGGATCGCGGTTACGGGTATCCTCAGGATGCCGGACGTGCCTATCAGCGCTTTGGGAGGAGTTATGAAAACGCCTTCAGAGAGGGCTATTTCGATGGCTACTCAGGGCGTCCGATGCAGCGATAAACCGAAGGTCAAGCTTCCTTACGGCAGCGAAGGCTGAGACTCGGCGCCATTCTTCACTCGTCAAGATGCGGCGGCCCGAGCTTCGAAGGACTCGCCAAACTCGAGGCAAGACGAGCCAAAGCACCACTAACGCGATCACGAAGATGAAGAACGCTGCGACCGGCGCGAGGAAAGCCAAGGCTGAGCCGCCAACCACCGCAGCATCCTCACCAACGCTGAGGGCGATATTGCTTACGGGTTCGGGCGAGTGATTGGCCAGCAGGCGCGTGCCCGCTTTGGTGGCATGAGTAGTCAATGCAGCACCGCCCGCCAGGAGACCAGCGATGACTTGTATTTCGGGGGACATGTCGCCGAGTGCCTGAAGGGCCAGCAATGTGCCCCCAGCCGGGCGAATGAGGGTGTGGACCGTATCCCAGAGAGAATCAACCCAGGGAACCTTGTCGGCAAAAAACTCCACAAGGTAAAGGACACCCGCCACGCCGATGACCCATGGGTGGCCTAGCACGGCCAGCTCGTGATGTTGGTCGGCCAGATGAAGCAAATTGAAGTGCATCAAGATGCCGGAGAGAAAGACCGTCAGGTAGAGGTTCAAGCCTGCAAGGGAGGCAAGTCCTAGCGCAAGACCGAGTTGTTCGAGAATGTGCATGGCTAGCGATTATCATGGATCGTGTGTCCGGCGATTCCAAGTTCCGAGTTGCTTTCTAGGGTGCTCTGATCGTGGCACTCGAGCTTGAGTGGGAACTTCACATTCTCCTTGCCAAAGCTATCTTCTGTGGTTGACTCGCGGCTCCCAAAACCGAAATAAACACACGTCGGCCAAGGAGGTCGATAAAAGATAAAGATAACACAATGAGCCAAGTCGTTTTCCAGGATACCAAGTCGTTCAAACTGCATGATAAAGACACCGGCAGCGCCGATGTGCAGGTGGTTCGTCTGACGGATCGTATCAATCATCTCACGCAGCACCTTGCTACCAATGCTAAGGATCATAGCTCCCGTCGTGGGCTGCTGCAGATGGTTGCTCGTCGTCGTAAATTGCTCGACTACCTGAAGGCTCATTCCGAAGAGCGTTACAAGACGCTTCTCACCAGCCTCAAGCTGCGTCGCTAAATAAACTTTTTCGAAGGGTGATGGTCTCCATCACCCTTCGGTCGTTTTAGAGGGCTGCGTTTTCCGCCGGGAGCGGACCGCCAAGTTGCCCTGCTAGACGATCTTCAGCAGCAGCGGAGATTCCATAGTAGCACTGGGTTCTACATGACCTTGCTCTTCTTTCATGGTGCCTCCGTGCCTTGATGCTTTCCCACCCAAACCAAAACACAACACAACAGCCAAACTATGGCCATCTACAAACAAACAGTCCAGCTCGGAGCTGGCTCCCTCGAAATCGAAACCGGCAAGTTCGCAAAGCTTGCTGACGGCGCCGTCACCGTGCGCATCGGCGATACCATCGTCATCGTCACCGCCGTCTCGGCGACCAAAGTCAAAGATGGGCAGGACTTCTTCCCGCTCTCCGTCGAATACAAAGAAAAAGCCTCCGCAGCAGGCCGCTTCCCCGGCGGTTACTTCAAGCGCGAAGGCCGCCCGACCGAAAAGGAAATCCTCACCTGCCGCATGACGGACCGCCCATTGCGTCCGTTGTTCCCGAAGGGCTACTACTACGACACTCAGGTCGTCGCCATTCTGCTCAGCGCTGACGGCGAGAACGATCCTGACATCTGCGCCATGAACGGTGCTTCCGCCGCGCTTTGCGTGTCGGACATCCCGTTCGCAGGCCCTGTCGGTGCCGTGCGCATCGGCCGCATCAATGGCGAGTTCATCGTCAACCCTACCCAGACCCAGCGTCTCGATAGCGATCTCGACCTCGTTTACGTCGGCAACAAGACCGACGTCATCATGATCGAAGGCGCTGCCAATGAACTCCCAGAAGCCGACTTCGTGAAGGCTCTCCACTTCGCCCAGAGCGAAGTCGTGAAGATCGTCGCCGCTCAGGAAGAACTCACCAAGCTCGCGGGCAAGCCCAAGCGCGAAGTGCCGCTCATGCTCGTGAAGGACGAACTGCTCGAAGTTGCGTATGCCGTCGCTGGCGATCGCATCGAAGCCGCTCTCTACACCCCTTCCAAGGTCGCTCGCGGCAAGGCCGTCGGCGCTCTCAAGGATGAAGTCAGCGAAGCCATCAAGGCCAAGTTCCCAGAAGCCACCAGCTTCGAGATCAGCCAGGCCTTCGATTACCTCCAAAAGAAAGCCTTCCGCATCTCCATCCTCGACAAGAAGAACCGTTGCGACGGCCGCGGCATCGACCAGATCCGCCCGCTCTCCGGTGAAGCCTCCGTGCTTCCCCGCACGCACGGCTCCGCCACCTTCACCCGCGGCGAAACGATGGCTCTTGCCATCGCCACGCTGGCCCCGGCTGACGAAGCCCAGGAAATGGACACCTACGCCGGTGGCCCTGAGTCCAAGCGCTTCATCCTGCACTACAACTTCCCTCCGTTCTCCGTCGGTGAGACCGGTCGCTTCGGCGGCCAGAACCGTCGTGAAATCGGCCACGGCGCGCTCGCCGAGCGCTCCATCGCTCCGGTCATTCCGAGCAAGGAACAGTTTCCGTATGCAATCCGCGTCAGCAGCGAAGTCATGGAGTCCAACGGCTCCACCTCGATGGCCTCGGTTTGCTCCGGCGTCATGGCCCTCATGGACGCAGGCGTGCCAATCAAGCGCCCCGTCGCTGGTATCAGCGTTGGCCTCGTCTCCGAATACGAAGGCGAGAAGATGAGCCGCTACCTGACGATGCTCGACATCATCGGCAGCGAAGACCACTTCGGCGACATGGACTTCAAGCTCTGCGGCACCACCGAAGGCGTCACCGGCTACCAGCTTGACCTCAAGCTCCCCGGCATCCCCCTCGCCATCCTCGAAGAAGCCATCGTCAAGGCCGTCAAGGGCCGCACCGAAGTCCTCTCCGCGATGAACGCTGGCATTAGCGAAATCAAGCCGCTCAGCCCGTATGCACCGCGCATCGAAGTGGTGAAGATCAACCCCGACAAGATCGGCGAACTCATCGGACCTGGCGGCAAGAACATCAAGGGCATCCAGGCTGAGTCCGGCGCTGAAATCAGCATCGAAGACGACGGCACGGTTTACATCTACGCGAACCGCAAGGAGTCGCTGGAGCGCGCCATCGAGATGATCTCCGGCACCTCGCAGGAAATCGAGATCGGCAAGACCTACACCGGCAAGATCGTGAGCACGACCAACTTCGGCGCGTTCATGAACCTTGGCGGCAAGAAGGACGGCCTCATCCACATCAGCGAACTCGCCGACTTCCGCGTCAACAAGACCGAAGACGTCGTCAAGGTCGGCGACATCGTCACCGCCAAGTGCATCGGCGTCGATGACAAGGGCCGCGTGAAGATGAGCCGCAAGATCGCCATGAAGGAGAAAGACGCCGCCGCGAAAGCCGCTGCTGGCGAAGCTCCTGCCGCTGAGTAATCACGGCCTGACCACCATCCAACCAAGAACGGCAGCCAGACGACTGGCTGCCGTTTTCCTTGTGTGCTTTGTGATACTTGCTTACTCAGGTCGGCGCCGGTTTGTGAACGACGTTTCACAGGTCCGCTCTTCATGTCATGTGGTGCGGTCAGTGACTTACCTACCGTTCAAAAACATAAAGATAAAAAAAGATTTGACGAAGCTTGGAGACTGATTAGACTCCGCGCACCTTCATAGACTATGAACTCAATCCACCCCGCCATGATTACAGCCGCCTCCGTCAGGGGCGTATTGTGCTGGCAGGGTATGCCGATACTTGGTGGCAGTTATCAACTGCGTGCAGGGGAGAAATCTAACCCGACCACCACTTCAGCGAGCGCGCGACCGTAGAGTCGCATCGAGTTCCACAATAAGGATTTTCGAACCCCGCTCGCCCTCCGGCCAGCGGGGTTTCTTTTTGGGTCCGATGGCCCACAAGCAAGCAACCGCAAGTATTCCAGACCATGACTTAGCATTTCATTATTCCATCAGGGCAACAAAAAGCCCCGTCACCGGCGGCAACCGATGACGAGGCAGAACGGCCACTGAGCACGAACAGTTTAGCGACTGCACCTCGAACTCCGTAACCTGATCGCAGGTTACCCAGTCATCACCCTTCGTCAACCCATCGCCCTGCGCGATGCGCGTGTGAGACGAGGTCTCTGATGGCAATCGATGTCCGTGTTCACTGCCGCTTTGGAGCCTCCAAAAGTTTCCAATTCTCCAACGGCTTGAGTGATCACGCTGATAGGTATTCCATGTATCTGTCCGCGACCCCAGATCAGTCACGGGAGGTGTGCCACAAACACCGAAACATCCGCCACGTAAATCCAGCGGGTGCGATCTCTGAAACACGAGATGGCAGCGGTGTCGGTCCATTTTTTCAAATAGCCCGGACATCCCCTCAAGGGTGCCGGGAACAGTTCTTTGTTCAATCAACTGGGCGCGCGTGCGACGATGCAAGTTGTGCGCGCGCCCGGACTTTCTGAAACGGAGGTGGCAGACAAGCAATGCAGCGCGACTCCAAATCCGCCGATGTGGGAGCGTTACCCACCCTCCGTGCCAGGTGTCCGAAGAGAATTCACAAGACTGCAAGGAAGGCTACGCCATCGGGCCGGACGGTTTGGATGGGAGAGAGAAGAGCCGTTGAAGCAACAGCACGCCCGAGAAGCGACGCTGATGCTGTCCGGTGGGTGTGCGCGGTCCCTTGTGGTCTTTTGGATTCTTTATTGGCGGGAAGGAGGAGTCTCCAGCCAGGTCTCATAAGCCCGGCTTTCTGTGTGCGACTCACAGTCCCGCAACCATTTCATTCAACATCAACAACACCATGTTCACCGAACTAACCCTCCCCATCAGTCGCGGACGCCTTCGACGGGCTTGCGATGAAGACCTTCATGATTTGGTCCGCCATGCCAACAACCCGAAGTTGATTCATTGGCTGGTGGACGCCTTCCCGCATCCATACACCGAGGCTCATGGCCGTGCTTTCTTGAAGCGAGTCGCGGAGGATCGAAGCGAAGAAGTTTTCGCCATCGAGATTGCCGGCAAGTTAGCTGGCGAGATTGGCCTTCGTCCGGGTCAACACGAGCGACGTTTCGTCTGCGGCATCGGTTACTGGCTTGCCGAAGAGTTTTGGGGCCACGGCATCATGAGCGAGGCCGTGCGTGTCACGACGGATCATTTGCTGAGCGACCTTGGCTTTGTCCGCATCGAGACGGATGTCTATGAGCCCAACGTCGGCTCGCAACGAGTGCTCTTGAAGGCTGGCTTTCAGCTGGAGTCACGTCGTCGAAAGGCCGTCGTGAAGCACGGCACGATCTACGATTGCCTGCACTTCGCAAAGCTCCGTGATTGATCCCAGGCACTCATTTCTCAATTCCCTCCGTAGCTCAAAAGCAGAGCCGTCCGTTGATAACGGACAGACCGAGGCGCGATACCTCGCGGAGGGACCATTTCAATTTCATCGCTGGATGACGTAGTTAGTCTGCGCGTCTCCCTGAAGAGGAGAAGGTCTTGGTGCAATTCCAAGTCCAGCGGCCAACTCATCGCGCTATTGGTGTAACAGTAACACGCCGGTTTTCCAAACCGATGTCGTCAGGGCAACGCCTTGCCGCAGCAGCGGCATCCATGAAGCGAAGCCAAACTGCATGGGCGAAGCCAACACTGACATAGCGCACCACTTCATCATTCCCTTCGTGGTGTCATCAGTCAGCACTCGACCCTGTGAAGGTCGCGGAGCCGGTGCGAATCCGGCCGAGGGAACCATTTCATCCATGCGCAAGGCAAAGAGACCAGCCACTGCGCTGCAACCGCAGGCTACTCGGTGCAAGTCCGAGGCGCATGTCCACTTTTCAACGGATACGAGGGAGTCAGCAAACCCGCTCGGCTTGGGACCGAGAGATACCGAGGGCAGCACTCGGGTGTCCGACCATTTCATCCCCTTGTAGCCCAATGCAGAGGCACTTGCCTCAGAAGCAAGTCAGTGCGGGTGCGACTCCTGCCAAGGGGACCAATTTCCAAATGCTCTCGTAGCTCAATAGACAGAGTGCCGCGCTTCGAACGCGGAGGTTGCGGGTGCAAGTCCTGCCGAGAGCGCCAATCAAAGGAGCGTGACCACGACAAGCGAGCGTGCGTGGTTTGCTAAGCCAACGGTGCCACATCTTGCGGCATGAGGTGCAAGTCCTCCGCGCTCCGCCATTTCTTCTTCACCGCGTCGTCTAGCCAGACAGGACGTCGGCCTTTCAAGCCGAGAACACGGGAGCGAAACCCGTCGCGGTGGCCATTTCATCGGACCTCAAGCATTGAAGTGATGCAGCGTGCTTTTAACGCGCAGAGCAGGGAGCGTTACCCTGGTGGTCCACCAATCGTCAAAACCTCACACGGCAGTGAGATCGGAGTTACTTCGTAGCTCAAGAGTAGAGCAGCGGCTCAAAACCGTTGGTTGCAGGTGCGAGCGCCATGCCGCGGAGCGGTATTTCAAAACGCGAAGCGCAAAATGCACAGGCGAAGCCAATCCTGCCAAGCGCTTCCGCGCATCATACCTCCGATCGTCTTTCTCCGCGTTCCAATCATCGCCAGGGCAGTGAGGCGGGAGTTACTTCGCTGTTAACGAAACCAAACCTCCCGCCAGCGTTTCTCCCTGGCATTCTATTTCTAATTGTTGTCTGCGGGCAGAATGCCCGCCGCACTTGGGACAGGCAAGATGCCTGTCCTACTTCACGAGGCAGTGAGCATCGGGTTACTTCGACTCAAGATCGCGTGGTCGCCGGTTCGAATCCGGCTCGTCCCAACTTCGACGGGACGATAGCTCAGTGGTAGAGCGCGTAACGTCCCGCTGCACTTTTCTCCTCGTGGTTGTGAAGGTCGGCTTTACTGGGCGGGTTTGAGAGAAATCTCAGCCCACCCTTCTTGCTTGTCGTTCAGCAGCCAGAACGTTTCCTGGAGTCCGTCCGTGAGTGTGGTTGGCGCGTGCTTGGGATTCGTTTCCCAGTAGCCGCTCGCTACTGCAGTCGCTCCTAACAGGATGTTCTTGCCGCCACGCAGCACTTCCACTTCTGCCAACCCACCACGCTGATTTACAAGCTCAGCAACCTCGATGCGAATTTTGTCCCATTTGATCGCAGGAATCTCAAATTCATCCTTTGTTTGCTTGTCTGGATTCCACGTCAGTTTCAGGCCCTTTTGTTTCCAAACCTCTCGTCCGCTTTCGCTAAGGATCACGTTGATCTTCTTCGTCCCCCGATCGCCTTTGCCTCCATTGTTTTGGTTCCAGATCACGAGCTTGTCATGAAGTGCACCTGCAGCAATGGCGGGTAGAAGCCCGAGGCTATCGATCTCTTTTTGTATGGTCGCAGAAGCCGACACGTCGCCTTTGCTGCCATAAGCCTTCTTTAATGCCTCAAGGAAATCTGCGTAACGCTTCTTGATGGGATCAGTAGCGGCCTTCATTTGCTGATCATATCCTATGCGAGCCTTGGCAAGCTCTGGAGGCTCTGAACCAACAGACTGTGCACAGACTTGAGAGAATGAAACGCTGAAAACCACCACGGCGAGCAGCTCGCTACTCAGCGACAAACGAGACGGAGGAGGATTCGAATTCATAAAATCGCGCCAAGGGTGATTCCCGAGCCGCAATAACTCAAGCCTATAAATCATTAAACTCAGCCCCGAGTGGGGCGGAATAACAAAGCGAAGGGCACAGCCCTGAAAACACCACCACAGGAGGATCAACTATGTTCTTCAATACCCAACGCAAAGCCCCCACCAAAACCACCAACCTCGCCGGCGGCGAAGCTTTCACCGAGACGCCGAAGCTCGAACTCGTGTCCGTGCTGCTCACCAGCACGCTCAAGGACGAGTTCTACCGCAAGGCCGATGCGACCGTGAAGCGCGTGAAGCAGCTCGTGGCCGAGATCCCGGACAAGTCGTTCAGCGCGAAGGCCGCTGTGTATGCCCGCAATGAAGCGGGGATGCGCAGCGTGACGCACCTCGTCGCGGGTGAGATCGCGAAGGCCGTCAAAGGCCAGGCGTGGACCGCGCCTTTCTATCGCAAACTCTGCCGTCGCCCGGATGACGCGCTCGAAATCCTCGCGTGCTACACCGCGCAGTATGGCCGCCCGATCCCGAACGCCCTCAAAAAGGGTCTCGGTCAGGCGCTTGCCGAGTTCGATGGGTATCAGCTCGCCAAGTATCGTCGTCAGGGTGCCGAGCTTTCGCTCGTGGACTTGGTGAATCTCGTTCACCCGCCCCACAGCGAACCGCTGGCGCAACTCATGAAGGGCTCTCTCGCTCCTGCGGAAACGTGGGAGACCAAGCTCACGCAGGCTGGCCAGAAGGCCGAGTCGGAAGACGAAGCCGAGGCCAACAAAGCGGAAGCCTGGGAGCAGCTCATCACCTCGCGCAAGTTGGGCTACTTCGCCCTGCTGCGGAACCTGCGGAACATCCTCACCGCCGTGCCGCACCTCATCGACGATGTGATTGCGCTGCTCACGGATGAACGCCTCATCAAGCGTTCGCTCGTGCTGCCGTTCCGATACACGACCGCCTTCGAGGCGCTGGAGAAGGATCATCCAAACGGAGTTCTGCGAGTGATCGCAGCGCTCAGTGAGGCGGTGGATTTTTCGTTGCAAAACGTGCCGAAGTTCCCGGGCAAGACCTTGGTCGCGCTCGATGGGTCCGGTTCGATGATGGGACGTCCGATCAAGATCGGCTCCCTCTTCGCGGCGGTGCTGGCGAAAGCCAACGACGCCGACGTGATGCTCTTCAGCGACGACGCGAAGTATGTCGCGCTCAACAAACGCGACAGCACGCTCACGCTCGCCCGCTGGCTGGAAAGCCAGTGCGCCTCCGCCGGGACGAACTTCCACGCCATCTTCCAGCGCGCGAACCGCGCCTACGATCGCGTGCTCATCCTCAGCGACATGCAAGGCTGGATCGGAGGCCACGCGCCAACGGCAACGTTCGCGCAGTGGAAGGCGAAGCACTCGGCGAACCCGAAGGTCTTCTCCTTCGACCTCAACGGCTACGGCACCCTTCAGTTCCCTGAACGCGAAGTGTATGCCCTCGCCGGCTGGTCGGACAAGAGCCTGGAGATGCTCCAGTTCCTCGACGCCGACAAACGGGCGCTGATCAACGAGATCGAGAAGATCCAGTTGGTGTAGCGCGAGACAGTTCAACCTTTAACCAATCGTGTTGTCCCGGTGTCATGCCGGGGCAGCACGACCTCATGGACCGACACCGCTGCTCAAACTCAGCAGCATCGTCATGAAAATATCCATCCACCAATCCACCGTCCTCGTCCTCAACAAGTGCTGGCAGGCTATCGACACGAAGACGCCTGCGCAGGCTTTCTGCATGATGGCGGGCGATAGTGCTACAGCGCTCGACATTGGCGACGACGGCACCATGACGCCCGCGCGGTGGGAGGATTGGCTGAAGCTGCCGGTGCGCGCTCGGGATACCAGCGTGGGGACGGCGCGCGGTTTGATCCGTGTGCCGACGGTGATCGTGCTCGCGCGATTCGCGAAGGTGCCGAAGCGTCGGCCTCGGTTCTCGCTGCACAATGTGTGGGAACGCGATGGCGGCAGGTGCCAATACACGGGCCGCAAGCTGAAGCCGAGCGAAGGCAACATCGACCACATCGTGCCGCGCTCGCGTGGAGGCTCGACATCGTGGGAAAACTGCGTGCTCGCGCACCGCGAGATCAACACGAAGAAGGCCGACCGCACGCCGGAGGAAGCGGGGCTCAAGTTGTTGCGTGCGCCATCGGTGCCGAAGGAACTGCCCATGCACCTGTTCATCTCCAATCATCACGGTGTGCGTGACTGGGAGATGTTCATTGAATAACCACACCCGGATGTCGAATGTTGAAGAAGGCGCTGCCGACTTTGATGTTCGACATTCGGCATTTCTTCGTCATCCATCATTCCGCATTCATCATTCACCACCATGAGCTTCCCCATTCGTTCCCCTCGCGACCGCGTCCGCAGCATTGCTGTCTTTGGTCGTATCCTCGACAAGATCCGTCTTCAAGCCAAGGAGGGCAAATTGCCCGAGGGCTATCATCTTGGCCTTATCGCAGGCAGCCGCACCTTTGATGATCGCATCTGCAAGCTGCTCAACGTGGAGTTCGAAGCCTTGCAGGCTCGCACGCTCGAAGGTGGCACCGATGAAGAGATCCTGGAGTGGTGTTTTCAAACGGGCCGCAAACCAGACATCGAGCACATCGAGATCTTCAACGGGTTCATGGAGAAGCGCGGATGGAATGATGTGGCGACGCCGGGCTTCATCAAGCAGAAGGCTGAAGCTGGTCTCGCTGACCGCGATGACATCGTGACCTTCTTTGATCTGATGGACGTCGAGGAAGGACGGAAACCTTGATTCGCGAACGGTGCTTCAATTCAGATTACCAATGCAAAGAACCCATCCAGCTCGCACTGGATGGGTTCTTTGTTAATGGGGATCGAACCTTTAGGCGCTGGCCTTGGGCGGCCCGAGCGGACGGGTTTCGGGAAGTGTGGACTCGTCTTCGGGTGGCACTTCGACTGGTTGAGCCTTGCTCGTCACCTTGACGAACAATGGTTCATACTTGGCCCAGTCGGCAAGGATGGCCTTGGAACGAGGGCTGTCAGTTTTTTCGAGGTGATCAAAGATCTGCTTCTTCAGTTGATTGATGTCCTCAGGATCGCTGAGCTTTTCACCGCGGATCATCTCAGGGTTGTGCAGCTGGTCGAACATACCGTGCTCATCAAGCAGGTAAGCGACACCGCCGCTCATGCCGGCACCGAAGTTCTTGCCGAAGCTGCCGAGCACCACCACGAGCCCGCCGGTCATGTATTCGCAGCCATGGTCTCCCACGCCTTCGACGACTGCGGTGGCCCCTGAGTTGCGCACGCAGAAGCGTTCGCCTGCGCGACCCGCTGCATACAAGCGACCGCTGGTGGCTCCATACATGACGGTGTTGCCCATGATGCTGTTCTCCCAGGTCTGGTAGTCGGAACTGAGCTTGCGTCCTGGCTTGAGGATGATTTCGGCACCACAGAGGCCTTTGCCCACATAATCGTTGGCTTCGCCTACGAGAGTCAGCTTGAGGCCGCCGCAGGCAAACGCGGCGAAGGATTGGCCAGCACTGCCTTCGCAGGTGACGTCGATGGTGCCATCGGCAAGGCCATGGTTGCCATGATGCAGAGCGATTTGACCGGAGAGCTTGGTGCCGATGTTGCGGAAGGTGTTCTTCACCTTGTAGGTGAGGGGAGCGGCCTTGCGCTTGTCGCTGATGGAGACGCTTACGGCCTGGATGATCTTGTCATCGAGCGGATGCTCATCGAGACCATCGTTGCGATTCATCTGGCAGATGCGCGGCGCGTCGTGGCCGAGTTCCTTGCCCACATCGCGCAGTATCGGCTTGAGGTCCAGGAGGTTGGCCTTGGGATGACCGGGCACTTCGCGCTGACGCAAGAATTCGGTGTGGCCGATCATGTCGTCCAGCTTGCTCACGCCGAGGGAGGCCATGATTTCGCGGACTTCCTGGGCAACACCATTGAAGAAATTCACCACATACTCGGGCTTGCCTTTGAACTTCTGGCGGAACTTCGGATCGGTGGTGGCAACGCCCACCGGGCAGTTGTTGAGGTGGCACTGGCGCACATACACGCAACCCAGGGCGATGAGAGCGATGGTGCCGAAGTTGAACTCTTCAGCGCCGAGCAGAGCGGCGATGGCGATGTCGCGACCATTGCGAAGGCCACCATCCGTGCGGAGCGTGACGCGCTCGCGCAGACCATTGAGCATGAGCACTTGCTGAGCCTCGGCGAGACCGAGCTCCCATGGCAGGCCGGCGTGCTTGATGGAGGACAAGGGCGAGGCCCCGGTGCCACCATCGTGACCACTCACAAGGATGATGTCAGCGTTCGCTTTGGCGACGCCTGCGGCAACGGTGCCCACGCCGCTTTCAGCGACGAGCTTCACGCACACACGAGCACGAGGGTTGGCTTCCTTCAGGTCGTGAATGAGTTGGGCGAGGTCTTCGATGGAATAGATGTCGTGGTGCGGAGGCGGGCTGATGAGCATCACGCCAGGCGTCGTGTGACGCAGGCGGGCGATCATGCGGTTCACCTTCATGGCGGGCAGCTGTCCGCCTTCGCCAGGCTTGGCACCTTGCGCCATCTTGATCTCGAGTTCCCAGGCATTGGCCAGGTATTCCGCCGTGACGCCGAAGCGTCCGCTGGCAACCTGCTTGATCTTACTGTTGGCCCAGTCGCCGTTTTCATAGGGCTTGAAGCGCTTTGGATCTTCGCCGCCTTCGCCCGAGTCAGACTTGCCGCCGATGCGGTTCATCGCGATGGCGAGTGCTTCGTGAGCTTCGGGGCTGATCGCGCCGAGTGACATGGCTGCCGTGGTGAAACGCACGCGAATGTCTTCGATGGGTTCCACTTCATCGATCGGGATCGGACCATCGGCTGAGGGCACGAAGTCCATCATGTCCTTGAGCGCCACGGGCGTGTTCTTTAGACTCTCATCGACATACTTCTTGTAGTCGTCAGCGGTGCCGGTCTTGACGAAGGTATGGAAGTTCTTGATCACCGGGCCCGTGACTGCGTGCATCTCGCCTTTCTGACGAGGACGGAAGTAGCCAGGGTCGCCGAGGTCGATGCTGGTTTGTCCTTCGGGCAAAGCGGCACCGTAACCCGCGGTGTGGCGTGCGAGGGACTCGGATGCGATCTCGGCAAAGCCGATGCCGCTGATCTGCGAAGGCGTGCCGGTGAATGCGAAGTTCATGACTTCCTTGCCCACGCCGATGGCTTCGAAGATCTGCGCACCCGTGTAGCTGCTGAGCACGCTGATGCCCATCTTGGACATGATCTTGAGCACGCCCTTTTCTAGGCCCTTGCGGTAGTTGTTGAGCGCCTTGGCGAAGTCGAAACCCTCGAACAGCGGCTTCTTGGAGGTCTTATCCTGTTCGAGCGATTCCTGAATCGTGTCAAAGGCGACGTAAGGGCAGATCGCGCTCGCGCCAAAGCCGAAGAGGCAGGCCATTTGATGCGTGTCGCGCGCCTCGCCGGTCTCGACCACCAAGCTCATGCGCATGCGCACCTGCTTGCGGTTGAGATGATGATGCACAGCGCCGGTGGCGAGCAGCGCGGGGATCGCCACGCGATCATGATCCACGGCCCGATCACTGATGATCAGGATGCGCACGGCATCGTTCACAGCGGCTTCGGCTTCGTAGCAGAGGCGATCCAGGGCCTTCTTCAATCCGGCAGGGCCTTCGCTGACGGGCCAGGTGGCATCGATCACGCGATGCTTGAAGTCGCCGAGACCCTTGAGGGTTTCGAGTTCGTTCTCGAACAAGAAGGGCGAGGTGAGATGCACCACGTTCGCGTGCTCGGGGGTTTCGCCCAGCCAGTTGCGCTGCCAGCCGAGCACCACATCGAGCGACATCACAGCGCGCTCGCGGATGGGGTCGATCGGAGGATTGGTCACCTGTGCGAAGAGCTGCTTGAAGTAGCTGCTGAGCAGACGCGGACGAGTGGAGAGCACACTCAGGGACGCATCGTCACCCATCGAATACACGGGTTCTTCGCCCTTCTGCACCATGGGCAGAATGGACATGTCGATCTCTTCCTTCGTCCAACCGAAGGCGGCCTGACGTTGCGAAAGTCCGAGGATGTCGAGTTCAGGCTTGGGTGGTTGCGGGGCCTGGGCGGTGAGTTCCTTGCGGCCCTTGAGCCACTCGCCGTAGGGCTGGCGGCTGGCGAGTTCGGCCTTGATCTCGTCATTGAAACGAAGCGTGCCTTTGACCACGTCGATGGCGAGCATCTCACCGGGGGCGAGACGGCCCTTCTTGATCACCTTGGCGTCGTCGATGGCGATGATGCCGACCTCCGATCCGAGGGCAAAGATGCCATCGCTCGTCAGCTTGAAGCGGGAAGGGCGCAAACCGTTGCGGTCCAGGCTGGCGGCCACGGTGCGTCCATCGGTGAAGACCATGGCAGCGGGACCATCCCAGGGCTCGCTGAAGCACTCGTGGAACTCGTAGAAGCTCTTCAGCTCGCTCGATGTGGTCGGGTCAATGCCATAAGCGCTCGGCACCAGCATCGCCATTGCATGGGCCGGATCACGTCCGCTGAGGACGAGAAGTTCCAGCGCCTGGTCAAGGCTGGCCGAGTCTGAGCTGTTCGCATCCACGAGGTCCTTGAGGAGGCGCTCTTCTCCATTCCAGCATTCGTTCTCGAAGTCGCTCGCACGGCTGGCGAGCCAGTTGCGATTGCCGCGCACGGTGTTGATCTCACCATTGTGCGCCAGCATGCGGAACGGATGGCTGAGCGCCCAGGTGGGGAAGGTGTTGGTGCTGAAGCGTTGATGGAAGAGCGCGAGGGCGGTCTCATAATCATCGCTCTGAAGATCGGTGTAGAACTTCATCAACGAGGAGGGCAGCAGCAGTGCCTTGTAAACGATCGTGCGGTGCGAGATCGAGGGCGTGTAGAAGTCCGCGAGCTTCTGCTCCTTCGACTTCATGCGCATCTCGCGGCGTGCGAGGTAGAGCTGGCGCTCGAAAGGACCATCATCCATGCCTTTCGGACGCTCCATGAGGAGTTGCTGAATGAAGGGCATGGTGCGGCGCGCCTTGTCGCCCAGTTCATTCGGGTTCACCGGCACATCGCGCCAGCCAATCACCTTGATGCCGCGATTGCGGACCACGCCTTCCACCACGAGCTGAATCTTGAGCCGCTCGGTCTGGTCCTGAGGGAGGAAAAATACGCCCACAGCGAGGTCCAGCGGATGCTCCAGCTTGTAGCCCATCTGCTCGATGACCGGCATGAAAAGCTTGTGCGGAATCTGGGTGAGCACTCCAGCACCATCGCCTGTGACACGGTCGGCATCGACAGCGCCGCGGTGCTGCACGTTGCAGACGCCACAGATGGCCATGTCGAGGATCTCGCGGCTGCGTTTACCATGAATGTTCGCAACGAAACCGACACCGCAGGCGTCTTTTTCGTTCTCGATGAGGTGAAGGCTGCCTTCGTTGGGGATGTTCTCGTCGTAGAATGCGTATTTCATGGGGCAAAAAACCCCTCGCGCGGGTTGGTCGGGCGAGGGGGCGGAGTTTTTAGCTTCGCTGTGTGAAATGCGCAAGCAGCACGTTCGATGCCAAGCCTTGCCGCGAGAATCGGCGAAACACCCTCACGCAACGCCAGAACCGTGGAGTCCAAGGCTTAATCTGGCCCTGTCAGGGGGAGGGGATTTCTGAGATCTCAATGCCGAAGACAGCCGACAAGTCGTCCGCCGGAATGACGGCACTGTTCTCCCGACAAGAAGCTGTTGCCTCCAAGGACCGCGATGCCTCATCGACCAGCTCGACCGCATTGACGGCCCTCAGCTTGAAGAACAACTCCGGGTTCGCATCGAACCGCAGACCTGCCGCATACAAGGTGGCGGCTCCGTGCGGGCAGAGGTCGGACTCATCGGTGCAATCGCAGAGGATGCGGATGTCACGGCGATCAGGGAAAAGGCAGTGTTCCGGGCTGCTGACAATCTTCATCACCTCGTCACCGAGCGAGCCAGACAGAAGATCGAGCAGACTGCCCACCCGTCCTTTGCAGGCCGCGCGCAACTCCACCCAGGACTCAGGATCGAGGGGGGCAATTTTGACGATCACGTCATGAAGCGCCGTTCCAGCCACCACCGAGGTGATCTCGCCCTCCGCAATCGTGAGGTCCATCACCTTGCCCTGCCTCAGCATCGTGCGTGACTTCGGCAACCGGGAGTGGTAGTCCGCATACGTCTCCAGATGGTGCTGCCACGCGATGCCCCAGAAGTGCTGCGCCAGCTTGCTACCCTTGGCCTGGGGAACCACGGGTTCCAAAGCCTCCCCACGACCGCGCCGACGCTCGATCGCGCGTGCGACGGTCTCCTTGCTGTCATCTTCGTCCTGCCAGGGCATGGCGGAGCGAAGTCGCGGACAGCGCTCGGATCAAGGAGCTTTCGGCACCGAACGCAGGAAGGCGATGATGTTCGCGATCTGGTCGGGCTTCAGCGCGTCGCCGAGTCCGGCGGGCATGAGGGAGACGTTGCGGATCGTGCGAATGTCGGCGCGCTTGCGCAGCACGGTGCGCTCAACGCCGCCGGGCAGGTGCAAGGTGAGGCTCGTGGGCGAGTCGGAGGCCGTGATGCCGAGCAGGGTCTCGCCGCGCTGCGTCTTCACCATCATCGTCTCGTAGCCAGGGCGGGCGGCTTCGCTGGGGAAAAGGACGTCCCGCAGGATGACCTCGGGCGCGCGCTGGAACTCGGCATCCAGGTCCGGCCCCACGGTGAAGCCCATGCCGTGCGAGCGATGGCAAGCGGCGCAGATGCTTTGGAACAAGACCTTGCCCGCATCAAGATCGGGCTTCTGCTTCAAGGCCGCGAGCACCTCGGGCACTCGCTTCTCCCAGCCTGCGATCTGCTCGGCGGTCGGAGCCGTGGGCGCGGGCACATCAACCTTCGAGGCGAGCGGCTTCGTGTCTTCGAGGCCGAGCTTGAGGACTTCGAGTGCTTTGCCTTGGAAGCTCGCGGCTTCGAGCGCGGCGATGGACTCGGTGATCTCCTTCTCGTCGCCACGGGCAGCGATGATGCCCGCGAGGTTGGTCATGACGGGGGCGGATTTGCTGGGCGCTCTCGCAAGGTCGGAGAGGATTGCTCGCTCTCGCTTGTGGGCCGAACTTGCGATCGCCGCATCCATCCAGCGAAGGTCTCCGTGGTCTCGCGCCAAGCCGAGGAGCAACTTCGAGCCTGCGTCTTGATCAGTGAAATCTCCAGCGAGGAGAGCCAGCGAGAATTGTGATGCCTCCGGCATCATCCCTCGGCCCATCTTGAGCAGTCGCATCGCTTGATCGTGCGCACTCAGTTCACCCAGGTCGCTCAGCATCATCATCGCCTGAGTATCACCCGAATCCATCCGCTGGCGTAGTTCAGGCACGAGCGCTGGCGACTTTTGTTCAATCAGCATCCGCTGCGCCGTGCGCCGCCGCCACGACAGGTCGCTGCTCAGCTCCTTCACCAGCGCCGCATCGTCCAGCGCGGCCAGATTGATCGATGCACTCTTCGGCTTCGTCTCCGGCACCAGCTTCCAGATGCGCCCGCGGTCGCGACCGTTGATGACGCCGTATTGCTGCTGGAGGTGGCGGGGGATGGCCGAGTAGTCCTCGATAATCTCGCGGTAGAAATCCACGATCGCCACGCAGCCATCGGGCGTGGTCGCGAGGCTCATCGGATGGAACCACGCATCGCGCGACGCCAGGAACTCGCTGTGCTCCTCGCCTTTCACGCGTTGCAGGCGCAAGCGCGTGCCATCGCGAATGATCTCGGAGCGATGCACCAGATTCTGCGCGGGCTCGCAGACCAGGTAGTGACCATGCAGGCCCGGCAGCATCGAGTCGTGATACACCAGCGGACTGCACGCCGACGTGAAGTAACCCGAGGCCGCCGCGTCGCTGAGGCTGATCTTCCGGTAGAAGGCAAAGTATTCCGCGTGCTGCTCGCGCTTCAGCCGCCACGGATGCGTGGGCGCGATCGGATACACCTTCGTGTCATCGCTCGCGGGCGAGTCGAGCACTGGCGCTGCCGCATCGGGATTGCGCGCGAGGTATCGCCACGGGATCGGCGTCACGAACAAACCTGGATGCGTCGTCGTCGCCACGAAGCGGTCGCCACCTTCCGTGAAGGCCATGCCGATCGTCTTCGTGCTGCCGCTCACGGGTTCGACGGCCGAGCCATCGGCACGAATGCGGAAGTCCGTCGCGGGCAGCGTCACCGGCTTCGCCAGATGCGGCCCCGTGATACTGCCGCCGTTCCAGCCGCGACCGAAATACAGCCAGTTGTCCGGCCCCCACGTCGGCGCATTGATGCCGCGCTCCAGCGCACCAGTGCCGAAACCCGTGAAGAGCTTCTCCTGCACGTCCGGCTTGTTGTCGCCGTCCGTGTCCTTGAGAAACACGATATCCGGTGCGCACGCCACGATGATGCCGCCATTCCCCGGAGCAAGGCCATAGCACGGCGGCAGGCGATCCGCCCAGACCTCCGCCTTGTCCATCACCCCATCGCCATCGGTATCGAGCACCAACTTCACAGTGCCGTAGGTCTCGGCCTCCGCCTTCTTCTTCGACGCCTCGCTCGCCTGAATGCGCCGCACTTCGAGATCGAGTTCACCCGACTTGTTCAGCTCATCGATGTCATGCTGGCCTTCCACATTGTAGCCGTGCAACTCGCACACAAACATCCGCCCCCGCTCATCCCAGCACACGCCCGAGGGCTCGTGAATCAGTGGCTCGCTCGCCAGTAGTTCGATCTTGATCCCGGCGGGCAAAGCAAAAGCCTTCGCGCTCTCGGCGGGCGACAGCGGCTTCGGTGCGTCATCGGGATGCGGGATGACAGCGAGCGCCGTGACGGCAACGAACAGCGAAATGAGGTGGCGAAGCATGGCACCCAATACACTGGCGGTCGGGCGGCTGTTGCAGCGGGGTTTCTGTTGGACCACCGCAGCAGAATTGCGAACGCCGGCATTTGGCACCGCAGTCTTTGGCCCTCGATAACTGCCGCTAGTGATTCGTTGACAAAAGGACCAACTCCATCAGGTCTGTGGTCGACTTGCAAAAGTTCGCTGCGCCTTACTTCGTTTCCGGTTTCATGGCCGACGGTGCGGGTGCCGTTTGAGGAGTTGGCGATGCGGAGGGCGTAACCGTTTTGGCATCTGGGGCTGAAACAGGTGGGCGAGGCGGGAGTGCGGTGGGCGTTGCGCTGCCGCTACGAATCGCGGCTGCGGCCTTGGGTGGCAGGGGAGGTGGCATCGTCCGGATGGACGGTGACACGGTGCCTGGAGCGGGATTCGTGCCGTATGGTGCAGTGGCCGATGAACCACAACTGCTACCGCATCCACCACCCGAGCCGCTACCACATCCGCTGCCAGATGATCCGCAACCTCCTCCGCTGCCGCAGCCAGAGCCGCAGCCACCTTGAGGGCGGGCGTTGGGCACAGGTTGATGAGCAGCAAGGTGAGTCATGGCTTTCGAAGGCGCGATGCCTGCGGGGGGGGGGGTGTGGCTACTACGCCCGTCATTATCAGCATTCCCATATAGAAGGGTAGATTCGCCGGTGCCAGCAACGCTACCGCCATCTTCACCCATGACTGCCCGCCCATCACCGACGCCTCTGCCAGCCACGTCCCAGTGAGCAGCAGGAGGCTCAGCGGCAACCCAGCAGACGTGCCCTGGGGGTGGACCGTGAGAAGCAAGAGAAGTGTCAATACGATGACGAACCGGGAAATGCTACGGGTAAACGTGGTCTCGGACACAGGAAGGTTGGACGGCGATGTTTGAGGTGGCGTTGTCATGAGTGGGTGGATTGGGATTCTCTCAATATCGAGCCATCGATTACGGCGGGCTCAGCGTCAGGCTTTGCCACCGCTCCCTCATCTCCTGGATGGCTTTATCGGAAATGTCGTCGTCCAATACCGAGACGTCGTCAGGCTTGCGGGCCGCTTGATCAAGGAAAGCCAAAGCCTTCTCCTTGTCGCGCCTATTTAGACTAACGCGTGCAGCCAATACCAGGCTATCGCGGGTGCTATGGGCCTTCTTCGCGTAAGCTAGAATCGCCTCATCGGCATCGATCAAGTCCTCCAGACTGTCTCGTCGAAACCCAGCCAGAAGCGCCTCATTGATCATACCTGTTTGGGCTTGTTTGAGCCCAAGCTCGCGTATGCGAAGGAGCACCAATCGCTCCCAAATAGACAGCGAATGAAATCGGACGTGGATAGAAGAGAGCGCGTCAATTGAATTCCAGGCCGACGCCGCCACTATCACCAGGAGGGCCGCAGAAACCACCATGGAAACGAGGCACGTTACTGCTGCTCTTTGGAACTTGATCGACATAAAACTGGGCTGGAGTTTGAACAGTTAGTTTCTAGGTCGCAGTGAACTCAAGGTGGACATGGACGAAGCCCCATGTCCATACTTCGGCGACAGATGCGGGACGTGAATAAGGTCAACTTCTTGTAAGTCCAGAGTATGGTTATACTGGTCGATCAGCAAGTTTGCCCGGCTTACTGCAACGCCGATGGTCCACTTGTTCACAAACAACTCCTCGAAGAAAACGTCGATGATCAAAGAAGTCGTTCGCTGTTCGATAGCTTTCAGCAATCAAAACGAAAGTGGCAGTGGTCTCGAGCGTCACACATGCGGCTATTAGTGTCAGTATTGCTACCCACAGAATTGAGGTCCGTTTCACGGGTGGGTCATCTCGTTTTCCAGTCATGGCTACCAGTAATAATGCTGTCGACGTATTTTCCGGCATTGAATCCCTGTGGCACTAGTGGGTGATTAGCCTGTTTGTTGGGTTGGTCAAAGACAGTGGACTGTAGCTTATAATCCAAAATCAATCTCCTGGACGATCTTATGGCATCAAGAGTCATGTTCGCCTCGCGTGGGATGACGTTTGTTGAGTCTGCTATTTCATCAAGACACCGCGCACTAAACAACACTTGGTCGTATAGCAACGTTATCAACCATTCCCTGGATGCTCCAGGTGGTGCGCCTTGGATTGCTTTCTGAGTCACGCCAAGTGTGCTGGGAGCAAAATATTGCACATGAAGTCGGGAATAAGCATGGGCCGCCGATTCCTTTGTCATCCAACACGCCCCGAACCCGACCAGAACGCCAGCTAAAAAAATGATGTTCCTTCTCATCTGGTTCTATTGTTTGGTTTGCTCTATCTGAAGTGTTGTCTTGATAATTTGCTCGATCTTGTTTTTTACATCATATGTGCCCCACAGGGGAAGATATAGAGTGTCGCCACCAGCTTCGTCTTCGACGAACGCTGAAGGTGGGGGCGTAATGAGAGACGAGGCGAGAATCTCGCCATCGCAACTCACACTGTTGACTTGAGTATTCACGATGATTTCAAGTTGGAACGCGGTGCCGTTGCTCAATAATGACGCTCCAATGCCATTTCGTGCAGCGATTAGAAGTAGGCCCCATGTTCCAGGAGCTGGGGGGGGTCCGGTGGTGACGAATGTAGCGATAGTAGTCGCTAGCGTGGAGACTTGCGCGACCGTAACTTGCTCTCCATTCACCCACACTTTTGCATCAACACTTGCCAACTCGACAACATGCTTGTTGGCAACTTTTTCGGACGCACCGCACTCACATTCTGCTGTCCCACAAGGGCACTTGCAATGAGGGCGACAGTTTGCGGGAGCAAGGAGGCCGCCACTATAGCCACATTGCGGAGGCGCTGGGGTAGGGGAGCAGCTAGATGGGCACGCGCATGCGCTGCCCGGGCAATCACATTTTGTTCCATTACCTTTGCAACTGTCTGGTCTCATGTTCGAGCAATCGCATGTGTTCCCTGCGTTTGGGCACCCGCATTTAGCACATTGACCTTCGTTTCCTGAACAATCTGCCGACATGGTGCAGGTGCAAGACGGGTTCGCTGCATTTCCCCTGCTAGAGTATTGACAGGCGCATGCCGCGCACTCGTCATTGGCACACTTTTTTCCTGAACATTTGCAGATCGGCTGGCCGTCAGGTGCAAAGCGGGTATAAACGCAATCACAGGTAGTCGCACCGGTGTCCGAGCAAACAGTGGTTGCGTCACAGGTGCCTTTGGAGCATAGGGTGCCCTTCTCGCACCCAGCGTTGGCGCACTGGCAGTTGTTCACGACGCTACAGCTACAGTCAGCGGTCGATGCGGGGGGATTGGTTGTGGAGGCATTCGGGCAACTTGAGCCTTTGGTGCAGCCGCAGCCGCAGGAGGCGGTGCGGAAGTCGCAGTTCGAGCCGCATCCAGCGCAGGAGGTGTCGTGGGGGCAGTTGTTGCTGCTGGAGCAGGTGCAGGGCTGGGGCGGTGTGTAACAGTTCCCGCTGCAGAAATTTTCGGGGCTGGTGCACGTGGTGCAAAGGTTGCTGCCATTGGTGGCCCATTGACATTGGCAGGCTGTGACGGGATGGCACCCGCAGTTCCCTGGGTTCTTGACGTTGACGCAGTGGAGTCCCTCACAGAAACCGCCCTGGCCATCACTACGTCCGCAGGTGCAGGGGGTGATGAGGTAGCTAAAGTTTGTGAGTGTGGTGCTGCCGGCATAGAGCACGTTGCCGGAGGTCAACGTAACGCCTTGAGTGAGCACGTTGCGCATGGTGTCAGCAGGCAGGTCGGGCGGGGGCACGCTACTTGCATTGTCGATGACGGCGTTGAACACGCGGGGGCTGGTGCCTAAAAGGAGGAGTTCGTCACGGTTGCTGATGCCATCGCCATCCCAGTCGGCCTCGGCGCTGGCGCGGCTGTCTGCGTGGGATTGCAGTTCATACCAGAACTGGCCGGTGATGGCGGTGAATGCCTCCTCTGAGGTGATGGCCTCCGTCAGGGGGACGCCAGCGGCAGCCCGTTCGCGGTTCAGGACATAAGGATCGTAGAGTGAGATGGGATGGTTTTCATCGCCGTCGGTTCGGGTAAAGGCGGCGTCCTCGGGATTAACGGGGTTAAGACCGTAGCGCATCTCGTAGGCATCTCCGATGCCATCACCATCCACATCATCGCTGGCAGTGAAAGGCTGGTCCAGGGGGCGAGGCTGGCCGTAAGTGGCAACAAAATACCATGCCTGAAGATAGGTGACGCCGTCACTACGCTCGAGTGCAGCGTCGTCCGGATTGATCATGCTGAGCACCGTGGGATACATGACTTCGGTGGAGTCTGGGATGCCATCACCATCGGTGTCGTTTTGATTGTATTTGTCCCCAGGCAACGGATCGACGCTGTCGGGAATGCCGTCTTCATCCTGGTCAGCCATGCTGCCATCCGCATTGAGATCGCTCTTCCCGAAGTGTGTCGGATAGAACGGCCAGTCTCCGTTCATGATTCGTGCCACATACTGATTCTCGTAACCTTCTTTGTTGCCCAGCATCGTGGGCGTCGGCCAGAAGAAACCGTGATTGTTTGTGGCGTCCTCCGGATAGGGATCGACGGCAGAAGGTAGGCCATCACCGTCGGGATCAGGTGAATTGGCGGGAATCCAAACGCTGCTGCCATCTGCTGGCACTTGCTGCGGCACATCATCAATCATCAACAAGGTGCCTAAGCCTGACCAGCTGAGGCTGTTGTTATTCTCGTCATAGGGCCAGGGGTCGGTAGCATCAGGAATCGTGTCGGCATCAGCATCCGCATCTGGATAATCGCCTTCGTAGAACGTTCGCAACACACCATCAATGCGGAATTCACCGCCATTCCAATGAATTGAAGATGGCGGAGGATCGCCACCTCCCGTGGTGTTGCCATTATTGCTGTCATTGGGGTAATCATCGAGAGAATCCGGCAGGTTATCACCATCGGAATCCGTTATCGCAGTGACAAAAGCGGTTGATCCCTCAAGCCACGCTCCGGCGAAAGGCACGTCTTGATTGTTGATTCTATAGGTGCCGCCCGGAAACCAGAAGCGTGGCCAGTTGTCGTCAAAACTTGGCCAGGGATCAATGTCATCAGGCAGACCATCGTTGTCGCTGTCACTGGCGTTTGCTTGGTGCATCCGGGCTGGCAGAGGGCCATAATACGCGCCCCGGCAGTAAAGGGAACCACCGGGCCACATGATGGAGTTGTTGTTTGGATCCGATGAATGCCTATCGGCTGGATCGGGGATACCGTCGCCGTCACCGTCGGCTACAAGGCCGGGATAAGTGGCACCGGGTAAAGCTGTCCATACACCATCAATCCAGAACTCCCCGCCTGGGAACCAGTAATACGTGCCATTCCACGGATCATGGTCGTCGGGATCAAACTCTTCCGGGATGTCGTCCTCATCCGCATCGACGATGCCTGCTGCCCAGTGTTGGACTCCAGGCAAGCTGGTGAACTGGCCATTGATGAATATGAAAGCGCCTGCCCATGTTTGGAGCGAGACCTCAGCGTGACTGGAATTAGGATCGAACCATGACATCAAGACAGCTGGCACGGGATTGCCGCCGTCAAAGGTTGACCCGGCAGTATCAGGGGATGTGTGTCCACTATACCATCCGCTCCGGAATGCATGATAGATGCCATGCACGGTGAACTGCCCTCCATCGAAGTAGAACGAGTTGTTCGCGGGGTCTGAAGGATGGTCGTCCCAAATGTCAGGCAGGCCATCCTGGTCGGCGTCCACCATGACGGGCGTCTGGTTCGTCGCATCGGGAACTGCGGGCACTCACTGACCAGTGAAGGCGATGAGTTGCCCATCAATAGCCCACGTGCCACCCTGCCAGAACGCGATGGACCCATTATCGCGGGCGGCTTCGAACTGAGTTAACCAGACGGGCTTCCCCACAGGATTTCCCTCCGGGTCCAGCATGGGGGACCAATCTGGCCCCGACGGCTCGGGGTCAGGATTCAACATCGGCTGCCACAGGGGATCGCCGTTGCTACCAGGCACGTAGAGCGCACGGACTGGGGAGTTTGGCGGGAACATCGTGGCTACAGCTGCCAAGACCTGAATTCAGCGGATGGAGGACCTACGGATATGGCTAAGTGGCGTGCGCTGATGAGACGATAGTTCTCGGTTGCCCTGCGGGTCAGTTTGCATGGCTTTAAGAGGTTGATGAGTTGATGACTGCGGAAAACCGGTATTTTCCTCAGCGGATTGATGGTCTAACAAATATCCTGAGCTGATGTCGATGAAAATCTCTGGAGTAGTGAGTTTTTGTTTGGCGGCATGAGATTGAGAGATGGCTTTGCCTGGGTTTGGTGGTCAGCTGGTTAGGTCTGTTGTTTAATCCGACAGCAGGGCGCTGGCGAGGGCTCGTCAAATGAACGGCCGCCAGTTGCAGAGCCCTCGCCTTTGAGCTAAGCGGGGCGGCTTCCGTTTCCCTTCTGGTCAAGCTCCTCCCGTGTTATTCAACAGTTACCTCTTCTGGCTTTTCTTCGCGATTGTCGCGCTCGTTTACTGGCGGCTGGAACGTCGCGCGCAGAACGTCTGGCTGCTAACGGTGAGCTATGTGTTCTACGCCTGCTGGGACTGGCGGTTCACCTGGCTGCTGGCATTGGCGACAGCGCTGACCTACCACTGCGCGCTGGCGATTGACAAGCCAGACGCCACGGACAGGCAACGCAAGCTCTGGCTGACCATCGGCCTTGTGTGGAATCTCGGCAGCCTGTTCTTCTTCAAGTATTGCGGCTGGTTCGTGGACAGCCTCGGCGCGCTGATGCAGGTCGCGGGGATGCCAGCACCGGGATGGGTCGTTCACATCGCCCTGCCGGTGGGTATCTCGTTCTTCAGTTTCCAGCTCGTGAGCTACCTCGCGGACGTCTATCGGCAGAAGTCGCCCGCCACCACCGACTGGCTGAGCTTTGGGTTGTATGCCGCCTTTTTCCCCAAGCTGGTCGCGGGACCGATCGAGCGTCAGGACCGGCTGCAACCGCAATTTGAGGAAGCCCGTCCACCCATGACGGAGGAGACCTTCCGCGAGGGCTTGTTCCATGTGCTCACGGGTTTGTTTAAGAAGGTGGTGATCGCGGACAACCTCGCGGTGATCGCCAATCATGTGTATGACCGGCCAGCGGGCGACGTGCCGTTTCCCGAGTTCATCATCGGCACGTATGCGCTGGCGTTTCAGGTCTATGGCGACTTCTCGGGTTACAGTTCGATTGCTCAGGGCGTGGCCAAGTGGCTGGGCATCGACTTGATGACGAACTTCAAGAACCCCTACTTCTCGGAGAACCCGAGCGAGTTCTGGAAGCGCTGGCATGTCAGCCTCTCGTCGGCGCTGCGCGATTACATCTTCATGCCGCTGAGCTTTCAGCGGAACACCTTGTTCTACAACTGCCGCAACCTCATGATCACGATGCTGCTGGGCGGTCTGTGGCATGGCGCTTCGTGGACCTTTGTGGCCTGGGGCGCGTTCCATGGTCTGTGGCTGTGTGTGGAGGCGGTGTGGCGGAAGAAGAGCGGTGCCACGGCCTCGCAGAAGTCCAAGGGATTCACCCATCTGGCCAAGGTGCTGGGGTGTTTCCATCTCGTGTGCCTGAGCTTCGTGCTGTTCCGCAGCGGGTCGATGGAGCAGATCGTGGGCTTGCTCGGCGGAGTGCTGCGCTCATGGCAGTGGACTCACTTTGCCTCGTTCGGCATGGGCTACCTCGCCTTCTTGATCGTGCCGCTGATCGGCTATGAATTCTGGACCGAGAAACGACGCGATCTCCTCGCGCTCACGAGTGTTCACTGGGGTTGGCGCACGGCGGTTTATTCCTTCATCGTGCTGCTGATGCTGTTCTTCCCGCCACCAAGTTCCAATGAGTTCGTTTACTTCCGTTTTTAAGCTAGCCGAGACGCGTGTCGTGCTCAGCCTGGCAGCTCTGCTGCTGGTGCTGGAGTCCGTGTTCGCGATCACCGGTCACCGGCTTTCTCACGACGTGGAAAACATCCGCCAGATCAGCGCCACGGCGAAGGCTCTGCAATTGGCGTCGCCGCCGCGTGTTCTCTTCGTGGGCAATTCGCTCACGCAGGCCGGACTGGACCCCGACTTGCTCAAGGAAGAGGCGGTGAAACGCGGTTTCGATCCCCGACTGAGCATCTTCACGGCGTATCCCGACAGCTCGCACGCCACGATCTGGGGCTACCTCCTTGATCGCTACTTCCTGGAGACCGACTGCGTGCCGGAGAATGTGGTGATCATCACGGGGAGCAGGCACCTCCTGGATGCGCCGCCGAATCACAACGCCCTCGGTGCCTACTACGTGTCGAATCGCGACGTCCCATACTACCTCCGTCACGATGCGGGTTCGGTTGAGAACGCCATGGACTTCCTGCTCGGTCGATTCTCTTCCACTATCACGCTGCGTCGGCGCGTAAGCCCGCGCGTGTTTGACGCCCTGCTGCCCTACTATCAGGAGAACTGGTATCTCCTCAGCCAGGCCTCGATGAAAGGTGCGCTGGTGGCTGGACATCAGTCGAATGAAGACGTGAGCACGAACCACTTCCGACGCTTCGCCGCAAAGCTCAAGGAACGCGGGGTCCGCCTGACCATTGTGGCCGCCCCCTTGCCGAATCCGTATGTCATCCATCCCAGCGTGGTCGCAGCGATGAAGGAGAATCATCTGGAAGTTTTGGACATGAATCCCATCCCTGGGCTGACATCCGAGCACTTCGCCGATGCCGACCATCTCAATGCCCGTGGCAAAGAGATCTTCACTCGCGCGCTCGCAGCGGAACTGCCGAATCGCTGGCGCAAGTAGTCATCGTGTGGTCTGACTGAGCCCGCAATTTCCCGCTCCCAAGTCCATGATGATCGAAGACACTCTCCGCCGGCTGTTCAGTCAGGTCACACAGCTTCCCGAAGCCAAAATCAAATCGACAGCCCACGTCATGGATGATCTGGGCGCGGACTCGCTCCAGTTCCTCGATTACATCGCGCGTGTGGAGAAGGAGTTTGGCATCACGCTAAAGGGATCGGATTCCGATCATTTCGCGACGATGAAAAAGGCCACAGCACTGCTGGAGAAACGCCTGCCCCAGACGCTTGCGCCATCGACGCCGCCCCCGCTGCCTGCGACAGCTCCCGTGGCGGCGGCTTCACCGGCTCCTGCGCCAGCCGCTGTGTCCGTTCCAGCGCGGCAAGGTGTGTGGCTGGATGAGCAGGGTTACCTGCATTATCCCACCGAAGTGGGCATGCCGCTCACCGGTCGCAACAACCTCGGCGAATCGCCGCTGCTCAAGATGATCGGCGATCTGCGCTGGCAGCACATCAGTTTGTTCTCGGGTGTGCCCAGCCGTTTGCTCACCGACGACACGGGCGAGCGACTTTATGCCACCTTCTTCTACGTGGAGATCAATTTCAGCGAACACGTGCCGATGGCCGCCTTCGGCGAGAACGACCAACTCCACATCGTCTCGTCGATCCAGTCCAGCGGCGGCAGTGTGCTCGATGGCTATCACTGGCTCCTGCGCGGTCCGGTGACGGAATTGCCGCAGGAGCCCTCCAGGCTGAATGTGCCGTATTTCCGCACCTCGAACATCTTCGTGAAGATGCTGCAAGGCGCGCAATGGCTGAAAAAATCGAAGCCCTGCCAGCCCGGCATGGCGAAGATTCCCGAGGCTGGTGCTCCACCCGACTCGGCAGACTTCTGCCGCGTTGCGGACCAGGACAACACCTTCGGCGGACCACCTCCAGGATGGCTCGTGCTCACACCGGCACCCGTGGAGGTGTTTTACGACATCGTGCCTGATCGCGACCTCAATGGCGCTGGCCTGCTCTACTTCGCCAACTACCCGCAGATCCTCGACATCGTTGAGCGTCAGGTGCTGGAGACCAAGCTGCCCGTGCCCTTCGAGACCGAGGTGGTGGACCAGCGCACCGTCGTGCGCCGCCAGACCGCCTACCTTAGCAACGCGAATCAGAGCGACCGCCTGCGCGTGCAGGTCACCGTCGCTGTGGAAGAAGCCGCTGCCACCGAGGCTGGCTTGAACCTGCCGATCCGTCTGTGGCTGAACTTTGTCATGTGGCGCTGCTCCGATGACCGCAAGATGATGGTGTCCACCGTGCGCAAGCTCATCACCGGCCGCACCTGGGGCCAAACCAGCGCGTGGCAGGCATTGAAGTCCTGGAAGCAGTCCGCTAGCGCATGAACGTCTTCTCTCCATCGTCGGACTCATGGTCATGGCCATCATGTAACTGGCAGCGATGGGCATCGGCGGTGGGCGAGGCTGTGGCCGCGCGTCAGAATCCTGCGCCGCTGTGCGATGCGCAGACCGCACCGCCTCCGCGACCACTGCGTGAGGGACCGCTGCCCTGGCGGCTGGTCCATGTGGATGAACTGAGAGAAGTCGCTGCCACCCTAGAAGTCACCGCCTCTTCACCGGTTCACGAGATCGCCCGCGCGCTGCACTCGCTGGTGCAAGCCTGGCGCGCACAGACATCAAACGGCTCCGACTTGCCGCATCGTCTGACGATCCGCTCCGGCACGGACATCTTCACCGTGGTCAGCAAGCTGCGGGCGGTGCGCACGCTCGCCTCCGCCTTAGCAGCTCATTGCGAACGGATGATGCCGGTGATCCGCGTTCGCGTCGAAGTCGTTGGACCGCGTGCTCAAGATGCCGCCACCGCCCTCGTGCGCCAGACCGTGGAAGCGATGGCTGGCGTGCTCGGCCTTGCTGATGAACTGGAGATCGTGCCCCTGGCCGCCGATGACGACGCAAGCTGGCGCGCCCAGGCCTTGGGCCATGTGCTTCGGGAGGAGTCCGGCCTCGGAAATGTCGCTGATCCTGTCGCAGGCAGCCATTGGATGGAGCAGACCACGGCAACGCTGAGCCGTGAGGCATGGACTTTGTTTCAGCGGCTGGAGGCGGGAGAAGATTTGCCTGCCGAACAAGCCTCCGAACCTAACATCATCGTGGGAGTCACTGATTTCGTGTCATGAAGCCGATTCCCTCGCTCGCCGATCTTGCCTTTGAGGAACTGAAGCTTCCGCACACCACTGCGCGTGCCGATGATCCAGGGCTGCCCGGCTTCGCCCCCTTCGTGCGCGGGCCTTACGCCAGCATGTATGTGACCAATCCGTGGACGCTGCGCCAGTATGCGGGCTTCTCCACGGCGGAGGAAACGAATGCCTTCTTCCGCCAAGCTCTCGCGGGCGGCCAGACGGGTTTGTCGGTGGCCTTCGATCTACCCACGCATCGCGGCTACGACTCTGACCATCCACGTGTGACCGGTGACGTGGGCAAGGCAGGTGTGGCCATCGACACGGTGGAGGACATGAAGCGTCTCATGGACGGCATCCCTCTTGATCGCACGTCCGTGTCCATGACCATGAACGGTGCCGTGCTGCCCGTGCTCGCCTTCTTCATCGTCACAGCGGAGGAGCAAGGCGTCGCTGCCCGCGCACTCAGCGGCACCATTCAGAACGACATCCTCAAGGAATACATGGTGCGGAACACCTACATCTACCCGCCAGCGGCTTCCGTCCGCATCGTTGGTGAGATCATGGCGTGGTTGTCCGCTCATGCGCCGCGTTTCAATTCCATCTCCGTCTCCGGCTATCACATGCACGAGGCCGGGGCGACCGCTGCGCAGGAGCTGGCCTACACCCTGGCCAATGGCCTCGCGTATGTGCAGGCCGGACGCGCCGCCGGAGTGAACATGGAGACGTTGGCCGAGCGAATGTCGTTTTTCTGGGCGCAAGGAATGGACTACCTCACCGAAGTGGCCAAGCTCCGCGCCGCACGCGGCCTGTGGGCCCGCCTGCTCTGGCAGCTCGGCGTGCGGTCGCCCAAGGCGCTCGCTCTGCGCTGCCATTGCCAGACGAGCGGCTGGAGCCTCACGCGGCACGATCCGCTGAACAACGTGGTGCGGACAACCATCGAGGCGCTCTCTGCCGTCCACGGCCACACGCAATCGCTGCACACGAACTCATTGGACGAAGCGGTCGCCCTGCCCTCGGACGAGGCCGCCCGCATTTCCCGCCAGACCCAGCTCATCCTCCGGCATGAAACCGATGCGTGTGCGTTGATTGATCCGTGGGGCGGCTCGCTGGAGATCAAGCAACGCATCACCGCGCTGGCCACTGAGGCTCTCGCCTTGATCGAAGAAATCGACGCTGCCGGTGGCATGATCACCGCCATCTCCCAAGGCATTCCACAGCGTCGCATCGAGCACGCAGCCGCCACCCGCCAGCGCCGTATTGATCAGGCTCACGACCGCATCGTTGGCGTGAACTGTCATCATCGCGACAACGTGGAGCCCATCGCGATCCGCAACATCGACAACCGCGCCGTGCGCGAAGCCCAGGTCGCCCGGCTCGCTGCCGTGCGGGCCAGCCGCGACCAGCAGCGCGTGAACGAAACCCTCGCCGCGCTTGAGCACGCCGCCACCACGGGTGAAGGCAACCTTTTGGAACTCACCATCCACGCCGCCCGTGCCCGCGCCACGCTGGGCGAGATCTCCGATGCTCTGGAGCGTATCTTCACCCGGCACAACGCAGTGGTGCAAGTCATGACCGGTGCCTATGGTGGCAGCATGGCTCCCGATGATGAAATCCAGGCTGTGCGCGACCGCGTGGCTCGCTTCGCCGCCAGCAACGGCCGTCGCCCACGCCTGCTCGTCGCCAAGATGGGCCAGGACGGGCACGACCGCGGAGCCAAGGTGGTCGCCGGTGCATTCGCGGACTTTGGCTTCGATGTCGATGTGGCCCCCATGTTCCGCACGCCCGAGGAGGTGTGCCGTCAGGCCCTCGACAACGACGTTCACGTCATCGGCATCAGCACCCTCGCCGGTGCGCACCAGACGCTGGTGCCCGAGCTGATGACCTTGCTCAACGACTCTGGTGCAGCTCACGTCCGCGTCGTTGTGGGCGGCATCATTCCTGACACCGATCACGACGCACTGTGTTCAGCGGGCGTCGTTGCCATCTTTGGCCCTGGCTCGCGATTGCCAGACTGCGCCCATCAAGTCCTCGACCACCTCGACCCCGCATGAGCCGCGCCTTGCCGCCGCAGGAACTCGCCGAGCGCCTCCAGCAAGGCGACCGCCATGCGCTGGCTCGTGCCATCACGCTCGTGGAGAGCACGCTCGAGAAGGATCAAGTGGCTGCCGATGAACTCTTCGCCCATCTGAAAAGCCCGGCATCGCCCAGCTTTCGGCTCGGCATCACCGGCGCACCCGGCGTGGGCAAGAGCACGTTCATCGACACCTTCGGCACCCACCTTTGTGACCAAGGTCATCGCGTCGCCGTGCTCGCGATTGATCCATCGAGTCCCACCAGCGGCGGCAGCCTGCTCGGGGACAAGACACGCATGGACCAGCTCAGCCTGCGCGACTCCGCCTTCATTCGTCCGTCACCCGCCTCCACCGTGCTCGGCGGTCTGGCCATCGCCACCAGTGCCGCCGCCCGGCTCTGCGAAGCCGCGGGCTATGACTTCATCATCATTGAAACCGTCGGCACCGGGCAGAGCGAACGCCACGTGGTCGATGTCGCCGATGCCGTGCTCCTGCTTGTGGAGCCGGGCGGTGGCGATGGCCTGCAAGCCAGCAAACGCGGCCTGATCGAGCACGCGGACTTCATCGCCGTGACCAAAGCCGACGGCGATCTGCGCGCCCTCGCTGAGAAGACCTTGATGGAGTTCACCCACGCTCCTTCGGCCTACACCCCACGCCTGCCCGCGCGGAGCCGGACCTTTCACCTGCTCAGCATGCACGACCCCGCGTCCGTCGCGTCCGTGAGCGTGGAGATCGCCGCCTTCGCCGAACTCGCCCGCCCGCACCAACCCGCGTGGCGCAGCCAGCAAGCCGAATCCGAATTCCTCCAAGTGATGGAACGAACCCTGATCGAGCGCGTGAGATCACACCCCCTCATCCAAGCTCAAGCCCAGGCCTATGCGTCTGCCGAGCACGTGCGTCGCCTCCCATTCGTCTTGGCGAAGCAAACGATCGATCAATTGCTCGTCGATAAGGCGGAGTAAAGTGTTCGGCTTTCAGCAGCTCGCTAGAACTGGAAGTAGATGAACTCGCTGGAGCGCTCGGGAGCGAAACAGATCAGCGCCATCACGATCGCGAGATAGACGAGCGCACGCGCCATCCAGGACACACGGGTCAGCGCGAGCAGGTTCGAGCGACGCTCCACCCAGGCCTCGTAGATCAGCAAGGGCACGGCGAGGACTGCGATGGTGCTCAGGGAGTGCGATGCGAAGCTCGTCCAGCGCCAGTCCGTTGTGAAACGCGCCGCCATCTGCCAGGCCTGATCGAGAGTCGTGGAGCGGAAGAGCAGCCAGGTGAGGCAGACAAGGTGAAAGGTGCCGAGGATCTTCAGAAGATGCACGGACATCGACGAAGACGATGATGATCCGGCTTTCCGGTGGTTCATCCAGCGATGCATCACGAGCCATGCACCATGCACCGCACCCCACGCGATGAAGGTCCAGCTGGCCCCATGCCATAGGCCGCCGATGAGCATGGTGATCATGAGATTGCGTGCCGTGAACCACGAACTGCCACGATTGCCGCCGAGCGGAATGTAGAGGTAGTCACGCAGCCAGGTGGAAAGGCTGATGTGCCAGCGGCTCCAAAAGTCGCGTGGCGACTGAGCGAAGTAAGGATGGCGGAAATTGTCCATCAACTCGAAGCCGAGCCAACGTGCGATGCCCTGGGCGATGGTGCTGTAGCCTGAGAAGTCACCATAAATTTGGAAGGCGAAGGCATACACACCCACAAGCACCTCCCAGGCGGACAACTCCGAAGCCGGACGCGTGAACACCGAGTCAGCGATGAGAGCGAAGTTGTCCGCGATGACCACTTTGCGAAACAAGCCCGTCAGCACGTAATACAAGCCCTCGCTGAACCGCTGGTCGTTGAGCGGCTCTCGTGGCTTCTCGACTTGTCCCAGCAGATGCGCCGGTCGCTCAATGGGGCCGGCGAGGAGTTGCGGAAAGAAGGAGACGTAAGTCGCATAATCGAAGAGCGACCGTGCAGGCTGGATGCGTCGTCGATGCAAGTCGATGGTGTAGGCCAAGGACTGGAAGGTGTAGAACGAGATGCCCACCGGCAGGATCACTTGAGGCACCCACCACGGGCCGCTGTAGCCGAACCAATGCGCGAGCGATCCGAGCTGCGCGGTGGCAAATCCGAGATACTTGAACACACCGAGCAGACCGATATTGAACACGAGCGAGACCACCAACCAGCGTTTGCGCACGTGCTCGTCGGTTGCCTCGTGGATGCGCGCACCCACGAAGTAGTCAGTGACCGTCGAGAGCGCGATCAGGATGAGGAAGCGCCAGTCCCACCAGCCGTAGAACACATAGCCTGCGATGAGCAGGAGCGCGTTCTGCCCTCGATGCTTCAGCATCGCGTAGAGCGAGGCCACCACGGCGAAGAAGGTCCAGAAAGTGAAGGTGTGAAAAAGCATCCTGCCGAGGAGGCGAACGTGGCGGGAAAAGAAACGGGTGCAACCCATGCCATCGCGTTGCAATCTCGCGCTCGTGACAAGCGCGAACCATGACGTAGCACCTCATCGCTGGCCCTTCTGGCTGCTCGCCGGGCTGGTGATCCTTGCTGCGCTCTGGGTGGCGGTGGGAGACGGACATACCTTGCACGAACGCCGTTCGCAGGCTGCACTATGGGCTGGTGGGGCGATCGCAAGTGCCATCATGCTGATGAGTTCCAGACTCCACGGCGAGCGTTGGCAGCGGTGGATCGTTCGTGGGTTGAGCGCAGGAGCTTTGATTTTCGGGCTGCCTGAACTCGTGGCCCAGCGCACGGGCATTGCCTGGGATGTGAGGCTGGGTGTGACGGCACCTGAGAGCGAGTGCCCGGTGTTTTATCGAATGCCAACGCGAGTGCTCGATGGTCTTTACCTTCAGCGCGAGGGCGGACTCTCCTGGTCCGGCAAACCTTTGTCAGCGCTCATGAAGTGGAAGCGATGCTCCGACGAGGCTTATGCCGGAGAGCAGGCTTTTGACTCGCACTACGATCGCGACGGCTTTCGCAATCTAGCCGACCTGCGCGATTGGGATGTCGTCGTCGTCGGTGACTCGCAAGTGGAGCTGGCCAGTCTGCCGGAGGAGAAATCCATCACCGGTGTGTTGGCGAAGCAGTCGGGGTTGCGCGTGAAGAACCTCGGCACCGCTGGCACCGGGATGCTGACGCACCTCGCCTACCTTCGTCACTTCGGACGTGCTGAGTCTTGTCGCGATGCCATCCTCTTTCTCAATGAGCACGATCTCACCGAACTGGCAGATGAATGGTCGCGAGTGCAAGCGCATCAACCACCTCCACAAGGCGTGCAGAATCACTCGCTGCTGCTCGCTGCCTGGCGACGGCTGGGCCAGACGATGAGATCGAGCGAAGGACGATCCTTTTTGAATGCCGAACTGAAGGGACCCGAGGGCAGGGTGGTGCCGGTATCGTTTTATCCGCCCGTGTCGCATGGCTCGGATCGCATGACCGCGCTCGAACGACAGGCGTTGGCGGAAGCGATGAGCCAGTTCGCCGAGCTTGCCCATCAACTTCACATGCGCGCCTGGCTGGTGCTCGAGCCCAGTGCGTTGCGAGTGTGGCATGGTCGGCTGGCGTTTCGGGCGGAGGCGTCGGCAGAGGTGCGCGGCTGGCAGCCCAATGATGCGATGGAAGTGATGCGCCGAGCTGCTGAGGCTGCGGGCGTCGATGTGATCGACCTCGCACCACCTCTGAGCGCGGCTGTGGATCGAGGCTTGCTGTTCAACCCGATCCTCGACAAGCACCTCACAAGTCTTGGCGCGGAGGTCGTCGCGGATACCATCGCCGCAGCCCTTGCGAAATCGAAGCCCAAGCCATGAGTTCTTTGTCTCGCATTCCCGCGCTCGACTCGCTGCGCTTCCTGGCCGCAACCGTGGTGGTGTTCGTCCACGCGCGGGCGATGATGGGCTGGTCAGCCGGCGAGCATGGATGGATCGAACGACTGCTGGATGCGCGGTCAGCTGTGATCTTCTTCTTTGTGCTGAGCGGCTATGTTTTGCAGCGAAGCTGGGGCACGGAAAAGCCAACGGTGAGATCGTGGGTTGCCTTCGTGGTGCGGCGGTGGTTTCGGATGGTCCCGCTTTACTATGCTGCCTTGCTGCTGGCGGTGCTCCTGTTTGCTCTGCTGCCGCTGGCGAGTTGTCCGTGGTTTCGCGATGGCGTGTCGGGTGCCACGACCCTGCACCGCGATCATGCGGATCTCCGCCAATGGTTGGCTCACGTGCTCCTGATCGATCCACGCATGGACAGCTCCTTCATCAATCCGCCCGTGTGGACTCTGGTGGTCGAACTGCAGATGGCGCTGCTGTTTCCATGGCTGGCGTGGTTGGTGGCACGAGCACGTTCGGTCTGGTTCTTGGGGCTGTGGGCGGGAGTTACGTTGCTCAGCCAGTGGTTGGAGTCCGTCGGTGTTGCCAATGCGAGCTGCTTCTCGCTGTTCATCGCCGGGATGGGGCTGGCAGTTCATGGTGAATCATGGGTGCCATCCCTGAAACCTCAGGCGTCCGCTTGTATCATGGTCGGCGGATTGATGTTTTACACCTGTCCCGAATTGCCCGGCGCGTGGTGGCGCTTGCACGCGACGCTCATTGCCGTGGGCTCGGCCTTGATCATGGCGAGCGCGATGGCGCTGCCTGTGATGCGTCGGCTGCTGGAGCATCGCCTTCTGGTGCATGGCGGCGAGGCATCTTACGGGATCTATGTTCTGCATTTCCCGCTGCTCATGGCCGTGAGTTTCGAGCTCTGGAAGAACCATCTTCCGGCGTGGTTGATCCTGCCGCTTGGGTTTGGAATCTCGTGGCTGCTGGCGAGTGCGCTGCGGGCGAGGATCGAGCTGCCGATGATCGAAGTGGGCCGGCGTCTGGCCCGGAAGCTTCGCTGAACCTTACGGCGTGTAGGTGTAACCGACGCGACCAAAGCGGCGCTCCCGAGCGGGCACGAAGATTTCATCTTCAACGACGAGCGCTTCATGCGTCGCGCTGGTGGCGAGCACGGTGGGGGTGGCTGTCGCATTCGACCAGCCGGTCAGATTGTCGCCAAACTGCACCGTCGCGCTCACGGTCGAATCTCCCAGGCGTCGCAGGAACACGACACGCAGGCGACGTTGGTCGCCAGTGCCCACGACGGTGATGGCGGGGAGTCCGGTCTGGGTGATGGAGTTGCCGGTCACCACGACGGTTGGCTTGGTGCCAAGCAGCGGGCTGAGGCCAGACTCGTATTCGATCAAGTTTGTCAGGCCATCCTTGTCCGGGTCCCCCGTGCGGAGCGCATCGTTGCCGCTCAAGCTGTAACCACCCGTCCAGGTGACGAAGGGATCGACGGGCGTGTTGTTCACGGTGATGGAAGAGGTCACGCCGAAGGGCAGGGGAGTGAAGCTTTCGCGGCCCCAAGAGGTGACCTGGGTCCCCGAGGTGTTCGACATGCTGATGCCCCACCGATAAGTGCCCGCCGCACTGCCTTGTGGGACAGTGATGGTCATTCGATACACGCCATTCGCCTGATTGCCGCTGACGCGATTGCCTGCAGGCGAGTTGGCTGGAACGACGGGAGTTGAGGCTACCACATTGTTAGACGGTCCGTAGAGCTTCAGGGTGCCGGTTTCAAAAGTGGCCGTCGAGGTCAGGGCGATGTCGAAGGTAATGTTGGCAGCGCTGGCACCTACATCCACCGTGGTGGCTGAGAGCGTGGCGGCCGTGACCGTGGAAATGGGGTCAGGCACCTGGAAGGCGCTGAGGGCTACCGCACCTCGTGAGGCTGTCTTGCTCGCCACGGAAATCAGGTAGGGCTGAGGATTGAAGAGGTCCACAACCGCAAAGAATCGGATGCGGCTGAAGCTGCCTGCGGGTGATTCGTCATTCACATGCACCAGACTGAGCGAGCCGTAGGTGCTGCCAGTCCAGACCGCCAGCACCGTGTCGGTGGCGCTCCCATCGGTGGTGACCTCATACCATCCAGAGAATGGAGGTGTCCACTTCCACCATACGGTGCCCTGGTAACTGGAAGCGTTGTAGCCCGTGGGAAAAGGTTCGCCACTGTCCATCGTCGCATCTACCGTGGTTCCTGTTTCGCCCGTTTCGATGTCGGCGGGTTCGATCGCATTGACGATGTTGTCATTGTCTGGTGGCAGAGCCTGCACAACGGGAACCCCAAGACCGGCAAGCAAAAGAGATGCTGCCACGATGAACGCGAAGGAAGGCTTGCTCATGAATGAGAGTAGGTCCGGGAGAGATTCGGAAGCAGAGGCCGCATCGAGCAGCAGGAATGCCAGCCGTGTGTGTGCCCTCGTTCAGAGAAAAATCAAGGGGCGATCAGGACCCGCAGAACCGCCCGGCGAATGGATGCTTCGAGGTCCGTCACCACCAGGACGAGGTGGAAGACAGATTCATTCCGTGAATCGTGAGCACTGGCGCCAGCCAGCCGGGCTCAGGGCTTCTGGCAGAAGGTGTAAAGATACAGTTCTTCGACTTTCTGGCGTGCCCAGGGGGTGCGGCGGAGGAACTTGAGGCTCGATTTCACGCTGGGGTCGAAGTTGAAGCAGTTGATGCGGATCATGCTGCCCAGCTCCTCCCAGCCGTAGTGCGCCTGCAATTGGGTTACCATCATTTCGAGGGTGATGCCATGAAGAGGATTGTTGGGGCCAGCAGCGTGCATGGTGGTGTTTGTGAACCGAATCGTCGGCAATGCAAGTCCGGGTCGTGAATTCGCTCTTGCTCAGGAGGGTGCAGGGTTTCATGGGTTCGCGATGAAGAGATCCTCACGGTTTTGTCTGGTCGCCCGGCGTGCATGAGCCTGGCGCGTCAAATTCTTCGTGGGTCAATGCTGAGCGTGGCTGAGCAGGGTGTGCGGGCGCTGGCAGCGCTGGTGATGACACCGGTGATGGTGCGTTGTCTGGGTGTGGCGGACTTCGGATTGTGGGGACTTGTGACGGCGTTCTTCGCGCAGTTCGCGGCTTTGGATCTCGGTCTGCAATCGTCGATGCCGAAGTTCCTCCTGCAGCGCGATGATGATCAGCGTCGAGGTCTGGCAAGCACGGCTCTGGGGCTTTACGGAGGTGTTGCGATGGTGGGTGTGGTGCTCACCGGGATCGCGTGGCTGATGGTGCCGGTGTTTGTTCATGAGCCGTCGAGGATCGCGACGGTGCGCTGGGTGCTCGTGGTTCTCGGTTTCTCGAATGCCTTGTCCACGGCGGTGCGATTGCTGGTGATTCAGGTGCAGTGCCTGATGCGGCAGGATTTGATTTCGAGCGTGGCGATCGTGCGCGTGCTGACATGCAGCGGCGTGCTGTGGTGGTGCCTGACGAGGCGCGGCGGTGGATTGCTGGAAGTGGGTCTGGTGCAAGCCGGTGGTGCGGTGGCCGAAGCGTTGGTCCTCGCGTGGTTCGGGCGATCCTTGCTCAAGGACATCGCCAGACGCTGGGTTACCAAGGCGGCAGCGCGGCGGCTCGTGGGGTTTGCGGGATGGTCGTATCTTTATGTGACGAGCGAACGACTGCGCTCGGGGCTCGATGGTTTTGTGCTCGGGTGGTTGCGTGGTAGTTCAGCGGCCGGCATCTACGGGCTAGGACTGCGGCCGGTGATGATGATGTTCGACACGGTGTATGCGGGCATCGGCATGCAATTGCTGCCCACGTTCGGCAAGGTCCATGAGGCTCAGGGTCATGAACGATTGAATGCTGTCTTCATTGTGGTGACCCGTCTGGCCTCGCGAATCGCGATCACCGCTGCCGTGCTCGTGCTAGCGCTGGGGCTCGGCTTCCTGAGATGCTGGGTGTCCGATCATGCGACGGAGGCGTGGCCTGTTCTGGCCTGTTTGGCGCTGCCGCTGGCGCTTCAGACGGCGCAGGTGCCGGTGGTGCATCTGCTCTTCGCCCTGGCGAGGCATCGCCCGCTGGCGGTGGCTCAGGCAGTGGCGGTGGTGATCAATCTGATGCTGAGTTGGATACTCGCGATGCGCCTGGGCATCGTCGGTGCAGCCCTGGGCACAGCGATTGAAATCGTCATCATGCACGGGCTCGTGGTGCCACTGATGGTGCGAAGGCTGGCGGGCATACCTTGGACAATTTTTGTTGGTAGAGGCCTGTTGTTACCCATGACAGCCTCGCTGGCGGCTCTGCTGCCCGTGGTCCTGCTGAGCTGGACCTGGTTGTCCGCGCTGGACTCATGGGGAACCTTCCTGCTGGCGGCCATGGGTCTTGTGCTCTGCGCGGCGGGCAGCCTGGTCTTCGGCGGTGGAAGGCGCGACTGGCGGGAGCTAAAGGACCTCATCCGCCCACACGGCGAGGAAGAGCATTTGCCACTGCCGGTGCAGCTCTGAGGAGTGCAGGACACTGCGCAGCGTGCCCGCATCGAACCACTGGCGCAGAGGGCTCCCGGTGCTTTCGAGGGCGCTGCGCAGCCGTTCGCGAGTGGAGGAATCATGCACCAGCCACTGCTCCAGCGGAGCAGTGAAGCCCTGCTTCCGGCGATGCGTGAGTTCCGGCGGCATCTGGCGTGCGATCCAGTTTTTGAGCGGCTTCTTGCCCACCCAGGTGGCGGCATTGCTGGGATCGCCGCTAGCAAGGACCGAGGATGGAATCGTGGCGGCGAACTCGGCCAGACGCACGTCCACCAGCGGCGTGCGTGCCTCGAGGCTGTGCGCCATGCTCGCCGCATCCACCTTGGGAAGAATGTCGCCAGGAAGATAGACGGCGAGATCGCACGACTGCGGGCGCGTGATGCCGCGCAATCCGGGATGATCTGCGAAGCACCGTTGCAATGCCTCCGGTGCTGAGGCGGCGAAGGCTTCCTGCCAGCGGTCTTCCCGCCACAACGAGCGCCGAAACTCGGGCGTGCCGTATTCCACGCACTGCGCCCACAGGGAAGCATCAGGATCGCCAGCGGAGAGGGCTGGGAATCGAAGCGGGCGAAGACGATTCAGCACGGGCTGGAGGAGTCTTTTCCAGGTCGAGTGCGGGCCGGTGCTCCAATCAGAGCGGCGCTGCCATTCGCGATACAAAGGGTAGCCACCGAACAACTCATCGCATCCATCGCCCGTGAGGACGACATCGACTTGCTCCTTCGCGAAGCGGCAGACCTCCCAGGCGCAGAGCAGCGAGCTGTCGGCAAACGGTTCGCCACAGGCACGGGCGGCGGCTGGCAGTAAATCGGTGATCGAGGCGGGCACCATCGTCTCGTGGTGGTCCGTCTCCAGCGCGCGAGCCACCTGCAAAGCATAGGCGCGCTCGTCGCGTCCCGATTGATCGGAGAATCCGGTGGTGAAGGTCTTCAGCTCGCTGCCGAGGCGCTGCATCTCCATCGCCACGAGCGTGCTGTCCACGCCGCCGGAGAGCAGGGCTCCCACTTTGACATCGGCGGCGGTGTGCAGACGGATGCTCTCGCGGATCGCCTCCTCGGTCGCCTCCTGCCACTCAGCGGAGGAGCGCTTGTCATCCGGCTGATAGCGGGGCTGCCAGAAGCGCTGCAACGAACGCCTGCCCGTCTGCCACTCGATGGTTAGCGTGTGTCCGGGAGGCAACTTGCGAATGCGCTGGAAGATGGTTCGCGGTGCCGGGATGTAGAGCAGGCGGAGGTAGTCATCGAGTGCGACGAGGTCGATCTCACTCGCATCGCGAACGGCCCGCAGATGGCGCAACGCCTGAATCTCGGAGGCAAAGGCGAAGAGCTGGGGCGAGTCGAAATAGACCAGCGGCTTGATGCCGAGAGGGTCGCGGGCGAGCAGGAGTTCGTGCTTGGTCCAGTCGGCGAGTGCGAGGGCGAACATGCCGCGCAGTCGAGGAATGCAGGCGGTGCCCCAGGCCTGGTAGGCGGCGAGCACCACTTCGGTATCGGTTCTCGTGGTGAAGTGATGCCCTTGGGCTTCCAATTCACGACGGAGGTCGGGTGCATTGTAGATCTCGCCATTGAAGACGAGCGATAGCGAATCGCCGCGATGCATCGGCTGGAGTCCGTGCCCAGGGTCCATGATGGGCAGGTAGCGATGGCCGAGCCACACGCGCTCGCGCTGATACACGCCCTCGCCGCCAGGCCCTCGATGGGCGAGGGAGGCGGTGGCTGCCCTGACTTCATCGTCAATGCCTGCGCTGGTCTGGTCGAAGGCTATGACTCCCGCTATTCCGCACATGTGGTTGGTTGATCAATGGACGGAGCGACCAGCATCGCAACCGCGTTGTTTTCCAATCGTGCCGCCTTTCGTGCCTTCACGTAAACGAAGGTGCTCATCGCACCAAAGCGACGACCCTCGGCCATGGTTTCAATCTCAAGGCCGCTTGTCCGGACAAGGCTGGCGAGGTGATTCGCCGAGAGCGCGAGCGTGTCTCCCAGCCATCCGGGCAAGCGTCGGGCGAAGAGCCGGAACACCAGTGCATTGGCCAGCATGCGGAGCCCGAACAATCGTCCAAGACCCGATCGTTCGATCGCCGTGTAAAGCGCGTAGCCAGCCCCTGCGGTGGCGATCAAGGCGGTGCCGCTGGGCTTCAGCACGCGATGCACCTCGCGAACCGCAGCAGGCACGTCGGTGAACTGGATCACCTGATCGAGCAGGCAGCCGTCGAGGCTTTCGTCGTCAGCAGGCAGCGCCTCAGCTCGTCCCTCATCGGCCGCGAGCCCAAGGTGGCGGCAATACTCGACCGCCGTGGGATCAGGGTCGATCCCCGTCGCGTGGATGCCTTTTTGCACCAGCGTGCCGAGGTTCTTTCCGCACCCGCAGCCAATATCGAGCACGCGGGCTCCGGGCGGGAAGTCAGTCAGATGGAAGTCCGCCCGCATGTGCTCAGCCACCCACGCATTAGGCTGGGCGAACGTGATGGCGGAAGGATGATGCATGAACGGTGAGAGAGGCTTGTTCATGTGTAGCGTCATGATCCACGGTGGCAACAACTGCGGAAAATGGTTCTCGCTCGCGGAGTCTCGCTCTACAGTTTTCGAATTCGCCTCCCGATTGCGACCATGTCCCTGCGCCTTGCCTTTGTTTCCAATCTCTTTCCCGACCGTGCCGCGCCCTACTTCGGTCTCGACAATGCAACGGTGCTGCACTGGCTGGCTCGCGAGCATGGATGGGACATCCGGGTGATCTGCCCGCGTCCGTCGTTGTCGCTGAAGCGGCATTGGAAACCCGGCGGCGGATGGACGGCGCGCGAAGGCGATGAGCAATTCAAACCTGAGTTCGTGCCCGTTCCCTACGTGCCCAAACTCGGCAGCATCGCGAATCGACCGTTGATGGCAGCTGCACTGCGGTCACGACTGAAGAAGCTCAAGGCCGAGTTCGCTTTCGATGTGGTCCTTGCGTCGTGGTTGTTCCCCGATGGCTGTGCTGTGGCTCAGCTGGCGACCGAATTGAAGAGCCCGTGTGCACTGATCACGCAGGGCAGTGACACGCATCAATACCTCGCGATGCCTGCCCGACGACGGCAGATCCTTCACGCCATCGAGCAAGCTCAAGGTGTCATCGCACGCAGCAGCGATCTGGCTCGACGGCTCGGCAGCGCTGGCGCTGAGGCTTCGAAGTTGCACACCATCTACAATGGGGTGGACCCGCTCGTCTTCCATCCTCGTGATCAAGCCGATGCTAGACGAGTCCTCGGACTCGATCCTGCGGTGCGGGTTTTGCTTTTCGTGGGCAATTTTCTCCCAGTGAAAAACCCAGCGCTCCTCATTCGTGCCTTCGCTCAGTATCGCGAGGCCGCAGGTGAGGCATCGTCCGTGCTGCTCATGGCTGGCAAGGGACCGATGCAGGACGAGATGCGCGACCTCGCCGCATCGCTGGGCCTTGCTGAGCATGTGCGGCAGACCGGCCCGCTCAACTCCGAGCAAATCGCGCAGCACATGGCCGCAGCGGATCTGCTTTGCCTCAGCAGCGTGAACGAAGGTCTGCCCAATGTGATCCTGGAGGCCATGGCCTGTGGACTGCCTGTGCTGAGCACGCGAGTCGGTGGCATTGCCGAAGTGGTCGATGAGTCGCGAGGATTGCTCACGGAGGAGGGGAATCTTGCCTCGTATGCCAAAGCGATGCAGCAGATGCTGGCAGAGCCTCGCGATCGCTTGGCGATTGCCATGTATGGTTCGCACTTCACGTGGACGCGTGCGGCGTCCGAATACGATGCCTTGCTGCGCCGGATCGCCGCGAAACCCGTCGCGTGAAGCGGGCTCGTTGCGGCGTTGAGGGGACTCGATGAATCCGCGTGTTTTTCTCGTTCTCGGCCTGCTGGCAGCCTTTCTCAGTCCCGCCTTCGCCGCGCCCCCGAATGTGGTCTTCATCCTCTGCGACAATCTCGGCAACGGCGACATCGCGTGCTTCAATCCTGCCACGAAGCATCGCACGCCGAACCTGGATCGCATGGCCGCCGAGGGACGGAAGTTCACCAACTTCTACTCCGCGAGCGGCGTCTGCACGCCCAGCCGAGCGGCCTTGATGACGGGTTGTTATCCACGTCGTGTCGGCTTGCACACCAACTGGGAAGGCAGCGCGGTGCTTCGTCCGGTGGATAAGAAGGGGTTGCATCCGAATGAGCAAACGATGGCCGAAGTGCTCAAGGCGGCAGGCTATGCGACCCAGTGCATCGGCAAGTGGCACCTCGGTGATCAGCCTGAGTTCTTGCCCACTCGCCAAGGCTTCGATGCCTACTTCGGCATTCCTTACAGCGAGGACATGGAACGCGGGAAAGTGCCGGGCAAGGACTGGCCCGAGCTGCCGCTGATGCGTGATGAGCAAGTGATCGAGGCACCCGTGGCGGCGGAGACTCTGACCAAGCGTTTCACCGAGGAGGCCGTGCGCTTCATCGCGGAACACAAGGACAAGCCCTTTTTCCTCTACTTCCCGGAGGCGGGTCCGGGCAGTCGGAAGGAGTGCTACCCCGGCGAGGCCTTTCGCGGCAAGTCCGCGAACGGGCTCTACGGCGACTCCATTGAAGAACTCGACTGGTCAGCTGGCGAGATCTTGAAGGCCCTCAAAGCCAATGGCGTTGATGACAACACGCTTGTCATCTGGACCAACGACAACGGCGCGGTGAATCGTAATCCACCGCAGGGGAGCAACGCCCCCTACAAAGGCATGGGCTACAGCACCAGCGAGGGCGCGATGCGCATGCCCTGCATCGTCCGCTGGCCGGGCAAGGTCCCGGCGGGCACCGTGTGCGATGAACTGTGCAGCATGATGGACTTCGTGCCTACGCTCGCCGCCATCGCTGGCGCATCGCCACCTGCTCAACAGATTGATGGACACAACATCAAGCCCCTCATCCTCGGCGAAGCGGGGGCGGTCTCGCCTTATGACGATCACGGATTCTTCTTCTACAGCCTCTCCCAGCTCCAGGCGGTGCGTGCCGGATCATGGAAGCTCTACCTCCCGCTCACATCGAAGAAGGGACTCGGAGCCAATGCCAAGAAGCCACCCACGCAATCGCTCGCTCTCTACGATGTGCGCCACGATGTCGGCGAGGCGCAGGAAGTGTCGGCGCAGCATCCCGAGGTAGTGAAGCGTTTGCTCGGATTCGCGGATCAAGCGCGCGCGACTCTTGGAGACGGGGATCAACGTGGCAGTGGACAGCGCGATCCCGGCTGGGTGGAGCATCCGCAGCCGCGAGTGATGAAGTGATTACTTGCTCACGCTGGCATACGCGGGCTTCAAGATGAAGCGATGCACTGCCCCACCCAGAATGCCACCGAGCAGCGGAGCCAGGATATACACCGTGAGCCAGCCATGACCATTGGTGCTGAACGGCACGCTACCCCAGCCTGCGAGCGATGAGAACAAGCGCGGTGCCAGATCGCGGGCCGGATTCAGGCAGCAACCGGTGAGCGGACCGAGCAGCGAGATCAAAAGCGTCACCGTGAGGCCGATCGTTGCCGCTGTGAGCAGTTGAGGACGCGAGTGGTTACGCTCGTCCGTGGCTCCACACACCACGATCAGCAGCATCGCGGTGCCGATCACCTCTGCACCAAATGCAGGCCACCATGTCATCACCGTGCGCGCCGTCGCATCCAGGGGCTTGCCACCCGGTGAGGGAAAGAACTCACCGAAGATCATCGCCGTCGCTTCACCACCGGCCTGCGATCGAACGATCTGGTTCTTCAGCTCATAGGCCTGAAACGCGTCGCCAAAGATGAAGAACACCACGGCGGCGGCGAGGAAGGCACCCAGCATCTGCGCAGCGAGGTAGGGCAACACTTTGGACTTCGGGAAGTCGGACCAGGTGGCCATGCAGACCGTCACCGCCGGATTGAGGTGCGCACCGCTGAGGGAGCCCGTCAGATAAATCGCCGTCGCCACGGCCAGACCCCAGACAATCGCCACCTGAAACACACCCACCTGGGCACCCGTCAGCACAGCCGCTGCGACCGCGCCGCAGCCAAAGAACACGATGATGAAGGTGCCGAGGATTTCGCCGATGAGCCAGGGAGAGAGTTTCATGAGGAAGTGATGAACGGACTTGCATCCTGAAACTATTTGGCCATTTTGCCAAGTATAATGTCAGCTCAACGACAAGCTCGCGCCGCCACCCGTGCCACGGTGATCAAGGCCATGGCCCATCCCTCCCGGCTTCTCTGCTTGGAGGCCTTGATGGCTGGCGAGCGTTGCGTGGCGGATCTCACCAACCTCGTCGGAGCCGATATTTCCACCGTTTCCAAGCACCTCGCCCTCCTGCGTTCGGTCGGCCTCGTCACCGTGGAGAAACGCGGGCTGCAGGTCTTCTATCAAATCGCCTGTCCATGCCTCGGCACCTTCTTCGAGTGCATGGATGATCTGGCCTCATCGGCGCGCAGTTCAAAGCGCCGTGCGGCTGCCCGTTGCCAATGTTAACCCCCACCTACCCATGACTCTTCGCGATCTTCAAACCAGCCTGCTTCAGCGCCCCGAGGCGCTCGTTCGTTTCGTCCTGCCCGATGGCGGGCTCATCCCCGTCCATGCCCATGTCACGGAAGTCGGTCGCGTGGACAAGCGCTTCATCGACTGCGGCGGCACACGTCGCAATGACAGCCATTGCCTGCTTCAGACCTGGGTGGCGGATGACGTTCATCATCGTCTGAATGCCGCCAAGCTTGCTGGCATCATCGGCAAAGGACTCGCCGTGGTGGAAGACGATTCCCTGCCTGTGCAGGTGGAGTATGAGGAAGGGCTCGTCTCCCAGTTCCCCATCGCCAGCGTCTCCGCCGATGAGGATGCGCTCTACATCCACACCGGACTTCGCCACACGGACTGCCTGGCGAAGGAACTGTGCACGCCAGCCACCGGCTGCTGCGGCTCGAACGATTGCTGCAACTAAGCGTTTATGTCTGACCAAGCACCTCTCGTTTTGATTCTTTGCACCGGCAACTCATGCCGCAGTCATCTGGCCGAAGGCATCCTCCGCGCTGCTGCGGACGGCGTTGTCCGCGTCGCCAGCGCCGGCTCCAAGCCTGCTGGCTATGTCCACCCACTGGCGGTTGCTGCCATGCAGGAGATCGGTATCGACATCTCCGCGCATCACTCGAAGCACCTCGATGAGTTCCTCAGCCAGGACGTGGAAACGGTGATCACCGTCTGTGGCAATGCGGATCAGGTGTGCCCCATGTTCCCCGGTCAGGTCAATCGTCACCACTGGGGCTTCGACGACCCTGCTCATGCCGAAGGCAGTGACGAAGAAAAGATGGCTGTCTTCCGTCGCGTCCGCGACGAGATCCGCCGCGTCTTCGAAGCCTACGCCGCAGGGCGGAAGGATGGGAAGCGGTAGCGCCCACCGCCATCACACAACTGGGTTCAAGGGGGGCGCTACACGCGATACGTAATCGCCCCTTTATCATCCACATTCAGGTAACCAGCCTTGCGTAGCTTCTCGATCAGGCTCGCAACGGTTGTCGTCGTCCCGGTCTTGCCCGCAAAGGCGAGGAGATGGCTCGTCAGCGTCTTCTGGCGCTTGGGACGATTGTTGCTGTGCTTGCGCAGGTGCTCCAAGGCTCGCTCAAACAAGTCGTCCTTCGCTCGAGGCACGGGCGGAACAGGAGTCTGGGGCGAAGCCTTGGGCAAGTGGCCGAACGTCAGAGTTGAGAAGTCATCGTAACGCCGCACATGCACATGTCTGCTGCGCAGATGTTCGATGAGCGGGTCATAGCCCTGGTCTTTCGAGATGAGGTGAAAATAGGCCGTGGGATCAGAAAGCACTGCGCGTCCCAGATAATACGCCAGCGCGAAATCAACCGCGTTCTTGCCTACGGAGGTGAGTCTGATCAGGTTGGTGGACGCAGAGTGCTGCATCAATTTCTCCACCAGCGCGACATCGAGCTTCTTTTGATTCGCTCCGAGCAACAGCGTGAAGTTCACAGCTTTGCTACCAATGAGCGAAGCATCCACCTCATGCACGTTCTCGAAGTCCACGAAGACATGGTTCATCGGTGGGGAAACTTCAGCAGTGGTAGCCATGGTAGATGTTGTTCTCTGGGGAACGTCACTACCAACTGACCAAACACAAGCGGAGAAGCGAGCCCGACCCTAGCTCACCACATTGATCGGGCGTCCAGCCTGCCATTGGCGAAGGTTGTCGGCGGCGATGGTGATGAGGCGGGCGCGGGAGGTGCGGCTGGCCCAGGCGGTGTGGGGGGTGATGAGGCAGTTCTTCGCGGTGAAGAGGGGATTGTCTTTGGAAGGCGGCTCCACACTGAGCACATCGAGCCCGGCTCCGGCGATGCGGCCTTCGTTGAGGGCGGTGGCGAGGGCGGGCTCGTCAATCAGGGGGCCGCGGGCGGTGTTGATGAGCAGGGCGGAGGACTTCATCTGCGCGAGGGAGGCAGCATTGATGAGGTGCTTGGTTTCATCGGTGAGCGGGCAGTGCAGGCTGATGACGTCGCTTTCGCGCAACACCTTGTCGAGCGGGGCGGGTGTGATGCCTGCGGGAGGTGGCACGGCCCAGGTGCGGCGTGTGGCGATCACCTTCATGCCGAAGGCTAAGGCGATGCGAGCGACGGAGGCACCGATGTCGCCCAGGCCGACAAGGCCGAGCGTGAGGCCCTGAAGCTCGATGATCGGCTTGTCCCAGAAGCAGAAGTCCGGGCAGGCAGCCCAGCGTCCCTTGCTCACGTCTTGCGTCTGCTGGCCGGTGTGGTTGGTGAGTTCAAGCAGGAGCGCGAAGACAGCCTGCGCGACGCTGGGTGATCCGTAGCCGGGCACATTGGCGACGATGATCCCGCGTTCACGGGCGGCGGCGATGTCCACGACATTGTAGCCGGTGGCGATGACGCCGATGTAGCGGAGCTTGGGCAGGGACTCGATGACTGCGCGGGAGAGCACTGCCTTGTTCGTGATCACCACCTCGGCGTCCTTGGCGCGCTCGATGGTCTGATCGGCGGGCGTGCGATCGTGAATCGTGCAGCGGCCGAGCGATTCGAATTCAGACCAGGAGAGGTCGCCGGGGTTGGCGGTGAAGGCGTCGAGAAAAACAATACTCATCGCCGCGCATGATGCGCGGGCGGTCAGGCGTGGCAAGGCGCAGGATGCTCAGGGCTGAGGGGCGGCATCAATGATGACCTGGCCGGACAGCTTCTTGGTGAGCGTCACAGCGGTCGCTGGAGTGGAAAGCTCCGGCAGGATGAAGTGGCCGTATCCGGTCTGACCGGAGGCATCCTTCACGAACATGCCGGCGAAGGTGGCGGTGCGCTTCTCATCCTTGGGCACGGCGAGGTTATTGTTCTTTTGCGTGAGGGTGAAGCCGCCAGTGAACAAACCGGTGGTCGGGTAGGGCTTGAGGCTGATGACGTTGGTGTTGGGATTGGGATACACCACAATGCCGCCTTTCTTGAGTTGCACGGTGCAGTCAGGAACGGGGTCGTTGGCGTTGGAGCCGAGGCCGCCTTGATTGAAGTCGAGGATGGCATTCCCTGCCTGATCGGGCAGATACATCATGATCTCGGTTGCGGCGATGACCTTGTAGCGTCCGCCGAAAGCGGTCACCGTCGCATTGGTGAAGCCGACGGTGTAGGTGCGGTTCACCGTGCTGGGAATGACCGGATCACGGGTCCAGATGGCTGATCCCGTCAATGTGCTGTCGGAGAAGTCTGCGAGCGAGCCCGGCGCGATGTCGAGCAGTCCGAGGATGGAACCTTTGTTGGTGTAGAGCATCTGATAGACAAGCACTTCGCCTTCCGGCCCCACGAAACCCGACGTCGTGAAAGGTGTGCCGTCGGCCACCACGCCGCTCACGGACAGCGTGCCAGTGGTGGCAATGGTGAAGGAGGCATACCCATGGCCGAGTGGCACGGGATTGGTCTGAGGTGCTGGAGGATTGAAGGCCATGGTGTAGTAGCCCGCGTAGGGTTTCACCAAGGGGGCTGGGTTCCAGATGTTGCGCCAGCCGGTGACGGTCACGGTGTTCGAGCCGTTGGTAAGCGTAGCGCTGCTGAGTTTTCCTGTGCTGCCGGTGTAGGTGAAACTGAAGACAAGGTTGGTGGGAGTGATGGGGATGACGGCCGTGCTCACGTCCGGGGTGGCAAAGGAGGTGTTGAGCGCGCCAGTGAAGCTGTAGGAGGTGATGCCCAGGAGAAACTTGCCGGTCACGACGCCTGTGGCCGCGATCGAGAAATCGACCCTGCCGCCGCGAGGATTGATCACCGAATCTTGAGCAACGTGTCCCAGGTAGGATCCCACAATCTTGTCGGGGATATTGTTGACGATGAGCGTGACGGGCACGCCAAGTGTTTCGCCCTTGGGGTTCTTGGCGAAGACCTTGAAGCTGTAGCCGGTGGGCTTGGCCACCGTGGGGCGTCCGCTGATGATGCCGGTGAAGGGATCCAGCTTGATCCCTGCGGGCAAAACGTCGGCACGGAATGTGGCCGTGGCCCGGTCGTCCGTGGCAGTGTTGGTATTCGAGGTGTGGATCTGAAACGGCACGATAAGCTCGCTGACGACGACGGTTCCCAGGTTGATCACCGTGTCCGTGATCACTGGCTTTTCAGTGACCACTTTCAGGTTGTGGCGCACATCAATCTGTTGGGCGGGATCTGGTCCCTTCACGCGGCAGATGTAGGTGCCCGTGTCCGTCGTGGTCAGGCCCTTGATGGTGAGGGACTTCGTTTTGACGTTGAGCAGCCGTGTGCTGGCGACCAGGGGCACTTCGTTGCTGTCCAGCCACTCGTAAGTCAAAAGTTTGCCGGCGGTGGAAACGGTGAACACGGCATTGCTCGTTGTGCCAGCAGCCAGCACGAAGGTCTTCTCGGTCTTGTCCACCACGCAGAGTTCGGCCGTGTTGCTGGTCGCGGTGTAAGTCACGGTGCCCATCTTGTTCGAGGCGCGCAGGGAAAAGCTGGCGGCGGCGGCGAGTGGCACGTTGGCGATGGAGATGCCGTTCGTGGTGAGTCCGGCCGCAGCGACGCCGTTTTTGAGCCATTGCAAGGTGGGGGCAGGTAGGCCCGATGCACCACCCACGAAGACCGCGAGAGGCTGTCCCACATACGCGAGCACGTGCTGCGGATGCGCCGTGATGGCAGGCTTCACTTCGTTGTCGGCGATGGTCAGAGTGTGGACGTTCCGAGTGCCGTCCAGCACCGCACCCACCGCGTTGGGGATGGTAAACACGATGGTCTCATCGGGCTCGGGTGTGGTGTCATTCACCAGGGTGACGGTGATGCTTTTGGTTTGCTCGCCCACCGCGAAGGTCAGAGGAGATGCGGGGCTGGTGGAGTAGTCCTTGGGCGTCTTCGCGGGACCGAAGGCGGTGCCGCTAATGGTGAAGGGCACGGTCACCGCGCTCGTGGCGGGAGACGAAAGATCCACCGGCACCGTCACTGTCAGCGTGTCTTCGGTTACTGTCTGAGTGGGCGTGCGGAAGATAACCACGGGCTGACCACCGGAAACGTCGCCATCTTGAATCGTGATCGTCGAGAGGCGGTTCGTTCCGAGGCGGACCGGTCCCACACCCACAATCTGAACGCCAAAGGTCTCATCATTCTCCAGCGTGCCATCAAGCGGCAGGGGGACGGAAATCGTTTTCGTGGTCGTGTCGCCATCTGCCCAGGTGACGGTTCCGGAAATGCCCGAGAAGTCGAAAGGCTGCGTCGCGGTCCCTTCGATGGCACCATACACGACTGAAAGGCTGCCTGTGCTGCCGCCCACGCGTTCGAGCGTGAGCGTCACGGAGGTGCCTTCCGTGCCCACGGCTGTCGGGCTGGTGAACTGTATCACACCAGCGTCGGGCACCGTATTGCTGAGGCGTCGCAGCATCTTCGTAGTGTCCGTGGCGCCATACAAACCGGCCAGCACGAGGCCGTCCTTTTGAAGGCGTAGGCCTGCGAGTCCGATGGCTGCCGTCGTGTCGGCGGCAAAGGTGGTGTCGCGCGTGCCGGTCGCATGGTAACGGACCAAGCCGGGAGCGGCGCTGCCAGAAGCGGTCGTGAAGAATCCACCCGCGAGGATCTTGCCATCGGGCTGGACCACGACCTTGAAGACCTCGGCAGAACTTCCGGTGATTCCCGCGCCCACGCTGGAATTGAAGGCCGTGTCATTGGAGCCATCGCTGTTGAGGCGAACGAAGCTGTGGTTCGCCGCTCCATTGAAGGAACCGAAGACGCCCCCAACCAGGATCTTGCCATCGGCCTGCACGGTCACAGCGCTGACGGGCGAGACACTGGTTCCAGCGAACGATCCTGCGCCAATCGCGAAGGTGGTATCACGAACTCCGGTCGAGGTGAGGCGCACGACGCCACCGTGATTCGTCCCGGACCAGGTGCCGTAGAACACGCCGACGACAAGGACATTGAAATAAGGAGCCGAAGTCGTGGTCTGCAAGGCAACGGACTTCACCATTTCAGCGCCCGCAAAGAAGTTCACCGTGTCATCCAGATTGGCGAAGGTGGTGTCCAGCGAGCCATCGGAATTGAGCCGGACGAGACCAGCGCGTGCGATGCCATTCCAGGTCGTGAACTGGCCTCCGAGAATGATTTTGCCGTCGGGCTGAATCACCATTGAGTAGCCGATGCGCGAGCCTGCGATGCGGTTGGGTCCCGTTCCCGGATTAAAGGTGGTGTCCAGTGTTCCATCTGCGTTGAGACGTGCCACGGAGTTGCGCGCCACGCCGTGCATCTGGCTGAAGGCACCGCACATCACATACTTGCCATCGTGCTGGCGGACCACGGCGGTGACCGGCAGGACATTGGCCCCTGCCAGCCCGGCGGCGAAGGTGCTGTCCACGGCCCCTGCGGACGTCAGTTTCACGATGCCCGCGTGTGGCACGGCGGCTGATGCGGCGAACTGCCCGACGGCGATGCAGCTCCCATCATCCTCCGTGAGCACATCGAAGATACCCGTGCTCATGGCGGGTGGTGAAAAGCTCGTATCGAGTGCTCCATTGCCTGCATAAGCGGATGTAAGTAAACAAACCAGCGTGGCGGCACAAAGCGCAGGAAGCAGGGTGGGGCGAGTCGGCATAAATGAATTCCCAGGCTACCGGGTTAAGCACGCGAGTGTCAAGGGAGAGGTCGGTCTCGACCGAATCGCCTTCACTCTTGATTCAGCAGCGCGCCCTCGGCATTCCTTCGCCGTGCCCGACCTTCCCATCTTCGAACTCCAGTCCTCGCTTACCGAAGCCCTGCGCGATCCCGCGACTCCGAACCTGCTGATCAAAGCACCCACGGGCTCCGGCAAGTCCACGCAGGTGCCGAAGTTCGTGCTCGACTCCGGCGTGCTGGCGGAAGGTCAGCGCGTGTATGTGCTGCAGCCGCGACGCATTGCCGCACGCATGTTGGCACAACGCGTGGCCCAGGAGCGCAAAGGCAGACTCGGCGAGGAAGTCGGTTATCAGGTGCGCTTTGAGAACGTGAGCAGCAAGGACACGCGCCTGCTTTATGTGACCGAGGGCGTGTTCCTGCGTCTCTTGCTCGAAGACCCCGACTTGAAAAAGGTCGGCTGCCTCGTCATCGACGAGTTCCACGAGCGCCACATCGACGGCGACCTTTGCCTCGCGTGGGCACATGCCTTGCAGAAGGCGCGACGGCCCGATTTGAAGATCATCGTCATGTCCGCCACGCTGGTGCCGGGGCCGCTTGTCGAGTTCTTGAAGCCCTCGAAGATGTTTGAGTCCGAGGGCCGCACCTTCCCCGTGGAGATTCGTTATCAGACGCCGGGGAAGAACAAGGCAGGCTTCGTGGAAGACGTGTGGGATCAGGCCGCGCGTGCGTGTGAAGACCTCGCGCGCAGTCCGTCGTTTGATGGCGACATGCTGATCTTCATGCCCGGTGGTCACGAGATTCGCAAGACCATCGCCGCGATCAGCGGACGCAGCTTTGCCAAGGGCTACAAGGTGCTGCCACTGCATGGCGAACTCACGCCTGCGCAGCAAGACGAGGCCGTGACGCCCTCTTCGCAGCGCCGAATCATCGTCAGCACCAACGTCGCCGAGACCTCGCTCACCATCGAAGGCGTGAAGGCCGTGATCGACGCTGGCCTCGCGCGTGTCGCGGCCTTCGATTCGCGTCGCGGCATCAACACACTCACCGTGCAAAAGATCAGTCGTGCCTCAGCCGAGCAGCGCGCTGGACGCGCGGGCCGACTGGGTCCCGGCGTCGCTGTTCGTCTTTGGTCGCAGCACGACCACCTGAACCGTGCCGAGAGCGATGCCGCTGAAATCCATCGCCTGGAACTCAGCGAGACTGTGCTCGCAACTCGCGTCGCGTCTGGAAAAGCAGGGCTGAAGATCGACTGGTTCGAGCAACCACCCGAGCGCTCGCTCGCTCGCGCTGAGCGACTGCTGCACGACCTCGGCGCCGTCGATCATGAGAACAACGTGACGCGCCTCGGCCTCAAGATGGCCGCCTTCCCGCTGGAGCCGCGCTTTGCCCGCATGTTGCTCGCGGCTGCTGAGCAGGGCTGTCTCGAAGACGCCGCCATCTGCGCGGCGATCGCGCAAGGTCGTGAGATCCTGATGGTGTCGTCGAAGCAGTCGCATCGTGGCAACGAAGACTTCTGGGAGCGCGATGACATCAGCGAATTTCAGGCGCAGATCAGGGCCTTCCGTCGCGCCTATGAGTTGCGCTTTGATGTCGGTCAATGTCAGCCGCTCGGCATTCATGCTCGCGCCGCGTATGATGCCGCTCGCGCAGCGGAGCAGTTCCTCAAGCTCGCCCAACGCATCGGTTTGAAGGACGAACGCGAGCCCGATGAGTCCTCGCTGGCGAAGACCTTGCTCGCGGCCTTCAGCGATCACGTTGGCTGCGAAACAAGCGAAGGCTCGCGAGTCTATAATCTCACCGGCGGCAATCGTGGTCATCTCAAGGACCCGCATATCAAAGCGCCGAAACTGCTCGTCGCCGCCGAAGCCATCGAGATTCAAGGCAAGGCGCTTCAAGTCCAGATCAACAACGTCACTCGCATCGAGGAAGCGTGGCTGCGCGAGCTGTATCCCGATGACCTCACGGTCTTCAAAGGCGCGACGTATGATGCGGGCATGAAGCGTGTCTTTGCCCGCGAAGAACTGCGCTTCCGCGATCTCGTGCTTACCGCCAAGGATCGCAGCGACGTCGATCCCGCGCTGGCTGCACCTTTGCTCGCGCAGGAAGTGCTTGCCGGTCGCCTCAAGCTCGAAGGCTGGGGCGAGCGTGCGGATCAATTCATCGCGCGTCTGAATTGCCTGTCGAAGTGGATGCCCGAACTCGAGCTGCCACCGATCACCGAAGAAGATCGACCACTCATCATTGAGCAGGTCTGCCAGGGCTGCGTGAGTGCCAAGCAGCTTCAAGACAAGTCCGTGGAACCCGCCTTGCACCAATGGCTCAACCACATGCAACGTGAGCTGCTCGACAAGTATGCCCCCGAGCGCCTGACGCTGAAGAACGGCAAGTCCGCCCGCATCACTTATGATGAGAAGCAGCAGCCCAGTGTCGGGGTCGTGCTCCAGCAGCTCTACGATGTGAACGAGAACCCGAAGGTCGCCGGTGGTCGCGTGACTGTCGTGGTGCATCTGCTTTCCCCCGCGCAGCGCCCGATCCAGACTACTGGTGATCTCGGACGCTTCTGGAAGGAAAGCTATCCTGCCGTGAAAACCCAGCTCAAAGGCCGCTATCCGAAGCACGAGTGGCGCTGAAGATCAGCGTGCGGCGACGGCTTGCTTCCACGCTGCGGGTGCATCGGGAAGTGTGGTGGCGAGGATGCTCATGATGTTCTTCCGCTCGCGCTCGCCCAGGTAGTCGTAGCGATTGAGCTTGGCCTTGCCTTCGAGGGCTTCGGTGAGGCGTTCGAAGACGGTGGCCTTGAGCTGTGGCAGCAGGTTCTGAAACGTGATGCCGTAGATCGTGTAGCTGCAGCGGTATTTAAAGAGGCGGGTGAGCAGCTGCATGTCTTTGAGCGAGCGGCCTTCGGCGGTGCGTGGCGCATTCTTTTCAAACGCGGCCTGGAATTCGCCGTGCCCTTCGATGCCGCCTTCAGGCAGTGCGGCTTCGTCCTTGAAGAGAAGCGCATCCACCACGTCTTCAGCGCAGTGGTCGATGATGCGACGTGCGGTTCCCGTGGGCTCGTCCGAGACTGGCTCGCCAAGTTCCTTCTGCAGGCTCTTCTGCATGTGCATCGCGCGGACGGAGGCTTGATGGGCCTTGGTCAGGATGTTCTGTGTGCTGGTCTGGTGCTCCAGCACCATGAGGGCGACGATGTCGCTGGTCTTGCGAGGGTAGGGCTCGATGTCGAAGAACTTGCCGAGGTCCGTGATGTTCTGGCCGGGCAGGGGATTGAGCTTCACGCTTTCGCCATTCTCTTCGGCGGTGACGTTGCCTTTGTGGACGGCCTTGCCGTGCTTGCCGGTGACATACCATCCGCCCCAGCGGTCTTCAAAAGGCGTTGTGGTGTCCACCACGGTGCTGCCCTGGCTCATGATCGGATGACCTTCGGGACCGGGGCACACGCTGCGCACGATCACGCCCGGCACTTCGGGTGAGAAGGGACCGCCATGGCAGCTGAGGCAGCTTTGATCGCGGGTGAAGCGAATGGGTTCCTTTTTGTCGACGTGAGGATCGGCGAGGTAGAAGATGGGGCCGAGCTTGGGGTCCACGACGCTGACTTCGAGGAGGCCGCCGTAGCTGTAACCGACATACGCGTTGTCTCCGAAATACACCACGCGGGGCGTCGCGGGACTGATGCGGTCGTTTTGTTTGCTGGTCTTGCTGAAGACCATGACCTGCGACTCCTGGGGGATGTGAAACTCCTTGAGCACGCCGTAGAGCACTGCCCAGTCGTCCTTGCGATCGATGGCCACCTTGCCCTGCTCCTGCGCCTTTTCGAGAGCCATCGCCATGTCGTTAGGCGTGGTGGCGGAGTAGTTGATGGGCGGGTTCTCGTATTCATTCTCTGCCCACAGGGCGGACGAAGCCAGCAGCGTGACAAGGGTGACGAGCGATGGGGTTTTCATGCGACAGGGGAATTGAGGAGGAGATCGGTCATGCGCTTGCGGGCCGGGCCGGAGACGAGATCGCGCAAGGTGTAGAGATTGAGGGTGGCGTAGTAGGCCTGAACGGCTTCGCCAAGAACGCCTTTGAGCCTGCACATGCCGTTGACCGGGCAGCGGTTGGTTTTCGGATCGAAGCACTCAACGACGATGGGTGAGTTTTCCGTTCGCTGCACGAGCACGCCCACCTTGATCTGCTCGGGTGGAAGCCCCAGCGCGATACCGCCATTGCGGCCGCGCTTGGTCTCGAGGTAGCCGAGTTTGGCGAGGAAGTTGACCACCTTGACGAGGTGGTTGCGCGAGATGCCGTAGGCCTCGGAGACTTCCGTCAGCGAGAACGCGGCACCGTCCTTCAGCGCGCCAAACATCAGCACGCGGAGGGCGTAGTCGGAGAACAGGCTCAAGCGCATGGCAGAGTTACGGGCAGGGGGTGTTAAACTTGCATATTCGATGCAACAATACTTGTGCTCGACCGTGCTGCGATTGCGCCGGATGCCTTCGGTGCTATCCACTGACAAAATCCAGCGTAAACCTCTTCCGTGTTCCGTCGTCAGCTCTCTCTCAGCGCTCGAAGTGTGTCCCTGATCAGGGCAGCATGGTTGTCAATCCTGATCGTGGCGACGGGTGGTGCCGTTGCCTTGTTTTTGATGGACAGAGCCGAGCAAAAAGAGTTCGAGACGCTGGTCACTGAAGCCCGTGCGGATGCTCTGGCTGTCGAGAGTGAGAATGATGTTCTGTCCATCATGAGCACGGTCAATCGAAGGCTAAAGCGGATCCACCTTCCCGACCAGCCAGCTTCGGGTGAAACCACGGAGGTGTCGATTCGATCAAGTCATGATCACTTGCTGGCACCCACCGGTGCGTGTGCGAGCTACTCACATGTGCTGGCCAAGGCGCTGATGACCGCAGGCTACGACGTGAGAAAGGTGGGGCTGGGCAAGGATGGGAAACTGGCCATTCACCATGTAATCGAAGCCCGCATCGGTCCATCATGGGTGTTGCTGGATGCCTTTTACAATCAGGCATTTCGCGCCAAGGACGGCCATCTGGCCGGGGCCAGCTCCGTTCACGGCGACTGGAACTGGTATCGACAGCAGGTGGTGGCGGACTACGATCAGCGCTTCGATTACAGCACCTACTACTACACCAACTGGGCACGAATCCCGGTCGTCGGCTGGGTGGTGAAATCGTGGCCGTCCCTTCACGCATGGTTACATGAGCACCGGGTTTCGGTCCGGTTTTGGTTTTTCAATACCTACCGGTGGCTTGCCTTCCTTTGCTTCATGCTGGCGATCGTGGCCGTGTGGGCGTTGCGCAGGATGGTCAGAGCGGCGGGGGCCTTTCGTCGGGTGGGGTAAACGACGCCATTGATCGACGAAAAGATTGCGTGTCGCCCTGCGTTCAGGCTAGGCTCTGAATTCCTCAACCCTGAGCTTCACCAATCCCATGAATAACACACTCCAATCCAATCGCCGCCAGTTCATCGGCGGAGCCCTCGGCGCCGCAGGTCTGGCCGCCATGCCCACCTGGGCCAACGCCATCGGTGCCAACGACGAAGTGCGCGTCGCAGTCATCGGTTTCAACGGTCGTGGCAAAGGCCACATCGGCAGCTTGCTCGCCATCAAGGGCGTGCGCATCACCGCTCTCTGCGACGTTGACCAGAAGGTCATGGACAAGCAGGTGGCCGACTTCAAAAAGAAGAACATCGAGGTCAAGCAATACAGCGACTACCGGAAGCTGCTGGAAGACAAGGACGTGGACGCGGTCACGATTGCCACGCCGAACCACAGCCATACGCTGATCGCGCTCGCTGCACTCGCCGCTGGCAAGCACGTTTACGTCGAAAAGCCCGTCTGCCACAACCCGATCGAAGGCCGCAAGCTGCTGGAAGCCAGCGCCGTCGTCCTGCCCCGTGGCCAGATCCTTCAGCACGGCATGCAGCGCCGCTCGTCGCCGGGCTGGGCTGAGGCCGTGGCGTTCGCGCAGAGCGGTCAGATCGGCAAAGTGACGCTTTCCCGCGGTATCAACTACAAGGCCCGCAAGAGCATCGGCAAGACCGCCGCTCCCGCGCAGCCCGATGCGAATGGCCGCATCGCCGGCACCTTCCGCGACACGGGCGGCAAGCCCCAGATCGTCGATGTGGACTACAAGCTCTGGTCGGCTCCGCGTCCGGTCGCTCCGATGCAACGCGAGCAGTTCCACTATGACTGGCACTGGCAGTGGGCCTATGGCAATGGCGACATCGGCAACCAGGGACCGCATCAGCTCGACGTGGCCCGCTGGGCGCTCGGCAACCCGACGCTGCTGCCCAAGCGCGTGATGAGCTTCGGCGGACGCTGGGGCTATCAGGATGACGGCCAGACGGCTAACAACCAGATGGCGTTCTACAACTACGAGCCCGCTCCGCTGCTCTTCGACAATCGTGGCCTGCCCAGCAAGGACATGAACTGGAAGCCCGGCTATGAGCCCGTCTATCTGGTCAATGGCAAGGCCGCTGCCGCCCGTATCGGCAACGTGATCCATTGCGAAGGCGGCTTCGTCGCCGAAGGCAAGGCCTACGACAACGACGGCAAGCAGATCAAGAAGTTCGACAACTTCAATGATGGCGCCGACCACATGAAGAACTTCATCGACTCGATCCGCGCCGGCAAGCTGGTGAACGACAACCTGCACGTCTCGCACGGCTACCACGCCGCCGCGCTGGCCCATCTGGCGAATGCTTCGTTCCGCCTGGGCAAGCAGATGTCGAACGATGAGATCCGCGAGCGCCTCAGCAATGACAAGGCTGGTCAGGAGACCTTCGAGCACTTCGTGAAGAACCTCGAAGCCAACCAGATCAACATGGCAACCGACAAGATCGTGGTGGGTCCCTGGCTCGACTACGATCCGCAGAGCAACCAGTTCACCGGTGAGTTCGCTGCTGAGGCCAACAAGCTCTTCGCTGAAGAGTATGCCCCGGGCTTCGAGCTGCCGACGGTGTCGTAAGAGAGTCGAAGATCACCATTCTGAGAGCGCGCGATCGAAGGGTCGCGCGCTTTTTTGTGGTTCGGAAAAGAAGTTTCAAAAACGGAGAAACCTTCAGCGCGGACTGTGCCTATACCCCGAATGAAGACGCTGAAGGTGGTTAGGAATGCCAAGCCCCACCCCAGAGTCGGCCGACACCACACTGAAGACTCAACAACGACAGAGCGGTAAGAGCTAGCAAGATGCGCGGAGGTATTGGGCTGCCTCCGCGCATTTTATTGCGCGCGTCAGCCATCGCGGGTTAAGTGATGCTACTATAGGGTAGGAAATATACTGCATTGATCGAAGCTTCTGCCGCTACAATAATAATGAACGTGGGCGAAAGGACGTGGTCTTCTAGTTCCCTCGTTTTGATCCCCGCAATTCCCCCCGTCATTAATGCATCTGTTTCGCTATCGAAGAATTGACCCAGGCATGTTGAAAACATCTCTTTTGGCTTTGTGCTTTGCTCCGCTGGCAATAGCTCAGTTCGTGGTGCCACAAGTTGACGCTCCCGTGGTTGTGTCCCAGAGCCCGATTTTGGTCGGGCAGTTATCGAACGGAGTCGGCGGGGCAACGCCAGAGCCTTCAGCGAAGTCAAAGAGCGAGCGACTGGTGGTATCCGAACCTGGACCCTGGGGACGGATAGCCTATTACCCCGTGTTTCTTGAGGCACCTTCGTTCTTGATCGAAAAGTTTCCGCTTCCCAATTCGCGGCCTCGGTGGGCGTTCCCTGCTTCTCGTGCGGCTGAGTTGGCGGACATTTTCAAGACGGCCTCTCTCGATTCATCCTTTGTTCAGGCGCTGCTTGCTCCTAGCTCATTGGTCACGGAGGGTGAGTGGACTTATGTGTTTCCGCCTCTCCCGTTTTTGGAGGCAATGACCAGTTTGCAGCGGGAAATCATCTATGCGGAGCTTCGGAAGTATTCCGTGAATGAGTATCACTTCGAGCCCGTGCTCATCGCCAGTGGTGATGTCGACGAATGGTTCCATTCCAGCGAGCTTCGTCCCGAGTTGATCGACAAGATTAAAACCTACTCGTATCACCGTGGAGATGCACTTGCGTTTAGCGATCTGCCAGCCTTGATGAATTATGTCAAAGGCGAGGCTGAAGGACGCGAGATGCTGAAAGCCTTCACCCGCACGCGGAGTCTTGTGGCTCGTCTGATGGTCAACGACAAGTCCGACATCCCGGCTATCATCAACTACTGGACGACGGGCATGAACCTGCGGCGCAAGGACTTGGAGCCACTGCTTCGATCCGTGTTGGAGACGGAAGGTGTCGATTCGATCGATGTGGTCCACATGCTGCCTGCGCTGCCTCGCAAGCTGCTGCTGACCTACCCTGACATGGGCCTCGCTACGGATGGCATCTTCCCCGACTGTCACTGGACCTCGTTGAACTTCTTCAACTACAACCCGCAGGGCTACTTGCTCGATTCTCGTCTGGCCACCACCTCTGTGCTTGAGCGCTTCAATGCCGTGGAGCCCCCCTACAAGTTTGGTGACATCCTGTTCTTTCTTGATGCCAAGAACGGGGACGCGTTCCATTCATGTGTCTATATCGCCGATGACATTGTCTTCACCAAGAACGGTCGCAATGTGCTGTCCCCTTGGATTCTTAGCCGGCTCGAAGACGTGAAGAAGGTCTATCTGTTCGATAACAACGGGCGAGTGCAGGGCTTCCGAAACAAGCAGGCCCCGCCGTTGCAATCCAACTAAGCCTCGCAAGTCACCTCGATCTCAATCAGCGCACCGAGGGGCAGACCTGCCACCTGCACGGTGGAACGTGCGGGCTTGTGGCCTGAGAACGCGGCGTCGTAGATCGGATTCACCTTGGGGAAATCGGTCATGTTCTGGAGGAACACAGTGGCCTTCACCACACTGGCCAGCGACAGGCCTTGCGAGCCCAGCACGGCGCGAATGTTGGCCAGGACCTGGTGAGCTTGCCCTTCCACGTCCAGAGCCTCTATTTTTCCAGAGGCTGGATTGATGGGGATCTGACCTGAGCAAAACAGGAAGCCCTGAGATTTCACAGCTTGCGAGTAGGGGCCAACCGCCTTCGGAGCATTCGGGACATCATTGATCAAGGTCATGATCGCCAGATGCATTCAGAACACTGGAAGGTCAAAGGCGAAAGATTCCTCTTTTCATCTCTGATCCTTCATCCTTCATCTGCGCACCCATGCCCCTTCAATTTGTTCGCTACAAGCACGCCCGCTTCTCGGCACGTTTTCCCGAATCGTTCCGCTACTCGCCCAGCCACTACTGGATGGCACCGGTCGAGGGCGAGGCCGGATTGTGGAGGGTAGGATTCACCAAGTTCGCCACTCGTATGCTGGGCGAGTTGGTCGATTGTGAATGGCAGCTGCCCCAAGGCGGGCCGGTGGAGCTTGGGCAGGTGGTTGGATGGGTGGAAGGCTTCAAGGCCGCCAGTGATGTGTTCTGCGTCATGAACGGCACCTTTGAGTCTGGGAATCCTTACCTCAAACAGGATGCCTGCATTGTCCGCAGCGATCCTTACGAGCAGGGCTGGCTCTACAGCGTGCGAGGCGAGCCTGAGCCTGAGAGCCTGGATGTGCATGGCTACATCGAGCTTCTGGATGCCACCATCAAGCGCATGGCCGAGACGACTCATGCCGAGGATTCGCCTCCCGCAGTTGACGAAGACTAGCCGTCACGCGAGACTTCGCGTCTTATGTCAGCACGCAAAGGAATCGTTCTCGCCGGAGGTTCGGGCACCCGCCTCTATCCACTCACCATCGCCGTGAGCAAGCAGCTCATGCCCGTCTATGACAAGCCGATGGTCTATTACCCGATCTCCTGCCTGATGCTGGCTGACATCCGTGAGATCCTCATCATCTCCACACCGCACGACTTGCCGAACTTTCGCAAGCTCCTCGGTGATGGTTCTCAATGGGGCGTTCGTTTCGAGTATGCCGAGCAGCCCAAGCCCGAAGGCCTCGCCCAGGCCTTCTTGATTGGCGAAGAATTCCTCGCGGGCTCCAAGGCAGCCCTCGTGCTCGGCGATAACCTTTTCTACGGCTCGCAGTTCCGCAAGGCGGTCGAGAACGCGGCCCATCAAGAACATGGGGCTACCATCTTTGGCTACTACACCGCGACTCCCGAAGCTTATGGCGTGGTCGAGTTCGACCCCACGGGCAAAGCCATCAGCCTTGAGGAGAAACCGAAGCAACCGAAGAGCAACTACGCCGTGCCAGGCATCTACTTCTACGATGAGCAGGTGGTCGAGATCGCCAAGGCGCTCAAACCAAGCCCTCGTGGGGAACTTGAGATCACCGACCTGAATCGCGTGTATCTTGAGAAAGGCGAGTTGAACGTCGAAGTCCTCGGCCGTGGCACCGCCTGGCTGGACACCGGCTCACCTGATGCCCTCGCTGAGGCCACCACCTTCGTGAAGGTCATTCAGCATCGTCAGGGACTCAAGATCGCCTGTCTCGAAGAAATCGCCGTTGGCAAAGGCTGGATCAGCAAGGCTGAGCTTCTCGCGACCGCCGAAAAACTCGGCAAGACCGAGTATGCCGACTACCTCAAGAAGCTAGCGCAGTAAGGTCATTCAAGAAGGCCGCGCTCGAAGGAGTGCGGCCTGATCGCGAATGGCGGGTCGTATCTGCTTGGCGTCGCTCTTGGTGTGGCGATCACTGCGCCAGCCACTGCACTGCGTCGATGATGACGTGGCCGTTCGTGCCCGCGTTGCTGACTTCCACGAAACCGCCCTTGCCCGCTTCGAAGCGGAAACTGCCAAGCACATGCAACAGTCCATCCACCTCGGGCTTCTTCTTCTGATCAACGACGAAAGCCTTGTCGCCATCGGCGGAGTGCACCGTCACTGGCACATTGGTCGCGCGATTGTTCAGCGCCGTGTAGGCGATCGCGACACGATACGTTCCCGCCTTCGGTAGATCAGCGACAAAGCGAGCGGTCTGCTCGCCTTTGCGTTCGTTGCCGTCGTGAGCATAGCCTTCGCCGACAAAGGGTGAAGTCGTGTGGCCGAGGCTCTCGAAGCCCTTGAGCACAGCCTCCGTGTCGTCCACCACGATGCCACCGACCTTGTCCTTCTTGAGGCTGACGTGGTCCGGCATCGGCGCAGATTCGAAGTCGAGCATCTGACCATCCTTCAGCATCTGTTCCTTCAGCTTCGCGTAGTCGATGCCCTGCACTGTTGTCTTCTGATCAATGGCGTGCGCGGCAGCTGTTGCAGCACTCTGGCCCATCACCATGAAGACGGGCTCCATCCGAATGCTGCCATACGCGATGTGACTCGCCGCGAGACACACAGGCACGAGCAGGTTCGTGCACTGCTCGGCTTTCGGACGGATGCTGCGATAGCTGATCGGATAGGGCCGCGTGCCGATTTGGATGTCGCCCTCATTCCGCGCGAAGCCTTCCTTCGTCACGTAACGCTGCGTGTGATGTGAGTCCATGTTGTAGGCACCCATGCCCACGCTGTCCTCCACGATCTCCTTCCGCTTGCAGTTCTTCTCGCTCATCACGTAGTCGCTCACCATGCGGCGTGCCTCGCGCACGTAGAGCTGACGCGGCCAGTTGCCGTTCTCGGTGAACTCATCTTTGGCGAGGCCTGACTTCGCATACACGGCACGGATCTTCTCCGGCACGCGCGGATGATTCGCGAGCGTCCACATCAGGCCCTTCTGGTAGTCCTCGTGAGCCTGCCAAATCTTCGCGCGCGTCGCGTAGTCGCCATCGGGGTAGTCGTAGTTCATCCCGATCATGTCGGTGCTAAACGCGAAATTGTTGTTCGTGTCCGTCTTGTGATTGGGCATCGGCGTCGGTGCCCACGGGAAGCGTTCGTCGCCCGCCTCGAAGTTGCGCAGCAGCAACTCGAACATCTTCTCGTCGTAGTTCGCCGGCTTCGGGAACGGCACGCGGATCGCGTCGTCGCTCGTGTTGCACATGCGGAAGTTGTAAGCCTGGATGTTCTTGTCGCCGTCGCCATCCTGGCCGGAAGGCATTGGCTTGATACCCCACACGAGTCCGCTCGATGGATCGCCTGGCTTCACATACGGGTCCACGTTCTTCACGAACTGATGATGCTTCGCGCCCGCCATTTGGAGGCCGTTGATCGTCTCGCCATACTGCGCGTTCGGCTCACGACCGACGTGATAACTCACGCCCGCCTTCGCCATCAGATCGCCTTCATAGGTCGCATCGATAAACATCTTCCCTTCAAACACTCGCCCGCTCTCCATCACGATCTTCACGATGCGCGCGCCTTCCTTCACCACGCCGCTTTTCAAGTCCAGCCGCTCACCAAACACGACCGGCACCTTCGCCTCGCGGATCATGTCATCGTAAACTTTCGACGCCACATGCGGTTCGAAGGTCCACATCGTCTCCTCGTCCGCCGAGTTGCCATGCGGCTTCTTTTTGAAGTAGTCCTCACGCGTTTGCAGCGTCCATGACTCCGGCTTCGAGTAGTGCTGCCAGATGCGATGATAAAACTCCCGCGACATGCCGCCGATGGCCTTCTTGTTGCCAATGTCTGTCGCGCCCAGGCCGCCTGTGGTGAGGCCGCCGAGAAACTTCGTTGGCTCGATCAGCACCACACTTTTGCCCAGACGAGCCGCTTGCACCGCAGAGGTGACCCCACCCGAGGTGCCGCCGTAAACGACGATGTCGTAGCTGTCAGCGGCTGAGACAGCAGAGGCGAGGGCGAGGAAAGCGAGGAGCGATTTCATGAGCATCCCTTAGCGAGCGCTGGGCAGGCGAACTTTCAAGGGCTCGCTAAGGGAATGCTTTGGCCTTTGGAGATTCGGCTTGCGTGATCATGCTTCGTCTCGGGTGACGAAACGTCGGCGGTGCCAGACCAACCAGCACACGGCGAGCACGGCCCAGGTGAGGCTTGCGTAAATGTGATGCGATACCGTCGTGGATGGCACCCAGGCGGGAGTTGCGCGCGTGGTCGCCGCCAGGACGCCGAGGAAGATGAGAAACCGCACCCACTTGCTCTTCACAAAGAAGCCGTCGAGATCGCCGCTGTGTCCGAAGAGCACGCGGCTGCCGACGATCAGCATCAGCATGCCAAAGCCTCCGATGTAAACGAGATGCTCGATGGACACATGCTGGGCGTAGTGAAGCGGCGCCAGCACCAAACCCAGCCAGCCTGTGATCAAAGCCCAGAACAAGCCGGTGGTCAGCGAGCCCCGAGGCTCATCGTCAGGTGACTTCCGCCAGCGCACCTCGATCAAGAGATAGCCCGCCGCCACCAATGCTCGGATGGCAAAGCCGAGGCCGCTGTGGGCGAAGGCTTCCACCCAGAAGCTCAAAACCAGCAGTGCGGCGGCGGCGACGGCACGAAGGCGCTTGGCCTGGCTTTGGGATAGGGTCTTGGGATCACCAAAATCACCTCCCAGCATTCTCGGAAAAACGAATGAGCCAATGCCAAGCACAGGGGGCAGGAGCATCCCTCGATAAAGCAGGAGTGATGCAAGACGGAGCTGCTGAGGGTCTGCGTAAGTGGATGAAAGGGTCATCAACACGGCCCCTGTGATGCCACAGAGGATGCCTGTGAGTGCGAGCAACATTTGTGGCGGTGGAGCTTCTTTGCGGAATCTCACCACGCGAATGATGAGGCTGAGCAGCAGCGAGCCGAGCAAGGCCGCGAAAAGAATGTCCCCGGCCTGCGGGTGCAGGAACAAGTGGCTGATGCCGCAGGCACAGTGAAGGGCTAGAAGCCAGACCAACTCCGCTGGCGAGAGCTTGGGGGCTGACGCCATTCGAGGGCCGGCGGTGCCAAGGAAACCAACGATGAATGCACCGCCGAAGGACTCGATCATGAGGCGGGCATGGACGAAGCCGGGGTAGAAGCTGATCGCGTGAGCGTAAAACATCGGCCACAGGAGGACGCCAATGATGCTCCACACGGTGCCGATGAAAAAGAAGAGCCGGTAAGGCTCCGAGGCCACCCATTCGAGCCCCAGCCGTCGAGTCGCTCGCGACTTGTGCTTCTTGTGCTTGCAGGCAGGGAATTCGCTCATGGCTTGGGAGGAGACTCTTGCTTGTAGCGGGCGTAGCGTTCCCGCTGCTCGGGCGTGAGTCGTGCCGGATCAAAACGCGGGTCCGGCACCTGATTGATCTTCGCGTGAATCACATTCGCCATGTCTTCGGCGCAGCGTTTGATGTGGTCCGCGTGTTCGCCTTCAAAGAGGTCGTCCACCGTGGCGCAGAAGAGCTGGAGCCAGTGATCGAACTTGTCGCGGCCCATGTCCGTCAGCGGCACCAGCTTGGCATGGGCCACGAGAGGATTGCCCGTGAACCCGCCACTGCGGAACATCACCGTCTCCCAGAAGGCATACATCTTGGGCAGATGCGCTTCCCAGTTCGTCTTCGCCACCTGATCAAAGATGAAGCCCAGCGTCTCGTCGGAGCGAACGCGGTCGTAGAAGGCATTCACGAGCCTTTCAATCTCAGGGCGACCGTTCAGATCACCTTTGGTGGAGTCAGTTGTCATAAACATGCATTGTTTATACAACTATAATCCAGTCTGTCATTCCGCTGATGATGCTGTGAACTGCGCACGGATTGAGAATGGAACTTCGATTGTTTCTCGGTTCGCGAGCGTGAGCCGAAAAAAGCGCGACGACGTGCGCTCTTGGGATTCGCCATGAGCATTCGATCGCGCTCTCGATCCCTCGCTGTCTCGGGTGGCGAGACTCCATGCAAAACAAAGGCTCATTCCGTCCGAGGGCACGGACAGGAATGAGCCTGGGGGAACTGCGAACGCAGTCAGGGCAGGTCAGGGCTTGGCCTTCGAGCGAGCTTCCAGCTTCTCTTTGAACTTCTTGATCTTGGGCCCGACCACGGCGCTGCAATACGGCTGGTTCGGGTTGTTCTTGAAGTAGTCCTGGTGGTAGTCCTCGGCGGGATAGAACTTCTTGAGTTGCACGATCTCGGTCACGATGGGGGCCTCGAACTTGGGCTTTGCATCGGCCTTGGCCTGCTCGGCGATTTTCTTTTGCTCCTCGGTTTCGAAGAGGATGATCGAGCGGTATTGCGTGCCGTAGTCATGGCCCTGGTAGGGGGTGCCTTTGGGCATGAATTTGCCGTGAATGATCGCGTCTTCCTTGGTGACCGTCGTCGGATCATGAAGATCAAAGAACAGGTCGAGCACGTCCTTGTAGCTCAGCTTGTTGGCATCGTAGGTCACTTGAACCACTTCGGCGTGGCCAGTGGTGCCGGTGCAGATGTCTTCGTAACTGGGGTTTTCTTTGGCACCGCCCGAGTAGCCACTGACCACCTTGAGCACGCCGGGCACGATCTTGTAAGCACCCTCCGTGCACCAAAAGCAGCCGCCACCCACAATGGCGGTCTCGGGCTTGGCGGGCTTTTCATCGGCGGCGCTGGCAGTGAGGGTGATGGAAGACATGAGAGCTAGGAGCAGGGTGAGAGGGTGGAGTTTCATCGCTGGTGGGAAGAGTTACGAGTGAGGTTATTCCAGAGGATCGTGATAAATGCGCCCAGCCTTTCGGGTTTTCCACATTGGCGGCTACCTTTGCCGCTAGACTTCCGGTATCAATTCGCTCCAATCCACGCCCCATGCACCCCAGGGATCTCCGCCTCGCTGCCGCAGCACTGCTGCTCGCCACCACCGCACCACTTTCTGCCCAGGAAGCGGCACCCGCCACGGCAAGTCAGCCCGCCAGTTTCGAGTTCAAGAGCGACGACACCATTGTCCTACTGGGCAGCACGGTCATTGAACGTGAGCAGCGCTACGGTCATTTGGAGACCAGCCTCCGTCTTGCCTTGGGCGACAAGAACGTCAGCATCCGCAACCTCGGCTGGAGCGGCGACACGGTCTTCGGCCACGCGCGATCCTATTTTGGTCCGCCCGAAGAGGGCATCCAAAGACTCACGGCCCATCTGGAGCTATTGAAACCTGACGTGGTCATCCTTTGCTATGGCACCGAACTCGCTCACGAAGGTCTCAGCGGACTGCCGGCCTTTCTGTCCGGGTATCGTGCCCTGCTCGACCTTGTTCGTGAAAAGTCACCTGGAGTTCGCCTCATCATCGCCTCGCCGCCGCCGCTGGAAAACCTCGCGCCACCGCTGCCCGATCAGGCCCCGGCCAATAAGAACCTCGCTTCCCTGCGCGACGCCCTGGCGAAGTTTGCTGGCAGTCAGAACGCTTTCTTCGTCGATTGGTTTCAGGCCATGGGCGGTGCGCCCAAGCCCGGTCGCGTGGAGAAACCGCTGACCGAGAACGGCATCCACTACACCGAGGCCGGTTATCAAAAGCTCACGACCAAGTTCATCGAAGCCCTTGGCCTCAAGCTCCCTGACGCCCCACCCACCGCCACCGAGCCTCTGCGCAAGGCCGTCATCGCGAAAGACTTCCTCTTCTTCAATCGCTGGCGTCCGCAGAACGAGACCTACCTCTTCGGCTTCCGCAAACACGAGCAAGGCCAGAATGCGAAGGAAATCCCGATGTTCGACCCGCTCATCGCCGACGCTGACAAGAAGCTCGTCGAGCTGAAGAACACCGCGCTCGCCGCAGCGAAGCGTCCGTAACGAACGCTGCACTATCCGTGACCACCCTTTTCCCACTCCGCGCCGCCATGCTCCGACCCCTGCTTTTTGTTTTCACTTTCACCGCTGCTGCCGCCCTGCACGCCGCGCAGCCCAAGACGCTCGCTGACATCCCGAGCACCGACCCGAAGGTCGAGCAGGAGAAGTTCGTCGTGCCCGAGGGCTTTGAGATCAATCTCTTCGCCAGCGAGCCGATGATTCAGAAGCCGGTGCAGATGAACTGGGATGCGCAGGGTCGTCTGTGGATCGTCAGCAGCACCACGTATCCGCACATCAAGCCAGGCGAGGAAGCAAAGGACCAGATCGTGGTGCTCGAGGACACGAACCACGATGGCAAGGCCGATAAATCGACCGTCTTCGCCGAAGGTCTGCACATTCCGACCGCGGTGATTCCGGGCGATGGCGGCTGCTACGTGGCGAACTCCACGGAGATCCTGTTCCTCAAGGACACCAACGGCGACCTGAAGGCCGACGAGCGCACGATCCTCCTCAGCGGCTTCGGCACCGAGGACACGCATCACTTGGTTCACACGATGCGCTTCGGCCCCGAGGGACTGCTGTATTTCCTCCAGTCGATCTACATCCACACGCATGTGGAGACGCCCCATGGCATTCGCCGTCTGATGGGCGGCGGCGTGTGGGAGTTCCGTCCGGAGACCCGCAAGCTGGAGATCATCAGCAAGGGACTGATCAATCCGTGGGGCTTCGAGTTCGATCGCTGGGGCCAGAGCTTCGCGGCGGATGGCGCGGGCAGCGAAGGTGTCAATTTTATTTTCCCCGGCAGCGTCTTTGCTACCTCGCCTGGGGCCAAGCGCATCCTGCATGGCATGACGCCCGGACAGCCGAAGCACGCTGGCCAGGAGAATGTGGATGATCCGTATTGGCCCGCTGACTGGCAGGGCTCGATCATTCAGAACGACTTCCGCGGCGGCCGCATCAATCGCTTCACACTCACACCGAATGGCAGCAGCTACCTCGCGAAGCAGGAGAAGGATGTTCTCGCAAGCACGCACGTCGCCTTCCGTCCGATCGATCTGAAGTTCGGACCCGATGGCGCGCTCTACATCGCCGACTGGTATAACCCAATCATCCAGCACGGGGAGGTTGATTTCCGCGACCCACGTCGCGACCACACGAACGGCCGCATCTGGCGTCTCACGCCGAAGGGCGCATCCGCTCCCGCCTTGCCCGCGATCGTTGGCAAGCCGGTGCCCGAGCTGCTGGAGATGCTCAAGTCGCCGCGCAAATACGTGCGCCACTTCGCGAAGCGCGAACTGCGTGATCAAGGCGCGACCGCTGTGCTGCCCGCGCTGAAGACTTGGATCGACGCGCTCGACAAATCCTCGCCCGACTACGAGCACAACCTCCTCGAAGCCGCCTGGACGCGCGAGTGCGTGAACAAGTTTTCGCCGGGTCTGTGGCGCACACTTTGGGCCGCCAAGGACTACCGCGTGCGTGCTGCCGCGCTGCGCATTCTCTCGCATCGCTGGCGTGAACTGCCCGATGCGATGGACGTGCTGAAGAAAGCGATCGCTGACGAGAACGCTCAGGTGCGTCTCTGGGCTGTGGCCGTGCTGTCCGACATGCGCACCGCTCCGGCCTTCGAGGTCGCGCTGCGTGCGCTCGACAACCCGATGGACGAGAGCCTCGACTTCCTGCTCGAACTCACGGGCCGCGAGCAAGCCGACGTGTGGATGCCTTTGGTCAACAAGGGCGAACTCAAGCTCACCAATCCGAAGCACCTCGTCTATGCGCTCAAGAGCAGTGGTCGCAGCGAAGCGCTGCCCACGTTGTTCGCCACGCTCAAGTCCGGCAAGCTCGCTGCGGAAGATGTCGCCGCCGTGCTCGCCGTGGCAGGCGATGCCGCCGATGCCGTGCAGGCCAAGGAGATGGCCGACATGGTCAATGATCCCGCGATGAAGGACCACACCATCGGCCTCATGGATGCGCTCGTGAAGGCTGGCAGCACGCGTGGTGTGAAGCCCGAGGGCGCGAAGGAAATCGTCACCGCCTGGCTCTCCGACTCGCGCATCGAAGTGAAGCACCGCGCCTCCATCCTCGCTGGCTCCTGGAAAGTCGAGAGCGCACGCGCCACGCTCGAAGCCCTGCTCACCGATTCCGCCACCATCGCCCCGGTCAAAGACGGAGCGCTGCGCGGTCTCACCGCGCTCGGTGGTGTGAAGACGCGTGACTTGTTCGACAAGCTCTTCACCACCAGCACGGACCTCGGCATGAAGTCGCTCTGCATTGACGGCCTCACCAGCGTGGGACCTCAGCTCGCCGCGAAGCGTGCCGTGGAATTCCTTGCCGCCGCCAAGACTGCGCAGGAAGCCACCGCCGTGCTCACTGCCTTCCTCAAGAACAAGCAGCTGCCCAATCAGCTCGCCAAGGAACTCGCAGGCAAAAAGATCCCCGAAGCCATCGCGATCGAAGGCGTGCGCCTCGTGTCCCAGCGCGGTGTGCAGGGCGGACTCATTGATGCCCTGCGCAATGCCGGTGGCGTGAAACCGATGGATCAGCAGCTCACGCCCGAGGCCATGACGGCCCTCGTTGAGAAGGTGAAAACACTCGGCGATCCGAAGCGCGGCGAACTCGTGTTCCGCCGTCAGCAACTGCTCTGCTTCTCCTGCCACGCCATCGGCGATGCGGGCGGCGTGCTCGGCCCCAACCTCGTCTCCATCGGTGCCAGCGCTCCAGTCGATTACCTCATCGAGTCGCTCATCAATCCCAGCGCCAAGATCAAAGAAGGCTATCACATGGTGCTCGTGACCAAGAAAGACGGCAGCATCGTCAGCGGCGGACTCGTGCAGGATGGCAATGACGAACTCGTCATCCGCGACCCCGCCAACCAGATTCAGAAGGTGGCCAAGTCCCAGGTCGCCAGCCGCACCATCAGCCCCGCCAGCATGATGCCGCCCGGCCTCACCGCCAGCCTGCGCGAGGACGAGTTCATCGACTTGGTCAGCTTCCTCAGCAAGCTCGGCAAGGAAGGCGACTTCAAGATCGCGCCTAACAAGTATGTGCGCACCTGGAAGACCATGGGCGTCATGGAGCAGGCCGATATCGACCACGTCCGCCACGATGGCCTGCCCAACCTCAACGACCGCAACTACAAATTCCCGTGGAACCTCACCATCAGCAAGGTCAACGGCGACCTCCCGCTCGACGAGCTGCCGGCCGCTGCGAAGATGTATCCCTGGTTCCCCAAGATCGGCCAGTTCGGTCTCAAACTCGCCGGCGATGGCAAGGTGAAGCTCGGCCTCAACGAAACCAAAGGCGTCATCGTCGTCCTCGACGGCGAAGAAGTCCGCGACCTCAAGCCTCAATTCGAGCTCAACCTCAAAGCCGGCAGCCACCTCGTGAGCGTCGTCGTCACTCGTGACGCCGGTGAACTGAAGGCCCTCCGCGTGGAGATCCTCGAAGGCGCAGCGGTGGTGGAGTAGCTACTTTTTCTCACACAAAGGCACGAAGACACGAAGGTATAAATTCTTTGTGTCTTTGTGCCTTTGTGTGAGCCATTCTTCATGACCGAAGAACTCGAACGCATTGCGAAGGACGTTGTAGATGCCGCGATGAAGCTACACATCGCGCTCGGGCCTGGATTGCTGGAGAGCGTTTACACCATCTTGCTGGAAAAGAAGCTCCAGGAACGCGGCTACTCCGTGGAACGAGAGAAGCCTATCCCGTTCGAGTTCGAGGGCGTGAAGTTTGAGATGGGCTTTCGCGCCGATCTCATCATCAATGACTGCTTCATCTTAGAACTGAAGTCCGTGGAGAAGCTGCTCCCCGTTCACTCGAAGCAACTGCTCACCTACCTCAAGCTCACCAGTATGAGACTCGGCCTGCTGATCAATTTCGGCGAAGCGCGTTTGAGGGATGGCATCAAGCGAGTGGCGAACTGAGTTTTTCTATTCTCACACAAAGGCACGAAGGCACAAAGGGGCTCTGAAGAGCTGGCACGCGACATCCCGATTCCTTCTTCCCTTCGTGCCTTTGTGTGAGACATCCTCACCGCATCGCCGCGCGGAGCTTCGTGTAGAGGTCGTCGAGGTAGGCGCGCATCTTCACGGCCTTGTTGGCCCAGTTCACTTTGAACTGTTGTTTGCTCACGTCGGCTCCTGCGGATTGCTGGCGGTAGAGTTTGGCGAGTTGTTCGTGGGCTTGGTGGGGGCAAAGGGTATGGAGCAAGAAAGGTAGCGCGGTTACTTTGGGATGACGCGTTGGGCTCCAAACTTTCGCCCAGCCTTGTCCTCACAGACGAGCTCCTTGTTGCCTGATTTCATGCGAATTGTGTCAACAAACTTGCCGCCGGACCAGTTGGCTTCGTAGCGGTCTCCGCCCAGGGAGCGCCATGTCCCCCTTTCACCATTTTGCCACTCCATGTATGCCATGCCGTCTTCTCTGAAATGCACGGTGCCAGGTCCCTTCCAATGCCAGCGGCCCACCAGCAGGTCAACGTTGGGTGCTGGCCCCGTGCGCCTTCCGCTCACATTCGAATTATTACTGCTGTTGAAGGAGGTGATACCGGGATCGAACTGCAACACCAATCCAACGCGAGGATCGGGACCACAATTATGCAGGCGGATGGAGTTGGGAGTGATCACCTCCCAGCGAGCCTCGTGAAGGATGCGTTGATCGTGCCATGCGGTGAATCTGCCCTGCCCCCGAAATCGCAATCCCAGCCACGCTCCATCTTTCGTGACGCTTCCACCTCCAGGAACCGAAACAACATCCATCCTATCAGTGTATGCCCACTGGGTGTTCTCGAGTTTCCTGGCAATCGCATTGGCGTCAGCCTGAGACAATGGTGCTGGGGCTGCGGCAGCTTGATTGCTCGGTGCAGTAGCGGGCAAAGGCGCGGCACGCACTGCGAATGTCTGTTTATCGGGAGAGTCGAATCTCGTGTAGTCTGCATTGAACGCGAAGAATCTATCAACGTCGCCCTTCGTGTAGTTGATGATCAGGCCTTGCCTCGTGGCATCGTAGCGCCAATGCCACCCGTAAACGTTTCCGCCAGTGGGCGATCGCATGGTCCCGTTTGCCTCAAACACCACTTGGTGACCACTGGGGCTTCGTCCATTCGCATTCCACGCCCACGCATGCCCCAGAATCGCAGCCTTCACTTGCTCGACTGCGATTGCGGATTGAGTGGCCCCTGGAGGATGCTGGTTGGCGTCGGTTTGGATGGTGACAAGCGGGGCAGCAGAGAGTTCTTTGATGCGCATGTTGCGGAAACGCACGAAACCTCGGTTGTGGTTCTCAAGGCCAATGTGACCACTCAGGTTTTTGCTTCCCACGAAGTCGTTCACAACCTTGCCGTTTAACATCACGACATAGCGCTGGCCCGTTGCGACGACACTCATTTCATTCCACTGACCCCGTGGTCGCAATTCCGAAGACGTGGGTGGTTGGTATCGTTGGATGCCACCAGTTAAGAATGTATCTCGCGCATTGGGGTCGTTGATGCAGACCTCGTAGCCGTTCACACTCACGCTTTTCGGATCGTCGCCTGGATCGGAAAATCGAAGGCGAATGCCAGAATTGAACTCCGGTCCCTCCGGCTGAAACTCTAGCTTCAGTTCAAAGTCAGCAAACATCCTCTGGCTATACCAAGCGACTCCGTAATAGCCTCCATCCTTGGGAAGCCAAGTGGTTCCAACTCCATTCTCGATCTTCAGTCCGCCTTTGCCCGATTGCTTCCAGAATTGGCCTTGCTGGCCCTCTAGCAACGGAACAAACCCCGGCTCAACTGCCCTGGACTCAGAAACGTAGAAGGCAACAAACAGTGAGGCGGCAGTAATGAGATGGCGGGGGCGGTTCATGGCGGGATGGTTCGAGTTCGGAAGGTGGATTCGAGAGTGACAGATGAAGGCGGCGGTGGGTGAAGTGGCAAGGTTCGAAGACAGCTTCGCAAAACATCAAGGCGGGTTGCAGAGAAAATGAGATTTCTCACACAAAGACACCAAGGCACGAAGAAGAGAGCGGTCGTCGAGTTTCATCTGGGAAGTTCTTGGTGTCTTCGTGCCTTTGTGTGAGCCTTTTTCAATGAACGAAGAACACGAGCGCATCGCACAGGACGTAATGGGCTCGGCGATGAAGCCGCACACGTTCTTATCTCAGGAGCGAGGCGTGGTCACGCGGTAGTAGCTCTGTGATTCGGGTGTCTCGCAGTGGCCAAGATAGGCCAGCAAGCCTATGGCGGTGCGCCCTGCCTTTTCGGTCGTGCCCCAGGAGCCGTCGGCGTTTTGTTTTGCCCTTCAGATAGAAATAGAGCGCGGCTGATCGCCTCCATTCGCGAGCGCGGCGGCTATGCGCTCGGCATCGATGCAGCGGGGCCGCCAATGCGGCAAAAATTGGGTTGGTTGGGTTTCATGGCGCTGGGGAGTCAGTTACTTTGCGATCACGCTTCGCTTCGATTTGATGATCTGAAAAGAAGCGCCGTTGGCCGCCAGCCCAGCGATCTCACACGTTGTGTCACCTAGCCTGAAAGCGTCTTTGATCAGGAATGCCTCTGTCGTCCAATTGAATTTGCCGTCTCCATTCAGGTCGAGGAAGAGGCTATTGGTAGGAGCACTGAAGTCGCCTTTGCCCTCTGCGTCGGTAAGCACTGCAATGGTGGCTTTGCCATTGATCGTCACTGTGCCAGAGCGGGCATAGTCGGGGTAATAGGCGAAACGAGTGTGATAGGCGTTGGGGTCGTCGCCGGGGTCAAACCTTTCCGCGATGTAGGCACTAAAGTAGGCGGTGTGAGATTCGTCACCGCATCTGATGTCCAGCTGGAACTCGCCCCCATACAAAGGTGCCCTGCTGCCTTCTTTGCTTTTTATGGGTCTGGGTTCCCACCTGGCAGGCGGATCGTCGGTGAGATCACCATTGGCATTGCTGTCAACAAAGAGGCGCTGGCTGTTGCTGTGCGCTCTATCCCAGATGAAGGCATGGGTGCGTTCGCTGCCGGGACGTCCCATCTTGAACTCGCCATACACTGCCATCGTGTCACCAAACTTGGCAGTCGAGATGTCATTGGGAGCTTTGGTTATCGACGCGGGTCTTTTGCTTGAAGTCGGTGCGAGCAAAGGGCGATAGCCCTGCGTCTTCTGGTAAGCACCCTTCGCGAGGTAGTCTAACTTCACATCAATGAACTGCGAAGTTGTTGCTGGTGGCGAGCTTGGGAGTTCCTTGATGCGCACGTTGCGGAAGCGGAAGGCGTTGAGCTTATCGGTGAAGCATTGGATGGCGATGTAGCCTGAGGTGTTGCGATTGCCGGTGAACGTGTTGATGAGCACGCCATTGAGTTTCACGCTGTAATTCTGCCCACTAGCGGTGACCTCGTAATCGTTCCAGGCGTTGGCTTTGAAGGGTAATGTGAGGTCCAGTTTTGGCTTCACCCAAGGGATGGCACCCGTTTCATCGCCTTTAATCTCGAACTCGTAGCTTCCATCAATCCAAAGGGTCTGCGGGCCATCTCGCAGTGGAGGGGTTCGCAGGAAGATGCCAGAGTTCACCCCTGCGTCTGCGGTCATGAATTCGAGGCGCAGAACGAAGTCCGTGAAGGTTCGTGCGGCATACCAATACATGCCGACGTCTGTGCTGTGCGGACGTGGATGCCAGAGGCTGAAGGTGCCGTTGTCGTTCTTGGCTTCACCCGAGCCGACATACTTCCAGCCACTTTGATGGGCTTTGTCGAGCAGTTGGGTGAAGCCGTCGTCATTGACCGTGGACGATGGTTTGGGTGGTGCCACAGGAGGCATCGGAGCCGGGCTGTCAGCGAGTGGCTTTTCTTTCGCGATCTCCTTGGGTGAATCGGGGGTGCTTTCGTCGGGGATGCCGGGCTTGTCCAGGATGGCATACTCGAACCGATCAATGATCGCGCCCTGTGGCACGAGGCATTGAATAAGTCCTGCCTCGGCCTGCCCGCGCTCGTTGTATTTGCCGGACCAATCACGGGCAAGCGCGTTGTTGTTGCCATCCATTCGGAAGGAAGTGGACTTGCCGACTGCCCGCACTTCAAAGGTGTGAGCACGGCCACGATCCAGTTCCTTCAGTGGACCACCTTCGCCGAACTCCTTTCCACCTGAGTCGATCGCTGAGAGGTATCTGGAACTTGGGCTAGAGCCCCCGTCTTTGTTCGTGACGGTGATACCTGCGAAGTAACCGGATTGGAACGGATTATCCTTGATCGCGCTAGTGTTCGATTTCACCGACGAGCGGAAGGCGATACCCAATCCATCATACGCTGGCCTGTTCGCCATGGGGTCTTTGGTATCCGGCCATCGCCACAGGACTCGAATTGCCACGTCGCGCATCGGCTTGGTCTTCGGGTCCAGGGGCCAGAAGACGGCTCTCTCCTTGAGACCACGAACGCCGTTCACTCCTTCGCGAGCAAACAAGGTGTCGTCCTTCCAATCACCTGCCCAGTAGGCCGCGAGCCCATCCACCCAGGTTTCGCCATTCGATGGCGCGAACTCTGGCGCGGACGCGTTCTCCGCAACAGACGATGTGGTTGCGGAAGATGTCTGGGTCGTGCCGGTGAAGAAGTGAAACAGCGCCCAGGCTCCTGCGGCTACGATGCAGATGATCATGAACACCTTCGCTCCGGCTGATTTCTTCACAGGAGGTTTCGGTGTCGGCTGTCGGGATGCACCCGGAACGGCGCGCGGCTGGGAGGGTGGCTTGATCACCGCGCGCGGCATCGTCGGCGCAGCAGCAGTGGGTGGTTTGGCGGCGGGAGGTTGAGGCGGTAGCGGTTGCGTCGCGGCCTGCACGTCCGCCTTCATCTGCTCCACCTTCTGGTAGCGGGCACCGGGGTCGATCTCGAGTGCCTTCACCACGACCTTATCGACGCGGTGATCCACCGGAGCCATGACCGAGGGGAGCTGGAAGTAGCCCTTGGGCGGTGCGCCGGTGAGCATCTCGTAGAGCATGATGCCCAGCGCGTAGATGTCGGAGCGCTCGTCCGCTTTGCCTTCATACACTTCGGGGGCGGCGTAGTCGGGTGTGCCCATCGCCGCGCCAGGTTGGGTGAAACGCATCGCAGCGACATCGATCGATGCGTGCTGGAAGTAAGCGCCGGGCTTCGGCGGCTCGGGCGTGTGACCAGGATCGGCGGGCTTCATCGCGAGGCCGAAGTCAGCGAGCTTCGCGCGGCCGTCTTTGGTGACGAGCACGTTGGCAGGTTTGATGTCGCGATGCACCACGCCGTTGTCATGCGCATACTGCATCGCCTCGCAGATCTGCACCGTGAGGCTCAGCGCTTGTTTGGCGTCCAGGCGGGACTTGGAGCCGTGAATCAGTTTGTTGAGGTCGGTGCCATCCACATACTCCATGACGAAGTAGAGGTGGCCCTCCGTGGTCTGGCCGAAGTCGAAGATCGTGACGATGCCCTGATGGCTGAGGCTGGCGAGCAGCTGAGCCTCCCGATGGAAACGCGCGACGAACTCGGAGTTTCGCGCGAGTTCGGCGGGCAGCACCTTGATGGCGACAGGTCGCTGAAGGGTGATCTGCTTGCCTCTGTAAACTGCACCCATGCCGCCGCGGCCAATGAGCTTCTCGATCTGGTATTGCGGCAGCAACACCGCGATGTGCGCGGGTGTCGGGGGCTCCCAATGATCCGGCACCTCCACCTCGCTGTGGGGCAAGACAGGGCCAGCCGCCAGCCCGAGAATGCCGGACATGGGGTTGCCGTGGAGCGGATCTTCTTCAGGGGAGGATGGGGGTGTCATGGCGCGGGAGATTCACAGACAACTTCGCAGACACGACGATGCCGGTTGCAAAATCAATCGGTGAACTTCGCTTCCCCCTCGGGTTTTTGACTGGTGCCTTGAAAACGATTCCCGTCGAGCTTCTCGGGGGCGAGGGGGCGGCGGAATGATTTGCTGTGAGTCACGAGGGCCTGATGACGTTGAGCGAGGTCATGGTGCTTCGTTTCCTTTCTCTTTTCATGATCATGGCAAGTGCGGCAGTGTCGGCTCCGAATTTCCTCGTGATCGTGGCGGATGATCTGGGCTGGGCGGATGTGAGTTATCATGGTGGGAACGTGCCGACGCCGAACCTGGACAAACTGACCCGTGAAGGTGTGGAGCTAGACCAGCATTACGTCGCGCCTGTGTGCAGCCCGACACGCTCGGCGCTGTTGAGTGGCAGGTATTGGAGCCGATTCGGAGTCACCACGCCGCAAAATGAGCGGGCGTATGAGTGGGACATGGTCACACTGCCGCGCGCGCTGAAGTCGGTGGGCTATGACACGGCGATCACGGGCAAGTGGCATCTCGGATCGAAGCCCGAAGAAGGGCCGCGGAAGTTTGGCTTTGATCACAGCTATGGTTCGCTCGCGGGTGGTGTAGGTCCGTGGAATCATCGCTACAAGCAGGGACCCTTCAGCGAGACGTGGCATCGCGATGATGTCCTCATCAGCGAGCCGGGCCATGTGACGGATATCATTGCCGGCGAGGCGGTGCAGTGGATCGCGGGCCGGAGTGAAAAGCCGTTCTTTCTGTATGTGCCGTTCACGGCGGTGCATCTGCCCGTGAAGGAACCTGACGAGTGGCTCCAGCGCGTGCCGGCTTCGATCACCGGCGATGTGCCCAGGCACTACGCGGCGTGCATCATGCATCTGGACGATGCTGTGGGACGACTGGTCAACGCTCTGGAGAAGGCGGGGAAACGAGACTCGACGATGATCGTCTTCACCAGTGACAACGGAGGATCACAGGCAGGGAATGCGGACAGCAAATACCCGGCTGATGATTACCCTAACGGAAAGCTGACGGGCAACAATGCTCCGCTGCGCGGGAACAAGGGCGAGCTTTATGAAGGTGGCATCCGTGTGACTGCCTTCGCGAACTGGCCAGGCACCCTGAAGCCCTCAAAGCTGGTCGCACCGATCCATGTGGTGGACTGGATGCCGACGCTGTGCGCGCTGGCGGGCTATCTGCCGAAGGTGTCGCTCAACTGGGATGGCAGAGACATCTGGCCGTTGTTGCACGGCGAAAAGAAGGCGGAACCACGGCTGCTTTACTGGGCGGGTGTGGGATTCAGAGCACGAGCTGTTCGCGATGGTGACTGGAAGCTCATCGTTCCGCAGAAGGGCAAGCCTGAGCTTTTTGATCTGGCGAACGATCCGCATGAAACCACGGATCTGGCGGCACGGATGCCGGACAAGGTGAGCGCTCTGAAAGCGAAGCTGGCGGAGGTCTCCCGTGGCGACCGTGTGGTGAAGGTTACAAAGGAGTAAGGCGCGGGAGGCTGACTTTACTTTCGATCATCGCGCGGGGTAGCATGGTCTCATCTTCAACGGATTGCTCATGCTCGTGGCGTGGTGCCGTGGGCTGGGTGCGCCGGAATGCCCGCTCTATGAAAACTCATTCGCACTGCTCGTTCGCACGCGCGTTCACTTTGATCGAACTGCTCGTGGTCATCACCTTGATAGGTCTGCTTACTTCGCTGGCATTCTCGGCGTATCGGGGTGCGGTGTCGCGGGGGCGAAACCTCGTTGCGCTGGCGGCGGTCAAGAATGTGACTCTGGCAGTGCAGAACTACGTGGCGGACTACAATCGCATGCCGGTTCGCTCGTCCGTTGATGAGGATGTCGAGTTGAGTGCGGGCAGTCCTTTGCTGAAGGTGCTGATGGGGGAGAACGTGGATCGATTGAACCCCAAGGGAACGCGTTTTCTGCCTGACCAGCCCATGGGAAGGAATGGCGCGGGAGGCTTGGTGGGCACGGATGGACAGTGGGCTCTGGTGGATTCCTGGGGCACACCTTATCGAGTCGCGGTGGATGCCGATTGGGATCAGCGCGTGAGCAATCCGGATGTGAGGAACGAGGATCCGTCGATTGCAGGCACCGCATCGTCTTGGTTGCCGCTGCTGGCGATCAGCTACAGCGCCGGAGCGGACAAGAAATTCGGCACTCGTGATGACGTGGTGTCCTGGCGGTGAAGCCTCCGCTCTTACTTCTTCTTGTCGTCAGGCTGCACCACCTGGCCGCCTTTGAGCTTCGATTTCAGGCGGGACCAGAAGTCGCCCGTCTCGGCGGGTGCGGTGGCAGGCGTCGTCCCACGAGCATCGGTCGCGGCCTTGATCTTCGACACGGCATCATCCTTGGTGCCCTTGGACCCCGTGGTGCCGCTGCTACCCCGATAGACGGGAATGCGGAAACCGGTGACCGAAGGTTTGATCTTGGGCGCAGCGGACGCTGCGATGTCCTGACCGTAGGGCGCGAAGCCTTTCAGCGGAATGTCCACCTTGACGAAGTCGGACGAGGCAGTGCGATGGGCCTGGATGAAAGGCGTGGGGTTGTAGTAGTTGCTGTTGTCGCGGGCAAACTTGCCGCGATTCATGCCGATCTGGAGGTTCTTGCGAATCTCGAAGTGCAGGTGCACCGGATACTGGCCGAAGTTGCTGCCCATGGTGCCCACGAGGGTGCCGCGATCGACGATGTCTCCCACCTTGGCTTTGCGTTCGTTCAAGTGCGCGTAGAGCGAGTCCACCATCTTGATCACTCCATCGGTATCGCGATATGCATGGCGGACGATGATGCAATTGCCCCAGCCGACACGGACGTTTTCCGAGAGGATCACCACCCCGCGAGCGATGGAGTAAATGGGATCACCGAAATCCGAGTCACCACCCCCGGTGCCATTCCAGTCCTCGCCAAGGTGGCCATTGGGGACGTAGCCACGAGCCTTGCGATAGCCGGAGGCATCGGGCTTTCCCACCGGGTAATCGAATCCGTCGGCGAGCAAAACTCGTGCGGTCTGGGCCTGGACGAGCGCGGTTGTCCAGATCGTCAGAACGGTCACCGCCAGCACGAGACCACGGAGCATGGCAGGCAGGCGAAACAGTTGGGGACGGCACATCATGAGGGAAAAGAGGGGCGGCATGGTAGGCCATGAAGCCATGAATGCCACCGTGAAATGAATGCGGCGTGCGTGAGTTGAATTGTCAGAACCAGGAGGCAATTCGGTGTGGTCTTCGTTTCAGTCAATACGAGGGCAATGATGGTTGCAAAGGCGCACCTGCCCGCGAGTGTGCGCGCCTTTTCTCTCCCGCGCTTCATGCATCCCTGGTCCATCGCCATCATTCTCGGCCTCGTTGAGGGCCTGACTGAATTCATCCCCGTTTCCTCCACTGGCCATCTCTTGATCGCTGAGCACTGGCTGGGGGAGCAGTCGCAGTTGTTCAATGTGGTGATCCAGCCGGCTGCAGCCCTGGCCTTGATCCCGATTTTCTGGACCAAGATCACGCGCATGGTTTTCGGCATGGATGCGCCCGAGCACCGCAACATGCTTCTGAAGCTGGCCCTTGCCTTCGGGATCACTGTGGCGGGCGGGGTGATCATGAAGAAAATGGAAGTCACGCTGCCGAAGACGATCACGCCCGTGGCCTGGGCCACCTTGATCGGAGGTCTGGTGATCATTGCCGTGGAGGCCCTGCGGCGAGGCGAGCGATCGACCAGTGGCGTCACCTGGACGATGGCGGTGGCTTTTGGTTTGGCTCAACTCGTGGCCATTGCATTTCCGGGAGCGTCGCGCTCAGGCACGACGATCATGTTTGCCATGCTCCTCGGGCTGGCTCGTCCAGCGGCCACCGAATTCTCCTTCCTCCTTGGCATCCCAACCCTCTTCGCCGCAGGGGCCAAAGAGATGCTGGACGTGGTGAAGGATGGCAAGGTGGGTTCGGTGGACTGGGTGCAACTGGGCCTTGGTGCCTTGGCGGCTTTCATCTCTGCTTTCGTAGTCGTGAAGTGGCTTATCCGTTTCGTGCAGACGCACAACTTCAATGGCTTTGCGATCTATCGCCTCGTGCTGGGAGCAGGATTGCTGGTGCTTGCGGCGAAGGGTTTCTGACCGGCGTTAAAGCCGACCAGAAATCTCCTGGCCGATGCTCATGAGGCGGGCCTTTTCGTCATCGCTGAAGTCGTAGGCTTCCATCTTGCCAATGCCGAGCGTGCCACGCAGCTCGCCAGCGGCGGTGAGGATGGGGACGGCGAGCGAGCCCTGGACTTGCGTTTTCTTGGCATCCGGCTTGGCCACGCCGCTGGTGTCGGTCTGCAGGTTGCAGATTTCCACCGGTTCCTTTCGCTGGGCCGCAGCTCCGGCCACGCCTTTGCCAATGGGAATGACCTGGATCACTGGGATGAGCACGTCGGGAATGCGCTCGCAGGTGACGAGCTTGAGCTGGTTGTCGGCCGGATCGAGACGATGAAGCGTGCCGGTGACACATTGAAAACTGGCGAGGACATCAAGGAGGAAGCTGTGCCAGTCGGCGGCGGTGGGGGATTCAGGAAGCGTGGCCATGCTGCACTAGACGTTCGAAGGGAGTGCGTTCAACTCCCATCGTTTGGCGAACTCCAGTCCAGGATTGCCTCCGGGCACAGCTCCGCGTATTCTCGGCGACTTATGAAAGTCCCGGTTACTGCCGCCTTGCTAGTCGTGCTGTCCACCGTCGCCGCGATGGCGAGGGACACTCGTAATTTCTCCCAGAACGCGCGCACCGTCATTCATGCGGACGAGAGCTACACAGAGTCCGTCCAAGATATCAGTGCTCGCGAACAACGTGAGGTGACCTACAGCCCCAAGCCGCAGAGCGTTGTGATCGCCAAGAAGGTTTACCTCCTGGATGAGAAGGGGCAGCCGCTGCAGGGCAATATCTATGATGGACGTGATCAGCTGAAAGCACGCGCTCAGTTCCTTTATGATTCCTTTGGGCGCTTGTCCGAGCAGCGCATGTTCAACCTCCAGGGCGAGGTCTATCAGACCATCACCTTCGGTTACGATAGCAATGGAAAGGCGCTGCCTCCAAAGAGCCAGACTTTCAATGTCAAAGCGCCAGACATGAAGCCGGGCACGGTGGACTTCACCAATCAAGGCAGGGCACCCGGCCAGTTGGATCGTAGCCAGGGAGAAACCAATCCGGCCGCGAGGGGAAATGTGCCTTACGTTCAGGATCTGCCTGGCAATGTGACACCGTCCACCGGACTCGCTCCCATCCGCCCCGATGCGAATGGAAACTATGCACCGTCGGAACCTGAGCAGGGTGCCAAGAAAAAGACCGGACTGCTCGGACGGCTCTTCGGTGGCAAGAAGAAGGAGGAGAAAAAGTAGGCGCGAGAAGCCTGTCGAGTCTGCCGTTTTTGCACCCGCTTTACCGCCTCTTCTCACTGACAATTACCTTGACCAGAGCAGACCCTGTCCTGACTATTCGATCCATGTTTTGCTTCACCCGAGCGATCTGCGCATCCGCTCTTCTCTCTCTCACCATCGCGCTGCTCGCTGCCCTGCCACACCTGGCACCCAGCGCGGTAAGTGCTTCCGCGTTGAAAAGCTCCGGATGCGAGTTTGAAGACCTGGCTGATCAAGTGCCTGAGGTCCTCAGCTACTCGTGGGCTGATTGACGTGATCTAGCAAAATGAAGCAACAAGCCCGCAACCGCAGCGGAGCATTTTAACCACAACCATGCCAAGCCACCTACGATGAACCAAACCGGTCCCGAACAGCCCGCCAGCCCAAAGAAAACCAAGGTCGATACCAACTCCTGGAAGTCGATCGTCCAGCAATACCAGACTCCCTCCCTCCCGCGCGCCATCTGGCAGCTCGTGGACACTCTCGTGCCCTATGCCTTTGTTTGGTATCTCATGTATTTGAGCCTGTCGTGGTCCTACTGGATCACCGCTGCCCTCGTGGTGCTCGCCGGACTGTTCGTCATTCGCATTTTCATCATCTTCCACGACTGCTGCCACGGTTCGTTTTTCAAATCGAACACGGCCAACAACATCGTTGGCTTCATCACGGGTGTGCTTACCCTTACCCCGTATCATCACTGGCGATGGGAGCACAACATTCACCACGCCAGCTCTGGTGCGCTGGATCGTCGTGGCGTGGGTGACATCTGGACTATGACTGTCCAGGAGTATCTCCAGTCCTCGCGTTGGAAGCGCTTCTCCTATCGCATCGTGCGCAATCCGCTCGTGCTGTTCGGCATCGCTCCGGCTTATCTCTTCATCGTCTGGCAGCGCTTCTCGATGCCCAAGGCCAGTTCTCGTGAGCGGTGGTCGGTGCGCTGGATGAATGTGGCGATCCTGCTCATGGCCGCAGGTTTGAGTTACGCGTTCGGCATCGGCACCTACCTCCTCATTCAGCTCGGCATCGTGATGGTCTCAGGCGCTCTCGGCGTCTGGATGTTCTATGTGCAGCATCAATTCGAAGATGTATATTGGGAGCGTGATGGTGACTGGGACTACACCGAGGCCGCGCTGAAAGGCAGTTCCTACTACAAGCTCCCGCGCATTCTCCAGTGGTTCTCGGGGAACATTGGCTTCCATCACATCCACCATCTCAGCCCACGCATCCCAAACTATTATCTGGAGAGCTGCCATGATGCGAATCCGATCTTCCAGGAGGTGAAACCCATCACCTTGCTGTCCAGCCTGAAGCTCATTACGCTTCGCCTCTGGGACGAGGAAGAGCGGAAGCTGGTCGGCTGGAGCCACTTGCGGAAGTTCCGTCAAGATGTGCCTGCTATGTAAGCCCTCCGCGATCCTCAAGCATACCGTTCCTTCCCTTTGACACAACGGCGCGCACTCCCAAGGTGCGCGCCGTTATGTTTTTATCCCGTCTCCTTGCCTTCACGCTCCTCGTCGCGCCCGCCTTTGCAGCCGATGACTACCAGCCTGGTCCTGATTCATTGCCGCAGGATGGTGTGCCGAAGGGTGAGTTGCTGAAGTTCGAGTTCAAGGACAGCAAGATCTTCCCCGGCACCGTGCGCGACTACTGGGTGTATGTGCCCGCGCAATACACAGGCAAGAAGCCGGCGTGCGTGCATGTGAACCAGGACGGCGTGCAGTTTCAGGCCCCCGTGGTATTCGACAACCTCATCGCCAAGAACGAGATCCCTGTGCTCATCGGCGTCTTCGTGATGCATGGTCGGGTGCCCGCCAACGATGGCAATGCAGCCCTGGACCGGTTCAATCGGAGCTATGAATACGACGGCATGGGCGACAACTACGTCCGCTTCCTGCTTGATGAACTGCTGCCAGACGTGGAGAAGCAAAAGACCAGTGACGGTCGTCCGATTCGACTCTCGAAGAAAGGCAATGATCGCAGCATCGGCGGCAGCAGCAGCGGAGCCATTTGTGCCTTCACGGCGGCCTGGGAACGTCCCGAGAAGTTCAGCCGCGTCTTCAGTAGCATCGGAACTTTCGTGGATCAGCGCGGTGGCAATGACTACCCGGCGATGATTCGCAAGAACGAGCCCAAGGCGCTGCGTGTCTTCCTTCAAGACGGCAGCAACGATGCGAATGGCACCGGCGGTAACTGGTTCCTCGCCAACCAAGAGATGCTCTCGGCTTTCGAGTTCGCGGGCTATGAAGTGAATCACGTGTGGGGCGATGGCGGTCACAATGGCAAGCACGCCACCGCCATTTTTCCCGATGCCATGCGCTGGCTGTGGAAGGATTGGCCCAAGCCCGTGACCAAGGGCGTGGGTTCCAAGGCACCCGTGATGGAAGTGCTCGGCGAAGGCAGCGAATGGCAGGTCGTTGGGGAAGGCTACGGCTTTACCGAGGGTCCCGCTGTGAATGCAAAAGGGGAAGTGTTCTTCACGGACATCCCCAACAACCGCATCCACAAGGTGGGGCTTGATGGTCAGGTGGCGATCTTCGCGGAGAACACTGGCGGTGCCAATGGTCTCATGTTTGGCCCCGACGGTCGCCTCTTCGCCTGTGCCAATGGCAACAAGCAGATCGTCGCGTATGACGAGGCCGCCAAGCCGACCGTGATCGCAGATGGGATCGAATCGAACGACCTGTGCGTGGGCCTCAACGGCAATCTTTACGTGACCGATCCTGGCCATCGACAGGTGTGGCTGATCAAACCGAATGGCGAAAAGAGTGTCGTGGACAAGGATGGTCCGGGGTTCCCGAATGGCGTGCGCCTTACGCCGGATCAGAGCCTGTTGCTCGTGGCCGATATGAAGGGGCAGTTCGTCTGGAGTTATCACATCAATGCCGATGGCACATTGGCTGCCCGCCAGCCCTACCACCATCTTCGCCTCCCCGATGGCTTCACCGAAAGCGGTGCTGATGGCATGACGCTGGACTCGAAAGGCCGCCTCTACGTTACCACCCACCTGGGCATCCAGTTCTGTGATCAGGCGGGGCGCGTGAATGGCATCATCGCCCGCCCGCAGCGGCGGTGGACTGCCAACTGCGTCTTCGGCGGTGCGGGCTTCGATGAGCTTTTCGTGTGCAGCAGCGACAAGGTTTACAAGCGCAAGACCACGGTCAAAGGCGTGAGCAGTGCCGATGCTCCCATCAAGCCGGAGAAGCCTCGCCTGTAGTCGAGGGACTGTCGCGACGAGTCAGAGTCGCTTCGTGCGGGATGGTCGCGCCTTGAACACTGGGCGCGGAGAGGGGAGGGGGATAGTTTTTCCTCGTGGTGGTGGATCGCAGCTTGCCACTGGTGAAAACCACCACCATAATTTCCATAATAACCTCCCTCGCATGAAGCTCATTGCCCCAGCTGCCGACACCCGGATCGCGATCGATCACAGTTACGTTGCCAAGCCCTTGCTAACCTCGTCGGAGGCGAAGTTTCACTCCTACCTGGAGATGGTATCGCAGGGACGCTGTCGCATCCTGATCAAGCCTCGGCTTGCCGATGTGTTTCAGCACGAAAAGGGCGACGTTGCGGGCTTCAACAAGGTGAGCCAGAAGCACGTGGATTTCATCGTCTGCCGGAATGACGACTGGACTCCCATGCTCGCGATCGAGCTGGATGACGATTCCCACCACAGTCGCGACCGGCAGAACCGCGACATGTTTGTCAACGCCCTCTTCGCCTCGACTGGCATCCCACTACTGCGCATTGATGTAAGCGAGGTGGACCGGATCGAGCCCTTGGTGCAAAACCTCAGCCGCGCCTGGGAGCGACGCTGGAAGACCATCGAAGGCTAAGACCATGGCCTCAAGAGCCGCTCAAACCCGATACACCAAAGGGGCCGCACCGCCGAGAGGTCACGGAGGTGAATCAGCCCTCGACAGTGACCACCGCATACGCGCGCTTGCCCTTGCGGAGCAGGACGCCCTCGCCGTGCAGGAGGTCCGCAGCTGTCAGGGCGCGTCCGATATCGGCACAGCGTTCACCATTGATGTAAACCCCGCCGCCTTCGATGTCCTTGCGCGCCTGCCCCTTGCTTTGGGTGAGCTTCGCCGCGACCAGCGCTTCCGTGATCACGATGCCTGCCTGAAGTTGTTCGGCGGTGACAGTCGCGGTTGGCACCTCGGAGCGGAGGATGGCAAAGGTTTCCTTCTCCATGGATTCGACACTGCCGCCAAAAAGGATAGTCGCTGCCTGGATCGCTGCCTGACAGGCAGTTTCGCCGTGGAGCATTGTGGTCATCTCCCGAGCTAGCGCGCGGTGGGCTTCGCGCTTGCCGGGGTCCGCGTTGTGCGCGGCGTCGAGCGCTTCGATTTGATCATGCGGCAGGAAGGTGAAGTAGCGCAGGAAGCGCAGCACGTCGCGGTCATCGACGTTGATCCAGAACTGGTAGAACTGATACACGCTCGTGCGCTTCGCATCGAGCCAGACGGTGCCGCTCTCCGTCTTGCCGAACTTGGTGCCATCGGCCTTCGTGATCAGCGGCAGCGTGAGGCCGTAGCCCTGCTTGCGCAGCCTCTTGCGCACCAGATCGATGCCCGCCGTAATATTGCCCCACTGATCGCTGCCACCAATCTGCAGCTCACAGCCGAACTGCTCCGCCAGGTGGTAGAAGTCATACGCCTGGAGCAGCATGTAGCTGAACTCGGTGTAGCTGATGCCCACATCGCGATCTTCCATGCGCGCGCGCACGGATTCCTTGGCCACCATTTGATTGACGGTGAAGTGCTTGCCCACATCTCGCAGGAAGTCGATGAAGCTGATCGGGCCAAACCAGTCCGCGTTGTCCACGAGGCGTGCGGGATTGTCTGTCGTGTCAAAGTCGAGCAAGCGCGCGAGCTGCGGCTTGATGGCATCGACGTTCGCCTTGATCTGATCGCCGGTGAGAAGCTGACGCTCCTGCGTCTTGCCGGAAGGGTCACCGATGGAACCCGTGGCACCGCCTGCGACGGCGATGGGATGATGGCCGGCGAGCTGAAAACGGCGCAGCGCGATCAAGGGCACGAGACTGCCCACATGCAGCGAGTCCGCCGTTGGATCGAAACCGCAATACAGCGTGACCTTCTTACCCGCGAGGAGGTCGGGAAGCTGCGGTGCCTTGTCCGCATTGTCACTGTCGGCGAAGCGGGTGTAATCGCTGAGCAGGCCGCGCCACTTGAGATCTTCGAAAATGTCCATCCCCTGCGCTTAGCACACGTCAGCGCGGCGGCAAATCACTTGCTGCCGAAGAAGCCTTTCACCTTCAGCTTGCGGGACATGACCTTGTCTCCGGCGGCGATGAACAGCACGTCATGGTCTTTGCCTGCAAACTCGCAGCTCACGACCTTGGCCTCGGGTGAAGGCTTGGCCAGGATGCCAGAGAGGCGGCCCGCCTGATCGAAGACTTGCACACCTAGCGTGGTGGTGACGAACCAGCGTCCGGTGGACTCAGTGGTCATGCCATCGCCGCCCGAAATGGTGGCGTAGAGCGGCAGAGTGGCGGGGCGTTCACCGGGCTTGGCACCACCACTTTGATCGGGGAGCAAGGGCATCTCCATGGTCATGTAGGGAGCACCAGCGGACAGGCTGCCATCGTCCTTGATCTGCCAGGTCCAGACGTTCTTGCCACCCATGTCACTGACGGCCAGGGTGCGTTGATCGGGGCTGATGCTGATGCCGTTGGGCTTGTTGACGTTGCCTTCGTCAGCGACGTGATGCTCGCCCTTCGCCGTGATGAGGTGAATGCGCTTCGTCGGTGTCTCGGTGAAGTAGATGTTCCCGCTGGTGCTGACCACGAGATCGTTGCACTTCACGTTGGTGAGCAGGACTTCCGGCTTGCCGTCCATGCCGAAGCGAATGATGCGGCCCTCCTTGTTGTGACAGGCATAAAACTTGCCATCAGGCCCAATCTGAAGGCCGCTGATGCCTGGTAGGCCGTCGATCGCAAGGCAGGTCTTGCCCGTTTCCACATCGATCTTGTAGATGCCCTTGCCGGCTTTGACGTCGGTGAAGAAGAGGTTGCCTGCCTGATCCACGCAGAGGCCATCGGTGAAGGTGTAGCCCTCGGCAGCGACCTTCCATCCTTCACCATCGATGAACCATTCGTGCAGGGACGTGTCCTGTGCGAACAAGGGGAGTGAAAAGGCGGCGGCGAGAAGGGCGAAGGTCTTGATCATGGGAGCACGCCAGAACGCAGGTGAGCGATGTTTTCTCTCCGTATGATGACCGCTCGAAAAATTTGGCAGAGAACGTGCTCTGCTGTTCGTATAACCACCTATCCCGAACAATATGAACTCCCCGATCCTGCCCTACCACCTGCGTTCACCCCGGCTTCGCTGGGCATCGCTCGCCATCGACCTCGATCCGTCTGAAGTCGCTTCCCTGCGGCAACTGGCGGCCGAAACGCACTACTCGCCTCGCGAGCAACTGCACGCCCGGCTGCTCCTCGGCCTCCACCATCGGGTGCCGATTCATGATCTCTGTGTGCGCCTCGACATGGACCGCCGAACGCTGTTCAGGCTGGCCAGCGAACTGGTCGAAAAGCGCGCACGCCTGAACCGCCATCGTGGCGTGACTCAGGTGGCGATCGCGTAAGTGATGACGGCCTTTACCAGCGCAGAACGGTGCTGGCCCAGGTGAAGCCGCCTCCGAAGGCCACAAGCAGGAGCACATCGCCGCGCTTGATGCGCCCTTCGCGATTCGCTTCGTCCAGCGCCACAGGGATCGTGGCGGCGCTGGTGTTGCCATACTTCTGGAGGTTCATGAAGGTCTTGTCCTCGGGCAGGCCAAGGCGGTCGGCGATGGCTGAGATGATGCGGGCGTTTGCCTGGTGCGGGATCACCATGTTGATGTCGGACTTCTGAAGGCCGGCGAGTTCCAGGGCCTGCTCGGCAGCCTGGGACATACGAGTCACGGCGTGCTTGAACGTCTCGCGACCTTCCATGTGGATCGTGTTGGGACGGGACTCGGCGTTCTCCGCCGTGATCGGGCAAGCGGAGCCACCGCCAGGAACCTTGAGCAGGTCCACCAGGTTGCCATCGCTGCCCATGACGGTGGACAGCACGCGACCAGGGGCATCGGCCTCGCCTTCACAGACGCGCTTCAGCACCACGGCGCCGGCGGCATCGCCGAAGAGCACGCAGGTGTTCCGATCCTTCCAGTTGATCAGGCTACTGAGCTTTTCGGCGCCGATCACCAGGGCGGTGCCACGGGTGCCGGTGTTGATGAAATTGCGGGCCACCTGGAGAGCATAGAGGAAGCCGGAGCATGCGGCGGAGATATCGAAGCACACGGCATTCGCGGCTCCCAGCTTCTTCTGCACGATGCAGGCCGTAGAGGGGAAGAACATGTCCGGCGTGACGGTGGCGACGATGATCAGCTCGATGTCCTCGGCCTTCATGTTCGCCGCCTCAAGAGCACGTAGGGCGGCCTTGGTGGCCATGTCGCTGGTGGCTTCGTCGGCTGCGGCGATACGGCGCTCCTTGATGCCGGTGCGCGTCGTGATCCACTCATCGGAGGTATCGACAATCTTGGACAGGTCATCATTGGTCAGCACGCGTTCGGGCACGTAACTGCCGGTGCCGATGATGCTGGAAGTGCAGGGGGAGGGGGACATTGAAAAGGCGTGGGTTGGAGGGTGGGACCGTGGGCTCAGGCTTGGTTGCTGAGCGTGGCCGTGTATTGCTGAATGGCGGCCTCGATGTGAGGATTCACCTTGTGAGATATGGATTCACCCGCGACGCGGATGGCGTTCATGATGGCGAGCGGGCTGCTGGAGCCGTGGGCGATGATGAGCACGCCCTTGATGCCGAGCAAAGGACTGCCGCCGTAGGTGTCGTAGCTGCCCTTGTCCTTCACCTTGCGCAGGTAGGGCCGGACGATGGCTCCGCCGAGACCTTTCCAGGCCTTGAGCAATGGCGAGCCTGCACCCATCTCGGCCTTGACCCACTTGAAGACCACCTTGGCCGTGGCCTCGGCAGTTTTGAGCACGACGTTGCCGGTGAAGCCGTCGCAAACGATCACGTCCAGCGGGGTCTCGAAGATGTCGTGGCCTTCCACATTGCCGCGGAAGTGAATTGGGGCCTCGCGTAGGAGCACGGCGGACTCGCGCGCGAGTTCGTGCCCTTTGCCTTCCTCCTCGCCGATGTTCATGAGGCCCACGATCGGCTTCTCACGACCATGGAGATGGCGTGTGTAAACCGAGCCCATGATCGCATACTGCACGAGGTGGTTCGGCTTTGCGTCGGGATTGGCTCCGGCATCAATGAGGTAGCAGGTGCCGTGCTCGTTCGGCATCGGACTGGCAATGCCTGGGAAATCCACGCCTGGCAGGCGTCCGATGATCAGTGTGCCAGCAGTGACCGCCGCGCCTGTGTGCCCGGCACTGACGACGGCCTGGCATTCGTGGTCTTTAACCAAGCGGGCTGCAACCGACATCGAGGAGTCCTTCTTCCCGCGCACGACGGCGAGGCCATTGTCCGCCATATCGACGACCTGGGTGGAGGCGACGAGCTCGATCTTCGGGCTGGAGATGCCCTGGCGTTCGAGTTCAGCCTCCACAATCCCGGGCGTCCCGACGAGATAGAGTTTCTCAAGATCAGGCAGGGCTTCGAGCGCGAGCTTCACGCCGCCAATGTTGTTTTGCGGGGCGTGGTCGCCGCCCATCACATCGAGGGCGATCTTCATGGGAGGCAGGCGGGGGCGGAGAAGAAAAGACGTGTCACAGCAGGGCGGGGACGGGAGAGGCGGGAGTAAAGGCGCAGAGACGGGAGCTTCAAGCCGCAAATTGCAGCCCCGCAGAGGTCACAGTTCACTCGATCACCATGCCGGTGGCGATCAAGTCCAGTGCCGACTCCGCCGCGCCAAGCGTTCGCGCATGAACCCGCAGCAACACATCACCCGCAGCCACCTCGGTGCCCGTCTTCGCGATCTGATCGCAGCCAACCGCAAAATCCACCGGGTCGCTCGCCTTCGCGCGCCCGGCTCCCAGCTCCAGCACCGCACGTCCGACGGTGCCCGCATCTACGCGGGTGAGCAGCCCGCTGCAGTCCGCGCGGAACTCTCGAATCACCGGAGCGCGATGCACCTGCGTGATGCGCTCCAGCTTGGACGAATCGCCGCTCTGCGCCTCGACCATCTCGCAGAACTTCCGCCAAGCGCTCCCATCGCGAAGCCAGCCAGCCAGTTCTTCGCGGGAGGACACCGAGACCGCCACGCACAGGTCCAGCACCGTGGCCTCCAGATCGGACGGGCCTCGTCCTTGCAGGCATTCGACCGCCTCCGCCACCTCCAGGGCATTGCCCGCCGCGCAGCCGGTCGGCTCGTCCATGGCATTGAGACAAACCGACGAGCGCACACCGAGGAGATTGCCCACCGAGACCATCGACTTCGCCAGAGCCTCCGCCTGCTCGCGCGACTTCATGAACGCACCGCTGCCATACTTCACATCGAGCACGAGGCGACTGAGTCCCTCGGCCAACTTCTTGCACATGATGCTCGCCGTGATCAGCGGGATGCTCGGCACCGTGCCGGTCACATCGCGCAGGGCATAAAGCTTCTTGTCGGCCGGGCAGAGGTTCGGTGTCTGCCCCACCATCACGCAGCCCACCTTGATCACGATGCGATGGATCTCCGCCTCCGTGAGTTGCGTGCTGAATCCAGGAATGGACTCCAGCTTGTCCAAGGTCCCGCCGGTGATCCCCAGGCCGCGTCCGCTGATCATTGGCACCCAGAGCCGATCGCAGGCGAGCAGAGGTGCGAGGATGAGGGACGTCTTGTCGCCAATGCCACCCGTGCTGTGCTTGTCCACGCGCATGGGCGCATCGGTCGGCCATTGCAAGGTGGAGCCGCTGTGCAGCATCGCATCCGTCAAAGCGGTCGTCTCCTCGGCGTCCATGCCACGGAAATAAATCGCCATCGCCAGTGCGCTGACTTGATACTCCGGAATCTCGCCCGCCGTGAAGCCGCTGATGATCGCGCGAAGCTCGTCTCTCGACAGCCGCCCACCTTCGCGTTTGCGTTCGATCAGGGAGGGGAGATGCATGGGCAAAAGACTGCCGTGGGGGCTGGTGAGTTTCAAGCTCGCGTCAATTCCTCCATGCCCTCGCCTTCGGATCACCACCACCTTCGAACCACGCGAGCAGGTCGAGGATCTGATCGGCCTTTAGCACGTTGAGCAAACCGGCAGGCATCGGCGACACGTCGGACAGCACGCGCGTCTTGATCTGTGCCTTCGCGATTTCCACCACCTCCGGTGCGAGCGGGTTCGGCTTCAAGGCCACGCGTTCGTCGTCCTCGTGATCGAGCGCTCCGCTCACCACCGAACCATCGACTCGCGTGACCGTCGTGATCTTGAATTTCTCATCAATGAAGACCGAGGGCTCCAGGATGTGCATCAAGAGGTCCTTCCGTCCGAACCGCGCCGACACCTGCATCAGGTCCGGCCCCACGATGCCCGCAGGGATCGTGGGATCGTCGCTCACACGATGGCAGAACACACATTGCGCCATCGTCAGCGCCGCCTTCGCGCTCTCGAACGAGCGGCCACTGCCTGCCTTGTCGAGCATCGGCACCAAGTCCGCGAGCTTCCACTGTTTGTAGCTGTGCGCTGGCATGGCGTGCGAGGACAGGGCCACCGGCTGCGGCGGTGCAATGAAGCTCGCGAGTTCCTTCGCTTCGTTGGGTTTCAATGCCGCCGCCAGCTCCGCGCGCGTGTCCGCGATCGCTTTGAAGTAGCTGCTCGCGCCGTTCATCTTCTCTGCGCGGTTCAGCGCCTCAAACACGATGCGTCGCTGATCGAGTGTCCAGCCGTCCTTGAGGTAACGCAGGTGCATCGGGTAGAAGAGCTGGTCCTCGCTGCGGGTCGCTGCCTTCAGCAAGGTGGTGGCCCGAGCGATGATCGTCGGGGATCGGAAGTGAATGAGCAGCTTGGTCAGTTCCCATGTTTCGGGCGAGGGCTTGCCTGTCCATCGGGCCTCCAGCCAAGCTTCGATGCCCTTGGGTGGTGTGGCTTCACGAGCGAGACCAACCGCTAGCACACGCAGCACTGCCAAGCGCTGGGCCTCCGGTGTGGATGGCCAGTCAATGGTGATGGCCGTGGCGATCGCAGCGTCACGGAGCACCTTGTCTTCCGAACGAACAGCTGCCAGCCAACGCGTGATCGCACCCCATCCCGATGAAGTTTCGCGCAATTGGTCGATGGTGGGTTTCATGGTCAATGTCGTCGCATGGCGTGCAAAAGCATCGTCGCTGGCCTCATCGCCCATGATGGGTGTGGCTACCGCAAGAGTCGGCGGCTTAACCACGTTGGGCTGTTCCGAGGTGATGCGATACAACCCACTCTGCGTCCCACGTCCGCCGGTGATGAACCACATCGCGCCATCGGGTCCAATGCAGCCGTCGGTGACATTCAGCGGGCGGCCCGTCACAAACGTTTCCTGCTCGCCGCTGTAACTCGCACCCTTCGGTTGGAGATGCACGGCGATGATGCGGCCATACGACCAGTCGAAGATGAAGAGAGCTTCCTGATACTTCGCAGGGAACTTCGCGCCGTAGCCGAAAAACACTGCCGTGGGCGAGGACAGCCCGATGTCGATCACGCTGGGCAGCGTGTCGATGTAGTAACTTGGGTAGCGTCCCGTGCCGCGACGCCAGCCAAAGTCGGCACCGGGCACGACATGCAGCACCCGCGTGGGCATATACCAGGGCGAGCCCACATCGCGCTCCATATCGGCATCGAAGGTGAAGAGGTCGCCTTCGCGATTGAAGGTGAGGTCGAGCGGGTTGCGCAGGCCGCCAGCGAAGAGTTGCACCTCGCTGCCATCGGGCTTCACACGCAGCACATGACCCGCGGGCAGCTCGACGTTGCCATCGAACATGCTGCTGTCCCACGGGTTGGGCAGGAGTTGATCGTTGGCGTAGTGCTTGAGCGGAGACTTGTCGGAGACGTTCGTGGGCAGCAGCACGTTATTGCCGTGGGCCACATAGAGCCAGCCATCGGGGCCGAGCTTGAGGTGGTTGCGCCCGTGTCCCACGCCACCCTCGCTATGGACGATCTCGCGCACGTCCTCGAACTTCCCATCGCCATCTTTGTCCTCCAACCGGTAGAGTCCCTTGCTGTTGTTGGCGTTGGCGAAGAGCACGTCATTCACAAACAACAGTCCGCGACATTCGAGCAGCTTGTCATTGATGACTTCCGTGGACTGCGTGCGCGGATCAAAGCGCAGCAGGCCGCTCTTCTCCCGACCAAGCAGGATGCGCCCTTCCGAATCGAAGGTCATCGAGACCCACGAGTCCTCACCCGGCTGCGATGAGCGCACGAGTTCCGCTTTGAAACCCGGTAGCAGAGTGAACGTCGATGGATCTGTTGCCACGCTCTGCGCTCCCGGCTTCGCGAGCTGCCACGAGTTGTAGGCGTCGAAGGTCTTCTTGAAGTCGAAGGGGTTCGTCTTGGCGTCGATGGCCTCGGTTTGGATCGTGCCACTCGTGCCCGTCCACGACGCGTCCGTTTTGATCCATGTCTTGTTCGCCAGATCGCCGTTGAGCTCCAGCAAGGCCGCGACGCGCCCTGCCTTGGCCTGCAATCGCAAGACGTTGCTGCCGCTGCGGATGAACTTCGTCACGTCGATGCTGGTCCCTTGTTCGGCGCCCGCGATTGCGCCCACGGGTTGGTCATTGATCACCACCTCCATCTCGCCCGCGCCTAGCAAGATCGCCTTCAAGAGCTTGCCCTCGTGTGTGAACGAACGCTCCACCACCGGAGCACCGCTCAACCACATCGGCATCGGCGGTTGATTGGCCAGTTGGGCAAAGGCGGATGCCGCAGTCGCGAGCAGGAGGACGAGCCAGAGTTTCATCATGATCCCCTTACTGCGCCGCGAGGAAGAAACTTGCCACCCGCGAAAGGAACTCCAGCACTCCACGTTCTCGCCCGTCATGATCAAGCACCTGCTCGTTCTTACCCTTGCCTTCAACAGCCTCATCGCCCACGCGGAAGCGAAGAAGCCGAACATCCTCTTCATCATCTTCGACGACTGGAATGGCAGCACACACGCGGGTGCTTATGGTTGCGATTGGATCAAGACGCCGAACTTCGACCGCGTGGCAAAGGAGGGCGTGCTCTTCAAGAGCGCGTTCACCTCCAATCCGAAATGCAGTCCCTGCCGGGCGAGCATTCTGACGGGCCGCAACACCTGGCAGCTCAAGGAGTCTGTGTCGCACGGTGGCTACTTCCCGGCTGGCTTCGAGACGTATCCCGACCTCCTGGAGCAAGGCGGCTACACCATTGGCCTCACCGGCAAAGGCTGGGGTCCAGGCGACTTCAAAACACTGGCCAAGCGCACCCGCAATCCCGCCGGGCCGAGCTTTGATGAGGCCAAGCAAACGCCCATCGCCAAGGGCATGGGCAACAACGACTATCCCGCGAATTTCGAGGCCTTTCTCAAGCAACGCGACACTGCCAAGCCCTTCTGTTTCTGGATGGGCTTTCAGGAGCCGCATCGACCTTACGAACTCGGAGCTGGCGCCCGGTTGGGCAAGAAAATCGAGGACGTGAAGGTGCCCGCCTACCTGCCGGACACGGAGATCGTGCGCAATGACTTGCTCGACTACTCAGTCGAGGTGGAATGGGGCGATGCGCAGATCGGTCGCGCTCTGAAGGCACTCGATGACGCAGGGCTCGCTCAGGACACGCTGGTCGTGGTCACGTCCGATCACGGGATGCCATTTCCTTTTGTGAAGGGACAGATCCACGAGGATGCCTTTCATCTCCCGCTCGCGATGCGGTGGCCTGCGGCGATCAAGCCCGGGCGCGTGGTCGAGGACTTCGTGAACATGCGTGATCTGGCCCCGACCTACATGGAACTCGCGGGCCTCAAGCCGCATCCGCAGATGACGGGCAAGAGTCTGGCGAACATTCTCAAGTCGGACAAATCCGGCTGGATCGAGAACCGTGATGTGATGCTGGCTGGCAAGGAACGTCATGACATCGGACGCGTGCATGACTGGGGCTACCCAGTGCGTGCGATTCGCACGAAGGACTTTCTCTACGTCCACAATTTTATGCCCGATCGCTGGCCTGCGGGCGATCCGCAGACGGACTTCGGCAATTGCGATCCCGGACCCACGAAGGAAGTCATCAAGGCACTCGGCGGCTACTACTACGACTTGTGCTTCGGCAAGCGCCAGCCCGATGAACTCTATCGCCTGAGCGATGATCCTGAGTGTGTGAAGAACCTTGCCCACGACCTCGCTTTCAAGGACATCATGGACGACCTTCGCTATCGTATGATGGGCCTGCTGAAGGAAGAGGAGGACCCACGTGCGCTCGGGCACTTCGAGATCTTCGACACTTATGAGTATCAAGGCGGACGCACCAAGGGCTTCGAGACCTGGCTCAAGCAACAGGAAGCCACCACGCTCGCCGACTTGAAGAAGCGACTCGAAGAAGAAGCCAAGAATCCGAAGCCCAAGAAAAAGGGCAAGGCGGGGGCGGAGAATTGAAACGGCTTATCGTCCTGGGGCGTCGCTGGCGGCGAGTTCGATGAACACATCCTCCAGCGTGGGCAGCTGGCGATGGAGTTCGCGAATCTTCCATTGCTCCTTGGTCGCGAGTTCCTGGATGGCTTCGCGAACATCGGTGTTGGACTCGATGCGGAGCGTGTAGGCCTGCCAGTCCCTGTCCGTCTTCTCGGTCACCACCTTGCGAACGCCGGGCAGAGCATCGAGTTTCTTCCCCGCGTCCTTGGCCCCCTGAAGCTCCACGTAAACCGTTCCGGCAGCCCGCAATCCCTGGGTGAGGTTTCGCGGCGTGTCGTTTGCCTTGATGCGTCCGTGATGAATCATCACCACGCGGTCACAAGTCTGTTCCACTTCGGCCAGGATGTGAGTGGAAAGCAGAATGGTGTGCTGCGGGCGGAGGCCGCGAAGCAGCTCGCGCACCTGCCGGATCTGAGTGGGATCGAGGCCATTCGTGGGTTCGTCGAGGATCAAGAGAGGCGGACGATGGATCAGGGCATCGGCGAGGGCTACGCGTTGACGATAGCCTTTCGAGAGATTTCCGATCAAGCGACGACGCACATCTGTGACGCCGCAGAGTTCCATCACTTCGCCAGTGCGCACGCGGAGGTCTTTGCCGCTGAGGCCTTTGAGAGCGCCGCGGAAGTGCAGGTATTCCTTCACCGCCATTTCCAGATACAAGGGCGCATTCTCCGGCATGTAGCCCACCTGCGACCGCACTGCGAGAGACTCGCGGAAGACATCCTTCCCGCCGATTGTGGCCGTGCCGGACGTGGGCGGCATGTAGCCGCTAAGGATGCGCATGGTCGTTGATTTGCCCGCCCCATTGGGTCCCAGGAAACCGACGATCTCTCCCGGAGCGACCTCGAATGAAATGCCATCGACCGCCACGCGGCCTGCGTAGGACTTGGTGAGCTGAGAGACGGAGATCATGGCGGAGGTGCGAATGGCGGAAACCGGTGAACAGAACATCCGTCACGCCTGCTGACAACTGCGGATCACAGGGGAGCAACTTTCGCTTCTTGACGTGCGCGGGCCTGCTCTTCACCATCGCGACGCTATGATCCGCTCGACCTTTCAATTCATCGCCCTGTCCGCTCTCGCTCTGACGCTCTGCTCCTGCGAGGCCTATGTGCATCGTTTTGCCGACGCTTCGCCCGCACCGGGCACGGTGGTGAACTGGCCGGGAGTGCAGTTCGATGAAGTTCGTGCCTACTGCTACGACTACACGGCGGAGCGCAGCGAGACCTTCTTCGACCTCCAGACGGGCAAGATGCACAGCGGTGTGATGGACCCCAAAGGTGTCAAGATGAGCCCGGCCCAGGTGAAGCGGCTCATGCAATGCATCACCGTTTCCCAACCGAAGGGCTCGCGCACTCCCTGCTATGCGCCGCATCACGCCTACCTCTTCTTCAGCAAGGGCAGGCCGGTGGCCGTGTTTGAGATGTGCTTCGGCTGCAATCGCCAGAAGAGCTATCCAGGCGGCACCCCCGAATACATCAACCGTCAGGCGCTGTGGGATCTCACGGCTGAACTCGGACTCCCGCTGGGTGTAGGCAACAAGTTCTACACCGACGCCTGCCATGCGGGCCGTCGCCGCTAGTCGGTCGCTCATAGAAAAACAGAATTCATCTTGCGTGATTATTTAATTCGGTTATTTCTGTCTTAACAGAAATAAACGTCATGACGGAACTCTCTCCCATCGCTCGCAAGTTCGTCACCCACTGGGGCGAACTCGGCACGCGGTGGGGCATCAACCGGACCATGGCTCAGGTGCATGCGCTGCTTTACCTGAGCGAGAAGCCGCTCAACGCCGAAGACATCTGCGCCACGCTGGAGTTCGCGCGGTCGAATGTGAGCACCGCTCTCAAGGAACTCCAAGGGTGGGGGATTGTCCGCGTGGTGCATCTCCAGGGCGACCGGCGGGATCACTTCGAGAGCATGAAGGATGTCTTCGAGATGTTCCGCGTGATCATGACCGAGCGGAAGCGGCGTGAGATCGACCCCACGCTCAAGCTGCTGCGCGAAGCTGCGGACGAGATGTCGCGCACTCGCGGCAGTGCTGACGCAGTCACCAAGGAGCGGCTGCAGGGCATGCTCGACTTTTTTGAACTCACTAACACCTGGGCCAGCCAGATCGAGAAAACCCCAACACCCACGCTGCTCAAGGCGGTTCGCATGGGCGAGAAGGTGTTCAAGCTGTTGGGCCTGATGTAGCCAGCTGATTCCCTTTTTTGAACCATGATTTCTGAAATAACAGAAATAACCGATAACACAGGATGGATCGTCATGTGGATGATGGCTGGAGTCCTCTTCCTGGCTGGCAAAGTGCTCGTCGTGCAGCGCGGGCGAAGGCGCGCCCGCGGAGTGGAAAGAGTTCTGGCTTTCGTGTTCTTGAGTCCATCCTTCGATTTGACGGCATGGCGGCGTCCGGCCAGCCATCCTCCAGGCTTGGTCCGCCGTGGATTGCTGAACCTGAGTGCAGGCGTCGCGCTGACGTGGTTGATCGCGGGGCATCTGGCCACCCCATTCATGGCCACCTGGGGATGCATGGTTGGATTCATCGTGGCACTGCACGGCGGAGTCTTCACATTGGTCGCCGAGATTTGGCAAAGGAGTGGCAGGGATGTGCGCCCCCTCATGAATTGTCCTCTCGGCGCTCCTTCGCTCGCCGACTTTTGGGGGCGGCGATGGAACATGGGCTTTCGAGATCTGGTGCATGGACTTGTGTTTCAGACGCTTGTTAGGCGATGGAGCCCTGGCCTCGCGACACTGACGGTCTTTGCCTTGTCAGGGCTGGTGCATGAACTCGTCATCACCGTGCCTGCCCGTGCTGGGTTCGGAGGTCCGACGATCTACTTCCTCGTTCAAGCGCTGGGTATGTGGATCGAGCGCGGATGCCCCTGTCGCAGGCACGGCTGGGTCTGGCGGCTGCGCACCTGGATCGTGCTTCTGCTGCCTTTGCCACTGCTGTTTCCACCCGTGTTCGTGGAGCGCGTGTGCCTTCCCTTCTTCACCTTCATCCACGCCTTGCCATGATCACCTTGCACCATCTCATCCTCCTCGGCGGCCTTGGGCATTTCGCGATTCTGCTGGCGAGCGCCCAGGTGCCGCGAGTGCTCGACTGGAAGCACGAACTGGCACCCCTGCATCCCTTCGTGCGTCAGCTCTTCTGGGTTTATGGCGCGTTCATCGTGCTCGTGATCGCTGGCTTTGGCATGCTCACCTTGATGAACGTCGATGCGCTTGCTGGAGGATCTGAACTCGCACGCGGAATCGCTGCCTTGGTGGCGGTCTTCTGGGCTGTCCGACTGGCGGTGCAGTGCTTCGTCTTTGATGCCTGCCCCTTCCTCATCAATGCATGGCGAAGGCTCGGCTACCACGCGCTCACGGCAGCCTTCGTCTTCTTCACGCTGCTCTACGGCTACCTCGCTCTTCGCTGAATTATGAACACACGACGCCTCATTCTCGCGGGTGGCAGTGGCTTTCTCGGCCAGGCCCTCGCCAAGTTCTTCAACGTCAAAGGCTGGGATGTCGTGGTGCTCACCCGGCACCCCGATACTTCTAGCGCCGACGCACGAGAGGCGATCTGGGACGGAGAGACGCTGGGATCATGGACTGATGAACTCGAAGGTGCCGCAGCCGTCGTGAATCTCGC